>NZ_CP081497.1:1404481-2808962 GCF_019774615.1 Streptomyces sp. BHT-5-2 | reverse complement strand
GGCCGCGGCGGCGTCCACGGGAACGCCCCGCCGACCTCCTGGTCACGCCGCCTCCACCGCGACCGGCAGGCGCGGCAGGCCCGGGCGGCGCGGAAGGAGGACGGTGCGCAGGAGGACCTGCGGGGTCATCAGGCGGGCGGGCCCGGCGGTCAGGCAGAAGACGTCGCGGAAGGCGGCGCCGACGACCGGGTCGATGGCGGCGCGGGCGGCGAGCCGGTCGAGGTACCGCGTGGTCAGCCGCTCACCGAGGCCCGCCCTGGTCTCCGGCCCGCGGACGTAGGGGCGGTCCGCGCCGACCGCCGCCGTCCAGGCGGTTTCGGCGGAGCGGCTGATCGCCCGCTGGGCCCGGGCGAGGACGCCGGGCCCGAGGCCGCCGGCGGCGTCGAGGGTGTCCCGTACGGCCAGCGCGCCGAGCGCGGCCACCGACATGCCTTGGCCGTAGACGGGGTTGAAGGTGCAGGCGGCGTCCCCGAGGACGAGGAGGCCGTCGGGTGCGGCACCGGGGCGCTCGTAGCGGCGGCGACGGTTGCAGGTGTCGCGGAAGCCGTGCACCGGCGAGACCGGTTCGGCGCCGGCGAGCAGTTCGTGGACGCAGGGGTCGCCGACGGTGGCGCTGAACGCGGCGAACTCGGCCCCGTCCGTGGGCGGGTGGTGCCCGTGCACTCCGGACAGGGTCAGCAGCCAGTTGCCGCCCTCCACGGGGACGTAGGCGGCGCCGCGCGGGCACTCGGGCCGGCCGGGGACGTTGACGGCCACCCCCGGTCCGCCGTCCGGGTCGGCCGGTCGGTACATCCGGGTGGCATAGACGAGGCCGGAGTCGACGGTCTCCTCGTGCGGTGCCGCGCGGCCCAGGTCGGCGTACCAACGGGGCGTACGGGAGCCGCGCCCGGAGGCGTCGACGACCAGGTCGGCGTCGAGCACCCGGACCGCCCCGGCGGTGTGGTCGCCGTTGCGGACGCGGACCTTGACGCCGGTGACCCGACGGGCGTCGCCGGTGAGGCCGACGGCCGCGGTCGCCTCCAGGACCTCGACGCGGGTGGCCGGGTCGGCGGCGGCCAGTGCCCGCTCGCGGACCACGGCGTCCAGCACCGGCCGGGTGACGCTGAGCGTGGGATGCCGCCGCTCGTCGAAGCGGCGCTGCCAGCCGGTGGGTGTACGGGTGACCAGTTCGCTCGGCAGATACAGGCTGCGGGCCCCGGCATCGGCGAGCGCGGCGACCGTGCCGGGCAGCAGCCGGTCCAGCGCGCGCTGCCCGCCGCTGAGGAGGAGGTGCAGGTGGTGGGCTTGCGGGACGCCCTTGCGGAAGGCGTGGCCGGCCGGGTAGCGGTCGCGTTCGACGACCGTGATCGTCTCGACGTGGCCGCGCAGGGCGGTGACGGCGAGCATTCCGGCGAGTCCCCCGCCGATCACGACGGCGGTCCGCCCGCGCCCGGTGTGCTCCGCCATGCGTATCCCTTCGCCGCCCGGCCGTCCTGCCCCGCGGCCGGCCGTCGTCCCCGTCCCGGGGCCTGATCACTGGTGCGGCTCAGCCTCGGCGCCCGGGCGTGCCCGTGTCAACGCTCCGTTCCCCATCCCGATCGGTTCGAACGCCGCCCGGGCAACCTCCCTGCAAGCACGGCCTCCTGACGTCGTGTGGGGAGCGGCCCGGTCGGCGGGGCGGGAGCCGGTCGGGGCCGACCGGGAGCCGTCACCCGCTCGCCGCCGGCCTCCGCACACGGGTGATGGCGTTCCGGTCGCCCGCCCCTCCCCGCGCGTCGCGCCAGTCCCTAACATCCCGATATGAGGCGAGTGTGCGTCTAGACTCCCGACGGCGGGCGCACCGCGGCCGCGGCCGCTCCCACCAGCACGGGACCCCTCTCACCAGCAAGGGATTCAGGGACGCTTGTGACCTTCCAGCAGGTATCTGAGCCATATGACGTACTCGTCGTCGGCGGATCGGGCGTGGACACGATCGTGCGGGTCAGTGCGCTGCCCGTACCAGCCGCCGACAGCCATGCAGTGCCGCCCATCCGCGAATGGGCCGGGCACACCGGTACCGGGGTCGCGCTCGGCTGCGCGGCGCTGGGACTCACCACCGGATTCGTGGACTTCCTCGGCGACGACCCGCCGGGTGCCCTGGTACGCGAACGGCTGGCCGGCAGTGGTGTGGACTTCCGCCCGCTGACGTCGCCGCACGGCACCCGCCGGGCCGTCAACCTCGTCTCGCCCGACGGCCGCCGGATGTCCTTCTACGACCCGCGCGACCCGCTCGACCTGCGGATGCCGCCCGAGCACTACCTCCCGCTGCTCCGCCGCACCCGGCACGTCCACCTCTCCATCAGCCACTTCGCCCGCTACCTCTTCGACGACATCGAGGCGCTGGGCGTCCCCGTCTCCACGGATCTGCACGACTGGGACGGCCTGACCGAGCACCACCGGGACTTCGCGTTCCGCTCGGATCTGGTCTTCCTGAGCACGGCGGGAGCCGGTGAGCGGATCAGCTCGATCATGCGGGAGGTCCTGCGCGAGGGTCGT
Source organism: Streptomyces sp. BHT-5-2 (assembly GCF_019774615.1). NCBI lineage: Bacteria > Bacillati > Actinomycetota > Actinomycetes > Kitasatosporales > Streptomycetaceae > Streptomyces > Streptomyces sp. BHT-5-2. The sequence continues at coordinate 2,806,448 of NZ_CP081497.1, read as the reverse complement.
GCCCAGGCGGTGATCGCCACCGCCGGCGCGGGCGGCGCCTACCTCCTCACCCCCGAGGACCGCACCCCGCGGCTGGTGCCGGCCGCCGTACCGCCCGGCCCGGTCATCGACAGCAACGGCGCGGGTGACGCCTTCACCTGTGGTTTCCTCTACGGCCGGCTGTCGGGCCGGGATCTGGAGGAGTGCGCCCGGCTCGGTGCCGTGTCGGGCGCCCACGCCTGTACGTCGGCGGGTACCCACACCGCCCTCGCCGGTCCGGACGACCTCGGGGCCGCCGCGTCTCCCCCGCCTCCGCCGCCCCCGGTGCCGGCCGTCGAGGCCGAGGTCTCCCCCACCGGGGCATAGGCTCGTCCGCACCGCGGCGCCGGCTCGCGGCGCCCGGGCGGATCCCCCTGGCCGGCCGGACTCCCACTCCGGCACGGCCCCGCGGGGGCGGGGCGCCGGCGTCCGGCCCCGCAGGGCTCGGCCGTCTCAGCCCTTGCGGCCCACCACCCCGTAGAAGATGGTGTTGTTGAGTTCTTGCGGACCGGGCACCGGACCGTCCGGCCGCCACAGCGGCACCCGTACGACGCCTGGTTCCAGCGGGTCGAACGGCCCGAGGAGCGCCGCGACTTCGGCCTTGGTGCGCAGCGCGATCGGGGTGGTGGCGCTCTTGTAGACCTCCTCCACATGCGCCCGCGCGGCCTCGTCGACCCGGCCCTCGGCGTAGCCCTCGTACGGTTCGTAGGTGCTGTGCGAGAGCACCAGGTGGCTGCCGGCCGGCAGTGCGGCGCCGAAGGCGGCGAGCAGCGCGGCGGGGTTGTCGTCGTCCGTGAGGAAGTCCATCACGCCGCCGATCAGCAGCCCCACCGGCTGATCGAAGTCGATCAGTTCGCGCACCACCGGGTCGTCCAGGACGGCCTTGGGGGCGCGGAGGTCCCCCAGGGCGAAGGCGGTGCCCGGGTCGTTGGCGAGCCGGGCCCGGGCGTGGGTGGCGACGATGGGGTCGCTGTCGACGTACACCACCCGGGTCTCGGGGGCGGACTGCCGGGCCACCTCGTGGGTGTTGGGCGAGGTGGGGATGCCGATGCCGAGGACGAGGAACTGCCGGACGCCGGTGGCGACCACAGCGCGGACCGCACGCCGGCGGAAGGCGCCGTTGGCGCGGACACTGTCACGGACCTGCGGGTGCAGTTCGATGACGCGGTCGCCGGCGACCCGGTCGACCTCGTAGTTGTCCCAGCCGCCGAGGAAGTAGTCGTACATCCGGGCCGGGTGCGGGCGGCTGGTGTCGATCTCCTCGGCGGTGAAACCGAGGTGGTCCGGCCCCGGCGGGTACGGCCCGAACTCCGGCATGCCGTCGTCCCCCGCAGGAGGGCTGTGCTGGTCGTTCATGGCTCCTCCCTCAGTGCGCCGGACACGGCGCGGCGGAGAGCAGGAAGTCGGCGTGGCCGGCCTTCGCGCCCTCGATGAAACTGACCATCTCGCGGTGGGTGTAGATCAGTGCGGGACCGTCCGGGTCGGTGGACTGCCGCAGGGCGACCCGGCCGTCGCGCAGGCGCATGGCCTCGACGCACTCGCCGCCGTTTCCGCCGCTCCAGGGCTTGTGCCAGCCGTCCGTGCCCAACTCGTTGGCGGGCATGCCGTTGTAGATGCGTATGCGATCCATGGGGGGTTCAGATCTCCTTGCGAAAGCCACCCAGAATGGCCTCGGTGGTGTGTGCCGGCGCTGCTTGGGCACACATCCGGTCCAGGGCCTCCAGGAACTGCGAGACGTCGTTGCGCTGGTCGAAGTACACGCCTCCGACGAGGCTTTCCGCGTACGCGATGTCCGGGAGCTCCGGGATCGGGAAGCGGAAGATGTGGAACGGCCCGTACATGGCGGGGTGCGGGCCCGCGGCGAACGGCATCACCTGGAGCCGGACGTTCGGCAGCGAGGTGGCTTCCATCAGCCGGGTGATCTGGTCGCGCATCACCTTGGGTCCGCCGATGGGGCGCCGCAGCACGGTCTCGTCCATGACCGACCAGAGCATCGGGGCGTTCTCGCGGGTCAACAGCGCCTGGCGTTCCATGCGCAGGGCCACGATGCGGTCGATGTCGGCGGGGGCGGCGTGCGGCATTCCGGCGCGCAGCACGGCGGCGGCGTAGTCCTCGGTCTGCAACAGGCCGGGGACGTAATGCGGTTGGTAGGAGCGGACGAGGTTGGCTTCGCTCTCCAGACTGACGTAGGCGCTGAACCACTCGGGGAGGACGTCGCGGAAGCGGTGCCACCAGCCGGGCCGGTTGGCCTCGCGGGCCAGGGAGAGGAAGCCGTCGATCTCCTTCTGGTCGGTGACGCCGTAGGTCGCCAACAGCTTCTCGACGTAGGGGATCTTGAGGCCGACCTCGGCCTTTTCCATGCGCCGTATCGTGGCGTGCGTCACATCCAGTGCGCCCGCCGCCTGCTCGAAGGAGAGTCCCGCCCTCTCCCGCAGGTCCTGCAGTCGCTTGCCGAGCACCACCCGCAGGACGGTCGGTGCACCTGCAGACCGTGGGTCCGCCACGTCCGATCCCCTCCAACCAGCTTCAGTGTTCAGCAGTGTGTCATGCCGTCATCAGCTCGAACAGACTGCACTTTTAATTCTGCAAATTACAGAGTGATCCTTGCCAACGGTGAGCAACATCGCACATAGTTGTGTCGTGGCTTCCTACAAAAACGCTCCGTCGTTAGGGCGATGCGGCGGATTCCTCGCCCAGAGCCCGCAGGACGCGTTCCACTTGCCGGCGCGGCGCACGTCCGTGCCCGAGGCGCGCAAGCGCGTCAGCACGCTGCTGCGCGAGTGGGGCGCTGCCGAACAGGTCCGCGATGACGTGGAGTTGGTGGTCACCGAGCTGTTCACCAACGCGGTGCGGCACACCGACAGCGAGAAGGTCGGCTGCGAGATCATGGTCGTCGGCGCGCACATACGGATAGAGATCACCGACGAGGGCGGCTCGTGCGGCCCCGCGCCGCACGCCCGGCTCGGTTCCCTCGACCAGGAGGGCGGGCGTGGCCTGTTCCTGGTCGGTGCGCTCTCCGACAGTTGGGGCACCCGCCCCGACGACGGCGGCCGGGGCCAGGTGGTCTGGGCCGACCTGCCGTACCGCGCGGCGACCGCGACCACGACGCGCTGAAGGCCCCGCTCCGCCACGGGGGCGGCACGGGGCCTCGCGTACCGGTCTGCTGCCGGACGGGGTTACAGCGGCAGCAGGTCGGGCCGCTTGGGTGCGACGTCGTCGCCGGAGGAGACGCCGCGCAGCCGACGGCCGATCCACGGCACGAGGTGCTCGCGCGCCCAGTGGATGTTGTCCCGCCGCGCCTCGGCGGGGGTCCGCTCCGTCTCCGGCGGCCACGGCTGGTCCGGGTCGGCCGGCACCGCGAGGTCCAGCACCTGCGCCGCACGCAGCGCCACCCGGGTGTGGCCGTCGGCCGACAGGTGCAGCCGGTCCTCGCTCCATGCCCGGCGGTCCTGGACGGACTTCAGCGACCACAGGTCGAGCACCGGGCAGTCGTGCCGGTCGGCGATGGCCCGGACATGAGCGGTGTACGTGGCGATCTTGCCGCGCAGGTGCTTGAGGACCGGGACGCCCCGGGTGTCGAAACCGGTGCACAGCAGCACCGTCGGGACCGTTTCGCGGAGCGAGGCCACCGCCGCCTCGTAGCGCTCGGCCACCGCGTCCGGGTCCGAGCCCGGTCGCAGGATGTCGTTGCCGCCGGCACAGAACGTCACCAGCTCGGGGGCGAGCTGCTTCGCCCGGGGCACCTGCTCCTCGATGATCCGGTCCAGGAGCCGCCCCCGCACGGCGAGGTTCGCGTAGCGGAAGTCCCCCTCGTCCCGCTGGTCGGCCAAGAGAACCGCGAGCCGGTCCGCCCAGCCGATGTACGCCCCGTCCGGACCGGGATCTCCGACCCCCTCGGTAAAGCTGTCCCCGACGGCTGCGTACGACCCGATGGCGCGCTCCGCGCCGTTGCTGATGTTCTTCGAATCGTCTGCCACGTCAGGACATACTTCACCTTGAGAAGTGACCTACGCCACCGTAACCAGGGGTTGACGAGAGGTGATTAATACCACCGAGTCAAATTCTGCCCAAGTTGGAATAAGGATCGATCAGGAAGTGCTGTTTCGACGCCACGCGTAGGGCATCATGCGCGCCGTTGCGCCGGCGCTTCACGGCACTGCCACCTGATTGCGCATTGCACCAATGTCGTATCGTCGAAGAAACCCTGTCTCGTCGACGAGCAGCGTCGGCGGCCGACCCCGAGGAGCGCCCGTGACGCAGCAGACGCCGCAGGTCCCCCAGTCCCAGCCGAAGCTCGCGGAGGTGCGCAACTTCCGCGACGTGGGCGGGCTGCCGACCGTCGACGGGCGTCGCATCCGGCACGGACGGCTCTTCCGCAGCGGCCACCTCGCGCACGCCACCGAGGCGGACACCGCGTTCCTCACCGGCCTCGGGCTGCACACCGTCTTCGACTTCCGCAACGCCGCCGACATCAAGCTGGAGGGCCCCGACGTCGCCCTGCCCGGCGTGCGGAACGTCAACATCCCCCTCACCGACCCCGCCGACGGCGCGGAATTCTGGACGATGGTGCGGGACGGCGAGCTGGACCACCTCCGGGTCGCGCTCGGCGACGGCAAGGCCGCGGGCCGCATGGCCCGCACCTACCGCGACATCATCACCACCCGCACCGAGGATCACAGCCGGGTGCTGCACGCGCTGGCCGAGGACAGCGTGCCGGCGCTGATGCACTGTGCGGCCGGCAAGGACCGCGCGGGCCTGACCGTCGCGGTCACCCTGCTCGCGGTCGGCGTGGAGCGGGACGCCATCGAGGAGGACTACCTCAAGTCCAACGCCCCCGGCGGGCGCTACAAGGTCCGCCGCTCGGACAACTCCCCGGCCGGGATGTCGCCGGAGATCCTGGAGCTGCTCGCGCCGCTGTTCGGCGCGCACCTCGACTACCTCACCGCCGCCTTCGACGCGATCGAGGAGACCTGGGGCTCCACCGAGTCCTACCTCGCCGACGGACTGAAGCTCTCCCCGGCCGTCCGCGAGCAGCTGCGCCACCGTCTACTGACGGACTGACGACCACGGCGGGTCCCGTACGGGCTCCCGGGGCGGTGGCCACCGCCCCGGGAGCCGTCAGCGGTTGGCGACCGCCTGTTTGACCAGCGTCCGCCCGAAGTCCCACATCAGGCCGCCGCCGCTGTGGGCGTCGTCCATGACGGCGGTGAACGCCTCGACGAACCGGTCCACTTCCGGTTCCCCGATGATCAGCGGCGGAATCAGCTTGATGACCTCCAGGTGGTCGCCGGAGACCTGGGTCAGGATGCGGTGGCGCTGCAGCAGCGGCACCACGACCATCTGCGCGAACAGCCCCTTGCGGGCGGCTTGCAGCATCGTCCAACGGCTGCGCAGTCCAAGGGACTTGGGGCGGCCGAACTCGATGCCGATCATCAGGCCGCGGCCGCGCACCTCGTGCAGCAGCTCGTACCGGTCGACCAGCGCGGCCAGCCGGGAGCGGAGCAGCTCGCCGGTGCGCCGGGCGTTGGCGACGATCTCCTCGTCCGCCATCACCGAGAGCACCGCGAGGCCGGCGGCCATCGCCTGGGCGTTGGCGCCGAAGCTGGCGGAGTGCACCAGCACCCGGTCCATCGAGGAGTAGACCTTCTTGAAGATCCACTCCTTGCCCAGGGTGGCGCCGACCGGGACGTAGCCGCCCGAGAGGGCCTTGGCGACGCAGACCAGGTCCGGTTCCACGCCCTCCTCGTGCTGGTAGGCGAAGAAGTCACCGGTGCGGCCGAGGCCGGTCTGCACCTCGTCGGCGATCAGCAGGGCCTTGTGGCGGTGCAGCAACTCCTGGGCGGCGCACAGGAATCCGGGCGGGGCGACGGTGACGCCCTTGCCCTGGACGGGCTCGACGACGAAGGCCGCCACGTCGCCGCGCTTCAGCTCCCGCTCCAGCGCGGCCAGGTCGCCCATCTCCACGGCGGTGTCCGGCAGCAGCGGGGCGAAGCCGTCCCGGAAGCCGTCCTCGCCGTTGACCGAGAGCGAGCCGGTGGTCAGGCCGTGGAAGGCATGAGTGCAGTAGAGGACGCGCGGGCGGCCGGTGGCGTAGCGGGCGAACTTCAGGGCGGTCTCGACGGCCTCGGTGCCGCTGTTGCCGAAGAAGACCCGGTCCAGGTGGGGAGCGTGGCGCAGCAGCTGCTCGGCGAGGAGCCCGGGCAGCGGCGGGCAGTCGAAGCGGGTGAGGTCGGCGAGCTGGGCGTCGAGGACGTCGTGCAGGGCCTGGCGGACGACCGGGTGGTGCCGGCCCAGGCCCATCACTCCGAAGCCGGCGAGCATGTCGAGGTAGTCCTGGCCGTCGGCGTCGTAGAAGTAGGCGCCCTCGGCCCGTTCGTAGACCTTGTCGAATCCGATGGTGTGCAGCATCCGCGGGAGCTGGTGGTTCAGATGACGGCTGTGGAGTTCGTAGCGCTCGCCGCCGCGTTCGGCGAGCAGCCTGGTCAGGTCGAATCCGGTCACGGGGTGTTCTCCTCACGGGCGGCGGGCCGCGCCGCTCCACGCCGGGCCGGCGGCACCGGAAGGCTCCGGTGCCGCCGGCGCTCCGCTCGCCGCGTCATCCGCGATTGCCGCCGACGGTCTCCCTGGCTGCCCGCAGGGACTCCTTCAGGGAGCCCATGGTGGCCAGTACGGCGGTGGGCTCGTAGCCGCAGTGCGCCATGCAGTTGGCGCACCGCGGGTCCTTGCCGCGGCCGTACTTCTCCCAGTCGGTCTCCTCGATCAGCTCGCGGTACGTCGGGACGTAGCCGTCGCTCATCAGGTAGCAGGGGCGCTGCCAGCCGAAGAGGGAGTAGTTGGGGATCGCCCAGGCGGTGCACGGGAAGTCGGCCTTGCCCTCCAGGAAGTCCAGGAAGAGGGGGCTGTGGTTGAGCCGCCAGCGCTGCCGGTTGCCGCCGGCGAACGCCTTCCGGAACAGCTCCCGGGTCTGCTCGACGCCGAGGAAGTGCTCCTGGTCGGGGGCCTTCTCGTAGGCGTAGGCGGGCGAGAGCATCATCTCGTCGACCTTCAGGTCGTCGTTGAGGAAGTTGAGGACCTCGATGATCGTCTGCGGGGTGTCGGTGTTGAAGAAGGTGGAATTGGTGGTGACCCGGAAGCCGCGCCGCTTGGCCTCCCGGATGGCCGCCACCGCCTCGTCGAACACGCCCTCCTTCGCGACGGATTCGTCGTGGCGCTCCCGCATTCCGTCGATGTGCACCGCGAAGGCGAAATACGGCGAGGGCTTGAATTTTTCCATCTTCTTGCGCAGCAGCATCGCGTTGGTGCACAGGAAGACATACTTCCGGCGGGCCACCAGCTGTCGCACGATCTCGTCGATCTGAGGGTGCATCAGGGGTTCGCCGCCGGCGATGGAGACCATCGGGGCGCCGGACTCCAGCACCGCGCCCACCGCCTGGGCCACCGGCATCCGCTGCTTCAGCACTCCGGCCGGATGCTGGATCTTGCCGCAGCCCTCGCACTTCAGGTTGCAGGCGAAGAGCGGTTCCAGCTCGACAATCAGCGGGAACTTCTCCCGTTTGCGCAGCACTTTCTGTTCAAACAGATAGGTTCCTACCCGAATGGACTGCCGGAGCGGCATGGCCATCTGGCTCACCTCCTGGGGAGCAGCAAAGAACGGTGCCATTCAAAGAAAACAGGAAATACCGAGCGCAGCACGCGGAAGGCCTGTATTCCACCGCGTACCGTCCCGATGCGCACGAGTTCGTGTTCCGGGGCGTCCACGACCACCCGGACGGCGGCAACCGCGGGGCTGCCGCAGCGCACCGCCGTGCGGAGCGTGGCGGCCGACTCCATGTCCACCGCGATCGCCCCCTCGGCGTGCAGTGCGGCCCGCTCGGCGCCCCGGACGACGTGGTCGGAACCGCGCAGCAGACCGGCGTGCACCCGCAGCCCGCGCTCCCGCAGGGCGCGCACCAGGGGGCCGTTGTCCCGACAGGTCACGTCGAGGGCGCCGGGCCGGTGGTCCCGGGTGGCCTCGGCGACGATCACGTCCCCGGGCCGCGTACCGGGGGCCAGCCCGGCGCAGAATCCGCTGGCGACGACGGGGGAACCCGCCGTGGCCGAGCCGGCGCCCAGCGCGGCGGCCACGGCGCGTTCCGCGGCCTGCGGCCCCATGCCGGTGCGCAGGGTGACCACGGGCGGTGCGGCCGCCCCGTGGTCCCCGCCCCGCAACGCGAACCGTTCGATGCCGAGCGCACAGGCGACCAGCAGCGGCGGTTCCGCGTCCGGCGGGGGCCGTCTCGGCATGCGTATCAGTCCCCCACCGGTGCCCCGGCGGCCTGGCCGATGGCCGGTCCGCCGTGGACGTAGCGGCCGAGGGCGGTCAGCGGGAAGACCTGGCGGTAGAGGTGGTAGTTGATGGAGAAGTCCCACGGGAAGCCGGTGCCGGTGAAGTACGGCTCGTCCCAGGAGCCGTCCGGCAGCTGGGTCTCCACCAGCCAGCGCACCCCGCGGCGGACCGCCTCGCCGTCCCGCTCGCCGGCCGCGAGCAGCGCCATCAGCGCCCAGGCGGTCTGCGAGGCGGTGGAGGCGCCGCGTCCGGCCCAGCCCTCCTTGTCCTGGTACGAGCGCTGGTCCTCGCCCCAGCCGCCGTCGTCGTTCTGCACCCGCTCCAGCCAGCCGACGGCCCGTCGGACCGCGGGGTGGGAGGCGGGGACCCCGGCGGCGGCGAGGGCGGGCAGCACCGAGCCGGTGCCGTAGACGTAGTTGGTGCCCCAGCGGCCGAACCAGGCGCCGCCGGGCTCCTGTTCGGCCAGCAGCCAGGCCAGGCCCCGGCGGGTGCTGGGGTCGTGCGTCCGGCCGACCTCGGCGAGCATCTCGACGACATGGGCGGTGACGTCGGCCGACGGCGGGTCGATGACCTCGCCGAAGTCGCAGAACGGCAGCCGGTTGGGGAACGGGCTGGTGTTGTCGGCGTCGAACGCGCCCCAGGCGCCGTTCTTCGACTGCATGCCGACGTTCCAGCGGACCGCGCGGTCGACGGCGGCCTCGACCCGGTGCGGTTCGGGGTGCCGGACGCGGCGCAGCGCCAGCACCACCTCGGCGGTGTCGTCGATGTCCGGGTAGTTGTCGTTGTGGAACTCGAACGCCCAGCCACCGGAGGGGAGTTCGGGGCGTCGCACGGACCAGTCGCCGGGCCGGTCGATCTGTTCGTCGAGCATCCAGTCGGCGGCCCGGACCAGCTGCGGGTGGTCGGCGGGCACCCCGGCGTCGGCCAGTGCGATGGTGGCCAGGCAGGTGTCCCAGACCGGCGACTGACACGCCTCGATCATCCGGGCGCCGTCCTCGCGCCAGACCGCGAAGCGGTCCAGGGACGCAAGGCCGGCCCGCAGCACCGGGTGGTCGAGGTCGTAGCCGAGCAGGTGCAGGGCGATGACGGAGTAGACGGCGGGGGGCTGGATGCCGCCCCAACAGCCGTCGTTCTCCTGCCGTTCGACGATCCAGCGGGCGGCCGAGCGCATCGCGGCGGCGCGCGGCCGGCGCAGGGCGACCTTGTGGTACAGGTGCAGCGCCTTGTCCAGGCGCTGGAAGAGGCCGTCCCAGCTCGCGACGGGGGCGAGCGGGCGCGGCGGGTTGGGGTCGCGGGGGTCGGTGTGCAGCTCGTCGAGGGCGAACGGCGCCGGGCGGACGGGGCGTTTGGCCGAGACGATGGTCAGCGGCACGATGGTCTGCCGGGCCCAGCAGCCGAAGGCGTGGATGCTGAGCGGGAACCACTTGGGGAAGTAGATGAGTTCCGGGGGGAGTTCGGGCAGGTCGTCCCACTTCCACCAGCCGAAGAGGGCGAGCCAGATCCGGGTGAAGACGCGGGCGGCGGCGATGCCGCCGTGGGCGCGGATCCAGGCGGCGGCGGTGGCCATGTGCGGGGCTTCCGGCTCGTCGCCGGCCAGCCGCAGCGCGACGTACGCCTCGATGGTGGCGGAGAGTTCGCCGGGGCCGCCGTGGAAGGTGGCCCAGGTGCCGTCCGTGCACTGCTCGCCGCGGATGTGGCGGGCGGCGGCCTCGGTGAGCTTCGGGTCCTGGATGCCCAGGAACTGACGGAGCAGCAGGTCCTCGGCGTCCATGGTGACGTTGGTCTCGAGGTCGCCCTTCCACCAGCCGGCGGGGTCCTGAAGGGAGAGCAGGTGGTCGGTGGCGCGGGCGGTCGCCTCCCGCGCGGCCTCCGCCGTGTCCTGCAGCACGGCGGTGGTCCTGGTGGCCGAGGAGCTCCGGGGCGGACGTGCCCCGGTGCTGCCGTCGGTCGTCGCTGTCATGGTTTCCCCTTCTGCAGTGAATCTGTCGACGTGCTCAGGGATTCCGTCGGCCGGCGCCGGAGCGGCGCCGGCCGGCGACTGCGATCTAGTTCGTGTTGATGGCCCTCATCTCTCTCGTACGACGACGAAGTCCGCGAGCGCGACGAGCTGTCCGCGGATCGATTCGGGCATGTCGATCTCGTCCAGTGCGGCGACGGCGGTGGCGTGCTGGCGGCGGGCCTCCTGGGAGGTCCACTCGCGGCCGCCGGCCTCCTCGATCAACGCCGCACGGGAGGCGAACTCTTCCTCGGTGAAGTCGGCGATCTCGGTCTCGGTCTTCTTGGCGTCGGCGGCCAGGATGCCGGCGAGCCGCTCGGAGGCGGGACCGCCGGCCGCGAGCGCGGCGACGACCGGCAGCGACTTCTTGCGCTGCCGCAGGTCGCTCCAGGTCTGCTTGCCGGTGGCCTCCGGGTCGCCCCAGATGCCCAGCAGGTCGTCGACGGCCTGGAAGGCGAGGCCGAGGTGGTAGCCGTACCTCTCCAGGATGTCGGCGGTGCGGTCGTCGGCGCCGCCGAGGACCGCACCGATGGAGACCGCGCAGGCGAGCAGGGCGCCGGTCTTGTTGCCCTCCATCTCCAGGCACTCCTCGACGGTGACCCGCTCGCGGTGCTCGTAGGAGATGTCCTGGGCCTGGCCGTCGATCAGCTTGCGGGTGGCCAGGGTCAGCCGGCGGGTGGCGCGGCCGGCGTCGACGGTGCCGAGCTCCAGCAGTATTTCGTTGGCCAGCGCGAACAGCGCGTCGCCGACGAGGATGGCCTGGGCGGGGCCGTGCACCTTCCAGACCGTGTCGCGGTGCCGGCGCTGCTCGTCGCCGTCCATCAGGTCGTCGTGCAGCAGCGAGAAGTTGTGCACCAGCTCGACGGCGACCGCGCCGGGCACGCCGACCTCGGGGGCCTGGCCCGCGACCTCGGCGGACAGCAGGGCGAGCGCGGGCCGGACGGCCTTGCCGCTGTCACCGGTGGTGGGGTTGCCGGCCGCGTCGATCCACCCGAAGTGGTAGGCGGCGACGGTGTCCATGGGAGGGGCGAGCCTGGCCACGGCGGCACGCAGCACGGGAGTGGCGAGTGTCCGCCCGCGCTCCAGCAGCGCGGTGACGCTCGCGGTGTCGATAGCCGGGGAAGCCACGGTTTCTCCTCTGTTTCCGATGCTTGTGCTCGTGCGAGCGCCCGTACGCCTGGTCATGCCGCCTCCGGTGGCAACTGGCCGTGGGGGACGCCGAGTTCGGTGAGTGCCTCACGGGCGGCGGCGGTGCCGCTGCGGACAGCGCTCTCCATGGTCGCGGGCCACCCGGTGGCGGTCCACGCACCGGCCAGGAACAGGCCGGGGACTTGGGTGCGGGCGGCCGGGCGGAGCCGGCCGACGCCCGGTGCGGGCGCGAAGGTCGCGGTGCGCTCGCGGGTGACGAAGAAGTCGAGGATCCGGGCGCCCCGGGCTGCCGGCAGCAGCCGTTCCAGCTCGGGGAGGTAGCGGGCACGGAGCTTGGCGACCGGCTGGTCGATCTCCTCCTGTGCGGCGGACTGCGACAGGGCCAGGTACTGGCTGTGTTCGTTGCCGGCGGTGCGGGTCAGCCCGGAGGCGCCGGTGCGGTCGAAGACCCACTGGACCGGGGAGCCGACCGCGGCGAAGAACGGGCGGCGCAGCACCTTGCGGTCGTAGACGACGTGGACGTTGAGGATCGGGGCGGTGCCGATGTCCAGCAGCCGGTCCTTGGCGGGCAGGGCCCCGTCGGGCAGCAGGGTGTGCGCCTCGCGCTGCGGTACGGCGAGGACGACGGTGTCCGCGGTGAGCGTCTCCCGGCCGTGCGGGCCGTTCTCCACCGCGACCTGCCAGCCGGCGCCGTCGCGGGTGACGGCGGCGACGCGGGTGCGCAGCGCGACCTCGACGCCGGCCGTGCGCAGCGCGGCGGCGGCGCGGGTGTCGTGGAGGTCGCCGAGCGGGACCCGGGCCCAGCCGATGTCGGCGGCGCCGGGGGCGGAGAGCAGGCCGGTCTTGAAGACCTTGGCGGCCAGCCCCAGTGAGGCGTCGTCGGCGGTGGCGTTGAGGGTGGCGATGCCGACCAGATCCCACAGCGCCTCGACGGCGCGCGGGCTCTGGCCGTGGCGGCGCAGCCAGCTGCCGAAGTCGGTGGCGTCCAGCGCGGGGTCGGCCGGGTCCAGCCGGCCGAGGGCGAGGGTGGCGCGGACCACGCCGGCGCGTTCGACGGGCGAGAGGTGCGGGTAGAGCGCCAGGCTCCTGGCCAGGTGGAGCGGGACCGGCAGCGCGGTGCGGCGGAGCCGGCCGAGCCGCGCCCGGCCCCGGGCGCCGACCGGGTCCAGGACCGGTACGTCCATGCGGTCCTGGACGGGCGCCAGGTCCTGCGCGCCGAGCCGTGCCAGGTGGTCGCCGTAGGCGGTGCAGCAGCGCAGGTGGACGTGCTGGCCGTTGTCGACGGTGAGCGGGCCGGCGGCGGAGTCGCGGCGGAACGAGAAGACCAGGCCGCCCAGGCGCGGCCGGCCCTCGATCAGGGTGACCCGCAGGCCCGCGTCGGCCAGTGCCAGCGCCGCGGTGGTGCCGGCGAGTCCGCCCCCGACGACCACCGCGGCCGCCCCTTCGGGACGGCCGGAGCGGCGCGCGGAGTCGCGCCCGGGCAGCGTCGTTCCCGCTGTCATGTGCTCTCCCCCCTTACGTCCGTGATGGACGCAGCCGTCCGGCGAAGGGTTGCCCGCAGCGCCGACGCCGGACCGTGGTCGGTGTACGCGGTCCGGCACCTCATCCACGCCTCCTGCTCACGGCCTGCCGGCGGCCGATCGCGCGGGCGTCGAGGCCGGAGAGCCCGCGCACCGCGACGAACGCCTTCTCCCGGCCGGGCAGTGAGACCCGGCCGCGGAGCACCGCCTCCGGGTCGTCGGAGATCCGTGACAGCAGCCGGTGGTAGATGCCGGCCATCGCCGCCACGCAGGCGCCGCTGCGCCGGTCGAGCATCGGGAGCAGCCGGAAGCCCTCCGCGAACAGCGCGCGGGCCCGCCTGACCTCGAACTGCACCAGTCCTGTGAAGTCGGCGCCTGGCGGCGGCACCGGGCCGTGGAACCCCGCCGAGCAGCCGAACTTGGCGAGGTCCTCGGCCGGAAGGTACGTCCGCCCGTTGTCCGCGTCCTCGCGAACGTCCCTGAGAATATTGGTCAGTTGGAGCGCGAGCCCGAGCGTATCGGCGTACTCCGGAGCGCGTTCGGCGTCGAGCGCGCCTGGTACGGTGCCGAACACTCCGAGGGAGAGCCGGCCGATCGCCCCGGCGACGCAGCGGCAGTAGACCTTGAGCTCGTCCCAGGTCTCGTAGGTCTCGCCGCGGACGTCCGCCAGCACCCCGTCGATCAGTTCGTCCAGCCCGCCGAGCGGGACGGGGAAGCGCCGGGCGGTGTCGGCGAGCGCGACCGCCACCGGGTCGGTGTCGTCCACGGCGATCCGGCCGTCCCTGACGCGCGCGAGCAGGGCGCGGGTCTCCTCCAGGCGGCGGGCCTTGGCCTCGGGTTCCAGGGTTCCGTCGCCGATGTCGTCGACCCGGCGGGAGAAGGCGTAGAGCGCCGACATCGCCTGCCGCTTGTCGGCCGGCAGCAGCCGGATCCCGTATGCGAAATTGCGCGCCTGCTGTCCGGTGACGGTTTCGCAGTAGCGGTACGCAGCGAGCACCGGCGCGGGCATCTGTGCGGTTGCCTCCACGGTCCGGCTCACCCCTCTCGTCGCAGTGTCGCCCCTACCTCGCGCAGCAGGCTGAGCTTGGCCGGCTTGGGCGGCCCGGGGAGTACGTCGTGATCGGCGGCGGCGACCGCCTGGAGGGCGGCGCGCCCGCCGGCGACGAAGCCGGCCAGCAGCAGCTTGAGTCTGCCGTGCACGCTACCCACCAGCGGCGCGCCCTCATCCAGCAGGTCACCGGCGCGTTCCGCCTCGAAGGCGATCAGTGCGCGCACCGATGCGCCGCCGGTGGGCGCCGCCAGGTCGGCCTCGGTGACACCGAAGCGCTTCATGTCCTCGTCGGGGAGGTAGATCCGGTCCCGGCCGAGGTCCTCGGCCACGTCCTGGATGTGTTCGACGAGCTGGAGCGCGGTGCAGACGGCGTCCGAGAGCCGGATGCGCTCGGGGCTGGAGGTGCCGGTGACGCCGAGGACGAGCCGGCCGACGGGGTTGGCGGACAGCTCGCAGTAGGCGGCCAGGTCGCCGTAGGTGGCGTAGCGGCTGATCCGCTGGTCCTGGCGGTTGGCCTCGATCAGGCCGAGGAAGGGCTCGGGGCTGAGCGCGCAGCGGCGGACGGTCGGGCCGAGGCGGCGCATCAGCGGGTGCCTGGGGCCGGGGGGGCGGTCGCTGAAGACCCGGTGCAGGTCCGCCTCCAGGGCGTCGAGCAGTGCCGGGCGGTCGTCGTGCTGGGCGCGGTCCAGGCCGAGGAGGACGGCGTCGCCGCCGCCGGGGGCCAGGTCGCCGTCGCCGATGTCGTCGACGAGGCGGGCGAAGCCATACAGGGCCATCAGGTCGGCGCGCCAGGCGCGCGGCAGGAAGAACGGTGCGACCGGGAAATTCTCGTGCACGGCCTGATCGAGCACGGTGCGTGTGTGGTCCTTCCCGCCACTCACCGCCACCCTCCGAAGGAAGGCGCGACGCGCCTGCTCGTCTCCTCGGCTCACCGGGGGCTACCCGGCGTGTTGTGGAGCCGGAGCGAACCAGTAGCCATTGCCGTCACGTCTCCCGTTCTACACCGCCAGACCAAAACATCCCATTTCGGACACGCCGCAGCTGGCGACGCGCTCCGATCGAGCCCTCGTCGCCCGCCTGGGTGCACTTTGCCCGACTTTGCACCACTTGTGCCGTTCAGTACTCGTACAGCTTACGCCGTACATCTGTGAGACGTCCGTGCGGGTACCGACGCCCCGGGCAATGATCCGGTCAACATCACAGGAGACCCAACTCTTCCCGATCTCCACGGAGTTGACCGTTTCGTCGCACTCGAAGGCCCCCGCGAACCGGGCTCGCGAGGGCCTCCTGCGGCAGATGGGCTATTTGCCCGTCTCCTTCTCGTACGCCTTGATGACCTCGTCCGTCGGGCCGTCCATCAGCAGCTCGCCCCGCTCCAGCCACAGCACGCGGTCGCAGGTGTCGCGGATGGAGTTGTTGTTGTGGCTGACCAGGAAGACCGTACCCGCTTCCTTGCGCAGCTCGCGGATGCGGGCCTCGGAGCGCTTCTGGAAGGCGCGGTCACCGGTGGCCAGCGCCTCGTCGATCAGCAGCACGTCGTGGTCCTTGGCCGCCGCGATGGAGAACCGCAGACGGGCCGCCATACCGGAGGAGTAGGTGCGCATCGGCAGCGAGATGAAGTCGCCCTTCTCGTTGATCCCGGAGAAGTCGACGATGCCCTCGTAGCGCTCGCGGATCTGCTCGCGGGACATGCCCATCGCCAGACCGCCCAGGATGACGTTCTTCTCGCCGGTGAGGTCGTTCATCAGGGCCGCGTTCACGCCGAGCAGCGAGGGCTGGCCGTGCGTGTAGACCTTGCCGCGCTCGGCGGGGAGCAGGCCGGCGACCGCCTTGAGGAGGGTCGACTTGCCGGAACCGTTCGAACCGATCAGGCCGATCGACTCGCCGCGGTAGGCGGTGAAGGAGACGCCCTTGACCGCGTGCACCTCGCGCACGCCCACCGACGGCCGGCGCCGGATGATCCGGTTGAGCGCCGCGGTCGCGCTGCCCTTGCCCGCACCCGTGCCGTAGACGCGGTACACGATGTGCAACTCGTCCGCGATCACGGTCGGGATCCGGTCCTGCGTCGGCGTCGTCCGGACGCCGTCCATCGTCTGCTCGGCCACCTGCTCAGCCACGTCCGTACCGCTCCTCAGCCTTCCAGAAGTACACAAAGCCCACGACGCCGGCCACCAGCGCCCAGCCGAGGGCGAACGCCCACACGTGCGGCGGGAGCTGGCTCGCCTTGAAGCTGTCGATCAGCGCGAACCGGATCAGGTCGATGTAGACCGCGGCCGGGTTGCCGTAGAGCATCACCTCGACCCAGTGCGGGACGTGCTTGCCCTTGAGGATCACGCTGATGCTGAACATCACGCCGGAGGCGTACATCCACGTCCGCATGATGAAGGGCATCAGCTGCGCCAGGTCCGGGGTCTTGCTGCCCAGCCGCGCCATGACCATCGCCAGGCCGGTGTTGAACACGAACTGGAGCAGCAGCGCGGGCACCACCAGCAGCCAGGACCAGGTGGGCATCTGCCCGAAGGCCAGCAGGATGACCACCAGCACGCCCATGGAGAACAGCAGTTGCTGGAGCTGCATGAGGCAGAACGAGATCGGCAGGCAGGCCCGTGGGAAGTGCAGCGCGCGCACCAGCCCGAGGTTGCCGGAGATCGCCCGCGTACCGGCCATCACCGAGCTCTGGGTGAAGGTGAAGATGAAGACACCGGTCACCAGGAACGGGACGTAGTCCGGGACGCCCTTCCGCGTGCCGATCAGCACGCCGAAGATGAAGTAGTAGACGAGCGCGTTCAGCAGCGGCGTCGCCACCTGCCAGACCTGGCCCAGCTTCGCCTGGCTGAACTGCGCGGTCAGCTTGGCGCTGGAGAAGGCCGAGATGAAATGCCGACGGGCCCACAGCTGGCGGATGTACTCCACCAGCCCGGGCCGGGCCCCGCTCTGCGCCAGCCCGTACTTCTGGGCGCGCTGAAGGGGCGTGAGTCCTTCGTCGGCGGATGCCGGGGCACTCATGACGACCGCACCGTCGTGCGTGGTCTCGCTCACAGTTGACACTTTCGTCCTCAAGGTGCGCTGCCGGGGACACCCCGGTCAGCGCCTGATGCTCTCAGATACGAGCTTGTCAGATGATGGGAGGGCGGCCCAGCCGGCTCAGTCGCCAAACGGTAGCCCACTTCATGGGACGCCGGGGACCGCACGGGGTTGCCCAGCCCTCGCGGAAGCCGCCCAGCCAGGCCCTGAGCCCCGGCAGCGACGGCCGGCGGGCAAGGGTGAGCAGGAACCAGACACCGAGGTAGACCGGAACCAGCGGGGCGGGGAGATTGCGACGGGCCAGCCAGACCCGGTTGCGGGCCACCATCCGGTGGTAGACCGCGTGCCGGGCCGGGGCCGTGGTGGGGTGGTGCAGGATCATGTCCGCCCGGTAGTCGACCAGCCAGCCGGCGTCGAGTGCGCGCCAGGCCAGGTCGGTCTCCTCGTGGGCGTAGAAGAACTCGTCGGGCAGGCCGCCGACCTGGGCGAACACCGCGGTACGGACCGCGTTGGCGCCGCCGAGGAAGGTGGTCACGCGCGAGGAGCGCAGTGGGTCCGAGGCGCGCAGCCGGGGGACGTGCCGGCGCTGGGTCACACCGGTGTCCGGGTCGGCGATCCGGAAGCTGATGATGCCCAGCTCCCGGTCGGCGGCGAACGCCTCGCGGCACAGCTCGGCGGTGTCGGCGCGGGGCAGCCGTCCGTCGTCGTCGAGGAACAGCAGCGCATCGACGGCGAAGCCGTCCCGGCCGTCCGTCCGGAACGCCTCGATGCCGACGTTGCGGCCGGCCGGTATGCCGACGTTCTCCGGCAGCTCGACCGTCCGCACGGCCAGGCCGGGCACGGCCAGCTCGGGCAGCGGTGCGCCGTTGCCGACCACCACCACCTCGATCGGCCCGCCGTCCTGCTTGGCGACGGACTCCAGCAGTGCGCGCAGCTCGTCGGGGCGGTTGCCCATGGTCAGGACAACCGCCCCGAGCCGCATGGTGGACGCCGCGGTCACTTGAGCCTGCTGGAGGCGAGGATGGACACGAGGTGCAGCAGGGTCTGCAGCAGCGCGATGCCGGCGAGCACCGCGACGCCGAGCCGGGAGAAGAACAGGTCGCCGCGCACCGAATCCACGATCGCCAGGACCAGGATCAGCAGGGACGCCTCGATGCCGAGGATCAGCCGGTGGAACTTCAGGGCGGCGGCGGCCTTCCGGGCCAGCGCCATGCCGGAGGAGCGCGGCTCGGCCGCCGCCTCCCTGACCGGCGGCAGGCCGCCCTGGTGGCGAGCGACGCCGACCAGGTCGGTCTCGGCCTTGATCAGGATCGCGCCGAGGGCGGCCAGGGTGCCCAGGAACGCCCAGAGCCAGTCGATCCGCCCGGTGCCCCACAGGTCCGCGGCGCGCAGACCGAAGCCGACGAGCACGGCTGCGTCGCAGAGGTAGGCCCCGACCCGGTCGAGGTAGACCCCGCCGAGCGAGAACTGCTTCTTCCAGCGCGCGACCTCGCCGTCGATGCAGTCGAAGAGGAGGTAGAGCTGCACCATGGCCACGCCGAGCACGGCGCCCCAGATGCCCGGCACCAGCAACGCCGGTGCCGCGAGCACACCGAAGACGGTCATCACGTAGGTCAGCTGGTTGGGCGTGACCCGGGTGTTGACCAGGTACCGGTCGCAGCGGAGCGAGATCTCCCGCATGTAGAGGCGGCCGGCCCAGTGCTCCCCGCTGCGCCGGTCCTTCACGCCCTCGGGGTGAACGACCGGGCGGAGCTCAGCTACTGATGGTTTCGGCATAGTCGGCGTATGCGTCCCTGATCTGGTCGGTGGACAGGTCCAGGTGCTCCAGGATCGTGTAGCGCCCTGGACGGGTCTTCGGGGCGAACTCGACGGCCTGCACGAACTCCTCGTCGGTGAAGCCCATTTCGCCCGGGGTGACCGGCAGGCCGTGGCGCTGGAGCACCTCGACCATCAGCGCCGAGGTCTCCCGGTCGCCGCGCAGGTGGGTGGCGAAGGCGGCACCGAGGCCGCACTGCTCGCCGTGGCTCGCCGCCCGCTTGGGGAAGAGGATGTCGAAGGCGTGGTTGATCTCGTGGCAGGCGCCGGAGGCCGGGCGGCTGTCGCCGGCGACCGACATCGAGATGCCGGTCAGCACCAGGCCCTCGGCCAGCACCTGGAGAAAGCCGTCGTCGCCGACGCCGCCGGGGTGGCGGAGCACGGCCTCGCCGGCCTGCCGAGCCATGGCCGCGGCCAGCCCGTCGATGCCCTCGCCGGTCTCCCGGTGCGACAGCTCCCAGTCCGCGACCGCGGAGATGTTGGAGATCGCGTCGCCGATGCCGGAGCGGACGAAGCGGACCGGGGCCTCACGGATGATGTCGAGGTCGATCACCACGGCGATCGGGTTGGGGACGCCGTAGGAACCGCGGCCCGCGTCGTTGTCGAGGGTGGCGACCGGCGAGCACAGCCCGTCGTGCGAGAGGTTGGTGGCGACCGCCACCAGCGGCAGGCCGATGCGCGCCGCGGCGAACTTCGCACAGTCGATGATCTTGCCGCCGCCCAGGCCCACGACCGCGTCGTAGTGCCCCTTCTTCATGGCGTCGGCGAGCTTGATCGCGTCGTCCAGGGTGCCGCCGCCGACCTCGTACCACTCGGCGCCGGGCAGGGCGGGGGCCAGCCGCCGGCGCAGCCGGGCCCCCGAGCCGCCGCTGATCGCGATGGCGAGCTTGCCGGAAGCCGAGATGCGCTGGTCGGCCAGCAGACCCGCCAGGTCGTCCAGGGCGCCGGCGCTGATGTCGACGACGACCGGGGACGGAATGAGGCGGGTCAGTACTGGCATGCGATGTCACGGCCCTTCGCGAGGTCGTCGTGGTTGTCGATCTCGACCCACTTGACGTCGCCGATCGGCGCCACGTCGACCTTGAAGCCGCGGTTGACCAGCTCCTGGTAGCCGTCCTCGTAGTAGAGGTCGGGGTCCCGCTCGAAGGTGGTCTTCAGGGCGTCGGCCAGCTCGGTGGCGGCCTCGCCCTCGATGAGGGTGACGCCGATGTACTCGCCGGTCGCGGTCGCCGGGTCCATCAGCTTGGTGATCTTCTGGACGCCCTTGGCGGGGTCCGCGACGACCTTCATCTCCTCGTCGGCGAGCTGCTTGACGGTGTCCAGCGCGAGGATGATCTTCTGGCCGTCGCCGCGGGCGGCGAGCAGCGTCTGCTCGACGGAGACCGGGTGCACGGTGTCGCCGTTGGCGAGGATCACCGAGTCGTGGGCGGCGATCACGTCACGGGCGCACCACAGGGAGTAGGCGTTGTTCCACTCCTCGGCCTTGTCGTTGTCGATCAGCGTGATCTTCAGGCCGTACTTCTGCTCCAGGGCCTCCCGGCGCTCGTACACGGCCTCCTTGCGGTAGCCGACGATGATCGCGACCTCGGTCAGGCCGATCTCGGCGAAGTTGCCGAGGGTCAGGTCGAGGATCGTGGTCTCCCCGTCCACCGGCACCAGAGCCTTGGGCAGGGTGTCGGTGTAGGGGCGCAGACGCCGTCCGGCGCCGGCGGCCAGCACGAGGCCGATCATGCGGGTTCTCCTTCATCGTGTACGGCGGGTGCACCGTGTGTGTGGGCGGCCACCCAGAAGCGGATGCTCTCGGCGAGCACCAGCAGCGCCAGGACCACAGCGAGTGCCGTGAGCGCGATCGTGAAACCTGTGGCGGGCAGCAGGGCGGCCAGGACGGTGATCACGAGGATCCGTCCCTCGTGCCCGCCGGTCGCCCGGACCAGCCACCGCGGTGGGGCCCCGGTGCCACCGCGGATGCGGTAGACCGTGTCGTAGTGATGGTAGGCGACCGCCGCGATCAGCCCGTACGCCGCGGGCAGCGCTCCGTGGACGTCCGCGCGGGCGGCCAGCATCAGGACGGTGAGGTACTCGCCGGCCCGGAAGAAGGGCGGGACGAGCCAGTCCAGGGCGCCCTTGAGCGGGCGGGCCAGTGCCGCGGCGGCCAGCAGCGCGGAGCCGACCGCGACGCCGACGGTGGGCCACGAGGCGGGGTCCGGCTGGGAGATCACCCATACCAGCAGCACCGCGGACGAGAGAAACGCCATAACGGGTGCCAGGAGGGAACCGCTCCGGCTCCGGCCCCGGCCGCCGCCGGTGAGCAGCTCGACCAGCGGCCCGTAGTCGGCGAGGTCGGCGAGCGCGCGGGCGGCCCGGTCGGTGCGCCGGGCACGGCGGGCACGGGAGCGCAGCACCCGGCCGGCCGTGGTGTAGCAGGCGGCCAGCGCGCAGCCGACGAGCAGGGCGTAGAAGACGATGCGCGGGGTGGTGAGCGCGGTCAGGACGGCGATCATGGCCCAGCGTTCGCCGATCGGCAGCACGATCATGCGGCGCACCCAGACCGTCCAGCCGACGCTGTCGAGCCGGTCGGAGAGCGCGACCGCGGGGCCGGCGGCTCCGGCGCCGCCTTCGAACTCGCTGCCCTCGTTGAAGGCGAAGTCGACGACGTGCCGGCAGGTCTGGAGGATCATCGCGCCGAGCGCCAGCGCCCACACGTCGTCACCGCCCCGGGCCGCCCCGAGGGCGAGCCCGGCGTAGTACGCGTACTCCTTGGCGCGGTCGAAGGTGGCGTCCAGCCAGGCGCCCAGCGTCGAGTACTGGAGCGAGTAGCGGGCGAGCTGCCCGTCGGTGCAGTCCAGGACGAAGGAGAGCAGCAGGAGCACGCCGGCGGCGACGAAGCCGCCGCGGGTCCCGGTGGCCGCGCTGCCCGCCGCGATCAGCGCGGTGAGCAGGGACGCGGTGGTGACCTGGTTGGGCGTGAGGCCGCGGCGCGCGCACCAGCGGGCGAGGTAGCGCGAGTAGGGGCTGATGCAGAAGGTGGTGAAGAAGCCGTCGCGGGACTTCACGGCGGTGCGCAGCCGGACCGCCTCGTCGTCGACGGCGGCGACCGCCTCGCGGGCCTCCTCCCGCTGGGCGGGGGTCAGCGCGAGGGTGGCGACCAGGCTGCCCGGCTCGACGTGGTGCAGTCCGACGTCGGCGCGGTCGAGCGCCTCGGTGAGGGTGTCGGTGAGCACGTCGGTCAGGTGGGCGGTGCCGGCGCCGACCGGGATGCGGCCGGCCGCGCGGTCCAGCGCGGCGCGGGCGCCGGCCTGGACGGAGAGCACGCCGGGCACCGCGGTGGCCGGGAAGCGGGGGTCGGTCAGGGCGAGCCGCAGGGCGTGCAGGTGGCCGACGAAGCGGGGGTCCACCAGGGCCACCCGTTCCTGGGCGGGCACCGCGGCGAGCAGCTCGGTGGCGCCGCCGGGGTCACCGGCCGTACGGACCTCGAAACCCAGTGTGCGCAGGTCGGCCTCGAGCGACGACCCGGCGACCGGCGGGCCGGTGAGGATGGCGGTCGACAGACGAACTCACTCCTTGGATGCTGACGAGCAGCGCCGGTCGGTCCGCATTCGGCACGAACTACCCGGGCGGCGGGCGTGGCACACCCGGCCCCTGGGGGCGGGAGGCACGTCGGCAGAGGCTATCCGATCGCGGGATGCGGCCGTTCACCACGTATTCACCACTCGATCGGGTGACCGTCGGCTGAGCCTGCCGCGATCATCATGGTGGATCGGGGCGGGCCGGAACAACTGGCCGCCGGCTCGGGTGCCGGTTATGCGGGGGCTGGTCACGGTTGCCGCGGGGCTGCTGTGGCGAGGGCCATGCCGGGTGGCGCGCACCGTGTCCGGGCGTCGTGTGCGGCATCGGTACACGCGTCGGCGGACGGTGCTCTGCCACTGGTAGGGGCCCTGGTGGGGCAGACTTGACGTCGACGACCGACGACAAGGATGGGCATGCCGATCACACCTGCCAACGCACAGACCGCCGGAACCTCTGCGGTGGACGCGCCGGGCGGCGCCGCCGAACCGATCATGCTGGAGCTGGTCGACGAGGACGGCACGACGATCGGCACCGCGGAGAAGCTCGCGGCGCACCAGCCTCCGGGGCAGCTGCACCGGGCGTTCTCGGTCTTCCTCTTCGACGAGAAGGGGCGGCTGCTGCTCCAGCGCCGGGCGCTGTCGAAGTACCACTCCCCCGGTGTGTGGTCCAACACCTGCTGCGGTCACCCGTATCCGGGCGAGACGCCGTTCGCGGCGGCGGCGCGGCGGACCGCGGAGGAGCTGGGGGTGGCCCCGGCGCTGCTGGGCGAGGCGGGGACGGTGCGCTACAACCACCCCGATCCGGCCTCCGGCCTGGTGGAGCAGGAGTACAACCACCTGTTCGTGGGACTGCTGCGGGGCGAGCCGGCGCCGGATCCCGAGGAGATCGCCGAGATCGCGTTCGTCACGCCGGAGGAGCTGGCCGAGCGGCATGCCCGGGCGCCGTTCTCCGCGTGGTTCATGACCGTGCTGGACGCGGCGCGTCCGGCGGTCCGCGAGCTCACCGGGAAGTCGGCGGGCTGGTAGCGAGCGGCAGCTCGGCCCAGATGGCCTTGCCGCCGCCGGGGGTGTGTTCCACGTCGCACTTGCCGCCCGCCTCCGCGGTGAGCACCTTGACCAGCCACAGGCCGCGGCCGCCGACGTCGTCCTCGTCCGCCTCCAGTGCCTTGGGGCGGTAGGGGTGGTCGTCCTCGACGGCGATCCGCAGCCAGTTGGCGCCGATGGTCAGCTGGACGGCGATCTGGGGGGAGAGCAGCGCGGCGTGCCGGACGGCGTTGGTGACGAGTTCGGAGACGATCAGCAGCAGCCCGTCCAGGATGGCGTCGGCGACCGGCACACGCTGTTCGACGAGCAGATCCCGGACCGCGTGGCGCGCGTGGGGCACCGACGACTCCAGTGCCGGGGCGGTGAACCGCCAGACACCTTCGTACGCGAGCGGGGAGGTCAGCTCCTCGGGGGGTTCTGCAGGGGGTCCGGAAGGCATCCTCACAGGACGAGTGTTGGGAATGGTCCGGTCCGGGCCGGGCTCCTGAACACAAGTCAGCGCCTATCGACGGCATTTGGCCGATTCTGGCGGATTTGCTGGACCGCGCGACGCGTTGCGGCGCCTTTCCCTGCGCGTTTCTTTGTCGGCGCCGGGAGCGCGCCACCGGGCCCCGGCGGAAACCCCCGCTCCCGGGGTAGGGATCAGGCCACTCTGCCCTCCTTGACCATACCGACCACGTGCCGGCCGCCCATCCCCATGGCGAGCAGGCCCAGCCCGTCGAAGAGCAGTTCCAGCGAGAAGAAGCAGCCGATGACGTAGAGGCTGCTCTGCGGCCAGTTGGCGAGGACCAGGACACCCAGCAGGATGCCGATCACGCCCTGGAGCAGGGTCCAGCCGAACTGCGCTCCGCGCACCACCACGGCGCCGGCCAGGCGGAACAGCCCGCCGGTCAGGAAGAGCAGGGCGGCGAACATGGTCAGCGCGGCGGCGGTGGCGTCGGGCAGCCGGATGACCACCACCCCGGCGGCGATGTTCAGCGCCGCGACGATCACCGCGAGCCAGAAGTAGCTCGACCCCCGGGACTGGACCGCGTGCACCAGCCCCACCACGCCGCCGATCAGCAGCAGCCAGCCGAAGAGCAGCATCGTGGTGAGCGTGGCCACGCCGACGTAGACCAGCCCCACGATTCCGGCCAGGACGAGGATGGCGCCGAGGACCGCGAGCAGTCCGAAGCTGCGCCCCAGCCGGGCCGCCGGACTGCTCCGGGTAGATCTGGACCTGCCGGTCATCGCCGCCTCCTCGCTCAGGGGGACCGCACAAAGGGGCCGTTTTTCCCGGTATACCCCGTATATGGGGAAGGGGCAGAGCGAGCGGGCGCGCCGGTGGGTGCGCATACGGCAGCAGGCCCGGTGCGTGATGCACCGGGCCTGCTGTTCTTCTGAGTAGCGGGGACAGGATTTGAACCTGCGACCTCTGGGTTATGAGCCCAGCGAGCTACCGAGCTGCTCCACCCCGCGTCGGCTCGGACTACCTTACGGGGTCCCGACTCCGGAGACAAATCGCATACCGGAGCGAACACCCGGTGGCGTTCTGCCTGGTCAGGGCGGTCGGAAAGGTCAGACCTGCCGTTCTGCGATCCGGCCGACGGCGACCTCGATCCGGCGCGTGGTGTGCACCGCCGTCAGCATCCGGCGGTCGTGGGTGACCAGCAGCAGGGTGCCCGGATACGAGGCGAGCGCGGACTCCAGCTGCTCGATGGCGGGGAGGTCCAGGTGGTTGGTCGGCTCGTCGAGCACCAGGAGGTTGACCCCGCGGCCCTGGAGGAGGGCCAGCGCCGCCCGGGTCCGCTCCCCCGGCGAGAGGGTGCCCGCCGGGCGCAGCACATGGGCCGCCTTGAGACCGAACTTGGCCAGCAGGGTGCGCACGTCGGCGGGCGCCAGGTCCGGGACGGCGGCCCGGAAGGCGTCCATCAGCGTCATCGGGTGGCCGTCACCACCGCCCCGGAACAGCTGGCCGCGGGCCTGATCGATCTCGCCGACCACCACGCCGGGGCCGAGTGCGGCCGCGCCGGAATCCAGCGGCAGCCGGCCCAGCAGGGCGGCGAGCAGGGTGGACTTGCCGGCGCCGTTGGGGCCGGTGATGGCGACCCGGTCCGCCCAGTCGATCTGGAGGTCGACCGGGCCGAAGCGGAAGCCGCCGCGGCTGACCGCGGCCTGCCGGAGGGTGGCCACCACCGCGCCGGCCCGGGGCGCCGCGGCGATCTCCATCCGCAGCTCCCACTCCTTGCGGGGCTCCTCGACGACCTCCAGCCGCTCGATCATGCGCTGGGTCTGCTTGGCCTTGGCGGCCTGCTTCTCGGTGGCCTCGGCCCGTCCCTTGCGGCCGAGCTTGTCGTTGTCGGTGGCCTTGCGGCGGGCGTTGCGGACGCCCTTCTCCATCCAGTTGCGCTGGGTGTGCGCCCGGGCCTCCAGGGTCGCCCTGGTGTCGGCGTACTCGTCGTAGCGCTCGCGGGCGTGCCGGCGGGCTCGCTCGCGCTCCTCCAGATACGCGGTGTAGCCGCCGCCGTAGGTGTTGACCTGCTGCTGGGCGACGTCGAGCTCGACGACGCGGGTGACCGTGCGGGCCAGGAACTCGCGGTCGTGGCTGACCAGGACGGTGCCGGCGCGCAGGCCGGTGACGAAGGTCTCCAGGCGGTCCAGGCCGTCCAGGTCGAGGTCGTTGGTGGGCTCGTCGAGGAGGAAGACGTCGTAGCGGGAGAGCAGCAGCGAGGCGAGCGAGGCGCGGGCGGCCTGGCCGCCGGAGAGGGTGGTCATCGGCTGGTCGAGGCCGACCGCCAGGCCGAGCTGGGCGGCGGTCTCCTCGGCGCGCTCGTCGAGGTCGGCGGCACCGAGGGCGAGCCAGCGCTCCAGGGCCGTGGCGTAGGCGTCGTCGGCGCCGGGGCGCCCTTCGGCCAGGGCCTCGGTGGTGGCGTCCAGGGCGCGCTGGGCCCCGGCCACACCGGTGCGGCGGGCGAGGAAGGCGCGGACCGATTCGCCGGGGCGGCGGTCGGGCTCCTGCGGGAGGTGGCCGACGGTGGCGGTCGGCGGGCTGAGTGCGAGGGCGCCCTGCTCCGGGCGCGTCAGCCCGGCGAGCAGACGCAGCAGGGTGGACTTGCCGGCGCCGTTGGCACCGACCAGGCCGATCACGTCTCCGGGGGCGACGACCAGGTCGAGACCGGAGAACAGGACGCGCTCGCCGTGGCCGGCGGCGAGGTCTTTGGCGACGAGGGTTGCGGACATCAGGTACCGATCGTATCCGGCCACGCGCCCGGCGGTCGCTCTAATATCCGGGCATGGAACCGGGTCTGAAAACGCATGTCGGCGGCGGTACGGCGACCGTCACGATCAGCAACACGGGCAAGCGCAACGCGATGACCGTCCCGATGTGGCGGGAGCTGCCGCCGCTGCTGGAGCGGCTGGCGGGTGACCGTGCCGTGCGGGCCCTGGTGCTGACCGGCGACGGCGGGACGTTCTGCGCGGGGGCGGACATCGGGTCGCTGCGGGACGGGGCGGACGGTTCACAGGGGCTGGCGGTGGCGGCCGAGGAGGCGCTGGCGGCCTTTCCGCGGCCGACGGTGGCCGCGGTGCGCGGCTACTGCGTGGGCGGCGGCGCGCAGTTGGCGGCCGCCTGCGATCTGCGGTTCGCGGAGGAGGGGGCGCTGTTCGGGGTGACGCCGGCCAAGCTGGGGGTGGCCTATCCGGCGTCCGCGACCCGGCGGCTGGTGCGGCTGGTGGGACTGTCGGCCGCCAAGTACCTGTTGTTCTCGGGTGAGTTGATCGACTGTGCGCGGGCGCTGCGGACCGGGCTGGTGGACGAGGTGGTACCCGAGAGCGAGTTGGACAAGCGGATCGCGGAGTTCGGCGCCGTGCTGGCGAGCCGTTCGCTGCTGACCCAGACCGCGGCCAAGGAGCTGGCCGACGGGACGTGGGACGTGCCGCCCGAGGAGGCGTCGGCGCGCGGGGCGTACTGGGCGGCGCAGGCGCGGGAGAGCGGGGAGACCGCGGAGGGGGCCGCGGCCTTCCTGGAGCGGCGGGCGCCGCGGTTCGGGTGGCCCGAGGGGTGAACGAGGGCCGGTGGGACCACTCTTGACGGGGCATCACTTGGAAATCGTGGCCACTTGAAGCCGTGCCGTCGCTCCCGCCCTGAGTGACGGCACGTCGCTGCTTACCCCGGTCTTCCCCTCGGGCGGCTCGTCACTTCTCCCCGGGGGCCTGATCCCGCCAGCGGTCGCCGGACAGGATGGAGCGGCTGTGGTCCCGCAGGGCGGCGACGACCTCGGCGGGGGCCTTGTCCGGGGCACCGGCGTCGTAGGGCGGCTGCGGGTCGTACTCGATGCCGAGCTGGATCGTCTGGGCGAGGGTGTCGCCGGCGATCCGGCCGGCCAGGGCCAGTCCCATGTCGATGCCGGAGGAGACGCCGGCGGCGGTGACGTACTTGCCGTCGAAGACCACCCGCTCCCCCGTCGGCTCGGCGCCGTAGTGGGGCAGCTGGTCCAGCGCGAGCCAGTGGGAGGTGGCCCGGCGGCCCTTGAGGAGACCGGCCGCGGCGAGGACCAGCGAGCCGGTGCAGACCGAGGTGGTCCAGGTGGTGCCGGCGTCCACGGCACGGAGCCACTCGTGCACCGGGCCGTCCTCCATCAGCGCGGTCTGGCCGGGGCCGCCGGGGACGACGATGACGTCCGGCTCGGTGACGTCGCCCAGCGTGGCGTCCGCGACCGCGCCGAGGGAGCCCTTGTCGGTGCGGTGGACGCCCTTGCGCTCGGCGACGAAGACGACCTCGGCGCCCGGGATCAGGCCGAGGGTCTCGTAGGGGCCGATGGCGTCGAGGGCGGTGAAGCGGTCGTAGAGAAGGACGGCGATCTGCATGGGGGCCTCGTTCCTGGGTTCGTGGTGGGGAGTTCCGTTGCCGGAGTGGTCGGGGTGGCAGTGGTTCAGAGGGGTGTTGCGGGGCGGAAGCGGCGGCGGTACTCGGCCGGGGAGGCGCCGAGGACGCGGAGGAAGGCGCGGCGCATCGCCTCGGAGGTGCCGTAGCCGCAGTGCCGGGAGATCTGCTCGATGCCGTCGGCGGTGTCCTCCAGGCGCCGCCGGGCGGCCTCCAGGCGCACCCGGTCCACGTAGCGGCCGGGTGTCATGCCGGTCTCGTCGCGGAAGGCGCGGGCGAAGTGGCGCGGGGAGAGTCCGGCGCGGCCGGCCAGGGTCTCGACGGAGAGATCGGCGGCCGGGTGCTCGGTGATCCACTGCTGTACGTCGCGCAGCGGGCGGCGCTCCGCGGTCTGCGCGGCGAGCTGGGCGCTGAACTGGGTCTGGTTGCCGGGCCGGCGGAGGAAGACGACGAGGTGGCGGGCGACGGTCAGCGCGAGGTCGCGGCCCAAGTCCTCCTCGACCAGGGCCAGTGCCAGGTCGATGCCGGCGGTGACGCCCGCGGAGGTGGCCACGCTGCCGTCGCGGACGTAGATCGGCTCGGGTTCGACGCGGACGGCGGGGTGGTCGGCGGCGAGGTCGGCGCACAGGCTCCAGTGGGTGGTGGCGCGGCGGCCGTCCAGCAGGCCGGCCGCGGCCAGCAGGAAGGCGCCGCTGCAGACCGAGACCTGGCGGCGGGTGCGCGGGGCGTGCGTGCACAGCCAGTGGACCAGCCGTGGTGTGGGGTTGCGGGTGCCGTCGCCGCCGGGGACGAGGAGGGTGTGCGGGGGTTCGGCGGCGTCCAGCGCGAGGTCGGGGACGAGGGTGAGGCCGCTGGTGGTGCGGACCGGGGCGCCGTCGAGGGCGGCGGTACGGATCCGGTAGGCGCCGGGGACGCCCTGCGCGGCACCGTGGAAGACCTCGATGGGGCCGGTCACGTCGAGGCTCTGCACGCCGTCGTAGAGGACGACCAGCACGTCACGCTGTTCCATGCCGTCCATCCTGGCCAGCGAGGCGGATGGCGGCAATGACGAGTTTCCCACCTTTCCTGCCATGCGCGGATCGGGGCCGGCCTCGGGAGGGGCGGAGGCGGGCCGGCGGTGGCGCCATACCAACGGGTCGGTAGCCTGCTCGCATGACGTCTTCCAGCGCACTGCCCGAACGGGCCGGACGGCACTGCCACAACGCCCTCAACCCCTTCCACTCGGCGCACTACTTCGCCCCGGAGCTCTCCGCCGAGCTGACCGCGGTGGGCGTGGAGAACGGCCGGGCCGGCTACCTCGCCGCCCGGAGCGCGCCGATGGGCGCGGTGGGGCCCGGGACGGTCACCGCCACCTTCTTCTCCTTCAGCCACGAGCTGGTCGCCCGGCACGTCCCGCAGGTGTGGACGGTCGCCGCGCCGCAGGTCGTCCTGGACGCCCGGCTGCGGGCGGTGGACAGCAGCCTGCGCCGGCAGCTCGGCGCGGAGGCGGTCGAGTCACCGGAGATGGCGGAGGCGGCGAAGCTCGCCCTGCGGGCCGCCGAGGGCTGCACCCGGTACTCGCGGCCGCTGTACTCCGCCTACGCCGACCTGCCGGTGCCGGACGCCCCGCACCTCGCCTACTGGCACGCCGCGTCGCTGCTGCGCGAACACCGCGGCGACGGCCATCTGATCGCCCTGATGGCCGCCGAGCTGGACCCGGTGGAGGCCCTGGTCTCGCACACCGCCAGCGGGCGCGGGATGAACTACCACGGCCTCCGGACGACCCGCGGCTGGTCGGACGAGGACCTGACGGCGGCACAGGAGCGGCTGCGCGACCGTGGACTGCTGACCGCCGGGGACGAACTGACCGAGGCCGGCGTGGAGCTGCGCAAGGACCTGGAGCGGACGACGGACCGGCTGGACCGGGCGCCGTACGAGCACCTGGGGGCGGCGGGCGTGGCCCGGCTGACCGAACTGGCGGGCGCGTTCGCCGCCCGCCTGATGGAGTCCGGGGCGTTCCCCGCCGCCCTGTTCGGCAAGGAGTAACGCGCCCGTCCGTCCGGGTCGTCGGGGTGTGGTGCGTCTTCTCACACCCCGGCGTTCCCGGCCGGGCGGTGCGACAGGCCGGGTCACCAACCGGCACAATGCAGGCTCAGGAAAGTCGCTGGAAGGCGGGCAGGATCAACGTGACGGCAGCCACTGAGCCCATCGGGGCCCTCGGGTCCATCGAAGCGCGGATCGCCGACGAGCTCGGCGTCAGGGAGCGGCAGGTGAAGGCCGCGGTCGAACTGCTCGACGGCGGCTCGACCGTCCCGTTCATCGCGCGCTACCGCAAGGAAGCGACCGAGCTGCTCGACGACGCGCAGCTGCGGTCCCTGGAGGAGCGGCTGCGCTATCTGCGGGAGCTGGAGGAGCGGCGGACCGCCGTCCTGGAGTCCGTGCGGTCCCAGGGCAAGCTGGACGCCGCGCTGGAGGCGCAGATCCGCGGTGCCGAGTCCAAGGCCCGGCTGGAGGACATCTACCTGCCGTTCAAGCCGAAGCGGCGCACCAAGGCGCAGATCGCCCGGGAGGCGGGGCTGGAGCCGCTGGCCGACGGGCTGCTCGGCGACCCGTCGGTGGAACCGACCGTGGCGGCCGCGGCGTTCGTGGCCGAGGACAAGGGCGTCGCCGATCCGGCCGCGGCGCTGGAGGGCGCGCGGGCCATCCTCACCGAGCGGTTCAGCGAGGACGCGGACCTGATCGGCGAGCTGCGCGAGCGGATGTGGTCGCGCGGCCGGGTCGCGGCGAAGGTGCGCGCCGGCAAGGAGGAGGAAGGCGCCAAGTTCGCCGACTACTTCGACTTCGCCGAGCCGTTCACCGAACTGCCCTCGCACCGGGTGCTGGCGATGCTGCGCGGTGAGAAGGAGGACGTCCTCGACCTCACCCTGGAACCGGAGGACCCGGCGGAGGCGGGCGAGGGGCCCAGCGCCTACGAGCGGTCCATCGCGCACCGCTTCGAGATCGTCGACCGGGGCCGGCCGGCCGACAAGTGGCTCCAGGACACGGTGCGTTGGGCCTGGCGCACGCGCGTGCAGGTGCACCTCGGGATCGATCTGCGGCTGCGGCTGCGGCAGGCCGCCGAGGACGAGGCGGTCCGGGTCTTCGCCGCGAACCTGCGCGATCTGCTGCTGGCGGCGCCCGCCGGGACGCGCGCCACGATGGGCCTGGACCCCGGTTTCCGTACGGGTGTGAAGGTCGCCGTGGTGGACGCGACCGGCAAGGTGGCGGCGACCGAGACGATCTACCCGCATGTGCCGCAGCAGAAGTGGGACGCGGCGCTGGCCACCCTGGCGCGGCTGGCGCGCGAGCACGGTGTCGAGCTGATCGCGATCGGCAACGGCACCGCCTCCCGGGAGACCGACAAGCTGGCGGCCGAACTGATCGCCGCGCAGCCGGAGTTGAAGCTGACGAAGGTGATGGTGTCCGAGGCCGGCGCCTCGGTGTACTCGGCCTCGGCGTTCGCCTCGCAGGAGCTGCCGGATCTGGACGTGTCGCTGCGCGGCGCGGTGTCCATCGCGCGGCGCCTCCAGGACCCGCTGGCCGAGCTGGTCAAGATCGACCCCAAGTCGATCGGCGTCGGCCAGTACCAGCACGATCTGGCCGAGACCAAGCTGTCGCGCTCGCTGGACGCGGTGGTCGAGGACTGTGTGAACGGCGTCGGTGTGGATGTCAACACCGCGTCCGCGCCGCTGCTCTCCCGGGTCTCCGGCATCAGCTCGGGCCTGGCCGAGAACATCGTCGCGCACCGGGACGGCAACGGCCCGTTCCGCTCGCGCAAGGCCCTCAAGGACGTGCCGCGGCTGGGTCCCAAGGCGTACGAGCAGTGCGCGGGCTTCCTGCGGATCCGGGGCGGCGACGACCCGCTGGACGCCTCCAGCGTGCATCCGGAGGCGTATCCGGTGGTGCGCCGGATCGTGCAGGCGGCGAAGAGCGGGATCGGCGAGCTGATCGGCAACACCGCGGTGCTGCGCGGGCTGCGGCCGGCCGACTTCGTCGACGACTCCTTCGGTCTGCCGACGGTCGGCGACATCCTCCAGGAGTTGGAGAAGCCGGGCCGTGACCCGCGGCCGGAGTTCAGGACCGCGACCTTCAAGGAGGGCGTGGAGAAGATCGGCGACCTGGCGCCGGGAATGCTCCTGGAGGGTGTGGTGACCAATGTCGCCGCCTTCGGGGCGTTCGTGGACGTGGGTGTCCACCAGGACGGGCTGGTGCATGTCTCGGCGATGTCGAAGACCTTCGTCAAGGACCCGCGGGACGTGGTCAAGCCCGGCGACATCGTGCGGGTCAAGGTGCTCGACGTCGACATCCCGCGGAAGCGGATCTCGCTGACCCTGAGGCTGGACGACGAGCCCGGGAAGGCCGCGCCGGCCGGCGGCGGCGAGCGCCGCGGCGGCGGCGGCGAACGCCGTGGCGGTGGTGAACAGCGCGGCGGTGGCGACCGGCGTGGTGGCGGCGGCCGGGGCGGTGCGCCGCGGCAGCGGCAGGGCGGCGGCGAGCGCCGCGGCGGTGGCCGGGACGCCGGGCCGGTCAACGACGCGATGGCGGATGCGCTGCGGCGGGCCGGGCTGCTGGGCGGCAAGGGCGGCCGCTGAGCCTTGGGCGACCTCGACGGGCGGCGGTGGGACGGGAGTCCTGCCGCCGCCCGTCCGTCGTCGGCCGTCGGTGGTCGGCAGTCCGTCGTCGGCCGCGGACCACGTGGCCGCCGCCAACTCGTGTGCCTCGGCGGCGGGTTGAGGCAGCCGAACGAGCACCGCGCCGTGCTGCGCCGCTAATTGTGTGGACGGGTGCCGGGCCGCCCGGTTAGCCTGCGGATCATGTCCAGCCCCGAGTCCTCAAGACGCTAGCCACCGGGCGCCGTCCGGTGGCTGTTCGTCGTTCTCCGCCACCGGACCGCCTTCTCCAGGCAGGTCTTGTCATCGCGGTAGCCGGGGCTGCCGCTTCCTTCACCGGCCGTACCGATGCGCCGTCGGTTCCGTCGACGCCGCCCGTCGGGCATTCCGTGCCGGTCCTTGTGTGGTTGCGGAGACTTCTCTATGCCGTTCGCCCTCTACATGCTCGCGCTCGCGGTGTTCGCGCAGGGCACGTCGGAGTTCATGCTGTCCGGGCTGATCCCGGACATCGCCGCCGATCTCCAGGTGTCCATACCTGCCGCCGGCGCGCTGACCTCGGCGTTCGCGGCCGGGATGATCGTCGGGGCGCCGCTGATGGCGCTGCTGAGCCGGCGCTGGCCGCGGCGGCGCACCCTCCTGGTCCTCCTGGTCGCCTTTCTGCTGGTGCACGTCCTGGGCGCGGTGACCGGCAGCTTCGCGGTGCTGCTGGCGACCCGGGTGGTGGCGGCGCTGGCCAACGCCGGGTTCCTGGCGGTGGCGCTGGCGACGGCGGCCGCGCTGGCCGCGCCGGACGCCAAGGGCCGGGCCACCTCCGTCCTGTTGGGCGGCACGACGCTGGCCTGTATCGCGGGCGTCCCGGCCGGTGCCCTCCTGGGGCAGGAGTGGGGCTGGCGCGCGGCGTTCTGGGCGGTGGCCGCGGTGTCGGTGCCTGCCGTGGTCGCCATCGTGGTGTCGGTGCCGGACGGTCCGGCCGGGTCCGGCGCGGCCGCGGCCGGGGCGGGTGCGCGCGGTGAACTGCGGGCGCTGCGCCGTCCGCGGCTGCTGGTGACGCTGCTGCTGGGGGCGCTGGTCAACGGCGCCACGTTCTGCACCTTCACCTATCTCGCGCCGCTGGTCACCGGCGTCACCGGCTTCGGTTCCGGTGGGGTGCCGGTGGTGCTGGCGCTGTTCGGGCTGGGCTCGTTCGCGGGTGTCACGGCCGGTGGGCGGCTGGCCGACCGGCGGCCCCGGGCGGTGCTCGCCGTCGGGGGCGTGGCGCTGCTCGCGGGCTGGGCGGTGTTCGCGCTGACGGCCCAGAACGCGGTGGCCGCCGTCGTGCTGGTCCTCGTCCAGGGGACGCTGTCGTTCGCGGTCGGCTCGACCCTGATCGCGCAGGTGCTCTACGCGGCGGTCGAAGCGCCCACGCTGGGTGGGGGTTTCGCGACCGCCGCGCTCAACGTGGGCGCCGCGACCGGGCCTTGGTGGGGCGGTGTCGCCCTCGCCGCGGGCTTCGGCTACCGCGCACCGCCGTGGGTCAGCGCCCTGCTGGTGGCCGTGGCGCTGGCGCTCGGCGGGGCGGCGGAGGGCCTACGGCTGCGGCGGCACCGGCGGGTGGCCGGTGGTCACCGGGCGGCCGCGTAGCCGCGCAGTCGCTCCAGTTCGGCGGCGACGTCGGTGAGCGTGGCGCAGTCCGGGACCGGCAGCAGTTCCGGCGGCGGGGTGCCGGGCGGGCGGCGGGGATCCGCAAGGACGTCGGCCATCGCCAGGAGCGCCCGGCAGAGCCGTTCGGCCTCCTCCGGGCCGGGGCGGTGGGCGCCGCGCTCCAGGCGGACGGCGCAGGCGGTGGCGGCGTCGACGATGCGTTCCACGGCGGCGACCACGGTCGGCCAGTCGGTTCCGGGGTCGCGGCCGGGGCGGAACTCCGCGGCGGCGGTCTCCGCGGCGGCCCGGGCCCGGGCCAGCGTCCGGTAGGCGTCCCGGCGGAGCGCGAGCCGGCGGGCGGCGACGGCACCGGTTCCGGCTGTGGCTGCGGCCGGGTCGGCGGCGGGCCGGGGCGTGAGGACGTGGCGCAGAAAGCGCTCGGTGCTGCGCAGTGCCTCGGTGACCCGCGGGCCGACCCGGCGGCGCGGGTCGGCCAGCCGCGGAAGATGCCCGACGACGAGCACGATCGCGCAGGCGAGGGAGGTGTCGACGAGCCGTTCGCCGGCGGCCTCGGGGGCGCCTCCGACGTAGACGAAGGACAGCACCATCACGGTGATCGCGCCGGTCTGGAGGGCGAAGTGCCGGATCGCGAACGGCAGCAGCGCGCCGCCCGCACCGGCGGCCACCGCGGGCCACCAGCTCCCGGGCAGCAGCGCCGCGGCCCCCGCGAAGACCAGGACGCCGACCGCGGTGCCCGCGAAGCGGTTGACCGTACGGGAGAACAGCGGGCCCAGGTCCGGCTTGACGAGGAAGGTGACGGTCGCCGGGAGCCAGTACCAGTGGTCGGCGCGCAGCAGCAGGGCGACCGCCGCGCTGGCGCCGATGCAGAGGGCGACCCGCAGTCCGTAGTCCCGGGCGTCCGGGCCGAGCGCTCCGCGGGTCCCGGTCGCCCGTGCGGGCGGGGTGGGCTCGCCGGTCGCCGGCGGGGGCAGTGGCCGTTCGCGGGCGAAGGCGACCGCGGCGTCCAGCAGGGCGTGGTCGAAGGCGCTGCGGGCGGCGGAGCTGTTCTCCGGGGCGGAGAGCCGGCCCGGCGGGCGTCCGGTGCGCAGCGCCGCGGCGAACCGGCGGGGGCTCGCGGCGACCCGCGGCGGCAGTGGCCGGGCCTCCCACAGGAGGGCGACGCTGGCCTCGCAGAGCGCGGTGGCCGCGGCGAACCGCTCGGCGAGCAGCAGCTCCTCCGGTCGGGCCGGGCGGCGCAGCAGGCGGCTGGTGAGCCGGCGCAGCCGCAGTGCCTCGTCGGCGCGGTCCAGGGCGGCGGTGAGTCGGCGCCGGGCGGGCTCGGCGCCCGGCCCGCCGACCGCCGCCAGGGCGTCGGCGAGCGCGTCGAAGACCGTGGCGACGGTGGCCCGCTCCCCGCTGAGCGGGCCGCCCGCCGGGCGCGGGTACCGCAGTGCGAGCCGCAGCAGGAGCAGCCAGAGGCATCCGGCGAGGACGTAGAGGGCCTTGGCCCAGGGGGTGCCGGGCAGCGGCATGCCCGCGCCGAGGACGGTGGCGGCCAGCATCTGCATCCCGGCGGTGGAGCGCACCGGGCCGGCCACGCTGCCGGCGCCGGAGACGAAGCCGACCGCGCAGAGCGCCGGCACCGTCCACCAGCCCGCGTCGGCGGTCCGCAGGGCGGCGCCGACCAGCATCCCGAACGCGGCGGCCAGCGCCGGCAGGCCGATGTGGACGATGCCGGTGCGTCGGGTGCCGGGGCGGTCGTTGACGCCGGCCAGCATCGAGCCGAGGGCGGTCAGCACGCCGGCGGCCGGGCGGCCGGCGGCGATCCCCGCGGCCAGCAGCGGTCCCGCGCACAGCGCGCCGCGGGCCACGGCGGCCCAGGGCACGGGCAGCCGCTGCCAGCGGAAGGGGTGGGCGAGCCAGGCGGGCACGGCGCGCCGGTGGCGGGGCATGGGTCTCCTCGGCGATGGACAGCGGCCGGAATACGGGGCGCGCGGCCGCGGGGTCGCGCGGGCGGATCCGAGGGGCGTCATCGGCCGACGGTGCCGGGGCCCGGACGGTGGCGCGGCACGGGCCGGTCCACCGGGGCACTACCAGCCTAAGGTCCGGTGCTGTCCGGCCCGCTGCCGGAGGGTTACGTGCGGATCACAGGTGGAGAAGATCACAGGCGGACATCGGACCCGGGACCAGGGGAGGCTGCGGAGATGACGGACGAGCGGTCGGGGGAAACGGGCGGGCCGGCGACGCCGGACGGAGCGGCCGCGGAGTCGTCGCCGCCGGAGATATGCGTGGTCGGCGGCGGGGTGATCGGGCTGACCTCGGCGGTGGTGCTCGCGGAGGCCGGGTACGGGGTGCGGGTGGTCGCGCGGGACGCCGCCGGTGCGACGACCTCGGCGGTCGCCGGCGGCCTGTGCTGGCCGTATCGGGTCCGGCCGTACGACGAGGCGGTCCGGTGGTCGCTGCGTTCCCTGGAGGTGCTCACCGCCCTCGCCGGGCGGCCGGCGGAGACCGGGGCGCGGCTGGTGGCGGGCACCATGGCGGACGGGCCGGGGGCGGTCGACGGTGACGGGCTGCCCGCCGACGGGCTCGGTGCCTGGTACGCGGCGGTCCCGGGGCTGCGGCGGGCCCGTGCCGGGGAGCTGCCGCCGGGCTGCGCCGGGGGCTGGCGAGCGCGCACGCCGCTGGTGGAGATGCCGGTGCAGCTGCGCTATCTACAGCGGCGGCTGGTCGCGGCCGGCGGGACGGTGGTGGCGCGCCCGGTGGCGTCGCTGGCGGAGGCGGCGGACGGTGTCCGGGCGGTGGTGAACTGTTCCGGACTCGGCGCCCGTGAGCTGGTCCCCGATCCCACGGTCCATCCCGTGCAGGGGCAGTTGGTGATCGTCGAGAATCCGGGCGTCGAGGAGTGGTTCACCGCGGCCGACGGGGACTCGGCGGACACCACTTACGTCCTGCCGCAGCCGTTCGGGCTGGTGCTGGGCGGGACGGCGCGGGACGGGGCCTGGTCGCGGGAGCCCGATCCGGCGGTGGCGGAGGCGATCGTGGCGCGCTGTGCCCGGTTCTTCCCCGAGGTGGCGCGGGCCCGTGTGCTGGCGCACCGGGTGGGCCTGCGTCCGGCCCGCCCGGCGGTGCGGCTCGCGGCGGAGCGCCTGCCGGACGGGACGGTCTGCGTGCACAACTACGGTCACGGGGGCGCAGGGGTGACCGTCTCCTGGGGCTGCGCCGACGAGGTCCTGCGGCTGGTGCGGGACGGGCTCGCGGCGTCCTGATCGCCTCGGGGGGCGCGGTGGCGGCGGGCCTCGGCGGCCTGGTCGTTCACCCGTCGTCCCGCCCGTCCACCGGGGTGCCGGCCACGACGGGATGGTCGGCCCGCGGGTCCAGCAGCAGCGGGACCAGGGCACGCAGCGGCTGGCGGAGCGGGACGGTGGCGCCGCCGTCGAGGTCCCGCCGCCAGTGCACGCCGTGCGCCGCCAGTACGGCCTCGGCCCGGGCGAAACGTGCCGGGTCGAGGCGGTAGGCGCGCGGTGGACGCGTCAGGATCCGGTCGGCGGTGGGGGGTTCGTTGTCGGCGCCGCCGAGGTAGACGGGGCCGCGGTCGGCCAGGCCGGCCGTGCGGGCCGCCGCGGTGGCCGCCGCGATGCGTCCGCGGTGCCGTACGAGGAAGCCGAACAGCCCTTTGAGGGCGGAGCGTTGGGAGGTCACCCGGCGGCGGTCGTTCCGTGCCGGGTCGGCCTTCTCGGCGGCGGTGAGGGGGCCGACGCGGGTTTCCACGAGCAGCCCGACGGAGCCCTTGATGCCGGCGGTGTTGCGCAGGATGCGCTCCTGGCCGTCGCCCGCGACCTGTTTGACCGGGGAGCCGGTGACGGGGTCGGTCCAGATGCCGTAGACGCCGGTGCTGAAGCCGGCCGCCCGGGCGGCGGGGGCGACGAACTCCTCGGACAGGGCGGCCGCTTCGCGGTGGACGGGGGCCGCGGTGTTGAGGTTGCGCGGCCACAGGGAGAGCAGGTCCTTGGTGTAGTACGGCGCCTTGGGGGTGTATTCGTGCAGGTCGTAGACGGTGTCGGGGCGGTGGTCGCGGAGCACCGCGGCGATCGCGCGGGCCTCGGGGGTGGTCAGCGCCACATGGTCGCGGTTGATGTCGGTGCCGTCGGAGTTGCCGCGGGTGCCGGCGGCCCGGCCGTCGGGGTTGGCGGTGGGCACGACGAGGACGCCGGTGTGCGCCAGGAGGTTCCGGGTGGCCGGGTCCCTGGCGTAGGCGAGGTCGCGGACGGTGGTCAGGCACGCCTCGCGGCCGGCGGGTTCGTCGCCGTGCTGGGAGCAGACCAGCAGCACGGAGTCGGTGCGCCGGCCGTCGGCGGGGTGCCGGAGGGCGGGGGTGCCGAGGCTGACGAGGCGGAGCGGGCGGCCCTGTGCGGTGGTGCCGATCCGGTCGACGCGGACCGGGGTCCCGGCTCCCGGGGCCCGGGTGAGGGCCGCGAGGAACGCCGTCTCCTCGGCCTCGCTGGTCCATCGGGCGCCGTGGCTGGTCTCGAATCCCGTACGGGGAAGGTGGGTCGGGGTGGCCCGGGCGGGCGGGAAGGGGTTGAACGCGGCGGTGAGGGCTGCGGCAAGGGCGGCGAGCGCGAGGCCGCGGGAGCGGAGTGAGCCGAGGGGTGCCACGTGATGCCTCCGGGGTCGGCAGCGGGGTGGGGGCCGCCCCGTGCCCGCGGGGCGGCCCTGGTCGGTCACTTCCGGTCAGTCTCCGTACGGCAGCCGGCTGGGGGCCGGCGGCGGGGCGATGCCCTTGAGGGTGGTCCCGGTCGGGCTCGGGGCCGCCGGGGTGCCCGCGGTGGCCCGGGCGAGGGCCGGGGCGCCGCCGGTCACCGGCAGCCGGGCCGTGGTGCGGGCCAGGTCGAGGGTGAGGGTGGGGCGGGAGGCGGGCGGGTCGATCAGATGGGCGTCGGTGCCGGCCACGATGAGCGCGAGCCGGTGCCCGGCGGGGACGATGTGGTCGCTCGCGGCGAGTTGCAGGGTGAGGGTGTAGGGCTTGCCGGGGGTGAGCGGGTGTCCGTGCTGCGGGTCGGTGGCGTGGCCGAGGTCGGCCCAGCCGCGGCTGAAGACGGTGAAGCCGACCTTGGTGGTGTCGGCCGCGGTGTCCTTGAAGCAGCCGGTGTCGCCGCGGGTGCCGGCGCCCCAACAGCTGCTGGTGCCGCGGGTGACGATGCCCTCGCCGTCGCCGGCGTAGTTGCGGATGGTGTCCGGGCCGAGGTCGACGAGGACGGCGGAGAGGTGGGCGCTGGTGGTGCTGGGGGTGGCGGTGACGGTCACCGTGCCGGCGCCGGAGAGCCGCAGCGGTGCGGTCAGCGGGCCGGTGGTGAAGCCTGTCTTGGCCGGGGTCGGGCGGTCGACGGCGGCGGCCCAGTCGGACTCGTCGAGCGCCGGGTCGTCGGTGAACGCCGCCTTCTGTCCGGCCGGGGTGGGGCGGGTGCCCAGGGTGCCGACGCCGGCCTGGCTGCCGGTGCGCGGGTGGAGCGGGACCGTGGCGGTGCCCTTCGCGGGCCAGCGGGCGTCGGTGGTCCAGGTGTCGGGGGCGCGCTCGATGTCGGCCATGGGTGCCCGGTCGATGCCGTTGTCGTAGCCCATCAGGTAGTGGTCGAACCACTGGTGGAGGGTGTGCACCCAGTCGGCGCGGCGGTAGTCGAAGGGGTCGACGTGGCCGGTCTGGGAGAGCCAGATCTTGCGCTGGACGCCGTGCCGGGCGAGCGCGTCCCACCACTGTCCGAAGTGCTTGGTGCGGACGTTGAGGTCCTGCATGCCGTGGACGAGGAAGACGCTGGCGCGGACCTTGGCGGCGGCGCGGACGTAGTCCCGTTCGGTCCACAGGCCGGTCCAGTCGCCGTTGCGCGGGGCGCCCGCCTTGAGCTTGCGCTGGACGGCGGCGCAGTTCTTGTGTGCGCCGGGGCTCTCGACGGCGGCCGCCAGCTCGTCGGGGCCGCCGTCGTAGAGCGGGGCGCCCTGGGCGAAGTAGTAGTCGTACCAGGAGGTGATGCCGGCGATCGGCACGATGGTCTTCAGGCCGGGGACGCCGGTGGCGGCGACACCGTTGGCGATGGTGCCGTCCCAACTCTTGCCGATCATCCCGGTTTTGCCGTTGGACCAGTCGGCGGTGACGGCTCTGCCGCCGCCGCGGGCGGTGTAGCCGCGGGCCCGGCCGTTGAGCCAGTCGACGACGGCTTTGGCGGACTGGACGTCCGAGCGTCCGCCGGTGTCGATGCAGCCGTCGGAGCGATTGGTTCCGGCCAGGTCGACGAGGACGGTCGCATAGCCGCGGGGCACGAAGTAGTTGTCGTAGAAGAGCGGGAACTGGACCGGGCGGCCGTGGGCGTCGTAGGTCTTCTTCTGACTCTCGTTTCCGCGGCCGCAGCAGGAGTAGTAGGGGCTGGCGTCCATGATCACGGGTATCCGGTGGCCCTGCCGGGCGGGTTCGGAGGGCCGGATGATGTCGACGGCGACCCGGTCGGTGCGGCCGTCGCCGTCGCCGTCGAGGCCGGTGTCCACCCAGACCGTCTCGCGGATGGCGTGGGCGTAGGAGTAGACGGGTTTGCTCTCCCGGGGGGCGGGGGTCGCGCTCGCCGCGCCGGGTGCGGCGAGCAGCGCGAGGAGCACGAGCACGGCCGCGCCGACCAGCGTTTTCCATGGGGTGTGGGGAGGTCCCATACGTATTGTCACGGGCGGACGGTAGCGCGGGTCAACTCCCGTGCAGAAGGGGGCGGTCCGGGACACATGTCGGCGAGATGTCGGTCATGTGTCGGATGTGGCCATGGACATGACGTGGTGACCGATGCGTACATAGGGTCCGTAGGAGATCGACCTCCCCTACGAGTTGGAGGACTCGTGCGTCACAGACTCCTGGTCCCGGGCGCGGCCGCGCTCAGCCTGCTGCTGGCGATCCCGGCATCAGCAGCGGACTTCACGCCCGGCGCCCCGGGTGCGGGCGACAGCTACTACCCCTACAGCGGCAACGGCGGGTACCGCGTCTCCCACTATGATC
Organism: Streptomyces sp. BHT-5-2; assembly: GCF_019774615.1. Taxonomy (NCBI): domain Bacteria; kingdom Bacillati; phylum Actinomycetota; class Actinomycetes; order Kitasatosporales; family Streptomycetaceae; genus Streptomyces; species Streptomyces sp. BHT-5-2. The sequence continues at coordinate 2,764,803 of NZ_CP081497.1, read as the reverse complement.
TGCGGCTCAAGTACCAGCCGAAGACCGACCTGTTGGAGGGCACGGCGACCCTGCTCGCCCGGACCACACAGAACCTCTCGCGCTTCAATCTGGACTTCGGGCTGAAGGTCGGTGAGATCCGGGTCAACGGCAAGAAGGCCGCCTTCGCCACCTCCGGGGAGCATGAGCTGGAGGTCACTCCGGCCACGCCGCTGGAGAAGGGCAAGGACATCAGCGTGGTGGTCCGCTACGCGGGCAAGCCCTCCGAGCTGAAGATCGACGGCTTCACCGCCTGGGCCCGGACGCCGGACGGCGGGGTGGTGGCGCAGGAGCCGGATTCGGCGGTGTGGTGGTTCCCCAGCAACGACCACCCCTCCGACAAGGCGACGTACGACATCTCCGTCGCCGTCCCGGACGGCACCCAGGCGCTCAGCAACGGCGTGCTGGCCTCGAAGACCTCCAAGCTCGGCTGGACGCGCTACAACTGGCGCTCGGACAAACCGCAGGCGACGTATCTGACGACGCTGGCGATCGGCAAGTTCGACATCACCACCGACACCACCGCGGACGGCGTACCGGTGATCAACGCGGTCAGCCCGGACCTGGGCCCGAACCTCGGGTCGGCGCGGGCGAGCATCGAGCGCACCACCGAGGTCACCGAGTGGCTGGAGAGCGTCTTCGGCCCGTATCCGTTCAACTCGGTCGGCGGCTATGTCCCCAACGTCCCGGCGCACTACGCGCTGGAGACCCAGACCCGGCCGTTCTACGGCAAGCAGGCCTTCGACAAGGGCACCAACGTCTCGGTCGTGGTGCACGAGCTGGCCCACCAGTGGTACGGCGACAGCGTGTCGCTGAAGGACTGGAAGGACATCTGGCTCAACGAGGGCTTCGCCGCGTACAGCCAGTGGCTGTGGTCGGAGAAGGAGGGCGAGGGCACCGCGCAGCAGTTGGCGGACTACGTCTACGCCCAGCACCCGGCGGGCGACCCGTTCTGGACGGTGAAGCCGGGCGACCCGGGCGCGGACAAGCAGTTCGACTCGGCGGTCTACGACCGCGGTGCGCTGGCCCTCCAGGCGCTGCGGAACAAGGTCGGCGACAAGGTGTTCTTCGACATCCTCAAGTCCTGGCCGACGGAGCACCGGTACGGCAACGCCGCGATCGGGGACTTCGTGAAGTTCGCCGAGAAGAAGTCCGGGCAGCCGCTGGCCGACTTCTTCGACACCTGGCTGTACCAGCCGAGCAGGCCGGCCGCCGGGGCGGGCGCGCGGGCGTTCGCCGCGCCGCGCGGCCCGGTCGCCGCGCCGAAGTCGTGGAAGCAGATCGCGGCCACCCACGACGTGCACGAGGTGCACGGCGGTCGCTGACCGGGAGCGGCGGGCGGGGACCGGGCACGCCCGGCTCCGCCCGCCGGTGCTTCAGCGGCGGGCCGCCCGGTGTTCCCGGCGGGCCCGCCGTGCGATCGGCATGAACCGCAGCCGCTCCGGCAGGACCGGCATCACCAGCCGCACCACCAGCCCCAGGTGGCGCAGGCGGCGCTCCTGGACGTCGGTCCAGGGAAGGCCGATGGCACGCCGGGCGTCCGGCGGCATCAGCCCGATGGTGACGAACCGTCGGAAGCGGGCGAAGCCCGGCTTGAGCACCGGCCAGGCCAGCCGCAGCGGCAGCAGCACCCACCAGGGGCCGCGGTCCGGGGCCGGCAGCGGCTGGTCGGTGGCGGTCAGCTCACGCACCACCGCCGTCTCCTCGATCTCGGTGTCGAGGACCTTGCGGTAATAGGGCCAGAACTCCTCGATGGTCTGCGGCATGTCCCGGTCGTGGATGCCGAGGATCCGGCCGACCTGGAGCCACTCCGCGTAGAGCTGCCGCTCCTGCGCCGGGGTGAACGGGCGGCCGAGGTAGCGCCGAGCGTGCCGGAAGACGGGGTAGCCGGTGGCGTGCACCCAGGCGTAGTAGGCGGGGGTGAGCGCGTGGTACTTCCGGCCGTAGGCGTCGGTGCCCTGGATGGCGCGGTGCAGCTTCCGCAGCCGCCGGCCCTCCTCGGCGGCCTCCGCCCCGCCGTAGACCCACAGCTGGAGCGAGGCCAGTGAGCGTTCGCCGCGGCCCCAGGGGTCGGTGCGGAAGACCGAGTGGTCGTCCACGCCCGCGCCCACGGCGGGGTGCGCCACCTGCATCGTCAGCGCGGCGGGCAGGGTCAGCAGGGATCTGATGTCCCCGACCAGCGACCAGAGCACGCCACCGGGCGGCGGGGGTGCGGGGTCCGTGCATTTCGGGGGTGTTTGTACCGTACTCATACGCCTACTCATCATACGGCTGCCCCCAGGGGACGGCGGGTACGCGGGTCGGTGCCGGGGCGGTGGGTGTTCCAGTAGGCCAGGAACAGCGCCGGGGCGATCCGCAGCGGTGGCGGCACCGGCGCCATCAGGCAGCGCACCACCCCCGGTGCGGAAGGTGGAGTGGTCGGTCACGCCAGCGCCGACGACCGGGTGCGCGTCCAGCTCGGCATCCGTGACGTCCGTCCCTGCCACCCCGCCTCCGCCCGCTTCGCCTCGCTCGCCGTGCGCCGTGCCCGGCGCAGATGTCCCGCCAGATAGCCGCGCATCGCGAGGAACGACGGCCCGCTCTCCAGCGTCAGATACGGCAGCATCGTCTCCGGCTCCAACCGCATCAGCCCCCCCCGATCGGCGGATGCCCCCGGACCAGCCGCAGGAGGGCGGCGAACCCCTCCACCATCCGCTCCTCCATCGTCGGCAGCCCGGCCACCGCCGCGTCCACCTCCGCGACGAACCGCCGGTACTCCCGCAGCAGCACCCGCTGCGCCAACTCGTCCTTGTTGCCGACCCGTCGATACACCGTCACCCGTGAGACACCGGCGCGTTCGGCCACGTCGTCGACGGTGGACCGGCGCAGCCCGAACGTCGTGAACTGCTCCCGCGCCGCGTCCAGGATCCGGTCGGTCAGCGCCCCGCCGGCCTGCGGCGCACTGCCCGACACCGGTTCCACCAGGTGCCGTTCGTCCCCCAACGGCCTTCCTCACCCCGACCGCCCGGCGCCACCGGCACACTCCACCGGCAACAGAGACACCAACCGAATCACTTTGTAACGGCGCCGAGCGTGAACAGGGACAGCGGCAGGCCCTCGCCTCCACGGACGCGTCGTCAAGCGCTTTGCGCTGTCAATCTCCTGCCCACCAGGAGGTTACCTGGAAGTAACCCCAGCTGGTTTGATGTGCGGCGTCGGTTCACACCCAACGCCCCCACCTCCACAGGGAGTTTCCGTGCCGCATTCCGCGCTGCGCACATCCCGGGTCGCCGCGATCGCCGCGGCCCTCGCCGCCACGCTGGCCGTCGCGTCCCCCACCGCATCAGCCGCGGCCCCGTCGGCCGCGAGCGCGCCCCGGCTCAAGGTGCTCACCTACAACACCTTCCTCATGAGCAAGAACCTCTACCCCAACTGGGGCCAGGACCACCGGGCACAGGCCATCGCGTCCGCGGACTTCTTCCACGGCAACGACGTCGTCGTGCTCCAGGAAGCCTTCGACAACTCCTCCTCGGACGCGCTGAAGGCACGGGCCGCAGCGGAGTACCCGCACCAGACGCCGGTGGTCGGCCGCAGCCGCAGCGGCTGGGACGCCACCGGCGGCGCCTACTCGGCCGTCACCCCAGAGGACGGCGGGGTGACGCTGCTGAGCAAGTGGCCGGTACTGCGCAAGGAGCAGTACATCTACAAGGACGCCTGCGGCTCGGACTCGTTCTCCAACAAGGGCTTCGTCTACGCGGTGCTGGACGTCGACGGCACCAGGGTGCACGTGGTCGGCACCCACACCCAGTCCACCGACTCGGGCTGCAAGGCCGGTGAGGCGGCCGCCGACCGTGCCGCGCAGCTCAAGGAGTTGGACGCCTTCCTGGACGCCGAGAACATCCCGGCGGACGAGGAGGTCATGGTCGCCGGCGACATGAACATCGACTCCCACGGCAGCGAGTACGACGCCCTGCTGGCCAACGCCGACCTGGCCCCCGCGGACGGCCGCACCGGCCACCCGTACTCCTTCGACACCCAGGAGAACTCGATCGCCAAGTACCGCTACCCGGACGATCCCCGCGAGGACCTGGACTATGTGCTGTTCCGCAACGGCCATGCCCGGCCGACCGGTTGGCGGAACACCGTGGTCAAGGAGGAGTCGGCGCCCTGGACCGTCTCCAGCTGGGGCAAGAGCTACACCTACAGCGACCTCTCCGACCACTACCCGGTGATCGGCGGCTGAGCCCACCCCGGAGCCCGGCCCGTCGTGGACGCACGAGGGCGGCCGCGGTGACCCTCCGGTCCTCCGCGGCCGCCCTGCGGCGTGTGGGCGGGGCGCCCTCGCGTGGTTACTCGGCCTGTTCGGCGAGTTCGCGTTCGGCGGCGATCCGGCGGACCCGGCCGCGGACCGCGTACCAGCCGCCGACCAGCGCCGCGGCGAGGACCGGGATCAGCAGCACGGTCTGCCGGCCGACGCCGTCGTCGAACCACATCAGCACGATGACGCCGAGCAGGAACACGATGGTGGCGATGTCGGTGACCGGGGTGCCCGGCAGGCGGAAGCGCGGCCGCTCCAGCAGTCCCTCCTTGGCGCGGCGGACGAACACCATGTGACAGACCATGATCGTGCACCAGGTGCTGATGATGCCCAGCGCCGCGATGTTGATCACGATCTCGAACGCCTTGCCCGGCAGCCAGTAGTTGAGCCCGACGCCGAGCACACACACCGTGGAGGTGAGCATGATGCCGCCGTAGGGCACCTGGTTGCGGTTCATCCGCCCGGCGAACTTCGGTGCGGAGCCCGCCATCGACATCGAGCGCAGGATGCGGCCGGTGGAGTACAGCCCGGAGTTCAGGCTGGACATCGCCGCGGTGAGCACGACGAGGTTCATCACGTCGCCGGCGTGCGGGATGCCGACGTGGGACAGCACGGTGACGAAGGGGCTCTCGTTGGCGCTGAACATGTTCCACGGCAGCAGCATCGCGAGCAGGATCACCGAGCCGACGTAGAAGATGCCGACCCGCCACATGATCGAGTTCACGGCCTTGGGCACGACCTTGTGCGGCTCGCTGGTCTCACCCGCGGTGACGCCGACCAGTTCGACGGCGGAGTAGGCGAACACGACGCCCTGGAGCACGATCACCACGGGCAGCAGACCGGTCGGGAAGATGCCGCCGTGGTCGGTGATCAGGTTCAGGCCCGGGGTGTGCCCGTCGACGGGGTGGTGAGTGGCCAGCAGGAAGATCCCGATGAACATGAAGACGACCAGCGCCGCGACCTTGATGATCGCGAACCAGAACTCCATCTCACCGAAGATCTTCACCGAGATCAGGTTGATCGAGAGCACCACCGCCAGCGCGATCAGCGCCATGACCCACTGCGGGATGCTGGTGAACATGCTCCAGTAGTGGGTGTACAGGGCGATCGCGGTGATGTCGGCGATGCCGGTCGTCGACCAGTTGACGACGTACATCCAGCCCGCGACGTAGGCGCCCTTCTCCCCCAGGAACTCCCGGGCGTAGGAGACGAACGAGCCGGACGACGGGCGGTGCACCACGAGTTCGCCGAGGGCCCGGACGACGAAGAAGGCGAACAGACCGCAGACCGCGTAGGCGACGGCCAGAGCGGGTCCGGCGGAGTGCAGTCGGCCGCCGGCGCCGAGGAAGAGGCCGGTGCCGATCGCGCCGCCGATGGCGATCATGTTGATGTGCCGGCCCTTGAGGCCCTTGCTGTAACCGGCGTCGCCCGCGTCCTGCCGGATCCCGCTCCCCCCGTCCGATGGCCGCTGGGCTTCATCCACGACGGTTTCTGTGCTCACTACTGGTATCTCACTTTCGGAGCGCTTGAACATGACCGGCACCGCGGATTGCGCGAACGGTCAGTCGCACACCATCCACGAGTTACGGCCCCCCGTCTGTGTGCGAGATCACATGGCGTACATTCGCTCTAGGATTTGTCCATATTTGTGGCGAATAACACGGCGACGAAGCTTCAGCGACGGCGTTAGTTCGCCACTTTCCGGCCGCCATTCCTCGCCCAACAACGAAAATCGCTTGACCTGTTCTGTGCGATTCAGCCGGGAATTCGCCTCCGCCACACCCCGCTCGACCTCCGCGCGGACGGCCGGATGGCGGGCCAGTTCCGGCAGGCTCCCCGCGATCCCGTGCCGGGCCGCCCAGGCCGGGGCCAGCTCCGGATCCAGCACCAGCAGCGCCACCAGATACGACCGGCCGTCGCCGTGCACCAGCGCCTGTCCGACGAGGGGATGCTCCTTGAGGGCGTTCTCGACCAGCGCGGGCGAGACGTTCTTGCCGGTCGAGGTCACGATCATTTCCTTCTTGCGGTCGGTCAGCCACAGGAAGCCGTCGCCGTCGATCCGGCCGATGTCGCCGGTGCGGAACCAGCCGTCCGCGCCGGTGGCCGGCTCCACCGTCCCGTCCGCCCGGAGGTACCCCGCGCACACCGTCCGGCCGCGCACCTCGATCTCGCCGTCGGCGGCCGTGCGCACCTCCAGCCCGGCGAGCGGCCGGCCCACCGAGCCCAGCCGGAAGCCCTCGGGCCCGTTGGCCGTGGCCACCCCCGCCGTCTCGGTGAGGCCCCACGCATCCATGATCACGATGCCGAAGCCGGCCCAGAACCGCACCACCTCCGGGGGCATCGGCGCGGAGGCGCTCGCCGTCCACACCAGCCGGTCGAAGCCGGCCGCCGCCAGCAGCAGCGGGTCCAGCACCCGCGCCTTGGCCCTCGCGTACGCGGCCGCCAGCTCGGCGGACGGCCGCTCCCCGCGCTCCCGGCACGCGACATGCGCCCGGGCCGTCTCCGCTGCCGCCGCCACGGCCGCCCGCCGCTCGGCCGGCAGCTCCGCCAGCGCCGCCTGTACCGTCGCCGCCAGCTTCTCCCACACCCGCGGCACCCCGAAGAACTGCGCCGGCCGCAGCTCGCGGGCGGTCGGCGCGACCTGTGCCGGATCCGCGCAGAGATGGACGTGCGCGGCCCGGAAGACCGGCAGGTAGAGGCCCAGCATCCGCTCGGCGATGTGCGCGAACGGCAGGTAGCACAGGTGCGCGGCGTGGTCCGGCAGCTCGACGACGCCGTCCAGGGCCACCGCGTTCAGCAGCACCTGGCGGTGGGTGAGCACCACTCCCTTGGGGTCGCCGGTCGTGCCGGAGGTGTAGACGACGGTCAGGGTGTCGTCGGCGTCGCCCCGTCGCCAGGCCGCCTCGAACGCCACCGGGTCGTACGCCTCGGCGCCGCGGGCCGCCACCGCGGCGAAGCTCTCGCACCGGCCGGCCGCCCCGGGGGCCGCGGCCGGCGGCCCGTCCGCGGGCTCAACCACCACCAGCCGCTCCAGCCGGCCCGCCGGGTCGTCGAGCAGCGGCTCCCATTGGGCCCGCTCCCGCGGCCCCTCGACCACGGCCAGACGGGCCCGGCTGTGCCGGACGACATGGGCGATCTGGCCCGGGGCGGCGGTGCCGTAGACGGTGACGGGCACCGCGCCCAGGTGCACCAGGGCGAGGTCGCCGAACCAGTGCTCGGGGCGGTTGCCCATCATGAGCAGGACGATCTCCCCGCGCCGGACGCCGAGCGCCGCGAAGCCGGCGGCCAGCTCGGCGATCCGCCGGCGGGCCGCCGCCCAGCCGAGCGTCTGCCGGCCGCCGTCCGGCGCCCGCCAGGAGAGGGCCGGCCGTTCGCCGTGGTCCTCGGCGTTGCGCAACAGCAGGGCGGGCAGCGTGAGTTCGTCCGGTGCGGCGGGCATACGCAGGAGCGTGGTCATGGCGGCCTCCCGAGGTGTGGGCCTGATCTGCGGACCGTACGGAGGACCCAGGCCCTGCGCGGCGGGGGCCTGGCTGCGCGCTGAGCGGTGAAGAAGGTTTCACAGGACTGGTGAGACAGCAATACTGTTGAACATGATGGAGTCCGCCCCCGGCCTGACCGTCGACGAACTCGCCGCCCGAGCGGGCGTCACGGTCCGCACGATCCGCTTCTACAGCACCCGCGGTCTGCTGCCGCCGCCCGAGATCGGCCCGCGCCGAGTGGGCCGCTACGGGCCGGACCACCTCTCGCGGCTCGCGCTCATCGAGGAACTCCAGCACCAGGGGCTGACGCTGTCCGCCATCGAACGCTATCTGGCGCAGCTGCCGCCCGATCTCAGCGCCCAGGACCTGGCCATCCACCGTGCCCTGGTGGCGAGCTGGATCCCGGACCAGGCGGAGGACGCCACCCGGAAGCAGCTGGAGCGGCGGGTCGGCCGGGAGCTGACCGAGGAGGACCTCGACCGGCTGGCGGCGATGAACGTCCTGGTGCGGACCGAGGATCCGGAGGTCTTCCGGGTCGATCCCGGGCTGCTGCACCTGGGGACGCGGCTGCTCGACGTGCCGATCGCGCTGGAGACGATCCTCGCGGCGCGCACCGTCGTCATCGAGCACACCCGCTCGGCGGCCCGTGAGCTCAGCCGGCTCTTCAAGGACGAGGTATGGGGGCCCTACCGGGACGGCGGACCGGACGCGGAGGAGATGGCGCGGATGAAGTCGCTGTCGGCGCATATGCAGCCGATGGTGGTCCAGGCACTGGTCACCGCCTTCCAGCGATCGATGAAGGAGGAGCTGCGGGAGTGGCTCGGCAGGGGCGAACCCGGCGGCCGGGCGGAACGCGCGGGCCACGGCGAGGAGGCCGGCCCGCGCGAGCGGTGAGGGGAGCGGGCCATCGCGGCCCGCTCCCGCCCGCCCTGCTCAGTCGGCGAACTTCTCGCCGCGCTCGGCCTTTTCGACCAGCAGCGGCGAGGGCGCGAACCGGTCGCCGTAGGCTGCCTGGAGTTCCCGGGCACGGGCCACGAACCCGGGCAGGCCGACGAGTTCCTCCCGGCCCGGCCCGCCCCGATAGCCGTTGATGTACTGGAGCACGCCGCCGGTCCAGCCAGGGAAGCCGATGCCGAGGATGGAGCCGATGTTGGCGTCGGCGACGGAGGTCAGCACGCCCTCCTCCAGGCAGCGGACGGTGTCCAGCGCCTCGGAGAACAGCATCCGCTCCTGCATGTCGACGAACGGGACGGCGGCGCCCGTGCGCTGGAAGTGCTCGCGCAGCCCCGGCCACAGACCGGCCCGCTTGCCGTCCTCGCCGTACTCGTAGAAGCCGGCACCGCCGCTGCGTCCGGGGCGCCCGAACTCGTCCACCATGCGGTCGATGACGGCGTCGGCCGGGTGCGGCTCCCAGGTGCCGCCGGCCTCCTCGACGGCGCGCCGGGTCTCGTTGCGGATCTTGCGGGGCAGGGTGAGGGTCAGCTCGTCCATCAGGGAGAGCACCTTGGCCGGGTAGCCGGCCTGGGCTGCGGCCTGTTCGACCGAGACCGGGTCGAGGCCCTCGCCGATCATCGCGACGCCCTCGTTGATGAACTGGCCGATGACGCGGGAGGTGAAGAAGCCGCGCGAGTCGTTGACGACGATCGGGGTCTTCCTGATCTGGCGTACCAGGTCGAAGGCGCGGGCCAGCGCCTCGTCGCCGGTCCGCTCGCCCTTGATGATCTCCACCAGCGGCATCTTGTCGACCGGCGAGAAGAAGTGCAGGCCGATGAAGTCGGCGTCCCGCTCGACGCCTTCGGCCAGCAGCGTGATGGGGAGGGTGGAGGTGTTGGAGCACAGCAGCGCGTCGGGCGCGACGATGTGCTGGATCTCCTTGAACACCTTGTGCTTGAGGGCGACGTCCTCGAAGACCGCCTCGATGACCGCGTCGCAGCCGGCGAGGTCGGCGGGCTCGGCGGTGGGCGTGATCCGCGCCAGCAGTTCGTCCCGCTTGGCCTCCGTCGTCCGCCCCTTGGCCAGCGCCTTGGCGAGCAGCCCCGCGGAGTACTCCTTGCCGCGCTCGGCCGCCTCCGGGGTGACGTCCTTGAGGACGACCTCGATGCCCGCCCTGGCGCAGGCGTAGGCGATGCCGGCGCCCATCATGCCGGCGCCCAGGACGGCGACCTTCCGGACCGTGTGCGGTGCGATGCCCTTGGGGCGGTTTCTGCCTGCGTTGACGGCCTGGAGGTCGAAGAAGAACGCCTGGATCATGTTCTTGGAGACCTGGCCGGTGACCAGCTCGACGAAGTAGCGCGCCTCGATGGTCTGGGCGGTCTCGAAGTCGACCTGGGAGCCCTCGACGGCGGCGGCGAGGATGTTGCGCGGCGCCGGGTAGGGCGCGCCGTTGAGCTGCTTCTTGAGGTTGGCGGGGAACGCCGGGAGGTTGGCGGCGAACTTCGGGTGGGCCGGGGTGCCGCCGGGGATCTTGTAGCCCTTGACGTCCCAGGGCTGCTGGGACTCGGGGTGGGCGTCGATGAACTCCCGGGCCCTGGTGAGGAGTTCCTCGGGGGTCCCGGCGACCTCGTGGATCAGTCCGTTGTCCTTGGCGCGGGTGGCGTTGTACTGGGTGCCCTGGAGGAGGACCTTCAGCAGTGCGTCGGTGATGCCCAGCAGCCGGACGGTGCGGGTGACGCCGCCGGCGGCGGGCAGCAGGCCGAGGGTGACCTCGGGCAGGCCGATCTTGGTGGCGGGGGTGTCCAGGGCGACGCGGTGGTGGCAGGCCAGGGCGATCTCGTAACCGCCGCCCAGCGCCGCGCCGTTGATCGCGGCGACGACCGGCTTGCCGAGCGTCTCGATCCGGCGCAGGTCGCGCTTGATGCCGTTGCCCGCCTCGAACGCCTGCTGCGCCTGGTCGGGGGTGACGGCGATCAGGTCGTGCAGGTCGCCGCCGGCGAAGAAGGTCTTCTTGGCGGAGGTGAAGATGATGCCGCGGATGTCGTCCTTCTCGGCCTCCAGGCGGTCGGCGACCGCGCTGAGGGACGCCTTGAAGGCGCTGTTCATGGTGTTGGCGGACTGATCGGGGTCGTCCAGGACCAGGGTGACGATGCCGGTCTCGTCCTGTTCCCAGCGGATGGTGGTGGATTCACTCATGGTCGGTACTCCGTAGTGGGGTGGGACGAGGGGTCAGAGGCGCTCGACGACGGTGGCGACGCCCATGCCGCCGCCGACGCAGAGGGTGGCCAGGCCGTAGCGCTTGTCCTGGCGCTCCAGTTCGTCGACGAGGGTGCCGAGGATCATCGCGCCGGTGGCGCCGAGGGGGTGGCCCAGGGCGATGGCGCCGCCGTTGACGTTGACCTTGTCCAGGCTGAGGCCCATGTCCTTGACGAAGCGCAGGACGACCGCGGCGAACGCCTCGTTGATCTCGACCAGGTCGATGTCGTCGATGGTCAGCCCGGCCTTGGCCAGGGCCTTGCGGCTGGCAGGCGCGGGCCCGGTGAGCATGATCGTCGGCTCGGAGCCGGAGACCGCGGCGGAGACGATGCGGGCCCGCGGGGTCAGGCCGTGGCGCTCGCCGACCTCCTTGGAGCCGATGGCGACCAGTGCCGCGCCGTCCACGATGCCGGAGGAGTTGCCGGCGTGGTGGACGTGGTCGATCTTCTCGACCCAGTGGTACTTCTGCAGGGCGACCGCGTCGAAGCCGCCGGCGTCGCCGATCGCGGCGAAGGACGGCTTCAGGCCCGCCAGCGAGTCGGCGGTGGTGCCGGGGCGCAGATGCTCGTCGTGGTCGAGGACGACCAGGCCGTTGCGGTCCAGGACGGGGACGACGGAGCGCTCGAAGCGGGCGTCCTTCCATGCCGCGGCGGCCCGCTCCTGGGAGAGCGCGGCGTACTCGTCGACATCGTGGCGGGTGTAGCCCTCGATGGTGGCGATGAGGTCGGCGCTGATGCCCTGCGGGACGAAGCCGGTGTCGAAGTTGGTCATCGGGTCGGCGAACCAGGCACCGCCGTCGGAGGCCATCGGGACCCGCGACATCGACTCGACGCCGCCGGCCAGGACGAGGTCCTCCCAGCCGGAACGGACCTTGGCGGCGGCCATGTTGACGGCTTCGAGGCCGGAGGCACAGAAGCGGTTCTCCTGGACGCCGGCGACGGTGTCGGGCAGGCCGGCGGCGATCGCGGCGATCCGGGCGATGTCCGAGCCCTGGTCGCCGACCGGTCCGACGACGCCCAGCACGATGTCGTCGATCGCGGCCGGGTCCAGGTCGGGGAAGCGCCGCCGCACCTCGTGGATCAGGCCGACGACCAGGTCGATCGGCTTGGTGCCGTGCAGCGCGCCGTTGGCCTTGCCACGGCCGCGGGGGGTGCGGATCGCGTCGTACACGTACGCTTCGGTGCTCACTGAAAAGCCTTTCTGTCGGCCGGGGTCCGGGGACTGTCCCCGGTGAGGCGCAGTCGGGAGGGTTAGCCGAGCAGGGAGCGGCCGATGATCTCCTTCATGATCTCGGTCGTCCCTCCGTAGATGGTCTGGATGCGGCCGTCGGTGAAGGCTCGGGCGACGGGGTATTCGGTCATGTAGCCGTATCCGCCGTGGAGTTGGAGGCAGCGGTCGGCGACCCGCTTCTGCAGCTCGGTGGCCCACCACTTGGCCATGGAGGCGTGCACGGCGTCGAGGGTGCCCTCGGAGTGGTCGGCGATGCAGCGGTCGAGGAAGGTGCGGGTGACCGCGCACTCGGTGGCCATCTCGGCGATCTCGAACCGGATGTGCTGGAGCTTGGCGAGCGGCCGGCCGAACGCCTCGCGCTCCTTGACGTATCCGGTGGTGATCTCCAGCAGGTGCTCGGCGGCGGCTATCCCGGCGATTGCTATCGCCATCCGCTCCTGGGCGAGGTTGGTCATCAGGTGCACGAAGGCGCCGTTGAGCTCGCCGAGGAGGTTCTCCTTGGGAACCCGTACGTCGTTGAAGAACAGCTCGGCGGTGTCCTGGGACTTCTGGCCGATCTTGTCGAGGTTGCGGCCGCGTTCGAAGCCCTCCGCGCCGCGCTCGACGACCAGCAGGCTCAGGCCGTGCGCACCGCCCTCGGGGGTGGTCTTCGCGACGACGATGACGAGGTCGGCGAGGATGCCGTTGGAGATGAAGGTCTTGGAGCCGTTGAGGATCCAGTGGTCGCCGTGGTCCTCGGCGGTGGTGCGGATGCCTTGGAGGTCGGAGCCGGCACCGGGCTCGGTCATCGCGATGGCGGTGATGGTCTCGCCGCTGCAGAAGCCGGGCAGCCAGCGGCGCTTCTGCTCCTCGGTGGCGAGCGAGGTCAGGTAGGGGCCGATGATGTCGTTGTGCAGCCCGATGGCGAAGCCGGGGGTGCCGGCGCGGGTGAACTCCTCGGCCAGGACGGCGCTGTAGCGGAAGTCGGTGGTGCCTCCGCCGCCGTACTCCTCGGGCACGGCCAGGCCCAGGAGCCCCTGCCGGCCGGCGGCCCGCCAGGCGTCCCGGCTGACGATGCCGTCCTTCTCCCACTTGTCGTAGTGCGGCGTCACCTCCTTGGCGAGGAAGGTGCGCACCGTCTCGCGGAAGGCGTGGTGGTCCTCGGTGAAGATCTGGCGCTTCACTCTGCTGTCCCTTCGGGGATGTCCTGGGTGGTCGGCGGGCTGCTCCGCCGGGGCCCGGGGTGTCCCCCGGTGGGCGCTTCCTCTGCCCGGTCCCCTCAGAGCCAGTTCCTGACGGTCTCGACGAGCTTGACGGGATCGGGGCCTATGGGCTGGACGTTGAGCATCGTCACACCGGCCTCCCGGTACGCGGCGATCCTCTCCCGGACGTACCCTGCGGGCCCGCACAGCGACACCCGCTCGCAGAACTCGTCCGGCACCGCGGCCTCGGCCTCGCGTTTCCGGCCGGCGAGGTAGTGCTCCTGGATGGTGTGGGCGGCCTGTTCGTAGCCGTAGGTGACGGCGAGGTCGTGGTAGAAATTGCGGCCCCGGGCGCCCATGCCGCCGACGTAGAGCGCGATGGTCGAGCGGGCCAGGTCCCGGGCCGCGGCGGCGTCGTCCCCGATGGCGAGCAGGCCGCCGGCGACGGTCCGCAGGGGGCCGAGCGCGGGGTCGCGGCGGGCGGTGCCCTCGGCCAGCGGACCGCCCCAGACGTCGGCGGCCCGCTCCGGGACGAACAGGGCGGGCAGCCAGCCGTCGGCGAGTTCGGCGGTCATCTGGACGTTGGCCGGTCCGAGGGCCGCGACGTAGACCGGGATCGAGGGGCGCACCGGGCGGGAGAGGATCTTCAGCGGCTTGCCGAACCGGCCGCCCTTCTCCGGGGGCAGCGGCATGTCGGTGATGCCGTGGTGGTCGATCACCTCGCGGCGCCAGATGCGGCGGCACAGCTCGATGGTCTCGCGGGTGCGGGCCAGCGGTCGGTCGTACGGCGTGCCGTGCCAGCCCTCGACGACCTGTGGGCCGGAGGCGCCCAGGCCGAGCAGGGCGCGGCCGCCGGAGAGGGCGTCGAGTCCGGCGGCGGTCTGGGCGATCAGGGCGGGGGTGCGGGAGTAGACGTTGAGGATCGCCGAGCCGATCCGGGCGCGCTCGGTGCGGGCGGCCAGGAAGCCCATGATGGTCGGTGCGTCGAAGCCGTATGCCTCGGCGACCCAGATGACGTCCATTCCGGCGCGTTCGAGCGCGGCGGCCTCCTCGGCGGCGCGGCGCGGATCGGCCGCGTAGGGAAGGGTGGTGGAGAGCTCCATCAGTGGGCCGCCTCCGTCCGCTCCAGGCTGGGGACGCGCCAGTCGCGGGCGACCTCTTCGGTGTCCGCTCCTGGCTGGGCGGGGGGTCTGCGGAGCGTCCCCGGGGTGGCCGAGAAGCGGGGTGCGGGCGCGGGCTGGGTGAGGCCGGCGTGCTCGGCGAAGGTGCCGCGGGCGGCCAGATGCGGGTGCCCGGGTGCCTCGCGCAGCGAGAGCACCGGCGCCACACAGGCGTCGGACGCCTCGAAGACGGCGGTCCACTCCGCCCGCGTGCGGGTCCGGAAGCGGGCGGCGATGGCGGTGCGGAGCTCGCCCCAGGCGGCGAGGTCGTCCCGGCCGGGGACCTCGTCCTCGATGCCGAGCAGGCGGATGAACTCGGCGTAGAACCTCTGCTCCAGCGCGCCGACGGCCATGTAGCCGCCGTCGGCCGTCTCATAGGTGCCGTAGAACGGCGTGCCGCCGTCGAGCAGATTGGCACCGCGCCGGTCCTGCCAGCCGCCGGCTGCCAGCATGCCGTGGATCATCGCCGTCAGATGGGCCGTGCCGTCGACGATCGCGGCGTCCACGACCTGGCCCGCCCCGCCGTCGGTGCGGGCGTGCTGGAGGGCCGCGAGCACACCGATGACGAGGTAGAGCGAGCCGCCTGCGTAGTCGCCCAGCAGATTGGCGGGGACGGCGGGCGGGCCGTCGGGCGGGCCGATCATGCCGAGGGCGCCGGTGATGGCGATATAGGCGATGTCGTGGCCGGCGGTGGCGGAGAGCGGGCCCTGCTGTCCCCAGCCGGTCATCCGGCCGTAGACCAGGCGGGGGTTGCGCGCCAGGCAGGGCTCGGGGCCGACGCCCAGTCGCTCGGCCACCCCCGGGCGGTACCCCTCGATCAGGACGTCGGCGCGCTCGGCCAGATCGAGGACCTGTGCCACGCCGGCGGGTTGCTTGAGATCCACCAGCACCGAGCGCTTGTTGCGGTTGGTGAGGTCGGCGGCCGGGTCGATGCGGAGTCCGGCGCCGCCGGGGCGGTCGACGCGGACGACGTCGGCGCCGAGGTCCGCGAGCAGCATGGCCGCGAACGGGCCGGGGCCGATGCCGGCGAGCTCCACCACCCGCACCCCGCTGAGCGGGCCGTTCCCTGACTGCGTCATCGCGCCCCATGCCTTCCGCACTGTGACACTTCTGATGTAACACTCGCGATGTTAAGAACGTGTTCCACTTTCCACAAGCCCCCCATGCCAAGTGGCCGTCAACGAACAAGGCCCGCGCCGACGATGCTCAACTGCCATCGCCGCCACGGGCCTTCGCGCGCCTGCTGCCGCCGCGCCGCTATCCCCCGCCGAGCCGGTCGATGAGCAGTCCGGCGGCTATCCCGCGCCCGGGCGCGCAGGCCCTCGCCCGCGCCCCTGCCGTCCCGCGCGCTGCCGCCTTTGCCATGCCGTCCTCCACGTCCGCTCCCCTGTCCCGCACCGCCTGCGATGCCACCGGCGAGCTGCGCGTATGTCCGCGCCACCCATCGCCCTCAACGCTAACCGCGACCACTGACAACGGCCCGCGGAGCGCCGCACGCCGGGCCGGCGGAGGGACAATGCCGCCATGTCTCATCTCGCTGCGGCACTGTTCGACATACACGCCGGTCAGGGGCTGCGTCAGTTCGCCGAGCTGGCCATAGCCCTGCTGCTCTCCTCACTCATCGGACTGGAACGCGAGGCCCGGCAGAAAAGCGCCGGACTGCGCACCCACACCCTCGTCGGGGTGGGCAGCGCCCTGTTCATGGAAGTGTCGATCCACGGCTTCGGCGCGCTGCTGGGCACCGACGGCGTGGCGTTGGACCCGTCGCGGGTCGCCGCGCAGGTCGTCTCCGGCATCGGCTTCATCGGCGGTGGCCTGATCTTCGTGCGGAAGGACGCGGTTCGGGGCCTGACGACGGCCGCGACCATCTGGCTGACCTGCGCCATCGGTATGGCCTGCGGCGGCGGGCTGCCGCTGCTCGGAATGGGTGCGACCGCGGCGCACTTCCTGATCGTGCGGGGCTTCTCCATGGTGTCGGAGCGGATCCCCTCGGGGCCCTCCTTCGACCAGGTCGAACTGCGCCTGACCTACCAGGCGCAACACGGGCTGC
This sequence comes from Streptomyces sp. BHT-5-2, assembly GCF_019774615.1. NCBI lineage: Bacteria > Bacillati > Actinomycetota > Actinomycetes > Kitasatosporales > Streptomycetaceae > Streptomyces > Streptomyces sp. BHT-5-2. The sequence goes on along the minus strand of NZ_CP081497.1, from coordinate 2,748,199 downwards.
TGGGCCGGATGTTGGAGCTGTGCACGGGCAGTGGGTTCCGGGTCACCGACGTCCAGGTGGAGACGGGCGCGGACGAGGCCCGGACGGCGGCCGAGGCGCTGCTCCGTCTGGAGGGCAGCGGATCGGCGCACCCTCTGGTGGAGGCCCTGACGGAGATGGAGGGCGTCCGCGGGGTCACCCTGGGGCGGCACGGCGACAGCACCGAGTGACCCGGGCTGCGGCCACATCCGTCTCTGCGCAGTACGTCCGCCTTCCCTCCTGTGTGCGCTGCCCGTTTCCTCCCCGCCTCCAGCCGGTCACTGTGTCGCCCCCGCCGATGCGTCCCCTCGCGCGGCATCCGCCCCACCCTCCGCGTCGGCCCCGCGCTGCGGGCCCGACACCAGCTGGTCGCCGGGTACCTGACGGCTCACCAGCCGTGCCAGCCGCCGCGGGACGTCGCCGCCCACCAGGACGACGACCAGGAGCGTCAGCCCGAAGGTGAGGACCGCCAGCGCCCGCCCCAGGGGCATACCGCGGGCGAGCTGTGCCCCGAGGACCGGTGCCACCGCGCCGCCCAGTGCCCCCACGTTGTAGACGAAGCCCAGCGACGCGGCGCGGGTCGCGGTCGGGAAGTGCCCCGCGATGTACTTGGGCAGGATCCCGGAGATGCCCTGCCCCAGCGCCAGCAGGACGAAGATCAGCGCCCCCAGCCCCACCAGACTCCCGCGCACCGCGAACACCGGGAACACAAACGCCAGCGAGGCCAGCAGGGTGTACGCATAGGCGCGCCGGGTGCCGAGCAGATCCCCGGTGAACCCGGCCAGCCAGCAGCCGGCCATGGTGCCGAACCCCGCGAAGAACATCACGTCGCCGACCTGCCGGGGCGTGTATCCCAGATCGGACTTCAGGTAGGTGGGCAGCAGGGCCTGTACCGGCCAGCTGTAGAGGAACGCGCAGAACACCGTCGCCATCAGGGCGACGTACAGCAGCCGGCCGCCGCGGCCGCCCAGTTGGGCGGCGAAGGCGACCAGGCACAGCGCGGCGACCGTGGCCGCCCACGGCACGAACCCCGCGCCGAGCGGGGTGAAGGCACAGCACAGCGCGACGGACGCGACCACCGCGACCGCGCCGTTGACCAGGCGTCGAAGCCGGCCGCCGAACAGCGACCGGAACGGATTCGGGCGCTCCTCATGCCCCGCCCCGTTTCCTCCCCCGGCGGCCGCGATCTCGGCTTGCCAGTCCCCGGCTTCCGGTAGCGAGCGGCGCATCCACAGGGCGACCAGGACGGGCAGTAGCCCGAGCCGGAACATCCAGCGCCAGCCCCAGGCGGGCACCACCCAGGCGTACAGCTGGGCGGCGACGACCGTACCGGCCGCGTAACCGGAGATCAGGAATCCGGAGGCCCGGTTGCGCAGCCGACCCGGCCAGCTCTCCAGGACGTAGGTCACGCTGGTGCTGTACTCCCCCGCCATGCCGACCCCGATCACCAGTCGGGCGGCGAACAAACTGGTGTAGTCCCAGGCGAATCCGCAGGCGAAGGTGCCCAGGGAGTAGAGCAGGATGCTGGTGATCATGGCTGTTCTCCGGCCGTGCCGGTCGCCCAGCCCGCCCAGGAGCGCGCCGCCCAGCCAGCGGGTGACGAAGGCGGCGGATACGAGGGAGGCGGCGGTCGCGGTGTCCAGACGGAAGTCGTCGGCGACCTCGGTCAGCACCAACGTGATCAGCACGAAGTCGAAGCCGTCCAGGAGGTAGCCGAGCCAGGCGGCGGACAGCGCCTTCCACTGACGCGGGGCGACCTCGTGGTACCAGGCGCGGAGCGGCGCCCGGTCCGGGGTGTCCGCGGGATGCGTCATCGCAGGAACCGGCCTCCTCCGGCAGCCGCCCGGCCCACCCGTCACACTTACGCGGACGAACCGGACGTCGGACGTCCCCTCTCCTCGCTCGAATCTGGCGCCGCTCCCCCGCCGCGTCAAGACGGGACGCACGGGCCCACGTCCTGTCCGCCGCCAATGTCACCGCCCCACCCGTTCATTGACGTACCGTCGACGACTCCTTAGGGTCCTGACCCCGGACCAGAGAGGACGCAGATGCCACGGCAGCACACTTCAGGACGGGACCACGACCTCGTGCTGTACGGGGCGACCGGCTTCGCCGGCGCACTCACCGCGGAGTACCTGGCCCGGCACTCCCCCGAGGGCTGCCGATGGGCACTGGCCGGACGCAGCACGGCCAAACTGGAGCGGCTGCGCGACCGGCTGGCGGCCGTCGCCCCTGCCTGCGCGGACCTCCCGCTGCTGCGGGCCGACAGCGCCGACCCGGACTCGCTGCGCGCCCTCGCCGCCACCACCCGCGTCCTGGCCACCACGGTCGGGCCGTATCTGCTGCACGGCGAGCCGCTGGTCGCGGCCTGCGCCGAGGCCGGCACCGACTACCTGGACCTCACGGGCGAGCCGGAGTTCGTGGACCGGATGTACCTGCGCCACGACGCCACCGCCCGGGCCACCAGGGCACGGCTCGTCCACGCCTGCGGCTTCGACTCCGTCCCGTTCGACCTGGGGGTGCACTACACGGTGGGGCTGCTCCCCAAGGGGGACCCGGTGCGCATCGACGGCTTCGTGCGGACCAATGCCACGCTCTCCGGCGGGACGCTCGCCTCGGCGCTGACCGCGGTCTCCCGCCCGGCTGCCATGGCCCGGGCCGCCCGGGCCCGTCGACGGGCCGAACCACCGCTCACCGGCCGTACGGTGCGCGCCCCGTTCGGGCCGCCCGTCCGCAGCCGGGAGACCCGCACCTGGGGTGTGCCCCTGCCGACCCTGGACCCGCGCATCGTCGCCCGCTCCGCCGCCACCCTCGACCACTACGGGCCGGACTTCCGCTACCGCCACTACGCGGGGGTGCGCCGGCTGCCGACGGCGGTGGCCGGCGTCCTGGGAGCGGGAGCCCTGTCCGCGCTCGCCCAGGTTCCGCCCGCCCGTCGTTGGATGTCCGGTCGGCTGCAACCGGGCGAGGGGCCGAGTCGGCAGCGGCGGGCGCGGAGTTGGTTCGCGGTGCGGTTCGTGGCCTCGGGCGGCGGCACCCGCCTGGTCACCGAGGTCGCGGGCGGCGATCCCGGCTACGACGAGACCGCGAAGATGCTCGCCGAGGGCGCGCTGAGCCTGGCCTTCGACGACCTACCCGAGACCGCAGGCCAGGTGACGACGGCCGTGGCCATGGGGGACGCGCTGACCCGCCGCCTCCAGGACGCCGGGATCACCTTCCGGGTGGTCCGCGCCTAGGACCGCTTCTGCCGTCCGGCGCTCGGCATGTTCTGACGGCGGCCGTCAGGCGCTCGCCAGCGCCCTGCGGCACAGCGAGTCGGCGGCCCGGGTCGTCTCGGGAAGCCGGTACGCCGGCGCCAGACGGAGCGTGTGCGCACAGGCCCGGTCGAGGTCCACCCGATGGCCGACGGAGACGAAGACCGGTTTGACTCCGCTCCGGGTGCGCAGGGCACGTCCCACCTCCTCGGGCTCGCCGTCGGCCGGGCGGTCGTCCCACAGCGGTGCGGTGGCGCCGCGCTCCGGCCCGGGTGCCTCGTACCGGAAGGTGAAGGGGGTCTTGGCGACCCCGATGGTGGGCAGGCCGGTCAGTACTCCGAGGTGGCTGGCGAGGCCGAACCGCCGTGGATGGGCGAGCCCGTAGCCGTCGCAGACGACCAGGTCGGGTATCCGGGCGAGCCGGTCCAGCGCGTCGAGGACCGTGGGGATCTCCCGGAAGGCGAGCAGGCCGGGGACGTAGGGGAAGGAGACCGGGCCGACGGCGGTGGCCTCGTCGACGACTGCGAGCGTGCGGGCGTCGAGGGCGACGGCGGCCGCGGCGACCACGTCCCGCTCGTCGTCGTAGGCGACGTCCACGCCGACCACGGTGCCCTCGAAACCCGGCTCCGGGCCTGCCTCGTCGAGCCTCACGTGGACGCGCAGCCGGTCCTGTACGGCGCGGGCCGCGGCCTCGTCCGCCGGCCAGTGCCGCAGCTCGTCGGCGAGGGAGATGGTTCCGGAAGTGTCCATGGTGCCCGCAACGCTACCGAACCGCCGCACCGCACCGACGGCCGCATACCGGCCGCCGACGTCCGCCTCCCCTCCTCTATATTGCAGCCATGTTCGTACTGGAGCTGACCTACATCGCGCCCCTCGACCGTGTCGACGCCGCCCTTCCGGACCACGTGGCGTGGCTGGAGAAGGGGTACGCCGCCGGCCACTTCATCGCGTCCGGCCGGAAGAACCCGCGGGACGGGGGCGTGATCATCGCCGCCGGTGTCGACCGGGCGACCGTCGAGAAGCTCACGGCCGACGACCCGTTCGTCCGCGCCGGGGTCTGCGAGTACCGGATCACCGAGTTCACGGCGACCAAGACGGCACCGGCCCTGGTGGAGTACAAGGAGCAGCTCCCCTCCTGAGCCTTCGTCGCGTGCACGGCCCGGCCCCCCGGACTGATCCGGTGGGCCGGGCCGTGCGCTGCGCGCGCTCCTGCCGGCTCGGCGGGCGGGAGTTCGCCGAGAGGACCTAGGAGGGCGAGGCCGGGGACGCGGCCGAGTCACCCAGCGGGCCGGCGCCGATCGGGCCGGGGGTGCCCGTGGTGGGCCAACGGCCGCCGTTGGCCCAGTAGTCCTGAATCTCCTCCAGCTGGCGGCCCTTGGTCTCGGGGGCGGTGAACGCCGCGAACAGCAGGGCGGCGAGCGCGAGCACGCCCAGTCCGGCGAAGGTCGCGGCGGCACCGGCCCTGGCCATCAGCGACGGGAAGAACTGGGCGATCAGGAGGTTGGCGACCAGGTCTGCGGTGAGCATCACCGATGCCCCCGTGGAGCGCAGTTGGGCGGGGAACGCCTCGCTCGCGTAGACCCAGATCAGCGATCCGAAGCCGAAGTTGAAGGCGGCGGTGAACAGGAGGATCGCGACGAAGCCCACCCAGGTGGTGGTCCCCTGCAGCTTCCCCGCGCTGAAGACGACGGTCAGCACCGCGAGCATCGCCACCATCGTGCCGATCCCGGACAGCAGCACCAAACGGCGGCCGAGGCGGTCGATGATCAGGATCGCCAGCACGCTGGCGACGAGAGAGGCCAGTTCGACGAAGGACGGCAGCAGGAAGTTCTGGCCGTTGCCGGTGAAGCCCATCTCCTCGAAGATCTGCGGGCTGTAGTAGGTCACGGCGTTGATGCCGGTGATCTGGCAGAAGAAGCCGAGTCCGACCACGAAGAAGGTGGCGCGGGCGTACGGCTTGCGCAGCATTGAGCGCACCGAGCCCCCGCTCTCCTCGGCCAGCGCGGCGCGCACCGCGGCGACCTCGGCGTGCGGGTCGACGTCGGGGTCGGTCACCGCCATGACCTCGACGGCTCGTTCGGTACGCCCCTGGAGGACGTACCAGCGGGGGGTGTCCGGCAGGCGCAGCAGCGGGATCGTGACGAGCGCCGCGGGGAGCGCGGAGAGGCCGAGCATCCAGCGCCAGTGACCGCCGCCGGACAGGCCCCAGTTGACGAAGTAGGTGAGGACGATGCCCACGACGGTGGCCACCTGGTAGGCGGCGACGGAGGCGCCCCGGATCCGGGCGGGCGTCGATTCGGCGACGTACAGGGGCGCCGCCACGATCGAGATTCCGATGGCGACACCGAGCAGGAAGCGGACGGCGTCGAGCACTTCGACGTTGGGGGCGACGGCGGACAGCGCGACGAAGAGTGCATAGGAGCCGGCCACGATCAGCATCGCGATCCGGCGGCCCAGGGCGTCGGCGAGCTTGCCGCCGATCAGGGCGCCCAGGATCGAGCCGAACACCAGGATGCTGTTGACCAGCCCCTTTTCGGTCTCGGTGAGGCCGAAGTCCTTGCTGAGGAAGACCAGGGCGCCGGAGATGCTGCCGGTGTCGTAGCCGTAGATGACGCCGACGACGGCGCCGGTGAGGGCGAACCACCGGCCGGCGCGGCGCGGCGTCGGGAGCGAGGGGCGCGGTGCGGAGAGCGGGGCAGTGGACATGGGAAGTCCTTTGTGCGACGGAGCCTCATTGCTGCGTGACTGCGTGACGGGTACCGAGGCACCGCGCCCTCGGCCATGACCGGACCCATCGGGAGCCGGAGCCGCATGACCGATCTTGCGAATATCGGGCACCTTTCACGCAGATGTCAACAGTCACTTACCCGCTTTTCTCCTCGCGCTACGCCCACTTCACGCCACGGCCGCGATCCGTTCGCACCCAACACGCCACACACACCCTCGCCCGTCGTCACCCGCACGAGGGATGGAACGGATGCGCGAAAGTGCGTAGAGTCTGAACCAACGAAGCACAAAGTTGCAGACAAGGTGCATTCTCAGATCTCGAAGCAATCGATCGGCGACCTCGATCGCCGATCACGGACCACGGGAGGGTGTCCATGAGCGAGATGTCGTACATGGAGCAGGAGCTGCGCAGTCAGCCGGAGACATGGCGGGAGGCCGCGCGGATCGGCGCCACCGGCGGGCCGCTGCCCGAGGCAGGCCGGCGCGTGGCCGTCGTCGGCTGCGGGACGTCATGGTTCATGGCGCAGTCCTACGCGGCCCTGCGCGAAGGAGCGGGACTGGGCGTCACGGATCCTTTCCCGGCCTCGGAGGCGTTCCTCGGCGCCGACCGCGGCTATGACGCGGTGGTGGCGATCACCCGCTCGGGCACGACGACCGAGGTGCTGCGGGTACTGGAGGCGGTCAAGGGCCGGATCCCGACGGTGACGGTGCTCGGCGACACCGAGACGCCCGCAGTCGAGCTGTCCGACGAGACGGTGGCACTGCCGTTCGCCGACGAGCGGTCGGTGGTGCAGACCCGCTTCGCGACCACGGCGCTGACGCTGCTCCGCGCCCATCTGGGCGAGGACGTCGCACGGGCGGTGGCCGACGCCGAGGAGGCACTCGCGGCGCCGGTGGAGAAGGAGTGGGTGGACGCCGAGCAGTTCGCGTTCCTCGGCACCGGCTGGACGTACGGCCTGGCCAACGAGGCGGCCCTCAAGATGCGGGAGGCGTCACAGAGTTGGACGGAGTCCTATCCCGCGATGGAGTACCGCCACGGGCCCATCTCGATAGCGGCCCCCGGCAGGGTGACCTGGCTCTTCGGCCAGGCTCCGGAGGGGCTTGAGGCGGATGTGGCACGGACCGGAGCGCGTTTCGTGTCCCACGCCCGGGATCCGCTGGCCGACCTGGTGCTGGTCCAACGGGTCGCGCTGGAACGGGCACGCGCCCGGGGACTGGACCCGGACAATCCGCGCAGCCTGACCCGTTCGGTGATGCTCCGGGAAGCCGCCGTGTCCTAGGGCCGCTCCGGCGGACGACAGCGAACCGCCCACGGCCGACCGAACGCCCCGCCCACCGGCCCCCCACCACGACCTCCCCTCCCCTTCCTCCACTCCACCCACTCGACACCAACTCACCCCTTCCGCAAGGGAGTCAGGTCACCATGCCCCTCGTTCCCACCGCGTCGATCGTCGATGCCGCGCGCGCCGCGCGGGTCGGCGCCGCGGCCTTCAACGTCATCCATCTGGAAACCGCCGAGGCACTGGTCACCGCCGCCGAGCGCACCGGTATCCCGCTGATCCTCCAGATCAGCGAGAACTGCATCCGCTATCACGGCAGTCTGCTTCCCCTCACCAGGGCCACGCTGGCCCTCGCCGAGGAGTCGACGGCCCGAATCGCGGTGCACCTCGACCACATCACCGACACCGAACTGGTCCACCAGGGCATCACGGCGGGCGTGCGCTCGGTGATGGTGGACGCCTCCGCCCTCCCCTACGACCAGAACGTCGCCACCACCGCCGCGCTCGCCGCCTGGTGCCATGAGCGCGGCGCATATGTCGAGGCGGAGCTCGGCGAGGTCGGCGGGAAGGACGGGGTCCATGCGCCGGGAGCGCGTACGGATCCGGACGAAGCCCTGGCCTTCGTCCGAGCCACCAGGGTGGACGCACTCGCCGTCGCCGTCGGCTCCTCCCATGCGATGCGGGAGCGCACCGCCGAGCTGGACAAGGACCTGATCGCGGAGCTGCGCACGACTCTCCCGGTACCGCTGGTTCTGCACGGCTCGTCCGGAGTGCCGGACGACGAGCTCCGCCGGGCCATCGCCGCCGGTATGACGAAGATCAATATCTCCACGCACCTGGTCTCCGTCTTCACCGGCTCAATACGGCACACGCTGGCCTCGGATCCGGCACTGGTCGACTCCCGGAAGTACGTCAAGCTGGCCCGGGAGGCGGTGGCGCAGGAGGCCACCCGGTTGCTGGAGGTACTGAACACCCCGGTTGCGGCCCCCGACGTCCAGACCGCGAAGGCGACCGTGCGTAGCTGACCTCACCGGGCCACCGGGCCACCGGGCCACCGGGAGGAGGTTCCGTGGCGCGGGACAACTACCGCTCTGCGCCCCCGGCACGGGGGCGGAGATGAGGAGGCCGGGACGAACGGAAACGACCGAGAAAGCCGAGGTGAGACGGGAGCATGGGCCGGGCAGCGCTTCAGACCGGGGAACGAATTAGGCTCGCGCCATGAAGCGCCATGAACGAATGAACGCACTGCTCGAGCTGCTCGGGGACCGGGGCCGGGTGGATGTCGAGGAGGCGGCGACCGCGCTGGAGGTCTCCGCCGCCACGATGCGGCGCGACATGGACGCCCTCGCCGAGCAGCAGTTGCTGGTCCGCACCCGGGGCGGGGCGGTACTGAGCTCGGTGGCGTACGACCTTCCGATCCGGTACAAGCAGGGGCACCGGTCGGCGGAGAAGGAGGCGGTGGCGAAGGCGGCCGCGCGGCTGGTGGAGCGCGGGGACGTGGTCGGGCTGAGCGGCGGGACTACGACCACCGCGATCGCGCGGGTGCTCGCCACCCGGGCGGACTTCGCCGAGACGGGTCCGCAGCCGGATCTGACTATCGTCACCAACTCGCTGAACATCGCCAACGAGCTGGCCGTCCGGCCGCAGATCAAGATTGTGCTCACGGGCGGTGTGGCCCATTCCCGTTCCTATGAACTGGTCGGGCCGTTCAGCGAGTTGGTACTCCAGCAGATCTCCATCGACATCGCGTTCATCGGGGCCAACGGTGTGGACCCGGCGATGGGCGCCACGGTGCACGACGAGGCGGAGGCGCGGATCAACCGGCTCATGGCCGAGCGGGCCCGGCGGGCCGTGGTCGTCGCGGACTCTTCGAAGATCGGTGAACGGTGCTTCGCGAGGGTCGGTGACGCGGATGTCTTCGACACCCTCATCACCGACGGCGCGGTGTCCGAGGAGACCCGCAGGGAGTTCGCCGAGCGCGGGCTGAAGGTGGTGGCGGCGCGCCCGACGGGGAGCGACTGACGCGGGGGGCGGCCTTGCCGAGGTCGGTCAGGTGCCGGCGGGTGTCCGGGGCCGACCGGCCGGCCGGTTACACGTCACCAGGTCGTGTCGCCGCGGAGGGTGGCGTCGGCGCCGCCGTCGATGAAGAGGATCTGACCGGTGACATGGGTGTTGTCCGGGGAGGTGAGCCAGGTGAGAAGGGGGGCGATCTGCTCGGGGCGGGCGTGACCGTGCAGCGGCATCGGCACGCTGGCGTCGACGACCTTGCGCATCCCGAGGTCGCCGAGCATCGGCGCGGTCATCGGCGTGAGGACCGTGCCGGGGGCGACGGCGTTGAGCGGTATGCCGGTGCCCGCCCAGTCCGCGGTGATGGCGGCGCAGCGAAGCCAGCGGGCGATGGCGTGCTTGGAGGAGCCGTAGATGGTGTGGCCCTCGCCGCGGTCGATAGCTGCCTGGGCGGCGCCGACGGCGCGATCCTCGTCACCGGCCAGTGCGGCGTCGACGATCACCGGGTCCGACGGATGGATGGCGGCCACGGAGGAGACGAGTACGGCGCGGGGATCGGTACCGGCGGCGAGCAGGGGGCGCAGTCCTTCGAGGGTGGCGACCGTACCGAAGTAGTTGACCTGGAGGGTGATGGGGAGGAAGTGGGCCAGTCCGGCGCAGGCGATCACTGCGTCCAGCCGTCCGTCGGTCAACTCGGCGGCGCGCTCGGCCAGTTCGGTGCGGCCGGCGAGGGTGGCGAGGTCGGCTGTGATGTCGGCGTCCCTGAGGTCGGCACCGATCACGGTGTGGCCCTGGTTGCGGAGCCGGGTCGCAGTGGCCCGGCCGATGCCGGAAGCGGCGCCGGTGACGAGGTAGGTGCGGCAGGGCATGAGCGGCTCCTTGTTCGGTTCCGTGTGAGTGGCGTGTGAGTGGCGTGTGAGTGGCGTGTGAGTGGGTGTCATGCGTGGGTCACGCGCATGCGCCTCTCACGTGGATCGCGTACGTGAATCGCTTACCTGGGCCTGGTGTTGGGTCTCCTGTCTAGAGGCCGGGCGCGGTGATGCCGCTTCTCTAACGCGGCCTCCTGCGGGGTGGTCTGCGCAGAAACCCGCAAGGCCCGCGGGGTGGTCGTGCGGCGGTCTTCCTGGCCGATTCGGTACGTGCCGCGAGGAGCGGATCGGCCACCGCATGTCGTGCGACGTGGCGGCGCGCGGACGCTCAGGCGTCTGGGCTCATGAGCGGGGACCGGCGCATGGACGGGACGGGCACATGGACGGGAGGGGGTCTGGACTGGACTGGCGTACCGAAGGTCAGTCGGGAGACCAGGCGGCGGACAGCGGAAGGGAGTGAGTGACAGGGCGGGGCGGGGCGGGGTCAATATAGCTTTTTTGGCATGACGTGCCAAGAAGCGAGTTCGTGACAACATACGGATGAGGAAGATGAGAAAGAGGTCGGATGAAGCGGCCACGGGGGACGGAGAGGCGGATGTCGGCAGTGCGAGGCAGGCCCTCGTTGACGGAGCGGCGGCGGCAGGAGACCCGGCTGGAGATCGCCGAGTCGGCGGCCACCCTCTTTTCCGAGCGGGGATACGAGGCGACGACGGTCGAGGACATCGCGTCGGCGGCGGGGATCTCGCTGCGGACCTTCTACCGCTACTGCGCGGCCAAGGAGGACGCGCTCACGCCGGTGCTCACCTCCAGCGTGGGGGTTCTCGTCGAGCGGCTCGCCGACCGGCCCTTCGACGAGCCGCTGACCACCGCGGTGCGGGCGGCGTTCGAGGACCCGGCGTCGGCTCGCAGGCTGGCCGACCCGGAGAAGGCCCGGCGGCTGATCCGGGTCATGGGCAGCGTGCCGGCGATCCGGATGCGGTGGCTGGCCTCCGGGCGGGACATGCAGGATCAGCTCGTCCCGGTGCTCGCGGCGCGCACCGGAGCTGCCGAGGACAGCATGGAAGTCCGGCTGCTGGCCTGTGCGTTGATCGATGCGCTGTCGGTCGCCATGGAGCACTGGGCATGGCAGGACGAGCCGGGCGATGTGGCGGAACTCACGCGGCAGGCTTTGGCTTATTTGCGGGTGGACGAGCTCCAGGCAGCGACCCTGGGCTGAAATTCAGGGTGCGGATGTGGAGAATGGGGCGGAGCCGGGCAGGGCTCGGCGAGCCATGACAGCTGGGGCGGCAGGGGCCGCGAAGAGGACCGGAGCGCTGGGGCGGGGCTGACCCGATGGCCGTCGCACGACGGCCGGGCAGTGGACCGCGACCGCGCGTTGAACGGGGGAAATCAGATGCGGAAGATCATGTCCATAGCGCTGGCCGGTGTGGTGTGCGGGGCCTCGCTGACGCTTGCCACCGCGACGCAGGCGGCGGCCGACCAGGTGCCGCGGTGCGCCAAGGTGCGCAAGTACTTCAGCTCGGGCGGTCAGCGTTACGTCCGGCTGATGAACCTGTGCACGCAGCGGCCGGCCTGCTACTCGATCGTCATCCCGCATCATGCGGATCAGCGCGGCCAGCTCCCCAAGGGAACGACGAAGGACGTGCGGTACGGCTCGACGGCCACGCCGCGGGCCCTGTACGTCAAGAACGTCTCCTGCTGAACGTCGAGAAGTCGAGCACAAGAGCATTTCCTGCTGAGGGCCGCGTCCACCGAGGACCGCGCCGCGCCTGCCACCGGTCGCAGCAGGCTGTCGCCGAGCACGACAGGCACTTGCGCGTTTCTCACACCCTTCTCGTTCTCGCAGGCCAGGTCGAGTGGCGGGTGTTGCCTGCCGGGCGGGCGGCCCGGTCACGTCCGTGGACGTAACCCATCACGTCACTCCGGGACGGCGATGCCGTCCAGGACCATGGCGAGGTACTGGCGGGCGATCTCCTCGGGGGTGTGGCGGCCCTCCGGGCGGTACCAGCTCGCGGCGACCCAGACGGTGTCGCGCAGGAAGCGGTAGGCCAGCCGGAGATCGAGGTCGCCGCGGAAGACACCCTCGGCCACGCCGCGTTCCAAGGTGCCGAGCCACAGCTGCTCGAACTTCCGCCGGGACTCGGTCAGATAGCCGAAACGGGGCTGGGTGGCCAGGTGCCGGGCCTCCTTCTGGTAGATCGCGACCGCGGCACGGTGCCGGTCGATCTCCCGGAACGACTCGGTGACCAGCGCCTCGATGGTCTCCCGCGGCCCGTGGCCGGCCGCCAGCACTGCGTCGTAACCAGCCCACAGCTCGTCCAGGAAGGTCGCGAGAATCTCGTCGACCATGGATTCCTTGGAGTCGAAGTGGTAGTAGAGGCTGCCCGCGAGCATGCCCGCCGCGTCCGCGATCTGGCGGACGGTGGTCGCGTTGTAGCCCTGCGCGGCGAACACCTCCGCCGCGGTGTCCAGGAGTTCGCGGCGGCGGTCCGGTGAAGCAGACCCCGTGGCCGACTCCGCCTTCCCAGGACCCTTGGCCCCCTTGGCGGCGCTCTTGGCACCCTTGGTGGTGCCCTTGGCGCTCTCGGCGCTCTTCTCGTGCTTGGCGTTTTTGACGTTCTTGGCGGTTGGCACGGGGACATTGTCGCGCGTCGGCGGGTGAGCCAGCGCATATCTTTTACTTGTAAAACACCTGCTAATGTTTTTGATATGGGGAAGCACGCCAAGCACGCCGCGAAGCAGGTCAGAGGCACGGGACGACGACCGAGGGCGGCGCGGCCGACCGTCGGGGCGCCGGGCAGGGCGGGCGGGACGGACGGGACGGGCGCGGTGCGGTTCCGGCCGCTGCCGGTCCGGAGCACGGTCCGGCTGCGGCGGCCCGTCGACATCTGGCACAAGCCGGCGCTCAGTGCCGTGGTCGCACTGGGCGTCCCGGATCTGGTGCTGTTCGGCCTGGGGCGACTCGACCTGGTGCTTTACACCTCCGCCGGGGCGATGTGCGCCCTGTACGCGCACGGTCTGCCGTACGCGGCGCGGGCCCGGACACTGCCGTGGGTGGTGCTCGGGATGGTGGCGAGCGTCGCGGTCGCGTTGACCGCGGCGTCGCTGATCACCTCGGCCGCAGTGCTGGTGGTCCTGGCGTCGCTGGTCGCCGCGGTGCACAAGATGGTGTGCGATGCGACACGGATCGGGCCGCCGGGGAATCTGATCCTGACGTTCATCGCGGCCTCGGCGTTCTTCGTGCCGCAGCGGCCGGCGGAGGTGCTGCCGCATACCGGACTGGCGCTGGCCACCGGGGCGTTCGCGTGGCTGGTGTGCATGGCGCCGGCACTGGTACGGCCGCAGGGGCCGGAGCGGATCGCCACCGCTCGGGCACTGGAGGCCGCCGCCGGGCTGCTGCGGGCGCGGGCGGAGGCCGGAGCCGAGGCCGGGATTGAGGCTGAGGCCGCACCGCCGGCCGGGCCCCCGGAGCCGGCCGGGGTGGCGCATGCCCGGCATGCCACCGCGGCGGCGGTGAACGCCGCCTGGCACGCGCTGTTCCTGGTTCCGGCCCGTACGCCGGAGAAGGCCGCGGCACGGGCGGGGCTGGAGCGGCTGTTGGTACGGGCGGAGTCCGCGTTGGGCGGGGTCCCCCGGGACGCGAAGGCGGAGGCCGGCCGGTTCGGCGACTGGGCACGGGAGCTGCGGAGCGGACGGCCGCTGCCCGAGGTCACGCTGACCGCAACTGAGGCCGCGGAACTGGCCGGTGCGGCCTGGGAGTTCGGGGTTGCGCTGGAGCCCGGCATGGATCTGCGGCAGTCGAATGCGACGACTGCCGCGTCACAGGTGTCACGTGTGCCGTGCGTGTCATCTGCGCCAGCCGCGTCATGTGTGTCACGTAGGGCGGAGGAGTCCGGTGGCGACCGTCGGGGTCGGGGGACGGACGTGCGTGGGCTGCGGCGGCCAGCGCCTGGGCGGCCGCGGGGCTTTCGGGCGGCAGTGGGACAGCTCCGCCCCGGTTCACCGCTGCTGCCCATCGGGGCGCGGGTCGCGGTGGGGTGCGTCCTGGCCGGCTGGGCCTCGTTGGCGGCGGGGGTCGGTCATCCGTACTGGGCCGTGGTGACCGCGGCGTCGATCTATCAGGCCAACACCACCCTCTCCTGGCAGCGCGCCTTCCAGCGCACCCTCGGGAACCTGCTGGGGCTGCTCCTGTTCACCGCGCTGCTGCCGTTGATCCACATCGGGGCGGGCGTGATGATCGCGCTCGCGCTAGCGTGCCAGCTCGGTGCGGAGGCCATGATCAGCCGGAACTACTGGCTCGGCTCGGTGTGTGTGACGCCGATGGCGCTGCTGCTGACCCAGTTCGGCCGACCGCTGCCGGCCGGCACGCTGATCGCCGACCGTTGGCTGGACACCGTGGTGGGTGCGGCGGTCGGGCTGGTCTGCTGCGTACTGGTCACCAACCGGCGGGCGGCCGACCGGATCGATCTGGCGCTGGAGCGGGTCGCGGAGGCCGAGGCGGCGGCGTCCAGGCTGCTGGCCGCCGGGCCCGGGGCACGCTCTTGCGCACCGAACGTTACGCGGTACGAGGTGCAGTCCGGGCGGTCCGGCGCAAACACGGTGGACCGAGTGAACGGGACGGGATGGGCGGACGGACCTGTCGGAGTGGCGGAAGCAACCGGGGTGCGCGACGCCGGTTGGGAGCGCGAGGCCGAGTGGGTCGGCTGGGCACACGAGGCCGGGTGGGCGCGGGACCGGCTCGGCGGGGCACTGGTCGAGCTGCGGGAGGCCGCCGAGGTGGCGGCCGGCGAGTGGTGGCAGCGGGCGCTCCCCGAGGAGCGGATCACCCGCGCCGAGCAGCAGGGCCACCGGACGTTGGCAGTACTGGTCCGGCGACTGGCCGCGCCCGCACTGGCCGCCTGACGTGCCTCTCGGGCCCGTCCTGGGCAGGCACAATGAGGGCGGTGGACGACCGGGATGCCGGCCGGACGGATGGCCGAGAGGAGAGTGCGGGTGACCGAGGACATCGTCGCTGGGGTGCTGCGCCAGTGGCAGCGGGTGCACCCCGGGCTGGACACCGGCCCGATGGCGGTGATCGGACGGCTCAACCGCTGTTCCGCGCTGCTACAGCAGGCCGCCGACGCGCCGCTGCGGCGGGCGGGGCTGACCCGGCCCGAGTTCGACATCCTCGGCACGCTGCGTCGGATGGACCGCGAGCTGACGCCCGGCCGGGTGGCACGGGAGACCTTCGCCTCGGGGGCGGCGGTCACCAAGCGCGTCCGGCAGTTGGAGGAGCGCGGACTGGTCAGCCGCCGGCCGGACGACCGGGACCGCCGGGTCACCCATCTCTCGCTCACCGACGAGGGGCGGGAGATCATCGACCGGCTGGTGCCCGAGCAGCTTCGGTACGAGGCCGCACTGCTGGAGGGCATCGGCGAGGCGCGGCAGGAGGAACTCTCCACGGCGCTCAGCGAGTTGCTGGTGGTGCTGGAAGGGCGACTGGCGAGCCTGATGGACTGACGGCGGGGACAGCCAGGACAACCGGGATGACCCGGGCAACCGGGATCGCCCGGACAACCGGGGTGGCCGGGTTGGCCCGCCCCTCGGTGCGGCGCGCACCCCTCCCCCAACTCCTCATGGCCCCCGCACGTCACCCATCAGGAACGCCCTCATTCCCCGGGTCATTCCCCCGGGAACGGCTCGTCGCTCCAGCGGAACCACGCCGCGTCGTCCTCGATGTGCAGCAGGAACTCCGCCACCGGCCCGTCCGGGGCGACCAGCCGGACGCCGTCACTGGCGCGGGCGTAGGCGTCCTCCCAGGCGGCCGGATCGTCGTCGATGGTGTCGACGAGGGCCAGTTCGCGAACGAAGTGCGGCCGCAGTTCGGCGAAGGCCGGGCCGGGCGTGAAGCGGCCGTTCAACCAGGGGAAGCCCGCCTCGGTGACGATGATCTCACCGACCACGTCCGCGCCCCGTTCCACCCGCCAGGTCTCCCCGATGTACGGCACTGCCGCCTCCCCTTGGTCACACTGTGACGCGCGGGAGCGCCCCGCCAGGTGCGGTGGGGAAGGTCCTGCGCGACGGTCGGACGACAGAATGGCAGACGCCGCGAGCGGGCCGAGCGGCGATGGCGGGAAAGCGTGGCAGGGCGGCCAAAGTCCGGCCATGTGAGATGAATTGACGGAGCATCAGTTCCCTTCGGCGGGCTCGGCCAGCCCCCCGAAGAGGTTGTCCAGCTGTCGGTCCAGCAGGGCGAGCGCCTGCTCGGGACCGTGGATGCCCAGCAGGACGTAGGAGGCCAGGCCGTCGGAGAGGGCGATCAGCAGCATGGCCTCGTCCTCGGTGGCGCGCTCGGGCGGGAGTTCGCCGCGCTCGGCGGCCAACCGCAGCTGGTCGGCGAAGAAGTCGCGGAGCTTGGGGATGCCGTCCCGCGCCTCCGCGGACAGGGCCGGGTCGTGGACGGCGCGGGAGTAGTAGGCGGCGCCGACCAGGAGGCCGGCGCGGCTCTCCGCGTCGAGCGGGAGCATCCCGGCGCAGCAGGCGCGGAGCACCTCACGCGGCGTGGGCTCCGCCTTCAGTGCCTGGATCCGCTGCGCGATACGTTCGGTGGCCTTGGCGTTGATGTGCCGGAGGGCGAACAGCAGCAGCTCGTCCTTGGTGCGGAAGTAGTGCTGGATCCGGCCGAGCGAGATGCCGGCCTCGGCGGCGACATCGCGCAGGCTGACCCCGTCCACGCCCCGGGTGTTCGCGAGTCGCCAGAGCGCCGCGGAGATCTCCTGGCGCCTGGCTTCGTGATCCACCTTCTTCGGCACGAGCGGTGTTCCTTCCATCCGTAGTGCCTGTGGTGCAGCGCTTTCCGGCGCCGCTTCCGCACTGTGTCTCTGCTGCCGCTTCCGTGTCGCGTCCGTGCTGCGGCTGCCGCGCTGGTCGCGCACGTCTCCGAGCGGCCGGCTTTTACAAGTCGCTCGTACCGTTATAACGTACCGCCTCACAATACGTTTGACTTGGAAAACGGTGACCCTCATGCCCGAGCACGCCGCACCGCTCCTCCGCCCGCCCCGCCACCGCGTCGATCCACGCGCCCGCGCCTGGTGGCGGACCCAGGCGCTGCTCACGCTCAGCGGCCCGATGCTGCTGACCGCGCTGGTCCTGGCGGTGCTGTCGCTCCTCTTCTTCCCCGGCGCACTGCCGTGGCTGGGGCCGCTGCTGCTCGTCGCCCTGGTCCTGCCTGCGGTGGGCTATCTCGTGGTGATGCCGCGGATGCGGTACGCGGTGCACGCCTGGGAGCTGGGCGAGCGCGCGGTCTACGCGGCGGGCGGCTGGTTCTGGCAGAAGCGGCGGATCGCGCCGCTGTCCCGTGTGCAGACGGTGGACACCCTGCGCGGGCCGATACAGCGGCGGTACGGGCTGGCGACGGTGACCGTCACCACCGCCTCGACCGCCGGCGACATCAAGATCGCCGGTCTGTCGGACGCGGATGCCGAGGCGCTCTCCCGGCGGATCGGCGAGGTCGCCCAGGACGTTCCGGGGGATGCCGCATGAGCACTCCGTGGAACACCCCCGGAGAGGGCGGCAGCACACCACCCCCCGCCTCACACCCCGAACACCCCCAGTCCATCCAGTACACCGAGCGCATCCAGCGCACCCAGCGCACCCAGCGCACCGAAGGGCACCCCCCGAGCGTCGGCGAGCCGGACTGGCGGCGGCTGAGCCCGCGCACGCTGCTGGTGCACTGCGGCTGGCTGGGTGCGCCGCTCGGTTCGCTGGCGTTGACGGCGCTGGCCACCGGCGGCCGGATCACCGGCGGCGCCTGGCTCACCCTCGCCGCGATCGCCGCCGCGTTCGCCGTGGTCACCGGGGCCGGGCTGGTCCGGTGGGCGCGCACCGGCTTCCGGGTCACCGGCGAGAGCCTGGAAGTGCGGAGCGGGCTGCTCACCCGGCGGATGCGGAGCGTGCCGCTGCACCGGATCCGCACCGTCGACCTGACGGCGTCGCCGCTGCACCGGCTGCTGGGCGTCACGGTCCTGCGGGCCGGCACCGCGGGATCCGGGGAGAGCGGCGGCGAACTGTCGCTGGAGGCCCTCGCCACGGCCGAGGGCGAGCGACTGCGCGCGGAACTGCTGGCCCGCGCGGCCACCGGGACGGTCGACGAGGATCCGGTGCTGGCGCGGATCAACTGGCGCTGGCTGCGGTACGCGCCGCTCACCTTCTGGGTCGTCGGCGGAGTGTTCGTCGCGGGCGGTTCGGCCTACCGGGTGCTGCACGAGATCGGCATCGAGCCGTGGAAACTCGGCTTCGTCCGGCGGGCGTTCGAGGAGTTCGGCAACGGGATGCTGTGGCTGACCATCCCCGCGGCGCTGCTGGCGGTGGTCCTGCTCGGCTCGGTGGGCGCGGTCGTGCTGTACGTCGAGAACTGGTGGGACTACCGCCTGGAGTGGGCGGACGCCGGCACCCTGCGGGTGCACCGGGGGCTGCTGACCACCCGCTCGGTGACCATCGAGCGCGCCCGGCTGCGCGGGGTGGTGCTGCGCGAGCCGCTGCTGCTGCGGGCCGGCGGCGGGGCGACGGTGCGTGCGGTGGCGGGCGGCCTGGGCAACAAGGAGGAGAACCGCAAGCGCAGCGGGCTGCTGCCGCCGGCACCCCGCCGGGACGCGCTACAGGTGGCGAGCGGGACACTGCAATCCCCCTTCCCCACACGGGAGATGACGGGACGTCAGGAGAGCGGTTCACTGGTGCGGCACCCGCGGGTCGCGCTGCGTCGGCGGCGGGTGCGCGGGGCGCTCTTCGGCGTGCTGCCGGGCGCCGTACTGCTGGCCGGCCTGGGGGCGGCGTTCACGGCCCCCGTGCTGCTGCACGCCGCGTGGATCTACGCGGCGGTCACCACCCCGGTGGCGCTGTGGCTGGCCCGGGACGCGTACCGGAATCTGGGGCACGGGATCGCCGGCCGCCATCTGGTCGCCCGCTCGGGCACGTTCAGCCGGGACACCCTGGTGCTGCGGCGCGAGGCGGTCGCCGCCTGGACGTTCACCACCTCGCCGTTCACCCGGCGGGCCGGGTTGGTGTCCTTGACCGCGGCGGTGGCGGCAGGTGAGGAGGGATATCGCATCCCGGATCTCGCCGAGGGCGCCGCGCCCGGTTTCGCCGCGGCGGCGACCCCGGGCCTCCTGGACGAGTTCCTCGTCCACCCGCAATCCACCCGCGGCGGCACCACCTACCAGCGACGGAAGGGCGATTCGGCACCGGAAGGGCGATTCGGCACCGGCGACATGACGTAGATCACACCCCTTGATTGTGCACGGCGGGGCCGGGCAGACCGTCCTACAGGATGACCACGCCCGCGTTCGGCGGGAAGACTCGCTGTGAGGGAGCCGCCGCGATGCATACCGCCATCGACCAAGCCGTTCAGGTCCGTCTCCTCGCGACGTCGGTCGGTCATGCGGTTCCGGCGGTGCTCCGCTACCTGCGGACCGATCCGCTGGCGGTGCGGATGACCTTCCCGCCGGAGATCTCGCTCGACGGCGCGGCGGTGGACTGGGCGTTCGCCCGGGACCTGCTCGCCGAGGGGCTGCACGGGGCGGTCGGCCGGGGCGATGTGCGGGTCCGGCCGTCGGGTCCGGACCGCACGGTGATGGAGTTCCACGCCGACGAGGGCCTCGCCATGGTGCAGTTGCGGACCGAGGACGTCCGGCAGTTCCTGGCCCGCTCGTACGAGGCGGTGCCGGCCGGGCGGGAGCACGAGTACCTGGGCGTGGAGCGGGAGCTGGCGGAGCTGTTCGGCACGGCGTGAGCGCGACGATCGCGCCGCACGGGAAGGCCGGCGGACGACACCGACGGACCGGACCGGAACGCGTAACGGACACGAACCCGTGGGGGACGACGACCGGGCGGAACCCGCACAAACCGGAAATGACGAACGGGCCGGTGGTGACCGGCCCGTTCAGCTGTTTTCGGGGTCTCCGGGGCGGGCTACCGCTGCGGGAAGCCGAACCCGTAGCCCTGCTGCTTCATCCACGGCAGCAGTCGCTTCAGCGCCTCGACGGTACGGGCGCGGTTGCCGCCGCCGTCGTGGAAGAGGACGGTGGGGCCGTTGCGGAGTTCGCCGCGGACGGTCGACTCGATCTGCGCGACGCCGCCGCCCTCGAAGTCCTTGCTGTCGACGTTCCAGCCCAGCGGGCGCATGCCGTGGTCGGCGGCCAGCTTGCGGCTGTAGGGGGTGAAGGCGCCGCCGGGGGCGCGGTAGTACTCGACCTTGGCGCCGCCGGCCGCGTCCTCGATCATCTTCTGGGCGTCGAGGATCTGCCGGGACTGGTAGTCCTCGGAGCGGTGGTCCATGCCGGTGTTGTGGCTGACGGTGTGGTCGCAGAGCCGGTGTCCGTCTGCCACCACCTTCTTGACGAGGTCGGGGTGGGCGGCGGCCTGCGGGCCGATCATGCAGAAGGTCGCCTTGACGCCGTTCTCCTTGAGGGCCGCCAGCACCTTCGGGGTCCAGACGGGGTCCGGGCCGTCGTCGATGGTGATGTTCAGGCTGCGGCCGGGACGGTCGGAGGCGTGCACGATGGACGGGTCGACCGGAGCGGTGCGCGGCGGCTGGGCCGGCTTGGCGTGGTTGATCGTGTCGGCCTCCGCGCTCGGCTGGAGGAAGGCGAACGCCCCCGCCACCGCCAGTGACGCCACCGCCGCGGTGGTCACGCCGATGATCCCGCCCTCGATTCCGAAGCGCCGTCCCGTGCCGAAGCGCCGTGCCATGTCAAACCCGCCCCTCATGTGCTCTGCTGTATTCCTGCCGGCGGCCTGGTGTGCCCCTTTACACGGACGCCGCCTGCACCCCCTCAGATGCACAGGACTCGGGGCAGGATGCTCCTGTTACGGATCCATCATGAAACTTATTGATACTGGACCCATGCCACGTGTACTGCTGATCGAGGACGACGCCGCCGTCCGCGACGGGGTGTCCCTCGCACTGCGGCGGCGCGGCCATGAAGTCGCGGCCGCGGCCAGCGGCGAGGAAGGGCTGGCGACGCTGCCGTCCTTCCGCCCCGACATCGTGCTGCTGGATCTGATGCTGCCCGGCAAGGACGGCTTCGAGATCTGCCGGCTCATCCGCGCCGAGCGACAGCTGCCGATCATTATGCTCACCGCCCGCGGCGACGACCTCGACGTGGTCCTCGGTCTGGAGGCGGGTGCCGACGACTACATCGTCAAACCGGCCCGCGGCGAGGTGCTGGAGGCCCGGATCCGGGCGGTACTGCGGCGCACCGCGCTGCCCCCCGACGGTGCCCCGGCCGGCGAGCCGGGGCCCGCGCCGGTCGAGACCTACGGCGAACTGGCCATCGACCGGGCCGGGCTGGTCGTCAGCAAGGGCGGCCAGGACCTGGCGCTGGCGCCGTCCGAGATGAAGCTGCTGCTGTTCCTGTCCGCCACGCCGGGGCAGGTCTTCAGCCGCCAGCAGCTGCTGGAGCACGTCTGGGAGCACAGCTACCACGGCGACGCCCGGCTGGTGGACGCCTGTGTGATGCGGCTGCGGACGAAGATAGAGGACACCCCGCGCAGCCCCCGGTACGTCCAGACCGTGCGCGGTTTCGGTTACCGCTTCGGGCCACTGTGAGCCGCCTCCGCCGCCTGCTGCCGGGCGTCTCCGCGGTGCGCGGACTGCGTGCCCGGCTCGTGGTGGCGTTCCTGCTGGTGGCCGCGGTCAGTGCGCTGACCACCGCCGGGCTGACGTACCGGGAGGCGCGCAACGCCATCCTCCAGCGGTCCCAGGACACCGCCGTCAACGACCTGCGGGCCCAGGTCAATTCGCTGGCGCCGGAGCTGGCGGTGCCGCCGTCCCGGTCGGACCTGGACTTCTTCCGGGTGAAGCTGGAGCGCTCCGGCCAGTCCCGCGACTGGGACATCTCGGTGCACTACAACGGCGTCCCGGACGACGACGCGAGCGGGCTGCGGCGCGACATGGTGGTGCCGGCCGATTTCAAGGCGTCGGTGGAGAAGCGCCGGGTGCCGGCCTTCCAGCGCATCGACCGGGACGGCTCGCCCTGGCTGCTGATCGGGATGCCGGTGCGGCAGAGCGACGGCCGGCCGTCCGCGCTGACGGTCTACGCCCAGCTGCCGCTGCGTTCGGAGGAGGCCAACGTCGAGGCGCTGGTGACCGCCGCGCGCGGCGGGGCGCTGCCGGCCTTCGCGCTGGCGGTGATCCTGCCGCTGTTCGCGGCGCGCGGGGTGCTGCGGCCCGTCCGGGGGCTGCGGCAGGCGGCCGGGCGGATCGCCGAGGGCAAGCTGGACACCCGGCTGGAACTCAAGGGCGCCGACGAACTCGCCGATCTGTCGCGGACGTTCAACGAGATGGCGGCGAAGCTGGAGGAGAGCATGGCGGAGCTGCGCCGGATGGAGGCGAACTCCCGGCGGTTCGCGGCAGATGTCTCGCACGAGCTGCGGACGCCGCTGGCGGCGATGACCGCGGTCACCGACGTGCTGGACGAGGACGCCGACTCCCTCGACCCGGACACCGCCTCGGCGGTCCGGCTGATCAGCCAGGAGACCGGGAAGCTGGCACGGATGGTGGAGGACCTGATGGAGGTCTCGCGGTTCGACGCGGGCGCCGCCGCGCTGCACCTGGACGAGGTGGACGTCGCCGAGACGATCCGGAAGACGCTGCAGGCCCGTGCCTGGCAGCAGCGGGTGACCGCGGAGCTGCCGGACGACGTCCGGGCCCGGCTGGACCCGCGCCGGCTGGACGTGGTGGTGGCCAATCTCGTCGGCAACGCCCTGCATCACGGCGGCGAGCCGGTCCGGGTGGTGCTGCGCGCGCCGGAGCCGGGTGACGCCACGCTGTTGATCGAGATCCGCGACAGCGGTCCGGGGATAGACCCCGAGGTGCTGCCGCATGTCTTCGACCGCTTCTACAAGGCGGACTCGGCCCGTGCCCGGTCCGAGGGCAGCGGGCTGGGACTGGCCATCGCGCAGGAGAACGTCCGGCTGCACGGCGGTATCCTGCGCGCCGCCAACGCCCCGGAAGGCGGCGCGGTGTTCACCGTCGAACTGCCGCTGCGGCACGAGGAGCCACCGGCCGACGGGGCCGCGGACGAGCCGGCGGCCAAGCCCTCGGCCACCGGGAACGGGAAGGGGGGCGACGACGCATGACCGTGCGACCGCAGACCGCACGCCGGAGGGCCGCGCGCCCTGCCGCCGCCGTCCGCCGGCCCGGCCGCCGGGCCGCCCTGGGCGCCCTGGCCGGCGCGCTCACCGCCACCCTGGCCGGCTGCGGCATCGAGCCCACCGACGTGATCGACGCCGGGGAGCCGGCGACCGGGGTGCGGGCCCCGGGCAAGCCGCCGGCCGATGTGCAGCTGTTCTTCTACGGGCCGGACGGGCTGCACCCGGCGACCCGCCCGGCGAAGGAACCGCTGGACCCGCAGGCCGCCATCGACCTGCTGGTGCAGGGGCCCAACCACGCCGAGCGGATGCGGGGACTCTCCAGCGTGGTGCCCAAGTTCCCGGCTCCGCTCACCGCCACGACCGGGCCCGGCCAGGTCGTGATCACGCTGCCGGTGAACGCCAAGCTGCTGGACCCGGCCTCGCTGAACCAGTTGGTGTGCACCGCGGCGAACGCCCGGGTCCCCGGGGGCAAGCCGCCGGGCCAGGTCACCGTGACGCTGGTCGGCCACGGGGTCCGGGTCGGGCCCATGGTGTGCGGCGGCAACAACGCCTTCCCGCTGGTCCAGGCGACCCCGACCAGCGCCGCCGACACCGTCGGCGGAGGCGACTGACCCCGCTGCCCGGTCCGGCCCGCCCCCGGGCCGGACCGGGCGCTGCGCTACGGTGAAGGGAGAGGACCGTCCGGCCCGCACCTCGGGAGCATCCCCATGACCGAGCGCAAACCCCCCGGCGTCAGCTTCGAGAGCTGGGTCGACAAGCAGATCCGCGAGTCGGCCGAGCGCGGCGGCTTCGAGCAGCTGCCCGGCTTCGGCAAGCCCCTCCCCCACCTCGACCGGCCGTACGACGAGACCTGGTGGATCAAGGACAAGATGAGCCGGGAGCAGATCTCCTTCCTCCCGCCCACCCTCGTCCTGCGCAAGGAGGCCGAGGACGCCCTGCGGTCCGCCGCCGACGCACCGAGCGAGGCCGCCCTCCGCCGCATCCTGACCGAGATCAACGACCGTATCCGCGCGGCGCTGGCCGCCCCGCCCGAGGGGCCGCCGCTGAACCTCGTCCCGTACGACATCGAGGAGGAGGCCCGCAAGTGGCGGGAGCGGAAGGGGAGTTGAGGTTTCGGCGCGCGGCGTGTCAGGGTCCCGTCGGCGTCAGCCGGATCCGTAGGAAGCGTGGGCGGTACAGCTCCACGTCACCGTTGACGATCGGGTCGGGGGGAGTGCCGGGTGGGCCGAGCCAGTTGACGTCGTAGCTGAGGAGAAGGCCGGCGGGGGCGGTGGACTCCGGGTGGGCCTGGGGGTTGTAGACCACGACGTGGGCGGGGTCGGGGCCGACCGGGCGGGGTGGGGTGATCCGGCCGATAGGGCCGCGCCAGGGGCCGTGGGGTGCGCAGGCCCAGTATCCGGTGATCGTCCGCAGTCCGGCGCCGGCCGCGTTGTCCATGGTGAGCAGCACCCAGGTCCCGGCGTCGCGGACGACGGTGAAGGCGCTGCCGACGCCGCGGCGTCCGCTGCCGCGCAGTACCGGTGTGGCCTTCCCGGCGTCCGGATGCCAGTGGGTGCCGTCCCAGTACCGCCAGGCCGCGCCGTCGGCGAGCCGACCGACCGGGACCCGGGCCAGATATCCGCTGCCGGCCGGGGACGAGTGCGGTTCGTCACTCCCGAAGGCGTAGTTCCAGTCGCCGTCGCGGACGAGCGCGGCGCCGTAGAGGACGCGTCGGGCCGGGTCGGCGAGGGCGCTCTGGTCGGCGACGGGGGTGATCGACTCCAGCCGGAGGTCGGGCAGGGAGAGGGTGGCGACGTCGGTGCCGTGCGGGGTGCCGAAGGCCCACGGGCCGATGCCGGGGACGCGGTTCCACAGCAGCACCCGGACGACCCGGTCGGCCGAGCCGGGGGCGCGGGGCTCCACGGTCGCGTGGACCGGCCAGCGCCAGCCACCGCCGGGCGGGTCGGGGAAGAACGGGCCGGGGAGGGCGGGGGTGCCGCCGGTGAGGGTGCGCTCGGGGGTGCCCGAGGAGTTCGTCACAACGAGGGAATTGTGTCGTAGGGACGGAGTGCCACCCGTGTCGGTGGTGCGCCAACTGTAGGACGCGCCCTGGGAGTTGGGGGGCCGGTGGACCCGGTCGAGGAAGGTGTCGGAGAAGAGCCAGAGCGTCCGGCCGTCGGGGAGGCGCACCGAGTGGGTGCCGTCGCCGCCGGTCCAGTCGTCGGTGCGGGTGTTGTCGTCGCCGTAGCGGGCGAACGCCGCGGTGGTGGCGGGGTCCACGGTCCAGGAGGTGAGGGTGCGGCCGGTGCAGGCGGCGCGGTCGGCGCCCGGTTGCGGTGTCGGCACCAGCACGGCGGCGGCGACGGCCAGGAGCAGGAGGACGAGCAGGGCGGCGGCGAGCGTGCTGCGGGTGATGGGCGGGTGGCGCATTCCGCTCCTCGGTGGGGTGCGTGGTCACGGTAACGCGCCGGGCGGCGCCGTTCCGGGAGGGGTGGAAGAGGGGCCGTCGGCCTGCCGTGCCGGGCTCGCGCGGTACATGGCAATCGGCGTTCCGTTCAACGAGGGCAAGGTCACAGCGTTGCCCCCTGCTCCGGCTAACGCTCGTTCGCCTAGCCTGCTGCCATGACCGCCGAGTCCCCCGAACTCCCCCTGGCTGCCGCGTTCCCGGCGGCCGAACGCGAGCAGTGGCAGCGCCTCGTGGAGGGCGTGCTGCGCAAATCGGGCGCTTCCGACGCCGCCGGTGTCGCCGCCGAGGATGCGCTCGCCACCGACCTCCAGGACGGCATCAGTGTCCGTCCGCTCTATACCGCCGAGGATGCGCCGTCCGCGGTGGGTCTGCCCGGTTTCCCGCCGTTCATAAGGGGGAGCAGGCCGGCGGGCGCCGCCGCGTCCGGGTGGGATGTGCGTCAGCGGCAGACCGGCACCGATCCCCGGCGGGTCAACGAGGAGCTGCTGGCCGATCTGGAGAACGGCGTCACCTCGGTGTGGCTGACCGTGGGTGCCGGCGGGGTGCCGGTGTCCGGTCTGGCGCAGGCGCTGGCGGGCGTCTATCTGGATCTGGCGCCGGTGGTGCTGGACGCGGGTGCTCAATTCCCGGCGGCGGCGGAGGAGTTGCTGCGGCTGTACCGCGAGTCCGGGGTGGCGCCGGCGGAGACGGCGGCCGTGCTGGGTGCGGATCCGCTGGGTGTGCTGGCGCGTACCGGGGACGACCGGGGGCTGGCCGATGGGCTGGCGGCCGCGGTGCGGTTGGCCGGCTGGGCCGAGGAGAGTGCGCCGCGGGTCCGCGCGGTGTCGGTGGACGCGTTGCCGTATCACGAGGCGGGCGGTTCGGCGGCCGAGGAGTTGGGCGCCTCGCTGGCCACCGGCGTGGGGTATCTGCGGGAGCTGACGGCGGACGGGCGGGGCCTGGGCGTCGACGCGGCCTGCCGGCAGCTGGAGTTCCGGTACGCCGCGACGGCCGATCAGTTTCTGACGCTGGCCAAGCTGCGGGCGGCGCGGCTGCTGTGGGCGCGGGTGGCGCAGGTGTGCGGGGCGTCGCCGGCCGCGGCCGCGCAGCGCCAGCACGCGGTGACGTCGGCGGTGATGATGTCGCGTCGGGATCCGTGGGTGAACATGCTGCGTACCACCGTTGCCGCGCTGTCCGCGGGGCTGGGCGGCGCGGACGCGGTGACGGTGCTGCCGTTCGACGCGGCGGTGGGGCTGCCGGACGCGTTCGCCCGGCGGATCGCCCGGAACACCCAGTCGGTGCTGCTGGAGGAGTCGCATCTGGCGAAGGTGATCGACCCGGCGGGCGGCTCCTGGTACGTCGAGCGGCTGACGGCCGAACTCGCCCGGGCGGGCTGGGCGTTCTTCCAGGAGATCGAGGGCGCGGGCGGGCAGGCCGCCGCGCTGCGGTCGGGGATGATCGGCGAGCGGCTGGCGCGGACCTGGCGGCGGCGCGGCGAGGATCTGGCGCACCGCCGGGAGCCGATCACGGGTGTCAGTGAGTTCCCGAACCTCGCGGAGGCCGCGCTGGAGCGCGAGCCGGCTCCCGTGCCGGCCGGCGGCGGGCTGCCGCGGGTGCGCCGGGACGACGCGTTCGAGGCGCTGCGGGCGCGTTCGGATGCGCATCTGGCGGCGCACGGCGCGCGTCCGAAGGCGTTCCTGGCGGCGCTGGGTCCGGTCGCGGCGCACACCGCGCGGGTGGCGTTCGCCGCCAATCTCTTCCAGGCGGGCGGGATCGAGATCGTTTCGGAGCAGGTGACGGCCTCGTCCGTGGCCGCGGCGTTCGCGGCGAGCGGCGCCCGGATGGCGTGTGTGTGCTCCAGCGACGCGGTATACGCGGAGCAGGCGGTGGAGGTGGCCGCGGCGCTGAAGGCGGCGGGTGCGGTGCGGGTGCACCTGGCGGGCCGGCCGGGTGAGCGCGGTGCGGAGTTCGCGGCGGCCGGGGTGGACACGTTCGTGTTCGCGGGCTGCGATGCGGTCGGGGTGCTGTCCTCGGCCCTGGATGTCACGGAGGTGGCGGTATGAAGGAGACGGCACGACGGGCGGGCGCCATCCCGGACTTCAGCACCGTGGAGCTGGGCGAGATGCCCGGTGCGGCGGCGCCGGGCGACCGGGAGCGCTGGACGGACGCGGTCCAGGAGGCCACCGGCAAGAGCGTCGCGGACCTGACCTGGGAGACGCCGGAGGGCATCGACGTCCGGCCGCTGTACACCGCGGACGACCTCGACGGCCTGGACTTCCTGGGCACCTACCCGGGCATCGCGCCGTATCTGCGCGGCCCGTACCCGACGATGTACGTCAACCAGCCCTGGACGGTCCGGCAGTACGCGGGCTTCTCCACCGCCGAGGAGTCCAACGCCTTCTACCGGCGCAACCTCGCCGCCGGCCAGAAGGGCCTGTCGGTCGCCTTCGACCTGCCCACCCACCGCGGCTACGACAGCGACCACCCGCGGGTGACCGGTGACGTCGGCATGGCGGGCGTGGCGATCGACTCGATCTACGACATGCGGCAGCTGTTCGAGGGCATCCCGCTGGACAGGATGACGGTGTCGATGACGATGAACGGCGCGGTGCTGCCCGTTCTCGCGCTCTACATCGTGGCGGCCGAGGAGCAGGGCGTACCGCCGGAGAAGCTGGCCGGGACCATTCAGAACGACATCCTCAAGGAGTTCATGGTCCGCAACACCTACATCTATCCGCCGCAGCCCTCGATGCGGATCATCTCCGACATCTTCGCGTACACCTCGCAGAGGATGCCGCGCTACAACTCCATCTCGATCTCCGGCTACCACATCCAGGAGGCGGGTGCGACGGCCGACCTGGAGCTGGCGTACACCCTCGCCGACGGGGTGGAGTACCTGCGCGCGGGCATGGCGGCCGGCATGGACGTGGACTCCTTCGCGCCGCGGCTGTCGTTCTTCTGGGCGATCGGCATGAACTTCTTCATGGAGATCGCCAAGCTGCGGGCGGCGCGGCTGCTGTGGGCGAAGCTGGTCTCGCAGTTCGAGCCGAAGAACCCCAAGTCGCTTTCGCTGCGCACCCATTCGCAGACCTCGGGCTGGTCGCTGACCGCCCAGGACGTGTTCAACAACGTCACCCGGACGTGTGTGGAGGCGATGGCCGCGACCCAGGGCCACACCCAGTCCCTGCACACCAACGCGCTGGACGAGGCGCTGGCGCTGCCCACCGACTTCTCGGCCCGGATCGCCCGCAACACCCAGCTGTTCCTCCAGCAGGAGTCGGGCACCTGCCGGGTGATCGACCCCTGGGGCGGCAGCGCCTACGTCGAGCGGCTCACCCACGATCTGGCGCGCCGGGCCTGGGCGCACATCGAGGAGGTCGAGGCGGCCGGCGGCATGGCCAAGGCCATCGACGCGGGCATCCCCAAGTTGCGCGTCGAGGAGGCCGCCGCCCGTACGCAGGCGCGGATCGACTCCGGCCGGCAGGCGCTGATCGGCGTCAACAAGTACCGGGTGGAGACCGACGAGGAGATCGAGGTCCTCAAGGTCGACAACTCCGCGGTGCGGGCCCAGCAGATCGAGAAGCTCAAGCGGCTGCGTGCGGAACGCGACGAGGAAGCCTGCCGGCGGGCGTTGCGGGCGCTGACCGAGGCGGCGAAGGCCGCGCCGGGACCGGGACTTGAGGGGAATCTGCTGGCGCTGGCGGTGGACGCGGCCCGTGCGATGGCGACCGTCGGGGAGATCTCGGACGCCCTGGAGGAGGTCTACGGACGCCACTCGGGCCAGATCCGTACCATCTCGGGTGTGTACCGAGACGAAGCGGGACCCTCGTCGGGGGTCGAGCGCACCCGGGAGCTGGTGGCGGCGTTCGAGCGCGCCGAGGGCCGCCGGCCGCGCATCCTGGTGGCCAAGATGGGGCAGGACGGCCATGACCGGGGCCAGAAGGTGATCGCCACGGCCTTCGCCGACCTGGGCTTCGACGTGGACGTCGGCCCGCTGTTCCAGACCCCGGCCGAGGTGGCCCGGCAGGCGGTGGAGGCCGATGTGCACATCGTCGGGGTGTCCTCGCTGGCGGCCGGTCATCTCACGCTGGTGCCGGCGCTGCGGGAGGCGCTGGCGGCGGAGGACCGGGCGGACATCACCGTCGTGGTGGGCGGGGTGATCCCGCCGCAGGACGTGCAGCCGCTGCGGGACATGGGTGCTGCCGCGGTGTTCCTGCCCGGCACGGTCATCCCGGACGCGGCCCACGACCTGGTGCGGGACCTGGCCTCGGTCCTCGGCCACGAGCTGTAGAGCGGAGGGGCATGCCTGCGAGGATCGATGTCGACCGGTACGCCGAGGGGGTGCGGGCCGGTTCCCGGGCCTGGATCGCCCGCGCGGTCACCCTGGTCGAGTCCACCCGCGCCGATCACCGGGCGGCGGCCCAGCAGCTGTTGGTGCGGCTGCTGCCGTACTCCGGCGCGGCCCGGCGGGTGGGCATCAGCGGTGTGCCGGGCGTCGGCAAGTCGACGTTCATCGACGCGCTCGGCTCGCTGCTGACCGGGATGGGGCACCGGGTGGCGGTGCTGGCCGTCGACCCGTCCTCCAGTCGGACCGGCGGCTCCATCCTGGGCGACAAGACCCGGATGGAGCGGCTGGCGACGGACCCGGCGGCGTTCGTCCGCCCCTCCCCCACGTCCGGCACGCTGGGCGGGGTGGCGCGGGCGACCCGGGAGTCGATCGTGGTGATGGAGGCCGCGGGCTATGACGTGGTGCTGGTGGAGACGGTCGGCGTCGGCCAGTCGGAGACCACTGTCGCGGGCATGGTCGACACCTTCCTGCTGCTGACGCTGGCCCGCACCGGCGACCAGCTCCAGGGCATCAAGAAGGGCGTCCTGGAGCTGGCGGACCTGGTGTCGGTCAACAAGGCGGACGGTCCGCACGAACGCGACGCCCGGTCCGCGGCCCGCGAACTGGCGGGCGCGCTACGCCTGTTGCGCCCCCAAGCTCTCGACGACGCTCGAACAGGGGGTACCCCCATCCCGGATGCGGCCTGGACCCCACCGGTGCTCACCTGCAGTGCCCGCGAGGGCACCGGACTGAAGACGGTGTGGGAACGGATCGAGCAGCACCGCACGCTGTTGGAGTCCACCGGCGCGCTCGCCGAGCGGCGCCGCGCCCAGCAGGTCGACTGGACGTGGTCGATGGTCCGGGACCGGCTGATCGACCGCCTCCAGGAGCACCCCGACGTCCGCCGGCTGGGGCCGGAGGTCGAACGGGCGGTCCGTGCGGGCGAGATCACCGCGACGCTGGCGGCGGAGCGGCTGCTGTCGGCGTTCGGCCTGGGCGAGGGCTTCGCCGAGGGTCTGGCCGGGGGCGCCGGCGGCTCGGCCGACGGTTCGACCGGTGGCTCGACGCACTCGGCGACCGGAGAGACTGCCTGACGGGACGTCAACTCCCTTTCCGGTCCGGCCTGAAGAGGCGCCTGGAGGGTGGCACCCCGGTTCGGATACTCATCCGCGGACCTGAGTAGCGCGACTCATGACGCCCGGGTGCCCGGCCCCGAGGATGTGGGTACCACCCACCGACCGGGGCCGGGAGTCATCATGGGGGTCAACAGCTTTCCGCAGGACGTCGCGCGCGGGCTCTTCGAGGGCAATCCGCTGGCCGGGCTGATCGAGGGGTTCTGCCTGACGCTGGACGCGGGCGGCGACCTGGAGGCCGGGCCCGTGGTCCACGTCCAGCTGCGGCCCGGAGTGACGCTGTCCGCGGTCGAGGCGGACCAGCTGGCGAAAGCCTGCCAGCAGGGCGTCCAGCGTCAACTGGACACCCATGACGCGGACTTCGTGCCCCATCCGGAGCAGGGGCCGGCCGCCAACGATCTGGCCATCGCCGTGCATCCGCACCGCAGCGGCCCGTTCGCCGATCCCACCTCGATCCGGGACGGCTATCTGCTGCGCGGCGACTACTGATCACGCCCCGCGCGGCCCGCCTGGCGTCCGTCTGCTCAGCCGTGCGCCATCACTGTGGCCCACACGGTCTTGCCGGAGTGGTCCGGCGGCGTCCAACCCCAGGACTCGCTCAGCTGGTTGACGAGATGGAGTCCGCGCCCGGACTCGGCCAGGTCCTCCTGCGGCCGCAGCACGGGTGCCTGGGTCCCGCCGTCGGAGACCGCGCACAGCACCCCGCGCTCCTGCCGGGTCAGCGCCAGCCAGGCATGGCAGAAGCGTTCCTCGGAAAGGAAGTTGAAGCCCATGTCCAGGGGGTCGGCGAGGCCGTGCCGGAGGGCGTTGCTGACCAGTTCCGAGACGACCAGGACGGCGTTGTCGGCGAGGTGGGGGCACATCCGCCAGGTTTCGAGGGTGGCCCGGGTGAAGCGGCGGGCCTCGGCCACGGTGCACTCCGCACCGCTGAGCGCGCAGGCCGCGAATCCGTCCGGTCCCGGCATCGACCATGCGTCCCGGCCGGTGGCGGCCGCTGGCTTCCCTCCTTCCCGGAGGGCGTCGCGCTCGGACTGTGCCGGGTGTGTGGTCATCACGATCTCCGCGGAGGGGCAAACGGGTTGGGCGCGTCCGGGACGGTCTGGGCTGGGCCGCCCCGGAGGGCTAATATCCTCGTCGGCCGTACCTAGCTGCAAGTGCATCTGCAATTACATCGGCATGGACGGCCACCCAGGGACCGGATCACGCCAACGCTGATCACGGCCCCGGATCGGTCCCGAGCACACCCCCCACCAAGGGAGCAGCTGTGATGGAGTCGATGACCAACGGCATGCCGGCCACCGGAGTCGGCGACGCGGACTGGCGCAAGAGCCGCCGCAGCAACCCCAATGGCAACTGCGTTGAACTGGCGCTTCTTCCGGACGGCGGGGTCGCGGTGCGCAACTCGCGGCACACCGCGGGCCCGGCGCTGGTCTATCCGCGCGCCGAGATGGCCGCGTTCCTCCAGGGCGCGAAGGACGGCGAGTTCGATGATCTGTTCGTCTGCGACTGAGCGGGGCGCCGCCATCGGAGGCAATAACTGAGGCATATGTCGGCCGGATAGTCGGCGTAGGTGTACGCCCCCGCGGGGCAATGGGACACTGGGCATCGGCCCGACCACTCAGGGGAGTCAGCATGAGCGCCGCGCAGCCGAGCAGCGACCCGTCCCTGCGCCGCTATCTCGACCATCCACGCGGCGGTCCGACCATCCTGCGGATCGTGCTGGGCACCCAGCTGCGCCGGCTGCGGGAGGCCGCCGGCATCACCCGCGAGGCCGCCGGGGACGCCATCCGCGCCTCACACGCCAAGATCAGCCGCCTGGAACTGGGCCGGGTGAGCTGCAAGGAGCGCGATGTCACCGACCTGCTGACGCTCTACGGCGTCACCGACAGCGCGGCCCGCGCCACCTATCTCGCCCTCGCCCGCCGGACCGGCAGACCCGGCTGGTGGCACCAGTACAACGACGTGCTGCCCAGCTGGTTCGAGACCCACCTCGGCCTGGAATCGGCGGCGTCGGTCATCCGCAGCTACGAAGTCCAGTTCGTTCCGGGGCTGTTGCAGACGGCGGACTACGCGCGGGCGGTGGCGCGGCTCGGCAACCCGCGGGCCACTCCGGAGGAGACCGAGCGGCGGGTCGCGCTGCGGATGGAGCGGCAGCGGCTGCTGACGCTCACCGACCCGCCGCGGCTGTGGGCCATCGTCGACGAGGCGTGCCTGCGCCGCCCGTTGGGCGGGCCGGAGGTGATGGCCGGGCAGGTCAAGCACCTGCTGGAGATGGCGCGGCTGCCCAACGTCACCCTCCAGGTGGCACCGTTCGCCCTCGGCGGCCTCGCCGCGGCCGGCGGACCGGTCACCATCCTCCGCTTCCAGGAGCCCGATCTCCCCGACATCGTCTATCTGGAGCAGCTGACCAGCGCGCTCTATCTGGACAAGCGCACCGACGTCGACCACTACCTGGCGGTGATGGACCGGCTCAGTGCGCAGGCCGAGTCGCCGCGCAACTCTGTCGCGATGCTGGAGGGGATGCTGGGGCAGGCCGGCTGATCCTGCCGCGGGACAGGGCCCGTCACGGCTTGCGCGCCACTCCTCCGTACTCGATCCACTCCTGCGTCAGCTGCCTGGGGCCGGCGTCCGACGGGTCGGGCCGCCAGGTGGAGACCTCCACCAGTCCCGGCTCCTGGATCTCCAACCCGCCCAGGAACGCCCGCAGTTCGTGCTGCTGCCGCACCCGGCCCCAGTGTCCCTGCGTGCTCACCCGCATGAACTCGGTGACGAAGTCCCGGGTCGCGGCGTCCTCGCTCACCAGCTGACACACCACCAGAAAGCTTCCGGGGGCCAGCCGTTCGGCGACCCGCCGCACCAGGGCGGCCGGATCGTCGGCGTCCGGGATGCAGTGCAGCACGGAGACGAACAGCGCGGCGACCGGCTCGTCGAGGTCGATCAGCCGCCGTACCTCCGGGCTGCCGAAGATCCCGTCGGTGTCCCGCATGTCGGCCTGGATGACGGCGGTGTTCTCGTTCTCCTCCAGCAGCGCCCGGCCGTGTGCCAGCACGATCGGGTCGTTGTCGATGTACACCACCCGGGAGGCCGGATCGACCTGCTGGGCGACCTGGTGGACGTTGTCCTGGGTCGGCAGCCCGGAGCCGTGGTCGACGAACTGCCGGATGCCCTGCTCGCGGGCCAGCCAGCGGACCACCCGGCGGAGGAAGCGCCGGTTGTTGACGGCCAGCACCTCGGTGCTCGGCACGACCTTGCTCAGCTCCTCGCACGCCTCGCGGTCCACCGCGTAGTTGTCCTTGCCGCCGAGGTAGTAGTCGTACATCCGCGCGACGCTCGGGACAGTCACATCGATGTCGCCGGCCGGCGGCCGGATTTCCTGGCTCATTGCCTGCTCTTCCCGTCGGATTGCGGTGCGGGCAACGGTACGGCCACCGCCGGTCCTCGCCAACCGGCCCGGTGGGACGGGCAGTCGGGCCGGTGTGCACGGCGGCGCGGGCCGGGCGGGCCGCGCTCGGCCAGGCGTTCTCATCAGCCTCTCACGGTCCGCTCATCGGTCGGTCACACGGAGTGCCTACGGTGTGGAGCGAGGCCGCGGTCCGGCGGCCGGAGGAGAGGGCACCGTGTACGACCTGACCGGCGTGACGAAGCACTACCGCCGCGGTGGCGAGCTGGTGCGGGCCCTGGACGGCGTCGGGTTCTCGGTGGCGGACGGCACCGCGCTCGCCGTCCAGGGGCCGCCCGGCGCGGGCAGTTCGACGCTGCTGCGGATCCTCGGCGGGCTGGAGCGGCCGACCGGCGGCAGCGTGCTGCTCGACGGTACGGATCTGGCCACCGTCACCGCGTCGCGGCTCGGCCGGATCCGGACCGAGTCGATCGGGCTGCTCGGGCCTGCCGACGGCGACCGGATCGAGCCGGTCGCGGGGCTGACCGTGCGGCAGGGCGTGGCCGCCGCACTGGCCCCGCTGCGGCTGCGGCCCGTCGATCGCTGGGAGCTGGCCGGGGACGCGCTGGCGGAGGTCGGGCTGGCCGGGCGGGGGGAGCTGCTGCCGGCGGAGCTGGATCCGTACGCGCGGCGGCGGGCGGCGCTCGCCCGGGCGCTGGTCAAGCGGCCCACGGTGCTGCTCGCGGACCGGCCGACCGATGGTCTGCCGCCGTCGGCCCGGGCCGATTTCACAGAGCTGCTGGTGCGCGTGTGGGGCGCGCACCGGCTCACCTTCGTCGTCGCCACGGACGACGAGGCACTGGCCGGGCGGGCGGTGCGGCGGCTGGTGCTCGCCGGGGGCCGGGTGGTCACCGCGGGCCGGGTGGCCGGTTCCGGTCGGGGCGGGGCGGACGCGTGGTGTCCACGTGGCGCGGAGCGGTAGAAGAGGAGCATGACCACAGAGCAGAGCGAGTCCACGGACCGGGCACCGCTCGGTCCGCCCGCCGGTGGACCGGTGGCACAGCCCGGCGTCGAGGAGATGGTGCGCGCCAACGAGGCCAACTGGGACGCCCGTACCCCGGTCCATGTGGCCAGTGCGTTCTACGGCCTGGACGGGTCGCGGCGGCCCGACGACTGGTTCGCGCCGTTCGAGTGGGCCGACCTCGGGGAGCTGGCCGGGCGCGATGTGCTGCATCTGCAGTGCCATCTGGGCACCGAGACGGCCGCGTTCGCGGACCGGGGCGCGCGGGCGGTGGGGCTGGACTTCTCCGCCGAGGCGGTGGCGCAGGCGCGGCGGCTGGCGGCGGAGACGGGCCGGGAGATGGAGTTCGTGCGCTCGGACGTCTACCGGGCCGTGGCGGCGCTCGGCGACCGCCGGTTCGATGTGATCTACACCGGCAAGGGCGCGGTCTGCTATCTGCCGGACCTCGCCGCCTGGGCGGAGACCGTCGCCACGCTGCTGCGCCCGGGCGGGACGTTCTATCTGGTGGAGTTCCATCCGCTGCTCAACGCGCTGGGCCCGACGCCGCCGACCGACCCGGACATCCCGGCGCTGCTGCTCCGTCACGACTATCTGGCGGGCCGGGGCGCCCTGCGCAGTGACACCCCCACCACCTACACCGACGGCCCGCCGCTCCGGAGTGCCACGACGAGTTACGAGTGGCGGCACGGCGTCGGCGAGGTCGTCGACGCGCTGCTCGGGGCCGGGCTGAGCCTGCGGGGCCTCCGGGAGACCGAGGTGCTGCCGTGGCCGCGTTTCCCGTCGATGGTGCCGGACGCCGACGGCTGGTGGCGGCTGCCCGACTCGGAGCCGATCATTCCGCTGCTGTACGCGGTGCGGGCGGTGAAGCCGGCGCAGCCGTAGCCGGATGATGCCGGAGTGCGGGTGCGCCGGGTGCGCCGGTGTCAGCCGGTGCGGCGGTATTCCGAGCGCAGGAGCTGGTCCTTGGCCGGGCCGGTGACCCGCCACTCCAGGTGCCAGCGGTCCGCGGCGACGGCGGTGAAGGTGCCCTCGTAGCGGTCCGCCGCGCAGGGGTGGTGGGCGGTCCAGTGGCCGGTCCGCAGGTCCAGGTCGTGGAACGGGCGGCCGTCGGCGAAGGTGACCGCGGCGGTGCCGTCGGGGCGCGGCCGCAGCCGCAGGGTGCGGGTCGCGAGATGCACCGCGCCGTCCCAGGTCAGCTCGCCCTCCTCGGCGTGGCGGAGCGCCCCGTCGGGGCCGTCCGGCCGGAAGTCCGCGGTGCCCCGGAAGCTGCCCGCGCGGCCGGAACGCAGGTCGTGGACGGCGCGCTCGATGTGCCAGCGGCCGGCGAGATAGGCGGCGACGTCGGGGACCAGGTGCATGCCCCCATTGTCGGGCAGCGTCCGGGGCTCACCCCATCGGCCCCACGGTGCGCCCCGCCCGCGCACCCGAGCGCCGTGCACCGTGCGGTCCCCCGGCACCCGACTTACGCTCGGTACCGAGATCACGACCGAGAGGGATCGTCGAGAGATCCACAGCGCCATCCAGAGAGCCACCGAGAGATCAGCGCGGGCGCCCGTCCATCGGTACCCGCCGTCCGCACCCGCCGGAGACGAGACCGAAAGGCCCACCCATGCCGGAGCTGTTCATCGGCGGTCAGTGGACCGCAGCGGCCGACGGGCAGGTGCGGGAGATCCGCTGCCCGGCGGACGGCACGCTGGTCGCCACGGTCGACGAGGGCGGCCCCAAGGACGCGGCGGCGGCCGTCACCGCCGCCCGGGTGGCCTTCGACGACGGGTCGTGGCCGCGCACCCCCGCCGCCGAGCGCGGCCGGGTGGTGCTCCGCGTCGCCGAGCTGCTGGAGCGCGACCGGGACACGCTGGCCCGCGCCGAGTCGCTGGACACCGGC
Source organism: Streptomyces sp. BHT-5-2 (assembly GCF_019774615.1). Classification (NCBI taxonomy): domain Bacteria; kingdom Bacillati; phylum Actinomycetota; class Actinomycetes; order Kitasatosporales; family Streptomycetaceae; genus Streptomyces; species Streptomyces sp. BHT-5-2. Next base: position 2,710,743 of record NZ_CP081497.1, on the reverse strand, counting down.
AAGCGGCTGGTGGAGAGCGGCTACGACATGGACGACATCGCGAACTGCTTCCGCTACTTCGGCAACCTCGGGGCGGCCGGCGGCACCGACCGGGTGGTGGACGCCGGCACGCCGGAGGCCGACAGCACGGTGCGGCACGAGCCGGTCGGCGTCTGCGCGCTGATCACGCCGTGGAACTACCCGCTGCTGCAGACCGCCTGGAAGGTCGCGCCGGCCCTGGCCGCCGGGAACACCTTCGTCCTGAAGCCGAGCGAGCTGACCCCGCACACCGCGATCCACCTGATGCGGCTGCTGACGGAGGCCGGGGTACCGGACGGGGCGGCCAACCTCGTCCTGGGCGCCGGGCCGGCGGTCGGGGCGCCACTGACGGAGGATCCGCGGGTGGACCTGGTGTCGTTCACCGGCGGGCTGGTCACCGGCCGCCGCATCATGGCCGCGGCGGCGCCCACGGTGAAGAAGATCGCCCTCGAACTGGGCGGCAAGAACCCCAACATCGTCTTCGCGGACGCCGACTTCGAGACCGCCGTCGACTACGCCCTGACCGCGATCTTCCTGCACTCCGGGCAGGTCTGTTCGGCGGGCGCCCGGCTGCTGGTCCAGAACGCGCTGCACGACCGCTTCGTGGACGAGGTGGTGGCCCGCGCCCGACGCATCCCGCTCGGCGGCCCGTTCGACGAGCGGGCCCGCACCGGCCCGCTGATCTCCGCCGCGCACCGGGAGAAGGTCGCGGCGTACGTGGCGGCGGGGCTGGACGAGGGCGCGGTGCTGCGCTGCGGCGGGGCGCCCCCCGCCGACCCGGAGCTGGCGGACGGCTTCTACTACCTGCCGACGGTGCTGGACGAGTGCACCCCGGACATGTCGGTGGTGCGCGACGAGTCGTTCGGGCCGGTGCTGACGGTCGAGCGGTTCCGCGACGAGGACGAGGCGGTGTCGCTGGCCAACGACACGGTGTACGGGCTGGCGGGGGCGGTGTGGACGCAGGACGGCGAGCGCGCGCACCGGGTGGCGTCCCGGCTGCGGGCCGGCACGGTGTGGATCAACGACTTCCATCCCTATGTGCCACAGGCCGAGTGGGGCGGGATGAAGCAGTCCGGGATCGGCCGGGAGCTGGGGCCGGCCGGGCTGGCGGAGTACCAGGAGGCCAAGCACATCTGGCGGAACACCGCGCCGCGTCCGCAGAGGTGGTTCGAGTGACGCCCTCCGGTTCCGAGCCCTCCGGTCCCGCCGCGGGCGGTCCGGCCGACGACGGCGAGCACGAGGACGGGGCGCTGGCCGAACTCGGCTACAAGCCCGAACTCAAGCGCACCCTCGGCAACTTCCACACCTTCGCCGCCGGCATCAGCTACATCTCCATCCTCACCGGCACCTTCCAGCTGTTCTACTTCGGGGTGAGCCACGGCGGGCCGGCCTACTGGTGGTCCTGGCCGATGGTCTTCTGCGGCCAGCTGATGGTCGCGCTGTGCTTCTGCGAGCTGGCCTGCCGCTATCCGGTGGCGGGGTCGATCTACAACTGGGCGAAGCAGCTGGGCGGTCCGCACGTGGGCTGGCTCGGGGGCTGGATGATGCTCACCGCGTCGACGGTCTCGCTGGCCGCGGTGGCGCTGGCCTACCAGGTGACGCTGCCGCAGATCTCGTCGTGGTTCCAGGTCATCGGGACCGGCACCGGCCAGACCGACGCGGCCGCCAACGCGGTCCTGTTGGGCACCGTCCTGATCACCTTCACCACCCTGGTCAACGCCTTCGGTGTGAAGCTGATGGCGCGGATCAACTCGGCGGGCGTGGCCATCGAGCTGGTCGCCGCGATCGTGCTGATCCTGCTGCTGGCCGCGCACACCACCCGCGGCCCGGCCACCGCGCTCACCGACACCTTCGGCAAGGGCCAGGGCCAGAGCCTGGGCTACCTCGGCGCGTTCCTGACCGCCTCGCTCGCCTCCGCGTACGTCATGTACGGCTTCGACACCGCCTCCTCACTGGGCGAGGAGTCCAAGGACCCGGCCCGCAACGCGCCCCGGGCGATCCTGCGGGCGCTGATCGCCTCGTTCCTCATCGGCGGGCTGATCCTGCTGTTCGCGTTGCTGGCCGTCCCCGATCTGCACAACGAGCGGCTCTCGGTGGACGGCCTCCAGTACGTCGTCCTGGCCACCCTCGGGTCGACGGTCGGGCAGATCGTCCTGTGGTGCGTGGTCATCGCGATCACGGTCTGCGAACTGGCCGTGCACACCGCCGCCATCCGGCTGGCGTTCGCGATGGCCCGGGACAACAACCTCCCGGCGTCCTCGAAGCTGGCCCGGGTCAGCCCGCGGTTCCAGACGCCGGTGGTGCCCGCGGTGGTGATCGGGCTGGTCGGGGTCGCGGTGCTGCTGATCAACGTCAACCAGCCGCAGATCTTCTCGGTGATCACCAGCATCGCGATCATCATGATCTACCTGGCGTATCTGATGGTGACGCTGCCGATGCTGGTGCAGCGGCTGCGTGGCAGGTGGACGACGCGGCAGGGCGCCTTCTCGCTGGGGAAGTTCGGTCTGCCGGTGAACATCCTGGCGGTGCTGTGGGGGCTGGCGATGTCCGTCAACCTCGCCTGGCCGCGCGCCGCGGTCTACAACGCCACCGGCCCGCAGCACTGGTATCTGCGCTGGGGCGCCTTCCTCTTCATCGGCGTGGTGGCGCTCGGCGGCTTCGCCTACTACTGGTTCGTCCAGCGGCACCGCACCGGCGTACTGGCCTCGCACGCCGCGGAGGAGTCGGACTCCGGCGACGCCGCCACCCCCGCGCCCTGACCGGACCGTCCCGACCGGCCCCGACCCACCCCGTCCCGTTCCGACCTGGAGACAGCGCCATGTCCGACGCAACGCACGTGGAGCAGACCGACTCGTTCGACTACGTCGTGGTCGGCGGCGGTACGGCCGGCTCCGTGGTGGCCGCCCGGCTCAGCGAGGACCCGTCCGTCACGGTCTGCCTGCTGGAGGCGGGCCCCTCGGATGTCGGGGACGAGAACATCCTGCGGCTGGACCGCTGGATGGGGCTGCTGGCGTCCGGCTACGACTGGGACTACCCGGTCGAACCACAGGAGAACGGCAACAGTTTCATGCGGCACGCCCGCGCAAAGGTCCTCGGCGGCTGCTCCTCGCACAACTCCTGTATCGCCTTCTGGGCGCCGGCCGAGGACCTCGACGAGTGGGCGGCGCTGGGCTGCACGGGCTGGAGCGCGGCCGACTGCTTCCCGCTTTTCCAGCGGCTGGAGAGCAACGACGCGCCCGGCGAGCACCACGGCCGCTCCGGACCGGTCACCCTGCGCAGCGTCCCGCCCAAGGACCCGTGCGGGGCGGCGCTGCTCCGGGCCTGCGCGGCGGTGGGCATCCCCACCACCCCGTTCAACACCGGCACGACCGTGGTCCGCGGGGCGAACTGGTTCCAGATCAACTGCCGCCCGGACGGCACCCGTTCCTCCGCCTCGGTCTCCTATCTGCACCCCGTGCTGGGCCGGCGGCGGAACCTCGACGTCCGCACCGGGGTGCAGGCCAGGCGGCTGAACTTCGACCGCGACCGGCGGTGCACCGGCGTGGACTACCTCTCCCCCGACCTGATCCACACCCGCACCGTCACCGCCCGCCGCGAGGTGATCGTCTCCTGCGGTGCCATCGACTCCCCCAAGCTGCTGATGCTCTCCGGCATCGGCCCCGCCGACCATCTGCGCGCCCTGGGCATCGCGCCGCTGGTGGACGCGCCGGGCGTGGGCGCCAACCTCCAGGACCACCCCGAGGGCGTCATCATGTGGGACGCCGGGCAGCCGATGGTGGACACCTCCACGCAGTGGTGGGAGATCGGCATCTTCTACGACACCCAACCGGACCTGGACCGGCCGGACCTGATGTTCCACTACGGCCAGGTGCCGTTCGACATGAACACCTACCGCCGCGGCTATCCGACGTCCGAGAACGCCTTCTGCCTCACCCCGAACGTCACCCGCGCCCGCTCGCACGGCACGGTCCGGCTGCGCACCCGGGACTTCCGCGACAAGCCCAAGGTGGACCCGCGCTACTTCACCCATGAGCACGACGTCCGGGTGATGACCTACGGGCTCCGGCTGGCCCGCGACATCGTCGCCCAGGCACCGATGGCCGAGTGGGCCGGTGCGGAGCTGTCCCCGGGGCCGGACGTGCGCACCGACGAGGATCTGCTGGAGTACATCCGAACCACCCACAACACCGTCTACCACCCGGCGTGCACCGTGGCGATGGGCGCCGCCGACGACCTGGCCACCCCGCTGGACCCGCAGCTGCGGGTGAAGGGCACGACCGGACTGCGGGTGGCGGACGGCTCGGCGATGCCGTTCCTGACCGCGGTCAACCCGTGCATCACCACGATGATGATCGGCGAGAAGTGCGCGGACCTGATCCGGGCTGAGTGATCCTCGGGGAGCCCCGGAGCCGCCAGGGGCTCCCCGAGAACCGGCACTCAGTCGGCGGCGGGCTGCTCCGCCGGGCGGACCTGGGCCGTCCACTTCTCCTCGATGCGGCCGAACTTCCACACCGCGAGGGCGACGATCCAGGTGAGGAAGAACATCCCGACGATGGCGAAGCCGATGACGTTCAGGTCCAGGCCGCCGACCCAGTCCCAGAAGGCGCCGTGCAGGTCGAGCTTGTCGGCGAGCAGGCCGAGCAGCTCCACCGTCCCGATGATCAGGGCCACCGCGACCGAGAGGCCGGTGATGGTGAGGTTGTAGTAGACCTTGCGGACCGGCTTGGAGAAGGCCCAGCCGTAGGCGAAGTTCATGAACGAGCCGTCGATGGTGTCCAGCAGGCTCATACCGGCGGCGAACAGCACCGGCAGGCAGAGGATGGCGTACCAGGGCAGCCCGGAGGCGGCGCCGGAGCCGGCCATCACCAGCAGCGCGATCTCGGTGGCGGTGTCGAAGCCGAGGCCGAAGAGCAGGCCGAGCGGATACATCTGCCACGGCTTGGTGATCGACTTCATGACGCGGCCGAGCAGGCGGTTCATCAGGCCGCGCTTGTTCAGCTGCTCCTCCAGCGCGGCCTCGTCGAAGGCACCGGCCCGCATCCGCCGGAAGACCCCCCAGATCCCCACCAGGATCACGATGTTGATCGCGGCGATGACGTAGAGGAAGACGCCCGAGACGGTGGTGCCGATCAGTCCGGTCACCGCGTGCAGTTGGGAGTTGTCGTCCTTGAGCGGGCCGGCGAGCGCCTTGACGCCGAGTGAGAGCAGGAACGCGAGCCCGAAGACGATGCTGGAGTGCCCCAGCGAGAACCAGAAGCCGACGGAGAGCGGTCGCTGCCCCTCGTGCATCAGCTTCCGGGTGGTGTTGTCGATGGCGGCGATGTGGTCGGCGTCGAAGGCGTGCCGCATGCCGAGGGTGTACGCGGTCACGCCGATGCCGATGCCGAAGCTCTTGGTGCCGAGGCTGTAGTGCTCCGGGGCCACGATCGCCACCAGCGTGAACCAGCCGATCACATGCAGCGCGAGAATGAACCCGGCCATACCGGCCATCCGCCCCCATTCGGCGCGGGTCATCGACCGCGCTATCCGCTGCCGGCGCGACGGCGGGGCCTGACCGGCCAGGGTCGGGGAGGGGGGCGTAGGCATGCGTGACACTGCTTTCTTCCGTTCGGCCCCGACCTCTACCGGGGCGTCCCCTCAACATTCCTGCTGACTGGTTTCACTTGCAACCAATGTGCAGTAAAGCCCGCGACCGAACCGGCGAGAAAACGGGGCAAGGCCGGCAGGGCAGGCGGGAGTGACCGGCATGGCCGGCGGGGGCGATCGACGAAGGACACCCCGGGGTGAGCATCGAGGCCGGCGACCTCACCCTCGTCCGGGGCGGCCTGCGCGCCGCGGGCCTGCTCAACCCCATGATCGCGGGCGCCGCGATGGCCTTCTCCGCGGCCTTCGCGGTGGGCAACAGCCTCCGCCTGCGCCGCTTCCAGGCAGCGGACGATCGATCTGCGGACAGGCGATCCGACGAGGACAGGAAGGGGCTCCAGGCCACCAACGGCCGGGAGTCCCGACCGGAAGTTCCGGCTCCGGCCCACGCCACCCGCGGCCGCAGCCGCGGTCACCCGCCCGTCGACCGCTCCGTCCCCGCCGGGCGCGTCACGGCGCGCTCCAACAGCCGTTGCAGCTGCGCCTGTTCCTCGCGGTTCAGCCCGGCGAGCGGGGAGCCCTCACCGAGGAGCACGAGCAGTCGCTCCCGCAGCTCGACGCCCTGCGGGGTGAGGACGAGCTGCTTGGCGCGGCGATCGCCGGGGTGCGGCCGACGCTCGATCAGCTGCTGCTTTTCGAGCTTGTCGACGACGAAGGTCGCGTTGGAGGGCTCGCAGCTCATCCGCTCGGCGAGCTCGCGCATCGTCATCGGTGCGCTCAGTTCGCGCAGGGCGGTGGCCTGGGGTGCGGTGAGGCCCAGCGTGACCGCGCGCCGACGGATGTGGTCGGAGATCTGCGCGGCGAGTCCGTTCACCAGCCCGCACACCTGGCGTTCCGCGCGAGCCTGCGCCTCCGGGTCGGTCGTCATGAACCCATCGTAGCAAGTACACATAGCCTAAACATTCCGAGCTTGAATGATTCAAGCTTGATGCTTATGGTTGCGGCCAACACCCCCTTCCCATCACGCCTTTCGGAGGAAGAGCAACCATGAGCACCGCCGTATCCAGCACCCCCGTATCCAGCACCGCCGCGCCCGGCACCGACGCACGCCTGACCCGCCCCGCCACCCTCCGCTCGCTCCGACTCGGCGACCTCACCGTGTCGTACGTCCCCGACGGCGGCGTTCCGCTGTCCCCCACCGGCTGGCTGCCCGCCACCACCGACGAGACATGGGCCGCGCATCCCGCATACCTGGACGCCACCGGGAATCTGGCGGTGGGCGTCGGCGGCCTCCTGGTGGAGCGGGGCGAGCGGGCCCTGCTGATCGACACCGGCATCGGCCCACACCCGCTGCCGGCCGCCCCCGGCGAACCCCGCGGCACCGTGCACGGCGGCGCCCTGCTGGACAGCCTCGCCGCCCTCGGCCGCACCCCGGCCGACATCGAGGCGGTGGCGTTCACCCATCTCCACGTCGACCACCTCGGCTGGGCCTGGCAGCCCGCCCCGGGCAGCGACCGCCCCGCCTTCGCACACGCCCCCTACCTGGTCGCCGAACCGGAGTGGACCCACCGCGATCTCCTCGAAGCCCACGGCACCGGCCCGGAGGTGCTGGCCGCCCTGGCCCCGTACGTCCGGACCATCGCAAACGGCGAGGAGATCTTCCCCGGCGTGCGGGTGCGCCTCCTACCAGGCCACACCCCCGGGCACGCCGTCTACGACATCACCTCGGGCGGCCGGCGGCTGATCGCCTTCGGTGACGCCCTCCACTCGCCGATCCAGATCGGCCACCCGGAGTGGTCCGCCGCGCCCGACCACGCCCCCGACGAGGCCGCCGACATCCGCCGTCGACTGGTCGCCGAACTCCAGGAGCCGCACACCATCGGCTTCGGCATCCACTTCGCCGACGTGGTGTTCGGCGAGGTCCGCCCGGGCCCCGACGGCCCGGCCTGGCACCCACTCGACGCCTGACCCACCCAGGTCACGAGGTGTAGTCCGCATTGATCCGGACGTACCCGGCGGACAGATCACAGCCGAACACGGTCGCCTCACCGCCCCCCAGACCAAGCGTGATGACGATCTCGACCTCGTCACGCCGCATGGTGTCGGTGAGCGCGTCGAGCACAGCCGCGGTCGGCTCGGCCGGGTAGACCTCGATGTCACCGAACGACACCGTGACCTCGGCCGGCACGATGTCGCGGTCCTCGGTGTTCTTGCCGATGGCCATCAGGACCCGCCCCCAGTTGGGATCGGCGCCGTGCACGGCCGCCTTGACCAGCGGGGAGTTGACGACGCTCTTGGCGATCCGCCTGGCCTGCGCCGCGTCGCGCGCCCGGGAGACGGTGACCCGCAACAGCTTGGTGGCCCCCTCGCCGTCACTCGCGAGCTGCCGGGTGAGGTCCAGGCACAGATCGGCGAGAGCCTCGGCGAACGCCACCGGATCGACCGGGCCGGCGGCACCGTTGGCGAATACCGCCACGGTGTCGGAGGTGGAGGTGTCGGTGTCGACGCTCAGACAGTTGAACGTCCGGTCCACGGCCGCCCGCACCGCGCTGTCCAGCTCCGCCGCCCCGATCCCGGCGTCGGTGACGACATAGGCCAGCATCGTGGCCATGTTGGGCTCCAACATGCCAACGCCCTTGGCAACACCGACGATCCGGGCGTCACCGACCGTGCGCACCGCGGTCTTCGGGCGGGTGTCGGTGGTCATCATGGCCCGTGCCACGTCCAGCGGCGCCGCGCCGAACCCGCCGGCGCCCCGCCGCGCGGCCCCCTCGAAGTGCTCCCGGATGGCGTCCATGGGCAACGGCCGCCCGATCACGCCGGTGGACCCGATGAGCACCTCGTCGTCCGGGATGCCCAGCAGCCCGGCGACCCTCCCCACCACCTCGGCGGCGTTCTCCGCACCCTGCCGACCGGTCGCGACATTGGCGTTCTGGGCGAGGGTGACCACGGCGCGCAGCCGCCGCTCGGCGGCGTGCGCCCGGCTGAGGACCACCGCGGGCCCGGCGAAGAGGCTCCGGGTGAACATCGCGGCGCTCACGGTCGGCAGCTCCGAGGCCACGATCGAGATGTCGTCACCCCGCTCCCGCAGCCCACCATGCCCCGTATACGCCCGAAACCCCTTGGGCCACACAAGCCCCTCAATCTCTCCTGCGCCAACACCGGCGGGATGATTATTCGTCATGCCGAATACTTTTACATCCATGGAGGTCGAGCCGTCGACCACTTTCCCGTTCTCACCCCACCGCAGGTGGCCAACTCGGCAGGAACGGACGGCTGGTCACGAACTCCCGGAAGGCCAGGGCGGCCGCCGACAGATAGGCGTCCTCGGACCACACCAGGGTCAGCACGCGATGGCAACCAGGGGCGTCGATTCGCAGCCAGGCACCCAGCGGACTCCGACCGGCCAGGCGTGACATGGCCGGCACCAGGCCGATGCCCAGACCGGCACCGATCAAGTCCCCAGTGGCGCCCGGCTCGTCGCCCTCGCAGGAAAGGACCGGGGTCAGCCCCTCCGCCGCGAAGAGCCGGTCCAGCAGGGCGCGCGGCCACGTCCCCGTACGAGTGGTGACGAAGGGCTCATCGGCCAGCTCGGCAATCGTCACACTCTTCCGCCCGACGAGCCGGTGCCCGAGCGGTACGGCCAGGAGCACCTCCTCGCGCGCCAACTCGACGGTGCGCAGGTTCGGCCCGGTCAGTGCCTGCGAGGCGAAACAGAAGTCGACCTCCCGGCCGCGCAGTTGGCGCTCCATCCCCTCCGCGGTCGACTGGAAGAGCCGGACGTCGGCCCGAGGATGGGCGGTGCGGAAGCCGGCCAGCAGCCCGGTGAGCGTCAGCAGCGTCTCGGCGGCGGCCGAGACCCGGCCGAGGACCTGGTCGCGGGCGTCCTGCACCGCGCGCCGCCCGTCGTCGAGTTCGCTCAGCGCCCGCTCGACATGGCGCAGGAACGTCACACCGTACTGATTGAGCCGGATCCGCCGCCCCTGCCGGTCGAAGAGCGGTGCACCCAGCTCCGCTTCGAGCCTGGCGATGGCGCGACTGAGCGACGGCTGGGCGACCCGCAACTCCTCGGCGGCCCGGCTGACATGCTCGTAACGGGCCACAACCCGGAAATACCGCAACTGCAACAGATCCATCGCCCAGCTCCCCCTACTCATGCCTGCGGCGCAGCGCCCCCTGCCTCAGCCCCTGCACCCGCACCCACATCCGCCCTCATCGTCAGACACTCGGGAAGCGCCGCACAGGCATCGCGGAAGCAACCCGCCAGCGCTTCGCGCGTAGGCGCATCCGGCTGTGCCGCCCAGACATCCAACGCACAGTGCCAGGCGGCAACGAGCACCTCCATCACCAGCCGCGGCCGCAGATCCTCCCCACCGGCGAGACCGAACCGGCGCTGTAGCACATCGACCGCCGCACGACTGGTGTCCTGGCAGAAGCGCAGCCCGTGCGCCTCCATGGACGGCGTCCGGGCGGCCAACTGCCGGTTGAGCCACACCCGTTCGGACCAGTCCGCGGCAGTCATCCCGTCCAGCGAGGCGAGTACGGCCTCCTGGAGCATCACCAGGAGGGGACCGTCGGCCGGCTCGTGGCGATGCTCCAGATCCACGAGAAAAGCGCGCCACAGATCGTGCAGCGGCGCCATCGCCACGTCTTCCTTGCTGGTGAAGTGCCTGAAGAAGGTGCGCTTGGAGGTGTCCACCGCATCGCAGAGCTCGTCGAGGGTCACGCTCTGGAATCCGCGCTCGCTGAACAGGCGCAGGGCGGTGTCGACCAGCGCTTCGCGCGTCCGCAGTTTCTTGCGCTCCCGCAGCGGAAGTCGCTCTCCGGTGTTGGATGAAGGACGTGGACTCTCCATGCCGCACAGCGTACCCGAGGGGTAAACGCCACTTGCACGCACATGCCACTCAGTGGCATAACTGTCCCAGCACGACCATTCCTCCCTCCCGCCGCCTCCCGAAGAAGGGGTGCACAGCGCCATGCGTGCTCTGCTCGTCGACCACTCCTCCCCCGCCGGCCTCCGCCTCGCCCAGGCCCCGGATCCCGAACCGGCCCCGCACCAGGCCCTGGTGCGGGTGGCGGCAACCTCCCTCAACTACGGCGAGGTACGCATCGGCCTCCAGCAGGGCGCCGACGGCGCGGTCCCGGGCTGGGACGCCGCCGGCGTCGTCGAGCGGGCGGCCGCCGACGGCTCCGGCCCGGCCGCCGGCACCCCCGTCGTCACCCTCGGCCCGGACGGCGGCTGGGCCGAACTCCGCGCCGTGGACACCGACTTGATAGGTGTGGTGCCGCCCGGCGCCGACCCCGGGGCGATCGCCACGATCCCGGTGGCCGGCGCCACCGCGCTACGCGCCCTGCACCGCCTCGGCCCCCTCCTCGGGCGGCGCGTCCTGGTCACCGGTGCCACCGGCGGCACCGGCCGCTACGTGGTCCAACTGGCCCGGCACGGTGGCGCACACGTCATCGCCGCCACCGGCTCCCCGGACCGGCACGGCGAGAGCCTGCACAGCCTGGGCGCACACGAGGTGGTGACCGGCCCCCACGACCTCACAACCCCCGTGGACGGCGTCATCGACCTCATCGGAGGGCATCAACTCGTCGATGGCTACGGCAAGTTGACCGAAGGCGGCACGCTGGTGGCGGTCGGCCACTCCGCACACGAACCCGAAACCTTCCCCTACGGCGCCCTCTACGGCGACCAGGGTCGGCACGACCGCACCCTCACCACGTTCTTCCTGCTCGCCTGCACCGGACTGGCCCGCGACCTGACCTGGCTCGCCGAACAGGTCGCCGCCGGCACCCTCACCCCGCACGTCTCCTGGCGCGGCCCCTGGACCGACGCCCCCCACGCCATCGACGCCCTCCTGGAACGCCGCCTCCACGGCAAGGCCGTACTCGACCTCGGCTGAAGGAGCCGCCTTCCTCGTCATCGACCTCGCGGACGCAGACACGTTCAGCCACCCGCACGGCTTGACGGAGATCGCTGTCCGACACGCGCGCCTTCCGCCCCGGCACGGCCGTGAACCGATCGTCTACCTGTCGTTGACGGCCTTCTCAAGGAGCAACGTGAGGATCGGCTCGGCATGCGTCCACAGCAGGGCGCCGCCGAACTCCGGCACGACATGGTGATGTGCACCGGGCATACGGGCCGTGAGCAGCGCTCCGTTGTCGGGCGAGTGGCTGGTGTCCCGCTCGCCGTACCAGATGTCGACCGGGACGGTGATCTCGTCGAGGGCGAACGGCCACCGCCCCATCGCCAGGACCGTGTCGCGGGCGTAACCAGCAGGGCCTTGAGCAAATGCCTCGTTCAAGGCCCTGCGGTAACCAGCCGCGAAATCAGGATCCTGGTACACGGCAAGGTCGCACGCTGGGCTGCCGGCCATGACCATGTGCCACATCGCATCCGCGGTGAAGCCGGCGAAGAACTCCTCGGCGCCGGCCGGATCGCGTGCAACCCGCTCGACGAGACCACGCAGGTCCGCATCGAGAACAGAAGCGAACTCCGGCGCGGCGACCTCGTCCGCACCGGACACGACAGCCAGTGCCGAGGCGACCCCCGCCGCGGCACAGGCGAGAGCGAATGGCGCGCCTTGCGAGTTCCCGACCACGACCGGGCGCCCCAGCCCCCGCAGCGCACAGAGCTGACGTATGTCCCCGGCGAAGTCGGAAAAAGTCCGCCCGAGGGCGGGCGTCGAGACACCGAGCCCCGGACGATCCACAGAGACGAGACGCACTCCAAGCGACTCGACAACGCCTGCGCCGAACCCGAGCCACCGGCTCGTGGCCGCACCCGGACACAATAGAACCGGCAACCCGTCCAACGGCCCCCACTCGGCCCAGCCAAGCAACCGCCCATCGGACAGCGCACTCTCACCAAGCCGGGCAGGAACGTCAACGTATCCAGTCATGATCGACATCATGGCCATGGACAGGGTGTCCCGCACCCGACTTTCCCCTGTCCCCGAACAGAACGAACGTTGCGGTGCACACGCTGGCCGGCATCATCGCCCGGGTGACCAGCTCGGCACCGGCTGTCCGGTCACCGGTACACCAGGAAGGATCGTGGCATGCCCGGCGACCGTCTCATGCGGATCCGCAGCGCCGAGTTCGAGGCCATGGCCGAGAGGGTCCTGCGGGTCACCGACAGGCAACCGTGCACCGACAGTGGTGACGCCCACGCCAGGGCCGCGCCGAGCCCTCAACTCCGGCCAATCAACAACCACCGAAAGCCTGGCGTCCCTCCGTAGCCATCGCAGCCCCCGACCCCATCGCACCAGCACCACCTAAACCCGAAACAGCCCCCACCAAACTGCCCACGGCACAAACCCCACCCCCGCCAGCAACACCGGCGCCGGCCGCAGCCAGGCACCTCCGCCCCACTCCCGACGCCGCCAGACAGCAACCACCGCCGCAACCCCCGCCACGATCACGGCCACACCGACCAACTGCACCGCCAACCACACCACCGGCCGCCCCCACACCCCGGGCACCGCAGCCCCGTCCCCCACCACGTAGACCGCGAACGGACAGACCACCGCTCCCACCACCGCGACCAACCCCAGCCCCGCCAGCCAACGAACGGGGCGCACCACGGGCCCCCGCCGCAGCACGGCACCCACGGGGTAGCCGGCGAAGCCGACCAGGAGCAGCAGCGGAACCAGCCACGCGTACCAGGCATCCCCAGGCACGGGCGTACTGGACGCCATCTGGGGCGGCGCGGGGGCCACGGCACTCACGGGTGGATGCCCGGCGGCCACCGCCCGTACCCACGAGGTCATGGTTTCCCCATAGCCGGGGGCCAGTTCCCCCAACGGCTTGCCGTGAAAGAGCGGGCCGCCCAGGCGGTCGAAGCCGTCCGAGGTCCGATGCCCGTTGTGCGCCCCGCCGGGGACGAATCGGATGACAGCGTGCGGGTTGCCGGCCCGGCCGAGCGCCTGTTGGAAGACCCGAGCGCTCTCCGCGGGCGGCACCTGCACGTCGCGCGCGCCCCACAGGGCCAGCACCGGTGTCCGGTGCAGCCGCCTCAGCACCTGCGCCGCGTCGTAGTCCGCGCCCGGGAACTTGCCGGTGGCTTCGAGGAGTTGGGCCGCCGGTCCGGCGACCACTCCGGTGAACGACGCTCCGGCGCCCCGATGCAGCAGATGCGTGGTGAGGTTCCATGTCTGGGTACGCAACGCGTCGTACCCCGACCCGCCGATCGTGATCACGAATGCCACGTCGGACGACCGCGACGCGGCCAGCGGCGCCGCCCAGGCACCCTCGCTGAACCCCCACAGCCCGACCTGATGCGGATCGACGCCCTTCCACTGCCGCAACAGCCCCACTCCGCCGAGCGCGTCCTCGGCCAGCACTCCGAAGTCGCGGTGGGTGACGGAGTACCCGGCCGTCCGCTTGTCGTAGACGAGCGTGGTGATCCCCGCCCGTGCGAACGCCTCCGCCTCCTGCCGGTACTCCTGCCTGGGGCCGGGCCCCGAGCCCCCGACGAGCACGATGCCCGGACGGTTTCCCCGCGCCCCCGGGGCGGCCAGTACCGTCCCGTGCAGGACGAGCCCCCCACCGCCACGGAACGAGACCTCCTCCCGGACCAGTCCACCGCCACCATCGCCCTCGCCCGGCGCCTCCGCACGCGCCCGTGGCGCGGCGAGCAGCCCGGCGGCCACGGCACAGACCAGAGCCAGACAGACCCGGACGAACGGCCTGACCACGAGCTGCATCGCGGGGCCCCCTTCACTCGAAAACGCCCGCAGGGCAGGTCAGTTGCCCTCGGGTATGCCCAGCAGACGGATGTGCACGGCGCGCGCGTCGGGCGCGGCCTCGCCCTCCGCCGGCGAGTAGCGGTACAGGAGCGCGATGTACTCCTCGAAGAACGCCCGCAGTTGCTCGGGGTCGAGCCGCAGCGTCGACCGGGAGAAGAGCGCCGCGTCCGCCCACGGCCCGAGTGTGTCGCGCTCGTCCTCGAACCGGCGTACCAGATCGGCGAGTTCGGCGAAGTTGAGCCGGTGCATCGCCGTCAGGGCTTCCCGCATCTCGGGGGTCTGCCGGCTGTACGGCGGGAACCGCCGGTCCCCCGGCACCGCCCGCCACCACCGCTCCCGCCCCTTGGCCAACTCCGGGACCTCCTCGACGAAGCCGTGCTTCGCCATCCGCCTGAGGTGGTAGCTGACCAGCCCGGTGCTCTCGCCGAGTTGCCTGGCGAGCGCGGCCGAGTTGGCCGGCCCCGCCCGCAGACACCGCTCGATCCGCTGCCGCATCGGGTGCGCAAGCACGCGCAGCGCCTCGACGTCGACGATCTCCTGGGCCTGCGGTTGTTCGGCCATGCAAGGGAGCCTAGAAGTTGCAAAGACCCTTTGCAAGCCCTCTTTGCAACTCCCAGGCACCACCCACTCCCCCTCAACTGCCCGCCACACACCCGGCGTTACGACGCCACATCCGACCCGGATGGCACGACGACGCCGTAAAGGTCACCGATGGTCGCCAGCGCGCCGTGATGCGCCTGCTCCGCGGACACCTCGGCAACCGCCGTCGCCAACGGCCGCGTCGCACAGGCATCGGCGACCACGGTGGGCCGGTTGCCACGCAGGAACGCACCCGCCGCCGTGGACGCCACACACATGTGCGTCATAAACCCGATCACGACCACGTCCTCGTTCCCGGCGGCATCGACGTGCTCCCCCAGGTCCGTACCGACGAAGGAGTCGGGCGCGGTCTTCACGACGACCGGTTCCCCCGCGACCGGCGCCACCCGAGAGTGGATCCGACCGACGTCCTCCCGGATGTCGTACGCGGAGCCCTCGCCTCCGTCATGGATGACGTGGACGACCTTCGCGCCCGCCTCCCTGGCCCTGGCCAGCAGCGCGGCGGCGTTGTCGAGCGCGGCCTGCCAACCGGACAGCTCCATCACCCCACGGGTGTAGGTGTTCTGGTAGTCGACCAGGATCAGCGTCGCCTGGGCCAGGGTCGCCGGAGTGGAGTCCAAGCCGTTGATGTCCCGCAGAGTTGTCGTAGGCATTGCTGCACCTTCTTGGGTTCGGTGTCGAAAGGTCGGAGCCACCGCGCGCCGGCACAACCACGCTACGATCCGCCTCCCATGGCAGCAATGTCATGTAACTTGCAAATACAGACATGCCCGCCGACCGGACGGATCCCGTTGCCCAACTCGACCAACTCAACCGGCTCGACCAACTCGACCGGCCGGGCCGGCTCGACCGGTGCCGAACAGCCCCCCGTCGTCGTCCTCCTCTTCGACGGCGTCGACCTGCTGGACGTCACCGGTCCCCCGGAGGTCTTCGCCCTGCTGCGACGAGAAACGGACGACCCGTCGGGCTACCACGTCCTGCTGGCCGCCGAAACCCTGGACCCCGTCACCACCTCCGCCGGAGTCCGCGTCCTCCCCGACATCACCTTCCAGGAAGCCGCCACCAGGGCCATCGACACCCTCATGGTCCCCGGCTCGGTCGAAGTCGACGACCAACGCCGCGTGCACGCCCTCGCCGACCCCACCGTCGTCCACTGGGTCAAGACCCTCGCCGGCAGGTCACGGCGCATCGCCTCGGTCTGTGTGGGTGCGCACCTCCTGGCCGCGGCCGGCCTCCTGGACGGCAAACGCGCCACCACCCACTGGTCGACCGCCCAGCAACTCGCTGCCGACCACCCGTCGGTCGAGGTCGACGCCGACCCGATCTTCATCCGCGACCAGAACGTGTGGACCGGCGCCGGCATCACCGCCTGCCTGGACCTGTCCCTGGCCCTCGTCGCCGAGGACTTCGGCGAGGCCGTCGCGCTGCGCATCGCCCGCCAGCTCGTGATGTACCTGAAGCGGCCGAGCGGTCAGAGCCAGTTCAGCGTCCCGATCGAGCCCGTCTCGACGACGCGGCGCATGGCAGACCTCCGCCACCACATCACCCGCAACATCACCGACAGCCTCACCGTCGCCGACCTCGCCGCACACGCCCACGTCAGCGAACGCCAACTCACCCGCATCTTCAAGACCGAACTCGGCACGACCCCGGCCGCCTACCTCGAATCGGCCCGCGTCGAAGCCGCCCGCCACCGACTCGAATCCACCGACGACACCCTCGACCGCATCGCGTCCGCCTGCGGCCTCCACACCACGGACACCCTCATCCGCGCCTTCCGCCGACAGCTCAACACCACCCCGACGGAATACCGCAACCGCTTCCGCCACTCCGGCTGACCCACACCCCGGCCCCGTGGCACTGTCGCACCATGCCGTTCGACCACAATGACCACTACCACCGCCTACTGCTGCGCCACCTGCCGCGGAATCGCGGCACGGCGCTGGACGTCGGCTGCGGCACCGGCCGCTTCGCCCGGCGCCTCGCCGGGCTGGGCTTCGAGGTCGACGCCATCGACCCGTCCGCGCAGGTCATCGCCCAGGCCGGCGCCCTCTCGGAACGGGCAGGCGCGCACCGGCCCCCGCACTTCCGCCAAGCGGACGCCACCTCTGTCGAATTTCCCCCCGGTCACTACGACTTCATCTCCTGCCTGGCCAGCCTCCACCACATGCCCTTCGACACGCTGGCCAGGCTGCGTGACGCACTTGCGCCGGGCGGAGTGCTGGCGATCTTGGGCTGCTATCGCGAGGAGGGTCTCCGCGACGGCCTCTGGAGCCTGGCAGCCGCACCCACCAACGCCCTCATCCGCCTCGCCGTCGCCGCCGCCGACACGGCCCGCCCCACCGCATCGCCCCGCCGGCGGCAGACCAAGCCACCGGTGAAGCCACCCACCATGCTCCTGCCCGAGATCCGCCACCAGGCCGCGACCCTGCTGCCCGGATCCCACGTCCGCCGACTGCTCTTCTGGCGCTATCTGCTGGTCTTCCACAACGAGACCTGAGGTCAGGCACCAGGTTCGGCACCCCCGAGCCGTGGGCCTCGGGGGTCACCAACCGGCCCTGTACGCGCGAGACCGCCACGCCACAGACAGCTGCGCCACCTACAAATCCGGCAGTCCACCGCCGGAGACGGTGAACTGCCGAGAAGGATGGGCTACGGCCCGGGAACGGCCGCCGACCCCATTTCAGTTGCGAGCGGCGCGCCGACCCCGGCGGTACAGCAGAGTGCCGCCCATCAGCAGCACGGCACTGGTCGCAATCGCCATACCGGTCTCCGCCTCACCGGTCTTCGCCAGCTGCGGGCGAACGGGGATGTTGCGGTGGTGCTGGTGGTTCTGGTGGTGGACCGAGTGCTCAGGCGCGGGGGCCGGAGCGGCCGGTGCCGCCCGGTGGTGCGGTGCCGGACGCTCGTGGCGCACCTGCGGCTTGTGCCCCTGCATTTTGTGGTGGCGCCGCTCGTGGCCCTTCGAGCGGTTGACGCAGTCGTTGCCGAATGCGGGATTGAGCGCCCCGACCACGTCCACGGTGTTTCCGCACGCGTTCACCGGGATGTGAACGGGCACCTGAACCGTGTTCCCGGACAGAACACCCGGAGAACCAACGGCGGCTCCATCAGCCCCGGCGTCGGCTACGGACACGCCCGCCCCTGCGAGCAGCAGGCCGCCGGTGGCAACCGAAGCGGCAATGACCTTTTTGATCACGTGACTCCTCCTTGACAGCGCGGCCACTTCCGCGGACCGCACAACACACAACGACGCCGAGCGCAGAAAGCTCCGAATGCGCCATTTCGATCACTCTTTCAGCTTGATGTGCATACTCACTCCGGCCGGAGAATACTAATTATTCTTGTATGGCGATGAACTTCCCACGATGATCGATCGCCGGAACACCTCAGAAAATCAGCCGGCCGGCCACGCACCTCCATTGATCGCATTAATCTGCAGAGCACAGAAATTCCCGAAGGCATCGATTCCGCCGCACCACGATCCCACCATTCCCACCCCGAAAGCCCTGAAGAATCGGCGCTTACACACGAAAAGACGCCCCACGGAACATCCGCGGGGCGCCCCGACCGCCATGGAACGATCAACGACCACCGAACAGCGGCAGCCGGCCGAAATGTAGTGGACCGAGATCGCTGACAACGGTCAGCGGGGCACCGATGACCCCGGTGGCACCTGCGCCGAGCCCGCCGGCATGGGCAGGTACAGCGACAATCCCTGCGAGCGCGAGGGATCCCAGAAGACTGGCGAGGACACGGCGCATGACGGCTCCTGCTTCATCTCGTGTGCTGACGTGCGGTTGGCTCAGGCCACCCTGGCACCCGCGCCACCACACCCCCTCTCGTCCACGCCAGGCGATCACCTGATCGCGCGATCGCGAAAGTCGCAGAGAAATCATCCGCACACCGAAAATAATTAAATTCGCTGCGATAATCTGAAATGGATGTAGACCCTCAGGGTCAAATCCCGCCGGATGTCCACCGCCGTCCCTCCCCTTCCGTCAACAGGCAAAAAATTCGCATCATACAATCCGGCGCGTCGCTATGGGACTTCAGAGGCATTTCGTATTAGCCTCCCCAGCTGTACGAAGTCGTTACATAACGACCTCAACCGCTCGATTCACCGGAGATGAAATGCGCAAGCTTCACAAGGCCGCTGTCGTGGCTGCCGTCCTCGGTAGCGTCAGCATTCTCGGTGCCAGCACCGCAAATGCCGACGGCGGCGGAGGCCCCCAGGGCCGCTTCGACATCAAGCAGAGCGCCATGTGTAGATCACACGACACGAACGTCGATATCCTCGGCGAAGTCGGCATCGCAAACGGTCTCGGCGGAAACCTGCTCAACGGCGAGGGCTCGCCGGGCGCACAGAACACGCACATGGGCTCGTCCATGGGCTGCGACAACAGCGCGTTCAACAAGTAGCCACCAGCGCACGGGTTCCGGCGTCCGGTCCGCAGACCGGACGCCGGAACCCTTTTGTGTCCCCTCTCGGCTTTGCATCCCCTCTCGGCCGAGCAGACGCCGCCGAACGACGAACAGGCCACGCATCCCCAACACCCCGCGCCCAACAGGCCCGAACACACAGCTGCGGGGCCGGTCACCGTCAAAGGGACCGACCCCGCAGTACTGCGGCCGGCTCGGGATCTCCCGGGCCGGCCCTCAATCACATGCCACTCAGAAGTCGGAGCGAGCCCGCTTGAAGCTCTTGGGGAGCTGCATGTGGTTGGAGCAGTTCATGCGCGGACCGATGTCCGTCTCCCCCTCCTGACCCACGAGACCCTCCTCGGGCCACACCACACGCTGCCGGGCGGCCGTCGCACAACGCTGCTCCTGGTCGATGATGATGCGCCGGCCGTCCTTCGTCCGGTAGACGGCCGAGTACTTGTGAACGCAGACCTTGTTGCCCGTTTCGCCGCGGTTGCAGTGGTCCCCCTCTACTGCGTGCGCTTGAGGGGCGATGGCGCAGGCTGCGGTGAAGCCGCCCATCATTGCCACGATCGCTGCGATCTTCTTCCGACTCAACATCTTCTGCGTTCCTTTGTGGTTGACACCCGGGCGCGAGACACCACGAACGGGCTCACGCCCGAGCCCGGAGAATGCCGAAAAAGGGTTCTGGTGCCCGGACCCGAAGGCCGGACACCAGAACCCCGTCCTACTTACTTGCGCAGGGCAGCGGCGTTGTCGCAGCCCATGTTCGAACCCTGACGGGTCCCCTGGTTGCCACCACGGCCTTCGCCGTTGAGCGCGTTGCCCAACACACCGTTCAGGAGACCGACCTGGCCGAGAACGTTGACGTTCAGGTCGTGCGACCGGCACATGGTGTTCTGCCGGACCGCCACGTCACGAGGGCGCTCGGAGCGGGACTCCTGAGCCGGGCCCTGCTGGACCGGGGCCTGCTGGACCTGCGGGGCCGGCGCCGGAGCGGGGGCCGGAGCAGGGGCTGCCTGCGGAGCCGGAGCGGGCGCCGGAGCCGGCGGGGCCGCCTGCGGGGCCGGAGCGGGGGCCGGAGCAGGAGCGGGAGCAGGGGCTGCCTGCGGGGCCGGCGCCGGAGCGGGCGCCTCGGGGGCTGCCTGCGGAGCGGCCTGCGGACCACCATGTCCACCGCCATTGGCGGAGGCGCCCGAGGCAGAGACGGCCCAGGCGGTGACCTCCGGGCCGGAGCCGTACCCGTCGGCCATGCTGACCCCGGCACTGACGGTGGTGAGGCAGCCCACGGCTGCGACGACGATGGCGACTCTCTGAAGTTTGCGCATGGAACCCTTGATCCTTGATTGCGTGGATGGAGATGAACATGCCGCGATTACCTAGTGTGAGTATATGCACACCCAGAGTAGTCAACCGTGGATTTCGCCCCACTACACACTTCGTGTCGTTCCCGCAAGGCGAAGTCCCGCCCCTCACGGCTGCCACCGATCAATCCCGGCGCACTCCCATATTGCGCACCACGAAAGGGGAACTCGCACCCATCTCCCCGCCTCCACGCCGAAAGACGCCCAACAGGCCCACAAGGAAGCCCGTTTGACGCCTGCACGGCGAGCCGAAGGCGCACATGAGACCCCTCGGGACATCCGGAGCGGCATCCGTCGCGCACTCCTTCTGCCCTCTCCGACAGAGAAACGACGCAGGCCCCCAACAGGGGTACGGGGGCCGGTCAATCGTCACCCATTTGCCATCGGCGTCGCCAGACCGCCATCGAAAGAACAGGAGAGAACACTTCGCCGAACCCGGGACTCCCCCTACTCCCCACCTGGCCATTTCGCCGCTCGCGGCAGCAAAGCAGCAGGCAGCCACCACAGGCGGATTGACTGGCCGTCAGCCACCCGACACAAGGCACGCAACGGAGTGGAACGCCCAGATTGGCTACTGCTAGTGTTCGCGCAGTCACAGCCAGCAAGTTGGGCTTAAGTACAGGTACGAAGGTCGAGGGTTCCATGCGCAAGCTTCAACAGGTCATGCTCGTCGCCGCTGCCGGCGGTCTGTCCGCTGTCGGCGCCGGGGTCGGCACTGCCTACGCCCACGGCGGCAAGGCCCACAACGAGCTCTTCCGCCCGTACCAGGAGTGCAGCCCGCAGACCGTGGCCGAGGCCAACCTCCCGCTCGGCGTACTCGCCGTTCCCGAGACCTGGGGCACCACCTGCGGCCAGTTCAACCACTCCTTCACCAAGTAAGGCGACGGGACAGCCGCACCCCGACATCGATCGCGGGCCTTTCGGGACTCTTCCCGAAAGGCCCGCTTTCTTGTGTCCTGCAAGTGGGGCGCAGGCCACTCGGCCGAACGAGTGGTTCGCCAGGCAGCGTTCGCGGCGCTCTCGGCCCGTTGTTTCCCCAACCAACCAGGAACTTGGGATCGTTGCAGGCGCCAAGCTCGACCAAGACGGCTCTAACATCCGGCGCGTCGCTCAGCAACCGCAGATCTTTCGTATTAACTATCCGCAACTGCATGAAGCAGTCGATCTCCGATCACTTCCGGACAATCATGGAGAAAGAAATGCGTAAGCTTCAGAAGGTTGCTGTCGTGGCCGTCGCCCTCGGTAGCGTTGGATTCTTCGGCGCGGGCACCGCGTACGCCGGGGGCGGCGGGAGCCACTTCGGCCAAGGCTCCCAGTGCCGCACGCACGACCTGAACGTCGACGTGCTCGGCGAGGTCGGCATCCTCAACGGCCTGCTGGGTAGCGCGCTCAACGGCGAGGGCTCTCCCGGAGCGCAGTCCAGCCCGATCGGCTCGAGCATCGGCTGCAACAACAGCATCGGCAAGTAACCGGCCGGGGCTCTGGTGTCCGGCCTTCGGGCCCGGACACCAGAGCCCCTTCGGCACTCTCAGAGCTCGGGTGCGGTCCGTTCGCAGAACACCGCATCCGAGCATCGATCACAAAGGAACGTCGTACATGTTCAGTCGGAAGAAGATCGCAGCCACCATGGCACTGCTGGGCGGCCTCACCACCGCCTGTGTCATCGCCCCCCAGGCACACGCCGCAGACTCCAGAGGACTCTGCACCCGTGACGTCCAGGGCAATGTCACCTGCCTCCAGCGAACTGCCGGCGCCAACGAGGACGGCAGATACGCCGTCAACCAGGTGCAGAGCTGCGAGCCGACGTCGCCTCTCTCCATCCCCGCGCACGGGCTCCTCAACCCGGGAAGCATGCAGGTCGGTCCCTCCATCGCCTGCAACAACTCGGCCCGAGTGCCTGGCGAAACGTCTTCCCAAACGAGTGGCGGCTCGCCCCAGTCGGGTAGTACATCTCCCCAGT
This sequence comes from Streptomyces sp. BHT-5-2, assembly GCF_019774615.1. Classification (NCBI taxonomy): domain Bacteria; kingdom Bacillati; phylum Actinomycetota; class Actinomycetes; order Kitasatosporales; family Streptomycetaceae; genus Streptomyces; species Streptomyces sp. BHT-5-2. The sequence goes on along the minus strand of NZ_CP081497.1, from coordinate 2,688,040 downwards.
CGGGTAGTGCCTCTCCCCAGTCAAGCGACGGCTCGGGTAGCGCCTCTCCTCAAACAGGCGACGGCGCAGAGGGATGAGCCGCATCGCCGGCCGCTTCCCCACTCCGCCTGATCATGGGGTGATCGTTCGCTGAGAACGCCCCGCCAAACGGTGAATGGCCGGACCGCGTTGCCGTCGGTCCGGCCATTCACCATGTCCCGGTTGGGCCGCCGGTCATACGGACGAGTTGGTGGTCCGCATACCGGCAGGTTCCGCACCACGCGGTCCGGAGCGCACGGCAGGTGGGCCGGGCCCGGACACAAGGCGAGTCCCGGTGCCGAGCTCGTGACTCGGCACCGGGACGAGGACAGCTCCGTACCAGCGGCGGTCGTTCAGGAGACGCCGTTGTTGCAGTGGAAGTTCGAGCCCAGGTGAGTGGGCTGCGAGCCCGGCGAGCCCTCGCCGTTGAGCGCGTTGCCCAGTGTGCCGTTGAGCGCTCCGACCGTCCCGAGGACACTGATGTTCATGTCGTGCGAACGGCACTCGGTTCCCTGTGTGAGGTCGGTGTCGTGGGCGCCCGGCTCGCCGTGGGCGTAGGCGGTGCCTGCGCCGAAAGCGCCAACGCTGCCGAGTGCGGCGGCCACAACGGCGACCTTGTGGAACTTGCGCATGTCTTCTCCGGTGATTGAGCGGTTGTGATGTGCAGTGGACTGGGTGTGCCGCCCCGGAGGCACGCGAGGGTGTGCCTCATGGTGCGGCATCGGTGGGCCGGAACGGGCAGGACACCTGCGCGCTCGGCGCGGAGGGTGTCGTGCCTTGGAAGTGCCGTGGCGCCGGGCCGATCGGTGCTGTGGCGGGGCGGCGAGTCGCTGGGCGGGCCCGGACGGCCAGGAGCGCGGGCGGGTAGGGCGGCGGGCGCCGAACAACTGCGTCCGGCGCCGTGCCTGTTGCGAGATCAGACGGGCCGGATCCGGTCCTTGCCCCTGGGTACGAACGAACTCCAACTCGCTGGCAGAATCGGCCTGTTAGGCCGTGCTGCTACCGGCATCGACTGCTACCAGGCACCCGCTGACAGTCGACGCGGTGGGGCATCCGCTGCCACCGAGCTCCCTGATCGGCGCTCAGGAGTGCCCTCGAACGCTCAGGCCATGCGGGGCAGGTCGACCTGTCCCAGCGGCGGCGCCGCCAGTCGACCCATGCCGAGCGGGTTCACGTGCGGAACGTCCGGCGAGATCAGCGGGTTGACCAGCGGATTGACCGCCGGGTTGAACTGGGGGTTCACCTGGGGCGCCACCCGCGGGGATGGCTGCGGGGAGAAGACCTGCGGAACGGCCACCTGCGGTGCGACCTGGGGCTGGACCTGCGGGGACGCCTGGGGGGCGACCTCCGGAGCCGAGGACGGGGCCGAGGACTGCGGAGTGGAGGACTGCTGCGAACTCGGAGCAGAGCTGGAAGCCTGCGCTGCGCCCTGCGAGGCGACCGCTGCGCTGGCGCGCGGACCGTCCCAGTGCTGCTGAGCAGGAGCCTGCGGGGCCGACTGGGGTTGAGCGTACTGCGGCGCAGGTTGCGGGGCCGGCTGCGGGGCAGGGGCCGGAGCCGGAGCCGGTGCGTACTGCTGCGGAGCAGGGGCCGGAGCCGGAGCGGGGGCCGGCTGCTGCGCGTACTGCGGAGCAGGGGCTGGAGCAGGTGCCGGCTGCGGGGCGTACTGCGGGGCCGGCTGCGGGGCAGGGGCCGGAGCCGGTGCGTACTGCTGCGGAGCAGGGGCCGGAGCCGGAGCGGGGGCCGGCTGCTGCGCGTACTGCGGAGCAGGAGCGTACTGCTGCGGAGCCGGGGCCTGAGGAGCAGTGGGCGGGGCGGCGCCGTTGTACCCGGCAGGAGCATCTGCATGGCTCACGCCGGCGCCGATGGTGGACAGACCGCCAGCCGCTGCGACGACGAGCGCGATCTGATGAAGCTTGCGCATGAAACCCTCGGCCCTTCATTGCCTGTATGGAAATCTGATTACTAATCGATGTCTTGAGTGCGCAAACGGAGGTAATCGCGGGCTGCACACCCTGCGCACCCCGTGCAAAAGCACGGCGGGAGCCACCCGCAGGGCCGCGACAACACCAGTCGTAGCACTCCCCAACGGCCGTCGGATTCAATGGCGCAGCGCAACGCCCCTCCTCCGATTCACGTCGGGCACCATGTCGACACCGTCGCCGCAGGCCGTCCGCACCAGGAAGGAGAAGCCCTCCCGGTCAGCGGCCCATAAGCCCCTTCGCTGTTCTCTCCCACCGAGGAACGTCAGATCGCCGGGCCTGGTCACGGGAACCAATACAGGGTCACCCGTTTGCGCAGCGGCATGAATCATTTGGGGTGTCGGTGCTGGCCGCGGGAAGTCCGAACGGTTCCGTCTCGCTTGCGCACTCGCTAACTTCGGCCGCTCACCGGTCATTTACCGAACTCAGTTGAGCGATGTGGTCGTTGCCGTTCGCGCACTGGGCAGTACGCGAACACAGCGTCAGCATCGCGGGGGCCGAACCGACCGAAAGATAAAACGACTTTCCGAAATGCCAAAAGGGTTCTCGACGCCGGCCTCGCGGCCCGGCGTCGAGAACCCTATGGGTGAACTACTCGGCTGCTCGCGGCTCAGAATGCGCTGTTGTTGCAGCCCATGGTCGAGCCCATGTGGGTGGCCTGCGCACCCGGCGAGCCCTCGCCGTTGAGCGCGCTGCCCAGCAGGCCATTGAGGATGCCGACCTCACCGAGGACGTCCACGTTCAGGTCATGGGAGCGGCACTGGCTGCCCTGCTTGATGTCGAACTGGCCGCCGCCCTGCCCGCCAAGGGCATTGGCAGTGCCGGCGCCGAGGAAGCCAACGCTACCGATGGCGGCAGCCAGAACGGCCGCCTTGTAAAGCTTGCGCATTTCTTCTCCGGAAGTTTGAGCCGATGTGATCTGCGGTGTACCGACTTCGTACAGTTGTGGAGGCTAATACGAAATATCCACCGCTCTTGAGCGACGCGCCGGATTATGCGACTGAAGATTTTGGAAGTGAGCCCGGAACCTGAACAGTTCAGGTTTCGTTGAGAACGGAACGGATTTCGGCTTCTTCGCGACCCGTGCGCTGCGGCCACCGTGGGGCGGGGACTTGCTCATCGAGGGCGCGCACAAAGGCCCTTCGAGGGATACCCCTCGAAGGGCCGGCGACCGTAGCGGACCCGCTACTTCGATGTGGCGTGGGCGTTGGCCTGGGAGTTGGTCTGCGCGCAGCTGAAACCGCGGGTCTCAGGCGTGGCCAGCAGCCCGATCGGGACGTTGGCGTCGAGCAGCGACTGCGGGCTGCACTCCTGGTACGGGCGGAAGAGGTTGTTCTGGTCCTGCGGACCGGACTGCGGCGCGACCTGCGAGACCTGCGGCGAGAGCTGCGGGTTGAACTGCGGGCTGAGCTGCGGCGACACCTCCGGACCGGCCTGCGGAGCGAGGGTCTGCGGGGCCGCGGCCTGCTGCGGCGCGGCGCCCTGCTGCGGGCCGCCGTGCGATCCGTAAGTGTGCGAAGTGGCCCCTGAGGCAGTCCAGGCTTCGGCCTGAGGAGTGTCCGGTTGCGTAGCGGTGGACGGGGCGGCGCCGTTGTACCCCGCAGGAGCGTCGGCCTGGCTGGCGCTGGCGCCGATGGTGGACAGACCGCCAGCCGCTGCGACGGCGAGCGCGACCTGATGAAGCTTGCGCATGAAACCCTCGGCCCTTCATGACCTGTATGGAAATCCGATTACTTATCGATGTCTTGAGTGCGCAAACAGAGATGACCCCGGGCTTCGCATCTTGCGCACTTCGTCTCGAACGACGGGCGAAGTCTCCCGCAGGGCCGCGGCAACGCACGTCGTGAAGCCGTCCACGGCGTCTCGGATTCGATGGCGCGGTCCATCGCCCCTCCTCTGATCCGCTTCGGACGGCATGTCGAAATCGTTGCCGTGGGCCGCTCCGACGCCTGGGACGAGAGAGGGCCCCGGCCGGCGGCCCGTAGGCCCGTTCACTGTTCTCTCCCAGCGGGGAACGGTTCATCGTCTGGGCGGGTCACGGGAATCAATGCAGGGTCACCCATTTGCCCACCGGTATGAATCATTTGGAGTGCCGGATTCTTTGCCTTCGTGGAAGGGTGCGGCATCACTGTGGGCGGGTTTCGGTGACGCTGCTGAGCGAAGTTGACTGTTACTTCGACCACTTCGGCGTCCTTCGGTGTGCGGCGACGCTCCTCAACGGATGGGGGCTGGCTGATCGTTACGGCGGCGGCGATGTCGGTCATCGGTGAACTTGCGGGCGGGCGACCGTTGTTGTGGTGAAGCTGGTATGGGTGGGCCGGGTCGGAATGCAGGCGTGGGCCATTTTCTTGTCTTGGCCGACGCGTCTGCGTCAGTGACCGGAGGCGAGCCGTGCTCGGCGGGGCCTTCGTGGGTCCGGGTCGAATTCCTGACGGGTGGTGAGGTGGCGGTCGCGGCGAACTCGCCTTCGCTGCCGTTCATGGCGGGATTTTTTCGCAGAACCTCGCTGTGTAGACCGGTGCGTTGAGTGTGGTGGGCGGCCTGGTCTTCGTCTACGCCGTCGTACGCGTCAGCACCGGGGATCGCCTGATCATCGATGAAGTCCGCGGCAAAGGACTTCCCCTCCAGCAGTCGCTCGCCTCGGCGTCTTCCGGGCCTCCGCTCGTGCCACCGCCGAGCCGCCCTCCCGGGGCTCACCGGGGTGCGTCGCAGTCATCGACGTCCGACGGCTTTCGCCCGAAACCGTTGCAGGGCACAGGCGCTGACGGTTCGAGAGGTTGAGGGGTTGTCACTTCGGGTGCGTGATGGGCCGATCGCGCTGCGCCGCGCGGACCGGTCGTGGCGACCCCACCCCCCGGATGCCATCGCCGAAGAGCGCGGTGGCGCATATCGCATTAGCCTCCGATATCAGCGCAAAGTCGATCTTTGATGCCTGCTCGACATCGATTCTCTGGAGGAGAAATGCACAAGCTTCGCAAGGCTGCTGCGGTTGTTGCCGTGATCGGTAGCGTCAGCCTGCTCGGCTCCGGTACCGCCCAGGCCCAGGGCATGGGGGAGCACGGGAGCTGCCACAACCACGAGCTGAACCTCGACATCCTCGGCGAGGTGGGAATCCTCAACGGCCTGCTGGCCAACCTGATCAACGGTGAAGGCAGCCCCGGTGGACAGGGCACCAGCATGGGCAACTGCCGCTAGGCAGCTCGTGTCACCAGCCGCGTAAATTACCTGTAACGGCCTCGGCGTCAGGGCAACGAGCTCGGGCGCCGGGGCCGTTTGCCCGTCCTCGCAGGCCGCGCGGGGTCTCGTAGCGGGCCGACGCAGTCGTGTTGCCTGGTGGAATTGCGCTGGTTGGGTTGGTGGTCGGGCGATACGTTGCGGGCGGGAGGGGGTGGGTGGATGCGCCCATTGCTGTTGGTGGACGTGGATGGTCCGTTGAATCCGTATGCCGCGCAACCGCAACGACGCCCCAATGGCTACCGGACTCACCGGCTGTTGACGCCCCGTTGGGAGGCAGCCGAGCGGCGGCGGCTGGCTGCGTGGGGTATACCGGACGGGCGGGTCAAGCCGCTTCGGGTATGGCTGAACCCTGCGCACGGTCCGGCGCTTGATGCGCTTCCCTTCGACCTGGTCTGGGCGACGACTTGGGAGGACGAGGCCAATGAGTTCGTTGCGCCGATTCTGGGGCTGCCCGCGCTGCCTGTCATCTCGTGGACCGTGCCGCGGCCGGAACCCGGGGGCGGGGTGTTCTGGAAGACGCCGGAGATCGTCGCCTGGGTGGCGGGGCGGGCGTTCGCCTGGGTGGACGACGAGATCACCGATACGGACCGTGCCTGGGTGCGGAACCGGCATCGAGGCCCTGCACTTCTGCATCGGACAGATCCCCGGGTCGGGCTGACCGAGGACGACTTCGGAGTGCTGGCCGCCTGGGCGTCGGGTTTGGACTGATTGCGGCTTCGGCGGGCGCCCGTCATCGGGGCGGGTTAGGTCTTGCCTCGCATGGGGTTGCATGGCCATGCGTTGTTATGCATAATCTTCCCATGTCTAAGGTCCTCACCTCCCTCCCCGCCGGCGAGCGCGTCGGCATCGCCTTCTCGGGCGGCCTCGACACGTCCGTCGCGGTCGCGTGGATGCGTGACAAGGGCGCCATCCCGTGCACGTACACCGCCGACATCGGCCAGTACGACGAGCCCGACATCGCCTCGGTGCCCGGCCGTGCCAAGACCTATGGTGCCGAGATCGCGCGCCTGGTCGACTGCCGTGCGGCCCTGGTCGAGGAGGGCCTGGCCGCGCTGACCTGCGGGGCGTTCCACATCCGCTCGGGCGGGCGCGCCTACTTCAACACCACGCCGCTCGGCCGCGCGGTCACCGGCACGCTCCTGGTCCGGGCGATGCTCGAGGACAACGTGCAGATCTGGGGTGACGGCTCGACGTTCAAGGGCAACGACATCGAGCGGTTCTACCGCTACGGTCTGCTCGCCAACCCGAACCTGCGGATCTACAAGCCGTGGCTGGACGCGGACTTCGTGACCGAGCTGGGCGGCCGCAAGGAGATGTCGGAGTGGCTGCTCGCCCACGGCCTCCCCTACCGGGACAGCACGGAGAAGGCGTACTCCACCGATGCCAACATCTGGGGCGCCACCCACGAGGCCAAGACGCTGGAGCACCTGGACACCGGCGTCGAGACCGTCGAGCCGATCATGGGCGTGCGGTTCTGGGACCCGGAGGTGGAGATCCTCCCCGAGGACGTCACGATCGGCTTCGACCAGGGCCGGCCGGTGACGATCAACGGCAAGGAGTTCGCCTCCGCCGTCGATCTGGTGATGGAGGCCAACGCCATCGGCGGCCGGCACGGGCTGGGCATGTCCGACCAGATCGAGAACCGGATCATCGAGGCCAAGAGCCGCGGCATCTACGAGGCGCCGGGCATGGCCCTGCTGCACGCCGCGTACGAGCGGCTGGTCAACGCGATCCACAACGAGGACACCCTCGCCCAGTACCACGTCGAGGGCCGGCGCCTGGGCCGGCTGATGTACGAGGGCCGGTGGCTGGACCCGCAGGCGCTGATGATCCGGGAGTCGCTGCAGCGCTGGGTCGGCGCCGCGGTCACCGGTGAGGTCACGCTGCGGCTGCGGCGCGGTGAGGACTACTCGATCCTGGACACCACGGGCCCGGCGTTCAGCTACCACCCGGACAAGCTGTCCATGGAGCGCACCGAGGACTCGGCCTTCGGTCCGGTGGACCGGATCGGCCAGCTGACCATGCGCAACCTCGACATCGCCGACTCGCGCGCCAAGCTGGAGCAGTACGCCGGACTCGGCCTGATCGGCACCGCCAACCCCGCCATCGGGGCCGCGCAGGCGGCCGCGACCGGGCTGATCGGCACCCTGCCGGAGGGCGGCGCCGAGGCCATCGCCTCCCGCGGCGAGGTCTCCGACGACGAGGAGATGCTGGACCGCGCGGCGATGGAGTTCGGTACGGACTGACCCGGAGCGGCTAGCAGGGGGACTCGGCCGAAAGGCAGAAGGCCGGCCCGACGTGGAGCGTCGGGCCGGCCTTCTCGTTGGCCAGGAGTGGTGGCAGAGGGGCGAGTCCTCGTCGGGGTTACGCCCGGGTGGTGTCGGTGTCGACGCTCCGGCCGGCGCGGCGGCCCTTGAGGCGGTCGGCGATCACCAGCGCGGCCACCACGACGGCCGTGCCGATCAGCTGGTGGCGGCCGTCCGTGCTGCCGGCCATGACGGCAAAGACGCCGAGGATGGCGGCGAACGCCAGCCAGGTCAGATACGGGAAGCCCCACATCCGCACCATGAGCTTCTCGGGCGCCTCGCGCTCCAGGCGGCGGCGCATCTTCACCTGGGTGAGGCAGACGATCGACCAGACGACCAGTACCGAGCAGCCGGCGATGTTCAGCAGCCAGGCGAAGACCGTGTGGGGCCAGACGATCCCGGCGATCACCGCGACGAAGCCGAAGACGCAGGAGGCCAGTACGGCGGCGGCCGGGATGCCCCGGGTGACCTTGCCCAGGAAGCGCGGGCCCTGGCCGCGGCTGACCAGGGAGTACGCCATCCGCGACGAGCCGTAGATGTTGGCGTTCATCGCCGAGAGCAGCGCGATCAGCACCACGATCTGCATGATCGTGCCGGCGGCGGGGATGCCGAGCCGGTCGAGCACGGTGACGTAGGGGCCGGCCGTGGCGACCTTCGGGTCGTTCCACGGCACCAGGGTGACGACCACGGCCATGGAGCCGATGTAGAAGACGGCGATGCGCCAGACGGCGGTGCGCACGGCGCGGGCGACGTTGTGGCTGGGCTTGTCGGACTCCGCCGCCGCGATGGTGACGGTCTCCAGGCCGGCGAAGCCGGAAATGGTGGTCAGCAGGCCGGCGGCGAGGCCGGCGGCGCCGGTCGGGAAGAAGCCGCCGTGGCCGGTGAGGTGGGTGGTGCCCGGTGCCGTGCCGAACACCCCGAGGATGCCGAGTACGCCGAGCACCAGGAACGCGACGATCACGGTCACCTTGATGGCCGCGAACCAGAACTCGAACTCGCCGAAGTTCTTGACCGCCGTCAGGTTGCTGGCGCAGAAGAACGCCATGAAGATCGCCACCCAGCCGTAGGCGGGGATGAACGACACCCAGGTGTGCATGATCGCGCCCGCGGCGGTGGCCTCGGCGGCCACGCCGGCGCAGAGCATCAGCCAGTACATCCAGCCCGAGGTGGTGCCCGCCCAGGAGCCGAGTTCCTCCTCGGCGTGCACGGAGAACGAGCCGGTGGAGGGCCGGGCCGCCGACATCTCGCCGAGCATCCGCATGATCAGCATGACCAGTGCGCCGGTGGCGGCGAAGAGAAGGACGATGGCCGGGCCGGCGGCGGCGATGCCGACTCCGGAGCCGACGAAGAGCCCGGCGCCGATGACTCCGCCGAGCGCGATCATCGACAGATGGCGCTGTTTGAGCCCGTGCGACAGGACAGGCGCGTCATCCTGCACGGCCTGCGGGGAACCCTGGGGCGACCGGGTGAAAGTCCGAGTCATGGTCGTGCCTGTTCATTGGGACGTTCGATGAGCCTGACGAGTCTGGGCGGCATGGTCCGTGTCCGGAGTGAACGCCCGCTATTCGGACACCGTGATCACCGGCGGTGAGGGCGCGATCACGTACGCGGCGTGTTCGTCCGGTGGCGCACCGGTCGGTCGGGGAGGCGGGTGCGGGGAAGGCTTCCTGCCATGACGACCTACACGGAGGGGCCGCGGAGCGGGACGGCCAGGGCGGCGCTCACGCGCCGGAGCGTGGTCGCGGGTGCGGTCGGCAACCTCATCGAGTGGTACGAGTTCGGCGTCTACGCGTACTTCGCCACCGTCATCGCGGCCGGCTTCTTCACCCCGCGGGGCGGCGGCGCCGCGGAGGCGCTGGTCAGGACGTATGCGTCGTTCGCGCTGGCGTTCTTCTTCCGGCCGGTGGGGGCGTTCCTCCTCGGCCGGTTCGGCGACCGCTTCGGGCGGCGGCCGGCGCTGGTCGTCGCGGTCCTGGCCATGACCTCGGCGACGGCGGCGATCGGTCTGCTGCCCACGTATGCCACCGTCGGTGCCGCCGCGCCCTGGTTGCTGACGGCGTTACGGATCGTGCAGGGCCTGTCGGCGGGCGGGGAGTTCGGCGGCGCGGTGGCCCTGATGACGGAGTGCGCGCCGGCGGGGAAACGGGGGACGTACGGCGCGTGGCAGTCGCTCACCGTCGCGCTCGGGCTGCTGGTGGGGGCCGCGGCCGCGACGCTGGTGACGGCCCTGCTGACGACGGAACAGATCACGGCGTGGGGCTGGCGGCTGCCGTTCCTGGCGGCGCTGCCGATGGGGGCGGTCGCGCTGTGGCTGCGGCTGCGGTTGGCGGAGTCCCCGGCGTTTCTGCGGGCGCGGCAGGAGCCTGTTGCCGAGGGTGCTGGAGGTCCTGAGGGTGGTGGGGGTGCTGAGGTTGCGCCCGAGGGGTGGCGGGCGCAGGTAGCGGAGGGTGGGTCCGCTGGGCGGCGGGCCGGGCGCGGGGTGGTCGTGGTGTCCACGGTCGTGCTGGGGTGCGGACGGCTCATGGCGTGGTCGGCGGCCGGATACACGTTCCTCGTGGTGCTGCCGACCTACCTTCAGCAGACGGTGGGGCGCAGCCCGCGCCAGGCGCTGTTGGCCGCGGTGGTCGCCAACCTCGGTTTCGCCGCCGCGATCCTGCCGGCGGGCCGGCTGAGCGACCGGATGGGCCGGAGACCGGTCATGGTCACCGGTGCCGTCCTCGCCGCGCTCGCCGCGCTACCGCTGCTCCATGTGGTGCAGGACCGCCGCTCCCCCGTGTGGCTGATGGGCGGAGCGGTGGCGCTCGCGGGTGTCCTGGTGGGCCTGCTGGCCGGTCCGGGCCCGGCGATGCTGGCCGAGATGTTCCCCACCCGGGCCCGGCACACCGGCCTGGGCGTGGCCTACGCACTGGCGAACGCGGTCTTCTCCGGCTGCGCGGGCCTGCTCATCACCGAACTCGTCCAGCGCACCGGTGACCCCGACATTCCCGCCTACTACGTGGTCGTCACCTGTGCGCTCGGAGCCGTCGCCCTGGCCACCCTGAGGGGCGACGACCACCGGCGGGCCCTACGGGAGTAGCCCTGCGGGAGCAACTGTCGGTCGGCGGCGCTGACTGGCTTTGGGGCGCGGTGAGTTCGGGCGGCGAGTCGAGGTGGCGAGTCGGGCTGCCGGCACGTAGGCCGCGCCCAGGCCGGTGTGGCGGAGGGAGGAATAGGGAGGTGACCGGCCGGTGTTCCCCTTGCGGCGGATCTGATCGGTGGCAGTCGAGTGCCCCGGTGCCACCGAAAGGAAGTTGACGCACCATGGGTGGAACGTTCGTGATCGGCGCGGGGCCCGGTATCGGTCAGGCGGTGGCTCGTCGCTTCGCCCGGGAGGGCTCGCCGGTGGCAGTGCTGGCCCGCTCCCGGTCCACCGTCGACGAGGCCGTCGGCGCGGTCGAGCAGATCGGCGGCAAGGCTTTCGGCCTGCTGGCCGACGCAGCCGACGAGGCATCGCTGCGCTCCGGGCTGGACGCCGCCGTCGAGCGGCTCGGCGTTCCGGACGTACTGGTCTACAACGCCGCCTGGGTCCGCTACGACCGTCCCGGCGAGCTGTCCGCCGCGGAACTGACCGCGACGCTACAGGTCAACGTGGTCGGTGCGGTGAGCGCGGTGACACACCTGGCGCCGCGGATGGCGGCGGCCGGTGGTGGCAGCGTGCTGCTCACGTCCGGGATGCCGAGCGCACGCGCCGCGGCGACCAGCCTTTCCATAGGCAAGGCCGGGCTGCGCGCGGCCCGTTCGGTGCTGGCGGACGAGTTCGGGCCGCAGGGCGTGCACATCGCCACCATCACCGTCGGCGGGCCGGTCGTCCCTGGCTCCGCGCTCGCCCCCGAGCGGATCGCCGAGCATTACGTACGGGTCGCCGGGCAGTCGGCTGATGAGTGGGAGCAGGACGTCGTGCTGCGCGATGGTGCGGTGGAGGTCGTGGGGTAGCGAGCGGGGTGGGCTGTGGTGTGGGGCGGCGGGCCCTACGCTCAGCCGGCTTGGGTCTATTGGTCGGCTTGGCTGCTTGGCCGGCTTGTGACGGGTGCTCTCCCGTTCGCAGGGGATGTCGCCTAACGTGGCAGCCATGCCGTACGGGACTGCCGGTGGTGAACCGGCCTCGACGCGGTCGCGCCGCCATATCTTCGGCGACGACGCCGAGCAGTACGACACGGCCCGGCCCGGCTACCCACACCAACTCGTCCAGGAAGTCCTGGACTTCGCCGCCATGGGCGCGGACGAGGCCGCGTTGGAGGTGGGCGCAGGAACGGGCAAGGCGACGCTGCCCTTCGCACGGTCCGGCGTACCGGTGACCTGCGTCGAACCGGACGTCAGGATGGCCCGGGTGCTGCGCCGGCGGTGCGCGGTGCTGCCCCGGGTCACCATCGAGGTCGCCGACTTCGAAGCCTGGGTTCCCGCGCGCCGCTACGGCCTGCTGTACTGCGCGCAGGCCTGGCACTGGGTCGACCCGGACGTGCGCTGGGCGCGGGCACGGGCCGCGCTCTCGCCCGGCGGGGCAATCGCCCTCTTCTGGAACCACTGGACCCTGGACAGCGGTGAGTTGGCCGAACGACTGACCGACGCCCACACCCGGCTCGGCATCGAGATACCGGCGGACACCCTTCTCGACCCTCGCCCCCGTCCCGCGCGCCGGGGCCCGGAGGCCCGGCAGTGGCGCGATATGACGGCGGCCGGCTTCGTCGACCCGGTCCACCGCCTCTACTCCTCCGTGCAGCAACGGTCCACCTCGGCTCTGCTCGGTCTGTTCGCCTCCTACGGCGGCTACCGGGCGATTCCGCCCCGGCCGCGGGAACGGCTCTTCGACGAGCTGGCGCGCATCGTGGACGAAGAACCCGGCGGGCAGGGGCATGTGAAGGGGCAGGCGCAGGTGAAGGTGGTCACAAGTCTCTTCCTGGGGCGGATGGGGGCCGAATCCGGTTGAGCGGACCCGCGTCCGCCGGGGCTGTCTCTGCTGGGACTGTCTCTGCCAGACCTGCGTCTGAAGTCGTAGGGGGAGTTGGGGGCGTCTGGGGCTTCGGGGGCCTGGTGCGGACCGCGTAGCCGAGGAGTGCCGCGACGGCGGCCAGGGCGGCGATGGTGGTCAGTGCCGTCGGCAGTCCGAACACCTCGGAGAGGAAGCCGATCGACGGCGGGCCGAGCAGGATTCCGGAGTAGCCCAGGGCCGATGCGGCGGCCACCCCGCCGGCGCCCCCGAGCACGCCGGCGCCGCCGACCGCGATGGGGAACACGTTGGCCAGGCCGAGCCCGGTCAGGGCGTAGCCCGTGAACACCAGCCAGGTCTGCGGTGAGAGGGCGCCCAACAGCATCCCCATGGCCGCGAGGGCGGCACCGGTGACCAGGACGGGGGTGGCGCCCAGGCGTTCCAGGAGCCGGGTGCCGGCTGCCCTGGAGAGCGTCATCGTCAGCGCGAACGCGGCGTAGCCGGATGCCGCCAGGCCCGGTCCGGCGCCGAGGTCCTGTGCGAGGTGCAGGGAGCCCCAGTCGGCCAACGCGCCTTCCCCGTAGGCGGTGCAGAGGGTGATCAGTCCGAAGGTGGTGATGAGGAGGCGGGTGCGGGTGGGGATGCGGGTGGGGGTGCCTGGCGGACGACCGTTGTCGGGGGCTGTTCCCACGCTCCCCACGGGGTGGGGAGCAGGGGCCCGCAGCAGGACCCGTCCCGCGAAGGCGGTGACCAGGAGTCCGGCCCCGGTGAGGAGCAGGAGGTGGTGCAGCGGGCTCAGATGCGGGGCGAGGATGCCGCCGAGCCCGGCACCCGTCAGTCCGCCCGCGCTGAAGGCGGCATGGAACGACGGGAGGATCGGGCGCCGGATCGCCTCGGCCAGGTCCACGGCCGCGGCGTTGAAGGCGACGTTCAGGCCCCCGTAGGCGACCCCGAACACCAGGAGCACCAGGCCGAGTTGGAGTGGAGTACGCGTCAGCGGTGGCAGGGCGACGGACAACGACAGCATGGCCGCGGTCGCCACCGTCACCCGATGGTTGCCGTAGCGGCGGCACAGGCGCCCGGCCAGCAGCATCGTGGTGACCGAACCGACCGAGACGCCCAGCAGGGCCAGTCCGAGTGCGCCGGCCGAGGCGCCTGTCTGCTCCTTGATGGCGGGGATGCGGACGACCCAACCGGCGAACACGAAACCGTCGAGCGCGAAGAAGAGGCTGAGGGCCCAGCGCAGGCGCACTTCTTTCACCCCTTTCACCTCGTTCGCCTGGTTCATGTCGTTCCTCTCGTTCATGTATTCCGGCTCTCTCGTCTCTGGGTGAGCAGCGTGCCGGTTGTGGCCATGGCCAGACCTGCGAGCATGAGCGGGCCCAGTCGCTGGCCGAGCAGTACAGCCGCCAGGGCCGCGGTGACCATGGGCACCAGATAGAAGAGGCTGCTGACCTGACTGGTGCCGTGTCGCTTCAGCAGCGCGTACAACAGCCCCACGCCGACTATGGAGTTGATGACCGATGCCCAGAGGAGCGCCGGCCAGTAGTCGGCGGTGAAGGTGACGTCGAACCCCTCGGCGAAGAGTGCGGGAAGCACCGTTGCGACCGCGGCGGCGAGCAGTTGCACGGCATTGCCGGTCACCGGTTCCATGCCCCGGCAGAACCGCTTCTGGTAGACGGTGCCGGCGGAGATGCCCAGCAGGGCGAGCAGCAGAAAGCCGAGGCCGGCCAGATAGCCGCCGTCGAGGTGGAGGTTCTCGCTCACCGCGAGTGCCACCCCGCCCAGTCCCAACACCAGCCCCAGGCACTGGCCGCGGGTGACCCGTTCGCACAGGACCGGAACGGCCAGCAAGGAGGCGGTGAGCGGATAGAGCGCGATGATCAGGGCCGCCAACCCGGACGGCACGCCGAGTTCCATGCCCATGTAGATGCTGGAGAACTGCACGGCCTGGACCAGGACACCGGCCACGGCGAGGTGCCCCAACAGGCGCCATCCCGGCCAGGCATCGCGCCGCAACAGGGCGATGGCGAGTAGCACGCCGCCGGCGATGACGAACCGCAGGGTCGCGAAGGTGTACGGAGCGGAGTGGCGCAGGCCGAGCTTGCCGGAGATGAAGCCGGAGCTCCACACGACGACCAGGAGGGCGCGAGCCAGAAGGTCGCCCGTCCTGCGGCGGTGGGCTTGGACCTTGCCGACTCCGTGATCGCCCCCGGTGGTCTGCACGATTGCGTTCGGCCGCATGACGCTTCCCCCGTTTCTCTCACGAATCGTGTGCGTTAAAAAGTACGCTAGTGCAAAATAACGCTCGGCGCGACCGTCTTGGACAGGATGCGGGCAGGCCGCAGGCAGACTGCGGGCACGCTCAAGAGGGGTAGTTGAAGCGAGAGTTGAAGCAAGGATCGGCAGAAGCCGCAGTTCGGCACGAGCTGCTACCGCAGCTCAGTGCAGGCCGCTAGCGCAGTTCAGTACAGGCTGTTGAAGAGCATCGCGACCATGCGCGCGGGCTCGTCGGTGTCGTTGCGGAAGGTGTGGGGATGGCCCGCGGACCAGCGGACGCAGTCGCCCTTCCGAAGGGTGTGGTCGACGCCGTTGTAGCGGGCCACCAGCGTCCCCTGGGTCACGATGATGAGGTCGATGCCCTCGTGCTGGAGGTCCTCGCCCAGCGCGGAGTGCGGTGCGAAGTCGCCCTGGACCACCTGGTAGCCGAGTTCGGGCGCCCGCAGCACGCGGTAGTCGACGCCCGGCGCCCGCTCGATGACCTCCTGATCGGCGAACGGGAAGATCGACGGCTCGGCTCGGCCCTGGGTGAACCCCAGGAAGGAACCGACGTCATGGCCGAAGACCCTGGCCAGTCTCGCCAGTCGCTCCAGCGCGATGTCCGTCTCGCCCCGTTCCAACGCCGCCAGGAACGAGACCGAGAGTCCGCACTCGGCCGCCACCTGACGCAGCGACATGCCCCGTTGGGTACGGAGTCTGCGCAGCACCTCGCCTGGGGAGGGAAAACCCAGCTCCGGGTCCCGGCGAGCCGCCGCGGAGGGTGTCGAGGAGGCCGCGTCGGTCATGGACGGCATTCTAGTTCGCCGGGCGCCGTCCGGGCGGTTCGGACTCAGGTGCCCCAGGGCGGGTGGCCGCCGCCGACCCAGCGGGCCAGGCCGCGGCCGTCGATCAGGCGGAGTGGTTCGGGGAGCGAGGCGTTGGCGAGTTCGGCGTCGCGGGTGAAGCGGGAGGTGGTGACGATGACGGCGTGGTCGCAGCGGTGGTAGGCGCGGTAGGTCCCGTTGGCGGTGTAGATCGCGGGGGCTCCGACCCGGTTCCCCTCGGCGTAGCGCTTGCACTGGACGGCGATGCGGCGGCCGTCGTGCAGCACGACGAGGACGTCCAGCCCGCGGTCGTTGGCGCCGCCGGAGACGGTGGCGGTGCGGACGGCGGGGTCGCGGCGGGCGAGGTCGGCGACGGCGTGCTCGAACTGCGGGCCGGTCATGTGGTGGTACGCGGCGAGGGTGTGGGTGATGTCCTGGTGGGGACGGGTGGGACCGGGGAGGCGCAGGCGGCCGGTTCGGGCGAGGAAGAACAGCGTTGCGGCGGCGGTGGCGAGGATGCCGAGGACGAGGGTGGTGACGGGGTACGCGCGGGCGGCCGCGACGACCGCGCCGAGGGCCAGGGCGGCGAGGACGAGACGGGTGAGGGCGCGCTCACGTGCGCGTCGGCGGGCGATCCGGCCGCGCGGCCGGTGGGTGGGACGTCGCGCGGGGCGGCGGGCGGGAGGTCGGGGGGCGCGTCGGATGGCGCCTCGGCCGGTGGGGTGTCGTCGCCGGGGTCGCGTGGTCATGTGGGGCGTCCCTCCGTTCAGTGCCCGGTCTGCGGTCTGCGGACCGCGGTCAGCGTTACCCGGCCGCCGGCCGCCGCGCGCAGGCCCGGGCCCGTCCCAACCTCCTGTTTAGCCCCAACTGGTTTGACGCGTAGGGCAGTTACGGAGAGTTGGCGTGAAACGCATGTACCACGCGTACCGCACGGGAGCGGGGAGGGACGCCCCGCTCCCGTGTCCGCTACCCGCCCAGGCCCACGCCCAGGAAGCGCAGTACGGCCAGTACGCGCCGGTGGTCGCCGTCCGCCTTGGGCAGGTCGAGCTTGGCCAGGATGTTGTTGATGTGTTTGGCCACCGCGCTCTCGCTGACGACCAGTTGGGCGGCGATCCCGGCGTTGGAACGGCCCTCGGCCATCAGCGCCAGCACCTCGCGCTCACGTTCGGTCAGCCGCTCCAACGGGTCGCTGGGGCGCCGTACCAGCAGCTGCGCCACCACCTGCGGGTCCAGGGCCGTGCCGCCGGCCGCGACCCGGCGCAGCGCCTCGATGAACTCCTCGACGTCGGCGACCCGTTGCTTGAGGAGGTAGCCGACGCCGCTGGTGTTCGCCGCGAGGAGTTCGGCGGCGTAGCGTTCCTCGACGTACTGGGAGAGCATCAGGACGGCGGTGTCCGGCCACTGCTGCCGGATGACGAGCGCGGCCCGCACGCCCTCGTCGGTGAAGCCGGGCGGCATGCGGACGTCGACGACGGCGATGTCCGGGCGGTGCTCCTCGACGGCGCGCAGCAGTCCGTCCGCGTCGTCGGACTCGGCCACCACCTCGAACCCGGCCGTTTCCAGCACCTTGACCAACCCGATCCGGAGCAGAACGGAATCCTCGGCGATCACAGCGCGCTTGGCAGCGTGCACGGCAACTCCACGGTGACGACGGTCGGGCCCCCTGGGGGGCTGTCGATGGCGAGGGTGCCGTCCACCGAGGCCACGCGGTGCGCGAGCCCGGTCAGGCCGGTTCCCCCGGAGGGGTCGGCCCCTCCCCTGCCATCATCGGTGACCCGTACCCGTAGCGTTTCACCGGCCCGGACCACCGCCACCTCGGCGCGGTTCGCGCGGGCGTGCTTGGTGACGTTGGCGAGCGCCTCGGAGACCACGAAGTAGGCGACCGCCTCCACGGCGGGCGCGGCTCGTTCGGGCACGTCGACGCTGACGTGGACGGGCAGCGGGGCGCGGGCGGCGATGCCGGAGAGCGCCGCGTCCAGTCCGCGGTCGTCCAGGACGTGCGGGTGCAGGCCGCGTACCAGCTGGTTGAGTTCCTCCAGGGCCTCCTTCGCCTCGCGGTGCGCCTCGTCGAGGACCGCGCGGACCTCGGGCGACAGATCGGGCAGGGTGGCCCGGGCCAGGCCCAGGTTGACCGCCAGGGACACCAGCCGCTGCTGGGCGCCGTCGTGCAGATCGCGTTCGATGCGGCGGCGTTCGGCGTCCGCGGCGGCCAGGGTCTCGGCCCGGCGCTCGGCCAGGTCCTCGACCCGCCGCTCCAACTCCTCGGCCCGGCTGGGCCCGAGCAGGCGCCGGGCGATCACCGATTCCATCCGTATCAGGGCGCGGGTCAGCCGCGGCAGGAACGGCACCACGACCAGCCCGATCACGGCCATCTTCCAGCCGTCGACGTCGGACCACTGGACGAAGGCCCAGTGCCGCGGCAGCAACCAGTACCAGCCGTAGTACGTGATGCCGCCGATGCTGCCCACCCACAGGGCGAGCGCCACGGCCTCCACGACGCCCAGCACCGGGCCGGCGAGCTGGTGGTAGGCGAGCTGCCGCCAGTACGCACCGGTGTGCAGCCGGCCCCAGGCCCGCCGGAGGTCGTTGCCCTCCTGTACGGACGGGGTGCGCGGGATGCCGGTGTTCGCGTACGCCGCGAACCGGCGGCGCTGGAGCCAGGTCACCGACATGGCACCCCCGATGGCGAAGATCAGCGGGACGACGGCGCCGGCGGGGGCGTAGACGACGGTGAGGCTGAACCACACCCACAGCAGGAAGGCGGCACCGTGCAGCAGGACGCCGGTGCACAGGAAGGTGGCCTGTACTCGGGCGCGGGCCAGGCAGCCTGGCGGCCACCGGTCGGATCGGGTCATGGGTACGACGGTAAACGCCCAGGTCAGCCGGGGCTATCACGCCTGCTTCCGGAACCGGGGTATAGCTAGTGCCACCCCAAGTCGGACAGCGGCGTTACTGACTGGGAACGGTGCGGACCGGAGAGTTGATCACGAGCCCGACGGCCGGGCTCGTGCCCCCGGAAGGATCTCCTCCATCATGGCCCTCGCCGCCTTCAACCCGCTTGTGGAAAAGGCAAGTTGTGCACGCCCCGGCGTCGGCCGTCATCGCGAGCCGGTACGGCGTTCCGGCCGCGCGCACCGTTGGACGGGCCGCGTCCTCACGGCCGCCGGCCTGGCCCTCGTCCCCTGGCTCGGCTATCTCACCGGCACCCTGCCGCCCTCCGAAGCGGCTGTCTGGGTCGCCCTCGACACGTTGGAGGCCGCCGCGCTGATCATCGCCGGCACCCGCCTGCTGCGCACCGATCCCCGCCATCGCGCCCCCGCGGCCGTCGCGGCCGCCCTCCTCGTCGCGGACGCCTGCATCGACCTCGCCACCGCAACCCCGGGCCCCGAACTGGCCGCCGCCACCGCCATGGCCTTCGCCGCGGAACTTCCGCTGGCGGCCCTGTGCGGATGGCTCGCGGCACGCCGGGGCCGGGGGGTGGTGCGGCCGCTGTGAGGGCCCCACGAGCCTGGACTACTCTGGATCTTTTGACCGCTGCGCCGCTGTGCCGCTGCGCCGCTTCGTCTGCTGTGGCCGCGTCGATCACGTCGACCGCGTCGATCACGTCAATCGGCTCTGGCGGCTTCCATCGCTTCGGCCTCACAGACCACAGGGAGAGAGGGCATGCAGTTCCTGCTGATCGCGTACGACGCCAAGGACGAACGGGCGCGGCAGCGGCGACTGGCCGCCCGTGAACGCCACCTGGCGCAGGGCCCCTCGCTGATCGCCGAGGGAAAGGCCCTCTTCGGTACCGCGATCCTGGACGACGAGGGGCGGATGATCGGCTCCATGCTGGTGATGGAGTTCCCCACGCGCGCGGACTTCGATGCCTGGCTGGAGACGGAGCCGTATGTGACGGACGGGGTGTGGGGCGATGTCCAGGTCCAGCCGTGCCAGGCAGGGCCGTTGTTCCTGGAGGCACTGGTGCGGGGGTGAGGGCGAGGCAGGCACACGCGTCACAAGGAGAAGACCATGACGCTTCGTGTTCCGAAGGCCGAGCTGCCCGCCGGGCTCCGCGACCTCATGATCGAGCAGCTCGGCGCTCAGTGACGTCGGCGCTCGGCGGCCTGCCCCTCAGGCTCGTAGGCGGGGCGGGTTGGCTGTGGAGCGAACGCCCCACCAGACGGAGGCGAGCAGCAGTACGCCGGGGGCGATTCCGCTGGTGGCGGCGATGGCTGCCACAGGCGCACCCCAACCCGCCAGGGCCAACCCGGCGAGCCCGCAGACGGCCATCCCACCGCCGAGCAGGCGCAGCGACGACCGGTGCCAGACAGCCGCGAGTCCGAAGAAGTGGACTCCGACCACGAACGCGATCCAACCCACCGTCGCGCGCGGGGCGTGCAGTACGGAGTTGATGACCACCAGTCCGGCCAGCAGCGCCGCGCCTTCGGCGGCCACCACCCACCAGTACCCCCGTCCGAAGCCGACGTTGTTCGGGGTGCCGTCCTCAGCCGGGTCATCCGCGGTACCACGCCGCCGGACGACCAGAAGCCCGAGGACGGCGGCTATCGCCAGCACCCGCAAGGGGATGCCGATACCGGGCGGCAGGGATCCCGCATTTGCCTCGATGAAGACGGCTCCGAAGACCCCGCCAATGAGCCCTGCTACGTGGTCGCGTGTCATGCCCATCATCATTGCATCCTGGCGGAACAGACATGACAAGCAGGACATGCCTGGCCCGGTAGAGGTGGGGGTGGGGGTGAGGAGACGGTCGGGGGCCAGCAGGACAGTCAGCAGGCACCACCGGCTTCTCTGCTCGTGCTGTTGATCACGCGTCGGCCGCTCCCCCACCCCTCCGACGCCGCACGGGCCACAATGCCCCCATGACCGACGAAAACCAGCCCCGAACCCCCGCCCGTCCACTGCTGCGCCGCCCCGAGGACGGTGAGCTCATAGACGTAGCCGGTGTGGCGCACTTCTTCCGGTTGACCGGCGACCACACCGACGGGCACTTCGCCTTCGAGGAGTTCAGCCTCGCCCCCGGCACCATCGGCGCCAGGCCGCACGTGCATGAGGGGCATGACGAGTACTTCTACGTCCTGGAGGGCGAGTTGACGCTCCACAACGGGGACGGCGAGGTGACGGCCGGCCCCGGTCATCTGCTCGCCGCGACGCGCGGCACCCCGCACGGCTTCCGCAACGCGGGTTCCGTGCCCGCACGCGCCCTGTGTCTCTACACTCCCGCCGGCTACGAGAACTACTTCCGGGACGTACACGCCGCGGTGAGCGCCGGTGCCGAGGCAACCGACGAACTCCTCGCGGAGTTCCGCAGCCGCTACCGGACCAGTTCCCATCCGGCTCCAGCCCCGTCGAACAGGCCCTAGGCAGCCAGGCAGTTCAGGCAGTTCAGGCAGCCAACGGACCATGTGCTGCGCCCGGATCGCCCGGATCACCCCCTCACCAGAGATTGCGCCCGATGAAATCCGTCGATCTGAACCTCCTCATCGCTCTCGACGCCCTGTTGGAGGAGGGCAGCGTCACCGGAGCCGCGGAGCGGATGCGCACCTCTACACCGACCATGAGCCGCACCCTGGCCCGTTTGCGACGAGCCTTCGGCGACCCGCTACTGGTCCGCGCGGGTCGCCGGATGGTGCCGACGCCGCGCGCCCTGGCGCTCCGTGACCAGGTGCGTTCCCTGGTGGAGCAGGCGACCGGGATGTTCCTGGAAACCGGGGCGCCGGACCTGGCCTCGCTGACCACGACCTTCACCGTGCAGGCCAACGACATGGTGATCGGGGCGCTCGCCCAGCCGCTGCTGAGCACCGTCCACCGCCAGGCACCCAACGTCACGGTGCGGTTCGTGCCGGAGCACTCCGGCGACAATGCTCCGAAGCTGCGCGAGGGCGTCCTCGACCTGGTGATCGGCGCGCCCGACTCCACCTCCACGGAGGTCAACAACGAACGACTCATCGTCGACCGGGTGCGGGCCGTGGTGCGCGCCGGCCATCCACTGTTGCGCGGCGAGGTGACCCGCGAGCGGTTCGCCGCTGCCCAACACCTCAGCGTCTCCCGGCGCGGCCGGCTCACCGGTCCCGTCGACGACCACCTCGCCGAGCACGGGCTGCGGCGGCAGGTGGTCTCCGTGGTGCCGAGTTGGGCCGCGTCCTGGCACATGGTCGCGCAGAGCGATCTGGTGGGACTGGCCGCAGGGAAGCTGAGCCGCCAGGCCGTCGCCCTTCTCGGCCTGCGCACCGTGCGCATTCCGCTGCAACTCCCCCCGATCGTCATCGCCCAGTCCTGGCACGTGCGGAACCAGGCCGACCCCACCCACACCTGGTTCCGACACTGCGTCCGCAGCGTCTTCGAAACCTGGGACGCCGACGGCCAAACCGCTGCCACCAGCACACCCGGCCCCGACGAACCTGCCTGAGCAGACGTCAACGGACACCGACACCAGCTGACGCCCCCCCCACAGCCACGGCCCTCCCCATTACCTTCTTGGTGGCCCCGCAATGGGGCGCCCGGCCTTCGGAGTTGGCATGACTTTCTCCCCCTGTCGAACGTATGGCCTGGGGGGTGGTGTCACCGGCTCCGGAGGCATCGACAGACCGCTGATTAGGGGCATGACCACCGGCTTGTCCGCAGGTCGGGAGGCTCTTCGTAATGTGGATGTGGCGATCGGTGCCGTGGGACGGCCGGGCGGGAACGACCAGAGGACGCACGTGATCGACGTCAGTGAGATCGGCGCCTTCCTCGGCCTGGACGTCGGCAAGAGCGAACACCACGCCACCGCCGTCACTCCGGCCGGAAGGAAGGCCTTCGACAAGCGGCTGCCCAACAGCGAACCCAAGCTCCGCGACGTGTTCGCCAAGCTGAAAGCCAAGCACGGCACCGTGCTCGTGGTCGTCGACCAGCCCGCCTCCATCGGCGCCCTGCCGCTGGCCGTGGCCCGCGACATGGACTGCCCCGTGGCTTACCTGCCGGGCCTGACGATGCGGCGGATCGCCGACCTCTACCCCGGTGAAGCCAAAACCGACGCCCGCGACGCCTTCATCATCGCGGACGCGGCCCGGTCGATGCCGCACACTCTGCGGGCCGTCGAGCTTGCCGACGAGGCAGTAGCCGAGCTGGAAATGATCGTGGGTTTCGACGACGACCTGGCCGGCGAAGCCACCCGCATCAGCAACAGACTGCGGGGACTGCTGACACAGATCCACCCGTCGCTGGAACGGGTACTGGGACCGCGAATGCAGCACCCAGCCGTGCTCAAGCTGCTCGACCAGTGCGGTTCGCCGGCCCAGGTCCGCAAGGCCGGACGGCGTCGGCTGGTGAACCTGATCCGCCCAAAGGCACCACGGATGGCGGAACGGCTCGTCGATGACATCTTCACCGCCCTGGACGAGCAGACAGTGGTCGTGCCAGGCACGGCCGCGGCCGCATTGATCGTCCCCAGCCTCGCCAGCTCGCTCCAGTCGGTACTTGACCAGCGCAAACTCCTCGCCACAAGGATCGAGGAACTGCTGGAGGCTCACCCTCTTTCCAAGGTCCTGACGTCCATGCCGGGGATCGGCGTCAGGACCGGAGCACGCATCCTCATCGACATCGGCGACGCCAGCAGCTTCCCCAGCGCCGCCCACCTCGCCGCCTACGCCGGCCTCGCCCCGGCAACCCGCAGTTCCGGGTCCTCCATCCGCGGCGAACAGCCATCGCGCAGAGGAAACAAACAGCTCAAACGCGCCTTCTTCCTCTCCGCGTTCGCCGCCCTGGCCGACCCCGTCTCCAGGGCCTACTACGACAAGAAGATCGCCCAGGGAAAACACCACACCCAAGCCCTCCTCTGCCTCGCCAGACGACGAGCCGACGTGCTCTTCGCCATGCTCCGCGACGGCACCTTCTACCAACCCCAACCAGCCCCCACGGGTTGACGAAACCCATAGGGGCACCCCCCCGTGGATTGCCGCAAGCGGCAACGACGCCTTATCAAAGTTGCCCTTTGTGCTCGCCGGACTCACGGATACCGTGGAAATCGATCCTGCTTTATTGGCGAGCTACCGCGCGTGGTGCGGCGCACCAGGGCGAATTCCGCCTGAACGGAACCCGTTCCGTCCTGTTCCGCTCCACTGCATTCCGCTCCGTTCCGTTGCGTTGTGTTGCGTCCATGCATCCCGGAGTGGGTCCGCGCGGCTTCAAAACGAGAAGGGCAGCTGGTGCCGGAATGCACAGCAACGACAACGATTACGACGTCCTCATCGCCGGTGGCGGGCCGGTCGGCCTGACGCTCGCCTGTGAGCTGCGGATGTACGGGGTGTCCACGCTGGTCGTGGAGCGTCTCGCACCCGGGGCCAACGAGCCGAGGACATTGACGATCCACGCCCGCACCCTGGAAATCATGGACCGCCGTGATCTGCTCACGGATTTCGTCGCGGCCGAAAAGCTCACGGCCGGCCTGGACGAGTACCGCGAACGTCTGGAAAACACCTCCGCCCGGGGACACTTCGCCGGAATGTTCATACTCGGCCGCGGTACCGTCGCCACCGAACAACACCGAGAGCTTTTGCTGCCGCGCGAGACCATCGAGTCCGTTCTCACCCGGCGCGCGACCGGGACCGGTGCCGTCGTCCGTCACGGCGTCGAGGTCGTCGGGCTTGTGCAGAACGCCGACGGCGTGGCCGTCACGGTGGAGGACGCGCAGGGCAGCAGCACAGTCATCCGGGCCGGCTATGTGGTGGGCTGCGACGGAGGACGCAGCACCGTACGCAGGCATGCCGGTATCGACTTCCCGGGCACCGAACCACAACTGGTGAGCCGGATGGGGCTGGGGTCGCTCGCCGGCCCGGACCACCTGCCCATGGGCTGGCAGCGGAACGATCACGGCTGGTTCATGCGGATGCCCGACGGCCGGATCTTCACCGCCGAATGGGATCACCTTGCGCCCCAAACCCCGGTTACCGCCGAGGAGTTGTGCGCTTCCATTCACCGCGTCACCGGCGAACGCGTCCAGTTCGCCGACGTCCGCTTCGTCTCCCGTTTCACCGACAGCACCCGCCTGGCGTCGCAATACCGGACCGGTCGCGTCCTGCTGGCCGGAGACGCGGCACATGTGCACTTCCCCGCGGGCGGCCAGGGAGCGAACCTCGGCTTCCAGGACGCGGTGAACCTGGGCTGGAAACTCGCCGCCGCCTGCCAGGGCCGCCCCGGCCTGCTGGACACCTACGAAGCCGAGCGCCGCCCGGTCGCCGAACGCGTCCTGCTCAACACCCGCGCCCAGGCCGCTCTGATGCGCCCGGGCCCCCAAGTCGACGCGCTGCGTGCCCTGTTCGCCGAGCTCATGGACTTCGACGTGGTCAACGACCACCTGACCGGGGCCATTTACGGCACCGACGTCCACTACGGCGGCAGCGACGACCCGCGCGTGGGCCGCTTCGTCGCCGACCGCCCCCTCAAGACCGACTCCGGACCGACACGTCTGGCGGAACTGCTGCGCGAGGGACGCCCCTTGCTGCTGGACCTGACCGGCACCTCCACCATCGCGCGCATCGCCCACCCCTGGACCGACCGCGTACGAACCGTCGCCGTCCTCGACACCGACGCCGAGGCCGAGGCCGCCGCCCTCCTCATCCGCCCCGACGGCTATCTCGCCTGGGCGGCCGACGCCCCCGTCCGCACCCCCGCCCACGCCGAGGACCTGCGCGCCGCCCTGACCAGCTGGTTCGGCGACCCGATCGCCGTCTGACCACCCTCGGCAATCCTGGAGTACCCGTGCGCCCCGCGCTCTCCTCGCTCACCCTGGCCGCCTTCGGAATCGGCACCACCGAATTCGTCGTGATGGGACTGCTGCCGTCCCTCGCGCACGCCCTGCACATCTCCGTCCCCGACGCCGGCCGGCTGGTGTCTGCGTACGCCCTCGGGGTCGTCGTCGGCGCCCCGCTGCTCACCCTGGCCGCTCGGCGGCTGCCCGCCAAGACAACGCTGCTGTCGCTGATGGGCCTGTTCACCCTCGGCAACGCCGCCACCGCACTCGCTCCCGACGAGCCGGTGCTGCTGGTGACGCGGTTCGTGGCCGGGCTGCCGCACGGGGCCTTCTTCGGCGTGGGCGCCGTTGTCGCCGCAGGCATGGTCTCCGCCGACCGCACCGCCAAGGCCGTGTCGACGATGTTCCTCGGACTCGCCCTGGCCAACATCGCCGGCGTCCCGCTCGGCACATATCTCGGCACCACACTGGGCTGGCGCTGGACGTTCGCGGTCGTGGCCGCGATCGGTGCGTTCAGCCTGATCGCCATCGCGCTGATGATTCCCAGGCACGAGCCGCACGAGAGGGCGGCGGTCCCGGTCGGCGTCCGCGAGGAACTCGCCGTCTTCCGCCGGGGCGACGTATGGCTGGCGCTGGGCACCGTCACGGTCGGTTTTGCCAGTGTCTTCACCGTCTACAGCTACGTCGCCCCGCTGCTCACCGAGGCCGCCGGCTTCAGCCCCACCTCGGTCAACGCGCTGCTGGTGCTGCTGGGGGTGGGCATGACCGTCGGCAACATCCTCGGGGGCCGCGCCGCCGACCGTGCCCTGATACCCAGCCTGCACGCGGGCCTGGCGGCACTGGCCGTCGTACTGGTCCTGTTCGCACTGGCCCTACCCGTCAAGGCAGCCGCGACCGTCGGCCTGTTCGCCACCGGTGTCACCGGCTTCAGCCTCGGCCCCATCATGCAGACATACGCCATGAGCAAGGCGCCGGGCAGCACCTCGCTGATCTCCGCCTCCGTCCAGTCCGCATTCAACATCGCCAACTCCCTCGGCGCCTACCTCGGCGGACTCGCCCTCTCGGCGGGCCTCGGCTACCCGGCCCCGGTCTGGCTCGGCGCCGCCCTCGCCCTGCTCGGCCTCACCCTGGCCGTCATGGTCACCACGGCCACCCGCCGCCGCACATAATCGGAACGACCGGTATTTCCCGGCCGGAGACGCGCTCGATGGTGATCTGGGGATGCCCGGGAACCGGCCTGCCCCGATGCCCCGTTCCGTGCCCATGGGCCTCGTGATGACGACCGAAGGTGGGCGGACCAGCCAGTGTCCGACGGGATATGTGACGGGAAGGCGTTCACGTCGTTCCGACCCTCATTTTTCGAAAAGGGTCGCCCCTGCATGCGGTCATGCATGCTCGGGAGTGTGAACCATGCCCCTCGTCCGGGTGGGATGGCATGACGTCTCGCCGGATGCGCCCGAAGCTTCAGTGTGCCCAGGGCGTGGACGGCGTCACGCCCCTCTCAGACATCGATCCCTGTGCGATCTAACGAAAGGGACATTCATGGCCGAGAAGTCTGCCCGAACCCGTCTGGCCTTGTCGCTTGTGTCCGCAGCCACCCTTGCCATGGTCGCGGCCTCGCCCGCTCAAGCCAACATCCCGCCTGTCGGCACCGAGTTCCAGATCAAGACGGCGTTTGAGGGCAAGCTCGTGTGCGTCTCTTCTCATAAGACGGACGCCCGTAACTACGCGCTTGTCGACTGCGACAGGGATGACGCCAACCAGCACTGGAAGCGCACTTCCAATGGACGGGGCATCGTCAGCGTGACCACCGGCGAGTGCCTCGCAGACAACTCCATCAGTTCAGCGATCTGCAAGCACAGGCAGCCGGTCGCCGAAGCATGGCACCAGGGCCGCTACGGCCGTGTCTGGCACCAGGGCCGCGACTCGATCACCAAGACGTTTTTGCGCACCTCCCGACACAACACCCAAGGGGCTGTCCTCGGTTTCCAAACGTCTACCAACGGGACGACCCCCCAGGGCGCGGGCTTCTTCGCCTTCGACATGGTCTAGCCAAGGCCCGACGGGTCACGACCCGACCTGCCCATTGACCAGACATCGGCACATTCGGAAGTAAATCTTCCCCTTGCCGGGTTGGCTCGAATTGCTCCGGCACGGCCACATGTTGCAGCCGGCTCGACGTCGACAACTCTGGATCGGCGTGGCTCGGGGCGTGGCTCAGCGGCCATGCCGATCCGGTATGATCATGACGCAGCTTCGGCCCGCGGACAGCGGGTGGAAGTCGTGCGTCTGTGGTCCAAGGAAAGACGTCCACCAACCGGTGGGAGATGCAGGTGCAAGGCCGGCCAGGCGCTCCGACGAAGGGTCCCTTCCTCAATGAGGAAGGGACCCTTTCGCGTATCGGGACGGAAACGGCCTGCCGCACCGGCCCGCTACGTCCAGGCCGACCCGAGACCGCATTGCGGCGAGTGGGGTTGGGCTGGTGCTGTGACCGGGATGGTCCACCGTGATCGGAAGGCGGCTCGCGGGACGAGCGCACGCGCGACGGCTGGTATTACTGGGGCATGCAGGAAGAGACGGCACGCTCCGCGATCGACACGTTCATCTCCGCGTTCAACGCCTCGAACGACAGCTATGTGACTGCCCTGCTCTCCCAGGCCCTGACCTCAGACGTGGTCTTCTGGGGGCCGTTGGGTCGCAGCGAAGGAATCGCGGCGGTCGAGCGGTTCGTGCTGGACATCCGGCGCCACCCGGCGGGGACCGGCACGATGGTGCGCTGCTCAGCGGTGGACATGCCTGACGAGTGGGCCCGGTACCAGTGGGTCTTCACCACGCCGGATGGAGGCCCCCGCCTGGCGGGAACGGACGTCGTCCATCTGCGGCGGAGCCTCATCGACCAGATCATCGTCTTTGCTGGGGAGATCGAGCCGTCCGCCTCCTGAGTCGTCCTTCTGTCGCTGTCCTTCTCGTGAACTTGTCCCTTTCGGCACTCCGGGGCTGCGGTTCGCGGTCGGTCAGGCTGCGGCCCTGGGTGACCCGGCGGACGTGGCGCGTTGACGCTGACAGCTGACAGTGGTGCGCGCCGAACTCGCCCGTATTGTGACGTCCCGGCAGGCACACGATCCCCACCTGCACTGTCTCGACGGACACGAGCTGCTCGGGCCGGACGAGGTGGCCGACCTTCCCGATGGTGTGCACCCCTCCGCCGCCGCGTATCGCCGGATGGGCAAGCGTTTCGCCGCACGCGCCTTCGCGGACGGCGGCCCGTTCGGCTGACCGCCAAGGCTCCCGGCTCGCGCCCGGTCTGGGGCGGAGCCGGTAGGCCGTGGCACGCCATGTATACGAAAGCGTCCGCCCTACGCTATGCACGGTGAGCAGGAGCAGGACGGTCAGCAGAGGCAGGACGGTCAGCAGAGGCAGCAGGGTCGGCAGGGTGAAGGACGGGATCGATCTCTGCCAGGATTTGGTGCAGTTGGCGAGCCCCCAGGGCAACGCGGTCGTCGGTGTCCCGCAGCATCTCCTCGCACTGCCGTATCGCCTCGTCCCGGTCGTCGGAGTAGATGCCGAACACCTCGACGACTGCGGTGTGGATCCAGTCGCTGTGATTCGAGTTGGCGACGGCCAGTGCTGAGGCGATCAGCGTCAGACCGGCCCTGTCCTGTCGCCGAAGCAGGGCTTCCACGGTCCGTCGGGTGACGAAGGTGTCATCGGAGTCGAGCACGAGCGCCAGTAGCGGGCCGGCGGCCTCCGCCATCTCGGCGAACCCTGCCAGGCCGTGACCGGCATCCGCCCGGTCACGGTGGTCGTGACTTCGTCCGAGTTCGCCGAGCGCCGCGACAGCTGCCTGCCGCAGATCGCTGTCCACCTGTTTTCCCACCCCTCGCGCGGTTACCGCTGTTCCGGATCACTGGATCACGGCGGCGTGCTGCAACCCGTTCGGGAAACCTGACGTGTCCGGTCATCCTGGATCATAAGGCGTGGTCAGCGGCCTGGTCGGAGCGCGGCGCCGGGTGCCTCCTGCCGTAGCATCCAGCGGAAACGCCCCAACGCGCCGCGTCGCACATGGAGACGGACATGCTCGCCGCCGACATTCCGCCGCGGAACGCCAACCCGGCAGTCGTACGCGCCTGGTGGGACGGGCTGAGCGAGCAGCAGCAGTACGACCTGACGCGGGCCGAGCCGGTGCGGCTCGCGCACCTCGACGGAAGCAGGGCCCCAACGGCCATATCGAGCACGGCAATCCGCATCATGCTGCCGTGGTCATGGCCGTCATGCCGGACGGTGATATCAAGTACCCCAGCACCAGGACTCGTACCGGAACGTGAGCCTGCGGGGCCGACTGCCGGCGACGGAGAAGGCCGAGGGGCGGCAGCACATCCGCACCGTCCGCCCGCACCCGGATTGGTACTGACAGGCAGGATGACCGAAACCGTGACACCGAATGGCATGGGACCGCATCCACCCGCGCGGCGCTCGCGAGTCCGAGCGGTGGCGGTACCACTGCTCTCGCTGGCCGCGATCGGCTGTCTCATCACCGCAGTGGCGCTGTCCAGCGCTCATATCCACCACCAGTCGGCATCCTGCCGTTATATGGCGGTGCCGTGGACGCACTTCGCCTTCGCCTACGGAGCTCTGCTCGCGGCCGCCTCGGCGCTCCTCGTTCACCTGGTGCTCTCCCGCGCCGCGCGACGCGATGGGCTCCGGCCCGTTTCCGGCTGGCAGAGCCGGCTCCCGACGTTCTTCGTCGTCATCGCCGGCCTGGTGCTTCCCCTGACGGCAGTGGTGATCGCCCTGACCCACAAAGACGCCGCGGAAACGGCCAGACATCTCGGACAGCCGCTGTGTGAGGGGTAGGGCGAGGGCAGGGGAATCCTGGCCCCCCGCAAAGGCGGGGCCTCGTTGCCCGGCGCCGGTAACGTCACCATGGTGGCGGCGGGCACCCGATGATTCGGGCTCCGGCCACGACCGCCGTGTGATCCCGCGTTCCCACCCCCGTGTCTCGTCCTACTCCCCTGCCTTTACTCTGGGGCGCCAGGTGCGAACGACAAACAGCCCGGGTGCGAACGACGAACAGCGACGCGCGATGAGCGGGGATCGGTGAAGGAACGGAGCGTGCGGTGACGGCCGGGGAAGCGGGCGGCGACGAGCTGATAGGCAAGGTTCTCGGGGGCCGTTACCGGGTGACCGCGACAATCGGGCGCGGCGGCATGGGCGTGGTCGCCCGAGCCGTGGACCAGGTGCTGAACCGCGAGGTCGCCGTCAAGGTACTGCGGGCCTTCACCGATGCCTCCGCGCCCGAACTGCTCGATCTGCGCGCCCGGATGCAGCGGGAGGCGCAGGCCGCCGCCCGAATCCGGCACAGCGGCGTGGTCACCGTGCACGACGTGACCGAGGAACAGGGCCTGCCGGTCATCGTCATGGAACTCGTCGACGGACCTTCGCTCGACGACGTACTGACGGAGCGCGGCACGCTGGAGCCGCAGGAGGCGGCGGCGATCGGCGCCAAGCTGATGGACGCGCTCGACGCCGCGCACCGGGTGGGCGTACTGCACCGGGACGTCAAGCCGGGGAACGTGCTGCTGGAGCACGGCGGTCGGGTCGTGCTCACCGATTTCGGGATCGCCACCATGGATGCCTCCGGCGACGAGGCCATGGCCAAGCTGACCCACAGCGGTCATCTCGTCGGCTCCCTCGACTACCTGCCCCCGGAGCGCGCGCAGGGCACGGCGCCCGGCCCGGCGTCGGACATCTGGTCGCTCGGCATGACGCTGTACGCGGCGGTGGAGGGCACCTCGCCGTTCCGTCGCACGTCGGTGTGGTCCACGTTGTCGGCGATCGTCACCGAGCCGCTGCCGCAGCCCCGGCGCGCGGGGCCGTTGGCGCCGGTGCTGTGGGCGCTGATGGCGAAGGAGCCGGCGAACCGGCCCACGGCCGAGCAGGCGCGCGAGATGCTGCAACGGGCGGCCGCGGGCCAGGCGACGAACCTCGTGCCGCCGGCCCCCACGGCCCCGACCGCTGTACCGGCCCCGGCCGTCGCCCCGGCACCTCCGCAGGCCGCCGTCCCGGCGCCGCCGCCCGGATTCGGTACCGCGCCACCGTTCCACCAGGCATCCCCGCCGCCCCCGCAGCCCCCTCCGCACACCGGCTACGCACCGTCCGGCCCGTCGCCCGTCCCACAGGCCGGCCCCTCACCCGTCCCACAGGCCGTCCCGCAGTCCGGCGTGCCGACCGCCGGCTACGCTCCCGGTGCCATCGCCGACGTCGACCGTGGCCGACGCCGGCGTCGTGTCCTCATCGCGGCGGCGGCCGCCCTCGTCATGCTCGCAGGAGGCGGTGTCACATATGCCCTGACCGGCGAGAACGGCGCGGACGACGGCGCGCCGCAGGCGGCGCCCGGAGCCGGCGTCCCGGCGGCCAGCGGTCAGCCGAACGGCGGCGCGATACCCGGCGGCAAGAACTCCCCCGGCGCCTCGTCGTCCACGGGAGCGGGGACCCCGTCCACTTCGGCCTCTTCCTCTCCCTCCTCCACCACGGCCTCTTCCGCCTCTCCGTCGGCCAGGCCCAGTGCTACGCCGAGCGCGTCCGCGTCTCCCTCCACCAAGCCCAGTTCGGCGCCGGCGACTTGCAGCGGCTGGAGCCACCATGATCCGGAGCCGGGAACGTACGGCTACCTGTCCGGCGACCATCACATCCTGACGGGGCCCTATCAGGTCTGCTCCTCCGTGGCCGCGACCAAGTCCGGCACGAAGCTGTGGTTCCACTGCTCCGTCGAGAACTCCTACGGTCACAAGTGGCTCTACGTCCGCATCGCCGGGACGGATAACGCGGGTTGGATGTCCGCCGACAACATCATCCGGCAGAGCGGCTGGCCGGTCCGCTGTTAAAAGCGCCCGGCCCCGGCCTGGACCGGGGCGGGGACGCCCTTGCGGCCGACCTTGCCGGTGGAATCCCAAAACCCAGCACGCCTGCTGCCGGGCGCTCCTATGGCAGCGTGGTGGTGTCGATCGCTTGGATCTGGTGTGAGTCGTGGTCCGAGACGAGCAGGGTCTTTGCGTCGGGGCTGAGCGCGAACTCCCGGG
The DNA here is from genome assembly GCF_019774615.1 of Streptomyces sp. BHT-5-2. Classification (NCBI taxonomy): domain Bacteria; kingdom Bacillati; phylum Actinomycetota; class Actinomycetes; order Kitasatosporales; family Streptomycetaceae; genus Streptomyces; species Streptomyces sp. BHT-5-2. The sequence goes on along the minus strand of NZ_CP081497.1, from coordinate 2,655,642 downwards.
GGAAGGCGCCGGTTTGGATGCGGCCGAGGTTGGCTGGTTTGCCGGTGAGGGCGGCTCGGGTGTCGACCACGGTCAGCCCGGTGGTGGCGCCTGGGGTGTGGAATCGGTTGGTGTCGGCGGTGATGATGCGGCTGCCGCCTCGTACGAAGGTCAGTCCGACGGGGGCGGTGCCGACCTGGACGGAGGTCAGCAGGGCGTGTTGGGGGGCGGTGGTGAGTTTTGCGGCGTCGAAGGCGAGCAGGGCGTTGCTCTTGCGGGCTGTGACCCATACCGTCTTCCCGTCCGGTGAGGGTGCTACCCGTACCGGGTTGCATCCGGCCAGGACGCTGCCACGGAGGGCCTTTTGTGGAGTCGCTTCCAAGGTGGCGAGGTCGATGATGCTGAGCTCGCCGTGCTTGCCGCCTGCTGTCGGTTCCTGGCTCGGGGCGACCTCGCTGGTCGCGTACAGCCAGCGTCCGTTGGGGGAGACGGCGGTGCCGACCACGGCTTTGCCCAAGGTCAGGCTGCCGATCAGGGAGCCTTGGTCGAATCCACCGCGAAGTGCCTTGCGCAGGTCGAAGACCTCGATGTCGCCGCGGTGGCCGGTGCCGGCGTCTCCGTATTCCTGGCTGACGAAGGCATAGTGGTCATCGGGTGAGACGGTCACCTCGATCGCGCTGGTCCCGGCCGTGCCGGTGAGCGTTCCCAGCACGGCCCCCGGTGCTCCTGCCGCAGCCTTGGCCGCGTCCACCACGATCGCTCCGCTTCCCGCGGCGATGAGCAGTTCGCGTCCGTCATGGGTGAGGGCGACGCCGGTGGCGCCTTCCTTCCCCACACTGGCGGCCGGAAGCGGAATCTTGCGTAGGAGCCGGGGCCGGGTGCTGTCTGTGGACAGCACCCCGAGTTCCGTCTTCAACGCGGCGAAGGCGATGTGGCCCGTCCGGGCGTAGACCAGTCCGAAGGGCCGGGCCGGGACGGTCAGACTCGCGGTGTGGACACCGCCCAGCTGTGACTGCGCCGGTGCGGCCGAGGACTGGCACGAGGGCTCGGATGCGGACGCGGCCGGCGGGAGGGCTGCTGCGGAGAGCGCCGACGAGCTGGTACGGCTACTTGGGGCATTGTCCTTTGCCGCACATGCCGACAGGCCCAGTCCCACGGTCAGAGCCAGTGCCAACGACCACAGCCGTTTTCCTGAGAAGTCCATCACGCTTCCCCTTTCTCGCCTTGGAAACTACGGCGATATTGACGGAATACTTTGTGGATTCTCTGTGGAAAGCAGAGGTCACCACCCATTCCGAAGGACCTTTACCCCGCCGCAAGCTACGGCGCTGCCCCGAGAAGCGCAGCCAGGGCAGCCGACAACTGAGGTGACACAAATTTGTGTTATCTCAGTTGCCTGTGTCATGGTGAGGCCATGGATGACCGCACCCTGGCCTATACCGACCGCATGGCAGCCTTCTACGCTCGCGAATACGGCTTCCCGCCGGTCGCCGGGCGCGTGCTGGGCTACCTGTTGGTCTGTCAGCCGCCGCAACAGACGATCGCGCAGCTCGCCGGAGGACTGCTGGCCAGCCGTAGTGCGATCGTCGGGGCCGTCGACCTGCTGGCCGGCCATCACGCGGTGCGGCGCACCCGTTCGGCCGGGCAGCGCGCCGACTACATCGGTCTCGACCCGCGTGCGCTGGAGCCGTCCGGCTTCGAGGGCGCGACCTATCGGCAGCAGGCGGAACTGGCCCGCGAGGCGCTGCGACTGCTGGACGAGGGGGACACTCAACGGCGCTCGATCATCGAGGAGGCCGCGGCCTTCTACGACTTCATGGCCGAGCGCATGCCCCAGCTCCTGGACGAATGGCACGCCCAGCGCGTCCGACCGCGCGAGCGCGATTAACCCCTGAACCGCACCTCCACGGACGACGAGAGGTCCCACATCGATGTCTACGCTTACGATTCCGGCCGGCGATACCCACCTGCACGCCGTCGACGCCTCCGGCGGCGCCCCTCCCCTGGTCTTCGTCAACGGCGGCTTCGCCACGCTGCGTTGTTGGGACCGCGTCATCCAGCGCCTGGCCGACGCGCACCGTACGGTCCGGTACGACGCCCGGGCCCGCGGCAAGTCGGGCAGGTCGGCCGACTACTCGTTCCGGGCGACCGTGGACGACGTCGGCCGGGTGATGGCCGCGACCGGCGTCGAGCGCCCGGTACTGGTCGGCTGGTCGCACGGCGCGACCACCGCGGTCCGCTACGCAGCACAGCACCCGGGCGAGATCAGCGGTCTGGTGCTCGTCGACGGCGGCTTCCCGATCTCGATGTTCGACGACGCCGGCAAACAGCGAGTGCGCACGCAGTTCCGCCGACTCGGCCCGCTGATGCGGCTCGCTGCACTCCTGGGCCGTTCCGCCCGCATGACGCCGGCTCAGGCCGCCGACGTGGTCATCGAGCTGGATGAGGTCAACGGCACCCTCGAAGCGGACTTCGCGACGCTGACCTGCCCCGCGGCGTTCGTTCTCGGCACCGGCGGCCACTCCGGCGCTTCGGCCCAGGAGATGGCCACGCTGCGCGCCTCCGCGGCCACGGCCGAGCAGGCCGGACGCTACGTGTCGACCTTCACGACGGCGCCCGCCAACCACGTCCGGATCCTCGCTCAGTCGCCGGACCTCATCGCCTCGGCCATCGCAAGCGTCGTCGAGCAGACGGCGGGCACAGGACGCCTTTGCGCGTGATGCCAGGTACCCACCGCTCGGTTCCCAGGCCGGAGTCGTGGGCACTGCCCCGCCGGGCGATGACCGGCTTGATGCCCTTCGCCCAGACCTGTCGGCGGTAGCAGTCCTGGTCGTAGCCGCGGATGGGCGGAATCGCCGCTGACAGCGGCACGAGCTGGGTGACGTCGTTGCGGTTGCCGCCGGCGAGGGGCACGGTCAACGGGATGCCGATGGCTTCGCGGATCACGTGGTGTGTGGAGCCCGGACGTCCTCGGTCGACCGGGCTCCGTCCGGTTTTGGGCCGCCCTTGGACGCCCGGATGCGGGTCGATGTCAGCGCGGCAGGGTTGGCTGCAGCGGTTCGCTTCTCGACCACAACTCGTCGTCGACCAGCCAGGGTTGAGGATTGCGCTCGCTCACCGCCAAGTGTCCGCCGAACTCATCCTGAGGCAATGGCTACCGGAGTTGCGTGAGGAGTGCAGTGCAGTCGGCTCACACCGGTGGTTGCGGGTCGTACTGGATGCCGCGTCGCACCTCACGCGCGCGCTCCGGCGATGCCAGTCGGGCAACCAGGTGCAGTGCCATGTCGATGCCGGCGGAGATCCCCGCGGAGGTGACCACGTCGCCCTCGTCGACGAACCGCTCGTCGGCCCGCACGTCGATGGTCGGGTCGAGCTCCGCGAGCCGGTCCAACGACGCCCAGTGTGTGGTGGCCGCTCGCCCTGCCAGCAGCCCGGCCGCCGCGAAGACCAGTGAGCCGGTGCAGACACTCGTCATCAGCGGAACCGATCGCCGCTGGGACCGGACCCATTCCAGGTGGGTTTCGTCAGCGAGCTGAGGACGAGTGCCTCGGCCGCCGGGATGGAGCAGCACATCCAGGGCCGGCATGTCGGCGGTCGCGTGATGAGCCTGGATGGTGAGCCCCTTCGCGCAGGTCACGGGCTTGCCGTCGGCGGAGAAACAGAACACCTGCCATCCGTCCTCGGCGAAGTTGCGTGTCCAGTACGACAGGACCTCCCATGGACCGACGGCATCGAGCTCCTCGACGTCGGGGAACAGCAGGATCCCGATCTTCCGTGCGTCTTCGCTGATCATGCCGCGATCCAATCAGACCCCCTCCCGTCCGGCGCCCCCGCGGTGCCTTGCGGCACTCCCCTGCCTGTCGTCGCCGATACTGGTGCCGACATCGGTGCCGGTACCGGTCTCATTCGGCGAGTGCGCTGAGGCGTGCCAGTGCCCGTGTCGCTGCCGCGTCGCTCGCGGGTAGCAACGGCAGTCGGACCGCCGGTGTCGGAATGCGCCCCTGAGCTGCCAGTACTGCCTTGACCACCGCCGGATTGGGTTCGGAGAAGACGGCCTGGGCCAGTGCCGTCAGCCGGTGGCCGAGGGGTCGGGCGTGCGCCAGGTTCCCCTTGTCCCAGTCATCGAGCAGTTCGACGAAGGACGCGGTGGCCAGGTGGGCCGAGGCGAGAATCCCGCCGGCCGCCCCGAGGCCGAGCAGCGGGACGAGGAAGGCGTCCTCCCCGGCCAGTACGGCGACGCCAGGGGGAAGGTCGCCCAACAGCTCGACGGTGTCCTGGTCCAGCACCGAGCCCGTCGCGAGCTTGGCCCCGACGATCCCGGGCATCCGGCACAGTCGGCGCAGGGTGCCTCCGCCGAGTGCCTGGCCGGTCCGGTGCGGGATGTGGTAGATCACCAGCGGTACCGGGCTCCGCTCCGCGAGGTGGGCGAAGTGTGCGAGCACACCGTCCTCCGAGGGCCGGACGAACGGCGGTACGGGGACCAGCGCGGCGTCCGCGACGCCCGCCAGCTCGTCGAGCGCCGCGGCGCTCTGTCTGGTGTCGCTGCCCCCGGCGCCTACGATCAGTGTCGCCCGGTGTTCCCGGCACACCCGGGCGCAGACCTCGACCACCTGCCGCTTCTCGTTGGGCAGGAGCGTGGCCGGCTCCCCCGTGGTGCCGAGTGCGACCAGTCCGGCCGCGCCGTCCGCCAGCACCGAGTGGGCCAGTGATTCCAACGCGTCCAGCGCGACCGCCCCGTCCGCGGCGAACGGTGTCACCAGCGGTACGTAAATGCCTTGCAGTTCCATGTGTTCGAGCATGGCGAGCGGTACTCGACAGGTCCAGCGCGCATTCTCGATGGTGCTCGTAAGCTGAGCTGATGCTCGATGTCCGCCGTCTGCGTCTGCTCCGGGAACTCGCGCACCGGGGCACCATCGCCGCCGTTGCCGAGGCGCTCTCGTTCAGCCCGTCCGCGGTTTCCCAGCAACTGTCCGTGCTGGAGCGCGAGACCGGAGTGTCCTTGCTGAAGCGCACCGGCCGCCGGGTCGCGCTGACCCCGGCCGGGCAGAACCTGGTCCGGCACACCGAGGACCTGCTTGAGCGCCTGGAACGGGCGGATGCCGAACTGGCCGCCGTTCGCTCGGGGTTGGCCGGTCCGGTACGGATCGGTAGTTACCCGTCCGCGACCCGCGCGATCATTCCGGCCGCCTTGGCCGCGCTCGCCCGCGAACATCCCGCGCTGGAGGCGAGAGTGATCGACGTCGATCCGGCCGGTGTGGCCGCCGCGTTGCGAGCCGGGGAACTCGACCTGGCCCTGGTGCACGAGTACGACTTCGTCCCGGCCGAGCCGCAGCCCGGCCTGACCGGAGAGGAGTTGTTCACCGAACCGATGTACCTGGCCGCCCGCGCACCGGGCTCGTTGGCCGAACACGTCACCAGCCCGTGGATCACGGCGCCGCCCGGCAGGCTCTGCCGCACCATGACGATGCGAGCCTGCCAGGCAGCCGGCTTCACCCCTCATGTACGGCACGAGGTCGACGACTTCGAGACCGTCCTGGCTCTGGTCGCCCTCGGCCAGGGCGTCGCTCTCGTTCCCCACCTCGGCGCCACCGCCCCACCAGCGGGCCTCAGCCTCACCCGGCTCGCGATGTCCCGCCGCACCCGCACCGTCCACCGCGCGGGCGCGGACAACCATCCGGCCGTCGCCACCGTCACCGCTGCCCTCCGCATGACCCTCCCGCCAGAACTCGGGTGAGGGTGCCGGGCCGTAAAGGCGGCGGGTTCAGGACAGGAGGTCGAGGGTCGTTCCGGTTCCGGTGGCCTCGGCCCGCTGGTAGGCCGGCCAGCTCAGAGCCAGGTCTTGCCAGGGCAGACCGACCGGGGCGTAGACGGTGATCTCCTGACTGTGGGAGCGGGCGGGGGCGTCACCGCGGATCACCTCGCCCAGGCAGGCCGCGGCCGTGGTGCCGGGCAGGCCGGCGTTGGCGAGGGCGCCGTGCGCCGCGACGAGGGCGACGTCGTCGACGATCAGCCGGGCACGGGTGAGGGCTTCGGGGGCGAGTTCCTGCTTGCCGGGCTCGTCGGCCCCGAGCGTGGTCAGATGCTGACCTGGCCTCAGATCGCCGGCGTGGAGTACGGGTTGGCGCGACCAGGTGGCCAGCAGCACGACATCCGCCTCGGCGGCGACCTGCCCGGGTGTGGCCGCCACGGTACCGCCGTGCCGCTCGGCGAAGTCGGCCGCGCGCCGCTCATCGGTGTCGTGGACGACCAGGCGGCTCCACGAGCGCAGCGTGCGCAGTCCCTGGAGGGTCAGTTCGGCCTGTGCTCCGGCGCCGATCACGCCGATCGTGTGGTCACCGTCGCCGACCGGTCCGGCGATCAGGTCGGTGGCCAGGGCTGCGGCGAGGCCGGTGCGCCAGGCGGTGACGGTGGCCGAGTCGAGGAGCGCCAGCAGGGCGCCGTCCCGGCCGCTGTGCAGACAGATCACACCCCGCAACGCCGGGGCGGCGCCGGGGAACTTCGCATTGACCTTGACTGTGTAGGCGTCGGTGCCGGGCAGCAGCCCGGGCAGCAGGGCCGTGGCGGTGCCGGGGAAGGGAAGCTCGGTGCGTACCCGCCGGCCCGATACCGTGCCGTGCGGGGCTGTCGCGAAGCCCTGCCGGAGTGCCTGGATGCAGTCGTGGGGGTTGAGCAACTCCAGGAGATCGGTGCGGGTCAGGATCCGGGTCATGGCGTGAGGGTTTCACAGATGGCCCGGCGGTCGGCGCCGAACGTCGAGCTTCGCTGCCGGGACTGCCTGCGGCCGAGCGACCGAGCGGCCGGGGAGACTGGCATGCTTCAGGGATGCCTCTACAACTCCCGTTTCAGCTCATCACCTTGACGACAGATCACTTGCTCCTGCGTCCCCCGAGCGTGGCCGAGAGTCCCGCAGTCCTGGAACTCGGCCTCGACTCGGACGTGCGCATGTGGAACCCCCGCTGTCAGATCACCGACGATGCCTCCGCGATCGAGGACTGCCTGGCCGGCGCCGACTGGTCGGACGGCAGCCATGCGACGTTCTCCATCGTGTACAGGCCCGTGCACGGGCACGGCCCCGGCGGGCGCTACGCCGGGAACATCTCCCTGCACGGCATCGACCAAGTCAACGCACAGGCCAAAGTGGGGTACCGCATAGCCCGCTGGACCCGTGGTCAGGGTGTCGCCACGGCCGCCGTCCGCTGCGTCGTCGGCTGGGCCCTGAGCGAGCTGGGACTCAGCCGCGTCGTCCTGACGCACGGTGTGGAGAACACCGCCTCGTGCAGGGTGGCGCAGAAGGCCGGGTTCGACCTCGAAGGCACCTTGCGCATGGCCAAGCGGTTCGGCGACGGACGGCTGCACGACGAGCATCTCCATGCCCTCGTCGCGCAACCTGGCACCGCCGGCCGGCAGCTGACGTCCGACCGTTCAGGTCCATGACGCGCCGGAACGTCTCATAGGACCTGGTGGGCTACTGGCGGCGGTGTCGGCGGCATGGCTCCGAGATCGGCGCGCCGGCCGATGCCAGCATGTAGCGCTCACGCAGCCGCTGGTTGGGAGCCGCCCGTGATGGATTCGAACGAAGTAGACGAAGCAGAGCCCGTACACACCGTCAGCGTGCTGTCGGTGGAGCGCCGGCCCGGATGTCCCTTCGACCCGCCCGAGGAGCTGATCCGTGCGCATCGGCACGGTCCCATCAGCCGGTGCCTCTTTCCCGGTGGACGCCAGGGCTGGCTGGTCACCGGCTATGACCTGGTCCGGTCGGTGCTGGCCGATTCACGGTTCGTGTGCAGCCGGGAGCTCACACTCGGTTCGTACGTGGACATCAGCGATGTCGAGATTCCTCCGGCGGCACCCGGCGAGTTCACTTTCATGGACGAGTCGGAGCACAGCCGGTACCGGAAGCTGCTGGCAGGTCAGTTCACGGTGCGGCGGATGCGTATGCTCACCGAGCGCGTCGAGCAGGTCACCGCCGACCATTTGGACTTCATGGAGAAGGCCGGGCCGCCGACGGACCTGGTGACGGCGTTCGCCGAGCCCGTACCCGCGATCATGCTCTGCGAGCTGCTGGGGGTGCCGTACGAGGACCGGGGCTCCTTCAAGGAGCAGGCCGCAGCGCTCTTCAACGGGGATGCGAGTGCGGAGGAGCAGCTGGCCGGCTACATCGCGCTCCGGGAGTACCTCGCGCAGCTGGTGGCCGCCAAGCGCGCCCACCGCACCGACGACGTGCTCGGCGATCTGGCCGACAGCGAGCTGACCGACGAGGAGTTGACCGGAGCCAGCTTTCTTCTGCTGGCAGCCGGGCTCGACACCACCTCGAACATGCTGGCGTTCGGCACCTTTGCCCTGCTGAGCCACCCCGGGCAGTGGGCCGCGCTGCACGCCGATCCCACGATCGCCGACAAGGCGGTCGAGGAACTGATGCGGTATCTCTCCGTTGCCAAGACCTTCGTGAGAATCGCGTCGGAGGACATCGAACTGGGCGGCCAGACCATCGCGGCCGGTACCACGGTCATCCCGTCGCTCCACACCGCCAACCGCGACCCCGAGCGCTTCCCCCGACCCGACACGCTCGACATCGAGCGGCCGGCCGTCGGACATCTGGGTTTCGGCCACGGCAGACACCAGTGCCCGGGTCAGCAGCTGGCCCGCGTGGTGATGCGGGTCGCTTTCCCCGCACTGGTGAACCGCTTTCCCACGCTGCGTCTGGACGTACCGCCCGAGGAGATCGTCCTGCACTCCGAGTCCGCGGACGTCTTCGGGGTGCACAGCCTCCCGGTCGCCTGGGACGTGTGACCTTCTCCACCGGCCTCGGCCCTTGCGCCTGCGGGTGTTCCGCTCGTCGGCGCTGTCTGGGCGGCCGTTGGGAGGCGTGCGGCGGCCCGACCTCGGTCGGGCCCGCCGCACGCGTGCCTGGCGTCGTCAGTTGCCCGAGGGCACCTGGGGGCGGTTCGGCTCGGCGGGGTGGGGATCCTGATCGCCGTGGTGGCTCCGGTCGCCGGCGGGGAGGCCCTCCCGCCGCGCGAGTCGGCGGTGGAGCATGGGGGCGCTGGTGACGGCGAGGAGGAGGGCGATGGCGCCGGCGGCGATGGCGACGGCGAAGCCCCAGCGGGTGCCGTGGGCGTCGACGACGACTCCCGAGACCGCGGCGCCGAGTGCGACGCCGCTCTGCAGGCCGGCGATCATCCACGTCATGGCCTCGGTGAGCTGGTGCTCGGGGGTGGTGCGCTCGACGATGCCCATGATCACCACCATCGTCGGGGCGAAGAAGACTCCGGCGACGAAGACCACGGCGGCCATGCCCGCGATGTTGCCGACGAGCAGGAAGGGCAGGGTGGTCAGGGCGGTTCCGGTCACGCCCACGACCAGCAGTCGCGGGAGCGGGATGCGTGGTTTCAGGGCTCCGAAGGCGAGGCCGGAGATGCCGGAGCCGAGGGCGTAGACGGCGAAGACGAGGCCGGAGAGCGCCTTGTTGCCCTGCTGTTCGGCGAAGGCCAGGCCCATGGTGTCGACCATGCCGGCGATGGCGCCTCCGAAGAGGAGGGTGAGGGCGAGCATGAGTACGGGGGCGGAGAAGACCACGGGTGCGCCGCTGGTCGTCTCGGTGCGCGGCTTGACGGGGGGTTCGGTGCGCTTCTGCGGTACGAACAGTGCGACGCCGACGGCCAGCAGGACGGCCGCGGCGATGGGCGCGGCCTGGGGGAACAGTGCCGTGGACAGTGTCACCGCCAGTGCGGGGCTGATGACGTAGGTCAGTTCATCGACCACGGACTCCATGGAGTAGGCCGTGTTCAGCTGTGGGCGTCCGCGGTAGATCTCCGTCCATCGTGCGCGCACCATCGCGCCCATGCTGGGCATCAGGCCGGACAGCAGGGCGAAGACGAAGAGGGTCCAGGTGGGGGCGCCGGTGGTGGCGCAGAGGAGTAGGGCGCCCAGTGCGATCACGCTGATTCCGGTGGCGACCGGTAGTACGCGGCCCTGCCCGCGGCGGTCGACGATCCGGGAGACCTGTGGTCCGAGGAAGGCCATGGAGAAGGTGAAGGTGCCCGCCACCAGGCCGGCCAGGGCGTACTGGCCGGTCGTCTCGGAGAGCATCGTCAGGATGCCCATGTGGGTCATGGGCAGGGGAAGTCGGGCGAGGAGGCCGGCGGCGCTGAACGCTTTCGCGCCGGGGGCGGAGAAGATTTCGCTGTAGGGGTTTGCCATGGTTCGTCCAGTGGTTGGGGTGATCCCGTGCGGGCGGTGGCAACAGTCAGGGGCGTTCCTGCCGCCGCGTGCCGTGCGTGAGGGCACCGAGCGGGCGGCGAACAACAACTGGGACTATAGTCCCAGTTTCTTGGACGGGGAAGCCGGACCGGTGGCGACGACGTGCCGACGGGCCGGGTTATGGTGCTGGCGCCCATCCCCAGTCAGGAGAGTCGCCGACATGTCGATCCCCGACGAGCCCATCACCGACGGACGCAAGGCCAAGGGCGCTCGCCGACGGCGGGCCCTGCTGGAGGCCGCGGTGCGGGTGGTCGCCCGGGACGGCGCCGCCGGCGCCACCCATCGAACGGTCGCCCAGGAAGCCGGCCTGCCCACCACGGCGACCACCTACTACTTCGAGAGCATCGACGCGCTGCTGACCGCGGCTCTCACCAGCTGCATGGACGCCGACTCCGCGTGCATCCGGGAGCTGATCGAGGCGCCCCCGGCCGCCGACGGCACCGACAAGATCCGGGGACTGGCACTGTTCATGGCCGACCAGCTCGCCGACCGGGCGCACCTCCTGGCCGAGTTCGAGCTGTGCCTGCGCGCGGCCCGGCGCCCGGAACTCCGTGACGCCACCGGCCGTTGGACGGCCACGCTCGCCGACTTCGCCCGGCTCTTCACCGACGACCGGCTCCGGATCACCCTCTTCACCCACGCCTACGACGGCCTGCTGCTGAAGGCACTGCTCGGCGACGGGCCCACGGCGGTCGCGGACTTCGAGGCCATGCTGCGCGAACTCCTCCCCACCGAATAGCGAGGGAGTCCCTTGGTTCACAAGGCTCCAAAGCGTGATCGGCAATGAATTGCAACATTTCTGACCGATTAGGCTCGTAATCCGTGGAATCCCGAGGGTAAGGTTGATCGTAGAACAGCCCGGGACGGACACCCCTGGGTCAGACGGATGCAGTCGTACGCAGGGGGTCGACCTTGTCCAGCCAGAGGGAACCGAGAGCGGGCCACGGGCCGGGAACGGTCCGTGAGCCGGGAAAGATCCGCGTCCTCGTCGCCGATGCGCACGCGGCCGCCCGCGCCGGATTCTGCCTGCTCGTCTCCTCCGCTCCCGACATGGAGGTGGTCGGCGACGCCGCCGACGGGGAGTCCGTCGTGGCACTGGCGCGCAGCACCGCGCCTGATGTCGTGCTCATGGACACCCATCTGCGCGAGCCCGACGGTCTGGAGGCGACCCGGCAGATCACCGGCGATCCGGCGCTGCGGGACGTCCGGGTGCTGATGCTGACCATTCACGACGACGAGGACCACCTCTTCAAGTCGCTGGCGATGGGCGCGGCCGGCTTCCTGCCCGTCGACACCCAGCCCGCGCAGCTGCTGGAGGGCATTCGCGCGACCGCCGCGGGCGCCTCGTTCCTCAATCCGTGGCACACCCGGAAGGTCATCGAGCGGTACGTTCCCCGCCTGTCCGACGGCTCCACCATCGATCGCCCGGCGCTCGCGGAGCTGAGCGACCGGGAGCGCGAGGTACTCGCCCTCATCGGCGAGGGGCTCACCAACTCCGAGATCGCGCAGCGGCTGAGCCTCAGCCCGCTGACCGCCAAGACCTATGTCAGCCGCATCATGGCCAAGCTCGGTGCCCGTGACCGGGTGCAGCTGGCGCTGGTGGCGGTCGAGAGCGGGCTCGCCGCACATGCCTGTGTGCCGGTGGCCCCCTGAACCTCCGCCAGGGGGCCACCGGGCTCACGGCGCCACCGGTTGTTCCTGCGGCGCGGTGGCGTCCAGGGCGAGCAGGTCCTGCACCGCGGAGCGGATGATGTGCACCGCCTCCTCGACGCGGTCCCGGTGCGTCCGGTGCGAGACGATGCAGGCCCGGATGATGAAGTGGCCGTCCAGCAGGGTGCTGGAGAGGAAGACGCGCTTGGAGTCGTTGATCCGTTCCAGGAGCCGGCGGTTGAAGGCGTCCGGGTCGCCGCGCTCGGGCAGGTAGCGGAAGGGCACGGCGGTGAGGTCCGGGTCCAGGGGCACCTCGAAGCCCGGGGTCGTGCGCAGCTCGTCGTAGAGGTAGCGGGCCAGCTCCAGCTTCTCCTCCAGTGCCTCTCGGAACGCGGCCAGTCCGTGGTGTTTCACCGGGAGCCAGAGGCGCAGTCCGCGGAAGTCGCGGGACAGCTCCATGCCGTACTCCGATGCGCTGGGGATCTGTTCGTCCAGGCCGTCGGTGTCCTGGAGGTAGTCGGCCTCCACGTGGTGGGCCGCGCGCAGCCGGGATCCCTCGCGCACGATCAGCGCACCGGTGCCGTACGGGATGAAGAACGCCTTGTGCGGGTCGAGCGTGATCGAGTCGGCCGACTCGATGCCCTGGAACAGCCGTCGGCCGTACTCGGTCATGCGGAACGGGCCTCCGTAGGCCGCGTCCACGTGGAACCACATGTCGTGGGCCCGGGCCACCTCGCCGATGCGCGCCATGGGGTCGACGGAGCCGGTGTTGGTGGTGCCGGCCGAGGCGGTGACCATGAAGGGCCGCAGGCCCGCCGCCCGGTCCGCCTCGATCATGGCGGTCAGCGCGTCCGCGTCCATCCGCAGGCGTTCGTCCGTCGGCACCAGGCGGATGCGCTCCCGGGGGAAGCCGGCGAGGTAGGCGGCCTTGGCGCAGGAGGCGTGCGACTGCTCGGAGGTGTAGAGCACACCGGTGGCGAAGTCCTCGCCCAGCTTCGCCTTTCGGGCGGTTATGACGGCGGAGAAGTTCGCCATCGATCCGCCGGAGGTGAGTACTCCCCGGGCCTCGGGCGGATAGTCGAACAGGTCGCAGAGCCAGCGGAGCACGGTCGCCTCGATCTGGGCCAGCGCGGGGGCTTTCGCGGCCAGGCTGACGTATCGGTTGAAGCCGGCCGCGAGGAAGTCGGCGAGCGCCGACACATAGAGTCCGCCGCCCGGAATGTAGGCCATGAAACCGGGGCCCGAGTTGTTGACCGCCTTCTGCGAGCCGACCGCGACGGTGTTGAGCAGACCCTCGAAGGAGGTGCCGTTTTCCGGTGCCGCCTCGCGGAGTTCTTCGGCCAACTCCAACGCGCCTTCAAGGTCTTTCGCGGGCGCCTCGGGGAGGTCGTTGACGAACTGCTCGACGACGAGCATCGCCGCCTCGCTCATGGCGCGCATCTCGGAGCCACTGGGTTCCAACGGGTATTCACGCATGCCCCGCATCGTAGCGACGCGAATGCGTCCGGCCGCCCCGGAGAAAGTCCACAAAGACGCAGCTCAGAAGGGCACGAGCGGCAGTGTCAACTTTGGGTGTACAGGAACCTCGGCAACGCTCGTGCAACTGTCTCCCCAGGGTGACACGAGGGGCGAAAGTGTATCCCCGGGGAGTATCCGGAATTGCTGGCCGGGGAGGGATGCGGCGCCCCGCCGCCCGGAAATAGCCTTTGGTTGTCGATCGGGCCGCGACTGCTTTCCTGCCGTTTCAACTTTCCCGACGTTTCAGTGAGCGCATGTGAATTCCCGTGCGCCCGGCCCGATTCCTTTCTTCTTCACCGATACCGGAGTGAATTCATGAGCACTGCCACCGGCATGCCCGCCGCCGTCCTGTCCCGGGCCATCTCCGACGAGGACCGGCTCGATGCGCAGGAGATTCTGGAGCGCGCCCGCAAGGCCGCACCCGTGCTGCGGGAACGCGCCGAAGAGATCGAGCAGAATCGGCAGTTGCCGCGTGACGTGGTGGAAATCCTGCGCGACACCGGTGTGTTCCGGATAGCGGCGCCCGCTTCCTGGGGCGGTCCGGAGATGACGTCCGTTCAGCAGACCGAGGTCATCGAGGCCATCGCCACCGGAGACGCCTCGGCCGCCTGGTGCGCGATGATCGGCTCCGACTCCGGGATCTTCTCCGGCTACCTCGACGACACGGTGGCCCGCGCCCTCTTCCCCCGCCTGGACACCATCACGGCGGGCTTCGTGAACCCCACCGGGCGGGCCGAGCGGGTCCCCGGCGGCTTCCGGGTCAGCGGCAAGTGGCACTTCGGCAGCGGTATGACCCACAGCGACCTGCTGCTCGCCGGCTGCGTGGTGCACCGCGACGGGGCGCCGGAGGCGGCCCCCGACGGCGACGGGGTCCACTGGCGGATCGTGATCGCCCGCCGCGAGGACTTCACCGTCCACGACAGCTGGTACACCACCGGCCTTGCCGGCAGCGGCAGTTGCGACTACTCCACCGAGGACCTGTTCGTACCGGAGGAGCACGCCTTCAGCCTGCTGGAGCCGCGCCGCGCCGGGACCCTGCACGCGGGGCCGGACGCCATCCTCCGCACCATGCCGGGGGTTCCGCTCGGCGTCGCCCGGGCCGCCCTCGACCACGTCCGCGATCTCGCGGCCACGCGCACCGACAAGGCCACCGGCACCCCGTGGTCCGCGCACTACCGCTTCACCACCGCGATCGCCGAGGCGGAGGCGGACCTCGCCGCGGCCCGCTACGCGGTGTACACGAGCCTGGCGGAGCAGTGGGCCCGGCTGGAGCGCGGCGAGCAGCCGACGCCGGACGAGCGGGTGGCCACCGCGCTGGCGCGCTACAAGGCGTTCGAGGTCGCCCGGTCGATCGTCAACCGGCTCTACACCCTCGTGGGCGGATCGGCCATCTACCGCAAGCGGTCGCCGATGGACCGCTGGCTGCGGGACGTCAGCACCATGAGCCAGCACGTGGACGCCGGGGTGCAGAACCTCAAGGCGGCCGGAGAGCTGCTGCTGGGCGGCCAGATCCCGCAGAAGACCCTGCTGTGGTGACCGGCGGGCGCGCGGCTCGACCGACGCCCGGCCCGGGCCGGCGGAACCACCGCCGCCACGACATCAACATCAACGACATTCACGGCACCCATGACATCCATGACATCCATGAGGAGATGCGAACCCCGTCATGACGGACACCACCACGCTCACCGCCCCCATGAGCCACGAAGCCACCACCGCCCCCGCCACGACCATCGCGCCGGCGCAGTTCCGCGCCCTGATGTCGACGTTCCCGACCGGCGTCGCCGTCGTCACCACCGGCGGCCCCGAGGGCACGCCCCGCGGTCTGACCGTCTCCTCGGTCAGCAGCGTCTCGCTCGACCCGCCGACCCTGCTGGTCTGCCTGAACCGCAGCAGCCGGACGCTGGAGAGCGTGCTGGAGCGGGGCGCCTTCGCGGTCAACCTGCTGCACGCCGGGGCCCGTTCGGCCGCCACGCTGTTCGCCTCCGGTGACCCGGACCGCTTCGACGCCGTGGAGTGGGCCAACTCCGCGGAGTTCGGCGGCCCGCACCTGGTGCGCGACGCGCACGCCGTCGCGGACTGCCGGGTCTCCCGCACCCTGCGCGTCGGCGACCACGAGGTGATCTTCGGCGAGATCTTCCGCGTCCAACAGGACCGCCCCGAGGACGCCGACCCGCTGCTCTACGGGATGCGCACCTTCGCCTCCTGGCCCGCCGCCGCGGCCTGACCCGCCCGGCCGCCGTCGTCTCCCACCCCTCCCGGCCCTCCCGCAAGGAACGCCACGATGTCCTCCGCACTCCATGACGCCCGCGCCGACGCCCCGCCGGCGGCGCCGGGCGGCCGTCGGACCCGTCTGACCCTCGCCCTTCTGGCATTCGCCCACCTGATCATCGGCCTCGACTACAACATCGTGTTCGTGGCGCTCCCCGGGATCGCCGCCGACGTCGACTTCACGGCCCAGACCTTGCAGTGGGTGGTCAGCGGTTACACGGTGGCCTTCGGTGGCTTCCTGCTGCTCGGCGGGAGGGCCTGCGATCTCTTCGGCAGGCGCCGGATGTTCACCCTCGGCCTCGTGCTGTACGCGGTCTCCTCGCTCGCCGGCGCGCTCGCCACCACGCCCGGGCTGCTCGTGGCCGCCCGGGCCGGGCAGGGTGTCGGCGGCGCCTTCCTCACTCCGGCCACCCTCTCCCTGGTCACCTCCCTCTTCGCCGAGGGCCCAGAACGCAACCGGGCGCTGTCCGTCTGGGGCGGGGCGGCCGGGTGCGGGATGGTGCTCGGCTCGCTGCTGGGCGGGGTGCTCACCGAGGCGTTCGGCTGGGAGGCCGTCTTCCTCGTCAACGTCCCGCTCGCCGCCCTCGGCATCGCGCTGGCCGTTCCGCTGATCCCGGCCGACGGGGCCCTCCGACGCGGCGGGGTGTTCGCCGAGTTCGACCTGTACGGCACCCTGACCGGCACCGCGGGGGCCACCCTCCTCGTGCTGGCGCTCGTCCAGGGGCCGGAGTCCGGCTGGGCCTCCCCCACCGTCCTGATCAGCGGTGCCGCGGCGATCGTGCTCCTGCTGGCCTTCCTGGCGATCGAGCGGCGGGGCCGGAACCCGCTGATGCCCCTGCGGCTGTTCCGCAACCGCAACCTCAGCACCGGCACCGCCGTCACCTTCACGTTCATGGCCACCTTCGGGGTGCTGGCGTACTTCCTCACCCTCTACTTCCAGAACGTGCACGGCTTCAGCGCCATGCAGACCGGCATCGCCTTCGTCGTCCCCTGCGCGGGGGTCCTCGTCGGTACGGCCGTCGGCGGTCGGCTGGCCACCCGCTTCGGGATGCGCGCCACCCTCGTCGGCAGCCTCGTCCTGGGTGTCGGCGGAACGGTCGCCTTCGCCCTGTCGCTCTCCCCCAACGCCTCCTTCACCGCGATCCTGCCGGGCCTGAGCCTGCTCAGCCTGGCCCAGGGCGTCGTCTACACGACGATGTACGCGGCGGCGATGACCGGCGTGGACGAGGGCGACCAGGGCATCGCGTCCGGTATCGCCAGCACCGGTGAGCAGGTCGGCAGCGCCGTCGGCCTGGCCGTCCTCGTCGCCCTCGCCAACGCCGGCACCCGCGGACTCACCGGCGAGGAGCTGCGCACCGCCACCAGCGACGGGGTGCGCGCGGCGGTGCTCGCGGCGGCCGCAGGTATGGTCCTGATGATCCTGATCTGCGCCAACTTCCGGAACAGCCGCCGCGTGCCCGACACCGAAGGGCCCGCCGGGGCGACACCCGCCGGGGCAGCTCAACCGGAAACCGTCCGGACTGCTCGTTGAGCATCCGCCCATGAGCACCCGCCCATGAGCATCCACCCAGGGGGAGACAGCATGACCGTGGCCGCATCCGGACGACCGGCGGACGCACCCGACCGCAGCCATGTGCCGGACAGCCCGGTGCCCGAGGGAGGCGCCCTGAAACAACGGCACCTCACCCTCATGGCTTTGGGCGGCGCGGTGGGCACCGGCCTCTTCCTCGGCTGTGCGCAGACCATCCACAGCGCCGGCCCGGCCGCGGTCTTCTCCTACGCGCTCGCGGGTCTGCTGGTGATCCTGGTCATGCGGATGCTGGGCGAGATGGTCGTCACCCGCCCGATGTCCGGCTCCTTCGCCGACTACGCGCGCCTGGCCCTCGGTGACTGGGCGGGGTTCACCATCGGCTGGCTCTACTGGTACGCGTTCGTCGCCATCGTCGCCATCGAGGCCATCGCGGGCGGCCGGATCGTGCACGACTGGCTGCCCGCGGTGCCGGACTGGGCGGTCAGCGTGCTGCTGCTCACCGCGATGGCCGTGGTGAACCTCGTCTCCGCCGGCTCGTTCGGCAGCGTCGAGTTCTGGCTGGCGATCGTCAAGATCGCCGCGATCCTGGGGTTCCTGGCCCTGGGCGCCGCGTATGTCTGCGGCTTCTGGCCCGGCGACGGCAGCCCGCACCTCAGTCACTTCGTGGATCACGGGGGCCTGCTCCCCAACGGTCCCGGTGCCGCCCTGGCCGCGACGGTGGTCGTCATCTTCGCGTTCGGCGGCACCGAGATCGTCACCATCGCCGCGGCCGAGAGCCCCGACCCGGGCACGGCCGTCACCAAAGCCACCCGTCAGGTGTTCTGGCGAGTGCTCCTCTTCTTCCTGGGCTCGATCTTCCTCGTGGTGGCGATCGTGCCGTGGGACACCCTGGTGGGCCCGGAGAGCCCCTACGCCGTCGCCATGACGCGGATGGGCATCCCGTTCGCCGGAACCGTCATGACCGCGGTCATCCTCGCGGCCCTGCTCTCGGTGCTCAACTCCACCCTCTACGCCTCGTCGCGCATGCTCACCACCCTGTGCCGACACGGGGAAGCGCCGCGCAGCCTCGCGCACACCAACCGCCGCGGCACCCCCACCCGGGCCATCCTCCTCGGCACGGTCATGGGCTACGCGTCCATCGGCGCCCAAGTCCTCCAACCGGAGCGGACGTTCGGCTTCCTCCTCGACTCCACCGGAGCCGTGCTGATCTTCCTCTACATCACGATCGCCGTCTCCCAACTACGCCTCCGCGCCCGCGCCGAACGCACCGAACCCCACCGCCTGACCTTCCGCATGTGGGCCTACCCCTACCTCACCTGGCTGACCATCGCCGCCCTCCTGGCCATCCTGCTCTCCATGGCCCTCCTCCCCACCACCCGCCCCCAACTCCTCCTGAGCCTGACGAGCCTGGCAACCGTACTGGCGGCCTACGGGGCCCGCCGCTGGGTGCGCCGCCTCCGCGCAGCACACACCACCTGAGGCGCCGTACACGTTGGGGCACACGACCGCCCAGGCTTTCCCGGCCACGGGGCTCGGCGGCGGGTCCGGGGCGGTTTCCCCGCCGGCGTCGTGGCTGCCGGGCGAACCCTGGCGGACCACTTGGCGGTGACCGATGAAGGCATCTGGCCAGGACTTCCCGAGCCTGGAGGCCGCATCCCGGGCCCTGCCGGCGCGAAGTTCTCCGCAGCCATGGCGTCCTCACTGGCACCGACTTGGCCGCGACCCTGCTCGATGCGCATGGCATCGCCGCCTTGCCCGGCGGGGCCTTCGGCGAACCCGACACGACGCGGACCGCTGTTCGTGATCTGCCTCTGCGATGAATACCGGCCTGTCGGCCGGCTGATGACAACCCCCTGGCCATCACTGTGTTCATCCCAACGGGCTCCTGGTTTCCCGTAGTGCCCCCGAGGAGGTGGCGCTGCCCTTCGGATTCGCTCGGGCGATGCCGGCGATGACGTGGGTCTACTACGGGAGATGCCCGGCGCTGGCCGGCCGGTCAGCGTGGTGTCATCCAGGGATGGGCGCATTAGATGGACGTTTGCGGCCTTCCTATGATTTGGGCATGAATCTCCGCCGATGGCTCCGCTGGGACGACCCGCAGCGGCAGATGCAACGCTCTCTCTCGGCCCTGGCTCCGGGCCGAGCCCTGGACCGGGACGGGCGTCATGTCGAGGCTGAGGCCAAGGCTCGGTCCGTCGCCGCGGCCCGGTCTCGTCGTCGTGACAACGTGGGTGCGGCGCTGGCGTTAAACCTGGCTGCGAGAGCCATGAACTCCCAAGGGCGCCACGCCGAGGCTCTCACTGAGTTCGATGCAGTGCTGCCAGTCTTCGTCGAAGCCTTCGGCGCCGACGGCCCAGACACTTTGAACCTGCGCGTGCAGCGCGCCCATGCACTGGCCTTGGTCGCCCGGTATACCGAATCCGAGGCGGAGTGCGCAGCCGTCGCCCACATCGCGGACCGTAGCTCAGGCACGGCGATGACGCTCCTGGCCGGTACCGCCCGTCACGGCCTGATCTACGCTCTCAACGGGCAGGAACGATATGCGCAAGCCGAGGCTCTCGCCTCCGAAACGCTTGCGTCCCGCACCCTCGCGTACGGGCCCCTGGCCGACCCCCGCGTCACGGGTCCGCTCCTCGCCGTCCTGCGGCTCGGCCTGGCGAGCAGCCTGAACGGCCAGGGACGCCACGAAGAGGCTCTCGCCGAGGTGAGGCGTGCCGACGAACTGCGCCGGGACCTGTCCGACGGGCCGGGACACCCCGGGAACGGTGCGAGCGGGCTGATCGAGGCCACAGCCCTTCTGGGGCTGGGCCGCAAGAGCGACGCCCGTGCCCGAGCCGTGGCTGCTCACGACGAGGCCCTGGCAGCCTTCGGCACTCAGCATTTTCGCGTCGCGGAGGCCCGGGCACTGCTCGCCCGCATCGACGACGGCGACGACCACGGGGGCGGGGCCTGACGGCTCCGTGCGGCCGCGATGTCCCACCTCCGCGCTGATGTTGTCCCTCTGCGGAGCGCTGCTGCAGCCGGGCAGTCGAGCCAGTCGGCGAAGCACCTTGCCAAGCCCTGGCTTCAGGACTTCCAGGCTTCAGGGAAGCAGACGAAGAACGGTCTTCGGGACCGGCTCCACCATCGATTCGCTCCGGTGCCGATGGAAGGCTGCGGCGAGAGCGCAGGCGAGTCCTTGGGGCTGACCAAACCAGACTGTGGGAAAGATCAGTTGCGCGTGCAGTGGGCTCGGCCGTGGCCCCACTGCGCCAGCCGCGGGCCACCTCGCAGAGGGTGGCGGACGGGGCGGCTGACGCGGGGCGTCGTGCTGCGCGGGGAGTTACGCCGAGACACTCCGTGTGCTGGTCGTCGTAGTGTCCGAACCCCCGTAGGTGACCGAGGGGATGCAGGCGAGGGCCACGAGGACCATGGTGGCGAGGTAGATCGTTTTCTTCATGTGAGCATGAGAACACCTCCCTTGTGGATCAACCTAATTGATCATTCAGGTGTCGAGTCGGTGGGGCTCTCCGATACGACACGCTGTTCCGAACCCCGGATACTCGCCAGTGCATCGAGGCTCTTTCTCTTCTCCTCCGGGTCGTGGAGTTGCGTCGCGAGGGTGACTGCCGCCTCCAGATGGGCGGTTCCGGTACGGAGGTTGCCCAGGCCGGTCTCGGCGAGGCCCAGGCATCGCATGGCCTGGGCTTGCTCGTGTGCCGCCCCGATGGTGTTGGCGAGATCGAGTGCGCCGCGGTGGTGGACGACTGCCTCGTTGTTGCGTCCGGCAGCCCGGAATGCCTCACCGATCCCATGGAGTGCCAGACACTCGTTCCTTCGGTCGCCCAGTTGCCGGAAGGAGAACAGTGCCTGGCGGTAGAGGTCCAGTGCCTTGTCCAGGTCGCCGGGGAGCTCCAGGGCGGAGGCGAGGGTCAGTTGGATGACGGCCTGGTCCGACCGGCTTCCGCTGGCCATGCTGATGTCGAGGGAGCGTTGCAGGGTGCGGAGGGCGGAGTCGCGGTCTCCGAGGGCGAGGTGGAGGTCCGACAGGTTGTTCAGTGCTCGTGACTCCTCCTGGGAGTCGCCCACTTCGCGGAATCCCTTGAGGGCGGCCTCGAAGTTCTCCTTGGACGACTCGTGCTGGCCGAGGAACAGGTGAGTGATCCCGAGGTTGTTCTGCGACCGCGCGATCTGGAAGCGGTCACCGAGGTCCTTGCGCAGTTCCAATACCGTGTGCTGCATCCGGAGCGCCGCTTCGAGCTGCCCTCGGTGCCAGTGGATCACTCCGAGGAGATGGATCGCCTCGACTTCGGCCGCGGTGTCTCCGGTGCTGCGTGCCAACACCACGGCCTGTTCTGCGCATTCGACGGCCTGTGGGTACTGTGCGGAGTGCGACAGCGTGGAGCCCCGGTCGATCAACGCCCGGGCCTCCGGCTGGGGTTCCTCCGTAGTGCGCCAGTACTCCACCGCGTACTGGTGCATCCGCTCCCCCTCTGTCCAGTAGCCCTCGCCGTCCAGGAATCCCGCCAGGGCGTGGGCGAGCCTGGCGGCCGTTCGCGGGTGTCCATGGGTCCGCGCATGGCGTTCGGCGGCGACCAGGGCCGTGCGCTCGGCCGCCAGCCAGCTCTTGGCCTCTTGGACGCTGGACCAGCGGGGAAGCGGTGACGGTTCCGCGGAGTGCCGGATGCCGAGGCGGTGCCGGCGCGGATAGATCAGTCGATCGGCGTGGTCCACCGCGTGCAGGTAGAAGTCGACGAGGCGGGTGACGGAGCGGGCGCGCTGGTCGGGGGTGTCCTCCGTGCGGGCGAGCGTGAGGGCGTATTCGCCGAGCAGGTCGTGGAAACGGAACCGGTCCGGTGCGGGCTCCTGGAGGAGGTGCGAGTCGAGCAGTGCTTCCAGGACACGTTCGGTCTTGTGCAGTGGCAGGCCGGTGAGGGCGGTGGCGGCGTGGAGGCCGAATTCCTGGCTGAGGTGGAGGCTGAGTGCGCGGAAGGCGGACTGCTGTGCCGCGGTGAGCGCGACGTAGGACATCTCGAAGGTGCGGGCGATCTCCTCGTAGGAGTCGTGGAATTCGGCGAGTCGGCCCTCTCCGCGGGACAGTCGTTGGATCAGGTGAGCGGTCGTCCATGAAGGCCGGGAGGCCAGACGGCCGGCGGCCAGTTCGAGAGCGAGGGGCAGCTGCCCGCACAGGCGCACGATCGTCGCGACGTCATGGGGGTCGTTGGCGCGTTCCGCTCCGACCAGCCGGACGAAGAGTGCGGTGGCGTCGTCGAGGGGTAGCACGTCGAGCACGATGGAGCGGATGCCGGGCAGCCCGGAAAGCCGCCGGCGGCTGGTGATGATGATCAGCGAGGGTGAGTTTCCGGGCAGCAGCGGGCGCACCTGCTCGGGGCTGTGGACATCGTCCAGAATGATCAGGGCGCGGCGGGTGCTCAGCATGGTCCGCCACAGTGAGCTGAGCTCCTCCAGTCCCTGTGGGATGCCGGAGGCCGGGACGCCCAGGATGCGCAGGAGTGCGACGAGCGCGGCTTGCGGGGTGAGGGGTTCGGCACCGGGTGAGTGTGCCCGTAGATCGAGCATCAGTTGTCCGTCCGGGAAGTCCTTGCCGAGTTGGCGTGCCGCGTGCAGGGCCAGCAGGGACTTTCCGACGCCGCCCATTCCGCTGATTGCCTGCAACGCGATGACACGCCCCTGCGAGGAGGGTGTGAGGAGCAGTGCCATCTCGGCTTCGCGGCCGACGAGTTCGGCGTGGCTGGGGAGGTTGTTGGGCACGGGTCGGGCGGCCGTGGGACGCCGGCCGGTGAAGAGGTCGTCGACGGGTGCGTGTCGCAGGATGAGCTGGTGGAGGCGTGTCAGGCTCTCTCCGGGGTCGGTGCCGAGCTCGTTGCGCAGCCGGCGGCGGGCTGCCTCGTAGGCGCGCAGGGCGTCTGCCTGGCGTCCGCAGCCGTAACTGGCCACCATCAGATGTCCGACGAGGGTCTCGTCGGTCGGGTGGTGTTCGACCAGGGTGGTCAGTTCGGCTACGAGTTCGGCGAAGTGGCCCCTGCGCATCTCGATGTCGATGCGGTTCAAAGTGGCCGCGAGGCGTTGCTCGCCGAGGGCCGCTCGTGTGCTGTCCGCCCACCATCCCCTCAGTCCGGCGAGTGCTTCGCCTCGCCAGGTGGCGTCCGCTTCCTTCAGCAGGGCGAGGGCCCGCTCGTCGTCGCCGCTGTCCGTCAGTGCCCGGGCCTGCGCCGCGAGGTGTTGGAAGCGGTGGTAGTCGACGCGCTCCGGTTCGACGTCGAGCGTGTAGGTGTGGGTGTGTTGTATGAGGTGGTCCAGGCCGTCCGGGCCGCGCAGTCGCCGGCGGATCCGCGCGGCGTAGGCGTGCAGGCTGACGCGTGGCTTGGATGGTGGGTCGTCGTCCCATAAGTGGTGGGCGAGAGCGTCGAGGCTGACCGGTTGACCTGCGTCGATCGCCAAAGCGGCGAGGACCAGGCGTTCCTTCGCGGAGCCGAGCCGGTCGCGGTGCTCGTGCGCCCGCAGTTCCACCGAGCCCAGTATGAGGATGTCGAAGTCCACCAGCGCCCCCCTATCGCCGGTCGCTCCCCGCTCACCGAAGACCAAAGGATGACATGGTGTCAGCTGAGCCGCCAGGTCGCCTCGTGCGTTGGCTGGTAATCGCTCCAGCGTTCCATCTCGCCTACGGAACGGTCTATTTCGAACACGATGCGGGTACTCCTCAGCTGACCAAGCGAGTGGTCAGTCCTGTGCTCCGTCGTGCGGACGGGAGGAAGGCGGCCGACGTGGATCCGGTGACCGTTCAGGAGCTCCTTCCGGCTCTGACCGAGGCTGCCGGGGAACGGGCCTGGCAGGAGCTGGCGCATCTGGTCCTCGCCTCGGGGCCGTCCTCCGCGCCTCCAGATTCCCCACCGGGCGGACCCGACACGCTGTCCCACATGGTGGCGGCGGCGTGGCAAGCCCCGCATGACCTCGGCCACCTCCGTCTCCTCGCCACGCGCCTGACCGAGGAAGCGCGATCCAGCCCGCCGTTCGCCCGGGACCTACGAGGCTGGCTCGCACGGACCGAACCGCCCGTATCCTTCGACGCCGTGAACACCATCGGCGGATCTGCGCAGGTCACCGGACCCACCCTGCAATCGCGTGAGGTGCATGGCGACGTCCACCTCCATCAGGTCACCATGTCCCCCGCGGAAAACCGGTTACCGGTCCCGCGTCAACTTCTCGCCGGTCCCCCACACTTCACGGGGCGTGACGGTGACCTCGCCGCTCTGGACGGGCTGTTGGCGGAAGGGCGCCAGGCCGGCACGCCGTTCGTCGTGGTGGTGAGCGGTTCCGCGGGGGTCGGGAAGACTGCGCTGGCCTCCCGCTGGCTGGGCCGCCTCAGCGAGGGCGGCGCGTTCCCCGACGGACAGCTGTACGTGGACCTGCGCGGCCACTCCCCCGACGCGCCCGCGCGGCCCGGTGAGGTGTTGGGCCAGTTCCTGCGCGCCTACGGCATCGACCGGATCCCGGCCGAGCTGGCCGAACAGGCGGCGTTATGGCGCTCCGCCACCGCGGGGCTGCGGGTCGCCGTCATGCTGGACAACGCGCTCAGTGCCGCTCAGGTGCGTCCACTGCTGACCGGTGCTGCCGGTGGCCTGGTGGTGGTCACCAGCCGCCGCCGGCTCACCAGTCTCGGTGTCGACGGCGCCGCCTTTCATCAACTCGGCCTGTTGGAGGGGGCCTCCGCCGTGGAACTGCTGGCCCGCAGGATCGGTGTCCAGAGGGTCGACCGGGAACGGGCCGAGGCGCGGGAAGTGGCGGCCCTGTGCGCAGGGTTGCCACTCGCCCTGTGCCTGGCCGCTGCGCGACTGGCCGCGCGTCCCCAGCAGCCCCTGGCGGCGATGGTCGGAACCCTGGGCGCCGGCGGAGGAGCGCTGACTGCCCTGCGCGCCGAGGGGGAACGCGCCGTGCGCACGGTGTTGGACGAGTCGTACCGGGCCCTGCCTCCCGATGCCGCGCGTGCCTATCGGTGCCTGGGGCTGGCTCCCGTGGTGATGTTCGACAGACGGGTCGCCGCCTGTGCCTGCGGAGTCACGCCGGAGGAAATCGGGCCGCTCCTCGACGAGTTGGTCGAGAACAACCTCGTCGAGGATCTGCCGTCGGACCGTATCGACGGTACCGAGCGCTTTCGCATGCACGACCTGGTCCGGGCTCACGCCGACGAGACCGCCGCCGGTGCGGACTCTCCGAATCAGCGGCAAGCGGTCGTACGCCGTGTCACGGATCTCTATCTGGCCACCGCGACGGCCGCCGAGGCGTTGCTGACCCCGAGCCATCGCCGGCTCAGCCGTACCTATGACTTCGAACCCGAGCCGCCGCCCGTGTTCGACGACGAGGCCGCGGCACTGGATTGGCTCGACTCCGAACGCTCGAACCTCATGGCCATGGTGCGCATCGCGGCGGAGAGCGGCTGGGACTCGACCGCCTGGCAGTTGGTCGACGCGATGTTCCCCCTGTTCCTGCGACTGCGACCGTACGACCTGTGGATCGAGGCACACGAGATCGGGCTGGCCGCGGCGCGCCGGGACGGCGATCGGGAGGGCGAGAGCCGGATGCTCACCTCCGGCGGTGTGGGGCTCCGTAATGCCGGGCACCACGACACCGCCGTGGAGTGGTTCACCCAGGCACTGGACGAGGCCCGGGGCAGCGGTGATCGCCGGGCCGAGGCCCAGGCGTTGCACGGTCTGGGGCAGTCGCATCTGCTCGCCGGTCGCGGGGAGCGTGCGGGGTCCTACTTCACCGCGGCGCTCGCCCTGCGCGAGGAGATCGGTCACCATCGGGGAGCCGCGCTCACCCGTCTCTCCCTCGGCGAACTGGCCCTGGCCGCAGGCCGCCCGGCGGACGCGATCGAGCTGCTGGCCCGCGCACGGGAAGAGCTGCTCGCCCGGTGCGACCCCTACGATGCCGCGCGGGCGCTCGCCCTGCTCGGCCGTGCCCATGGCCGGGTACCCGGCGGCCTCGCTCTCGCCACGCGGCTGCTCGATCAGGCGCTCGGCGAGTTCACCGTGACCGGTTCGGTCCACTGGCAGGCCCGGGTATGGGAATTCCTCGGGCAGACGGCCGAGGAACATGGACACGCACTACGGGCCAGGGACTGCTACGAGCGGTCCCTGGCCCTGTACGAGCCCGTCAGTGAGAGCGACGCCCGTCGTCTGCGGGCACGATTACCCGCTGCCGGCACCGAGTCCGATTGACGAGGTCCTGAATCGATACGCCCTTCCGGCGCACACGAACACCGCGGACGCCAGCCAGTCCAGTGGCAGCAGCGCCGCCACCCAGGCATGGAGCAGCGCGGCGAACAGCACCTGGTCCCCTCCGCGGGGGACCCGGTCACAGCTGACCGTCGTCATGGCGCGGGCGCCGGTGCGCATGACGGCGAGACAGCGCGAGCTGCCGGTACGGAAGAGCACGAACAGACAGCCCGGATAGCGGCCCAGCAGCCCCTGCGCCTGCCGTAGGCCGCCGGCGCCGTACAGCACGTCGGCGCACTGCCGCGCCGTCTCGTCGGCACAGGAGTCGAGGTCGACGCCGAAGCAGTCGTGGTTCGGGACGATCACCGTGGCGCGGTCGCCCACGATCAGCACACCGCTTGCCGGGCTGTGCTCAGTTGTCGTCGCGCGCACGTTCGCACCCCCCACGGCCTTGGCGGTGACGCCCGTTGCCCCTGCGGCGCAGCGGCCGCCCGCCGCGTGCCCCGACGAGCGGTTCCGGCGGCGGCAACACCTCCGTCGCCGGGTTGTACGCGGGTTGGCCGATGCCGAGGAGCCGGTAGACGAGCCGTCGCATGTTCCGGTTGAAGCGGCCCGGTTGGGAGGAGATGCGTTCGGCGATCCGCGCGTAGTCCTGTTCGGGGTATTCGGCAGCGGCGTAGGCGAGTTGCTCCGTGAGGGGGTGCGCCGGCGACAGCGCGGGGGCCGCCAGCGCCAGCTCGGCCCCCGGGGAGTTCGGGTTGACGTCGCGCTCGGGGAACCTGGCGAGCAGGATCGCCGCCTTGGTCATCGTGGCGTAGAGCGTGACCGACCCGTGGTCACCGATCACCCAGTCCGCGGCGATCAGTGGCGGACGCCAGTCCACCTCCTGGGGAAGCACCGTGATGCCGAAGCGCCGGCACGTCGCAAGCCATGCCTCCACCTGCCAACTGCCGTGCCCCGCCCAGACGTTCGGGTGCACCAGGATCGCGGTGCGGTAGACGTGCCGCGGGAGCTCGGCCACGAGCCGGGGCAGCAGCGCATCGAGCCGGTTGAACGACGAACCCGTACCCCAGGTCGATGTGACGAGCACCAGTTTCTGACCGGGCCGGAGCCCCAGGGCGTTCCGGTAGCGCTCCCGGAGCGACAGGCTCGCCGCGATCCGGTCGTAGCACGCGTCGCCCACCACCTCCGCGATCGGCAGGGCCTCGGGACACGAACGCTCCAGTTGCGCCAGTTCGTCATGGTGCGCCAGTCCGAGTGCCTTGGGCACGACCTTGCCGTCCCACGTCAGATACTTGCGCCCCAGGCCGCCCACGCTCCGCGGAGTTCCCGGCAGGTCGTCCGCCACGCGGGACAGCTTCACGTGCCCGGCGCCGTGCGGCAGGCGGATCAGCGGCGCGCACACCCGCTCGGTCCCCTGGGAGCCGGCTGCCAGAGCGAGGTCGAATTCGGTGCGTACGGCCTGCTCCCAGGGCAGCACGGTGGCTCCCAGGGACCTCAGCAGCCGGTCCGCTCCGCTGTTGAACGCATGCGGGGCGAGGGTGAACACCACCTGGACCCGCAGATCGGATTCCAGCAGCGGCAGCAGATCGCACAACCGCCGTCCGTACACCTCGGTGTGAACGATGAACAGGATCTTCTTGCACCCGGGCAGCGTCAGCCACTGGCCGGGGTCCCTCTGTACGGCCCCCGTGGGCCCGATGACGGTAGACATGTTCCCCCAGTCGTCACGTTCGGGTGGTCCGCCGGGGACATGCCCGCCATGCGCGACGGAAGGCTTGCCGGGGGCTGGACGAATCCTTGCAGTGCACGTCGGACTACCCGTTCGGGCTTCCCGTGCCGAAGGGGGGGTGGCGGCCGGCACCCGCCGGGGCGCCACGAGTGGTGAACCGCCGTGGAATAATCGCGCTCCGGAAAAAACCGTCGGCTGCTGCTGCCCAGGGGAGAGGGGAAGGGATGCCGGGAGCGTCCACGCCGTGGTACTCCGCCAAACGGTGTGAGCGTGCCTGGGCGGAGGGGGTCGGGTTCCTGCGGCAGGGCCAGGTGGACTGGGCCGCCAGCCGTTTCGAACAGGCCATCCAGTACGACCCCTCGGCCGCCGATGCCTGGCTGGGTCTGCACGCCACGGGGCGTCGTCAGGCGGAGGCCGTCGACGAGATGTCGCGCCACCACGGCTCGTTCGGCGCCTTGCGCAGCAAGTACGGCATGCCGCTCAAGTCGCGTTTCGACCTTGGGGTTTATGTCTCTTTCCGACTTGAGACCGCGCGTGACCTCTGGCTCGCCATCGTGTCGAAACTCCTCGACGAAGGTCGGTTGGACGCGGCCTGGCAGTCGCTGGGAGAGGCGTACCTGGACTGCGACGAGACGCGATTCGCGTGCACCCGCTACGCCTTCCTGAAGCAGGACTGGTCCCTTGTCCTGCACTTCTCACGGAACATCACCGACGCGTTCTTCCGTGACGAGTCCCAGCTGTACGTGGCCCGCGCCCTCGTCGAACAGCACGTGTTCCACGAGGCGCTCAACGTCCTCGCGCCACTCCCCCGGGCTCTGGAGCGGGAAAGCCGGTTCGACGGCGAGGTCGCCTATGTGCGGGGCCTTGCACACGACGGGCTCGGGCAACAGGAAGAGGCCCTGCGGCACTTCCAGTACGCCTTCCGCTGCTTCCCCAACCTCGCGGACGTCGCCACCCGCGCCCAGGCCGTCACCGTCACCGTCCAGGCCCATGCAACACCAGCGCAGCAGACCCCGCCTCCGGCAGACCCCGCCGTCGACGTTGCGTCATCCGACGCCGACTCCGACGACTCCCAGAGTCGAGAGCTCCTCCTGACCGAAGCGATGAAGCTGCTGGACGGCATGGTGGGCCTCGAAGCCATCAAGCGCCAACTGCGTACCCTCGTCGCACAGTTGCGCATGGCCGCCGTACGCAGGGAACAGGGACTCCCCGCGAACTCCGCCCCGCAGCACTTCGTGTTCGCCGGCCCACCGGGGACCGGAAAGACGACCGTCGCCCGCGTGATCGGCAAAGTGTTCGCCGGGCTCGGGCTGCTCGAACAGGGCCAGGTCGTCGAAGCGCAACGGGTCGACCTGGTGGGTCAGCATCTCGGCGAGACGGCCATCAAGACCACCAAGGTCATCGACTCGGCACTCGACGGCGTCCTGTTCATCGACGAGGCGTACGCGCTGTCCAACAGCGGCTACTCCGGCGGCGACGCTTTCGGCGACGAAGCGCTCCAGGTCCTGCTCAAGCGGGCCGAGGACGACCGCGACCGCCTCGTCGTCGTCCTGGCCGGCTACCCGCACGAGATCACCGAACTCCTCGCGACCAACCCCGGTCTGGCGTCCAGGTTCACCACACGCGTGGACTTCCCGTCCTACTCCGCCGACGAGCTCGTACAGATCGCCCAGAACCTCCTGGAAGCCCAGGGCGACGTCCTGGACGAGGACGCGGCCACCGTCCTCGAAGCCTGCTGCGGGCGCGCCGTGGACGACGAGCTCGTCGACCAGCTCGGCAACGGCCGCTTCGCCCGCGAACTGTGCCGCAAGGCCACCGCACATCGCGACCTGCGCCTGTACGAACTCCACGGAGGCGCCGGCACACTCACCCGCGAAGAGATCACCACCGTACGGGTCGCCGACGTCTCCCAGGCGTACCAGGAGCTCTGCGACGGTGTGACCGCTACCTGACGTCGTCCCATGACGACGCCCTGCCGGGCGACGATGCCTGGCAGGGGTGTACGCACGCTCGGGGGGAGGGGAAAAATCGGTGGACTGCTCCTGCGCTCCGATAGGCGCCCCTGGTCCTGCCCGTGTCGCTGCGCACGGCGGCCCTGTACCCGCCGTTGGGCGGACAGGGCCACCGTGGTTCAGGGGTGGTCAGCTCTTGACGGTTTTGCGGCGTCGCATCCACCAGACGAGGCCGCCACCGGCAGCGGTGAGCGCGGCGGCGATACCTGTGATCAGCCCGATGGGGGTGTCGAATCCGGTGTGGGCGAGGTCTCCGCCGGGGTCCTTCGGGTTCTGTCCGCCGCTGCTACCGCCGGTGGTGGTAGGCGGGGTGGACGGCGGTGTGGACGGTGCCGGGGTGGTCGGGTCGTGCGACGGTTTGCCCGGTGTGGTTGGCGTCGGTGTCGGCGTCGGGCCCGGCTTGTCGCCGCCGCTGGTGTCCGTGGCGTCGGTGTTGCCGCCGAGCAGGAGGGCGCCGTCGGCGTCGGTGTTGTCCGTCATCGTCTTGACCGACGTCTGCGTCTGCCGGGGAAGGTAGCGGTGTTCAGCCTGGAACCGGCCCTTGGCCATGTCGTGTTTGGGAGACTTGGAGAAGTCGACGCCGCCGACGATGTAGACCGTCACGCCCCGGGCCGTGTCCACGTTGTACCGGAACTCGCCATCGAGGAAGATCTTCCGGTACCGCTGGAACAGCTCGTCCTTGTTCCAGTTCTGGTTGGGCGCACGCAGCGGCCACGCCTTCACGTCGTTGCTGTTGATGAGCTTGTGGTAGTCGGTGGGTGTCTTGGCGTCCTGGAGGCGGATCCACTCCGCGGCCACGCGGGCGGTGTAGACGCGGCGCAGGTCCGCGTACTGCGGGGCCGTGTTGATGGTCTTCTCCACCGTGGGGACGATCATCTGGTCGATGACCGCCTGGGCCTGCTGCCGTTCGGCCTTGCTGGGGTGGCATATCGCTTCGCCGCCGGGCTGGGTGGCGAAGTCCTGCGGGGTGGACTTCAGCCGCAGCGGGGCGTCCAGGATGTAGATCCCGCCGTCCTGCTCGCGGACCACCGCGGGCTTGGGCTCGATCCAGTTCCGGATCCCGCCGAAGCACGGTCGGCCGTTCTCCCTGGGCAGCGCCGCCCAGAACCGCTTACCGAGATCGGTCTCGGGGTCCATCGTCTTGAAGAAGTCGTGCTTCATCTGAAGGTCGGCTTCGAGGAGCACGCGGCCCGCGTCGGTGGACGCGAACTTGTCATCCATGACGCGGTCCGGCTGGTCCGGGTTCAGGTTCACCCAGAACTTCTCCGGCGTCAGCGCGAGCCAGGTGAAGAACGCATCCGAGATGAGCTGCGACTTCGCCTTGCCGCCCCAGCCGGAGTGCTCGGTGGGGTCTTCCTTCGCGGAGAACCCGTAGTCCAGACCCTTGCCCTTGACCGGCTTGCCCACATACCGCAGTTCGAGGGTGGTGAAGTCGACCCCGCCCGTCCCCCTCGGCGACAGCCTGCTGGGGTCGGCGGCGTTCTTCCGGTTCAGGAAGTCCGCCATGCTCTTCGGGCTCGGTCGGGACTCGCGGATCGAGTCCGTGGCCCCGCCTCGGGAGACACCCTCCTGCCCCGGGGGCTGCAACAGCGTCGACTTGCTCCTGACGCCGCCGCTCGGCGCCTTCTCCACCTTGTCGGAGCGGTAGTTGTATTCGGTGACCCGGTCGGCGCCCGCGTTCTTGCGCAGTTCGTCCTTCAGGTCACGCGCCGACTTGTCCTGCGGCTCGGCGTAGATGTACTTCATCTTCGAGTCGGACCACTTCGGGTCCTTCGACCAGGCGATGTCCTTGGGGATCTGCTTCGGGTCGGGACTCCCGTTGGACTTGATCTCCAGGATCTGCTTGGTCTTGGTGTTGTAGGCGTCGAGTTGCCGGCGATAGGTCTTTCCGGTGTCCGGGTCGGTGAACTCCACCTCCTTCTGGCAGATCCACTCCGGCCCCGTCAGACCGTGGTCCTTGATCACCTTCTTCTCGAAGGCTTTGCCGCGCGGGTCGTTGCCGGCGTTCCGGATCAGCCGGACGTCACGCCAGGTGTCGAAGTCGCCCCAGGCGTTCGGGTTCTTCTCCTTTGCGCGCAGCCATGTCCACCAGATCCGGTCGATCGGCTTGCTCTTCGGCGGCTGCGTCGGCAGATCCTCCAGCCTCGCGACGTCCGCCTCGGACGGGGCCTGGAGCCCGTCCCACTGCTTACCCGGGTTCTCGTACTCGTAGGTGTCCCACTGAGCCTTCGCCCGCGAGGCGTCGAATTCCGGCAGCTGGGTGACGGCCTGCACATCGGCAAGGCCGTAATAGTCCTTGCACGGCATGCCCGGATCCAGCGGTTTCCCGGCCGCGTGGGCGTCGCTGTGCAGACCGGGAAGGCCGGCCAGCAGGAGGCCCGCCGCGGCGACTGCCGCGGCCGAAGCCAGACGCGCCCTGACGCGCAAATGTATGGATTTCAAGCTTCGTCCCCATCCATGGGGGCTGCTGGGACAGACAGCGAGCGGTGTGTGCCCCCCTGACATGACACCGCCAACGTGCTCACACTAGCTGGCCAACTCTTCATCCATATAAGGAATTTGACGGTGTGTCGCCCTCATCGCCCAGCCGGACGGCGCCCAAGCCGTAAGCTCAACCGCTATGCGCCCGCTGCCTCACAGCCTCACTCAGATCACCCGAATCCACCCCCCAGCCCCACCCCGCTACGACCGGCACTCCATCCGCAACGCCCCCGCCCACGACCTCGAACGTGCGCGCCGCATCGTCCGCGAACTCCCCACAGTCGCCGACGTAGTTGAAGAACTCCACCCCATCGCACGCCGGGATGTCGGCTCGCCCAGAAGCCTCGATGACGTCGACACCGTCACCATCGGCTGCTGGGGCAACGCAGTCCAGATCACCGACCCCGCCTTCGGCGAGAACGGCACCACCACCTACAACCTCGACAACGCCTTCGAAGCACAGCTCCAGGCCCACCCTGACGCCCGCATCGCCGCCGCATGCGAGATGGACTTCTCCCAGACCTACGCCAAGTACCTGATCCACGTCCCCGGTGCCCCCCGCGTCTCTGCGGACGGCTGGGACGCGATGGACGTCACCGGCGACCTCATCCACGCCCTTCGGGCCTGCGACATCGACCCGTACGGCCCTGGAACCGAAGCCCTCGACTACGACAACCCCGACGGCTTCATCTGGGGCGACTACCTCGACCTCATCTCGTGCGGCCTCCACATCCCCCTGGCAGGCGAGGCCCTGATGGTGTCCGTCTTCAAGGTCACCCGCTCCGAGGACACCCAGGACGGCATGGAAGAGGTCTGGCACCAGGACTGAACGGACCGGGTACGGCAGATGCCCGACGGCCCCACTCAACGAAGCCGGGCCGCGCCGGCGCCCTTGTCCCGCTCCCGGTGGACCAGGCAAGGAGCCGGGCCGCAACCAGCTGGAGCTGCGGTTGCGCGCCGGCCCCGGTGCTCACCTGCTGTTCACCCGCGCTTCGCTTGTCTGCGGTTACCGGAAGGTAGCGTTCCCGTTCAGTAGCAATCGCCTACAAAGTAGGGAGAGAGACTCTATGCACCCCAATTTCCCTGCATCTCCGGTGTTTTCGACTTCTGGTACCGCCTTCCGCTGCTACGTCGAGGCCATAGCCGACGTTCTGTCCGGCCATCCCTCCCAGCCGGTGATCACCGCCGCCGACGGCCGGCAGGTGACCGCGGCCGAGTTCCGCGACACCGTGTACCGCTTCGCCCGGGAGCTGGCCGCCCAGGGCATCGGGCGCGGCAGCACCGTCTCGCTCTTCTCCGGTAACCGCCCCGAGGCGCTGGCCGCCCGCTACGCCGCCAACCTGCTGGGCGCCCGGGTGGTCTCCCTCTACCAGGGCATGGCACCCGACGTCCTGGCCAAGATCGCCCGCAGCGTCGACACCGACCTGCTGGTCGTCGAGCCTGACTCGCCGGAGGCCGCCGAGCGGCTGCTGAGCCTGGCCCGCCCGCCACGGGTGTACGCCTTCGGGCCCAGCCCGCTGGGCGAGGACCTGCTCGCGAGCGCCGCGCGGCACCCGGCCGACCCCGTGCCAGGGGCCGCCCGCCCCGAGGACGACTGGTGCATCCGGCATACAGGGGGGACCACCGGCGTGCCCAAGGGCGTACGGATGGCGCACGGTCCCTACCAGGACATGCTCGCCTTCGGTTCCTTCGGCTCCGGCGCGCCGCCGCGCTTCCTGGTCTGCACTCCCCTGGCCCACGTCGCGGGCAACATCGTCGACGCCACCCTGCTGGCGGGCGGATCGATCGTGCTGCAGCGGGAGTTCGAGCCGGGCGAGGTCCTCGCGGCCGTGGAGCGGGAGCGGATCACGCACCTGTGGCTGCTGCCACCGCTGATCTACCGGCTGCTGGACCACCCCGCCCTGGCCGCCACCGACCTGAGCAGCGTCCGCCGCATCAGCTACGGCGGCTGCGCCGCCTCCGCGTCGCGTCTGCGCCGGGCCCACGAGGTCTTCGGCGCGGTCCTGTACGGCGGATACGGGCAGTCCGAAGCGGGCGCCGTCACCGTCTTCGGGCCGGAGGAACA
The DNA here is from genome assembly GCF_019774615.1 of Streptomyces sp. BHT-5-2. Taxonomy (NCBI): domain Bacteria; kingdom Bacillati; phylum Actinomycetota; class Actinomycetes; order Kitasatosporales; family Streptomycetaceae; genus Streptomyces; species Streptomyces sp. BHT-5-2. The sequence continues at coordinate 2,620,928 of NZ_CP081497.1, read as the reverse complement.
CCAGGACCTGCCCGAGAACGGACAGCCCTCGGTCGGACGGGCGATCCCCGGTGTCGACATCGCCATCCACGACGCCCAGGACGGCAGCCCCGTGCCCACCGGGCAGGTCGGAGAGGTACGGGTGCGCTCCGGACAGACCATGAGCGGATACTGGCGACGCCCCGACCTCACGGCGGAAGTCGTGCGCGACGGCTGGGTGCACACCGGTGACGTGGGCTATCTCGACGAGGACGGCTACCTCTACATCGTCGACCGCCTCAAGGACATGATCATCGTCGTGGGTGGCCACGTCTACACCCACGAGTTGGAGGACCTGCTGCTCACCCACCCGGCGATCGCCCACTGCGCGGTGTTCGGCGCACGGGGCGCGGACGCCACCGAGGAAGTGCACATCGCGGTCGTCCCGGCGGCCGGGCACCGCCCCGAGCACGGCGCACTCAGGGACTTCGTCACCGAGCGCAAGGGCGCGCTGAGCGCCCCGGCCGCCGTGCACATCGTCCCGGACATCCCGCTCACCCCCGTCGGCAAGCCCGACAAGCAGCGCCTGCGGGCCATGCTCGGCGCCTGACGGTAGCTGCGGTGGGTCGCTCGTGAGGAGCGGGCGTGCCCCGCTCCTCACGAGGGGATGAGAGACGGCGGTCGTCGGCGACGCCAATGACGCCATGTCCTACTCAGATCAGCGGGGCGAGGAAGTCGGTCTCCCGTCGGGCGGATTGCCGATCCTCGTTCAGTTCGAGGAAGTCCGCGAATTCCACGGCGACTTCGCGACCGTTCGCGAGGACGTCACCGAGAGCACAGCCACTCCCTCCCCAAGTGCCTGGAGTTCCGGGGGCTCGACGTCCGGGTCGCCGCGCCGGACGACGTCGAATCCCGGGCGGACGTCATCTGCACCGCGACCTCCGTAGACGTCGGCAAGGGCCCGGTCCTGAACGGAGCGCGACTGAAGGCGCACGCGCACATCCACGCCATCGGCGCCGATCTCCCCGGCCAGGCGGAGAACCCGTCCGCCGTGCTCAAGGACGCGTTCGTCTGCCCCGACCACGTGGAACAGGCAATGCGGGAAGGGGAATGCCAGCAACTCGCCCCGGAGGACATCGACCCGAGCACCCTCGACCTCGCCTCCGACCTGCCATTCGCCGAACCCCTCCGCTTCTCCCGGACCGCCTTCGACTCCACAGGCTTCGCCCTCCAAGACCATGCCGCCTTCGACCTCTTCTACGGCTTCGCCCACCGTTTCGGCATCGGCCAGAGCATTCGCCTCGAATCCGTCCCCTCCGACGCCTGAACCCGTACGACCTGACACCAGCCATCCGTACAACCGAGCACGGCGCCCCCAAGCGCCGTGGCCCCTGGTCCTCTTGGCCGCAGCGTGGCACAGCACTCGACAATCCGCTCGCGACCGGGGCCCTCACCCCGCTCTTCGGCGTGCTGCCCGACCGCATCGGCCACACGCCCGTGTACCTCGTGGGCGCGGCAGACATGGACGATCCGCAGCCCCTCGGGCAGCGGGATTTCGGGGAGCGGGCCTGCGCGTACGTGGTCGTGCACTCGTGCGCCCGTTTCTGGTGAGCCGGTTCTTACCAGAGAACCGGCGGATCTTCGCTCGTGAAGCCCGTCGGCGAATCGCCTGCCGCGGGACTCCCGTTGCCGCGACGGCTTCGTGGGCGAGGATCAAACTCGCAACCACATAGAGGCCATTTCAAATGATCAACACTTAACCCCATATTGGACCGTTAGGGCGGGGGCTCTACGACTGCCTTGATACAGCCACCCGTTCGCGTCGCACTCGAGCTCGGCGCGCCGCCGAACATCTACGGCATATCTCGTATTAGCCTCTTGTGACTGTAAGAAGTCGCTATATCCCGGATTGCATCCATCGACCACCGGAGAAGGAAATGCGCAAGCTTCAGAAGACTGCCGTCGTGGCCGTCGTCCTCGGCAGCTTCGGCTTCCTCGGCGCCGGCACCTCCTACGCCCACGGCGAGAAGGGCGGCACCGGCCTCGACATCAAGCAGGGCAGCCAGTGCAGGTCGCACGACATGAACGTCGACGTCCTCGGCGAAGTCGGGATCGCGAACGGTCTGGGCGGAAACCTGCTCAACGGCGAGGGCTCCGCGGGTGCGCAGAACACCACCATGGGCTCGTCCATGGGCTGCAACAACACCGCCGACTTCCCCAAGGAAAGCAAGGGCGGCGGCGAAGAAGACAGGGGCGGAGGCTCGGAGCACCGAGGGTCAGAAGCCAGAGGCCCGGAGACCAGAGCCCCGGAGACCAGAGCCCCGGAGGCCAGACCGGTCAACGAAGAAAAGAGCAGCGACGCCCAGCAGTGCGGATGCTCGGAGAACAAGGAAGGTAACCAAGGCGGGGGACAACAGCAGCAGCAACAGCAGACGGCACCGCAGCCCCACCTCAACTACACGGTCCGAACCGAGTCCCTGACGGCCTCGTAGGACAAGCCAGCGGAATCCCGCTCGATCCGCAGTCGAAATACCTGGCCGCTGGCCGGACTTCACAGAGAGGTCCGGCCAGCGGCCATGACGCCTGGCGAAAGCGGATCACCGCGCGCCGCGCGGAACGGGGTCACCGAAGCTGGCTGGGCTATTGCGGGAGCAGAAGCTCTTGGTCGGGCCGCTGCGGGGGCAGCGGCCGGCCCGGTTAATCGGTTGCGGACCTCCGGGATGGAGTGTCTGATCCCGGCTATGACGATTGTGCTGGGTACGCCGACTGTCGACGGCGTACGCGAGGCCATGGCCGCGCTGCGGGAGTGGCAGTACAACGAAGCCCCGATGCAGTTGCATTCCGGGGACATCGGCTGGAACTACCGGTTCGGAACAGCCGAGACGGCCGCGGTGGTCCGGGTCTGGAGTCGGGACGGGCGGATTCTCGCGGTCGGGATGCTCGACTCGCCGACGCTGGTGCGGATGACGGTCGCTCCGGACGCTTTCCAGGATGAGGACTTGGCGCGGCGGCTCGTCGAGGACTTCTCGCTGCCTGAGCGTGGCGTCCTGCCGGAAGGAACGGTGTCCATCGAGGCCCCGCTGGGCCTGCTGCTCCACGACCTGCTGAGCAAGGAGGGCTGGGGCGTCGATGAGCCGTGGACGCCGCTCTTCCGTGACCTCACCGAGCCGGTGGAGGACCCCGGAGTGCGGATCAAGTCGATCGGCCCGGAGCAGGCACAGGACTTCGCAGACGTCCTGCGGTCGGCGTTCAACACCTCGCGGCCTACGCGCGAGTACTTGCACGCGCTGTCGGCGGGACCGTTCTACACCGACGCCCGCTGCCTGGCCGCCTATGACGACCAGGGCAGCGCGGCGGCGGTGGTGACAGTGTGGTCGGCCGGCCCGGGGAAGCCGGGGCTAGTCGAGCCGATGGGCGTCCACGAGGACCATCGTGGTCGCGGCTACGGCCGGGCGATCACTGTGGCCGGGGCGGCCGCGCTGCGGGAAATGGGCTCGTCGAGCGTACGTGTGTGCACGCCGAGTTCCAATGTCGGCGGCGTCGCCACGTACAAGGCGGCCGGGTTCGGGGTGCGGCCGGAGGTGCGGGACCGGATCCGGACGGCCTGACGCCGGGGACACCGGGATGCAGGGCAAGCTGGAGCCGCTGCGCGGAAAGTTGACCAAGCCGGCTGCACAAGTGAGGTGACGGCAAGTTCACCGTGCGCCCCTGGCCGGCTTTTTTCCGGGACTCTTCGGCCGGTGCGCTTCCCGCGAGTCTGCCTACCTCTTGGGGCTGGTGGCGCGGTTTTGGGAACAGCAGGCAGTCAGACCGAGGACGAGGAGGACGGAGAGGAACCCTAAGAGGCGTCTGGCGGCATTGCGTATGGCGGTTGCGGCGCTCGTTCGTCGACTCTGAGGTCAGGCCGACGATCGGAAGGTCCAGGACGCTGAGCCTGAGACAGGATCCGGGGTGGGAGATCAGGGGTGGGTGGCCCATGAAGGCGATCTTCGCGTTCGGGGCGAGCGCATGGATCTGGTAGAGGGTCTGGGTGATGTCGGGCCGGACGATTTCGTTGAGGATGCCGGGGGCGGCGGTTTCCAGCGGTTGGCCGACGAACTTCTTGTCCCGGCCGTCTACGAAGTCGGCCGGCTTGTCGAACGCCTGGTCGTTGCAGTTACCGCTCGCGAATCAGGCGTCGATATCGCCGATGGTGCCTGACGTGCGCTCGCGACGATCGTCGAAGGAATCCGGGTGGCGTGCACGACCTCGCGAATCGACCTCGCACACACGGGCCTGGCCATCTTCCAATGCCGATGGGGCGTTCGCATTTTTCCAATCCCGGCTCCCGCAGTTCTTCCTACCGTGAAAGCACGTGAAAGCACCTGTTGGGGACGCCTCCGGTGAAGGAGAGGAGTCGCCCGGAGGGTGGGAACGGGAGGAATCGGCTTCATGTTGTTGAACAAGACGCGTGCTCTGCTCGTGGCGGGTGTTGCTGCCTTTGCCGGGGTGGCCGGCATGGCGCCGGCGCAGGCGGTGCCCGGATGCGGGGACAACACCGTGTGCCTGTGGACGGGAACGAACGGCGGTGGCGACATTCACACGTGGACCGGTGGGTATCAGGACCTACCGGCCAACTTCCATGACCACGTGTACTCGTTCCGCGCCAACCGCAACGCCGCGTTCATCAACTACAACAACGGGACCAAGGAGTGCCGCCCGGTCGCCGCGGGCGACTACGCGGACAACTACGACCGCGGCTTCGGCGCCACGATGGACGCCATCGACGACCACTGCTGAGAACCCGTACAGCAGGGGCTCCCTCCGCACCCCGAAGCGGAGGGTCCCTGGGCGCGGCGGCACACGACCCAAGTGCCGCCGCGTCCGCGTCTGCTGCCAGGCGCGCCCACCCGTGGACGTACGTGGACGTACATCGGCCGGGACATGGAACGGCATCCGCACACCATCCGGGCCCGGCCCCGCCCATCGGCCACCGCCCGACTCGTGGTGCTCAGGCCATCACCCGCGTTCACCGCAGGGCAGGTCCAACGGCCCGGCCGCGGCCACGCCCCGAGGCGCCTGCCGCTCAAGGGTCATGGGCAGCGACCGGCGCAGCTGTGTGGGGGTGCAGCCCGCCAGATCACGGAAGTCGCGGTCGAGGTGGGAGTGGTCGGCATACCCGCACCTGTGCGCGATCGCGCAGCATGAGGGCAGCTCCGTCCGCGTGAGCAGGTACGCGGCGCGCTGGAAGCGCAGGACCCTTGCCGCCGTCTTTGGCGACAGACCCACCTGTTCGCGGAACTTCTTCTCCAGGTAGCGCCTGCTGCACCCCAGGCCAGCGGCGAGTTCCCCGACCGGAAGGGTCCCGTGCGAGCCGTGCAGGCGCCGCCAGCTCTCGACCACTGCGGCATCGGCCCTGCGGCCGGCCTGTAGCCAGGACAGCAACTGGTGGTCGAGCAGTTTGAAGCGCGTACTCCACGAGGGGGCGTCGATGAGTTGCTCAACGAGGTGAAGGATCCGCTGACCGGCCAGGTCGGTCAGGTGTGTGGAGGTGTTGGCGAGCTCGTGCATCGGCACACCGAGCAAGCTGTAGGCGCCGGGTGGGGTCAGCGCGATCATGAGCCCCTCCTGTGGACCACCGGGTTGCTGGATCATCTGCAGGCGGTCGTGGAGCCCCACCACGGCCACTGTCGGAAGAGCCAGCTGGGTGCCGGCCGGGGTGACGAGCCGGCGCGCGGCGGTCCTGAACGAGATCGCCACCATGACCGCGGTCTCGGGAGGAACGCGCTGAAGGGCGGAGAGAGGGGTGTTGCTGCCACGGCCTCCCGCGTACCCCAGAACGCAGGAACGCAAGAGGGGGTGAGGCCGGGCGAGGACGATCTCGTCAACGAGCGACTCCCGTACGAACGCCTCCCGCATCTCCGTATCCGCGATGCTCGGTACCCAGAAGGCAACGGTTTCCTCCGCCCCGTCGGAGTCACGCCGTCCCTTCCCCGGTGTATCCATCCGAACTTCCTCCCGTGCACACCACCGCTGCTGATCCGTGAAGCCACCGCCAACACTGCCGAACGCCTATTGACAGCTGCTGAATGTGCGCTTGTCGCAGAGCGATCGGCACGGAAGGGGTGCCGTTGTCGCCGGGACGGTGCCGTCGTGATGGATGAATTCCGGTGTGGCGATGAGGAGTTGGCCGGAGACGCGGTAGTCCGTGAGGACGGATGGGCCTGACCAGCCGGTGGCCCCGGGGCCGAGCAGGAGTCTCCACAAAGCGCTCGACGCCGGCCGGTGGGCGCCTGTTCCTCCGCCCCTTCACCACGCTGGCCAGGACCTTGTCCGAGCCTCATTCGGGAAACGAGGGACCGTACGCCTCCCACGGCACGGCGGCCCTCGCGTCGATCCGGTTGTGGCTCCTCAGAGGGCGAGCACGACACGACATCGAACCGACAGGCCAGTGACCGAATTTGGTCACTATCGGGCCCCGCACGCCGCAGGGCCCGCTCAACCCTCGCAAGCGCACCGCAGCTCCCGCACCGTGGTGCGTGGTGCTTGGTGGTGCCCCATGGGAATCCGAGGAGGGACTGTTACGCGACATCGCCACCGGTTTCCCTCCTGGAACCACACGGATTCACGGGGCCGGGCGGAATGCGGCGATGTTGCGGGCGCCCCAGTCGCCGAAGGGGCGCGGGGCGCGGCCGCCGAGCGCGGCGGCGATCGTCTCCGTCTGCTGACGCGGCGTGATCACCTCCGGCCCGGTGAGCTCGTACGCCCCGCCGGTGTGCCGGTCGCATCACCCAACGGCTACCGCCGCGCAGCCCGGAACAGTGCGGTGGTGGCCGGCCACGAAGGCGAATCCGGCGAAGTGGCCGGCCAGGGACCGTCCGCCCGCTGGTGAGCTCGGTTCGGCTCTGCCCTGGGCATGACCCTGCTGGGCATCCGGGTTCTTGTCACCGCAGGGTGACCAGAGCCGCCCCTTGGTACGAGGCTCCGGCGTTCCAGAGCAGGAAGGAGTTCATGCCGTCCCCGGCCGCCGCTCTGATCTGGGCGGCGACTTCGTCGGGGCCGTAGTGGACGCCCAGGGAGAAGTCCTGGAGCCAGGGGACGATGGTGGCTCCGGTGCCCTTGACCTGCTTGGCGAAGTCGGCCAGCGACCGGTTGACGATGTCGTACGGGCTGGAGTTGGGGCTGGCGACGCGGTACTCGCCGGCGGCCCAGTGTGAGGGGTAGACCATGGGGGCGATGTAGTCGGCTTGTTGGGCTATGGCGGGGATGTCCTGGGCGATTTCGGTGGGCCGGGTGGCGGCGATGCCGAAGACCGAGGCCCCGAGGTATGCGCCTTCGGGCCGGACGCGGCGGCGGGTGTCGGCGACGAACTGGGCGATGGACTTCTCCGGAGTCTGATTGCCCAGGCCGGGGAAGCGCATTGTGGAGAGCTTCCCGTCGGGGCGGCGCACGTAGTCGTACAGGATGTCGTCGAAGCCCAGCTTGGCCGCTTCGGTGGCCAGGGCGATGTTGTACTGGCGGACCTCGGGGTCGGCGAAGTTGGTGAAGGCGAGCTTGCCGTAGTGGCCGCCGTTGTAAGGGCTGCCGTCGGGTGCCTGGACCAGTCGGTGGTCCTTGCCCTGGCTGTGGGACGCCTGGGCCAGAATGGGGTCGCGGAAGGCGACGATGCGGCCGACGACGCGGGCTCCCATGCCGTGCAGGGTGTCGATCACCTTGCGTGCGTCGTAGCGGTTCTTCACGGCGCCGATCTCGCGGGCCAGCGGCACGGCGGAGTCGTAGCCGACCTCGCCGTTCTCGTCCTTGATGTCGAGCTCGACGGCGTTGAGCTTCCGGTCTTTGACGAGTTGGAGGACCGGCTCGCGGACCGCGGACGAGGCCCAGCCGATGGCGGTCAGGTGCGCGGCCCGGGTGAGGGGATACGGTGCGCCCGCGTTCACGTGCGTGCGGGTGACGTTGCCGCCGGCGTCCGTGGCTGCCACCTCGATACGGGCGGGGGGCCGTTCGAGCCGCCGGGAGAAGGTACCGTCCTCGCCGACGGGCACGGGCGCACCGGCTATGGAGACCTTCACCTGCCCGGCGTCCTCGACCCGGCCGCGTACCGTCACCGGTGCGCCGGGCCTGGCGGAACGGATGGGGGACAGCCGCAGCGTCGGGGCGGTGGTGTCCACGGTGAACGTCCGGGAGATGTCGTGCAGGAGGGGCAGGCCACTGTGGGACGTGGCCGTCAGTTCGTGCCTGCCCTCGGCGAGTGTGGGGGCGTCGACTATGAGGCGGTCGCCGGCCCGGTGGGTGTGCACCGGCTTCCCGTCGAGCCGCACCTCCAGTTCGGCCAGGTCGGCCCGTTCCTTGGCTGTGATGGCAAGGCGCGGTTTGCCGACGTCGGTCCGGCCCAACACTCCCCCGCTGCCGAGTCCTTCGACCCGCAGCTGACGGGAGAACGACTGTATCGCGAAGGCCCCGAGTGCCGTGCAGGCCGGGACCACCAGGGAAATGGTGATGACGGCGAATCGTATTCGGGGTTGTTTTCCGCTCAGGGGCCGATTTCCGCTCATGTCCACTCCGTCGTTCTCGCTGTCGTTCTCGGAAGAGAATTCCTTGCGTCATGACATAGCCGCCACGCCGTCCGCCCAAGAGGTTTCGAGCGGGTAGTCATGCATTCGGCCTATCGCGCCGGGGTGTGGGTCACGCCGTTGCCCGAGGCTTGGAGGTGACGGGAGGCACCTCGTCCACCTCCGGAGGCACCATGCGTCCATCCCATCGAAGCGGCGGCGCGGTCATCGTCGCGTCGGCGGTCCTGCTGCTCGCCGCCTGCTCGGCAGCCCAATCCCCGCCGGACCGGGACCGGAACGGCCCGTCGGGAAGGACGCACGGGGCCGGCGGACAGGCAGCCGTTGCCGACCCGGCGACCGTGGGGGCCGATGAGCTGGGTGCGGTCCCGGTGCTGATGTACCACCAGCTGGTGGCCGAGCCCCGGAGTGTGTACGACCGCACACCGCAGGACTTCCGCGCCGAGTTGGAACGGCTGGCACGGGAGAGGTACGTACCGGTCACCGCACGGGAGTTCAGCAGCGGGAAGATCGACATTCCCGCCGGTACCCACCCCGTGGTGCTGACCTTCGACGACTCGACCGCCAGCCAGTTCCGCCTGGGCGCGGACGGCCGGCCCGCGTCCGACACCGCGGTGGGCATCCTGCTGGACGTCGCCCGGAAGCACCCCGGGTTCCGCCCCGTGGCGACCTTCTTCGTCAACGCCGACCCGTTCCGCGAGCAGGGCGGCCGCAAGTCGTTGGACTGGCTCGTCAAGCACCGATTCGAGGTCGGCAACCACACCCTGCGGCACACCCCGCTGGGGACGGTGGACGACGCCGCCGCCCAGAAGGCCATCGCCGACAACCAGAGGGCGATCACCCAAGCCGTGCCCGGCTTGTCGGTGGTGTCGATGGCGCTTCCCAACGGTTCGATGTCCCGCTCCCGGGAACTGGTGCTGAAGGGGGCCGCGGGCGGTGTGCGCTACCAGCACCAGGGCGTCTACCTGGTGGGAGCCAACCCCGCCCCCTCCCCCTTCTCGGCCGCCTTCGCCCCCGGGGCCATTCCACGGATCCGCTCCCAGGCGGCGACCGGACCGGAGGCCCAGTTCGCCTCGACGGCCTGGCTGGACAAGCTTCGCGACGGGACGGTCAAGCGGTACACCTCGGACGGCGACCCGAAGAAGATCAGCTTCCCCAGGGCCGAGGCGGGCCTCCTCTCCCCGGCCCACCGGCAGGAAGCCCGGCCGTACTGAACGGGGAGCCTCGGACGGGAGCCGTACCTCCGGCCCCGTCCGCCCCCGTCTGGTCCGTCCCCGCCTGCCCCCACCCGGCGACATCGGCGTCGGCGTCGGCAGCCTCTCGCGTGCGGTCCGGTGCCCGCTCTGTCAGTCCTCGCGACTCAGTGTGCGGCCGGTGCCCACGGGCCGACGCCACCGATGCGTTCGACGGAGTAGCGCACGATGTAGCCGGGCTTCTTCTCCCCCGGGAACTCGGCGTCGGGAGCGAGGTAGGTCTTCGCCAGGCGGTTGAGCAGATCCCATGCGGCGTCGCTCGGCTGGACGGTGGCCCTCGCCCGCAACACGGCGTAGGGGTTCAGGAAGACGCCGGACTTTCGCGGGGCGTCGAAGGAGAGCACCACCCGCGGGTCCCGCTCGATGTTGCGCAGCTTCACATGACGCGACATGTGGCCGCTGACGAGGTCACCGCCGTCCAGACCGATCCAGATGACGGTGACCTGCGGGCTCCCGTCGGCATTGATGGTGCTCAGGTGGGCCATGGGGCCGGAGGCGATCAGATCACGCAGTTCGGGCGGCAGATCGGTCATGGGTTGATCCCTTCTCCTGAGAGCTCATCGGCAGGATCCCCCGGCTCCCCAACCTATCGGCGACCGGTGGGACACGCCCGGTCGAGCGTTGCCGCAGCTCGGAGTGGGGGGGCGTTGCCGGGCCCCTCAGGATTCGTTGCGGTAATGGCCGAGGGAAACGGTCACCGAACCGCCTCCGGGGTCGGTTTGGACCAGTCGCACGATCGCGAAGTCCCGGCCGTCGGCACTGCGGACGCAGAAGGGGTGCCGGTCGTGCCGCTCGCGGCGTACGCGGCCAGCGCGCCGAGCGCGAAGACGTCGGTGACGGGTGTGGCGAGCTGTCCCAGGGCCTGCTCGGGGGCCATGAAGGCGGGCGTGCCGATCCGCAGGCCGGTGCCGGTGCCGGTGAGGGCGACGGCGTAGGCGGCGCGCGATGCCGAAGTCGATCATTCGGGGGCCGTCGGCGGCGACCAGCACATTGGCCGGCTTGAGGTCGCGGTGGACCACCCCCGCGCCGTGGATGGTTGCCCAAGTCCGGCGGTGCAGTGCCCTCAGAGGTGATCGAGGGCGGCGCGGCGTGCAGGCGGCTCGTGCAGGTGACGGCTGCCCCGGCGCGCCTACGGGGGGTGCCCGGAAAGTCGATCGACCAGGGCGCTGTTACGGCTCGTCTGGTTGTAGTGAAGCGGTGAGAGAGTCCAGTTCGGCGAGGCGTGGTGCCGCGTTGAGGCGGGATGCGGTTGCGACGAGGAGCAGTTCGGTCACGGCGATCTGGTGGGTCAGGGGGGCGATCGGTCCGGCGGCTTCGCGGGGCAGGGGGATCAGGGTCTGGGCGTCGTCGGCCAGTGGCGACTTCCAGGCGTCCGTGACGAGCAGCAGGCGTGCGCCCCGTCCGCGTGCCGCCCGGGCGAAAGCGGCTGTCCGGGCCGAGTACCGCCGGAAGTCGTAGGCGACCACGAGGTCCTGGGATGTCATATCGAGAAGCGATCTGGCTTGTTCGTGCGCAGGCCCCGGGACGAGCCGGACCCCTGGCCGCAGCGCGCCCAACTGCCGGACCAGGTAGTCGGCGGCCAGTTCGCTCAACGGCCCGCCCAGCGCCCATACCGATCGGGCCGCTACGAGGGTTTCGGCTGCCGAGTCCAGCAGGGGTGTGTTCAAGGCTGTCAGTGCACTCGACAGGCCGTCCTGCAACTCGCGTGCGGCGCTCCCCGGATCAGGAGCCTGGGCTGCGAATTCGCGCAGCCGTGACTGGTCCTGCGCGCCGGTGCGGACGCTGGTTTGGAACTCGGTGAAGGAATCGAAGCCGAGCCGGTCGACGAGCCGGGATGCGGTCGGTGGGCTCACTCCGGCCCGGTCTGCGAGTGTGCGCAGTGATTCCAGTGCGGCGAACGGATAGTCGTCCAGGATGACCCGGGCGACCGCGCGCTCGCCCCGGGGGAGTTTCGGGTAGGCCGCTTCGAGGCGGGACAGCACGGAATCCATGTCACAGATGTTACACGAGAGACGCCTTGACGCCGACGATGAAACAAGTGTTACGTTCTCGGTCATGGAAACCTGGCAAGGACTGATCGACAGTGAGTACCGGCGCTGGCTGCCGGTCACCGATCGCACCCCGTCCGTCTCCCTCAACGAGGGCAACACCCCACTGTTGCGCTCCCGCCACCTGTCGAACCTCACCGGCTGCGACGTCCGGCTCAAGGTCGAGGGCGCCAACCCCACGGGTTCCTTCAAGGACCGCGGGATGACCGTAGCGATCAGCAAGGCCGCGGAAGAGGGCGCCGAACTCGTCATCTGCGCCTCCACCGGGAACACCAGCGCCTCGGCCGCCGCCTACGCCGCGCGGGCGGCCATCGCCTCGGCCGTCCTGGTCCCCGCCGGACGCGTCGCGCTGGGCAAGCTCGGCCAGGCGGTCCGGTACGGCGCACGGATCGTCGAGGTGGCCGGCACCTTCGACGACTGCCTGCGCATCGCCCGCGACCTCGCCGACCACCACCCGGTCGCGCTCGTCAACAGTGTCGGCAACGAACTGCGCCTGTCCGGCCAGCAGACCGTCGCCTACGAGATTGTCGACGCGCTCGGAACCGCTCCCGACATCCACTGCCTGCCGGTCGGCAATGGCGGGAACATCACCGCGACCTGGCGTGGATACCGCACTTACCACGCCGAGGGACGCACCAGCCGACTGCCGCGCATGTGGGGCTTCCAGGCCGCCGGAGCGGCGCCGCTCGTGCATGGGGCCCCCGTCGCCGAGCCGCAGACTGCGGCCAGCGCGATCCGCGTCGGCAACCCGGCCACCTGGCAGGGAGCCGTCGACGCCCGCGACGAGTCCGACGGCCTGATAGCGGCCGTCACCGACGAGCAGATCTTCGAGGCGTATCGGCTGCTGGCCCGCCATGACGGCGTGTTCGTGGAACCGGCATCGGCGGCCGGCGTCGCCGGGCTCCTCGACCGGTACGAGCACGGCCTGCTCGCCCCAGGCCAGACAATCGTCGTCACCCTCACCGGCAACGGCCTCAAGGACCAGGACGCCGCACTGCGCGACGGCTACACCCCGCTCGAGACCAGTTCATCCGCCCGCGAGGTCGCCCGCGCGCTCGCACTTGCGGCTCCGGCACGCCGTGGCAGCTGACCCCGACTCCGGCAGCCGTTACATCACGAGCTCCTCCCCAGCATGATCGACCCCGGGCTGAACCAACGGGCGCACCTCCGTTCCTGTTCGTTTCCGTCGGCCGCGGCGGCGCTGTCCCAAGTGCTGAACATTCGCTGCCCAAACCCGTGAACAAAGCCGGGAAGGGGATCCCAGGAAGGGGGTCCGGAGGAGGGGAGCTAAGGTAGGTAACCGTGAGTGACCGAAAAACAGCGATCCTGGAGGCGGCCGCGCGGGTCATCGCCCGCCGCGGGGTCCGTGGACTGCGGGTCGACGAACTGGCCACGGAGGCCGGCGTGTCCACCGCGCTCATCTACTACCACTTCAAGGACCGGGCCGGCATCCTGCGCCGGACCTTGGAGTTCATCAACGACCGCGCCGCGAGCTACACCACCGATCGCGACCCGGACGCCGCCCCCCTGGAACCCCGCCAGGAACTGGAGCAGACCCTGCTGCTGGAACTCCAGGACGACGCGGCCGTCCGGGAGAACAGCACGGCGTGGGGGGAACTACGCGCCAGCGCCATCTTCGAACCCCATCTGCGGGAGGACCTGGCCAAGGCCACGCTGATCTGGGTCCAGGAGATCGCCGAACTGCTCGGCCGGATACGCCCCATGGCCACCGCCTCCGGCCTGACGATCGCCGCCGAGCGACTGACGGGCCTGGTGGAGGGACTCAGCATGCGCTGGCTCAGCGGCATCCTGCCGCTGGAGCACGCCCGCGAGCTGGTACTGGACGCCGTCGAGGCGGAGCTGGAGCGGCTGGGGCGCAGGTAGACGCCGCCCCTCCACTCCCGGGCGTCGGCTGACCGGGAGGAACTTTCCTGCATCGAAGAGTTTGACTGAAAATTCAGTCAGTGTCAGAGTGGGAAGCATGGTGAAGCCGGGTCTCTGGCATGCCCGGACCACCGACGCGCTATGCCCCGCCTCGCGCCACGGTCCGACCGGGACCCGGCGGTCGACGGTCGCCCGCGATCACGGATTCGATGTGGAGCCCCCATGAACGACCGCCCCGTAGGACAGCGGCTGCTCGATGCCCTCCGCGGACCGCGTCCCGCGCAAGGCGCTCCGCCCGATGACGCGGGAGGCGTCGACTGGCGCGTGCCGGCCGACGACGTTCCCCATACCCGGACCTGGATGTCGTGGCCGTCGCGAAGATCCATCTGGGGCCGCCGCCTGGCAGGCGTCCAGCAGGACATCGCCCTCGTGGCCCGCACCGTCGCAACCTACGAACCCGTGATCATGTGCGCGCCGGACGAAACCGCCGCCGAGGCCGCGACGGCCGCCTGCGGCCCTGGCGTCACCGTCATCGACTCGATCCCCACGGACGACCTCTGGATGCGCGACACCTGCGCCGTCTTCCGGCGCGACGGCCGCGGCAACCTCGATGCCATCGGCCTCAACTTCAACGGGTGGGGCCGCAAGCAGACACATCGCGACGATGCCGAAGTGGCCTGCTCCGTCGCCGAGTTCAACGGAATCGTGTTCGGCGAGGCCGAATTCGTCGGAGAAGGCGGAGCCATCGAGACCGACGGCGACGGCACGGTGCTGGCCACCGAGAGCAGCCTGGTGAACGACAACCGTAATCGCGGGATGAGCCGGGACGAGGTCGAAAGGGCCGTCCTGGCGGCATACGGCGCCGAGAAGATGATCTGGGTTCCCGGAGTACGTGGCCGGGACATCACCGACAACCACATCGACGTCACCTCGCGCTTCATCCGCCCCGGCGTCGTCATGGTGCAGATCCCCCCGGGCGACCGGAACGACGTCTGGGCCAAGGACGCACGCCAGCAGTACGCCATCCTGTCCGCCGCGACCGACGCGAAGGGGCGCCGCCTCCAGGTGATCCGCCTGGACGGACCGGACACCGTACGCTCGCGCAGTTCGGCGTTCGTGGACTCGTACCTCAACTTCCATCTCGTCAACGGCGCAGTCATCACCGCGCAGTTCGGCGACGCGAAGGCGGACGCCGCGGCCCGCCGGACGCTGGCCGACGCATTTCCCGGCCGCGAGGTCGTCCAGTTGGATGTCGACCGCCTCATGGCCGGCGGCGGTGGAATTCACTGCTCCACCATGCACCAGCCCATCCCCTAGGCGTTGTCCCGTTAAGGGTGGGTGAGTCGACATCTCCCTGGCTGGAGGCGAGGATGTCGGTTGTCATCGGTCCGTTGAGTTCTGCCATGGAGGACCGCTCGTGAGCCTGTCGCATCGAGCACGTGTGGTGGCACTCCTGGAGGAGTCGCCGCTCACCACGGAGGCTGTCATCACGGACGTTCGCCACCTGCTCTCGCACGGTGAGGAGGCTTTGGCTTTCGACACCATGTGCTCGTGGATCTATGAGGACGACCTGCCCATCACTCGGCAGTACCACGCTCGACTGGTGGCAATGGCGGACGAGATGGACACCCCGAGGTCCGTCCAACGCCTTGACGAGCTGCTGATCGACTGACACTTACCCCTCGGCGGTGTTGTAGAGGGATGATCTTTTCCGTGGCAGGTGTGATCACGGGGTCGGAGCCGTCTTGGATAGCCCCGTTCACTGGTCTGAGCCCTCGCCTGTTCGGCCGGCTGGTGACCGTGCTGCGGCGCGAGGGTGCGGATACGGTCCGCAGGGGCCGTCCGTGGAGCCTTCCACTGGAGGACCGGGCCCTGCTGGTCGCGGCCTACTGGCGAACGAACTTGACGCTGCGCCAGCTCGCCCCGCTCTTCGGAGTGTCCAAGTCAGCGGCGGACCGCATCATCGACCACCTCGGACCTATGCTCGCGTTCCAGCCCCGCAAGCGGTTCGCAAAAGGCACAGTCCTCATTGTGGACGGCGCCCTCGTTCCGACCCGGGACCACACGGTGGCAGAGCAGTCCAAGAACTACCGGTACTCGACCAACCACCAGGTCGTCATCGATGCCGACACCCGCCTGGTGGCCGTGGTGGGCCGGCCTGGCGCCGGGAATCGCAACGACTGCAAGGCATGGGAGGAATCCGGTGCCAAAGCCGCCGTCGGTAAGACCATGACGATGGCCGACGGCGGCTATCCCGGGACCGGGCTCGTCATGCCCCACCGCCGACGCAAGGGCGAAGACCTTCCGGACTGGAAGGAAGCAAACAACAAGCCCACAAACAGGTCCGCGCCCGCGTCGAGCACGTCTTCGCGCGGATGAAGACTTGGAAGATCCTCCGAGACTGCCGGCTCAAAGACGATGGCGTTCACCACGCCATGCTCGGCATCGCTCCGATGCACGACCCCGCCCTCGCCGGATAGACGAGCGGCGCACGACGGCCGACCGTGCCCGAAGCGTTTCGGAGAGTACGCGGCCGAGCTGGTCCCGCTTGAGAGTGAGGGTCGCGTCCGAATTGGCAGCCTGGAGAAGACGGCCCACTGGGTCGTAAGTGAATGCGGTCCGTACGTCTCCGGCGAACTTTTCAGCGACCAGGTCCAGGACGTCATGAGGGAAACTGACGGTCCGGCCGAGCGCGTTGATGCGGCTGACGAGTTGCCCCGCGGCGTCGTAGGTGTAGGTGAGGGTCCGGTGGTCGAAGTCGGTCTCGGAAATCAGGCGGCCAGCCGGGTCGTACTCGTAGGTCCACTCCAGGCCCCGTGGATTGGTGACCTTGATCAGCTGGAGGCTGGTGTCGTAACTGAACTCGTAGCGCGCTCCATCAGGACCGGTCCACGCCGACATCTCGTCGAAGTGCGTGTACTCGTAGTGCGTTACTTCACCCATTGCGTCGGTATGGGAAGTGCAGTTGCCTTCGCCGTCGTACGCCCACGACTCGCCCGGCCCGAGATCTACAGCGAGCGGTTGACCGCCGACAGTACGGCCTTCAAGGTCGCCGCCGTCGCGGACTCCTCCAGGCCCACCCCCCAGACCTCCCCTCCGGACGTGGTCACTTCGGCGTACGAGGCCACCCCTGTGCCCGCGTTGCCCGCCACCGGATGGGCGTGGCTCGTCCGGAGCCGCACCTCGTGGCCTGCGGAGGTGAGCGCGGCCGCGAAGGCGGCTCCTGCGTCCGGGCCGCCTCCCTTGCAGCGGAGTTCCGTTCCGTCCTCATGGAGCAGGAGCGCCTCGACACGGACGGCGTCCGCGCCTTCGTCCGACAGCGTGAACTCCTTGAGAGCCAAGGGGGTTTGGCGGGACAGATACGCGTCGCGGAAGATCTCCCAGAGTTGCTCCGCGCCGAGCTCGGTCTCCTCCAGGTGCTCTTCGCCGTCGCCCTGGTCGGCGACGCCCTGCACCAGTTTGGCCAGCTCGACCTGGAGCGGGCGCGGGAGGCTCAGGCCGTAGTGGGCCTCGATGACGTACGAGACTCCGCCCTTGCCCGACTGGCTGTTGACGCGGATGACCGACTCGTAGGAGCGGCCCACGTCCTTGGGATCGATGGGGAGGTAGGGGACGTTCCAGGGGATGTCCGCCGTCGCCGTGCCGCACTCCCGGGCGCGCTCGTCGAGTGCCGCGAGACCCTTCTTGATGGCGTCTTGGTGGGTGCCGGAGAAGGCCGTGTAGACGAGGCCGCCTCCGTAGGGGTGGCGGTGGTGTACGGGGAGCTGGTTACAGTCCTCGACCGTCTCGCGGATGGCGTCGATGTCGCCGAGGTCCAGTTGCGGGTCGATCCCTCTGCTGAAGAGGTTGAGCGCCAGGGTCACCAGGCACACGTTTCCCGTGCGCTCGCCGTTGCCGAAGAGCGTGCCCTCGATGCGGTCCGCCCCTGCGAGGAGGGCGAGTTCGGCAGAGGCGACGCCCGTGCCGCGGTCGTTGTGCGGGTGGACGGAGAGGATCAGGTTCTCGCGGTTGTCCAGGTGGCGGTGCATCCACTCGACCTGGTCCGCGAAGACGTTGGGTGAGTCGGCCTCCACCGTCGTCGGTAGATTGACCGTCACCGGGCGGTCGGGGCTCGCGGCCCAGATCGCCGTGACCTCGTTGCAGACATCGAGGACGAAGTCTGCTTCGGTGAGGTTGAAAGCCTCCGGGGAGTACTCGAAGCGGAGACGGGAGCCCGCCGCCTCGTCGGCTCTTCGCAGGACGTGTTCGGCCGCCGTGGTGGACAGGCTCCGTATCTCCGCCGGGGACATCTGGAAGACCACGTCGCGCCAGACGGGCGCCGTCGCGTTGCACAGGTGCACCATGGCCCGCTCTGCGCCCCGGATCGCCTCGAAGGTGCGGTCGATGAGTTCAGGCCGTGCCGGGGTGAAGACGGAGATCGTGACGTCGTCGGGGATGCGGTCTGCGGTGACCAGGTGGCGTACGAAGTCGAAGTCGGCCTGACTGGCGGAAGGGTAGCCGACCTCGATGTCCTTGAAGCCCATGCGGACGAGGAGGTCGAACATGGCGTTCTTGCGTCGCATGCCCATGGGGTGGGCGAGCGCCTGGTTGCCGTCGCGCAGGTCCACGGACGACCACAGCGGCGCGCGGTCGATGGTGCGGGCCGGCCACTGGCGGTCGGCGGGGTCCACGGCGAGGCGCGGTTCGGTGCGACGGTAGCGGGCGACGGGCATCGCGGAGGCGCGCTGCGGGTTCCACCAGTGCTGTTCCTGCGACGACATGGACATTCCTTCCTCAAAGGTCTTCCGGCTGTTCTTGCGCTCACCCGGCGAGGGTTCCGCTCGCCCCGTGAGGGACCCGCTCAGTCCGCGAGCGCCTTGCGGTCGACCTTTCCGTTCGCGTTGAGCGGGAAGGCCGCTTGGTGGACGAAACGGCCGGGGATCATGTAGACGGGGAACTGCTCCCGCAGGAAGGCGGTCAGCTCCGCCGCCGGGATCTCGGTTCCGGTGTAGAAGGCGACGAGCGTGCCGCCCAGGTCGCTCTCACGAGCCACGGCCACGGCCTCGCGGATGTGCGGGTGGCGGGTGAGGGCGGCCTCGATCTCGCCGACCTCGATGCGGTGGCCGCGCACCTTGACCTGGTCGTCGACGCGGCCGAGGAAGACGAGGGAGCCGTCCTCGGTTCGGACGCGGTCGCCGGTGCGGTACCAGTGGCGTGCGGTGACGGGCTCATCTCCCGTGTGGACGCGGGCTGTTGTCCCCGGCTCCCAGGTCAGGAAGCGGCCCGCGTCGCCCGCGGGGTCGAGATAGCCGTCGAAGCGCTGGTTGCCGCGCACGCACAGTTCACCGGGGTCGGCGGGGTGGCCGTCCTCGGAGAGGAGTACGTACTCCAGGTGCGGCAGGACCTGGCCGATGGGCATCGTGCCGTTGGAGCCGGGGCCGCGCAGCTCGCCCCGCTCGCCGAGGCGCTGGCCGGTGCAGATGATCGACACTTCAGTGGGGCCGTAGAGGTTGTGGAGTTCGGCGTGGGGCGCGGCCGCCGCCCACTGTTCGGCCTGCGCGGCGATGAGGCGCTCGCCGCCAAACACAAGCAGGCGCAGCGAGGGCATCGAGCCGGGGGCGAGCGCGCCCACGCGGGCCGCGATGTCGCCGACCGAGGGCACGCAGAACCAGTGCGTGATCTGCTTGTCGTTGACGAAGGCGGAGGCCCGTACGACGTCGTCGACGCGCGGCACCACAAGGGCGGCGCCGCAGCCCCAGGTCACGAAGAGCTCGTAGACCGCCACGTCAAAGGTGAGTTCGACATTCTGCGAGGTACGGTCCTCGGGGCCGAAGCCGTAACCCTTGATCATCCAGTTGATGAGGGGGACGACATTACGGTGCCGGATGGGCACGCCGCGCGGATGCCCGGTGGAGCCGGAGGTGTGCAGGATGTACGCGACGGAATCCGCCGGGGCGGCGATCGGCTCGGCGCCCGGCCCGTCCGCTCCCAGCAGGGCTTCGGCGGTGAGCGGCATCAGCAACGCCCGGTGTTCCGTCGCCAGTTGGTCGCGCTGCTTGGTGCCCGCGCGATCCAGGACGATCAGGTCGACGTCGGCCGAGGTGGCGATCTCCAGGTTCCGGGCGGCCGGGAAGGTCGGGTTCATCGGGACGGCGGTCGCGCCGAGGCGCAGGGCGGCCAGATAGGCGACGTACGTGGGCAGGCTGCGGGCGGCCAGGATGCCGACCCGGGCCGGGACGTTCCCGAGCTCCTCGGTCATGCGGGCGGCGAGGCGGGCGGCGGCCCCTTCCAGCTCGGCGTAGGTGAGCCGGTCACCCTGGACCTCAAGGGCCGTGCGGTCGGGGTGGTGGGCCGCACTGTCCGCGAACAGCTCGTAGAGAGTGGTCATCTCGTGCTTCCTTAAAGGGTTCAAGTAGGGCTGGGGCAGCGGTAGTTACGCGTCGCTCGGCTCCCACTCGGGCGCCTCGACGATCTCCAGGACGGCGCAGGCCCAGCTGAAGCCGATGCCGCTGCCCGCGAGGACGACCCGGTCGCCGGGGGCGAGCGCGCCATTTTCGGCGAGGTGGTTCAGGCCGCCGAACTGGTCGCCCGCGCCCGCGTGCCCGATGCCGCTCCCCCACGCCCAGGTGGTGCGGTCCTCGTCGATGCCGAAGGTGTCCAGGTAGTCCCACTGGACCAAGGATTTGCCGACGTTGGGGAAGACGAACCGGGCGATGCCGTCGATGTCCGTGCCCGCGTCGCCAAGGGCTTCCTTGACCACGTTCTGCAGTCCCGCCGTGCAGCGCAGGGCGACCTCCGGCAGGCCGACGCGGTCCATGTACCCGCGCTTGCGCTCGCGCAGGTCGAGCGGCAGGCCGCTCGCGAAGGGAGCGTCGCTGAAGCCGTCGCCCCGGTACATCTCCTCCAAGCCCGGATCGGAGTCCATCGCAGTGGCGAGCACGCGGGCGAAGCCGCCGCGCCGGGAGAGGACGGCGGCCGATCCGCCGTCGCCGAGCACCATCCACTTGTCGCTGTTGTAGCGGTCGTAGACCGGCGGGCAGAACTTGTCGGCGGTGGTGACGAGCGCGGCGCCCTGCCCTTGGTGGGCGGACAGGTAGGAGAGGGCGAGGACGAGCCCGGCCAGGCCGCCGTTCGAGCCCTGCTTGATCTCCAGGGCGGGGGCCCGGCCGCCGGCGGTCCGCTCCTGGATGTAGGAGGCCGCGGTCCAGTGGTCCTGCCCCTGGTGGTGCAGGCTCGCGTGCAGGACGAGGCCGATGTCGTCGCCGGCGTGCCCGGAGCGGGCCAGGGCCGGGCGGGCAGCGGACACGGCCAGATCTGCGGCGGACATCTCGCCCGCGATGCTGATGGACCGGTAGCCGTTCTTCTCGTGTTCATCGGCGTCGTACCGGCCTTCGGCCACGGCCTGGGCGCAGTAGTCGCGCTGCGGGAAGCAGGAGCCGGTTCCGGCGATGTACATCTCGTTCCAGCGCATGGCCTTGCGGCCCCCTTTCACATACCTGGTACGGCCGCGAGGCCCGGGCCTACTTCACGGTCTCTGCGGTGAGCCGCTCCATGTGGGCGGCGAGGTCCTTGAGTACGGGATGGCGGTAGAGGTCGGCCCACCTCAGCGGGGCACCGATCTTCGCGATGCTGCGGACCGCCTTCATCGAGTCGCCGCCGAGGGTGAAGAAGTCGGCGTCGCGGCCCACGCGTTCGATGCCGAGCGCCTCCTGCCACACGTCGGCGATCCGCTGCTCCCAGTGGCCGCGCGGGGCGTCGCCGTCGGCATCCTCCGCGCCGGGGCCCGGTGCGGGCAGGGCCTTGCGGTCCAGCTTTCCGTTGGCGCTCAGCGGCAGGGCGTCGAGGACCATCATCGTGGCGGGGACCATGTACGCGGGCAGGGCCTCGGCCAGGTGGTCGCGGAGCGCCGAGGCGTCCTGTGCGGCGGGGTCGTGCAGTACGACGTAGCCGACCAGCTGCCGGTCCCCCACGGCGTCGGGGTGCGCGGCGACCACCGCATCCTTGACCTCGGGGTGGTCCCGCAGCAGCGACTCGACCTCGCCGAGCTCGATGCGCAGTCCGTTGACCTTCACCTGGAAGTCCATGCGGCCGAGCAGCTCAATCTGCCCGTCGGCGCGGTAGCGGGCCAAGTCACCGGTGCGGTAGAGGCGTTCGCCGGTCACCGGGCCGTGGGACCAGGTGAGGAAGCGCTCGGCGGTGCGCTCGGGCTGGTTCAAGTAGCCCTGGGCCAGGCCGATTCCGGCGAGGTGCAGATCGCCGGGTACGCCGACGGGTACGGGCTGGCCCGCGGGGTCGAGGATGTAGGTGCGCTGATTGGCCATCGGGCGCCCGTAGGGGATGCTCGCCCAGGCCGGGTCGGTGCGGGTGACCTCGTAGATCGTCGAGTGGATCGAGGACTCGGTGGCCCCGCCGAGGGCGATGAAGCGGAGGTCGGGGGCGATGCGGCGGACACGGTCCGGCAGGGTCACCGGGATCCAGTCGCCGCCGAGCATCGCGAGCCGCAGCGCCGGAAAGGCCGAACCGGCCTGCTCCGCCTGGGAGACCAGGAGGTCGAGCAGCGCGGGAGCGGAGTTCCACACCGTGACGCCGTGCTCGGTGAGGAGTCCGGCCCAGTGCGCCGGGTCCTTGATCCGCCCCCGGTCGGGAAGGACGACGGTGCCGCCCGCGAGGGTCATCCCCACCATCTCGTACACGGACATGTCGAAGCTGGGTGACGACAGCGCGAGGATCTTGTCGCCCGCGCCCACACCGAAGCGGGTGTTGAGATCGGCGAGGTTGTTGAGGACCCCGCGGTGGCGCAGCGCGATGGGCTTGGGGCGGCCGGTGGAGCCGGAGGTGAAGATGACGTAGCAGAGGTCGTCGGGGGTCACGGCGACGTCGGGGCGCCGGGTGGGGCGGTCGGC
Organism: Streptomyces sp. BHT-5-2; assembly: GCF_019774615.1. Classification (NCBI taxonomy): domain Bacteria; kingdom Bacillati; phylum Actinomycetota; class Actinomycetes; order Kitasatosporales; family Streptomycetaceae; genus Streptomyces; species Streptomyces sp. BHT-5-2. Next base: position 2,598,357 of record NZ_CP081497.1, on the reverse strand, counting down.
GATGAGCGGCTCGTCCCGGTCGAGGAGCACCAGCGGCGTCTCCCCCGCGGCGCCGAGGTTGGCGCTCAGGTCGCCGCGGCTGACCATCGCCACGCATCCGGCGCCGTCCACCATGGTCGCGAGCCGCTGGGCGGGGTAGTCGGGGTCGAGCGGGACGTAGGCGCCACCGGCCTTGAGGACGGCGAGCAGGGAGACCAGCAGGTCGGCGGAACGGTCGAGGCAGAGCCCGACGCGAGTGTCCGGGCCGACACCTACGTCGCGGAGGTGGTGGGCGAGTTTGTTGGCCAGCGCGTCGACGCGGGCGAAGGTCCAGTGTTCGGTGCCGTGGAGGAGCGCGGTCGACTCGGGGGTCAGGGCGGCGCGCTCTTCGAAGCGGTGGTGCAGACAGGTGTCGTACGAGAGGTCGGCGCCGGTGGCGTTCCAGTCGACGAGGATCTTCGTCTGCTCCGCGTCGGTGAGCAGCGGGAGCGTGCTCACTTCGCGGGAGGGGTCGGCGAGTGCGGCGTCCAGAAGGGTGGCGTAGTGGCCGAGGAGGTGCCGGGCCGTCTCCGCGTCGAAGAGCCCTTCGTCGTAGTGGAGTTCCGCGTCGAGGCGGTCGGAGTCACGATGGACACGGAGCAGCAGTTCATGAGACCCGCTGTCGCCGGCTTCGGTACCGAAGGCGACTGGTGAGGCTCCCTCAGCAGCAGCGCCACTCGCCTTCGTCAGAGTGGACAGGGAGTCCACCGCCTCGACGGCGACACTCACCGATCGCCCGGGCGCGACGGACACCGTGAAGGACGTCTGTCCCGTGTAGCGGTGGCCGAGCGCCGCGAAGCAGGCGAGGAGCACGACATCGTCCGCAACCCCCGAGGCGGCCGCGAAGGCATCGAGCGCGCCGGAGTCCGAGAGTGGCAGTCGCTCAACCGCCGTGAGGACAGGGTCGGTGCGGCGGCGCGGGCGGTCGGTTGGCAGGAGCAGGGGACCGGGCACGCCGTCCTGGCTCGCGTCCCCGTTCGTGGTCCGGTTCAAGGCCTTGCTCCTGTCTCGTCGGCGGGGAAGGGCGCAGCGGTACCGAAGGGCAGCGGGAAGCGGGCGCACAGCCGGGCCACTTCGCCGCGTACGTCTTCGCGGACCTGGGGGGCGAGTGCGTACGTGGTGTCGTCGAGCGACGTCGTGGCGCCGAGGACGGTGTCGAGGAGGCGGGCGCAGTCGGCCATCTCGGCCGGGCCCATGCCGCGCTGGGCGAGGAGGTTGGTGCCCAGGCGCAGTCCGCCCGCGACCAGGGGCGGCTTGGTGTCGCCGGGGATGCGGTTGCGGTTGGCGAGGATGCCGCACTCCTCCAGGGCTCGTTCGGCGACCACGCCGGTCAGGCCCCGGTGCAGGACGTCGAGGAGCACCATGTGGTTGTCGGTGCCGCCGGTCAGGACGCGGTGGCCCGCGGCAGTGAAGGCGGCGGCGAGGACCTGGGCGTTCTCGACGATCCGCCGGGTGGTCTCCTTGAACTCCGGCTTGGTGACCAGGTCGAGGGCGCGCGCCTTGGCGGCGATCGCGGCCGGGTTCGGGGTGCCCTGGGAGCGCGGGAAGACCGCCTGCTGCATGAGCCGGGCCAGGGTGGTGCGGCCGTCGGGGGCGAGCGTGCGGTGCTCGCGGCCGATGAGGATCAGGCCGCCGCGCGGGCCGCCGAGCTGCTTGTAGGTGCTGGTGGTGGTGATGTGGGCGACGTCGATGGGGCTCGGGTGCTCGCCGGTGACGACCAGGCCCGCGATGTGGGAGATGTCGGCGAGCAGATACGCCCCGACCGACTCCGCGATCTCCCGAAAGCGTACGAAGTCGATGGTCCTCGGGTAGGCACTGGCGCCCGCGACGATGACGGCGGGGCGGTGTGCGCGGGCGAGTTCCGCCACGGACGCGTAGTCGATGAGCCCGTGCGCGTCCAAGCCGTAGTGAACGGACCGAAAGTGACGTCCCGTCACCGAGGCGGGCGAGCCGTGCGTGAGGTGTCCACCCGCGTCCAGGTCGAGGCCGAGCAGCACGCCGCCCACGGGGATCAGACTGGAGAGCACGCTGAAGTTGGCCGAGGAGCACGAGTGCGGCTGGACGTTGGCGTACTGCGCAAGGAACGCCGCCTTGGCACGCTCCACCGCGAGCCGCTCGACCCCGTCGAAGTGCACCGCGCCGGGGTGGTAGCGGGCGCCCGGGTATCCCTCCGCCGTCACGTTCGACAGGGCGGCGCCGCCCGCGGCGAGGACAGAGGGGTCGGCGGCGCTGGCCGAGGCGACCATGGCGAGGGTACCCGCCTGGTGGCCGACCTCCGCGTCCAGGAGGGCGGCGAGGGCGGGGTCAGTGCGGCTCAGGAGGTCCGCGCCGTGCCTCAACAGCTGTGTCTGGCCGGGCTCCTGGGCACGTCCGGAATCCATGGCCTCTTGGTCCCGCCCGGAAACCGTCGGCGTCACAGCAACTCCTCGATGGTCTTCCACACCAGCCCCCAGTCGTCGGCGAGGTACATGTGGCCGCCGGGCATCTGCAGCTCCCGGAAGGCGGCCGAGGTGAACGCCGACCAGTCCCGCCACTCCGGCACCGGGACCATCACGTCGGCGTCGCCGCGGATCGCGGTGAGCGGGATGGGCAGCGGGGCCCGGCCTGCGGCGGGCTCGTAGTCGCTCAGGAGTTTGACGTCGGCGCGCAGCACGGGCAGCAACAGGGCGCGCAGATCAGGGTGGTTGAGCGACTCGATGTCCTGGCCCACCATGTCGCGCAGGTCGGCGACGGCCTGCTCGTCGTCGTCCGCCGAGATGAGTCGGCGCTCGCGGTGGCGTGGGCTGACCGAGCCGCTGACGACGATCTGTTCGGGCAGCGGGCCGCCGTGCCCGATCAGTTGCTGGGTGGTCTCGTAGGCGAGGATCGAGCCGAAGCTGTGCCCGAAGAGGGAGTACGGCTCGGTGCCGACGGCCGCGCGGATGCGTCCGGCGATGTCCTCGGCGGCCTCGGCGATCGTCGCGTAGAACGGTGCGCCGTACTCCTCCTCCCGGCCCGGAAGCTGGATCGGCACGGCCTCCAGCCGGGGTGTGGACATAGCGCGCCAGGGCCGGTAGACGCCGGCGCCCGCACCCGCGTACGGCAGACAGATCAGCTTGGTCATTCGCGTGGTTCCTGGTTCCTTCAGTACGTGAGCGCGCTCAGTGCGTGGGCGCGCTGGCGAGCCGCTCGAGGTGGCTGTCGAACGCGGCGATGAGATCGGGGAGTCGGCCGTCCCACGGGCCGCCCACGGGGGCCTGGACGAGGATGTCGAAGGCGTCCCCGTCGACCTCGCACACCTGCATCTGCACCTCCGCTTGCGCGCCCACCGGCCGGACCGGCACCGTCCACAGCCGGGCACTCCCGGCCTGGTGGACGGTCCGCGTCCAGCTCTGGTGGGCGAACAGCGCCTGGAACAGCGGCATCCGGCGGCTCCGCCCGGTCCGGCACTCCGCCACGATCTGGTCGCAGGGCAGGTCCAGGTGGAGCACCGCGTCGACGACGGAGTTCCAGACCTGGTCGGCCGCTTCGGGTTCGCCGAGGTCACGCATGCGGATGGGCACGGTGTTGAGCAGGCAGCCCACCTCGTGCTCCTGGTTCGGGCCCCGGGTGGCGATCGGGGTGCCGACGCAGAAGTCGGCGGCGGCTCCGGTGAGGTCGGCGAGGGCACGCCCGTAGGCGGTCAGCAACAACGCGTACGGCGTCTTGGCGCCCTCACGCGCCCGCTTCCGCAACTCCCCCGCCCGCCCCGCCGCACACGTGGTGCGGTGCTCGACGAGAGGGGACCGCGCCAGGTCGCGCTGGCTCAACCCGGCGCCCTCGCAAGGCAGATCGGCGACACCTGCGAGGGCGGTACGCCAGTGCGCGGCGAGCTCCTCGCGCTGGGCGGCGCCCAGGGGGGTGACGGCCGCACGGGGCCTTGGCGGCAGCTCGGGGGCGGCACCCGTCAGGGACTGCCCATAGGCGTGGGCAAGGTCGGCGGTGAGGATTTCGTGGGAGAGGCCGTCGAAGGCGATGTGGTGCACCGCGATGTAGAGCATCGCGCCGTCCGCGTCCGGCGCCACGGCGGCCCAGTGCAGGACACCGGCGGCGAGATCGAAGCCGGTCTCGTCCAGCCGCGCCGCGACGGCGTCGAAGCCGGTGCCCTCCGCGAGCGGCACGGGCGTCCGCGCGGGCACCGGCTCAACGACCTTGCGTACGAGCTGCTTCCCTTCGAGCACGAACGCCGTGTGCAGCGCCTCGTGTCCGCGCACGACGGCATCCAGCGCCCGCGTGAGAGCCGGCAGATCGAGGGTGCCCTCGATGCGGATCTGCCCCAGGGCGATGTTCGCGGCCGCCCCGCGGGCGACCTGCTCGCCGAACCAGAACTGCCTCTCGGAGGCCGAAGCGACGTGCGAAACATGGGAGTTGGCCATCAGCGCACCGTGTATCCCGCGTCAACGGTCACGGTGGAGCCCGTGACGTGGCGCGTGGCGTCGCAGGAGAGCCAGAGCGCGGCCTCGGCCACGTCGGCGGGGTCCACCAGGGTGTTCATGGGCTGCTGTTCGGTGAAGAGCGCCTCGTGCCCGACGAGCGGGACGTCCAGGGCGCGGGCGACCTCGGAGAGCATGCGCCCCTCAGCGGCCGGATCGTCGCGGATGTTGCCGGGGCACACGGCGTTCACACGGACCTTGAAGGGCGCGTAGTCCAGCGCGGAGGCCCTGGTGAGGCCGATGAGGCCGTGCTTGGCGGCGACGTACCCCGCGAAGTTCCGGTAGCCGACGAGCCCGGCGGTGGACGCGATGTTCACGATGGATCCCGCACGGCGCTCGGTCAGGAGCGGCGCGAACAGCTTCGTCATCCGCCAGGCCCCGCTGAGGTCGATGTCGAGGAGCAGCTGCCACTCCTCCTCGCTGGTCTCGTGCACGGGACGGCCCGAAGGGGCCACCACGCCCGCGTTGTTGACGAGCGCGTCGACCTGCCCGAAGCGGCCGACGGCCCGCTCCCGCACGACCGTCAGCGCGTCCAGATCCCGCACGTCGGCGGGGACGGTGAGGACCTCGACGCCGTGCTTGCGGCACTCCTCGGCCGTGTGGTGCAGCTGGCTCTCGCCGGCCAGCGGATAAGGCACCTCGGGGATGTCGGCGGGAACGTCCACCAGGACCAGGTCGGCACCCTCGGCGGCGAAGGCGGTGGCACAGCTGCGGCCGACGCCACGCCCCGCGCCGGTGATGACGGCGACCTTGCCTTCGAGCCGTCCCGCCCTGTTCACGTCGGTCCTAGCCATGGGCGGACTCCTTCTCCTTCTCCCCGGCCTCTGCTGCGGGTGCCGCGTCCATGTCGCGCAGGGCGCGACTGCGCAGGGACACGAGGATCAGTACGAAGTACGCCGTGCCGAAGCAGGCGAGCGCCCAGGTCAGGCCCGCGCCGTCGACAGCCCATCCGGCGCAGAGGATGCCGAGGGGGGCTGCCGCCATCGCGACGGCACCGGAGAGTCCGAAGACCCGGCCCCGCAGCTCCTCGGGCACGCGCTCCAGCATCACGGTGCTCAGGACCGGATTGAGGGGGCCTGCCGCGAGGCCGCTGGCGAAGGTGAGGGCGACCATGAGGAACAGACCCGGGTGCGCCACCATCAGCAGCCGGAGCGCGGCGATGACCGCGAAGCAGCCGAGCAGCGTGTAGCGGCGGCTGGTCAGGAAGCGGCGGCTGAGCGGCGGGTAGAGGAAGGTGCCCGCGATGGCCCCGACCCCGGAGGCGGCAAGGAGCCAGCCCAGGTATTCGCCGTTACCGAGGATCTCCTTGGCGTACACCGGCAGCATCAGCGGGGTGAAGGCGTCGTCGAGGAAGTTGGTGACGAAGACGAAAGCGGTCATCGCGCCGATCACCGGGATCGTCCTGACGACGGCCATGCCCTCGGTCAGCTGGCGTACGAATCCGAGCTTCTCGCCCGACGAGGCGGCCGGACGGCCGCGTGGTACGGCGAAGCCCACGAGGGCCGAGGCGATCAGGAACGTCGCCGAGTCGACGTACATGCCGGCGACCGAACCCGACACCGCGACGAGGAGCCCGGCGAGCGGCGCGCCGACCACCAGGCCGAGGCGCGGGGCCGCCTGGAACCAGGAGTTGGCACTCTCCAGGCGGACGCCGGCCGTCTCGGCGAGCGGTTTGATCAGGCTCAGACGGGCCGCCTGCGCGGGTGTGGCGACAACGGTCCGTCCGAAGAGCAGCGCCATGAGGAGGGGCAGCGGAAGGCCGGTGGTCTGGTCGAGCAGCGGCACGAGGCCGATGAGGACTCCGGCGAACAGGTCGGACAGGACGCTCATGCGCCGTCCGCCGATCCGGTCGATGAAGACCCCGCCGATCGCGCCCGCGAAGATCAGCGGCAGGGCGTTGGCGAATCCGGCGAGGCCGGTGGCGATCGAGCTGCCGGTGGCCCCGAGGACGTAGAGCGGGACGGTCACGATGGTGACCGCGTTGCCGAAGGCGGACAGGTACTGCGCGATCAGCAGGACGGAGAGCGGGCCGCGCCGCCGGGACTCGGTGGGCGTGTCGTTCACGGCTGCTCCAGGCGTACGTCGCTGAGTTCGGCGAAGAGTTGATTCATCCGCTCCTCCGACACCCCGGTGATGCCGGGTACGTCGTCGGGGTCGCCGTGTGCCTCAAGGAGCGTCGTGAGGTCGGCGGCGGCGCGGGCCGCGGCCTCGCGGACGGTGGTCTCGGCGACGCGGGCCGGGTCGAAGAGCCAGCGGAAGACCGCCTCGCCTCCCCGGATCCCGAAGGCCACGTCCAGGTCCACGTCGCGTCCCGCCTGCTCGTACGCGTCGGCGGCGAACTCGCCTCCGCCGGTGAACAGTCCTTCGCTCCCGTCGGCCGGATCGGCGAGGGCGCCGAGGTAGTTGACGACGACGCGCGGCGTGGGCAGCCCCTCGAAGCGGGCCCGGAGTTCGGTGTCGGCGGAGGTGCGCAGCAGGCCGTAGACCTTGCCGCCGTCGGGGATGTGGCGCAGAGCGGTGTCGACAGCCGCGAGGTCGTCCTGGGCTGTGCCGCCGGTGAGCGGCAGGTGCAGGGGGTAGGGGCAGGAGTAGTAGCCGACGGCGCGGGTGGGGTCCCAGGTCCGCAGCGCGGTCAGCGGCTCACGGCCGAGTCCGATCGTGGAGACCACGACCTCTTCGGTGTGCGGCCGCAGGGCCCGGGCGACGGCGGTGAACGCCTCAGCCTGGAGCGATCCGTGCCGTCCGGCGAGCGGCACGGTGACCTCGAACTGCCGTACTCCTTCGGCTGCTTCGGGCGTGCCCCAGTCCATGGGGCGGACGGCGGCGAGGTGTCCGATCCAGAAGTCGGCCTGCGCGGCGGGGTCGACGGCGTGCAGCGCGGCGGCGTACTCCAGCGCTCCGGCCGGTTCGGCGATGAGGGCCCGGCCGCGGTAGGCGCGGGCCAGGTCGGCGACGACGATGCCCCAGGACATGCCGTCGATCACCAGGTGGTTGGCGCTGATGACGACCTGGTCCGGAGCGCTCTCGACGCCCTGGTCCAGGGTGCTTGCGCCCGGGATCAGGCTGACGGCGAAGAGCGCCCCGCTCTCCGCGTCGAACGCCGCGCGCTGGGCGGCCGCGACCTGACGGGGCTCGCTCCCCGGGGCCTCGGTGCTCCACGACCAGCGGCTGCCGACGCGGGCACGGCGCCCCTCGGGGCTCGTGCGGAACTCCGTGGACAGTCCGGGGTGGGCGGCGACCACCGCCTTTACGGCGGCTTCCAACCGGGCGGCGTCCAAAGGCTCCTCGGCCTTCAGGACGAAGGTGTGCGCGAAGGACTCGACCCGGTCGAGCCCGGCCTGGTACAAGAGCTGCTGCTCGGGACCGAGCGGGCCGAGCGGCAACGCGCCGTCCTCTCCCGCAACTCGGCGGTCCCGGGTGAGCAGCACCTGGGCGAGCGCGCCGAGCGTGGGGTTGCTGAAGACGTCCCGGAGCGTGAGCGTGAACCCCTCGGCCTTGAGCAGGTGCGTCAGGCGCACGGCGAGCAGGGAGGTCCCGCCCACCTCGAAGAACACATCCCCGGGGCCGGCTTCGGACACACCGAGGGCCTCGCACCAGGCCCGCTCGACGCGGTCGAGTCCCTCCACGGGCGCGCTGCCGTGCTCGGCGGGCGCGGACAGGACCGACGCCACGGGCGGGACCGGAGGCACAGACCGGGTGCGCAGCGGCGTGTCGGGCGACGTCGCGAAGAGCTCCACGAGCTGGAGCAGGCGGCGCGCCATGCGCTCGATGGTGGACGGCAGGAAGAGAGCGGTGCGGTACTCGATGCGCCCGTACATGAGGCCGTTGACCTGCCACCACGCCACGGTCATGTCCATCGAGGAGATGCCCTCGGGCACGGCGTTGGCGTAGACGTCGGCGCCGGGCACCTTGAACAGGACCGAGTCGCCGAGGTTGAGCTGGACCAGCATCGTCTGCAGGAGTGGGTACTGAGTCACCGCGCGGTTCGGCGCGACCGCCTCGACGATCTCGCCGAACGGCACCTCGCGGTGGTCGGCGACCGCCATAGAGCCCTCGACCGTGGCGGCGAGTGTCTGGGCGGGCGTGGGGTTCTCCGGTAGGCGCACGCGGATCGGCACATTGGTGAGCAGGAAGCCGATGAGGTCCTGGACGGCGTCCTCGCCCCTGGTGACGCTCGGCACACCGACGACGATGTCGCGGGCGCCGGTCTCCTCGTGCAGGAGCGCGACGTACGCGGCGGTCATCGCGGTGGCCATGGTGGTGCGCGCCTCGCCGGCACGGGCGGTGAAGGCGGCGGCCACGTCCTCGTTCAGGATGAAGTTGTACTGCTCGCCCGCGTGGTCAGAGGTGTCGGGCGTGGCGTCGTAGGGCAGCGGAAGCCGCGTGGGGGCACCGTCGAGATACGTACGCCAGAAGGCGCGGTGCTCCGCACCCTTCGGGCTGGCGAAGTAGTCGCGCTGCCACTGGGCATAGTCGCCGAACTGGACCGGGAGGTCCGGGACTTCAGGGTCGGCGCCTTCGAGGTAGGCGCGGTAGTGCTCGATCAGCTCGTGGTTGAGGCGGACATAGGACCACTGGTCGGTGAACGAGTGGGGCATCGTCTGGACCACTTGGTGGTCGCCGTCCGCGACCCGACCGACCGCGAGCCTGAGCACGGGGTCGTCGCGCAGGTCGAAGGGACGGCTCACCTGCTCGGCGACGAACGCGGCCCGGCGCTCCTCGACGTGCTCGTGGTCGGCGGGTCCTTCGGACACGTCGGTGAAGGTGACGTCGGCGCCCCGGTCCTCGTGGACCTTGAGGTAGGGTTTTCCGTCCTCGGTCTCGACGCCGGAGCGCAGCAGCTCGTGGCGGCGGGCCACGGCGTGTGCGGCCCGGGTGAAGACATCCAGGTCGAAGGCGCCGTGGAAGCGGAGGCCGAAGCCGAGGGTGTAGGTGGTGGTGCCGGGGTCCAACTGGTCGAGGATCCAGAGGCGCTCCTGATCCATGCCGAGCGGGAAGCGGTCGCGTGGTCCTGGCCTGGTGCGCAGCGGCGGGCCCGACCGGGCGGCGGCGAGGCGGGCGGCGAGGGCGGCGCGCTGGGCGGGGTCGAGGCCGGCCAAGCGGGCGGCGGCCGAGCGGTCGCGGGTCATATGCGCGCTCCTTGCGGGGCTTCGGCGCCGTCCTGGTCCTTGGAGTCGGAGAGGGCGAGCAACTGGGGCAGGGCTGCCACGACATCGGCGGCGGGCAGGCCGAAGTCGATGAGATGGCCGACCTCGTCGGCGCCCGCCTCGCGCAGTTCGGCGAGGACGGCCCGGGCCTTGGCCGGTGTGCCAAGGAGCGAGGGCCCGTGCAGGAAGTCGAGGTAGGCGCTCTCCAGGAGGACCTCCTCGTCCTGGTCGGCGGCCGTGGTCTGGCTGCGGAAGGACCGGAGGTAGGAGTGCATCGCGGGCCGCAGGAACTCTTCGAGGTCCGGGCGGTCGCTGACGTGCGCGTGGACCATGACGACCACGTCGCCGTCGCCCGCGTGGCCCGCCTCGCGCCAGGCGGCGCGGTAGCGGGCGATGTTCTCGCGCAGCCCCTTGAGCGTCTGGCCAAGGAGGGCAGTCATGATGCCGTAGCCCGCACGGCCCGCGGATTCGAAGGTCGCCGGGTTGCCCGCGGCGGTGAGCCAGACCGGCAACTCGACCTGTACCGGCCGCGGTTGGATGCGCACCTCGGCCTCGCCGCCCGCCGTGGTGGGGTAGCACACGGCCTCGCCGCGCCAGTGGGCGCGGACCTGCTCCATCGTGCGCGCGGTCACCTCGCGCCGGTCGGCGAAGTCCTCGCGGGCGAGGACGAAGTCGTCCGGGTGCCAGCCGCTGGCGAAGGAGATGCCGACCCGCCCGCCCGACAGGTTGTCCACCAGGGCCCAGTCCTCGCTGATCCGGGCCGGGTGCTGGAGCGGCGCGGCGACGCTGCCCGCCCGGATGCCCAGGCGGGTGGTCGTCGCGGCCACGGCGGCGCCGAGGACCGCGGGGTTCGGCGAGAAGCCGCCGAAGTCCACGAAGTGCCGTTCCGGGAGCCAGATCGCGTGCAGTCCGGCCCGGTCCGCGAGGGCGGCGGCCTCGAGCACGAGCGGGTAGTAGTCGCGGGCCTCGTGGGCGTCGGCGCTGGCGAAGAAGTAGAGGCTCTGCCGGTCCGGGAGCAGGGCAGGACCGGCCGTGGCCTCGGCCGCCGGGGCCACCGCGCGCGCGTCACGGCGGCGCAGGTTCTCGCTCAGGCGCTTGCGCTGTTCGGGCGTGAGCGCCTGCAGCCGCTGGGACAGCTCGGTCATGACTCTCCCTCCAGGCCGCCGCCGTTCTCGATCTCGTCGAGCAGCCGCAGCAGTTCGTCGTCGTCGCGCTCGGCGACCAGGGCGTCGGCGCGCGCCGCGAAGTCACCGAGGGACGAGTTCTCGTACAGGTCCTGGAGGCGCATGTTCAGGAGCAGTTCGTTGTTGACGACCGTGATGAGCTGGGCCGCCTGGAGCGAAGTGCCGCCCAGGGAGAAGAAGTTGTCCTCGGGACGGAGCGGGTCGCCACCGAAGGCGCTCTGCCAGAGGGAGGCGATGACGGCGACGGTGCCGTCCTCCGTGGCTGCCTCGGGCTCCCCCTCAGCCTGCGGCTGGGGCTCGATGACCCCTTCTTGTACGTTGCCCGCGGTCTGTACGTTGCCTGCGGACGTCCGGCGCTCGGGCGTGCGGACCGCGTCCACCCAGTGCCTGGTGTCGGCGAAGGGGTAGGGGGGCAGCCGGACCGTCCGGCCGGGGTGCGGGATGCCGAGGTCCAGCGGGCATCCGGCCGTCCACAGTTGGGCGAGGGCGTCCTGGACGGCGAGCGGCTCCGCGCCCTCCTCGGCCTCCTTGACCCCGAAGAGGTCGGTGATCAGCGGGGAGTTGCCCTGGCGCCGCGCTTCCTGCCGGGCGAGGTTGGTCATGGTCTTGCCTCGGTGGAGGCCGAGCACGACATCGGGTCTGGCGTTCAGGAGGCTCCGCAGCGCGTCGTCGAGGCGCACGGTGGAGCGCAGTTGCCGCGCCCAGTAGCCGGGGTCGGTGGCCTGCTCGGCGGTCAGGGGCGCGCCGGTGAGGTTGGAGAGGATGGTCAGGTCCTGCGACGGTGTACGCAGCGTGAACTGTCCCAGGAACCGGGCGAATTCATCCGCCGCCTCCGTCATCGTCCGGGAGTGGAATGCCCGGCTGGTGGCGAGGCGGGTCACGGCGATACCCCGGTCGCGGCACCGGTGCTCCAGCTCGCTCACCGCGTCGGGAGCGCCGCCGAGGACGGTGTTGTCGGGCGCGTTGAGTCCACACACGTCCACCGGAAGGCCGTCGGCGAGTCCGAGAGCAGTGCTCTCGTCCGCGCGCACGGCCGTCATCGCGCCCTGTGGGGCGCCCGCCATCAGCCTGCCGCGCTCGACGACGGCGGCGGCGGCCTCGCCGGCGGTGAGGACTCCGGCGTGGGCCGCGGCCGTCAACTCGCCGACGCTGTGCCCGAGAAGGAGCCCGGGCCTGATGCCGCGGCGCTCCAGGAGCCGCAGCGCCGCCGTGCCCAGAACGAACAGCGCGGGCTGGACGACGGCGGTGTCCGTCAAGCGCGGGTCGTCGGCGGCCCACTCCCCGAAGGTGCTCAGATCGGGGCCACCGGCGGCGGCCACCTCCGCGGTCAGTGTGCCGACGTCCGCGCGGAATGCGTCGTCCACGGCCGCGTACGAGGTTCCGACTCCGGCCAGGGACACGCCTTGGCCCGGCAACAGGGCGGCCACGGTCGGCTGGGCGACGGCGCCCTGGGTCCGGCCGCCCCCTTCAGCGAGCGTGGTCAGTTCGTCGCGCAGTCGCTCGCGGGCCGCGGTCTCGTCGGCGGGCAGGGCGGCCGCCCAGCGCCGGTCGAGGGGGCGCCGGTTGTGCTTCAGGGTCCCGAGGATGTCGGCGAGCGGGGTGTCCGTGCCCGGGCCCTGGAGCCAGTGGGCGAGTGAACGGGCCTTGTCCCGCAGCGCGTTGTCGGTCGCGGCGGAGAGGACGGCGGTGCCGGGGTTCCGTACAACAGACGGCTCCTCCGGCTGCGGTGTGCGCGCGGGTGCCACGATGACGTGGGCGTTCGTACCGCCAAGGCCGAAGGAGCTCACCGCCGCGTACTGGGGAAGCTCGTCGCCCCAGGGCTCGGCCTTGCGCGGGATGAAGAAGCGGGGCGAGCCGAGCGCCACGTCGGGGCCGTCGCCCGGCTGCGCCGGGGTCGGCGGCACGGTGCGCTCCCGCACCGCGAGCACCGTCTTGATGAGGCCGACCACACCGGCCGCCGTGTCGCAGTGGCCGATGTTCGGCTTCACCGCGCCGAGCGCGCACGGGGCTTGTCCGTACTCGGTGCCGTACACCTCGGCGAGGGCGGCGAGTTCGATCTGGTCGCCGAGGACGGTGCCGGTGCCGTGAGTCTCGATGTAGCCCACGTCGGCGGCCGAGAGTCCCGCCGATTCGAGGGCCTCGCGGATAACGTCCGCCTGGCCACGGGGACTTGGTGACACCAGACTCATGCGGTCGGCGCCGTCGTTGTTGACCGCGCTGCCGACGATGTGCGCGCGGACACCGCTCGCACCGTGCTCATCGAGGTCGGCCGCACGGCGCAGCACCACGACTCCGGCACCGCTCGCCGGCACGGTGCCCAGGCTTCCCTCGGTGAAGGCGCGGCAGCGGCCGTCCGGGGAGACGATGCCGCCCTCGGTGAACTCGTATGTCGGCTGCTCCACCGGGTGGATCGTGACGCCGCCCGCCACCGCGATGTCGCACTCGTAGGTGAGCAGGCTCCGCACGGCCTGGTGCACCGCGACCAGCGACGTCGAGCAGGCGGTCTGCACGGTCATGCTCGGCCCGGTCAGGCCGAGCCGGTAGGAGACAGCGGTGGCGAGGAAGTCACGGGAGTTGCCGAGCTGGATCTGCTCCTGCCCCTGCACCCGCACCAGCTGCTCGTCCCCGAGCACGTTCGCGTGCAGATACGCGTCCGGGCCGCACCCGGCGAACACACCCACCCGGTCGGTGCCGGCCCCGGGGTCGATCCCGGCGTCCTCGAGCGCCTGCCACACCAGCTCGGTGAGGACCCGGTGCTGCGGGTCCGTCACCGCGGCCTGGGCCCGGGACATGCCGAACAGCTCCGCGTCGAACTCGGCGAACCGGTCGATCTGCCCCGCCTGGAGGGGGCCGCCGGTCTCCCCCGCGGACCGCGCCGCGGGCAGGCTGACCCGGCCGTCGGCGAGGCCCGACCAGAAGGTCTCCGGGTCCGCGGCACCTGGCACCCGCAGGGCAAGGCCCACGACCGCCACCGTGTTGTCCACGTCGGTCATGCCGATTTTCCTCCAAGCTTGCTTGCGTTCTCGACCGCGCCGCCACGGGACTCGATGGCCACCGCCAGGCGGCGCGGGGTGGAGTGACGGAAGATGTCCCGCAGCCGCACTTCGGGGAAGCCGCTCTTGCGGAGCGCCGCGTTGAGCTGGACGGCCAGCAGGGAGTTTCCGCCGAGGTCGAAGAAGTTGTCGTCGGGACCGACGGGGACACCGATGACCTGCTGCCAGATGGCGGTGAGGGCGACCGGGCAGGTGTCTTCGCCTCCGGGTTCCGGGGCGGGGGATGCATCGGCAGGGGACGGTATGACGGGATCCGGAAGCCGGACGGCATCGAGCTTGCCGTTCGGGGTGAGGGGCAGCTCGGGCACGGCGGTGAGGGTCGCCGGGACCAGATACGCGGGCAGTCGCTGGACCAACACCCGCCGGATGTCCGGGAGTTCCTCGGGATCCGCGACGACTACGTACGCATCGACCCGCGCGGTGGCGGGCCCGTCCGGCGTCCGGACGAGCGCGGCCGCCGCGCTGACGCGCGCGTCTTCGAGGAGGGTGGTGCGGATTTCGCCGGGTTCGATGCGGTGGCCGCGGATTTTGACCTGGTCGTCCAGGCGGCCGAGGTGTTCGAGGTGGCCGTCGGGGGTGTAGCGGCCGAGGTCGCCGCTGCGGTACAGGCGTGCGCCGGGGGTGTGGGTGAGGTGGTCGGGGAGGAAGCGTTGGGCGGTCAGTTCGGGGCGGTTGCCGTAGCCCTGGGCCACTCCGGCGCCGCCGATGTAGATTTCGCCGGCCACGCCGGGTGGGACGGGTTGGGCGTGCTCGTCGAGGATGTGGAGCTGCCAGCCCGGCAGGGGGCGTCCCACGGAACGCGTACCGGTCAGCGCGTCGGCGCGGGTGAGGGTGTGCCAGGTGCAGTGCACCGTGGTCTCGGTGATTCCGTACATGTTCACCGCACGGCAGCTGGTCTCGGGGTAGTGGTCGAGCCAGGGCAGCAGCATCTTCGAGTCCAGTGGCTCTCCGCCGAAGATCAGCAGTCGTACCGCCAGGTTGGCCTGCTGGAAGTTCTCCGCGCGGATCAGCTGGGAGAACGCCGAGGGGGTCTGGCTCAGCACGGTCACTTTTTCGCGGGCCAGAGTTGCGTGTAACTCCTCCGGGTCCCGTGCCGCCCAGTGGTCGACGACTACCAGACGCCCGCCGGTGAGCAGGCAGCCCCAGATCTCCCACACCGAGAAGTCGAACGCGAACGAATGGAAGAACGACCACACATCGCTGGTACCGAGCTGGAACTCGGCCTTGGTCGCAGCCAGCAACGCCATCACATTTCGGTGCGCCACCAGCACACCCTTGGGACGTCCCGTCGAACCCGAGGTGTGAATCACATACGCCAACGCATCCGCATCCACCGCCGGCAGCACCCGGCCCGCGTCCTGAGGTTGAGCGGACACCTCCACAGTCCGTACCCGCTCCTGGACCGCCGGTGGGAGAGCATCCCCCACCACGACCCGCACGCCGGTGTCCTCGACCACGAACGCCAGCCGCTCAGCGGGATAGCCCGCATCCAACGGCACATACACCGCCCCGGCCTTCAACACCCCCAGCAAGCCGACGATCAACGCGGCACCCCGCGGCAGACACACACCCACCCGGTCACCGACCTCAACCCCGGCCTCGACCAACACACACGCCAACGCCGACGACTCAGCATCCAGCTCGGCATACGTGAGAGACCTTCGACCACCCGTGACGGCAACCCGTCCGGCATCGCGGGCGACCTGCCGCGCGAAGAGTTCCGGAATGGAGAGGTCCTGCACGACAGGTGCGGTCGTCAGCCCCTGACCGGCTCCCGAAGGCCGCGGCACCGTGACGACCTCCCACGGTGCCGCGTCCGGGTCTGCCACGAACGCGGCGACCACGGTCTCCACTTGGCGGCAGAACTGCTCGGCCGCGCTCGCGGAGATCCTGCCACGCTGGTACCGCAGCAGACCGTGCAGCCCCTCGGCCTCCTGGCGCAGATAGAGGGCGAGCGGGAACTGCGCCGTCCCGAGGTCGAGGTCGGTGTGCGGCGTGCATCGCGCACCCCCGGCCGTGATCTCGGGAAGTGGTGCGGTGGGCACCACGACGAGCCGGGGCCCTTCGCCGGCGCCCTTCGGCAGAACCGTGGACAGCGGCAGATCCGCGTCACGGTAGGCCCGCATGGACCGGGCGTGGGCCTGGCGCAGGAAGTCGGCGACGGTGGGCTGTGCGTCGAGGCCGAGTGGGACCGGCACGGTGGAGTTGAAGTACCCGACCGTCGCCGCATGCCGTGGCGTCCTGCGCGAGACCGTCGCGCCGAGGACCGGGCGAGCGGCTCGGGCATTGCGGCCGAAGACCAGCCCTGCGGCGGCGACGACGAAGGAGTACGGCGTGATCCGGAGCTCGGCGGACAGCTTCCGCACCTGCTCCCACAGCGCCTCGTGCAGCCTCAACCCGCATATGGCGCCGCCCACTTCCTCCTCGGTGGGTGCGGCCCAGTCGAGCGCGGGAGTGAGATCGGCAGCCGCGAGCTCGTCCCGCAGGGCGGCCGCGCGCTCGGTCCGGTCCGGCGTGACCGCTGTGGCGGTTCCCCAGGCGGCGAACGTCTGCGCGGGCTCCGCCTCGTCACCCGCGAGCAGCCAGCGGGCCATCAGCTCGGCCGACGGTTCGTCGACGACCAAATGGTGGGCCACGACGACGAGATCGGCGCGGTGGCCCGGGTAGCGCAGCAGCACGACGCGCAGCAGCGGTCCACGCGCCGGGTCCATGGGGCGTCGGCACTCCTGACGCACGCGCCGGGCGGCCAGCGGGCTTTCGGGGTCGATCGGAACGGACGAGACGTGCAGGGCGGGAGCTCGTTCCGCCGGAGCGAAGAACCACCCCTCGCTGCCCTCGACCACGCACGCCGCCAGCATCGGGTGCGCGGCAAGCAGCCGCTCGAACCGCGCCCGCAGCTCCGTGTCGTCGAGGGCGCCCTCGACTCGGTAGACGAGGGCCACGTGATAGGTCGTGGGGTCGTCCGCGGCCCGGTCCGCCACATAGAGATCGGACTGGCTCGGAGTCAGCGGGCCGAGGTCCTCGCTGCCCCTGAGTGCCTGACGAGGCAGCGAAACCGTCTGGACTGTCTGAACTGAAGTGCCACGGCGCGGAGTTGCGGTCACATCGGAGGACATCGTCGCCTCAACGCCCGGGCGTGGAGGCGACAACGAGTGCGCAGAGCGCCTCGACTCCGGTCGTCTCGAGCACGTCCAGATAGTCGATCTCCTGGCCGGTCACCTCGAAGACCCGGGCGGTGAACAGAACGGCGCGGAACGAGTCCCCGCCGTTCTCCAGAAAGCCGCAGTCGAGGTCCGCTCCCTCACCGAGAACTTCGAGCCAAAGGGCCTTCACGTCCTGGACTAACTCATCCGGCACAACGGGCCTCATCCGCTTGCTCCTCCGTCACGGGGAATACCAGAATCCGTCTATGGAATGCGCAATACATGGCGTCATGGAGTCTTCGATCAAGCCGAAAGGCAAGCAAGAAGCCGAGCCAGAACATTTGCCCGAGCCAGACGTTTTCATGATCCTGATACGGCGGAAGCCGAGGTGTCAAGCAATATTTTCCCAAGCCAAAGGATGACCGCCGCGATCCCCCTCGCAAGAAGTTAAGCTCAACTCGCGACACTTGCACCAACGTTGCCAAACGGCCATATTCGGGCATACGTAACGCCCGCACACAAGGCGCACGGCGGCTCTTCCTTTTGCGTCACGCTTCGATATAGGTTCCCCATCGGGCGAACGCCGAAGTGGGCCGATAGAAAATTTCAACCCGGGGGCTGTTGACTCATGACTAGTGAAGCCTTAGCTGGGCCATTTCAGGCCGCTGACGGCGATCCCACCACCGCCCCGGAACAAAAGGCGACGTACGGGAAAGGCCCTTCTCTGGGGCACGGAGGACCACTGACCGCGCCCCGGACGAGCATTCCGGGGGCCTTCACCGCGCAGGCGCGGCGGGCCCCGACGGAAACCGCTGTCACGGATGGTCGAAGGTCTCTCACGTATGCCGAGCTGGATGCTGAGTCGTCGGCGTTGGCGTGTGTGTTGGTCGAGGCCGGGGTTGAGGTCGGTGACCGGGTGGGTGTGTGTCTGCCGCGGGGTGCCGCGTTGATCGTCGGCTTGCTGGGGGTGTTGAAGGCCGGGGCGGTGTATGTGCCGTTGGATGCGGGCTATCCCGCTGAGCGGCTGGCGTTCGTGGTCGAGGACACCGGCGTGCGGGTCGTGGTGGGGGATGCTCTCCCACCGGCGGTCCAAGAGCGGGTACGGACTGTGGAGGTGTCCGCTCAACCTCAGGACGCGGGCCGGGTGCTGCCGGCGGTGGATGCGGATGCGTTGGCGTATGTGATTCACACCTCGGGTTCGACGGGACGTCCCAAGGGTGTGCTGGTGGCGCACCGAAATGTGATGGCGTTGCTGGCTGCGACCAAGGCCGAGTTCCAGCTCGGTACCAGCGATGTGTGGTCGTTCTTCCATTCGTTCGCGTTCGACTTCTCGGTGTGGGAGATCTGGGGCTGCCTGCTCACCGGCGGGCGTCTGGTAGTCGTCGACCACTGGGCGGCACGGGACCCGGAGGAGTTACACGCAACTCTGGCCCGCGAAAAAGTGACCGTGCTGAGCCAGACCCCCTCGGCGTTCTCCCAGCTGATCCGCGCGGAGAACTTCCAGCAGGCCAACCTGGCGGTGCGACTGCTGATCTTCGGCGGAGAGCCGCTGGACTCGAAGATGCTGCTGCCCTGGCTCGACCACTACCCCGAGACCAGCTGCCGTGCGGTGAACATGTACGGAATCACCGAGACCACGGTGCACTGCACCTGGCACACCCTCACCCGCGCCGACGCGCTGACCGGTACGCGTTCCGTGGGACGCCCCCTGCCGGGCTGGCAGCTCCACATCCTCGACGAGCACGCCCAACCCGTCCCACCCGGCGTGGCCGGCGAAATCTACATCGGCGGCGCCGGAGTGGCCCAAGGCTACGGCAACCGCCCCGAACTGACCGCCCAACGCTTCCTCCCCGACCACCTCACCCACACCCCCGGCGCACGCCTGTACCGCAGCGGCGACCTCGGCCGCTACACCCCCGACGGCCACCTCGAACACCTCGGCCGCCTGGACGACCAGGTCAAAATCCGCGGCCACCGCATCGAACCCGGCGAAATCCGCACCACCCTCCTCGAAGACGCGGACGTACTGGCCGCCGTCGTCCTGGTCCGTGGCGCGGGCACGGCATCGGCCCGCCTGGACGCCTATGTCGTCACCACCCCCGACGGCGACCCCGGCCGGATCAAACGACGCGCGGCGGACAGGCTCCCCGCCCACCTCGTCCCCGGCACCGTCACCGCCATACCCGAGCTGCCCCTCACCCCGAACGGCAAGCTCGACCCGACCGGCCTCCCGGACCCGACGCACGAGCACACACCCGCAAACAGCCCCACCGACACGGACCCCATCGAGGCCCACCTGATCTCGATCTGGGAAGCCCTCCTGCACGTCCCCGTGCGCCCCCACGACAACTTCTTCGAAATCGGCGGCAATTCCCTGCTCGCGTCCCGGCTGCGCAACGCGCTGCACGAGGCCGGGTTCACCTCGGTACAGCTGCGTGACATCTACCGCAACTCTTCGCTCCCCGCCCTCGCCGAACTCGTTCGGGCGGGCCGGAGAGGCGTCAAGGAGCCCTCGTGACAGACCGACCGGCAAGCCCAGGACAGCTGCGGTTCTTCGTGCTCGACCAGCGGGATGGCAGAGCCACGGTCCGCAACCACCTCGTCATCGAGGGCCGGGTCTCCGCCCTTCGCCTGACCGAGGCGGTGCACGCTCTCCTTGAGGCGCAACCGGCGCTACGTACGTCCCTGCACATGGCACCGGACGGCCTGACGCAACGCACCCACCCGGCATCGGCCGTGGACGTCCAAGTCCTGGAGTCGGACGGCGCCGAGACCCAACTGCCCGCGCTGATCACGGACACCGGCGCACCCTTCGCCCACGATGCGGGACCGCTCTGCCGTGTCCGCCTGCTGGTCGGCCCCGAGCGTACGCACTGCCTGATCGGCACGCATCACGCGATCTTCGACGACGACTCGACCGCGGTCCTGCTCAACCAGCTCTCTCTCGCGTACGAGAAGGGGGCACCGTCCCTGGCCCTCGCGCCGCCCACGGTCGCACCCGACCCCGAACACACCGCCCAACTGCGCGAATTCTGGTCGCGCGCGTTGGCGGACTGCCCTCAGGACACCGCTCTACCTCTCTCAAGCACCCCTGACAGCACGGCATCCGGCGTAGTGACCACCGAGATCAGTCCGGAACTCGCCACCCGGATGGCCGCGCTCACCCGTGAGCGCGGCGCTACCCCCTTCGCCCAACTCCTCGCGGCGGCAGCGATGGTGACCTGCTGGTACACCAGCCGCGACGATCTGGTGATCGCCACGGTGGCGAGCGGCCGGAGCGCCACGGACCAGGATGTGATCGGCTGCCTGCAGAACACCGTGCCGGTGCGCCTCAGGCTCGACGGGGCGGACAGCGACGAGGTGCTCGACCGCACCATGGACGCGCTGTTCGACGCCGTGGACCACGCGGCGCTTCCGATCGAGGACATCCTCGACACGGTCGGGGTACGGCGCTGCCCTGGCCGCAAGCCGCTCACGCAGATCCTCTGCGCCCAGACCACCGAGTCCGCGCCCTTGGCCCTGGACGGGCTGAGCTGGCAGCTCACCCAGTCCGCGCCGGTCGAGGCCGAGTACGACGTGGCCCTGACGCTCCATCACTCGCTCGACGGCGCCATGCGTCTGGAGATCGGACACCGTCACGCTGCACTGACCCCGCAGGCGGCCCAGCGCCTCGCACAGCACCTGCTCGCCGCCCTCGAAGCGCTGGCCGACGGCTCCGTTCTCCCGCTGTCGGAGCTGTCGCTCCTCTCCCCCGAGGAAGTGGCCGGTCTCAGCGCGCTGGACGGCGGCCCCGCGCCCCTCGCCACGGCGCCGGTGCATGCACCCATCGAGGAGCACGTACGACGTACGCCGTCAGCGGTCGCCGTCACCACGGGCACCGAGAGCATCACGTACGCCGAACTGAGCGAACGGGCAACGGCGCTGGCGACCGCCCTGATCGAGGCCGGGGTCTCTCCCGGCGACCGCGTGGGCGTGTGCCTCCCCAGGACCCCGGACCTGGTGGTGACGCTGCTCGCGGTGTGGAAGACGGGCGCGGCGTACGTCCCGCTCGACCCCGAATACCCCCCGGACCGCCTGCGCTACATGGCCGAGGACGCGGCACTGGCGGCCTCGGTCGCCCCGGAACCCCTGGTCCCCGGGGTGCCGAACCTCCACCCGGACGCGACGACCGAGACGACACCGCCCGCGGCCTGGCCGGACGTCCGCCCGGCGGACCCCGCGTACCTCATCTACACCTCAGGCTCCACGGGCCGCCCCAAGGGCGTCGTCATCCGCCACGAGAACCTGTCCGCGCTCTTCGCCGCCTTCGACCGTGAACTCGGCGGCGGCCCGCCCCCGTTCACGGTCGCGGGCACCAGCCTGTCCTTCGACATCAGCGCCCTGGAGCTGCACTGGCCGCTGGCACGGGGCCGCTCCGTCCTGCTGACGAGCCACCGCGCGGTCACGGACGCACCGGTCCCGGACGGCGCCCTCTACCAGTGCACCCCGACGGTCGCCCGCATCCTGGCCACCGACCCAGACGGCCGCCGCCTTCTGACCCGCCTGGGAGCCCTGCTGGTCGGCGGCGAACCACTCCCCGCGGACCTGGCACGAGAGTTGACGGCCCTGGTCCCGGGCCCGGTCATCAACTGCTACGGCCCGACAGAGACCACGGTCTGGTCGACGGTCTGGCGGATACCGGAGGGCACCGACGTCCCCGTGCACATCGGCCGCCCGCTCCTCGGCGAGCGCTGCCACGTCGTGGACGCGCACGGCCGCCGGCTCCCGGTGGGCGTCCCCGGACGCCTGATGGTCTCCGGGGCGGGCGTGGGCCAGGGCTACTGGCAACAGCCGACTCTCACCGCTGACCGCTTCTGTCCGCTGCCCGACGCCGGCGAGGAACTCGCCTACGACACCGGGGATATGGCGGTATTCGAGGCAGACCACGGCCTCCGCTTCGTCAGCCGGGGCGACACCCAGGTCAAGGTCCGAGGCCAGCGCATTGAGCTGGAGGAGATCGAGTCGGCACTGCGCAGCCACCCCGAGGTGCGCGACGCGGCGGTGGCGGTGGTCCCCGACGGCACGGCGGTCGCGGCATTCATCGCCCCGACGGAAGGCATACCTCTCGCGGGCACCCTTCCGGAACCAGTAGCCCCCCGCCTCTCGGCCAACCTGCGTGCTCACGCCGCGACGTGGCTCACCGAGGCCATGGTCCCCAGCTCCTGGCTCCTGGTACCGGCGCTCCCCCAACTCCCCAACGGCAAGCTGGACCGAGCGACGGTCACCTCCTGGACCACCGCACAAGCCGCCGCACGGCCGGGCCGGGCTCCGGCCGCGACCCCGGTCGGCGGCCCGGCGGACCCGATCCTGAACGCCTGGAGCGAGGTCCTTGCCAAGCCGGTCACCGACCTGGACGCGACGTTCTTCGAACTGGGTGGCAACTCCCTGGGCCTGCTCCGCGTCCTGGCCGCCCTGCGTACCCAGCACCCCACGCTACAGGTGGTCGACTTGTTCCAGCACACGACGGTGCGGAGCCTCGCGGCGCATCTGGCATCCCTGAGCGGCGACACACAACCGCGCTCCCCCAGCGACGAACCGCAGCCCGGACGCGGCGCCGCCCGAGCACAGGCCCTCGCCCGCTGGAAGCGCCCCACCCGCTAGCAGCACCCCCGACGCCGCTCCCGCACCGCCCACCTCACCCCAAGAAGGAATCCCATGAAACTCCCGCTGTTGTGCTTGCCGTTCGCCGGTGCGGGAGCCAGCGTGTTCCGCCCCTGGCGCGACCATGAGGCCGAGTCGTTCGAGATCGTGCCCGTCCAGCTGCCGGGCCGCGAGGAGCTGTTCATCGAGGACCCCTACACGTCACTCGCCGAGGCCGCGGCAGGCACAGCCGAGCGCATCCTCAAGGCATCCGGAGACGGCCCGTACGCCCTATTCGGCCACAGCTTCGGCGCACTCCTGGCCCACGAGACCACGCAGCTCCTGCGCAGCAAGGGCCTCCCGCTCCCCCACCGCCTGATCGTCAGCGGCGCGGCAGCACCGTGGCTCCCTCGACCCCACATCGGCGTACACACACTCTCGGACGCCCAACTGGCCGCTCGAACAAGCGAGTTGGTCGGCTACGATCACGAGGCCCTCCACGACCCCGAGCTCCGCGAACTGGTCATCCCGGCGCTACGGGCCGACATGGGCATCAATGAAGCACCGCCCACGGCAGAGTCCGCCCGCCCTCTCCCGGTCCCGATCAGCGCGCTCCGAGGAGTCGACGACGAACTGGTGACCCGCGACGAATCGGCCCAGTGGGCGGAGGCGACCACGGCCTCCTTCGAACTGATCGACGTCCCCGGAGAGCACATGCACTTCTCCGACAACTGGCCGAAGCTGTGGAGCACGATCGACGAACTCATACTCCGCGCACGCTGACCACCTCCAGTGCCCCGGGCTGGACCGGTACAGCGCGACGGCATCGGCCCGAAACCCCGCCAGGCCCGGTCCGTCCCGGTCCGTTCCGTGCGCACGGCCACGCACCTGAATCCGAACTTCCGCCGACCGCGAACGATCTGCAAGCGCGACCGCAAATGGCAGATCATCAGCGCATGCGCATATTGATTCTGGGCGGTTCGGTTTTCTTGGGGCGTGCTTTCGTCACGGAAGCTCAGCGCCGCGGACACGAAGTGACGGTCTTCAACCGTGGCCGGTCCGGTACGGACCCGGAGGGTGTTGAGGTGGTGCGCGGCGATCGCGAGGTCGCGGACGATCTGCGGCGGCTGGCCGAGGACCACACATGGGACGCCGTCGTCGACACCAGCGGGATGCACCCGCGTGTGGTCGGCGAGTCGGCCCGGGCGCTCTCCGGGCATGCCGGTGCGTATCTGTTCGTCTCGTCCTTCCACGCCTACGAAGGCTGGCCCGCCGAGATCGTGAGCGAGACATCACCCCGGCACGCGTGTGCTTCGGACGCCGCACCCGACGACGTGACGTACAACGCCCTCAAGGCAGGCTGCGAGCGGGCCGTCGAGGAGTCCTTCGCCGGTGACGCCCTGATCCTCAACCCGGGTGTGATCGTGGGCCCGCACGAGAGCACCGGCCGGCTCCTGTGGTGGCTCGAACGAATGGCCCGCGGCGGACAGGTGCTGGCGCCGGGCCGCGCGGACCAGTCGGTCCAGGTCATCGACGCCCGCGACATCGCCGCGTTCGGGCTCGACCAGCTGGAGGTCCAGGCCACCGGCCGCTTCCTGGTCACCGGGCCCGTCGGTGCCACCTCGTTCGGCGACCTGCTGGCAGGCTGCGCCGAGGTGACCGGCTCCGACGCCGAGGTGGTCTGGGTGGACGAAACCTTCCTCCTGGACAAGGAAGTCGCCGTCTGGACGGGGCTCCCACTGTGGGCCGTCGACCAGCCCGGCATGGCGGGCACCTGGCTGGCCTCCTCGGACAAGGCCCTCGCCGCGGGCCTGCGGTGCCGTCCCCTTGCCGAGACCCTCCGCGACACCTGGCAGTGGCTCCAGGACCGGGGACCGGCCGCCGGGCCGTACAAGCAGGGAACGACGCTGCTGGGCCTCGAACCGGAGCAGGAGCAGCGGCTCCTCGCCGAGTGGGGCGCACGTCGAGGCAGTGAGAGCGCGTGAGCCTGCGGACGAGAGCGGCGCTCGGTTAGCGCACCCTGTACGGCTGGGTTCGCGGGCACACGAAGTGAGGGGTTCTCAGGAACGGACCGGCCGACCGCTCGGAATCCACCACGCACCGCGAACCCACACCGGAGGCCGGCACCATCCGTAATACCCATACCGTGGTGGCCCCCCCCGGGCAGCCCAACGGCGATCGGCCCCGCCGTTCACGTCGACACCACCAGCCCTGTGCCGCCGTACGAACAGATCCGCGCCCAGCTCGCCGCCCTGATCGTCACCGGCCGACTGACCGAGGGCGAACGCCTGCCGACCGTGCGTCAGCTCGCCGCGCTGGCACGGGACTTCGCCTCGGTCGCCCGGGCTGTCGGCGCCGACACCCAGGCCATCCCGGCCGCCGTCCGCAAGGATCTGGACTAGAGCCCGTCTGACGGGTCTGGCGATTGGCCGCGGGTGTCCTGCCGTCGCGCGGTGCCCCATTCCCACATACTGCGCACCACCGGCTCCAGCGCTCGGCCCTGCGCCGTGAGTGTGTAGCGGACTCGTGGAGGCCAACCGGGGGTGCGGTGGCGCTCGATCACGCCCGCGCTGGTCAACTGGGCCAGCCGGTCGGAGAGGACCTTGTCCGAGAGGGCGGGCAGGGCGGCGGACAGTTCCGAGTACGTGGCCTGGCCGCGGCGCAGGAATTCGCGGAGCACCAGGGGCGTCCATCGGCCGGCCAGTGTGGCGAGGGTGATGTCCACGGGGCAGCGCGGCTGGTGGCCTGGCGGAACAAGGTCGCTGTCAGGACAGTCCGCCAGCGGGCCGCGGTCAACCGGCCCTGTGTGTCCAACGGTTTGGTGAGTCACGACGGCCCTTCCTAACGTCTCGTGTGAACAGCCCGCCCGCTTCCCTCGGGGGTCCTCATGCGTATCCATCACCTGAACTGCGGTTCTCTCCGTACGATTCCCCTGCTCGGCGAGGAACGCCGCACAGGTACCGCGACCGATCAACTGGCCACCGTGTGCCACTGCCTGCTCATCGAGACGGACTCGGACGGGCTGGTTCTGGTCGACACCGGCCTTGGCACTGCTGACCGGCACGACCCCGAAGGGACACTGGGCGCGGACTGGGTGGCCTACGCCCAGCCCGCACGGTATCCCGAGGAGAGCGCGCTGCGGCAGATCATCCGCCTCGGCTACGCACCGCAGGACGTGCGGCACATCGTGCTCACCCACCTGCACCGCGACCACACCGGAGGGCTGCCGGACTTCCCCCGCGCACGGGTGCACGTGCACCCGGCCGAGTACTCGGCCGTCACCGACCCCGCGGACCCGCACCACCGGCACAGCCTCGACCGCTTCATGCCGGCGCACCGGGCGCACGGCCCGCTGCTGACGCCCGCCGTCGCGGACGACGGCGAACAGTGGTACGGCTTTTCAGGAGTGGCGCGTCCGCAGGGACTTGCCTGCGAACTGCTGCTGGTGCCGCTGCCGGGCCACTCGGCGGGCCACTCGGGCGTCGCCGTGCGCGACGATGCCGAGGGGTGGCTCCTGCACGCGGGCGACGCGTACATGTATCACGGCGAGATCGAGCAGACCCCGCCGCTGCCCCACCCCGTCTTCGCCCCGATCCAAGACGGAGCCCGGACCGACATCGCGGCCAGCGTCGCCACCCGCGATCGGCTACACGCCCTCCGCCGCGACCACGCAGAACAGGTCACCGTCTTCAGCGCGCACGACCCCTGGGAACTCGCTCGTCTCACCACGCTCACAGGGGCGTGATCCCACCCCGGCAGAACGTCAACGGAGCCACAGACGGATCGCGGCGAGGGTCACCGTGCCGTGGAAGACATACCCCCCACTTCGCATACCTCGTGGCAACGGCCCGGAAGCCCTTGAGCGCCAGGAATTCCGCTCGACCTCGTTCCTGCGGACATACCGATGACGGCCAGAGCCGGTCGGCCGCCCTCCACTGCTACCGCGACGTCGACGGTCGGCCTGCTGATTCGTCGGCTCTACCGCCCGTTGTACGAGAACTCCGGCCGGAAGTACCGGTCGCCGGGCGGGCAAGGCACCGAAGTGGCCGGTGCAGGAGTTTCACCGGGCCCAGCCGGGGTGAGACGTCGGGCAAGGGAGCGTTTCCGGACGTCTGGCCGATGCTGACGAGCCCCGATCCCGGTATCCGCACCGTATCCCCTTCGCAAGGAGGAGCATCGCAGCATACGGATGGCTGAGGAGGGATCGCCAGTGCGCATTGCGCTGCTCATCGGCACCACCGCGGAACTGGACAGTTGCCACGCCCTGTACGCCAACACCCTGGTCTCCGAGGGGCATGAGGTGTGGATCGGCACGGTGAACGGCCTGTCGTCGCTGGGTACCGAGATCCGTTGCCCGCTCGGGAGGCCCGACGGAACCGTGGAGGCGTTCGCCCCCCTTCCCGGCAAGCTGGAACAGCGCGACTTCGCGGACATCGACGCGGTGTGGGTGCTCAACTACCCCCATCCGTCGGTCGAGGAAGCTGCCTGGCAGCTCCTGTGGTGCCTCAACCAGCAGGTGCCGTTCGTGAACGACGTCACCGGCATCCTGATGCTCAACACCAAGACCGCCCTCCCGGCGGTCGTCCCACCCCGGCACCTTCCGCGCACACTGGTGTCCAACTCCTTCACGGAACTGTGGGACGAATACCAGACCGCACCCGACACCACCTGGCTCATCAAGCCACCTGCCGGCGACGCCGGCGCGGACGTCTATCTCCTGGAGCCCGGTTCGAGCAACAACCGGGTCCTGCTCCAGTCCATGACCGGCAACGCCGCGATCACCGACCTCCTCACCAAGGGGGGTCTGATGGGCCTCCGCAACCGGTACTGCGTCCTCCAGGAGTATGTGCCGCACCCTGAGGAGAAGCGGGTACTGCTCGCGGCCGGCCGACCGGTGGCCCAGCAACTCCACCGGCTGGCCCCCGGCGAGCACCGAGGAAACACCGCCCACCGCGCCCAGTGCACCGACACCGAACTGACCGCCGACGAGCATCGGCTGTGTCTGGACATCGGCGAGCAACTTCTCCGCCACGGCATCCGGTTCGCCGGCATCGACCTCGCCTATCCTTACGTATTCGAATTCAACATGGTCAACCCCGGCGGCCTGGACGAACGCCTCGACCTCGCACTGCCCGACCGGACCCCGCAGACCATCCGCGCCCTGCTCAAGGCGGTGACCGGCCGATGACCGAGGACCTTCGCCCCTCTCCCCTGCTGTCGGAGGCCCGAGCCCTGCTTCCCGGCATCCTGGCCGTACGACACGAGATCCACCGCGCCCCGGAAGTGGGCATCCACCTGCCGCGCACACAGGCGACGATCCTGCGGGCACTCGCCGACCTCGGCCTCACGGTGTCCGTCGGCGAGCGGCTCAGCTCCGTCGTGGCGGTGCTGGAAGGCGCCTCCCCCGGGCGCACGCTCCTGCTGCGCGCGGACATGGACGCGCTGCCCCAACAGGAGGCCACCGGGCTCCCGTTCGCCTCCCGGACGGCCGGAGTCATGCACGCCTGCGGCCACGACACGCATACGGCCATGCTCATCGGCGCGGCCCGGCTGCTCACGGCCCGACGTGACCGGCTGGCGGGGCGCGTGGTGTTCATGTTCCAGCCAGGCGAGGAACTCGGCGGCGGCGCCGCGCTGATGATCGACGAGGGGCTCCTCGACCACGTCGACGGCTCACCGGTGGACGGTGCCTTCGCCCTGCACATCACCGCGCGTCATGCGGCGGGCACGGTGCACCTCCGGCCGGGACCGCAGTTCGCGGCCGCGGACACGCTACGCATCACCGTGCGGGGGCGCGCCGGGCACGCGGCAGCGCCCCACAAGGTGCTCGACCCCGTACCGGTCGCCTGCGAGATCGTCCAAGCCCTGCAGACGATGGTGACCCGGACCATCGGCGTCTTCGAGCCCGCCGTCGTCACCGTCACCAGCATCACGGCGGGGCGTGCGGTCAACATCATCCCGGAGACCGCCGAGCTGACCGGCACCTACCGCACGCTCTCCGAGCCGGGCCGACAAGCCGTGCGTGACGGCATCGCCCGCGTGGCCCACGGCGTGGCCGCCGCCCACGGAGCCACCGCGGACGTAGAGCTCACCGACGGCTACCCGGCACTCCACAACGACCCCGACTTCACCGCTACGGTACGCGCCGCGGCATCCGGCGTCGTGGGCCCCGCTCACCTCCACGAACTGCCGCACCCGACCATGGGAGGCGAGGACTTCTCCTACATCCTGCAACGCGTCCCCGGCGCGATGGCCTTCCTCGGCGCATGCCCACCGGACCGCGCACCCGAGACGGCACCGGACAACCACTCCAACCACGTGACGTACGACGAAGACGCGCTCGCCGTCGGCACCGCCCTCCACTGCGCCGTCGCCGAGGCGTTCCTCGCCGAAACCAGCAAGTAGAACGCCACCTCCAACAACCACCCAGCGGACCATATGGAATCGCCACGTGTCGTATGACGACTGACTGTGCGTCGGGACGCCGTCCAGGCCCCGGCGATGCTCGGTGCCGGCCGCTGAATACGGTGGAGGGGCCCGGTTGAATGAGGGGGAGCGAACACGTGGATGTGTATGAGGCCGTGGACAGTCGCCGGGCCGTGCGGGCGTTCAGCGATGAGCCGGTGCCCAAGGAGGTACTCGAACGAGTACTGACCGCGGCGACGCGGGCTCCGTCCAGTGGGAACCTCCAGCCGTGGCACACGTATGTCGTGACCGGCGAACCCTTGGCCGAACTGAAGAGGCGCGCGACGGCCAGGGCACTGGCGGGAGACCCTGGTGACGAGCGGCAGTATCCGATGTACCCGGACGAACTGACCTCGCCGTATCTGGACCGTTTCTCCGCCGCGGCAGCTCAGCGCTACGAAGCGCTGGGGATCGAGCGCGACGACCCCAACCGGCCCAAGAAGATAGCTACTTTGAATTCGGAGGCGTTCGGGGCCCCGGTCGTACTGTTCTGCTATCTCGACCGGACGATGGGGCCCGGACAGTGGGGGGACGCGGGGATGTACTTGCAGACGGTCATGCTGTTGCTGAGGGCGGAAGGGTTGCACAGCTGCCCCCAGGTGATGTGGACCATGTACCGCAAGACCGTCAGCCGAACAGTCGGAGCCGATGACGAGCTCGTGCTGTTCTGCGGCGTCTCGGTGGGATTCGAGAAGGAAGGCGTGCCACGGCTGCGCACCGGGCGGGCGGACATGACGGAAACGGTGAGCTTCATCGGAGTGTGACCGCTGACGGCCGAGACCGACAGGACAGCACACCCAGAGCGCGGGCGCGGAGTCGCCAACACCGGGCGACAGAGGCCGAGAAGCCCCTTCCGGCCGTGTCCGCCGTGTGCCGGCGAGTACCGCCGGAAGGGGCCATGCTGTCCGACTTCTCGCCGGGCCTACAGCGTGGTGTCCCCGGAGCCGTTCTGCTCTTCCGCGAGAGCACGTGCCCGTCGGTACCTCAGGTCGGCCTGCCGGTGCCACAGTCGCGCCGCCAGAGCGACGACGACGGCGCCGGCGAGACCTGCCACGGTCGACACCCAACCCGAGAAGGACGCCTTGATGACCGTGCCCACGCAGATGGCCACGGCGACCGCGCCCGAGAAGAACAATCGGCCGTTCGGCGGGCGCAGTTCCTTCTCTTTCATCGCAACACCACCTTGCAGCATCCCCACACCCTGACTTCCGATGCGTGGGTCAGCACTTGTGGGCGCCCTGGACCATGCCGGCGACAGCTCCGCCGAACCCGCCGACGGCGGCACCGGGAGCGCATCCGGTCTCAAGGTCTCCGATGCACCCGGCGACGCCGCCGAGCTCAGCCGTGTCGAGGCTCTTCTTGCCGACGCACTTGGCCCAGTCCCAGAAACCGTAGGCCGTCACAGTGGGGGCTACGACCCCCTTGAGGGTGGCGTTCGGGGTGTCGACGTGTTGGTAGAGGGTGTTGCCCTTCACGGTCCAAGTCACCTTGTGCAGGTGACCTTCCGCGTCCTTGACGGGCTTGGGCGACATGGTGAGAAGCTTCTCGCCCCCGCCGTCCTCGATGGACACACCACCGTCCTTGTCGGCGGCGAGGTGGTGGTCGCCCTTCAGCTTGGAGAACGTCCACGCGGTGTCGCGAGCGAAGGTCGTGGTCTTGCCGGATTCGGCGAGGACCCTGTCCAGCGTCTGCCCTGAGGGCGCCGCAGCGGAGGCGTTCGGAGTCGCGGCGATGAATGCGGCACCAGCCGCCAACGCCATTGTTATGCCTGCTCGCTGACGTGCCTTCATATGCATAAAGTCATGACCTTCCTGTTCAAGTCCGTTGGAAGAGGACACATGCGCCGCTGTCCGATGTGCGCAGATCAAGATCAACATTTACGTCCAGTGCCACGCAAAGCACGTTTACCGACTTGGGGAAGCGTTTACCAAGGGTTTGCGAGTCGCCTCGGCGGCGCCGGTTCAGTCAAGGTGGTTACCCCTGGCTCGTCCGATGGCCAACGGCCAACCACCGTCGAGCTCCCAACCCACTGCCGCCCTGGAGCGGTACTGGGATGACAGAAGCGATCCATGGGGCAACGGTGTCCGAGGAGCGGAGCCGGCCGGACCGGCCCGCGCGACGAGATACGCGATGAGATCCACCACGAGATCAGCGGTGGGGCCTTCCCTGGGCCCGGTGCCCTGCAGAGCATCGCGGCGCTCCTGGACAAACCCGGTGACGTCGACGGTCATTTCGGGATACTGGTCGCCATGGATGAGGTCGAGGTGGTCGTCGCCCATTCCGAGCGCGCGACCCTGCGCGTCGGCGACGTGTTCCTGAAGGTGGACGCCGATCAGACGCGCATCGACGTCGAGGTCGAGGCGATGGCCCTGGCGCCGGTCCCGACCCCGAAGGTCCTGTGGCGCAGGCCGCCCGTGCTGGCGGTCGCGGCGGTCGCGGGGACGGCGCTCGGCCGCCTCGGCGAGCCGTCGACCGCCTCACCGGCGGCGTGGGCAGCGGCGGGTGCCGTCATCCGGAAGTTGCATGACGCGCCGTTGCCGCCCTGGCCCGGCCGGGCGGGCAAGGGCCTCGACGAGTTGGCGGCGGATCTCGACGGCGAGTGCGAGTGGCTCGTGACGAACGGCGTCCTGCCTGCCGACCTGGTCACCCGCAACCGCCAGGTCGCCCAGGCCGCGCTCCGGCCGTGGACTCCGGTGTTCACCCACGGCGACCTACAGATCGCCCACGTCTTCGTCGACGGCGACGAGATCACGGGCATCATCGACTGGTCCGAGGCGGGCCGGGGTGATGCCCTTTTCGACCTCGCCATCTTGACTCTCGGACACCAGGAGCACCTCGGCGACGTCGTCGCCGGCTATGGCGCCGACGTTGACCTCGATGTGATCCGCGCGTGGTGGTCGTTGCGAAGCCTGCTGGCGGTTCGCTGGCTGGTCGAGCACGGCTTCGACCCGTCCGCGCCGGGCTGTGAGGTCGACGTGCTCAAAGCCCGGCTGTGAAGTCTGCACGGGCCCGAATGCCGGCGCGATCGCCGGAGCCCCCCCCGCCTCTTGCGGCTTCCGCACTTCCGCCCCGGCGGAGAGCCATCGGGCCTCTTGAGCGGGTTCACAGGGTCAGCGGGGCTTGGAAGGTTCGGGGGCCAGTGGGCGCAGGCGGTGGGCGGGGTCGAAGAGGGTGTGTTCGGCGAGGCGGGCGGCGGTGAGGGAGGCCAGGGCGGCTGCGGCGAGAAGCATGTACATCACGACGATCTGGTAGCGGATGGCGGTCAGCGGGGTGACGCCGGCGAGGATGAGGCCGGTCATGGCGCCGGGCAGACTGATCAGGCCGACGGTCTTCGTGGAGTCGATGGCGGGGATGAGCGCGGTGCGCAGGGTGGAGCGCATGTGGGGTGCGAACGCGTCGGCGGCGGACAGGCCGAGGGCGAGGCGGGCCTCGATGGCCGGACGGGCGGTGCGTGCCTCGTCGCGCAGGCGGATCAGGACGAGCGCGGTGGCCTGCATGGCGCCGGAGACGACCATGCCGCCGACCGGGATGACCACGCGGGACTGGGTGGCGATCACACCGAGCGCGAGCAGGGACCCCATGGTTGCCGCGGTGCCGCTGGTGATGGCTGCCGTGGCGACGGGCAGCGCGTGGGGCAGGCCACGAGCGCGGCGGGCGGCGACCTGGCCGGCGACGAGCACCATGAGGGCGAGCCAGCCGGCGGCTCCGGCAAGTCCGGTGTGCTGGAAGACGAATACGAGTACGGCGCCGACGGCGGTGAGTTGGAGCCCGGCCCGGATGGCGGCGACCGTGATCTCGCGGGCCAGGTGGAGGCGCCGGTACCAGGCCACGGCGATGGCGAGCAGGACCAGGGCCGCCGAGGCGGCGACGCCGGGCCAGCTGGGAACGGCGGGATTCATCGCTCCTCCTTGAGGTAGGCCACCTCGTCGGCGGGGCCGGAAGCGACGAGCCGGCCCTCGCGCAGGACGAGCGCGCGGTCGGCGAGGCGGCGGGCCTGGGCCGTGTTGTGGCTGACCAGCACGACGGACAGACCGGCGGCCAGCAGTTCACGGACCGACTCCTCGATGGCCCTTGCACTGGCGGCGTCGAGGGCCGAGGTGGGCTCGTCCAGGAGCAGCACCTCGGGACGGACGGCCAGGGCTCTGGCGAGACACAGGCGCTGTGCCTCCCCGCCGGAAAGCCCGGCGGTCGGCCGGGCGAGCAGGGCGGCCGACAGGCCCACCTTGACCAGCAGCACGCGTGCTTCGTCTTCACTCAGCCCCGGGCGGCCGACCCGCAGCTCGTCGACGACGTGCTCGGTGAGCAGGACCGGCTGCTGCCCGACCAGGCCGACACGGCGCCGCAGCATCAGCACGTCCCAGTCCGGCAGCGGTCGGCCGTGGAGGAGTACCCGGCCGCTGGTGGGTTCTGCCATCCGGTTGAGCAGCCGTAGCAGCGTGGACTTCCCCGCGCCGGACGGACCGACCAGCGCCGTGCACATCCCGGCCCCGACCGTGCAGGTCACCTGCCCGAGCAGCACCGTGTTGCCGTGCCGCACCGTCACGTCCTCCAGGACGAACAGTTCGCCACCCACCATGCCGCCCCTTCATGCCGCTCGACCGTGACCGCAGTTCTTCCCGATAACGAGCAGGGTCAGTACAGGTAGACGTCGGTGAACAGGACCACCATGGCGGCCACGCGAGCGTAGCGGACGCCGGTGCGGGCGGACACCGACGGCCGGGCGGGCCCGTACCTGCGAGTGCCCGCTCCGGCCGTCGCGCCGTGGTCCGTCGTCCCATCGTCCGGTCGTCCGGTCGTCCGGTCGTCCGGTCGTGCCGTCAGTGGAGTTGGTCGCGCGCGTTCTCGAAGGCGCGGGCGTGACCGGCCTCGGCGTTGGCGTTGTCGGCGAACAGTTTCGCGGCCTCGGCGTCGCCGGCTGTCTTGGCCTGGCGGGCGTAGGTGGGGTACATGATGCGGGACTTGTACTGCTCGCCGTTGATCGCGGTGGTGAGGTTCTGGCGCGTCGGTGCGACGATGCCGGCCAGTTGCGCCTCGCCGGCGAAGTGCTCGCGCCGCTCGACGTCGGCGGTGCCGGTGAACAGGCGGGCCAGTGCCTGGTTGCCGTGCGCGGTGGCGGCCTGGGCGAACTGGGTGTACTTGGCCGACGCCAGCGCCTCACCGTTCAGCGCGGTGCCCAGGTTCTGCTTCGTCCGGGCCGCACGGACCCTGGGCTCCCCGGCCTGGACGGTCACTGGTTTGACACCGGGAGGTGCCGGGACGGTGCCCTTGCCGGTGCGGAGGACCTCCAACGCCTTGGCGAACGCGGCGTGGTGGGCCGACTCGTCCTTGGCGATCTCCTCGAAGAGACCGGCGGCGGCGGTGTCGCCGTCCTGCCGGGCCTGCTTGGCGAAGGTGGGGTACATCGTGTGCGACTCGTAGTCCTCGCCCTTCATCGCCGCTTGCAGATTGGCCGCGTCGCTGCCGGCCAGACCGCTGAGCTTGGCCTCCTCCGCGAAGTGCTCGCCCAGCTCCACCTGGGCCGTGCGCTGGAAGAGCTGTTGCACGGACGGCAGGTTCTGGGCACGTGCCTGGTCGGCGAACAAGGAGTAGGTGGCATAGGCGTACGCCTCGCCGTGCATCGACGCGTCCAGATCGGCGCGGGTCTGCGCGTGCAACGCGGAAGCCACATCGGGTGCCACCGCCACGGTGGCACCGGCGGGTACGCAGACCATCAAGGCCAGGATGCCCATCGACCGGACACGCATCGAGAAAGGGATCATTCGGACCTCCACACTCGGACCGGAGAACCTCCCAATGCATCACACCAACGAGTGACGCGAGGGGCCATCACCATGTGGCAATCAGGTGACGCGCCCCGTCACCGGCTGCGACGGACCGCAGGTGAGACGGGGTGCGACTGGACGCCGGAGTCCGCCGCGACCGAATCCGCGACGTGGGCCGTTTGAACGCCGCCGGACTCAGGGCGTACTACCGGCCGGCATGCCGCGTCGCGCTCGGCCCCCGCCCGTGACGCCGGGCTGACGCCGGCGCCGAACATCTTGATCACTTGATGGCGCGCCAAGGTCAACTCCCCGGTGCCGTACATCTCTACCTGCCCAGTTGCTGTGTACGCCCGTTCGTTCCGGTGTGGGCGGCGACTGTTCATCGGGAGGGTGTCCCGAACCGCATCGTGGACACGGCCGGCGGGCCGGGCCACCGCCTCCAGGCTCTGTGGCCTCCCCTCCGGCCCACGCCGTCCTCTACGTGCTGGTCCCGCTCTCCTCGCGTCGCGCGACGATCCGCTCGCGACGTCGGCTCCACTCTTCCGCGCTCACGGAGTTCAGGTCGCAGTCCCGCCAGGAACCGTTGATGAACACGTGATTGCGGCGTATTTCGTCCGTGGCGCACCCCAACTTGCCGAGCGCGCCGTGCTCGTCGAGCGCCTTGATCCTCTGTTCGTTGTCCAGGGGGATCCACCCGGCGACGCGCTGTACCCCGAGCTCCTGGAAGGCGAGGTCGAGAATCACACGGTGCGCGCCGGTGCTGTAGCCACGCTGGTGGTGTGGCGTCGGCTGGGTCAGTCGGCCTCGCTCTCAGGGACTCTGCGGGCTGGTACCCGCAGCATGACTCGTATGAGGCAGCGCCGGCGAGCGGTGTCGGGGTGGTCCACGTAGGAGGTCCGGCCGTGTAGGACGCGCCGGTCGTCGATGACGAGGCAGTCGCTCTCCTGAAGCGGGATCGTCACCTTGAGCTCCGGGCGGGCCGGCACCTGGCCCAGGGTTTCCAGAGCCGCTCGCTGCTCCGGTGGCAGTGGCGCGCCGGTCAGTTCGGCGGCGGTCCGGATGCGCTTGAGGTTGCAGCGGACCTGGACGCGGTCGTCGGCGTGCTCGAATACCGGCACTCGTACCACGGGGCTCTCGCCGTGGGGCGTGACGTGGCGGCGGTCCACCGGGTACGGCGTGCTGAGCAAGTCCAGAGCGTGCGGGGAGGTCTCGCGCAGGATGCGGTGGAGCGTCCAGCCGTCCACCAGGACCGAAGCACCGCCCTGCGCGGCCTTGCGGTGCGCGAGGAGGGCGATGCAGTCGGGGGCCTGGCCGAAGGGCTGCACTGCGCGGTCGTTGTGCAGGTGCAGATAGCCGCGGGATTCGGAGGTGTAGGCGTTCTCGTGAAAGCGACGGTCGTCGGTGTACGCCGAGGCGCCCTCGTCCCGCACGAGCCATCCCAGGGCGGTGTCGGGGCCCCGGCCCTGCATGAGCGGTTCGCCGAAGTGGCGCAGCATCGACGTGGCGAACTCCTGGGCCTGCGGGGTGCTCATGGTGCCGGCAGGCGTGCCCGACACGACGGCGAAGCCGCGCCGGTCGAGTACCTCGGTACGCAATCGGCGGGCCAGGAGGGCATGGTCGGGGCTGTAGGGAATCCGAAAGGCGGTGGGAGAGATGAAGGTCTGCCGCGTCCAGCCGTTGTTGGCATCCCGGGTCATCGGCGTCTTCCTTCCGGTTGCGCACCGACACTTGCCCTTCAGGGTAGGAGCCGGGGTGACCACGGAACAGACCCCCGACAGGAGGCTCGGATGCTGCGCAGGCGGCTGGGACGTGGCGGCCCGCTGGTTTCGGCGATCGGCTTGGGCTGCATGGGCATGTCCGACTTCTACGGCCCCGCCGACGAGACGGAGTCGGTCGCGACGATCCGTCGGGCACTCGAAGTGGGCCTCGGCTTCCTCGACACGGCCGACATGTACGGCCCGTACACCAACGAGGAGTTGGTGGGGCGAGCGATCGCGGGATGCCGCGACGAGGTGTTCCTGGCGTCCAAGTTCGGCGTCGTACGCTCCACCGACCGCCGCGCGCGACGGGTCGACTCCACGCCCGCCTACGCCAAGAGGGCCTGTACCGCGTCGCTGCGCCGACTCGGGGTGGACCATCTCGACCTCTACTACCTGCACCGACGCGACCCGGCCGTACCCATCGAGGACACCGTCGGGGCCATGAGCGAGCTCGTGGCCCAGGGCAAGGTGCGCCACATCGGTCTGTCGGAGGTGAACGCCGACACGCTGCGCCGTGCGTGTGCGACAGCCCCCATCGCCGCGCTGCAGAGCGAGTACTCGCTGTGGACGCGTGGCCTGGAACGGGAGATCCTGCCCACGGCCCGCGAACTCGGCGTCACGCTGGTGGCGTACTCGCCGCTCGGCCGCGGCTTGCTCACCGGAGCGCTGACCGGCGTGGACACCCTGGCCACCGACGACGTTCGCCGCGATCACCCCCGCTTCCGCACCGAGAACCTGGCGGCCAACCTGCGCCTGGTCCATCGCCTACGGACTCTGGCCGCGGACCTCGGCTGCACTGCCGCGCAACTGGCGCTGGCCTGGGTGCTGGCACAGCCGGACGACGTGATCCCCCTGCCGGGCATGCGACGCCGCACGCACCTCCACGAGAACGCCGGTGCACTGGCGGTCCCGCTCTCGGCCGAACAAGTGCAGTCGATCGCCGACGCGATACCGGAAGCCGCCGGCGAACGAGCACCTGATGTGTCACGGCTGGAGAAGTAGGCCGTGCTCCGGGAGCGTCCGCACACTCGTGGACCGAGGGCAGGACCGCAAACCACCCCTGATGTCTGCGGGCCACACAGGACCGACCGGGACCGACGGAGCCGACGGGCCCGGGCCGGCCGCAGGACTGGGCAAGCCGTGCGAGTGCCCGGCGTGGTGTGTGCCGTCCGCGCCGGAGCGAGGTTAGACAGGGGGCATGGCCCGCGTCCCGGGCCGCTTCGCGCGTGCGCGTCGACAGCGGCCACCAGGCTCTCCGGCGCCTTCGAAGCGGCGTTTCCGACCCATGGCGAGCGTGCGCAGCCTCGCCGGGCAGATGTTCGTGCTGCAGGCGCTGATCATCGTGCTGCTCATCGCGGCGGCGGTGGCCGCGCTGGCGCTGCTGGCTCGGAACGACCGCTTCCAGGCGGCGCGAGCCCGCTCGCTGGCCGCCGCCGAGAGCTTCGCCCACGCCCCCGGCCTACCCGCCGTGCTGCGCGGCCCGAACCCGGCTGCCGTGCTCCAGCCGCTGGCCGAAGCGGCCCGCAAGGCGGGCGGTGTCGACTTCATCGTCGTCATGAACCGGGACGGCACCCGCTATTCGAGCCCGCGGCCGGAACGGATCGGCAAGAAGTTCATCGGCACCATCGGGCCGTCGTTGGCCGGCCACGTCACCATCGAAAGCCTCCAGGGTCCCGTCGGTGAGGAGATGCAGGCCGTCGTCCCGGTGCTGGACGGGGGCCGAGTCGTGGGCATGGTCGCGTCCGGGCTCAAGATCAGCAAGATCAGCGGTTCCGCCGACCGGCTGCTCCCGCTCCTCATCGGCGCGGGCGCCGGCGCGCTGGCCCTGGCCACAGCCGGAACGGCCCTGGTGAGCCGGCGGCTGCGGCGGCAGACCCACGGTCTGGGACCGGCCGAGATGACGCGGATGTACGAGCACCACGACGCGGTGCTGCACGCCGTGCGCGAGGGCGTGGTCATCGTCGGCGACGAGGGCCGGGTCGTACTCGCCAACGACGAGGCACGCCGGCTCCTCGCGCTGCCCCCGGACGTGGAGGGGCGGCAGGTCGACAGCCTCGACCTCGACGCCAGGACGACGGAGCTGCTGCTCTCCCGGCGCGATGCCTCCGACGAAGTGATCCCCGTCGGCGACCGTCTCCTGGCGGTGAACAACCGGTCGACGGACCGCCACGGCGGTCCGCCCGGCAGCGTCGCCACCTTGCGGGACTCCACCGAGCTGCGCGCCCTCGCCGGGAAGGCCGCGGCCGCCCAGGGCAGGCTCCGGCTGCTCTACGAGGCGAGCGTGGCCGTCGGCACGACCCTGGACGTCACCCGCACCGCCGAGGAGCTCACCGAGGTGGCCGCACGCCGGTTCGCCGACTACGTCACCGTCGACCTCGCCGAGCCCGTCCTGCGCGGTGAGGAGCCGCCGCCCGGCGCCTACACGGAGGCGCCGGAGCTGCGGCGCGTGGCGCTCAGCGGTACGTTCACCCATCCCCAGTACCGGGTGGGCGAGGTGTACCGGTACGTCCCCGCCACGCCGATGGCCACCGTCTTCGTCAGCGAACGGCCCGTGCTCGTACCCGATCTGCTCGCCGCCTCCGAATGGCTTGCGGGAGACCCCGAGCGCACTCGCATCGTCATCGAACACGGCCTCAGGTCGCTCATCACCGTGCCGCTCAAGGCGCGCGGTGTGCTGATGGGCGTCGCCAACTTCTGGCGGAAGCGGGAAAGCCCGCCCTTGGAAGAGGACGACCTGACCCTGGCCGAGGAGCTGGCGGCCCGGGCGGCCGTCTGCATCGACAACGCGCGCCGCTTCACCCGCGAACACTCCATGGCCGTGGCCCTCCAGCGCAGCCTGCTCCCCCGCGGCCTGCCCGAACAGACCGCCCTCGACGTCGCCTACCGGTACCTCCCCGCCCGGACCGGAGTGGGCGGGGACTGGTTCGACGTCATCCCGCTGCCCGGAGCCAGGGTCGCGCTCGTCGTCGGCGACGTGGTGGGCCACGGGCTGCACGCAGCCGCGACCATGGGCCGGCTGCGCACCGCCGTACAGAACTTCTCGAC
Source organism: Streptomyces sp. BHT-5-2 (assembly GCF_019774615.1). Lineage (NCBI taxonomy): Bacteria > Bacillati > Actinomycetota > Actinomycetes > Kitasatosporales > Streptomycetaceae > Streptomyces > Streptomyces sp. BHT-5-2. Next base: position 2,558,710 of record NZ_CP081497.1, on the reverse strand, counting down.
CCTGGATCTGCCACCGGACGAACTCCTCGCCCGGCTCGACGACTTGGTGGCCCGCATCGACCAGGACACGGCCACGGACACGGCCGTGCACCCGGCCGTGGGCACGGCCACGGACGCCGACACGGACACGAAAACCGATACGGACTCGGCGACGATCGAGGCGGGCCCGGCGACGGATGAACTCGCCATCACCGGTGCCACCTGCCTCTACGCCATCTACGACCCCACCACCGGCACCTGCACCATGGCCCGGGCCGGCCATCCGCCACCCGCCGTCGTCCGCCCCGACGGCACCGTGGAGTTCACCGAGCTCCCCGCAGGCCCACCGCTCGGCGTGGGCAGTCTCCCCTTCACGGCCGTGGAGCTACGCCTTCCCGAGGGCAGTAGCGTCGTCCTCTACACCGACGGCCTCGTCGAGGACCGGGAACGCGACGTCGACACCGGTCTGGAGATCCTCGGTACGGCCCTGGCCCGCCCCTCCCGCCCGCCGGAGGAGACCTGCGACGTCGTCATCAGCGCACTGCGGCCCGACCGCCGGCGCGACGACATCACCCTCCTCGTCGCCCGCACCCGCCTCATGGACCCCGACCGCATCGCCGAGTGGGACGTGCCGCCCGACCCCTCGGCCGTGGCAGGCGCCCGCGCCGAGGTCACCCGACAGCTGACGGGCTGGGGGCTGGAAGAGCAGGCGTTCACCACCGAGCTGATCCTCAGTGAGCTGATCACCAACGCCATCCGCTACGCCCCAGGCCCGATCAAGGTCCGCCTCCTGTACGACCGGACGCTGATCTGCGAGGTGACCGACACCAGCAGCACCTCGCCCCACCTGCGCTACGCCGCCCACGAGGACGAGGGCGGTCGCGGCCTGTTCCTCATCGCCCAGCTCACCGAACGCTGGGGCACCCGCTACTTCGCCCGAGGCAAGGCCATCTGGACGGAGCAGGCCGTGACCTGAGAGACAGCGATCTGAAGGACTGCGACCCGGAGGACGGTTACCTGGGAGACGGTGCCGTGGGAGAGGCAGCGCAGTCCGTGCCCGTAGAGCGGACGTCGCCGGGTCGCCGGGTCGCCGGGTCGCCGGGGGAACGTCCACGATGGCGTGTCCGCCCGTGACTTCGAGATCGCGGCGTCGCCTTGTCCTTCTTCGCGGACCCTCCTGCGTCGCGTGACGATCGCCCGTGCCGCCTCGGCGACCGGGAGGCGGCCCTGGCCGATCTTTGCTCACCTACATGGGTGGACCATTCTGATTCCGCGCATAGCGCTACCGATGTTGGGGATCGTGGCATTGCACGGCGCAGCCACAGTGCGCCGCTTCCCCGGGGGGTCTCCGCATGCGTCAACTTGCCGTCGCCGCTGCCCTGTTCGGCGCGCTCCTGCCCACCACCGCCTCGGCCCATCCAGCCGTAGCGCGCAGTGCGCGGATCGCTGCCGTGCCGACAGGACATGTGTACTTCTGGCCCAAATCCGGCCAGATGGGCGGCGCCTGGGACTACTCCCCGCCCGGGTACAAGGAGGCCACGCCACCGGTGAAGCGGTCTGCGGTGTCCTTCGACTCACACGCGTCCGTAACCGTGTACGCGATCAGCTACGAGAACGGCGGTGGGTGTCTGTACCGGGCGATCCATCCGGACGACTACTCCGAGAACTGGGAGTGGGCGGGCAAGTTCGACGGTGTCAGCAACACCACGATGGGGTGCGAGGCAGGCTGAGACACACCCCGGACATCGATCTCCTCCGTCACGATGCGTCCGCGTATGACGGCCCTGGCCGTCCTCGCCCTGCCGGTGCTGGTGAGCGGCTGCGCCGCCGCCCCCGCTCACCGCGTCTCCTCCGACGACCTCATCAAGACCGCCACCCAGATCCTCACCGACGACTGCCTCAGCCGCCGGGGCCTGACTGCGCCCCGGCCGGACCGCAGTCCGCCGCCGCCCGCCGCGCAACAGCGCGTATCCGAGGCCCTGTTCGGGACCGGACCGGCCCAGCTCTCCGTCCGACTGCCCACCGGGTTCGTCGTACGCGCCCACAGCGACGGCTGCCTCGCCACGGCACAGCAGCGGCTGTACGGGGACCAGCGGCGCTGGTTCCGGACGTCCGCGATCGTCAACAACCTCGGGCCCGAGGCCACACACGCCCATCTCCCGCTCGCCGTGGTACGCGCCCGCCACAGCGCCGACCTCGCCGACTGGCGCCGTATGCGCTCCCACGCCGTCACGACCGCCGTCGGCCTGCTCCGCAACCACCGTCCCGCGAAAGGAACACCATCCCGATGAACGTCACGATGAAGCCGCGGTCGACCGCCGCCCGGCGCGTCTTCTCCCTCCTCGCCGCCTCCCTCCTCGCCGCCGGCGCCGTGCTCGCCACCTCCGCCTCCGCTGAGGCGGTGCCGTGCGGCAGCGGGAACTTCTGCGTCTGGACCGACGCGAACTACACCGGCCTGAAGATCGAGCACAGCGGCGACGACCACTGGTGGGAGGGCGACATGGCATGGCACGACTCGTCCTGGGCCAACCACGGCATCTCCGGCCCCGGCGTCAAGGACCACGTCAAGGTCTACTCCGGCCGCGAACTCCTCGGCCATGTCACCATCTGCCTCGCCCCGGGCCAGGAGATCGGCTACAACGCCGCCGCCAACGACAAGGGAGCCTCCCACACCTGGACGATGGGCTGTTGAGGCTCCCGGGAACCCGTCGGTGAGCGGCGGGTTCCCCCTCGGTTCGCGGACTCCCCCTCACCTCGTGATCTCGAAGGACTTCTTCTCGATCAGCTTGCCGCCCTTGAAGCAGAACCGGAACACCGGCTCCGTGCTCCAACTGCTGCCGTTCTCGGTGGACATCAGCGTGAGGCATGCGGCGCCCATCGGTGCGGGCGGTGCACCCTTGTCCAGGCCCTCGGCCAGGAACGAGTTCCCGCGAGGCAGTTTCGCGCGGACCGCCGTCTCCGGCTGGCCCACCCGCACCGCGTCGTACTGCTTCGGCTCGATCATGGCCTTGTCGGTCTCGCCCACCAGGAAGACCGCGGCGACGACCCCGAAGACCACCAGCAGTAGGAGGATCAGTGCCGCGATCCCGCAACCGATGGCGACGCCGCTTCGCTTCGTTTTCCTGCTCATGGCCCTGGCCAGCTCCTTCGGAAGACCGTTCCCGTCGATGACCGGAACACCTTCGCCCAGGGGGCCGGCCGGGATCTGCTCCCGAAAGTCGCCGGTGGGACCGGCGAACGTCGTCTCCGCATCCCCCGGTGGGCGGCTCGGGGCACAGCCTTCCGGCGAGGCGTAGGGCAGCACGCCCGCCAGCCGGAAACCACCGTCCGCCGTCGGGCCCGCATGGACCATGCCCCCGATCAGCCAGGTCCGTTCCCGGATCCCGGTCAGGCCCTGCCCGCCGCTCACCACGCTCCGCCCGGTCTCCGCCGTCTCCGGGGCGGGGCCGTTCGCGACCTCCACGACCAGTGCGTCCGGCTCGTACCGCAGCTCGATGGTGATCGCGGCGCCCGGGGCGTGCTTGTGGGCGTTGGTCAGGCCCTCCTGGGCGAGGCGGTACGCCGCGTGGTCCGCGGTCGGGGGGAGCGGGCGGGGCTCGCCGGAGTGCCGCAGCTCCACGGCGGTCCCCGCGGTCCGGGACGCTGCCACCAGACTCTCGATGCCGGCCACCCCGCGGGACGGCACCGTGGCATGCCCTTCTCCAGGGGCCTGTACGGCAGGGGTGGCGGGGCTTGTGCCAGGACTCTCGATGCCATCCTTGAGCAGCCCCACCACCTCGCGCAGCTCGTGCAGCGCGGCCACCGACGCCTCGCGCAACACCCCGACGGCCTCCCGCTGGCGCCCGGTCAGCTCCCGGTCCACCTCCAGCGCCCCGGTGTGGACCGAGATGAGGGTGAGGTGATGGCCGAGGCTGTCGTGCATGTCCTGCGCGATGCGCTGCCGCTCCCGCATCCGGGCCTGCCCGGCGATCATCGCGCGTTCGCGCAGCAGCTGGGCGTTGTACTCCCGCAGGATGTCCGTCAGCGTGCGGCGCTGCGACCAGTAGCGGCTGATCAGACCAGGGACGACGATCATGACCAGCAGCAGCGGGACGGCGAACGTGAGGGTCATGGTGAGGGAGAGCGGATCCCTCAGGAAGGTCAGGCCGAGGGAGAGGGCGTATGCGGCGGCGAAGGTGCCGGCCGCCTTGCCGACACCGTCGATCCGCCGGCCGGCCGACCAGGCGGCGACCACGACGAGCACGGTGAGGCCGCTGAACTCGTTCATGCCGGTGGCGGTGATCAGGAGCACGGTCGCAGGGAGGACCCGGCGCAGGAGCGACAGCAGCGCGGCTGCCAGCCCCACGGCGACGACCCGTACGACGCCGGCATCGGACAGCAGACCTGCCGGGACCTCGGCGGCCGCCGCCAGCAGCCCGAGCACCGCGCAGAGCAGCGTTTCGCCCACGATGCGCCCGGGAGTCCACATCCCCGGGGCGAAGAGCGCCCTGACCGGATCGGCCAGTCCGGCCAGCCGTCGGGGCGCCGAGCGCAACCCCTCTGCCAATGTCCGGCGGGCCGCGGCCCGACCGTCCGTACGTTCCACGCGTGTCACGCGGCCACGTTAGGCGACCGCAGCGGGACACGCTTGCGCCATTGGTCGCGACAGCCGACGACGAAAGTCGCGCATACGGCAGCTACGCCCGGTGCCAGGCCACTGGCATCGGCCTGGCACCGGCGGGGAGCGCCAGACACCCCCTGATCCACTTGATCAGCCGGTTGGCGCGAACGGCCGACCTTCCGTTCCCGCCAACTCGCTGAAATGGTTGCCGAGTTGGGGCTGATGGGTCTGTACTGGAAAGACTGGCGGCCGGCGTCACCATCGTGGACGTGGCCGCTGTCCGCGATGCCGTCTACGGGGGAACGCAAGGGTGGACATCAACTCCTTACTCGGTGAGGTCGTACCGGCGATCGGCGCGGCGGTGGGGGCCTACGGCGTCGCCGTGCTGAACCGGGCCGAAGAGCAGGCCGCCGATGCGACGGTGCACCTGGGGCAGCGGCTGCTCGACCGGATCCTGCACCGCACGCCCGACGCCACGCCGATCGAGGGGGCGGTGACGGACCTGGCGGGGGCCGTCGACGACCCGGACGCGCTGGCCGCACTCCGGTTTCAGATCAGGCGCGTACTGGCGGCCGACCCCGCTCTGGCCACGGAGTTGGCGGCGCTGCTTCCGGAAGGGCCCGCCGTCCCAGGTGGCGGCCCTCGGAGTGTGACGGTCGGCGGGGACGTATCCGGGATCGTCTCGACCGGGGACGACGCGGTGAACATCCAGGGGCAGAGCCGGTGAGCGGCGGGTCCGGCCCGCTGGACGGGCCTGCGGCACCCAACAGCCCGAGTGCGGAACCGTCCGGTGCCGAGAAATCGGTCGTGGTTCACGGAGACGTCCACGGCATCGTCAGCACCGGTAACTTCGCCTTCAACGTCAGCTACTCCGACGGCAGATTCGTCCAGACCCACAGCGTGCTGGAGCTTCCGCTGCACGAAGCCCCCGTACTGGCGGCCCCCGCCCCGACCCCGCTGTTCGGCCGTGACGACATCGTGGCGCAGGCCGCCCGGGAGTTGGCCGAAGGCACCAGCGTCCAGCTGTACGGGGCCGCGGGCGTCGGGAAACAGGCCATCGCGGAGGCGGTGCACCGGAAACTGGCCGAGCGGGGACGACGCGGCCACATCCTCTGGCCTCGTCCCGGGGAGACGCTCACGCCGGCGATCCTCTACCAGCGGCTGGCCGAGGTCTTCTTCGGCAAGCCCTTCCTGCGCGAAGTGGACGAAACCGCACTGCGGGCAGCTCTCGCCGACGTCTCCGACGTGCACATCACGGTCTTCGACTGCGCACTGGACCAACCGGACGTGGCCCGTGTACTGCAGACCTTCTCCGGGTGCACGTTCCTGTTCACCGCTCCGTATCCGACCCTGCCGGCCCCAGGGGCGGCCCACCACATCCAGCCCCTGGGCCGGGGAGCCGCCATCGAACTGCTCAGCTCCGAACTGGGCCTGGCACTGGGCCCGGTCGGCCTGCAGCACCTCCAGTTCGATCACGTCTACGAGATGGCCGAGGGCCGGCCACAACGTCTGTTCCAGTACGCGCAGTTCATCAAGGGCTCCGACCAGTGGCGTGCCAGGGCGACCCGGGAGCCTTATGACCAGCCGCCGCCGGTCGACCCGGACCAGCTGAGCCCACAGCATCAGGCCGAGGCCCTGGCCATCGCCCTGAGCGAGCCGGCCCGTCGCGTGATGGTGGCGCTGGCGACGTTCGGCGCGCCACTGGCCGCGGCCTGGTTCGCGCCGGTCACCGGGGACCCCCGGGCCGCGGACGCGGGGCCGGAACTTCACGACCGGCGCCTGGTCGTGCACCGCTACGGCGCCTACCAGATCACGGAAGAAGCCGCCTCCGCCGTCCGTAGCCAGAACTGGGCCCCCACCTCGGCCACCACCGCGGCCGAAGGGCTGCTGTCAGCACTGATGCCAGCTCCGACGTCAGAGCCGGTGTCAGAGCCGACGACGGTGGACGAGCCACCGGCGCCCGAACCGTACCTACTGTTGTCCGTCGCCCGCGCGCTGTACGACACACAGGAATGGGCGCTGCTCGTACGCTTCGTCAAGGTTGCTGCGCCGATCGCCCTGACCGCGGGCCGCGGGCAGATCGCCCTGCACCTCTACGCACTGGGCAAGATCGCAGCAACCCGAAGCGGAAGGCCCAACGACGTCGACTACTACACCCTTGCCGAGGAACAGACCCGCAATGTGCTGACCGGCGACAAGGCCGCCGTGGTCGCGGCCCTGGCGCTCCTCTCCGCGCCCGTCGCCCCGACGGCGAAGATCGGCAGCCTGATCGCCCACATCGCCAAACTCGGCACCGCCAAACTCACCGTCGCCGCAGGGGCCGTGGCCGTGGCGGCCGCTGCCACGACCGTCGTCGTGGTGGTGGCGACGAAGGGACCCGACACGCCCGCCGGCTGCGCCGAGGCCAAACAGGTCGTGGACTTGAACGCCCACCACGACACACGAGTGGTGCGAGATCTCGTGGGCGAGGACAGGCAAGTAGCAGCCGGCCTGAGGGCCGCCGCCGCAAAGGCAACCGACCCGAAGGTGAAATCCGCGATCCAGACCCGAGCCGACCAGAGAAGCACCGCGGCCGACACCCTGGAGCGCAATGGCGACGGCCTCGGCAACGATGTGCATCCCGACGTCAGAGCCTCCCCTCTCAGCAACACAGCGCTCCAAGAGCGACTGAAGGACAACCAAGTGATCTACCCTGTCTGCCCCAAACTCCTGGATTGACCACATCGCCACGTCGTACGCAGTCTCGGTACGCCCACTGTTCACGCCAGAAGCACGCCGGAACAACGTGGTTGAGCCGGATGTTTCCACCAGACAGACTCTCCTGATGAGCCACAGCACACCACCAGGCAACTGGGACGGACCCTGGTACCGAGTCCAGACGGAGCAGTTCCAAGCCGCTTTCCTGCCGGACGCAGGCGAGGATCCGGAGAGCGTGGACAACGTCGACGTGTTCGTGGACCTCAAGGACGGCTCCCGGTGGAGCGCGACCATCATCACCCTCGCCCAAGTCGAGATCCTCATGAAGAGATGGGCCGCCAGCGGGGAAGCTCTTGGCGGCCGCTACTTTTGGTGCTCGGACGGTCTCATCGTCCGTGACGCCGGAATCAGCAACATGACCCAGGTCCTCGCCGGACTGATCGAGACCGGCGAGTTCACCCAGATCCTTCAGCGCCTCGACGAATGACAGTCGCCCGGCATTGATCCACCCGTGACCGGCCGGCCCCTTGCTCACCTCCCGAATGCGGGGCGCGCCAAGGGTCTCCAGCCTTACCACCAGGGGCGCGTCGAGGCCGCCGGCCCCATCGTGCTCGGTGAGGACGTCGTATGGAGTGGCGAGTGTGAAGGGCAACCAGGCATCAGCCTTCGTGGGCACCACCAGGGACGAAGGTGCCAACTGGGTGACCGATTACCGGTACGAGGTCGACGCCCCGGGGGCGTTGACCGCAACGCACATCAAGGGTGCCTGGGAGATGGACCTCCGCGACGGGACCAAGGGAGAATGGATACCGAACCCCTATTACGAGCCCCATACCCCCAAACAGCCCGTCGCTCCTGCCTCTGAAGCGCCGCCCGCCAGCCAGCTACCCGAAGGATGGACCCGATGAGTGGCCACCTGCTCCCCGACCGCTTCGAAGTCCTCGCCTTCAACGGCGACCAGCAGGCCGACACCGTCCTGCGTTGGGAAGGCGAGAACTACGATTTCACCGTGACCGCCGACGGCCCTTGGGGAAATGTCACCGGTAGAGCAGACGACTGTTTCGACGCGCTCTCTCGCGTCCGCGAGCAGATCGAACCGCAGGGCTGGCTTCTGGGCGTCAACGGCGCCCGTCGCGACACCTGGCCCTCTGGGACCTGCCGTGATACCGGGGGTTTCCTGGTCTGCCGCCTCACCCCCGGCGTCCGCCCCACCCGCGCCGATCTCATCCAGACCTTCCACGACGCACCCCGCGAGACGCTGGCCACCGTCGCCGAGCAGATCGCCTTCGAAAAGCAGTGGAGCCAGTCGCTGTGACCACCCCGTCCAGCCCTGCCGCCGCCGTTCCCCCGGTCACCGAGGCTCTGCGCGCCCAGGCCGCACGGCAGCGCGACGGCTACGTGTAAGCGATCGACCCGTACTTCGACCCCAACGGCGCCGTCCCCCCGTACGGCATCGTGGGCGGCTGGTCCGTCGACAGCTCCGGCCGGCTCGTTTCCTTCAAGCACAACCCGAACTACCGCCCGTCGCCGATGCCGTTGGAGTTCCCGCCCCCTGTCACCGCCCTGGACGGAGCCCTGCAGCGCGCTGTCACCGGTTATGGCAGCGAGCAGGAACTCCTCACGGCCTTCCGCGACGCCACGCTCATCCTGTTCGCCTAGGAGGGACAGACCGGCCTCTACACCGTCGTCGAGGACGACGGCAGCCGCTACGTCCCGGCCTTCACCCACCCCGCCCACGCCCCCGACACCTGGGCGGCGACCTGAAGCGCCTGGCGGACGCAGCTTCGACGCCGATTCCCCGCTGCGCGACCAGGACCCGGCCACGGCCGACTTCGGTCAGGCCGTCTGAAAGGCCGGGGCCGGTCGGCAGCCCGGCCTGAACCGGCGCCTCGGCACCTTGGCCACGCCCTTGCCCCCAGGCCCTGCTAGGCCCTGTCGTCAAACTCCCGTCTGCCGGGCCCCGTTCGTTCGCCCAGGGGCAGCGGCTGACCGGGCTGCTGTTGCGATGCGCCGGGCGGGGTCAGGGGGGTGCGAGGGTGTCGAGCCAGGCTGCGAGGTCGGGGTGGGCGCCAGCCAGGTGGGGGCGGGCGGCGGCCAGGGGGGCGATGAGGCGTGCGGGGTCGTCGTGGGCGAGGGCCGCATGGAGCTCGCTGAGCGGGCGGCGGGCGGCGGGGGAAAGGTCGGTGAGGGCGGTGATCTGCCCGGCGAGGCGGCGCAGGTCTGCCGCGTTGCGGCGGGCCCAGGCGGCGGCGGTGCGGTCGGCGGCCCGGGCCTGACGGGTGGCCTGGACACGCTGCTCGCCGGTGGTGCCGGCCGCGCCGGGTCGGCCGCGCAGATAGCGGCGCTCGGCTGCCTGGCGGCTGGCGACACCGAGGGGGTGGGCGAGGTCGGCCCAACTGGCGCCCGCGTCGCGGGCCGTTTCGATCAGGCCGGTCTCCCACCCGGCGAGTTGCTCGCGTACCTGCCGCAGCAGCGACAAGGAGGCCAGGGCCTGTTCCGGGCCCGGCCCGAGGGCGTCGGGGGCGTTTGGGGTCTCGTGCCGGGCGGCGCGCAGGGCGGCGTCTATGGCGTGCAGGGCCGCCGCTGCGGCGAGGAACGACGCCGGGCTGTGGGCGTCGGTGCTGGACGAGGACGGCTGGTCGGCCGGGGTCACGGGCACCTCCCTCGTGTTGTCGTCCCATTGACGACATCTTGTTTGTCATCCATTGGATGACATGTTACAACGGTGTCAGTGAGGCGCATTGGCAGCAACTGCCTGAACCTGCTGGAGGTGTTTTCACAATGTTGATGCGCACTGACCCCTTCCGTGAGCTGGACCGGCTCGCGCAGCAGCTGGTGGGCCCGGGTACCTGGTCGAGGCCGTCGGCGATGCCGATGGACGCCTACCGCGAGGGCGACGAGTACGTGGTGGCCTTCGACCTGCCCGGCGTCAGCCCCGAGGCGATCGACATCGACGTCGAGCGGAACATGCTGACGGTCAAGGCCGAGCGCCGGCCGGTGACGAAGGCCGACGACGTGCAGATGGAACTGTCCGAGCGGCCGCTGGGAGTCTTCTCCCGCCAGATCGTGCTCGCCGACACCCTCGACACCGAGCGCATCGAGGCCGACTACGACGCGGGCGTGCTCACGCTGCGCATCCCGATCGCCGAGCGCGCCAAGCCCCGCAAGATCTCCATCGGCGTCGGGTCCGGCCACAAGGAGATCTCCGGCTGACACCGGCCGGACGGGTGCGGAGGACGGGCACCGGATCTCCCCCTCGCCCGCCCTCCGCACCCCGTGGGCAGTCCGAAGAAGAAGGGGTGGCGGTCGAGATGACTCTGCGACGCGAAGCGTTCCTCGACCACGTGAAGGAACGCGGCGAGTACGGCACTGTGGAGGAAGCCGAGCGTGCGGCCCGTGTGGTGCTCGCCCTGCTCGGCGCGCACCTGGTCGGCGAGGTACGCGCCCAGCTCGCGGCACGGCTGCCGGAGGGCTTCGCTTTGATCCTGCTCAACCCGCTGCAGAGCGCCGAGCCGCTGTCGCCGGAGCGGTTCGTGCGGGCGACCGCGGCCTGGATCGAGGGCGCCACCGAGCGGACCGCCGCCTGGGACGTCAGCGCCGTGCTGTCCACGGTCGCCGATGCCATCGGTGACGACCTGCTCGGCCAGGTCCTCCTCCAGCTCCCCGCCGGCTACGACCTCCTCTTCGGCCGCCCCCGGCTCACCTGACCACCGGTGTCGCACACCGGCACCACTCCACCCTGGCTTCACGAAAGGCATGCACCGCAGTGATCTCCGACGTGCGCGTACCGCTTGAGCACCAGCAGCCGTACGGGACGGCGTATGAGCAGATGCTGGAGAAGGTCCGCTACGAAGGCGCGTACCCGACTCGCGAGAGAGCCGAGGAAGCCGTCCGCCTGGTCCTTTCGGGGCTGGGACGCCAGCTGACCGGCGACGAACGCGTCGCCCTGGCCGCCTGCCTGCCCCTGGAGGCCGCACGTGTCCTGACCGCGCAGATCCCTGACACCCAGCCGCTGACCGGCTGGGCCTTCGTCAAGGACCTCGCTGTCCGTTCCGGCGCCTCCCTGGCCACGACCCGGTGGGACACCGGCTCCGTCTTCGCGGCCGTCGCCGCCCATGCCGGCCCCGACCTCATCACCCGCATCCTCCACCAGCTCCCCGCCGGCTACGCGCTGCTGTTCGGCCGCGCCGAACTCACCCCGGCCGCGTAAACGGGCACCCGGCACCCGGGGCCGCACCAGGGGTCCGCCCCGACGCCCTCCGGCCGTGCTCGCAAAGGCGGAAGTCCCCGATCCGCGCGATCGGGAACTTCCGCTTTTGCTGGTCACCGTCCCGGCCGCGCCAGCCAACCCTCGGCGCGCTCCCCGGACGATCCGGGCGGCCCGTTGATGCGCGAACTCGGGGAATCGGCTGGGACAGCCCAGCCGAGCGCCTCTCCAGGCTTCTGGAGAACGACCTCACCTCACGCGTTGCGAGAATCTATTGAATCCGCCCATGGGCGGCAAGGCATGGACCGACGTTCAACTCTCCTGCGCGCACATCGTGTTGCAGGTGTACGCGTCAACTGGTCCGGGTGCGCGTCCGCTTGCGGTGGACGCGGAACCCGAACGCACCGCCGGCGAGCGCGAGGGCGAGCGATCCCGAGGCGCCGAGCAGCGTCGGTGTCGAGGACGGGGCGTTGTGCGCCGGGGCGGCGAGCTTGTATCCGCCGGCCAGGCCCTTGCGGTCGTATGTCGACCCCGGCAGTTTGTCGGCGTACCGGTCGTGCACCAGCTTCTGGTAGGCGGTGAGCGACATCGGTCGCTGCCCGCCGAGGCCGGAGACCGCTTCCTGGTTGAGAGGGTGGACCGTGCCGTTCGCGAGCCGGTACCAGGCGTGGATCTGCGGCTCGCTGAACACCGTCGAGTCCGATGTGGCCTGCTTGGCGTAGCCGATGTCGGTGTTGCCGTCCTGAATTCCAGCCAGATGCCACTTCCCGCCCGTGACGGGGGACGACTTCCCACCCGTCGAGGGGGACGTCTGGTCGGCTAGCAGGACGGTGGCGCGATGGCCGTTCGCGCCGTTCACCTCGGAGGCCAGATGTGACACCCGGAGCGCGCCGGCCGGGGTGGCTTTTGCCTTTCCGCTGATGAAATCGGGGGTGATCTCATACATCGCGACCGGTTCTTTCAGGCTGAAGGCTTGCGAGGCGTCGTGTGATCCCGTGGCCAGGGGTGCGGTGGCCTCCTGACCGCCGTCCGCACCTGAATTCCCATTGGAGTCCGCGGCGTTGAGGAAGCGGTTGACAGTGTCGTGGACCTGTGGTGACTGCAGCACCTGGCGAGCGCCTTGGTAGTCGGGTGCGCCCGCCGGTCCGTCGGCGGCCTGTGCCTGTGTACCGAGGAATGCTGACGTGCAGAGCGTCGCGCCGAGGGTCATTCCTGCGAAGCGAGCAGCACCCCGGGCTATGGAAGTCTTCTTGCTGCGCATTGCTGCCCGTCCTATTTGTGAATGCCGATGCGGGAATGGGTCCACCGGAACGACGAGTTGTTGACGTAGTCGTTGTAGTTCCACCAGGTGTAGGTCTGGGTGGAAGGCCAGGGGTCGCCGACCGCGATGGTGTTTGACGATGGGTCGTACCCGTAGATGACATTCATGTGGCCGCCGCCGGAATTCCATCCGATGCGTACCGCGAACGGTCGGCCGCCGCTGATCTCGTTGCCCGTTTCCGAGAAGGACGCGCTTCCGTACAGGTCGTTTCCGGTGTTGGAGAAGCCCATGCTGGACCAGGCGTTGGCCATGTCGTCGAGCGTGGCGGGCTGGTTGTTGCAGTCGAGGTTGCCGTTCTGGGCGGCGAGCCGGCAGAAGTCGTTCTGGCTGTACTGGTTGTATCCCCAGTACTTGGCGATGGTCAGGCCGGAGGCATCCCAGCACCATTGGTTCTGGACCTGCTTCTGCATGGAGATGTTGAGGGTGACCCGTCCGCCTGCGGACGAGGAGCAGGCCGGCAGGTGGTCGGTGTTCTCCTTGATGAACGCATGGGCTATGTAGAAGGATCCCGAGTCGGACCGGATCCAGCGGGAGTCGCCTTTGACGCTGTCGCCCCGCACCTGACAGGACATGGAGACCGTGCTGCCGACGTCGGCCCTTCCCACTATCTTGGCGGAAAGGTTGGGTGCTTGGCGTTTGTTGACGGTGCCGTAGTGGTCCTGGCCACCGGTGATGGTTCCGGTGGCAGAGCCCGCCTGGGCGAGGCTTCCGAGGGTGAGGAGGAGTCCGGCGGCGACCACGGCCGCCGCGACCGTCGCTGAGGTTCTCCTCAGCGTGAAGGCTCGGCGAAAGCGCATATCTCAACTCTTTCGTGTGGGGGGTTACCCAGGGCATGCCACGGCGTCTGCGCAGTTGAATGCGATCCAGAGTCGGGAAGCGAACGTCTATGCCCTGAGGCAGTGAAGTATTACAACACTTGAAGCCGCGATGGCAATGACGCTCCATCAAACAGGCTTGTGCTACCAGAGGGTAGGGCTGGACTAGACTTTACGCCGCCGCATTGATTACCCACGCTCAGTGATCAACGCGGCGGCTTAGCGCCCGATTTGAGACCGGTTACCGGGTGGTATTTCTGCGGCGCCTTCGACTGCGAACAATAGGCTTGCATGAGGCTGGATTCGGATGGTCGCCGCGTGGAGACGGAGTCCCGCGGGTAACTCTCCGGTGTTTTGCCGTAGCTGGTAGCGATGCCTTGGCAGGGCTTCCCGTTGATGGCGCGCTCGACGTGTCGCGGTCGCAGAGCCCTCGCGCCGGTCGCCGCGCGGCGCCCGCGACGACACTGGGCGATCGGTCGGTTCGCGCCTTCTGGTGATCGCGATGGCGTGGGACCTCGGCGCCTCGGCGGCCCGTTCCTCGTTCGTCCGCCCGGCTCGCCGACTGGCCCGACCGGAGAAGATCCACGGCGGCGCCCAGCTCATCACCGCCGGACGCCACCGCTACCTCCGTCGCATCCACCACTGACCCTGGGCGCACATGACCACGGACACCGTCGACCGGCTCGACGCCCACCGGCAGCTCAACAACTCGAAACGGCCCACCCGATGAACTGATGCGCCGTCACTAGCGACTGCGGCCAGTAATGCCACCCGACAACCAATCCCAAATCAGGTGCTACGTCGCCGTGTTGATTACCGAGCGTGGGTAATCAACACGGTGCTGTAATGCATTACCCAACCTACTCTCCGGTAGATCAAGGGGGTTGATGGAGCATCATTGCCATAGGGGCTATCAGGGCTGTAATAATTCCCTACCCCAGGGCATAGACCTGCGCTTCTCCCTCCCGCATCGCGTTCACCTGCGAAGACTCCCCTGGCATGCCCTGCGTATCCCCCGCACGAAAGAGTTGAGACATGCGCTCTCCCCGACTCTCCACACCCAGGAGCGGCTTGGCGACAGTCGCGGTCGCCGCCGGGTGCCGCCAGGTGCTGAACACGGAGCGATACCCCCTCAGGGAGGGCTGCGCGTGAAACACGCACGGAGAAAACCCCGCAGCCGGATGCGGGCCCGAGTCGCCGGTACCACGGGAGCCCTGGCAGTCCTCCTGAGCGCCGGGATCGGATCAGCCGCCGCTGCCGGGAAAAACACAGTGGCGCCCGCGGCCAAGGCAGTGCCGCTGGACGAGGCGAACGGGCCTGGCAAGGCGAACGTCCCGGGCCAGCTGACGCTTCCCGCCCCGACCGGGCGCTATCGGGTCGGGACGGTCGACCTCCATCTGGTCGATCCGCATCGCACGGATCCGTGGCTGCCGGGCAGTCGGCCGCGCGAGCTGATGGTTTCGCTGTGGTATCCGGCCACGCACACCGCCCACTACCCTGCCGCGCCCTGGATGCAGTCCGCCGCAGCCGCGCACCTCCTGGCCGCCATGCAGGTGCCGCCGAACACGGTGACACTGCCCACCACCGCCGGACACACCGGCGCTCCGGTCGATCACAGGGCGGGCAAATTGCCGGTCGTGCTGTACTCGCCCGGCCGGGGCTCGGACCGCACGACGAGCACCGCGCTCGTCGAAGACCTGGCCAGCCGCGGCTACCTGGTCGTCACCCTCGACGACACCCACGAGAGCGGCGAAGTGCAGTTCCCCGGCGGGCGGGTGGAAGTGAGCGCCATGCCGCCAGGCACCCCCGCGACCCGCGTGTTCGCCGTCCGGGTCGCCGACACCCGCTTCGTCATCGACCAACTGGCCGCCGTCGCACACGGCCGCAACCCGGACGTGGACCATGCGCATCTCCCCCACGGGCTGTCCCACGCGATAGACATGAACCGCATCGGAATGTTCGGCGCTTCGCTCGGCGGAGGAACGGTGCCGGCGGCCATGCAGGCGGACCACCGGATCGGCGCCGGTGCGGACCTGGACGGACAGTTCTTCGGGCCGGAGATCACCCGGGGCCTCAACCGCCCCTTCCTGCTGTTCAGTTCCCAGCACCACAACCGCGACACCGACGGGAGCTGGGCAAGGTTCTGGAAACACCTCCACGGCGAGCGGTACGACCTGAAACTGCGCGGCGCCGAGCACCTCTCCTTCCTGGACTGGGAGGCTTTCTTCCAGCAGGCGCCCGGCCCCTTCCAGAAAACGCCCGCCCAACTCGTCCAGACACTCGGCACGATCGCCCCCGAGCGCGCCATCGAGATCCAACGTGCCTACCTCGCAGCCTTCTTCGACAAGGAACTGCGTCACCGGCACGGCCACCTGCTCAACGGCCCCTCCCAGCACTATCCGGAGGTCTCCTTCGCGCGCTGAATCAGGCAGGCAGTGTGCCTGGTCTGTCGGCGGCGCAGCCTGCTCCCTCCATACGGACATCTACTTCCGCATCAGGCGATGCCACCGACACCGAACCGGTCATCGCTGCTGGCTGGGAATGGCTGGAGGGGGCTTGACGAGCCGAATCCACGAACCACCACAAGCAGGATCCTTTCCCACGTGCCGTCGGCTGACCTCCTGCGATGACTCTTCCAACGCCCCCTCGTCCAGCGCCTAGTTGTCGATGGCTTGGTAGACGGTGGTCCAGAAGTCGTGGATGAGGCGGGCCGAGTCCGGGGTGGACATCCCGACCTGGGTGAGGAGGGTGCCGGCGAGTTGGTTGTGGGGGTCGGCGTAGGTGGTGGTGCCGGTTCCGCCGTCCCAGCCGAACTGGCCGATGGGCGCGTAGTCGCCGCGGTAGGTGCGTACTGCCATGCCGTAGCCCCAACCGCCGTGCTGGCCTTGGCCGAAGGAGATGTGGACGTTGTCCCGGGCCATGGCGCTGCGGGCGGCGTTCTGCTCGGGCGTAAGACAGTTGGTGGTCATCAGCTCGACTGCGGGCCGGGACAGGATCCGCTCGCCCGCGTGCGTTCCGCCGTTCAGCAGCATCTGGAAGTAGGCGTGGTAGTCATCCACGGTGGAGACCAGGCCACCACCGCCTGACTGGAAGGTGGGCGGTTGGCTGTACTGCCCGCCGGCGGCCTCGTCCCACACGGTGAACTCCCCGGTCTGCGGGTCGGGAACGTAACTGGTTGGCAGTCGGTCGATCTTGTCGGCGGGGACGTGGAAGCCGGTGTCCTTCATGCCCAGCGGGTCGAAGATTCGCTCACGCAGGAACGCCTCGAAGGACTGGCCGGTGACCCGTGCTACCAGCACGCCGAGCACGTCGTTGCTGATCTGGTACTGCCAGCGCTCTCCGGGCTGGTGCATCAGCGGGAGAGTGCCCAGGCGGCGCATCCACTCGTCCGGCCCGGGCGCCTCCTGCGCGCTCTGGGAGAAGACACCCCGCTCGAAGATGGCGTCCATGATCGGAGTGCCCATCGACGTCAGATCCACGCCGAGTCCGAAGGTGGAGGTCAGCACGTCCCGTACGGTGATCGGTCGCCGTGCCGGCACGGTGTCGTCCAGCGGGCTGTCGATCTGCTTGAGCACCTGCCGGTCGGCGAGCTCGGGCAGCCATGGCTCCACCAAGTCGTCCAGGCGTATCCGGCACTCGTCGAGCAGGACCATCGCCGCCGCCATGGTGACTGGCTTGGATGTCGAGGCCATCCGGAAGATCGTGTCCCGGCGCATCGGCGCGCCGCCGTCGTGGCGCATCGTCCCGAGTGCTTCGACGTGTGTCTGGCCGCCTCGGCTGACCAGGGCGACGAGCCCGGGAATCTTCCCGGAGTCGACGTGCCTGGCCAGCACGTCGTGCAGTCGGGACAGCCCTGCTTCGGAGAAGCCGCCGTGCTGGTCGGTGAGAGTGGTGTTGGACATGGTGGGGCACTCCTTTGACGGATTGATGGATTTGCTGGATTTGCTGGAACGGTCTTGATCGGACGAAGGGGGAAGGCGGTCCTGCCAGGCACGCAGCGGCTACACCTGCTGTGGCGTTCAGAGGCTGTGGGCGGTGATGTCGCCGTTGGAGGTGGTGGCGCGTATGTCGAGTTCGGTGATGCCGTTGTTCTTCAGGGCGTTGCTGATACGGCCGTGGCTGGTGCCGGCATCCAGCGTGGCCGAGACGCCGGTGGCGGCGCCGATGGTGATGTCACCGGACTGGGTGGTCAGCACGACCGTGCCGCCCATGGCCTCGGTGACGCGGATGTCGCCCCGCGCGGTGCTGATCTCCGCAGCCCCGCCCAGCCGCCCGACCTCGACGTCACCGTCGACCACCGACAGGCGCAGGTTCGCGGTCTCGTCCAACTTGACCTGCCGGTAGGCCCCTTCGAAGACGACGTCGCCCAGGCGACCGAGGGTCCGCAGTTCCGCACTGGCGGTCTTGGCCTCGACCCGCGAACCGGCCGGCAGCTTGACCGTCACCTCGATGGCTCCGGAGGGGCCGAAGTACTGATCCTTCACCGCGGACACGATCCGCAGGACGCCGTCGGCGTAGTCCACGGTGGTCTGCTCCACGGCCTTCACATCACGCCCCTTCGAGGCGTTCACCGGCCCGACCTCAACGGTGGTCTCGGCACGGTCGGCGGCGATCAACTGGACCCGTCCGGCGGGGACGTCCAGGACGACGGCGATCGGGGCGGGGGTGTCGAACTTCTGCATCATGCTCTCCCTGTGGATATGCGGCTCGCCGCCTCCGGCGACCCGGCGTTTCCGAACGATGGAAAAGCTACGTTGCTTTCCAATGTCCCACAACAACCTACTCCCCCAAGCGCCGCATAATTGCTGGTAGATGAGCGGGAATCATTGCAACACCCTCTCGCTTAACGCAATGACGGCACGACCGAACGTTGCAATACATTGAAGGTGAACGCTATGAGGGAGACGTTGAGAAACACCGAACCCGCCGCAAGGCACCCGTGGGCCGACCCGCGACACCGCCGAGGAAACCTCAGAGATCCAGGCCCTCAGCGCAAGAGCCTGCGCCAGCACGGCTTCAGACGCGGTGTCAGGCGCGCTGCGGGATGCTGGCGATCTCTCTCCTGGCACGGCGTCGGACACCTATCGGCAGCTGTGGGGCCGACTGCTCGATGTCTTCCCACTCGGACGATGTGACGTCGACGTCCGCCTCGGTCACCTGGTCGCGGCTCGCCAAGCGCATGTCCACATGCCGACGGAGGGTTGCGTAGCGCACAGCGGCGGCTCGGTGGCGCGAGGCGAGTCGGGGTAGTTCCAGACGAGTTGCCCGGCACTGAGCGCGGCCGCCAACAGGCTGGCGGTGCCGGCTATCACACGAACACCGGTGAGGCCGGATGTCGAGAGCGAGGCGAAGAGCGTTGTACCGACGACCGCGGACAGCATGGCTGTGGAGATGCCGGTGACACGGTTCCAGCGATCGAATCGCTCCGAGGCGATGTTGTGAGCCACGTGGAGCATCTGTAAGCCTCGGCTCCAACGCTCCAGTATCTCGAAGTGGGCCGGAACACCGCCGTCTGCCACTGCATACCCCCGACTCGACAGTCATGACCAACGCGCATTCACCATCTCGCCCGACTGCGAAGTCACCGTCAAGAGCGCACAGTGGGGAAAACGACAACAAGGCACTCCCGAAAGGCAACACCGTCGCCAAGGAGCTGCCCCGCTTCGAGGCAGACAGCGCGGTCCGGTTCTTCGCCCGGCATCTTGGCCGGCCAGTCACCTCACCGGCCTGAGGTGAGCGGCGACGGCGTCCGATCTGCCCGTCGGGCGCCGCCGCCGTGGCCCGGGATGAGCCTTGCGCATCGGCGGGACTGGTGGGAGTGGTCAAGCCCGGACGGGGGCGGGTCCCGGGGTCACCCTGGCCGGACGAATCCGCACTCGTAGGCGGCGATCACCGCCTGGGTCCGGTCTCGCACTCCGAGTTTGGCCAGCACCCCGGCGACGTGCGTTTTCACGGTGGCCGGGCCGACTCCCAGTCGGCCGGCGATTTCGGCGTTGGTCAGCCCGGCGGTCATCAGCCTCAGCACCGCGCCCTCCCGCTCCGACAGCCGGTCCCGCAGCGCCCGTGCCGCGTCGTCCGCGGCCCGCTCCCCGGCGTATCGGGCGGCCAGCGCCCGTACCGCGGAGGGGAACAGCAGCGAGTCGCTGCGCGCCACCAGTCGCACCGCCTGGACCAGTTCGTCCGCGTGGGCGCGCTTGAGCAGGAATCCGCTGGCGCCGGCTCGTAGCGCGTCGTAGACGTGGGCGTCGTTCTCGAAGGTGGTGACGGCGATGACCCGGGGCGGGTCGGCCGACCCGGCGAGGATCAGCTCGGTGGCCCGGATCCCGTCGATCCCGGGCATCCGGACATCCATCAGCACCACGTCCGGGCGCACCTCGCGGACCAGCGGCACCGCCTCCGCGCCGTCCGCCGCCTCGCCGACCACCTCCATATCGGCCTCCGCGCCCAGAATGACCCGCAGTGCGGTACGCACCATCCGTTCGTCGTCGACGAGCACGATCCGGATCACGCCGTGCCCCCGTCCCCGCGGCCGACCGACTGTCCGTCGGCAGGTCCGGCCACCGGCAGCCGGGCGGTCAGCCGCCAGACACCGTCCGTGGCCCCGGCCGACGCCGTCCCGCCCAGCAGCCGGGCGCGTTCGGTGATCCCGCGCAGCCCGCGCCCGCCGGCCGCACGTGCGGCCCCGCCCGGCTCCACCGCAGCGGCCATCGGATTCTTCACAGTCAGTCTCAACTCTCCTTCGCATACGTGCAGTTGTACGGTCACCCAGGCCGGACTGGCGTGCCGCAGGGCGTTGCTCAGCCCTTCCTGGACGATCCGGTACGCCTCCCGCGAGACCACCGGCGGCACCCCGGCACGGTCCCCGGAGAGCTCCGCCGTGATGCGGACGCCCGCCGCGCGGGCCCCACGGAACAGCGCCTCCAGGCCGTCCAAAGTGGGCGCGGAGGCGGCCGCCTCGGCCGTCCCGGCTGCCGCGGAAGCACCGAATTCACCGAATTCACCGGATTCACCGGTTCCATCGATTTCCTCGTCGGTCCGCAACAGGCCCAGGACGGTGTCGAGTTCGGCGACCGCCTCGCGGGTGGTTTCCTCGATGGCGGCCAGTGCCTGCCGGGCGAACCCGGGGTCGGTGTCCAGCACCCGGCCGGCCGCCCCTGCCTGGAGAGTGACGGCGCTCAGTGCGTGGCCCACCGCGTCGTGCAGTTCGCGCGCCAGCCGGTTGCGGGCCGCGAGTTCGGCCGCGCGGCGCTCGGCGGCGGCCAGCCGGTCGGCAGGGGTGGGGCCCAGCAGCGGCGGCGCACAACGGGCCAGTAGTGCCCCCACGCCCCAGCCGGTTCCCAACAGCAGGGCCAACAGGGCCAGCCCGGCCGCCGGCGCGGTCCAACCACCGAACTCCTGCTGCCACTTGAGCCCCGACGCGACGCCACCGAACGGCATGACCAGCAGCAGCACCACGGCCGGTGGCACGGTCAGCGTCATCCCGCTGACGATCCCGCCGGCCGCCAGGTGCGCCGTGAACCACAGTGCACTGCGCCGCCTGGCGGCCCACGACACGGCCGGCCCGTCGGCCAGCCGTTCCGCAGGCACCGCGCACAGCGCCCGGACGGCGGTCGCCTCCAGCGGCCGCAGCACCGGGAAGAGCAGGCCGGCCAGCGCGGCCAGCGGCAGTGCGCAGCCGAACGCGGCGAGTTGCAGGCCGAGGTCGCTCAGCGGATCGGCGGCGTCCACGAGGAGCGGCAGCGCCACCAACGTCAGCAGGTAGAACGGCATCAACAGCGCGCCGCCCAGTACCAGATGGGCCCAGCGCCGGGCCACCCGGCCGACGGTCAGCCGCACCGGACGGCTCCGGAACGGTCCCCGGCCTGCCCGGGCACCGCGCACCCTGCCGCGCGCTCAGCGAAGAAATGTGCACCAGCAGCGGCCACAACTACCCCCACGATCATTTGCACAGCGTAGGTGAGGCTCATCAGTGGTGCCGGCTGCCGTGGGTCTCCCGCCGGAACCGGCAGTCCGGTCAGGGCCAGCCAGCCACCCCAGCAGGCCAGCGTGCCCGAGCCGAGCCAGGCTGCGGTCAGCGGCACCAGGAGCGGCAGCCGCCCGCCCCGGCGCCGCGGGCCCCCGCCGAGCGCGAGCAGCAGCACCCCGACCACCGTGACGCTCGCGAACAACACGAACCCGGCGTCGTTCAACCGCGCGTCGAGGTCACGGTCCGCCACGCGCACCGGGCTGAGGCCGACAGAGCTGCCCGCCGCCCACAGCAGGTGCATGGCCGCCGGTAGTGCCGACAGCACGGTCACCGCTCCCGCGGTCAGGCGTCGCGCCGGCCGCAGGGGACTGTCCGGCAGTCCGGCCAGGGGTCCACGCCACAGGTGGCCCCAGCGGTGGCGGGCGTAGCGCACGAAGAGCGTGCCCAGTGCCAGGGCCTGCACGATGAACCCGGTGTAGACCACGGTCCACACCCACGGCTCCAGCAGCGCGTCCGGCCCACCACCGGACACCGCCCCGGTACGGCCGACGAGCGCCCCGGCCACTGCCTGGGCGGGAAAGACCACCACGATCGGCGCCAACAGGCCGGTCGCACACCACATCGGCACCGCGAGCAGCCACCCCGGCACTCGCCCGCCCCACGGCCGGGTCAGCAGGAACGCCAGCACGATCACCGCGGCGTCCATCGCCACGGTGAGCCCGTTGAGCGCCATCAGGGAGTCGCCGTCCTGGCGCAGCGGGCTGTGCACGGGGATGCCGAGGCGGCCGCCGGAGAGCCATATGACCTTCAGCGTGAGGTAGGGAACGCAGGCGGCAAGGGCCACGGTCCGCAAGACGGCCGGCGGGATACGCGGTACGGGAATCGGGGCAGTGCGCGGTGTCGTCGTCATACCGCCAGACTCCCGCCGACGATCCCACACCGCCTCGATCCGACGGGCGATCCTCCTCCCCCGTGCGGCGGAGGAGGATCGCCCGTCGGATCGAGGGCTTGCAAGAATGGTCGTATGCAAGACATCTACGGCTTTCCCGACATGGACGACGTGCCCTCCGTACTGCGGGACGTCCTCGCGAAAGACAAGGCCGAGCGTGCGGCGCAGGTCCTGACCCCTGAGGAGGCCGCGGCGTTCGCCAACTGGACGCGCGTTTCCGCCGAGGCCGAGACGCGCTGGCTGGCCGCGCTGTCCGGCGACGACGGCCTCGTCGGTTTTGAACCGCCGGCTCGCCCCGACAGTGCCTGGATCCTGCACGCCATGTACGAGGACCTGCGGTTCCCAGTCATATCGGCCGACGCGGATGACGTGGCCGGCAAGGAAGGCACCGGGGGCAAGGAAGGCACTCGCGACGGGGACGACGAAGACGAAACGGACTGGGCCGTACCCCCAGGACCCCACTGGCAGCGCCTGCGCTGGTCCGAGCTGGCCGAACGCGTCGGCGACCCGATCATCGAGGAGGGCTCCTACCCCGACCGCTACCAACTGCACTCGTGCCGTACTGAGACGGGCCGGAAGCCGGACAACATCCTGTGGTCGAACGAAGGCAGTCTCGACTGGGAAACCTGGCACCAGCTGCTCGACGTGCTTATCGAGTACAGCCCGGACGGACCGGACACCCGCTGCCTGGTCCACTTCTGTCTGAACATGTTCTACTACCACGTCCCCACGGTGCTGACCGGCCGCCTGGGTGACGCCCGCGACCTCTGTCACCATCCCGACCTGAGGGCCTACAGCCCCTCCAACATCTGGCCGGCAGACCGGACTTGGGTCACCTACACCGACTTCGACCTGCACGGCACCAAGGTCGCAGGCCCCACCCCGTTGATCGAAGCCCTCCTCAACAGTCCCGGACTCGAGGCCCTCCGCCTCCCCTGGAAACCCTGATCCGGTCCGATCGCCGCCCTCCGGACACGCCTCAGGCGTCCTGACCGCCGTAGCGCTCCCTGTTCCACTCCACTTGCTCGGCGCTCATCGGTGAAGAGATGACATACACGTCACCGACACGGTCGCTGCCGCGCTGACGCTCCCCCTTCTCATGGGCTCGGAACGCCATGACGGATGCCTGGGAATCCGGCTGCCAGTGCAGGGTGAACGCCGGAGCGTTCACGTCCGGGACGTCCTCCAGGCGCGCGCCGCGCTTCGCCAGCAGCCGCTCCAGTTTGTCGAACCGAAGATGGCGGTCGAAACGGCCGTACCGTTCGCGAATCGCTCCGTTGACGATACTGCCGCCCCAGTACGAGAGCCGATGCACATGCAGGGTGAAGTGGTGGCCCTCCCACGGGTGGTCCGGCGACTCCCGGATCCAGAAGAATTCCACCATTCCGTAGTCGCGCCACATGTTGTGGTCGTCGAGGGAGTTCTCGGCGAAGTCGGTACCCAGGATCGCGGTGACCCGGTCGGGGCTGTCGGTCGGCTTGGCTCCGAGCACCGTTCCGGTGGTGACCACGTCCACGTAGAACGCGAGGGAATGCGGAGTCAACTGGTCTTTCCTTGACGGGGCTGGGGTGGCCAGGAGAGGCCAGCGGTGGCCACCTCAGCGTAGACGACCGGGGCGCCACGAAGATCAGTCATCGGGCGGCCTCGGCCACCCACCCGGCCAGGCCGAACCCGTCGCCGACCGGCAGCAGCTCCGCTATCGCGCCGACCACCCATGTGACCTTGATCAACGCGTAGGGCGTCATCACGGCAGCGGCCGCATACGACGCCAACCGTCCGGCCCGGTCGAACCGATCCATTGAGGGCTCGCTTTCCCCGTCCCATGTCAGGAACCCCCACTCTCGCCGTCACTCCCTCCCCGCAGATCCCGCGCAGGCCGTATCCCCCTCCCCCATCGGGCGGATGCCGCCCGACAGTTCCGCGTGCAGAAAGCTCGGTCCCAACGCGACCCTGTGGGCGACCCAGTGGGCGACCACGATCCGACGCTGCCGCCTTCGCGGCTCTCGGCGTCAACGGCTCGGACTCTTCGACCGCATCAAGTGGAAGTGGCGCCGCACCACGATGTGGCACGACATCGACGACGTCCGCCGGCACCTCGCACCACGCCACCGCAGACATGTCCGGGGACGGGCGAGAGAATCCACCGTTGAGCGACACGCAGGGCAGTACCCAGCGACCTCTCCGGTCTACGCGAGTTTCAGCATCAGCAGCAGGCAGCCCAGGACCAGGAGCGGTGCTCCCATGGCGCGCAGGCAACCCGGCCGGGCGTTGGGCGTCGGCACGTACGGTGTTTCCATACGGCCGTTTCGCCAGAGCATCTCGCGGTGCCGCTCAGCCGCCTTGTGCTGCACCCGTGCACACCAGCGGCGGATGAAGCCTCCGCAGTCGGTGAGTACGACGATGCCGATGGCTATGTACGCGAGCGCGAGTCCGATCCCCATAGCGAACCATGATCGCAGCTCCCCGTAGCGCAGTTCGCGGCGTTGGCGGACACAACTCCGCTCTCCCGTAGGAATGTTGCGTCCTCGGCGCGGCGTGCGGCTGCGTGCGCGCCTCGGTCGCTGCCGGCTGGCGGCCGGCAGCCGTTCTCACTCTGACCAGGCGTAGACGCGTATCGGATCGAGGTGCAGTTCGTGCGGCCCCAGGCAGTCCGCTACAAGCGTCGCGATGAGGGTCCCACAAGCGCAGGTCATGTTGCGACCGCCGGTGCCCAGGGGGCCGCAGCAGCCCCAGTGGTTGCTGTCGGTGTTGACCACAGTCAGGCCGGGGACGTCGTCAGGGTGAACGATCGCCGAGTTCCTGGGGCCGGCGGAGACCAGGCCGCGCTGATCTGCCCGCATGAGCAAAGCGCGGTTCCCTGCGGGGCGCCTGGGCTCGCTCCCGGCGGGCTCGAAGGGGGCGCCCCAGGGCTCGGGGTCGATCGCGTAGTGGCCCCGTGGCACCGTCGAGGGGGCAAGAAGCGTCTTCTTGTCACGGTCCTTATCGTGATCGAAAACCTCCGGAACGGCAGGCAGCTGCCGCAGTTCCGGTGTGAGCCGGGTGGCACATTTCGAGCAGTAGAAGACCGTCATGCATGCATTTCTACCTTGCGGTGGCGAAATGCGGCTCCCCGCCCCGGTTCATGGTCAGGTTGGAGACGGAGCTCGACTGAAGATGCGTCGCAGGCCGTCCGGGCCCTGGCCACGAGGACTGGGGCAGCACCTTCACGCAGTCCGCGGCAACCACCGAGACCAACACCTGGACGTCCTACGACTCCGGCTTCCGGTGCGCTCCCACCGTTGGAATGCTGAAGGTGAACGGCCCAGGGCACGTTCCGGCCCCCGGTCGCCGGTTGCTGACGTCGAACATCCAGAATCCCGGGTGAGTGCTGGGAAAGACCCACCATGCCGCAGGCATCCCGGGCGATAGGCCCATAGCCCCCGGAACATCCACACGCATCCGCACGCATCCGCACGCGGAGGGCTGGCAGTTCCAGCACCACGCGCGGGGTGCTGGCATGCTCGACGGGCATGTATCACCGGCGTGAAGACCCCGGCCGGCCAGACCACCGCCAGGGGCACTCACGACCATGACCCGAAAGAGACACCGCCCTTGTACTACCAAATAGGCACCCCTGCCCGCGGCGTGCGGGGCGCGGCGGTCGTGACCGCTCTCACCGCAGCGTGCTCTTCGATCCTCGTGGCCGCCGTACCAGCGAACGCGGCCCCCGTCTCCCCGAACGACGGGTCAGCACCCGACGTCGTGTGCACCTCCGCCAAGCCCGGTCTCGCCGACCGACTCACCCAGGACATCAGGACACTGGTGAACTCCGCACACCCGAAGGCGCACACCTCGATCGCCCTGTACGACCGCACCACCAAGACCAGCTGCACCTACGACGCCGACCGACAACACGACTCGGCCAGCGTCGTCAAGGTCATCGTGCTGGGCGCACTGCTGCGCCAGGCCCAGGACGAGCACCGTGACCTGACCGGAACCGAGCGCTCCCTCGCCACCAAAATGATCACGAGGTCGGACAACGACGCCACCACCACCCTGTGGAAACAGCTCGGCCTCACCCGCATCAAGGAGTTCCTGCACCTCGCAGACATGCAACGCACCGTTCCCGACCCCCACGGATACTGGGGACTGACCCAGATCAACGCCACCGACCAACTCACACTGA
Organism: Streptomyces sp. BHT-5-2; assembly: GCF_019774615.1. Taxonomy (NCBI): domain Bacteria; kingdom Bacillati; phylum Actinomycetota; class Actinomycetes; order Kitasatosporales; family Streptomycetaceae; genus Streptomyces; species Streptomyces sp. BHT-5-2. The sequence goes on along the minus strand of NZ_CP081497.1, from coordinate 2,532,011 downwards.
TGGCACTGTTCACCGCCACGAACCCCGTCCTCGACGACGACTCCCGGGCGTACGCGCTGGATCTGCTGAACCAGGTGATTCCCAGTCAACGCTGGGGCGTACCAGCCGGCGCACCGAGCGAAGCAAGAGTCCACGTCAAGAACGGCTGGCTCCAGCGCACCGGAGGCGGCTGGCGGGTACACAGCGTCGGCGCATTCACCGGGAACGGCCATGACTACGGGCTGGTGGTGCTGACCTCGGACCACGCCGACATGCCCGCCGGCGTGGAGGCCATCGAAAACCTCGCCGGCAAGATCCACGCGGACATCAATGAGACCCCCGTGAGCACCCGCCGGCCCCTCCACAGCCAACCGTTGCTCGGCACCTCCGACGGCTCGCTCACGCCCGAGAACGCCCGGTGAACCCGCCTCGGCTCCGATCCGGAGGTTTGAGCGTGCGCGAAACGGGCTCCGCACCCCAAGGAAGGGGCATCCGCAACGAGGTGGTGGCGAAGGGAGGTTGCGACGTATGCGTTCGGCTACCGCGGCCGATTTCGGCCGGATACGCCCGTCTTCATGGTTCGAGTACGCGCTGGAAGCCAGGCACACCCTGACGCGGGTACGGGGATGCGGCTGCGGTTCCTGGAGTCCCTCTCGGCCGGACGCGTACGGTCATGCACTCGCGCAACGGGGCACTCCCTCCGCCGCTACCCCAACGTGACGGTAGACAAGGTGGACTCGCCTCGCGGTGCCCGCTTCGTCTTCACCGGAGCAGGCGCAGAAGATCTTCACTTCAATGCTGGGGACGTCCTCCGGGGAACCAACCGCGTCGACTGATCAACCTTCAATCCACCGGCCTCGACAAGTGCTCGCACCGGGATAAGGAGGTCGAGGCGCCACCGGAGCTCCCCCGCGGCCGTGGCCGGTGGCCGATGCGTTCGGGTCCCGCTGCGTCGAGAAACCATCAGGGCCGAGGGCGCGTGGGATCGTGATCGACAGGCCGGCGCCGGTCCGTGGCCGGGCTGACGGCCGGGACGGGGCGGTGGTCACCTGCACAGCAGCCCCATCCCACTGCCTCTGGGGCCTACGGGTATGCATCACATGCATCACATGCATCAGATCCACCCGCGTTGCTGTGCTATGTGCGCTGCCGCATGTCGGTTCTCGGCTTCCAACTTGGTGGTGGCGGACGACAGGTAGTTGCGGACGGTCCCCGGTGCCAGGGCGGCTCGTTCGGCGATCTCCTCGATCGGGGCGCCGTCGGTTGCCAAGGAGAGGATGTCCGCCTCGCGGGCGCTGAGCGGGGACGCTCCTGCGCTGATGGCGTCGGCGGCGAGTACCGGGTCGATGTAGCGGTTGCCGGCGTTGACGGTGCGGATGATGGTGGCGAGCTGGTGGGCGGAGACGGTTTTGAGGACGAAGCCCTTGACGCCGTGGGTCAGGGCGCGTTTGAGGGGGCCGGGCAGTCCGTGACTTGTGACGATCATGGTCTTGCAGTCCGGGAGGGACTTGGTGAGTTCCTCGACGATGGCCACGCCGTCCTTGCCCGGCATCTGGAGATCGAGCACGGCGACGTCCGGCTTGTGGCGCAGCGCCATGGTGACGGCTTCGGGGCCGGTGGCCGCCTCGGCGACGATGTCGAGGTCTTCCTCCAGGGCGAGCAGCGCGGCGAAGGCACCTCGGATGAGGTGCTCGTCGTCGGCCAGGAGAATGCGGATCATCGGTTTCCCTGTCTCGGAAGGTGCACGGTGAGTCGGTAGGTGGGGCCGGCCGCGGGGCCGTGGTTCACGGTTCCGCCGAGCGGTGCCAGCCGTTCGACGAGCCCGGCCAGGCCGTTGCCGCCTTCGGACTCGGTTTGCTGGCCGGTTCCGTCGTTGACGATGTCCAGGCGGGTGGGACCGTCCCCGGTCCCGGTGAGCCGGATGGTGCAGGTACTCGCCTGCGCATGGCGCAACACGTTGGTGACGCCTTCGCGGACGACCCAGCCGAGGGCGGTCTGGGCTTCCTGCGGCAGCGGGACATCGTCCTCCCGGCGGATGCGGCAGGAGACGCCCGCGGCTTCCAGCACGGCTTGGGCCCCCTGCAACTCGGTGGTCAGATCGGTGGTGCGGTATCCGTTGACCACTTCTCTGATCTCGTGGTGAAGACCGCGGGTGAGGCTCTGCACGTGGGCCATCTCGGACCGGGCCTCGGGGGCCTGCGCGAGGCGCTCCGCGAGTTCCGCCTTCAGAGCGATCACCGAGAGGTCGCTGCCGATGACGTCGTGCAGGTCTCGCGCGAATCGGAGGCGCTCCTCGGCGATCACGAGCCGTGTCTGCGCCTCGCGGGCGGCGTTCAACTGCCACAGCACGGTGAGGAACCACATCGAGGACCGCATCAGGCTTCCGATGACGACCCAGGTGGCCGCCGTGAACGCCAGGACGGCGGGGGCGGCGGCACGGTCGGCGACCAGGACTGCGCCGCCGGCCAGGACCGACTCGCCGACGGCCACCGCCGTGTAGGCGCGGCGCCCCATGGCGGAGGACAGGGCGAACGACAGGGGCAGCGCCACCATGATGGAGGCCGGGATCAGGCTGCGGGTGCCGTCGAGCAGGCCGACGTCGTGGGCCCGGGGCAGCAGGGCCAGTTCGAGCAGTGTCACGGCCGCCATGGCGCCGATGAGCGCGGTGGAGTGTCTGGCCCGGCCGATGCTGTAGGCGACGGCGGTGGTGGCGCCGAGCCCTTGCAGCGCGGTGACCGTGGCGATGGCCCAGCCGATGGTGGGCGGGAGCCGGTCGGCGTCCGCATGGTCCAGGTGGGAGAGGAGCGGCCAGAGCAGGGAGGCGAGCAGTAGCCACGGAATGAGGCACAGCATCCAACGGGTGTGGGCGGTGGCCCGCTTCACGTCGATCTGGTGGCGGGCCTGCGCAGCACCCGATGCCGTACTCACGTGCGCGGTTCCCAACGGAAGTTGCGGTGTGCGCCCCAGGCGGCGAGAGCGGTCCAGGCCAGTAGCGTCACGATCGCGATCAAGGTGTCGGCCGGGCCGGCGTGCTGCCCCGTCCAGCCGGAACGCACCAGTTCGGTGACGGGGGTGAGCGGGAAGAAGCGCAGTACGTCGCCCATGGCGTCGGGGAGCACCTCCAGCGGAACGAGCGTGCCGGAGGTGAGCAGGAGGAGCAGGAAGCCGATGGTGCTGATGCCTTGTGCGCTTTCCGCGGTGCGGGCGGCGGCGGTGCTGAGCGCTGCGACGGCGGCGGTGAGGACCGCGCCGAGCAGCACGCCGAGCAGGACCAGGTGCGGGGCGGCCGGTGTGCCGAGCCCGGCGATGACCGAAACTGCGGTGGCTATCAGGGCGAACTGGAACACGGCCGCCAGGGTCATGGGCACGGCAGGGCTCGCCAGGATGACGAGGTCGCTGACTTCTCCGGTGCGCAGGCGCTTGAGGACGTGCTCCTCGCGACGCAGTACGTAGGTCCCGACGAGCGGCGCGTACAAGGCCATGACCAGGACGATTCCGGCACTGGTGGAGATCATGACCTGGCCCATGGCGAGCCCGGCCCCTTCGAGGTCGAACTGCTTCATGACCGTCGTGGTGCCCATGGTGATCATGGCGGGGATCACCAGGACGTTGAACAGGTTGCTCTTGCTGCGCAGGAAGAGGGTGAGTTCGACCCTGGAGAGCGCGGCGAGGTGCGTGGTGGCGTTGCTCATACGGGTTCCTTCGTTTCCTTCCGGGCGATGCGCAGGAACGCCTCCTCCAGCGAGGCGGAACTGGCGTGCAGCTCCTCCAGTTCGAGGTGCCTGTCCCGGGCCCAGTTGAGAACCTCGGTCGCGGTGTGTTGCAGCTGGTCGGTGAGGAGTTCGACGCGGTCGGTGGCGACGGTGACTTCCGCCTGCAGTACGGCGGAGTGCGGCAGGTCGTCGGGGGTGAGGCCGGGTGGGAGGCGGAAGCCGAGGGTGGAGGGATGGGCGGCGACGATCGCGGCGACCGTGCCGGTGACCGCGATCCGCCCGGCGTGCATGATCGCCAGCCGGTCGGCGAGCCGCTCGGCCTCTTCGAGGTGATGCGTGGTGAGCACGATGGTGGTGCCCTCGGCCCGCAGCTCCTCGATGATCCGCCAGGTGTCGTGGCGGCCCTCGGGATCCATCCCGGTGGTGGGCTCGTCCAGGAACAGCAGCTCGGGCCGGCCGAGTGTGGCCAGAGCCAGGTCGAGGCGCCGTCGCTCGCCGCCGGAGAGGTTCTTGACCGCGACGTCCCTGCGTCCGGTCAGCCCCACCATGGCGGCCGCTTCGGCGTCCGGGCGGGGCGCCGTGGTGCAGGACGCCCACATCCGGATCGTCTCCGCCACGGTCAGGTCGTTGGGGAAGCCGCCCTGTTGCAGCATCACGCCGGTGCGGGGGCGCACCCTTGCCCGGTCGCGTACGGGGTCGAGGTTGCCGAACAGTCTGATCGTGCCCTTGGTGGCCGGTGCCAGTCCTTCGAGGAGTTCGACCGTGGAGGTCTTGCCCGCCCCGTTGGTGCCCAGCAGGGCGAACAGCTCACCTTGCGCGACGGTGAGGTCGATGCCGCGGACCGCGTCGAATCCGCGCTCCCCATCACTTCCGTACCGGCGCCAGAGCCCTGTGACATCGATCACATTTTGCTGTTCATTGACTTCCATGGCTCAATCTTTGCCATTTGCAGACGGTTTGCATAGTGAGCAGCCTCATGGGTTCGCATGACACCTGTCACGACCGCATGTGACAACTGTCAGTGATCGCCGAGGCGCGCTCCGCATTTTCCTGTGACCTGCGCCATATCCCATTTCTGCACATGGGTGCTTGTATCCCCCTGCCGCCGGACACTCCTGACGATCCGTCAGGCGGCTTGGATCCCAGAACACCGAAAGCGAGCATTCCCATGACCGAGATCGTTTCCTTCGTCAACGGCCTGGACCTCGGAGCCATCGAGACGGGCGAGGCCCACTCCGACCAGACCCCGGTCCTGGCGACCCCCGCCGCCGCCCTCGCGGCCATCGGCGGCGCCAAGGCCGTCGGCGCCTTCGTCGGCGGCGCCACCGTGGTCGGCGGTGCCTACGCCCTCGGCCGCGCGGTCGGCTGACCGGAGCCGCACCCGTCCTGCCGGCCCGGCCGGCTCCCTTTCCGCAGCACCACCGCATTCACCTGGCCGCGTCCGGGCACCGCACCGGTCCCGGCCACCCGAAAGGACACGAACATGATCGACGTCGCCGCAGCAGCGAACGAGATGGAGCTCCCGGAGGAGGGCGCCATCTTCCCCATGGCCACTCCGGTGCTGGCCACCCCGGCCGCCTTCATGGGGGGCATTGCGATCTCCTCCGCCGTCGTCGGCGCCTTCGAGGCCGGCCGCAACGGATAACACCCACCGTTCCCTGACCGGAACAGGTGCATCGACTGTCTGCCGGGCCAGAGGCGGATCCCGGCCCGGCAGACACGGATGCGCCCGCCGGGCGCCCCCAGTCCGTCCGTGCCACGGGCACTGCGAAAGAGATCACGTGAAGTTCGTCAAGAAGATTGCCGCCGCGGTATTCGCCCCCGCACCGGTGAGCCGGGACCGCGCCCTCGGCCTGTCCGAGCGGCTCACCGCCGTCACCACGCTGACGTCGTCCCTCGAATACCTCTCGCAACGCAAGGAGATACGCCAGGGCGGCCTCAACGACTGGAACATCGTCAAGGACGTCCAGGCCCAATCCACACCGGTCGTCCGCCGTCTGCTGAACGCCGTCAGCGGCCCGAGGACCACGACCGCCCTGCACCTCACCCGCGCGACCGTCGCCGCCGGCATGCTGCTGCCCGGCAACTCCCGCTGGCGCGGCGCCGGAAACGCCTTCCTCGGCGCAAGCTCCGCACTGCTCTACCCGCGCCACCGCTACGGCACCGACGGCTCCGACCAGGTCGCGATCCTCGTACAGACCGCCACCGGTGCCGCCCGGCTGACCCGCTCCGCGCCGGCCAAGGACGCCCTGCTCTGGTACGTCGCGCTACAGGCGAACCTCTCGTACGTCATCTCCGGCTGGGTCAAACTCATCGGCGAGCCCTGGCGCGACGCCAGTGCGCTCGGCGGTGTCATGCGCACCCGCACCTACGGTCACCCCGGCATGTTCCGGTGGACCCAGGACCACCCCAAAGCCGCCAAGTACCTCACCCACGGCGTGCTGGCACTGGAGTGCCTCTTCCCGCTCGCCTATACCTGCGGCGGCCGACTGGCCCGCCCCTTCATCGCGAGTGCCGCCGCCTTCCACCTGGCCAACGGCTACTTCATGGGGCTCGGCCGATTCGTGACCGCCTTCACCGCCATGCACCCGATGGTCGCCTACACCTCGACCCCGCGCAGCCACCCGGCCGCCGCCGGACGGGACGACCGCGCGCTGCCCACCGCGCTGGCCCTGCTCGCCGCGGCCACCGCCGCCGCTGCGGGCACCGCCGTGCAGCGGCGGCTGCGCGCCACCGAGGGATGGCACACCTCCCGCGTGCTGACCACCCGCCACGGCAACGAGCTCCAGTACGAGGTGCTGTCCCCCGGCGACGGCACCCAACCGGTCTTCGTGTTCGCCGCCGGCATGGTCTCCACCAGCGAGCACTTCGCATGGATCACCGAACGCCTGGCCCAGGACACCGAGCACGGCGTCCTCACCTACGCCCGCGCAGGGTACGCCGGCAGCCGCTACCGCTCGCCCGGCCGCTTCACCCTCGGGCAGTCCGTCGACGATCTCGTCGACCTCGTCAACGGGGCCGTCGCCCCACACCGCAAGGTGATCCTCGTCGGCCACTCCCTCGGCGGCGAAATAGCCCGCCGCGCAGCCCAGCAGCTCGGCGACCGTCTGCACGGTGTCGTCTACCTGGACGCCTCGCACCCCGACGAGCTCAACCGCTCGCAGCAGCAGCGTGACACCGCCGGCAAACTGCACACCGCACTCACCCAGATGACCTGGTACCTGAGGCTGGGCACCGGCATCCTCATGGCACCCCCGGACTGGATGGAGTCCCTGCCCGTCGCCTACCGCAAGAAGGTGTTCGCCCAGTACGCCGACGTACGGATGTGGGACGCGGGGCGCCGTGAATGGAACGCCGTGGAAGCCGACTTCCGGGCCTTCTCCGGTGCACTGGCCCCCATCCACGGGGCACACGGTCTCGTCGTCTCCGCCCAACAGACCGTCGACCGCGACCCCGACCAGCTGTTGATGCACAAGGAACTCGCCGACGCCCACCGCGACGGCCGGACCAAGACCGTCGTCATCGAGGGCGCCGGCCACGACACGGTCCTCACCATGGGCCGCTACGCCCACCAAGTGGCCGACCGCATCACCGAATTCTTCGAAACCACCACGACCGGCGCGCCCGGCACAGCAGCCGAACCGACCACAGGAAAGGAGTCCGGCAAGTGACCACCCCACGCACCGCCGCCGCGGACCTGTTCACCGGCAAGGGCGCCGGCTGGCGCATCGCCGGCGCGGCCATGCTGGTCAGCACCCTCGCCATCCAGCACCCGAACCCCATGTTCAACCGGTTGCAGCTCAAGGACACCTTCTCCATGCTGCCCAACTGGCGCTTCTTCGCGCCGACTCCGGCGACGCACGACTATCACTTCGTGTACCGCACCCTCGGCACCGAAGGCACCACCTCACCGTGGCAGGGACTTGACGTGATCGAGGGCCGCAAGCCCTGGCAGATCGCCTGGTTCCCGACGCGGCGTCCCGAGAAAGCGATCTTCGACATCTGCAGCGAGATCCTGCACGTCATCGACAAGGGCTTCGCCGTCGTCACCCGCACCGCCGGATACCGCACACTCACCGAGCACCTGCGCGCCACCCTCCTGGACCGGGGCACAGGTGCCCGCGAGATCAACGGCTTCCAGTTCGCACTGGCCCGTGCCACCGGCTACGACACCACGCACACCCCCGAGATGGTGTTCGTCTCGCCGTACATCCCGTTCGCCCCAGGGGCGACCCTCTCCCCACCCGCCGTACGGGCCGGGACCACGGTGGAGGCATGAGGATGGCGCCCTACATCATCATCGCCGTCGGAGTCGTGATCGCCGCCGTCATCGCCCTCGGTCTCCTCAAGAAGTAGCCCGCAAAGCCGTACCAGCCGCCTGGACAGGCCGTCCGGGACGGCAGCAAGGAGAGCACAACCATGAACAAGTCCGCAGTCGCCGGATGCCTGGCCGTCGGGCTCGCCGTCCTCGGCTTCCTGACCGCCACCGGCACCGTCAACATCCCCATCGCGATGGGCGCCGGTGTCGCCCTCTTCATCGCGGCCGGAGTGGAGATCAAGCGGAAGAAGCCCACCCGGTGAACACGATCGCCACCCCCCAGCCGGCCGGTACCGTCGACGACATCGGCTACGGGCGGCAGTTCGACGGCTGGTACGACCGGCTCTTCCCCAAGGACGAGTCCGCCGCCGTCACCGCCGAGCGACTGGCCGCCCTGCACCCCGAACCGGCCGCCGGAACGGTCGAGTTCGGCGTCGGCACCGGCCGGATCGCGCTGCCGCTGGCCCGACGCGTCGGCCGGATCACCGGCATCGACTCCTCCCCCGAGATGCTCGCCGCCCTGCGCACCGCCCTCCATCACGACACCCCCGTCGAGCCCGTGCACGGCGACATCCGCACCTACACGGCGGAGCACACCGCAGGACTCGTCTACTGCGTCTGCGGCACCCTGTCCATGCTGCTCGACCCCGACGACCAACAGCGGGCGATCCACCGTGCCGCCGACCTGCTCGCGCCCGGAGGACGCCTCGTCGTGGAGACCCACAACAAGGCCGCCGTCCTCGCGCTGCACGAAGGCCGCGCCCGCACCACCTACTTCACCCCGTACCCGGAACCCGGCACCGGTCTCCAGACCCATTCCGTCCTGCTGACCGAGGGCAGCCTGTGGCACTGCTCGCACATCTGGTACGAGTCCGACGGCCGCACCCGCGTCGGCACCGAACTCTCCCGGCTCACCACCCCGGACGAGGTCGACGGCTACGCCCGGGCCGCCGGCCTGCGGCCCGAGAACCGCAGCGCCGACTGGCACGGGACCCCGTACACCGAACAATCCCCCATGTTCGTCACCACCTACGTCAAGGCAGCGGTGTGAACGTCTGGGAGATCGCCCGCGGACACGCCGCCCTGCTGCTGACCGGGACGGTCCTCGGCGTCGCGGGTGCGGCGGCGACCCTCGCCCAGCCACTGGTCATCGGCGAGATGATCAAGTCCGTGGCGGCGGATCTGCCGCTGACCGGACCCGTCCTCCTGGCCGTCGCCCTGTTCGCCACCGACGCGGCCCTCGCCACCGCCCACGCCTACGCCATCGGCCGCGCCGGCGAGAACGTCGTCTACGACATCCGGCACACCCTCGCCGCCCGGCTGCTGCGCTCCAGGCTTCAGTCGTACCGCCGTTGGGACCAGGGCGACGTGTTCACCCGGATGGTCACCGACACCTCCCTGGCCCGGGTCTGCCTGACGCAGGCGCTGGCCCAGATCGTCACCAGTGCCTTCATGGTCCTGGGCGGGATCACGATGATGGGCCGGCTCGATCCGCTGCTGCTCGTCACGACCCTCGGCTGTCTCGGCCTCGCGAGTGTGATCTCCCTGCTCCTCGCCCGCCAGGTCCGCCGGGTGTCGGTGACCAACCGCGAGGACACCAGTGCCTTCGGCTCCGCCCTCCTGCGGGTCCTGGGAGCCCTGCCGACCGTCAAGGCGTCACGCGCGGAGGGGCGCGAGAGCGACCACGTCTCCGCCCTCGCCCGGCAGGCCCGGCGCTCCGGCATCCGGGTCTCCGCCCTGTCGGCGATGCTCACCCCGGCCATGAACGTGGGCACGCAGATCGCGCTGACCGTCGTCATCGCCTGGGGCATGGCGCGTGTCGCCACCGGCGACATGGCACCCGCCGACCTGACGGCCTTCATGATGTACCTCTTCTACCTGGTGTCCCCGCTGGTGATGCTGTTCATGTCCGTCGCCCAGTTCCAGCAGGGCAGGGCCTCCATCGACCGGATCGCCGAGCTCGGCACGCTCGACCAGGAGGACACCGGCCCCGGCTCCGACATGGCCCTCGACGGGCACCGCATCAGCTTCGAGAAGGTGTCCTTCGCCTACCCGGGCAGCGACACCACCGTCCTCGACAGCGTGTCCTTCACCGTCCCCGAGCGCGGACTCACCGCCGTCGTCGGCCCCTCCGGCGCGGGCAAGAGCACGGTGTTCCAACTGATCGAGCGCCTTTACGCGCCGACGTCCGGCACCATCCGCATGGGCGGCATCGACATCGCCTCCCTGCCGCTCGGCCGGCTGCGCTCCCTCGTCGGTTACGTCGACCAGGACCACACCCTGCTGCGCGGCACCGTACGCGAGAACCTGACCTACGCCGCCCCCGACGCCACCGCCCGCGAGATCGCCGACGCCCTCGACAAGGCCCATCTCACCGACGTGATCGCGGCCCTTCCCGACGGCCTGGACACCGAGCTCGGCGAACGCGGCGCGGGCCTGTCCGGCGGGCAGCGCCAGCGCCTGGCCATCGCCCGTGCACTGCTGCAACGGCCCAGGATCGTCCTGCTGGACGAAGCGACCGCCAGTCTCGACGGGGAATCGGAGGCGGCGCTGCGCGACAGCATCGACATCATCGCCCGCCACTGCGCCGTCGTCGCCATCGCCCACCGCTTCTCCACCATCTCCCAGGCCGAGAAGATCATTGTCCTGGACGGCGGCAGCGTGCAGGCCAGCGGCACCCACGCCGAACTCCACGCGGGCAACGGCCTCTACCGCAGACTCGCCGAAGTCCAGGAGGCCCCGGCATGACACCCGACGCCATCATCGTGGGCACCGGCCCCAACGGGCTCGCGGCAGGCGTGACCCTCGCCCGCGCCGGACTCAGGGTGGAGCTGTACGAAGCACACGGCACCATCGGCGGCGGGCTGCGCACCGAGCCCCTCTTCGACAGCGACATCCACCACGACATCTGTGCCGCGGTGCACCCGATGGCCGCCGCATCCCCCTTCTTCACCGAGTTCGACCTGACCGGCCGGGACGTGGACCTCCTGCGTGCCGAGGCCGGCTACGCCCACCCCCTCCCCGGCGGCCGCAGCGCCATCGCCTACCACGACGTCGAACGCACCTGCGCGGCACTCGGCCCGGACGGGACCCGCTGGCGGTCCCTCATGCGGCCACTGCTCGACCACAGCGGCGAGTTGGTCGATCTGATCCTCTCCGGGCCACGGGCCCTGCCGGGAGCGGCGGCGACCGCGCTCCGTCTCGCGCCCCGCCTCCTCGCGCACGGCACCCCGCTGGCCACCCGCCAGTTCACCGACGAACCCGCCCGCGCCCTCCTCGCCGGCGTCGCAGCCCACGCGGTCGGCCGGCTCCCCACCCTGGCCGGCGCCACCGTCGCCCTGCTCCTGGGCCATCTGGCACACACCACCGGCTGGCCGCTCCCGCGCGGTGGCAGCGCACGGATCGCCGATGCCCTCGCTGCCGACATCACCGCCCACGGCGGGGTGTTCCACACCGGCCGGCACATCGTGGACCTGCGTGAACTACCGCCCGCCCAGGCCGTGTTGCTCGACGTCGCACCCAAGGGTCTGCTGCAGCTCGCAGGTGACCGGCTGCCGGCCCGCTACCGCGCCCGGCTGGCGCGGTTCCGCTACGGGCCCGCCGCCGCCAAGGTCGACTTCCTCGTATCCGGCCCCGTTCCGTGGGCCGCCCCGGAGACCGCCAAGGCCCCAACCGTGCACCTCGGCGGCACCCAGGACGGCATCTTCCGGCAGGAGACCCTCACCGCCCGCGGCGTCGCCACCGGCGAACCGTTCGTCCTGCTCGTCGACCCGGCGGTCGCCGATCCCGGCAGAGCACACCGCGGGAAGCGCCCGATATGGGCGTACGCGCACCTGCCGCACGGCAGCACCACCGATCCCTACGACCTGATCCGGGGCCAGATCGAGCGGTACGCCCCTGGATTCACCGACACCATCCTGGCCCACCGCAGTATCACCGGCGCCGCCTACGAGAAGTACAACCCCAACTACGTGGGCGGGGACATCGGTGCAGGAGCGATGACGCTCAAGCAGAGCCTGGCCCGTCCCGTCCCCCAGACCGACCCGTACCGCACTCCGCTCCGCGGTCTCTACCTGTGTTCCGCCGCCACTCCCCCCGGCCCCGGCGTGCACGGCATGTGCGGCTACCTCGCGGCCCGCTCGGCACTGCGCCGCGAATTCGGCATCCGCGAAGCCCCCTCGCTCGCGCCTTGATCCACTCGCGCCGTCAAGGTGCGTCATTCCAGGCCGGACGATCGCCAGTGGGCTCCGTGCGGCCACCGGCTCGACTCCGCACCGAGGTGAGCCAGGGCGTCGCGCAAGGATGGCGAAGGATCCGGATCAGCTTCGCCTCGTCACCCTTCTGACCTGTGGTAGTGGATGACTGTCGCCGGCCCGGCCGATCCGGTCGGCACCGCTCGTCAGCGGGCCCTTCGCGCCCACGACCCGCGACGGCGGACGTGATGCTGGTGACCGACCATCACGTGCGCTAGACCTGTCCCACACCATCACCAACAACCCGCTCAGAACCCGCCGTTGGGCGAGCACCCGGCCTGATGTCCGTCAACTCAAGCCCACTTGTGCGGTGGTTCTGGAAGACTCCTGCCCGGCACTGTCTGACGCCAGTGCGAGGACGGTCGAGGGGCAGGGGAGCCGCCGTGGAACCGATCTTGATCGTCCTGACCGTTCTGGTGTTCGTCGACAAGGTCGGCGACCGCATCGACCTCCGTGAGCAGGTGGTTCCCTTCCCGCCGCAGCCGGTGATCGCCCAGGACAACCTGGTCGTGAACATCGACACTGTCATCTGTTACCAGCGTGACGGACGCCTGCGCCGCGACCTACGAAGTCGCCGGCTACGTCCAGGCGATCGAGCAGCTCACCGTCACCACGCTGCGCGGCATCGTCGGCGCCATGAGCCTGGACCGGACCCTCACCTCCCGCGAGGAGATCAACGCGACCCTGGGCGGCGCCCTCGACGAGTCTCCCGGGCAGCGCCCTGCCCACAAGAACCCTTCATACCCTTGCCGTCGGCGTCGCCGAAGCGCTCGAGCGCATCCATGCCTGCGGCATCATCCACCGCGACCTCAAACCCAGCAACATCATCATCTCCGGTACGGGTCCTCGCGTCATCGACTTCGGCATCGCCCGAACTCTCGACAGCACCGCACTCACCCGCACCCACCACGTCGTCGGCACACAGGGGTTCCTCGCCCCGGAACAGCTCACCGGCGCATCGATCACGCACGCCACAGACCTCTACGCCTTTGGCATGGTGCTCTGCCACGCCACCGGAGCCAGGCCGCTCACGGACGGTGAATCCCTGGAGTCCGCCCTCGGTCTGTTGCCGTCTCGCTTCGTCGGCATCATCACCCGGTGCCTCGATCACGACCCGAACAGTCGCCCGACGTCCACCGAGGTACTCGAACAGCTCTCCCGGAACGACTCGTCATCCGAAGACTGGCTGCCGCCTCCCGTACGCACGATGGTCGACCTGTACAACGCCCCTACTGCATCGGCACCTTGAGCCACATATGTGCGCGACCCCTGAAGTCCAGAGAACCCGCCGGGGAGTCGGAGCCGGTTGGCTTTGTCCACGAGAACCGGGTGCTCGTGAACAAAGCCAGGCCGTTGCTGTTCGCCGTCCTTCAATCGGGCGTTTGACAGCGAACCCAGTCGTTCAGGCTTCCTTGTCAGCGAACCTGGTCGCTCTTCGGCCCGATGTCTTTGCCCCTGGTCGGAGTCCCGTCCGGGGCGAACGAGTGGTGGAAGGTGAAGGCGTGCGGCGCGGAGCCGTGGTCGTGGAGGTACTCCAGCCTGGAGACCCCGTCCTGCCAGGTGGGTATCACGTCGTCGGAGACCCACCAGAGCACGTAACTCGGGCGTCCTGTCCTCTCGAACCAGTCGTAACGCCTGTTCAGCGCCGCACGGTGCAGACCGCTGTAGATGGCGTCGAAGGCGGGGCGCAGGTCGGTCCAGAGCGAGAGGGTCGCGTCCAGGGCGATGGTCTCCACAGTGCGGCCCTTGTCGTACCACGTCGGTACGGCGAACTCTCCCCAGGCACCCCAGTCCAAGTCGAAGTGTGTGCCCCGGTTGCGGTCTGCCGCTTCGGCACGAGCGAGGTATCCGGGATGCTGGCTGATCTTCGGGTAGATGGCCGCGCCGCTGTCGTGGAGTTCGCGTGTGAGAGGTGTGGGATCGGCGAGAGGTGACTTCAGGACGCCGAATGTGTACAGCGCAAGATGGGGCATGCGTCTCTCCCTGGTTGGGGGTGCCTGGTGTGGATCCGGTTCGGTGGCTTGGACACGGGGGTGAGGGTTCGTGGGACGTGACCGAGTCATCCCGTCGCGGGTGGCTGAGCCTGAAGGAACTCCTGGGCGACCGTGGGCGATTGCCGAAGTCCAGGTGAAGGTAGCTGCTCCTGCGGGCCATGTCGAAGTTGCGTTTCCCCTGTCCACGTGGCTTCTTGCACAGGTCCATGCGGGGGCTGGGGCGGTTCCGCCTGCTGTCGTGGAAGTCCGGATCGGCCCAGCGACTGGGGCAGCAGCAGGGCGGCGCCACCCCCCTTACAGCGGAAATTCTCACCCATTTATAGTTTGCAAGATATTTACTACTACTTTCCCGAGAAAGTGAGGGTACGCGTGAAGCTGTCCCGTATTTCGTCTGTCGTCGCGGCTGCCGCGATAGCGCCTGCCGTCCTGTTCGCCTCTCCGGCGGTCGCCGCTGAAACCGCTACGTCGCCGGCCAGCTCCACCCCTGACGCGACGCCGAACGCCAAGCCGGACACCCAGGGGAACGCGAAGGCCGACGAGAACAACCGCTTCGCCATCCTCAATATCCTTTCCGACCGGAACTCCGGCCGCGGCGTCCGGGAGGCTGCCGAGGCGGCACTCAACGGCACTCCCGAGGACCGGGTGCGCTTCCTTGAGGTCGGCCGGCAGCAGGCCCAAGACGACGACGACCGGGTTCGGACCATGCGGATCCTCCACAACGGCGGCCCCAAGGTGAAGGAAGCTGCCAGCAAGGCGATGGACGGCACCATGGAGGACATCCGCCACTTCCTGGAGGTCGGCCAGTACGAGGCCCGCGCCAAGGACAAGGCCGATGCGAAGAGGTTCGCCGAGCAAGCGGCCAAGGACGCAGCCGAGGAAGCGGCCAAGGACGCTGCCAAGAACAAGCCCGCGCCCAGCACCGAGGGCAAGCACGGCGAGGCGAACAAGCCCGCCACCGGCGAGCAGCACCCGCACAACGCCGGCGACCGCGGCCCCGACGCCAAGCCGGCCGTCGCGCCCGGCCAGGACACCGCCAAGCCGGCCCGGAACACCGGCGCCCAGCTCGCCGCCTCGGGCGCCGGCCCCGCCACCCCGTGGGCGATCGGCGGCACCGCCATCGCCCTCACCACCGGCGCCGGCCTGATCCTCGCCTCCCGCCGCCGCACCTCCACGGAGAACTGAAACCGGAAGCCGACATCCACGCGTCGGCAGCCATGCCTGCATGGGGCGATCAGCAGGAGATGCAGTCGTCGCGCCGGATGAGGCCGCCCTCGGCCGCTCCCGCGGTGGCTGACAAGCAAGAGCCACGTTGCTGCGGAGGGCGGCCGCCGACTGTCCGTTCTTGCCCGACACGTGGGAGCAGTGCGTGGACTGCACCCGGTTCGAGAGGGGCATGGATAGGACGCGCGTTCCGAACGCGAGGCCCCGGTACCGTCACCGCGGCGGCGCTCCTCGTCCGGCTCCGCCGTTGATCCCCGGCGGCCTATCCGACCTCGGCGGTGACCACCATGGCCCGGTCGGCATCGGCCTCCGCCAGAAGGGCACCGCCCGGAGCCCACAGCGCGGAACCACCGCAGCCGGTCCAGACACCCGCCGGGCCGACGTGGTTTGCCAGTACGACGTACAGGTTCGCTTCCTCGGCGATGCCCGGGTAGACCGTTGCACGTTCCTCGACCCCGCCGCCGGTGCCGTACAGCGAGCTGGCCAGGTGCACCTGGCAGCCGTCGGCGGCACTGCGGCAGGTGAGCTCGGAGAAGTGGTTGTCGTAGCACGTGGCCAGAGCGAACCGCAGTCCGCCGAGCTCGAATCGCCCGTCCCGCTGCCCGGCCGCGAACACGCTCTGCTCCTGCTCGTACAGGTGTTGCTTCCGGTAGCTGGTGATCAGCTCACCGTCGGCTCCGTAGACCAGCGTCTCGATAGCGGGACGCGCTCCGCCCGTGTCGACCGCGCAGTTGACGACGGTGGCGATACCACTCCCCCGGACAGCGTCCAGGCGCGGATCGTCTGCGTCCACCCACAGGCCCGGATCGGCGCTCAGGGCTTCGAGCTCGTACCCGGTCAGCGCCAGCTCGGGGAACACCACCAGCTCGGCATCCTGCACACGGGCCTCGCCGGCGAGGGCGACCATCTGCCGAACGTTGGCGGATATGTCGGCCGGGACGCAGGTGAGCTGGGTCGTAGCGATCTTCATACGGCCGAGCATGGCATGCCGGAACCCCGTCACTCATAGCGGGTGCGACTGGACCACCGCACGGTTCGGTGCCCAGCGGAGGGTCATGTCGGGCAGGTTCTCCATGTTGCGATCGCCGTCGTTGGTGTCGACGACGGTGAAACCGCGGCGTTCGTAGAACGCACGGGCATCGGTGTTCTGCTGGAAGACGTGCAGGGACATCCCGTCAGGGCTGTGCCGCCTGGCCTCGTCGAGGAGTAGCGTGCCGATGCCCTGCCGACGGACGTCCGGGCACAGATAGAGGTGTTCGAGCACGTCACCGTCAAGGGCCGCATAGCCGATGATCTCCGCATCACGCACTGCGACCCAGGTGCGGCACTGCTTGAGCACGACGTCCCGGAACCACCGGGTCACCTGCTCGTGACTGCGCTTCTGCGGAGGCAGATAGGGCATGGTCGCCGACCGAGAGGCCATGTGGATGCGCGCGATCACGGCAGCATCCGCCTGCTCCGCTAACCGGATCCGAGTCCCGCCGTCATCACTCATATCGTGACGCTACAAGACCGGCCAAGACTCCATCCAGCAGTTACGCAACCCGGTGGACGTTGCCAGGCACAGCGCACCGGCGTGGCCCCACACGGGAGGTCACTGGGCGCGCAGCACGCCCCACAGTGGCAGCTGCTCGAAGAACTCGACGGCTTCGTCCCGCCACCGCCCGCGCCAGGTGGCCGCGACGGCCGCCGCTTCCTCGGCACCCTGGCGGATCTCGGCGAGCAGCTGCTTGTCGACGCCGTGGCTCCGGGCGATGTCCTGCACCCGTTCGACGGTCTGCGGTGGGCAGCCCGGACCGGCGAGCGCCGACTCCACGACCGCCCGCTCCGTGCCGCTCGTCGCCGCCAGCAGCGCGCATACCGCGTAGCTGCGGCGGCCCTCGCGCAGATCCGATCCGGCCGGCTTGCCGACCGTGTCTGCGTCCGCGAACAGGTCGAGGTAGTCGTCGCGCAGCTGCCCGCTCACGCCGAGCAGTCGCGCGTACCGGGCCAGTTCCTTCTCATGAGCGGCGACGTCTGCGCCGGCCGCCAGCAGCCCCAGCTGCAACGGGGCCAGCACCGAGTACCGGGCGCTCTTGTACTCGGACACGGTGTCCAGCGCCGCACGGTCGGGCATCGGGCCGAAGTCGCGCTCCAGGTCGAGGAACTGCCCGCGGACCGTGTCCGCGCCCGCCGTCGCCTGCACGGCCGCCAGCGCCTGCCGCAGGTCGCGGGGCACCGGGGCGGTCAGCAGCACCTGGACCGAGAGGAACGCGGCCAGGTCCCCGGCCAGGACGGCCAGACCCAACGCCGTCTGCGGACGGTCGGGGAACCGCTCGCGGTAGGCGTAGTACACCGACGGCGCTCCCCGGCGCACCGGGGAGTCGTCGATGATGTCGTCGTGGATCAGCCCGTGCGTCTGCAACAACTCGATGCTGAGCGCGGCCTCGTCCAGCCCGGGCACGGCATCGGGAGTCACCAGTCGCGCCGCCTCGTAGAGCAGCGCGACCCGCAGCCGCTTCCCGCCCCGCAGGGACATGTCCCGCACCAGTTCCAACGCCTCGGGCACGAACGAGTTGCCCGCAGGCCCCTGTTCGGCGACCGAGTCGAAGTAGTCCGCGAACAGCCCGTTGAAGCGGTCCCGGTATCCGGCGAGCCGCTCGTGCACACCGGCCTCGTTCTCATCGATCTCAGCGGTCATTGCTCTCCTGGGGACCCCGAACAGTTCAAGCAGGACTGCCGTCGACAGACACCGCCAGTTCGCATTCAACACCACCTGTCGTGGTCTCCGCCGGTCGCCAACGCCCCGTGACGGCTGTACCAGGCGCAACCCGCCGGCTCGGTGGCGATCGGCTCCGCGGTCACAGACTGCTGGTGTCGAGGTCGAGGTCGAACGGCTCCGGCAGGTGCACGCTCGTGCCGTAGGGGTGCGGCCCGTCGGCACGGGTGTACCCGAGACGGCCGGGCTCGGCATTTCGGCGCGGTCGCGAGCGACGTCGGGGCAGCCGGCCGTAGGTCGACCGTGGGTGCTCTTGGACATCCGGCCCTACGCCCGTGCCTGGTCAACCGGTGTGGGTCACCAAGGCATCGATGAGACGGGGCCAGAGTTCGCGCGGGCGGTCGTGGCCCATGTCGGGGACCAGCAGGAGTTCGGCGCCGGGCACCAGCTCCGCGGTGCGTCTCCCACCGCTGGGGTCGATGAGCGTGTCGTCCGAGCCGTGGATCACGAGCGTCGGCACCCTCAGCTCGCGAAGCGCGTCCGCGCGTGAACCGCTGAGGATCATCGCGCCGAGCTGTCGTCCGATCCCCGCGGGGTAGTAGGAGCGGTCGTAGCTTTCGGCGGCCAGCTCACGCAACACCGCGGCGTTGCCGTAGCGCTCGGAGGCCCACACCAGTTCCTTCACCGCCGCCGCGACGTACCCCTCGCGGTCTGCGGGCTTCGGACCGAACAGCACGGCCTGGGCCTCCGGGCTGGCCCGGCCGTATTCACTCTCACCGGTCGAGGACATCATCGACGTCAACGTCAGCACTCGCTCCGGGCAGGAAATGGCCATCGTCTGGGCGATCATTCCCCCCATCGAGGCGCCGACCACGTGGGCGCGTTCGATACCGAGCGCGGTGAGCAAACCGAGGCCGTCGCCGGCCATGTCGAGCAGTCGGTAGGGAACCATCGCGAGGGCGGCGGGAATGTCACCCGAGCTGACGGCGGCAATGAACTGACCCATGTCGACGGGGTGATGGTCGAACTTGGTGGACAGCCCGCAGTCGCGGTTGTCGTATCGGATCACGTAACGGCCGCGGTCCGCCAATGCCCGGCAGAAGTCCTCGTGCCAGGCCAGCATCTGCGCGCCGAATCCCATCACGAGCAGGACCGGCGGGTCCCCCGGATCGCCGAAACCCTCGTACGCGAGGGACACCTCGGCAGACACGTCAACGATCGACATGCATGGAGCCTGCCACGGCCGGCCAGGCAGCGCCCCAGATTTTCCGCACCATGAGCATGGCCGGGCTCTCCGGGTCGCGTTAGGGGCCCGTGAAAATCCCTGTCCTGCGCATCCGACGCATCCGACCTGCGATGCCTGTCTGTCCAGCCTCCTGGATGTAGCCGGCTCGGCGACAACTGGACCGGTGCCGCCGCCGCCTCGAAGGCGTCGCACGCCTACGTGCTGGCTGGAGGTGCGCGGAACGACACGGCTGGCCGTCGTCGCGCGGGTCGTCGAGCACCACGGGAAGTGTGCCTCGTACGAGTGCGTCCTGCGTTACGGAGGCGGGGTCCAAGGGCCGGGGAGCCTCTCCTGCGAGGAGGCTGACCGGGTCGGTGACGAAGTGCGGGTGGCCCGAACCCGGCAGAACGCTGTCTCAGGAACAGCGCGTTCAGCGCCCGCCCAAGCTGCTCCCGCCATCGACATCGAGAACATGGCCGGTGATGAATCCCGCCTCGTCGGACAGCAAAAACGCCACAGCCGCGGCGACGTCGTCGGGAGTGCCCAGACGCCCCATCGGAATCGAAGCAATCGCGCTTCGCTCACCCTCACTGCCGACGGTCCTCGCGCGATGGAACAATTCCGTCGCAGTTGGGCCGGGGGACACCGCGTTGGACGTAATGCCATCCGCAGCCAGCTCCAGCGCCCACGACCGCGTGCAACCCACCAGGGCGCTCTTGGCCGCCGCATAGGACGTACGGTCCCGGGCCCCATACGTCGCCCGTGAGGTGACGTTCACGATCCGACCGAACTTCTCCGAACGCATACCCGGGACAAGCGCCTGGACGATCTGAACCGAAGCACGCAGGTTCAAGTCCACCACCTGTTGCAGGACCGCCAAGTCCAGCTCCTCGATGGGCTGGGGCTGGGCGATACCCGCATTGTTGACCACCCGACACACCGCACGTCCCCGGGTCACCTCCTTGACCATGCGCGCGGTGTCCTCGACATCGGAGAGGTCGCACCGCAGGAACGTGCCGGGGAACTCGCCCTCGGGTGCGCTCCGAGCCACACCGATGACCGCGTACCCCGCCTCCGCCAACCGCCGGGAAACCGCCAACCCGATGCCCTTGCTGGCTCCGGTGATCAGAACGTCTTTCACCCTGCTCCTCCAACCTCCATAGTTTTCAAAGCCGTTGCCCGACCCGCCCTCTCGGACATGGCCACGCAGTCCATACTGCCAGGACTCGCAGGGCGAACGCCTCTCAGTTCGGGTCCGGCGCGCCCTGGACCTTCCAGACAACCTCGGCGCAGACATCTTGGATGCGTGCTTGATCAGCTCGTTGAGATGGTGGACCGTGCCGAGGAGCTTGATCTCGGTGTCCGCGCCCCGGCGGCGCGCAGGCGCTCGGGGTGGGCCAATTCTCCACCGGCCGCTACGGCGTGAGCATGGCCCGTGAGGACGGGACCGGCGTCGCCCTGGAGGTCGGCGGCAACGACACCACGGCCGCCCAGATGGTGCCGGCACCACCGCCGCCCGCCTCATGCTCAACCGCGGCGGCACCCTCACCCAGCTTGGTGACACGATCAGCGCCGCCGGCAAAGAAGTCTTCACCTCGCAGCGCATCCCCCCGTGCGCACGGCCTTTCCCGTGGCGACACCGCCGCCCTGCTCTTCCAGGCCACCGAACCACCGGGGCCGACACCGCGGTTGTGTGGTGTCAGGGCATGTGGGGATCCAACACCGCCAACCGCAAAGAAGCCACATCTCGGTAGTGCACCACCCGCGGAGCCCTGGCACCGCGTCCGAGGGCTGATCGCGGGAACCGGGTCGAGGTCACAGCAATCGGTCGACCAACCCGTCGATGTAGTCCGGGGTGAGCGGGCCCATGCCGAACAAGACGCGGAGATACATCGGGGCCAGGATGTGGTCCAGCACGTCGAACGCGTCGGGTGCGTCCTCTCCACGGTCACGGGCGCGATCGAGCACGGACTGCAGTTGCCGGGTGCGTTCGGCGCGGAGGTCGGCACCAGCCCGCAGGCCCTGCTGACCGCTGTTCGACAGGGCGACGGCAAGGTACAGCACCGCCGGACCGTCGGGTCCGGTGATCTCCCGGGCCACTTGGGCCGCGTAAGTGCGTAGGTCGCCGGCGAGGCTCCCGGTGTCGGGCATCGGCGACTGCGCGTTGAGGCGGGTGAGCGCCACGTCGGTGAGCAGGGTTTCCAGGCCGCCCCACCGACGGTAGATGCTGCTGTCGGCTACGCCTGCGCGGGCTGCGACCTCGCCGACGGTGAAGTTGCCGTAGCCGCGCTCACTGATCAGGTCGGTGACGGCCTGGTGCACCTGCGCGCCGACGCGGGCGCTACGCCCGCCGGGCCGCCGGGCTCGCTGTCGTTCGTTCACGCCTCCCACCTTAACGCAGTCGTGACTTGCGTTTACGAGGCGATCCTCCCTATAGTCCCCTAACGCAGTCGCTGACTGCGTTAGGGCGCTCAGGTGTATCGCCACCGCGTCGACCGCGTCCGGGCGCAACCAACGATTGAGGGGGATCCCATAGCTGCATCGCATGCGACCGCAGGCAGTCGATCAAACCGGGCCGTGCTGCTCACGGTGACCTGCCTGGGCCAGTTCATGGTCCTGCTCGACAACACGATCGTTGGAGCGGCACTGCCCGATATGCAGCACCGGCTGCACACGCAGTTGACCGGACTGCAATGGATCGTCGACGCGTACGTACTGCTCGTCGCCATGCTGCTGCTGTCCGGCGGTGTCTTCGCCGACCGGTTCGGCCGCAAGCGGGTGTACCTGACCGGCGTGGTGGTGTTCACCGCCGCGTCGCTGCTGTGCAGCCTCGCGCCCTCGCTCGGCTGGCTGGTCGCCGGCCGGGTGCTGCAGGGCATCGGGGCCGCGGCGCTGAGCCCTGCCTCGCTCGCCCTGCTCGCCGCCGCCCATCCCGTGCCGCGAGAACGCATCAAGGCGATCGGACTGTGGGCCGGACTCAGCGGAATCGGTCTGGCCGCAGGCCCCGTGGCCGGCGGCGTGCTGGCACAAGCCTTCGGCTGGCCCGCCATCTTCCTGATCAATCTGCCCATAGGCGTGGTCCTGCTGCTGGTCGGCCTGCGCCGCCTCGGCGAGTCCCGCAACCCGGGCGCCCCCGCGATGGACGTCCCGGGCACGGCGCTGTCCGTTCTGGCGGTGGGGGTACTGACCTACGGGCTGATCGAGGGAGGTGCCCGCGGCTGGACCTCACCGGTCATCCTGGGCTGCTTCGCCGCCGCGGCGATCCTCCTCGCCGCCTTCGTCGCCGTCGAGGCCCGTCGTTCCGCTCCGATGCTGCCGCTGCGGCTGTTCCGGCAGCGCCTGTTCACCGTGTCCAACACCGCCATGGTCGTGGTGGGGTTCGCGCTCATGGGCTCTTCGTTCTTCTTCTCCCAGTTCTTCGTGTACGTCCAGGGCAGCTCGATCCTGCGCGCGGGCCTGCAGACCCTGCCGGTATCCCTCGCCATGGTGATCGTCAGCCCGTACGCGGGCCGGCTCGCCGCCCGGTACGGCTTCCGAATCGTGGTCACCACCGGCCTGGCCCTGGCCGGTCTGGGACTGCTGGCGCTCGGCACGGTGCACGCCGACACCGGCTACGGGAACGTGTGGTGGCGGCTGGGACTCGCCGGCATCGGCTTCGCACTGGCCATGTCCCCACTGACAGGCGCCGCCATCCAAGCAGTCAGCCCGCAGGAAGGCGGCCTCGCATCAGGCATCAGCAGCACCACCCGGCAGATCGGCGCGGTGCTCGGTGTGGCGGTACTCGGAGCCATCGTCCGCGCCCGCCAATCCGGCGGCGCCTCCTTCGAGTCCGGCCTCAACAGCGCCTTCCTCGCCGCCGGCACCGTCACTTTGGCCACTGCCGTGTTCAGTGGCCTGTGGCTGGCGAGGTCCAAGCCCGCGGAAGGCTCCGCGGAGCCGCGTCGTTCCACCGATCCAGATGCGGTCACCACCTCGAACGAGGCATCCGTGAAGAGCCGTTGACAACAACAACCGCCTTGGCCGGGAGAAGCGGCTGCGCGCCGGGGGCGTCGACATCAGCATGCCGCTGCCGAGGCCCCCTAGGCGAACGCGACTTCCAGGTCACCGACCCCAGCGGCACGATCGTCCAGTTCATCGAGTGGGTCACCCTGCCCAGCCCCGAGAACACCTGAAGCCCCACCGGGCCAGGGTGATCCGACCCCGGCCCGGCGACGCCCCACCAGGGCCGAGTGCTACACCCCGCAACCACGCAAAGGAACCCGACCTTGTCCCCTGACCCGACCACCGTGCACCCGCTGCCCGCCCACGACCGCGTGGTGTTCCTCAAACCGCTGGTCACCTCACCGAACATCACCGTGGGCGAGTACACCTACTACGACGACCCGGACGGCGCCACGGAGTTCGAGCACCGCAACGTCCGCTACGCCTACGGCCCGGAACGCCTCACCATCGGCAAGTACTGCGCGATCGCCACCGGAACCACCTTCCTGATGGCCGGCGCCGCGCACCCGACGATGGGCGTCTCGACGTACCCGTTCACCATGTTCGGCGGCCGGTGGGCCGAGCAGACACTGGACATCGTCACCGCCATGCCCAGCCGCGGCGACACAGTCGTCGGCAGCGACGTCTGGTTCGGGTACCGGGCGACCGTCATGCCCGGCGTACGGATTGGCGACGGCGCCATCATCGCGGCCGGCGCCGTAGTCACCGCCGACGTCCCGCCCTACACGATCGTCGGCGGCAACCCGGCCAAACCGATCCGGCAGCGCTTCGACGACGCCGACATCGAGCGGCTGCGGCGCGCAGCCTGGTGGGACTGGCCCGCCGACCTGGTCACCGAACACGCCCGCACCATCATGGCCGGAACCCCGGCCGACATCGAACGCATCGCCACCGAGCACGGACAGGGGAAGTCCCTTTGAACCACGTGCCCCAGATATCCATCGAAGAGCACACCGTGGCCGACCACGCGGCCGGGCCCTGTGCCCTCACCACGGGACGGGACGGCGCCCTGTGGTTCACCCTCAACCAGGCAAACGCCATCGGGCCGATCGGCATGGACGGTGCGGCTCCTCACGGCACGGGGTAACGCCACGGAGAACGCCCGACTTCAGTGCTTCAGCGGCACGGGCCTCACCGACGAAGTGCGCCGGCGCGCAACGAGCAACCCCACGGTCCAGCTGATCGACATCAACCGCCTGCATCACGGCGCATGAACGCTTCCGGGTCCTTCTCATGGACAGCGCAGCCGTCCGGTGCCCGGGCCCACGACCGCGCGCAACCCACCAGCGCGCTCTCGGCCGCCGCATAGGACGTACGGTCCCTGGCCCCATGCGTCGCCCGTGAGGTGACGTTCACGATCCGACCGAACTTCTCCGAACGCATGCCCAAACGCAGTGAAGGCCCGGTGGATCCCACCGGGCCTTCACTCACAAGTAGCGGGGACAGGATTTGAACCTGCGACCTCTGGGTTATGAGCCCAGCGAGCTACCGAGCTGCTCCACCCCGCGTCGGCACGATGAACTGTACGGCACTGAGCCGGATCAACCGAATCGACGTCTGGTCGGTGCGGTGACGGCGGAAATGCGAAGCCCCCACGCGGGCGGCACGTAAGCGGAGTGGGGTCGCGTCCCCGGCGGCCGGAACAACGCTCGCTTCCCTGACGGTGCACGAGCAACAGATCCAGCAACAGATCCGACTGTTCCGGGACCCGCGGCTGGATGTCAGTGCGGACCTCTACGGTGGGAGATCAGATGCTGCCGGGCAGTGCCGAGCCGGTGGCGGAGGAGGGCGAGGGGCGTGCGCAGGGTTCCACCGGAGATGTTCCGGTTCACGACGGGTGAGAGGTCCGATCTGTACGGAGCGGTGCTGGACGCCTTCGGTGCGGCCGGTGAGCGCCTGGAAACGGCCTTGGGGCTCGACGCCGTACGGGAGGGGCTGCGCGCCGTGGGGTGGCTGGCGGCGGTCGAGGACGAGGATCTGCACGAGGCGCTGAAGCAGCTGGGGCGCTGGGGGCTTCTGGAAGTGGTCCAGAACCACGCGGAGAACTACCGCACGGCCGAGGAGTACGAACGCCGCAATCTGCAGTATTCCCTGACCCGTCGAGGTGAGGCCGCGCTCGCCGGGGTGCGGCACGCGCTGGAGGTCCTCGCCTCGACGGGGGCGCTACAGACCGCCGTGCTGGAGGCGATCGCGGATCGTCTCGACGAGCTGTGCGTCCTGGCCGGTGAGCCCGCCTCGGCCGATCGCCGGATCTTCAGCACGCTGCGGGAGTTGGAGGGGCACCTGGAGGCGCTGGTGGAGAACACCAAGGCGTTCAACGGTGAGTTGCAGCGGCTGCTGCGCGCCGAGGGCGCGGACCTGGAGGTGTTCCGCGAGGTGAAGGCCGCCACCGTCGCGTATCTGCAGGAGTTCCTGATCAACCTGGACCGGCGCGGTCAGGCAGTGGCCGCTGCCGTGGCCCGGGTGGAGGTCCAGGGAATAGGCGTGCTGCGCGAGCGGGCCCTGCGGGGAGCCGAGCTGCCGCCGGTGGCAGGTGGGGATCCCGCGGCCGGCTGGCTGGAGAGCCGGCGGGCGCGCTGGGCGGGCCTGCGGTCCTGGTTCCTACCGGAGGAGGGCGTGCGGCCGCGGATCGAGCAGCTGCACGACATCGCCCGGCGGGCCATCGTCTCCCTCTTGCAGGTCCTGGAGCGGATCAACGAATCGCGGCGCCGCTCCTCCAGTGCCGTGCAGGACTTCCGGGAACTGGCGCGCTGGTTCGCCGCGGCTCCGGGAGAGGAGGATCTGCACCGGTTGTGGTCGGCGGCATTCGGCCTGGGTTCGGCACGGCACGCCCATCTCGCCCACCCCGACCCGGAGTTGATCCCTTCGTCGCTGCCGTGGTCCCAGGCCCCGCCCGTGGAGGTGTCGGCACTGCTGCGTACGAGCGGCAGGACCGAGCGGTTCACGCGTACGGCCAGGGTGCGGGATGTCGCGGCGGTCAAAGCGGAGCGAGCCGAGCAGGCCCGCAGGGAACGCGCCGAACTCGCCCGCGCATGGGCTGATTTGGCGAC
This sequence comes from Streptomyces sp. BHT-5-2, assembly GCF_019774615.1. NCBI lineage: Bacteria > Bacillati > Actinomycetota > Actinomycetes > Kitasatosporales > Streptomycetaceae > Streptomyces > Streptomyces sp. BHT-5-2. Next base: position 2,505,558 of record NZ_CP081497.1, on the reverse strand, counting down.
GGAGGGGCCGGTGCGGCTGTCCTCCTTTCAGGAGCTGGACACCGCCGTCTTCGCCCGGCTGCTCGATCTCCTGGGCCGAGCCATGTCCACCCGGCCGGATGCCGTGGGAGTGCGGCGCTCGACCACCGGCGACGGCCGGGTGGAGATCGCCCTGTCCCCTCCGCCGGACGGTCGCACCGCCGTCCTCCGTACCGCAAGGGGCGTGCTTGCCGGGCCGGACTACGTCGTGTGCATCACGGCGGCAGGTGGAGCGGGCGCGTTGCCGACGCCACGCGCCGCACGGCGGGAGGTGGCGGGATGAGCACGCTCGCCAATCAACTGGCCGCCGCCGAGCGGGAAGAGGTCGCCCGGGACATCCGCCTGCTGCTGGGCCGCCCGCTGCTCACCGAGGCCGCCGACCCGCCCGGTTTTGATCTGGTGCGGCGCCGGCGCGAGCCGCTTGCCAAGTGGTTCGACTACACCTGTGGCTGGAGCCTGGTCGTGGAGCCCCGCCGCGGGTACGCGCGGCTGGCCAAGGTCCGCGCCGATGTCGACGCCTCCCGCCCGGCTCGCAGGGCGCGGTCGGGCCGGGCGCCGTTCGACCGCCGGCGCTATGTGCTGCTGTGCGTGACCGCCGCCGAGCTGCTGTCGATGCCGATGACGACCATCGGCCTGCTCGCCGACCGGGTCGTGCAGGCCACGGCGTCGGATCAGGCGCTGCCCGCCTTCGACCCGGTCCACCGGCCGGAACGGATGGCGTTCGTCGACGTCCTGAAGCTGCTGGAGGCGTACGGCGTGCTGCGGGCCGTGGACGGCGCGACCGAGGCGTATGTGGCTTCGGCGGAGGCCAAGGTGCTCTATCGGGTGGACACCACCTTGCTGATGAGGCTTCCCACGGCCCCGGTCGGAGCATCCCGGCTGGCCGTGCCGCCGGACGAGGTGCCGCTGCGGTTCGCGGAGCTGCTCGCCGGGCTGGTGCGGGAGCGGCGTTACGGCGCTGCCCCCGAGGCCGCCGGTGGCGGGGAGCGGGAGGAGGCACGAAGCGAGCCCGCGGCCGCCTCGGACACTCAGCGCAACCTGTGGCTGCGCCACTCGGTACTGCGCCGCCTCTTCGACGACCCCGTGCTCTACCGCGCGGACCTCACCGAGGAGGAGCTCGCGTACGTCACCTCCCTGACAGGGCGCCAGATCCTGCGCCGGTCGGTCGAGCAGGCCGGGTTCGTCCTGGAGGAACGGGCCGAGGGGTTCCTGCTCGTCGATCCGGACGCGCTCGCCACCGACCACCGCTTCCCCGACGACGCGTCCACCGCCCGGGTCGCCGCGCTCTTGCTTCTGGAGCCGGTCTGCTCCTCGCCCGGGGGAATGCTGCCGGAGCAGTTCGCCGAGGCCGGCGCCGATCTCCTCCGTCGCTTCCCCCGCTGGGCGAAGGCGTACCAGTCCGCGGACGGGGCGGTCCGGCTGGTCGAGGACGCAGTGCGGGTGCTGTGCGACGTCGGGCTGGTCCGACGGGCCGGGGGCCGCGTCGTCGCACGCCCGGCCGCGTACCGCTACCGTCTCGCCGGGACGACGAGCACCGAGGCAGACGACAGGCAAAGCCGCAGGCACAGGAACAGTCCGGGGACGGGCACGAACCCGCCTGCGACGACGAGTACGACACCCGCGTTCGACGGACCGGACGAAGGAGACCAGCAGTGAGCGTGACGGAACTTCCACTGCCACGGACACCGGAGGAGCCCACCGGTGTCCCCCGGTCGCCCGGGGACGCGGCGGACGTGGCCCGGAGCCGCTGGCAGCCGCACCGCGCCGGCATTCTCAACGTCTGGCGCTACTACGACGAGACCTTCGCCTTCCACCGGGGGCGGCTGCTGCTCCGCGGCCAGAACGGCTCCGGCAAGTCCAAGGCCCTGGAGCTGCTGCTGCCCTACCTCTTCGACGCCAGTCTGCGCCCCAACCGGCTGTCCACCTTCGGTGGTTCGGAGCGCACCATGCACTGGAACCTCCTCGGCGAGGGCGCCACCGGCAAGACCCGCGTCGGCTACGTGTGGATGGAGTTCCGCCGCCTCGGCGAGGACGGCACGGAGCGGTGGTTCGGCTGCGGGGCGCGGTTGCAGGCGAGCGTGCACACCAGCGGCGTGCACGCCGACTACTTCACCACCACGGGCCGGATCGCCCACCCCGACGGCCTGTCCCTCACCAACGAGTCCGGCCAGCCGCTGACCCGGGCCGCCCTCGCCGAGGCCGTGCGCGACCACGGCGCGGTGCACGCCTCGGCCGCCGACTACCGCACCGCGGTACGACGAGGGCTCTTCGTGGGCATGGGCGAGCAGCGCTACGAGTCACTGCTGACCGCCCTGCTCCAGCTGCGCCAGCCCAAACTGTCCGAGCGGCTCGACCCGTCACTGCTGTCCACCCTGCTCTCCCGCGCCCTGCCTCCGCTGGGCGAGGGCGAGGTCGCCGAGCTCGCCGAGGGCTTCGAACGGCTCGACCGCCAGCGCGAACACCTCAAGCAGCTCGACGAGGAAGTGGCGGCGGCCGAGACCGTCGCGGCCCGCCAGCGCGCCTACGCCCGACGGGTACTGCGTGCCGGTTCCGCCGCGCTGATCTCGGCGACCACCGAGATGGACAACCTCACCCGTGTCGCCCGCCACAGCGCCCAGGAACACGAACAGGCCCTGGAAGGACGCGAGTCAGCCCGGCTGCAACGGGAGGAACAGGAGCGGCGCGGGCACGCCCTGGAGGAGACCATCGAGGGCCTGCGGGAGAGCGACGCGTACCGCCAGGGCGAGGAACTGGACCGGCTCCGGCGCCGTACGGAGGACGCGGCCGCCACCGCCCAGCGACTGGGTGCCGCCGCGGGGACCGCGCGCGAACGGGCGGAAGACGACCGGCGGCGCACCGACGAGGCGGTGCGCCGCGCCCGCACACTCGACGACCACGCCCACCAGGCCGCCGAGGAGGCCCACCGGTCCGCCCGGACGGCGGGCCTGGAGTCCGTCCACCACGAGGCGAAGGCCCTCCTCGACGAGGTCCGCGCGCCCGCCGCCGGCGCGACGTCGGCGACGGACGCCGGCACGGCGGAGAACACACCACCCGACGGAACGACGGCCGAGGACCGGGCCCGACGGGTCCGGCAGCTGCTCCGGGGCGCGGTCACCGCCCGGCGCACGCAGATCGCCCTCGTCGCCGAGGCCATGGACGCGCACGAGCGGGCGGTGCGCGACCGCGGCGCCGCCGAGGAGACGCTGGAACAGACCCGCACCCGGCTGGCCGAGGCCGCCGGCCGGCGGGACGAAGCAGCCCACGCCTGGGACGACGCACTCACCGCACTGGCGGGGCGGCTGCGCCTCTGGGCCGAGGGCTGTACGGAACTCCGGATCGCCGACCCTGAGGGGCTGCTGGCCGAGGCGGCCTCCGAGCCCCGGGTGACGGCCCAAGTGGAGGCCGCCGCGCGCACGGTGGAGCGAGAGATCGCCGAGGGCGAGGCCGCGGTCCGGGCCGCACGCCGGGCCCTGCTGGACGAGCGCAACGGCCTGGTCGAGGAGGTGGAGCGGTTGAGCCGGGAGACCGACCTGCCGCCCTCGCCCCCGCCCACCCGCACCACGGACAGATCGACGATGCCCGGCGCCCCGCTGTGGCGGCTGATCGCCTTCCGCGAGGACGTCCCCGTCGCCGTCCAGGCCGGAGTGGAGGCCGCCTTGGAGGCGTCGGGTCTGCTGGACGCCTGGGTCGGCCCTGACGAGAGCGTCACGCTGTCCGGCCACGACACCCGGGCCGAGGCGGCCCTGGCCGTGTCCGCCCCGGGCGCCAGCCTGCTGGAGGTGCTGCGCCCGGAGGAGGACCTCCCGGTCCCGGCCGAGACCGTCACCCGCCTCCTGGCCGGCATCGCATACGGCACGAGCCTGCCCGGCGGCCATCCGGCGGCCGTTTCCGCAGCGGGCGCCTGGCGCCTCGCGCCCGCGACGGGCAGCTGGAGCAAACCGGAGCCCGCCCACATCGGCGCCCTCGCCCGTCAGCGGGCCAGGCAGCGCCGGATCGGCGAACTGACCGACCGGATCAGCCGGACGAACGCCTCACTGGCCGTGCTCGACGACGAGCTGCGCGCCCTGGCAACCCGCCGTGCCCGGCTCGACGCCGACCTGTCGGCCCGCCCCGACCACCGGGAACTCGACGCCCGGCGCCGTGACCGGGACCGCGCCGAGGAACGAGTGGCCGCCCGGGACGACGCCGTCCGCGACGCCGCGGTACGCCTCGAAGAGCGCGAGAACGGCGTGGCGGCCACCCTGCGCAGGCTCAGCCGGCAGTCGGCGGAGCACGGCCTGCCCACCGACCGCGGCCGCCTGCGCGAACTGTCCACCGCCGTGGACGCGTTCCGGGACACCGCCGACACCTGGGCGGACGCCCGCCTGAACGCCGTCGCGGCGGCCGGCGGCGCCAGGCAGCTGGCCACGCAGGCGGCACGATCGGATCAGACCGCCCGCGAACGATCCGAGGAAGCGGCGGCCGCACAGGCCGAGGCCGAGGGGTTGCGGGCACGCCTGACGGCGGTGGAGTCCACCGTCGGCGAGGACTATCGCCAGGTCGTCGCGCGCGTCGCCGAGGCGCGGAACGCACTGCGCCGCTGCCGCGAGGAAGCCCGGCACACGAGCGACCACCTGCTCCGGTTGGAGCGGCGGATCGGGGAACTGCGAGCCACCAGCGAACGGGACGCCGAGCACCGGGAACAGGCCGTCACCACCCGGGACGGCGCGGCACACCGCTTCCGCCACCTGTGCCTGGCCGGCCTGGCCGAGGACGCCGGCAGCACGCTGGAACTCCGCGCCGAGGACGGGGCCAAGGCCACCCTGGAGGCCGCCCGAGCGACAGCGGCGAAGTGGCCGGACATCCCACACGCGCCACGCAACCTCGGCGACGCCGCCACCCGCCTGTCCGAGGCCGTCCACCAGGCCCGTCGGCATCTCGGCGCCCGCACCGACCTGGACCTGGAGGCCGACGAGGACGTCCAGCTCTTCACCGCCAGCCTGGACGGCGTACGCGTCGGGGCGGCGGGCCTGCTCGACACGCTGACGCAGGAGCGCGACCGCAGCCGCGACGACATCACCGCCGCGGAACGCCGCCTGTTCGACCAGATCCTCACCGGCGACATCCGCCGCCATCTCGCGGCCCGCATCCGCCAGGCCGGCGAACTCGTCGACCGGATGAACGGCCACCTGGAAAACGTCCGCACCGCCTCCAACGTCGCCGTCCAGCTCGTGTGGCAGATCCGTCCGGACCTCCCCGACGGCACCCGCACCGCCCGCGAACTGCTGCTCAAGGACCCGGGTCGGGTCACCGAGGGCGACCGGGAGGCGCTGCACGCCTTCTTCCGCTCCCGCATCGAGGAGGCCAAAGGCAGTGACACGGCGGCGAGTTGGGAAGAGCAGCTCGGCGAGGTCCTCGACTACACCGCCTGGCACCAGTTCACCGTCCGCCTCGACCGCGCGAACGGGACCGGCTGGCAACCGCTCACCAAGAAGCTGCACGGCGCGCTCTCCGGCGGGGAGAAGGCCATCGCCCTCCACCTTCCGCTGTTCGCCGCCGTCTCCGCCCACTACGAGGCCGTGCCCGAGGCACCCCGGCTGATCCTGCTGGACGAGGTCTTCGTCGGCGTCGACACCGTCAACCGCGGACAGGTCTTCGCCCTGCTCACCGCGCTCGACCTGGACCTCATGCTGACCTCCGACCACGAGTGGTGCACCTATGGGGAGTTGCCCGGCATCGCCGTCCACCAGCTCCTCACCGGCGCCGACGACGACGCGGTCACCAGCGCCCGCTTCGTGTGGAACGGTACGGACCTGGAGACGCACCAGGACGCACCGACGCCCCGGGAACAGACACGGGCACAGCCCCGGGAACAGCCACGGGAACAGTCGCGGGGACAACAGCCCGCCACCACGGCCGACGAGCCGTACACGCCGTCGGACGCGAGGACGGAGCCGGCACCATGACACACAGCGCAACGCCCCGGGGCGAACGGGCCCTGGCCCGCACCGAACTGCACTCGCTGTGGCAGGCGGTCCACGACCGGCTCTCCTCCGGCCGGCCCGTCACCCGCGTGCGCCTCGGCCCCCTCGACGACCCCCAACGCGAAGCCCTCGCCGACCTCCTCGGCCTGGACCGTCTGCCGGACGCGCGCCCCTCCGTCCTTCTGACCCGCCTGGAGGAGGCGGTGGCCGAGAGCTGCGGCCGCACGGTACGGGACGTCGTCGCCGAACTGATCGGCCCACTCGGGGACCGGGCCTCCGAACGTCGCCGCGAGGAGGACGAACGGGCCGCCCTCTGGGCGTGGTTGGACGGCCACAGCACCGTACGGGCCCAGCCCGCGCTCGCCGACTGGACGGCCTCCTGCCGAGCCGCCGGCCTGGTCGGCAGCTCGACGGAGCGCACCCGCGCCCTGCTCACCGACGCGCTCGCGGTGCTCACGGCGCTGCCCGCCCGAGGAGAGCCGCTGCCCGCCTTCGCCGCCCGGGTCCTCAAGGGCGACTCCCACGCGCTGGACGACGGCACCCGCCTGTCCTCCCTCGTGATGCGCGCCCTGGCAGCCCTCTTCTGCACCGACCCGCCGCAGTCCGCCGAAGGCCGGCGTGCGCTCTGGGCCCGCGCGGGCATCGCCGACGACGAGTTGTCGGCCACCGTCCTCGCAGCCGGGCTCCGGCCCGACGGCGACGGGCCGCTCGCCCGCGTGGCACGAGCGTGCGCCGGGGCCGGCCAGGCGGCCAGCCTCACTCTCGCCCAGCTGCGCGCCCCGGGCACCTTCACCCTCCCCACGGGGACCGCGCCGGTCGTCCACATCGTGGAGAACCCCAGCGTGCTGGCCCTCGCCCTACGCCGCTTCGGGCCGGGCTGCCCGCCCCTCGTCTGCACATCGGGATGGCCCAACAGCGCGGCCATCCAGCTCCTTCGCCTCCTCGCGGACCACGATGCGGCTCTGCGCTACCACGGCGACTTCGACGGCGAAGGCATCCGCATCGCCGCGTACGTCCTGGACAAGACGCCCGCCCGACCCTGGCGCATGACCGCAGCGGACTACCGCGCCGCGGCAGCCCGCACACCGCACGGCCCTCCGCCCGGCCGTCTGACCGCGGCCCCTTGGGACCCGGAGCTGACCACGGCGATGACGGAGCACGGCATCGCCGTAGTCGAGGAGCTCATCGCCGACATACTCCTGGATGACCTGACCGATGCCACTCGGCCGGCGCCAGGACGGCAATGACCCCCTCCAGGAGGGACACCTCCGAGATCCGACGCCCCTGGCAAGAGAGCGTGGGACGACATGTCACCGTGGCGCGCCAGCAGACGCTCCGCCGTTCACACAGGCTGGTCTTCGAGGACCCGTTGGACGTCCTCCGCCCGTTGGACATCCTCCTGAACCAGGTCGTGGTTGATGGCGATGGCGGCGGCCGATCCGTTCCCGGCCGCGGTGACCACCTGGGCGCGGGGGTCGGTGACATTGCCGGCCGCCCAGACCCCGAAAACACTGGTGCGGCCCGTGCCGTCGGTGGCCACCCGGCCTTCCTCGCCCTCCTCGCACCCGAGGTCGGTGAGCAGGGCGTCGTGGGGCACCATGCGAGGGAAGAGGAACACCGCACTTCGGGGCACGACACGGCCCTCCGCCAACTCGACGCCGCGCAGCCGGTCTTCGTCCACCACGAGTTGTTTGATCACGCCGTCGGCGATGTGCACGCCGTAGCCGGTCAGCCGACGCCGTTCCTCGTCGGCGACGTCCAGGGTGTGGGGGAAGAAGAAGACGTCATCGGACCACTGCCGTAGCAGCAGTGCGTGCGCCACGGCGTTCGGGTGGGTGCCGAGCACACCGATGGGCCGGTCGCGGACCTCGTAGCCGTGGCAGTACGGGCAATGCAGCAGATCCTTGCCCCAGCGTTCGCGTACGCCGGGAATCTCGGGCAGTTCGTCGCGCAATCCGGTGGCCACCAGGATCCGGCGGGCCCTGAGGACCGGGCCGCCGTCCAGGTGGACGAAGAAGCCGTGGGCGATACGGTCCACCCGGCCCTCGATCAGCTCCACCCCGTACCGAGCCACCTCGGCCCGGCCCACCGCCAGCAGCGCCGCCGGCGGCATGCCGTCCCGGGACAGAAAGCCCTGCATGTGACCGGCAGGGGCGTTGCGCGGCTGCCCGGCGTCCACCACCGCCACCCGGCGGCGGGACCGGCCCAGCACCAGCGCCGCGTTCAGCCCGGCAGCTCCGGCACCGACCACCACCACGTCGTACACCGACTCGCTCGCGCTCACACTCGCCTCATGCCGCACCACGTCGTTCTCCGCGGCCCGCCGTGCGCCGCTCCCCGCCTCGCTCATCGCGATCACCTCCACCCACAGCCTGCGATCGCGGCCCATATCCGACAACATTCGTTGCCGTTTCCGGGACAGCTGATAGGCGAATGCCGCCGCACCCCGTCTGACCTGCTACTTCGAATTCCTGACGAAATGATCTCCGAGGAGGTTGGATCACTCCGGGACCGGCCGAGTGGCCCGAGGCCGGGGTGTGGCCCCGGTTGCACGAGGACCTCCTCGCCAAGCTGCGCAGCGCGAACGTTCCGGACTTCTCCCGGGCGGCCGTCGACGGCTCCCACATCCGGGTGTCAAAGGGGGGTCCAAGACGGGACGAGGTCCTGTTGACCGGGGTAGAAGGGGCAGCCAACACCACTTGCCCACCGATGCCACCGGCATCCCGCTCGCGGCCCCCCTGACCGGCGGCAACCGCAACGATGTCACCCAGCTCATTCCGCTGCTCGAAGCGGTGGCACCGAGTACGGCTCCGGTCTGGGCACCCAACGCTGGATCGCGGAATGGGCGTTCACCCACCTGCACTGGTTCCGCCGCCTGCGGATCCACTGGGGGTTCCGTGACGACATCCACGAAGCTTTCCTGACTCTGAGCTGTGCGCTGATCTGCTGGCGACGTCTGCGTTCACGCTGTTGATCGGTCTAGCGAGGAGGAGGGGACTGCGGGGCGGAAGGGCATGCTGCCTCCTGGGCTGCCATAACCTCATCGCCGTGCTCGAAGGCCCATGCGCCGACGGCGTCGATGGGCGCCAGCAAGGTCCGGCCCAGAGCCGTGAGTTGGTACTCGACCCGTGATGGTGTGTCGGGGTGTGCCTGCCGGTCGACCAGTCCGTTGAACTGCAGCCGGCGCAGGGTCTCGGTGAGGACCTTGGAGCTGATGCCCCCGATCCGCTCCCGTAGTTCGGCCGGGCGCCTGGGGCCGTCGCGCAGCGCCCAGAGCACCACGGCATTCCAGGTGTTGGAGAGCAGGTCGAAGGCGAGGCGGGCACGGCAGTCGGCGAGGAAGGCGTCGGTCGTCACGTACCAAATGGTGCCCGACCGGCCGTCTAGCGTCGGTGTGAACGGTCGAAGCAGGCACGGAGAGGGACCACGTGATGAGAATCGGTGTACTGGGAACAGGCAACATGGCCGATGCGCTCGCCACCCACTGGGTGCGGGCCGGGCACGAGGTGATTATCGGGGGACGGGACGCGCACAAAGCGGAGCGGCTCGCGACGCGCATCGGAGGCAGCGCGAAGCCTGCCAGTCTGCACGCGGCGGCCGAGTCCGGCCAGGTGGTGCTGGCCGCACTGCCCTTCGGGGCGGGAGCAGACGTGGCACGGGACCTGCACACCGCCCTGGAAGGAAAGGTGCTGCTCGACTGCTCCAACCCGGTCGGACCGGGCTTCCGGCTGCTGACGCAAGGAGGCCCCTCAGCCGCGCAGCAACTTGCCGCGGCGGCACCCGCAGCCCAGGTGGTCAAGGCATTCAACCTCTGCCACGAGGACGTGTGGCGCATGCGGCCTCCCGTCTTCGACGGGCGACCACTGGCTGTTCCGGTCTGCGGGGACGACGAGACGGCACTCGCGCGTGTGCGTGAGTTGGTGCGGGACGTGGGTTGTGAACCCGTGGCCGGCGGCGGTCTCGAACGTGCGGTACTCCTGGAAGCGACTGCCGCGCTGTTCATCGCCCTGTGGGTCGGTGAGCGAGCGGACGCCCAGGCAATCGCACCTCCGCTGGCATACGCGGCCGGACCGAGCCACCAGGAAACGGAAGGCAGCACGGGGGCATTCCGTTCCTTCGCGTGAAGGCGGTTGGTCAGGGCTGGGTCCTGGGGACCACCTGTTGGCTCCACCGTCGGGGTCGCGTCGTTCCCGTGGACCGTCCGGTTTGATCATTCGGTGTCCGAGGTGGCCCAGGGCGCGCCGGGGTTGCGGGCGGATCCTTCTGGGGAAATGAGCGGCAGAGTCCCAAGTCCCCTTGGTACGGTGCACCGATGTCGGCGATCAGGAAGTTCCAAGTCACCTTTGACTGCGCGGAACCCGAGCGCCTCGCCCGCTTCTGGTGCGAGGTGTTGGGGTACGTCGTACCGCCGCCACCAGCGGGGTTTGCCACTTGGGATGATTTCAAGCGTTCGCAGCCATCTGAGCAGCGGGATTCGTGGTTCGCCTGCATTGATCCTTCAGGTGTGGGCCCGCGACTGTACTTCCAGCGCGTCCCCGAAGGGAAGGCCGTCAAGAACCGGGTGCATCTTGATGTGCGGGTCGGCACCGGACTCGTGGGTGAGGAACGCCTCGCCGCACTCGAGGCCGAATGCGCACGACTGATCCCGCTCGGCGCGGTACACGTGCAAACGCTGTATGACGGTAGTGATTCGTGCATCCCTATGCTGGACATCGAGGGCAACGAGTTCTGTATCGACTGAACACACGGCTGGCTACGCTGCCGAACCAATAGCGGTCCGGCCCGCCCAAAGCGCAGATCGGTCGACTGGCCAGGTGATTCGGCGGCGCTGAACAGTGGCGTTCGAGGTCGAGTTGCCCCTTGAAGGTCTCCTTCGTCGTCGCTCCACAGCGTGGTGTCGCGGGCCAGTGTGCGGGTGACGTGGCGGATGAGCTCGGCGGCCTTGCGCAGCCGCTTGTCCCTGGAGCAACGCGGGTGGGAAACGAAGCGTGACGGCCTTGTCGCTATCCGTGCGAGTGACCGCGGTAGGTCTTCTTCTTCGCCTTGTTTCCGCAGTGGTTCATCGAACACCACCGTCGCCGAACAGTACGGGAGCGGTCGACGAACAAGACGCTGCACGCTTCCCCTTGGCACTCCCCGATACGTTCGAGTTCGGCGCCGGTCAGCAGATCGACTGCATCTCGGGCCACTGAAGCGAATGCGTGAGCCACCGATTCGCTGCCGACGGGTTCCGTCGCACGACCGTCACGGCGCAGGCGCAATGGGGCGGGGGGAAGCACAGCCCAGGTGTTGATCTCCTCGATGTCCTGCGGCATGCATTCGCGGCCGCTCCGTGCGTGTTGGACAGAGCGGTAGACCGCCTCCCGCAGGATTCTGGCCTGCGCCAAGTGGTTCTGGTCGGCGGCCGGCAGTTCGGGCAGCAGCCCGGCCTTCACGCACCACCGGGACAATTCATCCGCACTCCGCAGCCGTTCGATGTCGCTGACTCCGCGACGACCCAGGGTCGCTGCAAAGTCGAGACAAAGACGGTCGGAGCGGAAGGAGAACGAGAGTGGATCCATGGTGCACCCCTTCACGCGACTGAACGGTGATCCTCCTCACCTCGTTACCGCCAACCAGCCTAACTGGTTCCGGAGTTGCTACCGTCGGAGGCACGTGGAACCAGTCAAATAGGTTCCACGTGACCGGATCAAGCGGGGACAGGAGAACCAATGACGGCGCTGGGTAGCGCTGAGGCCGAGTTAACGGCATCGGCGCCAGACAAGTGGCGAGGCCACTTCTCGTGGCTGGTGTACGCCATGTTCGTGGTACTCCTCGGCAGTACCGTGCCCACGCCGCTCTACGACTTGTACCGCGCCGAGTGGCACACCTCCACCTTCACCATGACGGTGGTCTTCGCCAGCTACGTCGTGGGCGTGCTGGCGGCCCTGGTCTTCGGTGGGCACCTCTCGGACTACGTAGGGCGCCGCCCAGTCGCCCTGGTGGCCGCCCTGTTCGTCTTCGCCTCCGCGTTGGTCTTCGAGTTCGCGACCAACGTCCTGGAGCTCAACGTGGCGCGTCTACTGACCGGGCTCGGAGTGGGCCTGTGCGCAGGAGCCGTCACCTCTGCCCTGCGAGACCTGCACCCGAACCCGGCTCACGGCGCGCTCGCCAGCTCGGTTGCCACCTCCGGAGGTCTTGCCGCCGGCCCCCTCCTGGGAGGGCTTGCCGCACGCTGGGCGCCATTCCCCCTACACACCGTCTACCTCGGCTACCTCGTACTGCTCGTCATCGCGCTGATCGCCGTCGTGCGGGTGCCCGAGACCGGATGCCGGCGCCGTCCCGTTCCATGGCAGCCCCGGATCGGGGTGCCACACAGCCTGCGCCGTCAGTTCGTGCGGCCGGCGCTCGCCGTCTGTTGTGCCTATGCGGTGAACGGCCTGTACTCGGCGTTGGCGCCCACCGTGGCACGCGAGTACCTGGGTGCCTCGGTGTTGGTCGGTTCGCTCACGGTCGTATTGATGCTCGGCGTATCGGCGGTGGCGCAGGTGGCCCTGCATGCCCGCCCAGCTCACCGCGCGCAGCGCGAAGGGCTGTGGCTGCTGACAGCCGGTCTGTTGTTGCTACTTCCCGCGCTGTCCTGGCATTCACCGGCGGTGTTCGCGGGAGCCACCGCGGTCACCGGACTCGGTCAGGGCTTGGCCTTCCGCGGAAGCCTCACGCTGGTCAGCGAGACGGCACCGGCTGCCGACAAGGGGCGGATGATTTCCGCTTACTACGTGGGGGCCTACGTAGCAACCGCCGTACCAGTCCTTGCAGTTGGTGCCATCGCCGAGGAAGCCGGTCTCTTCACTGCCTGCGCCGCTTTCGTGGCTGCCATCGGGGCGACGGCACTCGCAACAACCACCACCTTCTCTCGAAGTGCCCGCAAGCCCCAGTGACCTGGGTCGGCGCAATGTGACCGCGTGTAGCGCGGAAGCGGCACACACCCCCTGCAAGGACGTCATATCCACCAACGCCACAACCAGGAGGAAGACCGTGCAGATTTTAGACCGAGCCACGGAACTGCGAACGAACTTCCGTGACTTCTGCGAGAACAAGATCCGTCCCTTGGCCGAAGAAATCGAGGGATCGCAAATACACCATGGTGTCGTCGAGTTGCTGGCTGCGACAGGATGGCACGGGCTGGCTATCCCGCGGGAACACGGCGGAATGGACTTGGGCCATCTGGCCAGACTCATCTCCATCGAGGAGGTGAGCCGGGTCTCGGCAGCAGCCGGAGCTGCGTTACAGTCCGCGCAACTCGGCGTGGCCATGATCGTCAACTACGGTTCCCCGGAGCAGAAAGAACGATATCTTCCAGATCTTGCCGAGGGCCGGCGCATTGCATCGATTTGCATCACCGAGCCTGAATCCGGTTCCCACGTACTGGGCATGGGTACCACCGCACGTCGTGAAGGCGACGAATACGTGCTCAACGGCAGGAAATGGTTCATAGCCAACTCTCACGTCGCCCACGTCCACGGAGTCGTGGCGAAGACCTCGGATTCGGGCCGCCGGGACTCACTGACCGCTTTCCTCGTTGATGCGGATACGCCCGGTTGTCGGGCCGGTGTCACGCATGACATCACCGGCCTCAAGGGGTTCAATCTCGGCGAGGTCGTCTTCGAGGACTGCCGAATCCCAGCCTCAGCCGTTGTCGGCGGCCAAGGCAACGGGCTTGAGGTCGGCCACCGTTCGATCACGGAGGCCGGCAAACCCAATCTCACTGCCGTGGCCCTCGGCATCCACCAGGCGGTACTGGAAGACGTCACCGCATACGCAGACCAGCGGCAGATGTACGGCAAGCCGCTGGCAGCCCTCGACAGCGTGCGGGCTCGCATCGCGGACATTTACACCGATCTTCAACTTTCCCGCATCAGTGCCTACCAGGCCGCGGACTTGCTCGATCACGGACAGGCCGCTGACGAGTGGTTGCTGATCGCGAAACTCACCGCGACCGAGAACGCGGTGACCGCTGCCCGGCACGGAAACGCCGTCCTGGGAGCACGCGGAGGTCTCAGTTCGTTCCGCATGGACCGGCACCTGCGCGACGCACTACTCACTCTGGCCCCCGCGGGCACATCCGACGTGCAACGCAAGCGGATCGCGGATGTGGCCCTCGGACGCTACAGCGCACCGTGGTACCCGAGTGACGCCGCGCCGGCTCCGTGCTGACCGGTCCTACCGACCGCCTGCCACCCCCCTGTCCGAGATGTGCAACGACCACGGAGGAGCACCTTGCTCTCCACACTCCAGCCCGGCGCCAGGCACGAGCTGAAATTTCAGGTCCCTCTCCAGAAAACCGTTCCGTTCCTTTATCCGGAGTCCAGGGAGTTTCTAGCCGTACCTCCGGTGTTCGCCACCGGGTTCATGGTGGGCCTCATGGAATGGGCCTGTTTGGATGCTCTGCGACCGCACCTGCAAGACGGAGAAGGGAGTCTGGGTACGGGAATTGAGGTGAGTCACTGCGCGGCAACCCTGCCCGGCATGACCGTGACAGTGGTGGCCACCTGCATGAAAATCGAGAGGTCCCGGGTCACCTGGAACGTCGAGGCGCATGATGACATGGACCTCATTGGCTCCGGTGAACACCAACGCACCGTGATCAGCCTTGAGAGATTTCGCAGCCGTCTCGATGACAAGGCTGCGGCTTGTCACGTGCCGGGCATGGACGAAGTGGAGCAGAGCATCCGGGAATCAGGACTGCACTGACCACATTGTCCCTCCAACCTCGGGCTGGGCGCTCCGAAACCACGGCGCGCCCAGCCTGTTCGTCTGGACCACTGCAGATGACCTGTTTCCGTATGCTTTCCCTTGACGAATTGGACCAGTCAAGTACTCTGCGTGCCGTCCGAAAACGTGATCGGAACGGCGGAGGATGTACTGGTGCCTCAAATCCGAGTAATTTTCTTCGACACTTTCGGGACCGTCGTCGACTGGCGATCCAGCATGCTCGACACGGCGAGCCGTCTCGGGCGGCACCGCGGTGTCGACGCCGACTGGGGTGCACTGGTGGATGCTTGGCGCGCCGAATACGCGCCGTCCATGGACCGGGTACGCCGAGGGGAACTTCCCTGGACGACACTCGACGACCTGCACCGGAGCAGTCTGCGCAAAGTGATCACACAACTGGCAATCGACGGGCTGACGACGGACGACCTGGAGGTACTGGTCCTCGGCTGGCACCAATTACACCCATGGCCCGATGTGCTGGCCGGCCTGCATCGCCTCAAGGATCGATACACCATCAGCACACTGTCGAACGGCAGCGTGGCCATGCTCACCGATATCGCCAAGAACACCGGGCTGCCCTGGGACCACATCATCGGAGCAGATGTGTTCCACCACTACAAACCGGACAGGGAGGTCTACCTGGGAGCCTGCTCCCTCCTCGGGTGCGCTCCCGAGGAAGCCGTAATGTGTGCCGCTCACAACGATGACCTCGCCCATGCCCGCAGTGCGGGGCTCGGCACCGCATTCCTACGGCGCCCCACCGAACACGGCCCACGTCAGCAAACCGATTTGTACGCCCAACAGGAATGGGACTACACGGCCGACAGCATTACCGAACTCGCCCGCCTACTGGATCGCTGCTGATTCCGTGAGACCAGACTGCCCCCTCCAGTCGGCTCCCCTCCGCCGTGCCCACCCACTTGGTGCGGTGTTGTGCAGATGACGAAGGTTTTGTGGCCCTTCGTCGCCGCCTGGAGCCTGGGCGGACTTCGTGGACAGTCATGCTTGACGTGGTCCGCCTGCGTCCGTGCGACGACGAGATTGTCACCGCCGGACAGGTCCGGGAGGTCGCCCAGCGGCTGCCGGCGGCTGGGCAGCGGCACACTGGTGACCTGCCAGCCCTGATCGTTGTCGATGCCGGCTACGACGTGACCCGCCTGGCCTTCTCCCCGCCGACCTGCCAGTTGAACTGCTGGGCCGGATACGTTGGGACCGCGTCCTGTACCCCCCCATTACCTTCTTGGTGGCCCCGCAATGGGGCGCCCGGCCTTCGGAGTTGGCATGACTTTCTCCCCCTGTCGAACGTATGGCCTGGGGGGTGGTGTCACCGGCTCCGGAGGCATCGACAGACCGCTGATTAGGGGCATGACCACCGGCTTGTCCGCAGGTCGGGAGGCTCTTCGTAATGTGGATGTGGCGATCGGTGCCGTGGGACGGCCGGGCGGGAACGACCAGAGGACGCACGTGATCGACGTCAGTGAGATCGGCGCCTTCCTCGGCCTGGACGTCGGCAAGAGCGAACACCACGCCACCGCCGTCACTCCGGCCGGAAGGAAGGCCTTCGACAAGCGGCTGCCCAACAGCGAACCCAAGCTCCGCGACGTGTTCGCCAAGCTGAAAGCCAAGCACGGCACCGTGCTCGTGGTCGTCGACCAGCCCGCCTCCATCGGCGCCCTGCCGCTGGCCGTGGCCCGCGACATGGACTGCCCCGTGGCTTACCTGCCGGGCCTGACGATGCGGCGGATCGCCGACCTCTACCCCGGTGAAGCCAAAACCGACGCCCGCGACGCCTTCATCATCGCGGACGCGGCCCGGTCGATGCCGCACACTCTGCGGGCCGTCGAGCTTGCCGACGAGGCAGTAGCCGAGCTGGAAATGATCGTGGGTTTCGACGACGACCTGGCCGGCGAAGCCACCCGCATCAGCAACAGACTGCGGGGACTGCTGACACAGATCCACCCGTCGCTGGAACGGGTACTGGGACCGCGAATGCAGCACCCAGCCGTGCTCAAGCTGCTCGACCAGTGCGGTTCGCCGGCCCAGGTCCGCAAGGCCGGACGGCGTCGGCTGGTGAACCTGATCCGCCCAAAGGCACCACGGATGGCGGAACGGCTCGTCGATGACATCTTCACCGCCCTGGACGAGCAGACAGTGGTCGTGCCAGGCACGGCCGCGGCCGCATTGATCGTCCCCAGCCTCGCCAGCTCGCTCCAGTCGGTACTTGACCAGCGCAAACTCCTCGCCACAAGGATCGAGGAACTGCTGGAGGCTCACCCTCTTTCCAAGGTCCTGACGTCCATGCCGGGGATCGGCGTCAGGACCGGAGCACGCATCCTCATCGACATCGGCGACGCCAGCAGCTTCCCCAGCGCCGCCCACCTCGCCGCCTACGCCGGCCTCGCCCCGGCAACCCGCAGTTCCGGGTCCTCCATCCGCGGCGAACAGCCATCGCGCAGAGGAAACAAACAGCTCAAACGCGCCTTCTTCCTCTCCGCGTTCGCCGCCCTGGCCGACCCCGTCTCCAGGGCCTACTACGACAAGAAGATCGCCCAGGGAAAACACCACACCCAAGCCCTCCTCTGCCTCGCCAGACGACGAGCCGACGTGCTCTTCGCCATGCTCCGCGACGGCACCTTCTACCAACCCCAACCAGCCCCCACGGGTTGACGAAACCCATAGGGGCACCCCCCCCCGCCACAGCCGACAGGCAAGCGAGGGCGCAGGCCAAGCACGGGCAGGAGTTCACGTTCGCTGTCTGGTCCCTTCCGGGACCACCGCCGTGAGCTTGTCGATTATCGATATGCTCCGCTAGCCTCAGGCGTATCGAAAAACGATAAGGAAGGGTGCGATGGACTCGCGACTCACGAGGATCCTGGCCTCGGTGACCTTTGCGCTGGCGGTGCTCTGCGGGCTCGCCTTCGTCGGCACGGGGGTCACGCACATGCTCGACGACGGGGCGGTCTGCGTGCAGACGGACTTCTGGCGCAACGCCTCGCTGGCGTCGGAGAAGCTGCCGGTCAGCAAGGGCGTGCAGGCGTCCAGCAGTACTACGCGCCTCTGCCAGGACGGCCCCTCCGCCGCCCAGCGCGCCGCCGACCTCGGGGGCGAACTGCCCTGGCTGCTGTTCGGCTCCCTCGCGCTGCTGCTCTTCTCCCGGCTGCTCAAGGCCGTCCATCGGCAGGGGCCGTTCACCGACACGGTGTCGCAACGGCTCTCCACTCTCGGCTGGTTCGTCACCTTGGGCACACCGCTGGCCGGCCTCGTCGTCGGCTGGTCGCAGTCCTGGCTGGTCGGGAGCATGGCGCCGGTCGTAGGTTCCGGGCCGACGCTCTCCGGGCCACTGGTGCTCGTCCTCGCCGGCCTCGCCGCGGTGATCATGGGGAAGATCATGCGCGAGGGCGTGCGCATGCGGGAGGACCTCGAAGGAACCATCTGATGCCCGAAGAGGAACTCCACTCGATCCGCATCCACCTCGACCGGATCCTCGCCGAACGCGGCATGACGCTCACCGAACTGTCCGCACAAGTAGGCATCACCGTCGTCAATCTGTCCGTGCTCAAGAACGGGCGGGCCAAGGCCATCCGCTTCTCAACGCTGTCGAGAATCTGCGACGTCCTCCAGTGCCAGCCAGGCGACCTGATCACCCACGACCCCACCGGCCCGGCCTAATGCTCCGGCCACGTAGGTTCGCCGGGTGAGGGGGGCGTGGAGGTTGTGGACTGCCGCTGAGCGGCCACCCGGCGCGGGTCGCGAGCCGGTGGCGGAGGGCGTCCTCGTCGATCACCAGGCACACGATGAGGTCGAAAAGATCGCGGACATCCGCCTCGTTCTCCGCCGACCCACACGAGAACGCGATCCGGCAACGAGACTCCTCGACGAGGGCCTCAACGCGCTCACGGACGATCGCCCACCCGTAGCGGTCGAGCCAGCCTCCAGGAACCGGTTACGGAGGATCCACCACAACCTCGCCCTCGGCTCGGTCGATCCAGCGGCTGAAGCCGTCCTCGTCGGCGTCGAGCGCAACGTAGCCACGCGCTCGCAACACCCCGCAGACCGTGGACTTACCAGTCCTGAATTGCCCGTCACCCACACCAACCGTGCCGGTGCGCGTACGCCCGCGCCGCCGTGAGCCGGCGTGCGGGAAGAGTGCGGACCGCCACCCCATACGCTGCACGGTAAGTCGCGCTCCGCGGTCAGACGCAGCTCGGGGACGACCGACCCGCCCGTGGTCGGCGGCGCTGCGCCAGCGCGCCCCCACTGTCGCAAACGGGAGAGTACAGGCGGCGCACGCAGCA
Source organism: Streptomyces sp. BHT-5-2 (assembly GCF_019774615.1). Classification (NCBI taxonomy): domain Bacteria; kingdom Bacillati; phylum Actinomycetota; class Actinomycetes; order Kitasatosporales; family Streptomycetaceae; genus Streptomyces; species Streptomyces sp. BHT-5-2. The sequence continues at coordinate 2,486,528 of NZ_CP081497.1, read as the reverse complement.
GCGTGGGGTGCGGGACCCGGCATGCGCGCCGCGGGCCTGCTCCGGGCACCACGTCTGCGCGCCTCACGGCGAACCGGAAGGCGGTCATACAGTACGAGGAGCGGGCGGGTAGGGCGAGTTGGCGGCATGTCGGGACTGCGCTCGGGGCCCGCATCGCGTCCACGCCTCGGGAGGAGTACGGCAGTGACAGCGAACCTGGTCAGCCTCTTTGTAGGGTCGCAGACGGTCCAGTTCTCCACGTCGACCCCGCCGACCGGCATGTTGACGATCTTCGACGGGAATTTCTCCCCCAACGACACCACCTCTCCGGTGCAGGTGACCTTGGCGCTGCCGCCGTTCACGCGGTGGAACGGGGTCCAACCGCCCGGCCACGCGATCACGGCACTCTCCACTCCCAGCGACTGCGCCTGTCCGCAAATCCTGCGCTACTTGGACCAGACACACCTCGACGGGGGACAGAAGACCTCGGTGAACATCGGGCTCAACCTCTGCCTGCCGACCAACAGCGCGCTGCCCGCCCAGATGCCCAATGGCGCGGTGAACGCGGTGCCGACCGGCAACGACCTCTGTACCGACCTGTCGCGAAGCATGGGGGCCCTCGCCGCGGTGGTCCCGGCACAACCCTCGACACCTCCCCCTGGGTCCAACCCGGTGGACCTCTACTTCGTGCACTCCACAGCCACGCTGCTCGGCACGCAGACCCCGACCGTGACGGAGTTCCAGCTGTTCAACAACCTCACCGGGGGCAACCTGCCCACCACGGCGAACTCCAAATTGTGCCTCCTCGTCGGGCCGTACTACCACGTCACCACCCTGCCTCCCGGGGGGACGTTCATCCACCAGCACCAGGACTTCGCCGACTACGACATCGTTCAGGTCATGGTGCCGCCGGCGTTCACGAACCCGTACGTCGTGCCGGTCAGCATCCAGGCCAGCACCTACACCGGACCGGACAACAACATGCACTCCGGCCCGGACGGGCCGCGCAACTCGACGGCGACCTACACGCCTTCCGGCAATGACTTCGACCAGAACTCCAGCAGCATCGCCCACCCCGTGTCCCAAATCTCTTTGGACCAGCTGTCGTAGGGGCGACCATGGGACTGGCCGCGTCCGCCACGACCAGGCGGCCACCCAGGATCGTACGGCAGCGGCCGACACCTACCGCGTCACATGTCTCCCCTACGAGCTGGGCGTCAGGTCCTGGAGGCCGACGACCCGGAGCAGTTCGAGTCGCTGGTACGTCTGTGTGCCCGGCTGTGCCGAGTGGACGACGAGTTGCTGGCCGTGGCCGTGGCCGTCGCTGAGCAGCACTTCGCAGTCGAGGTCGAGGACGCCGACCACGGGGTGCAGGAAGCGCTTCGGCGACGGGCGGCGCACCACGACGTCATGCGACTTCCAGAGATGCTCGAACTCCCGTGACGCAGCGCGGAGTTCGGCAACGAGGGCGGCCGGGCCCGGGTCGTCGGGGCGGGCCGCGGTGACCGCCCGCAGGCTCGCCACGTGCGCGCGGGCGAGCTGCTCGTGGTTCTCGGGCGGGAAGAGGTCCCGCGTGCCCGGCACCATGAACCAGCGACGGATCACATTGGTCCCGGTGTGGCCGCCGGTCAGGGCCGCCGACATCGTGTTCTGGGCGAGCACCTCGCCCCAGTCGCTCAGTACCGACGCCGGGAGGTCGTGCAGCCGGTCCAGGATCAGGAGCAGCCCCGGGCGGACGTGGCCCGAGGAGCCGCCGGGCCGCGGGGGCTCCTGGCCCGCCAGATGGAACAGGTGGTCGCGCTCGGCGTCCGTGAGCCGCAGGGCGCGGGCGAGGGCGGCGAGCATCTGCCGCGAGGGGTGGGAGCCGCGGCGCTGTTCCAGGCGCGTGTAGTAGTCCGTGGACATCCCTGCGAGCTGCGCCACCTCCTCGCGGCGCAGGCCCGGGGTGCGGCGCCGAGGCCCCGCGCTCAGGCCCACGTCGGAGGGGTCCAGGCGGGTGCGGGATCGGCGCAGGAAGTCGGCGAGTTCGGTGCGGTTCACGGTTCCAGGATCCCCCGGCCCCGGGCTCCTATCCAGGGAGTGCCGGTCCGTGGATAACCGCGTCTCTCCCGCCGTTCGGGCCGTCCCCGCAGGCTTTGGGCATGGCTACGACGACGAGGAGGCAGCCATGCTGATGTTGGTGACAGGAGCGACGGGCCAGGTCGGGCGGCGGTTCGTGCCGCGACTGCTGCACGGCGCGAGGCCCGGCGACGAGGTGCGGGTCCTGGTGCGGGACGCGGCGCGCGGCGAGCACTTCGCCGGGCTCGGCGCCCAGGTGCTGGTCGGCGACCTGCGCGATGTGGAGGTGCTCGGCAAGGCGACGGCCGGCGTGGACGCGGTGGTGAACGTCGCCGCCGCCTTCCGCGGGGTGCCCGACGAGGAGGCACGGGCGGTCAACCGGGACGCGGCCGTCGAGCTGGGCCGGGCCGCAGTGGCCTCGGGCGTCCGGCGATTCGTGCAGGTCAGCACCGCACTCGTGTACGGCATGGGGCGCGGCAGGGCGCTGGTCGAGGGTGACGAGACGGTGCCTGGCGGTAATTTCTGGGGCGCCTACCCCGAGTCCAAGTGGGAGGCGGAGCGCGCTCTCGGAGCGCTGGACGGCCTGGACGACCTGCGCATCGGACGGTTGCCGTTCGTGTACGGCGACGGGGACCCGCACCTGGCCAACGCGATGAAGTGGGCGTTGGACTGGCCCGCCATGCAGCGCCTGCACATGGGCCACCACGTGGATGTGGCGCAGGGCCTGCAGCGGTTGCTGTACGCGCCGGGAGCGCACGGCGTCTACAACATCGCCGACGATGCCCCGGTCACCACGGTCGACCTCTTCCAGTTCCAGGGCCTGCCGGTGCCGCAGGAGGCGTACGAGAGGGACGCCCCGGACCAGTGGCACACCGTGATGTCGACGACCCGCATCCGTCACGAACTGGGCTACCGCCCGCTGATCCCGTCGGTGTGGACGGCGCGGGACGCGGGAGTGCTGTAGCCGCGGGCGCGGGGCCGGCACGGGGCCGGCATGGTCCCGTGCCGGCATCCCGCGTCACCGGTTCAGCGCCGTCCACCGCCTCTTCCTCAACGGAAATCAACTGGAATCCGACACCGCGACGAACCCGCCACGGCCGACGACACCATCGACATCATCACCGCCATCGCCGGAGGCTCCCGCCAGTAGAACCGGCCACGCGGAGCAAAGTCGGCCTCCACGACCACAACCAGGTCTTGAAGGCCGACGTCACGCAGGACCCTTGGTCACCCCACGACGACCGGGGGCGGTTCCCCGGCCCGGTGGCTGAGCACCGCGCTACAGCTGCATCTCAGCCGTGGAGCGGGCCCAGAGGGATGTCGGAGACCGTGAGGCTGACGGACTTCACGGAGCCGCCGGTCAGGATGGGGATGCCATTGGGACCCGGGGCGAACGTGGCGGTCAGGCCGTTCACGGAGCCGCTGATGGAGAGACCACCCGCGACGTTGTCGAGGTCGTCGTCGGCTATCTCACGGGTCTCAATGCGGGACGTGTTGCTCATGCTGCTGAGCGTCCTTCCTCTGTAGTGATGGGTCACAGTGCATGGCGCACTGAAGCAGGACCCCTCGGACGGCGCTGACGCTAACCACGGCCGATCAAATGCCAGTGAAATGGCTGGTGGGCACAGTGCGGGTATCGACTGTCGACGTGGCGCAGCCGCGCGTGCCCGATCCTCGGGGCGGCGATCGCCGGAAATCAGTTGCCCGGGCGCCAGCCAAGTGAACAGCTCGTCGTACGACGCGACGGCGTGCGGCGAGATGCGCCGGTAGAGCATACGAGGATGCAGCTGCGAGGGTTCCGTTGCGCCGAGGGCGGCCATGATCTCCATGGCGCTGTGCACCGTGGCCTGTTGAAAGCGTTGGACACGTAGGTACTTGTCCGGCACATGGAGCGCCCGTGCCCGGTGGGGATCCTGCGTGGCGACGCCCACGGGGCAGGTGTTGGCGTGGCAGCGTGGTGACTGGATGCAGCCGACCGCGAACATCATGGCCCGCGCCGCATTGGTGTAGTCCGCGCCTTGGACCAGCCGTTTGACGATGTCCGCACCGGTGGCGACCTTGCCGCTCGCCCCGATGCGGATGCGGTCCCGTAGCCCCGTCCCGACCAAGGCGTTGCGGACCGTTATGAGCCCTTCGGTCAAGGGCGTGCCGACGTGGTCGACGAATTCCAGCGGAGCGGCCCCGGCGCCTCCCTCGGCGCCGTCCACAACGATGAAGTCGGGTGTGACGTCTTCGGATTCGTCAGAAGCGCCCTAGACCCCGCCCTTCCCGGGCTTCGCCCTTGCGAAAGTTTCAGGGAAACTCCACGGACGCTCTCCCACGCTGCCTTCCGGGCGGATTCCCGGCGGCGAAGTCTCCGTCCGGGGTGCGACAGCCGAAGTAGCCCGTCCCCACTTCCCAGATCAGGTCCCCGCCATAACGGGTGTGGTACTCCGAGATCCCGCCCTCGCCCGTATCGACCACAGGCGCCGCACCACAGCTACCGCGAGCCCGCCGTGCCCGTAACGCGTCTGTGCCCTTCAGCCCGGACAGCTACGGCCCACAGCGGCGGACCGCCGTTCAGGAAGAGAGATCCGCGCAGCCCCCACACGGCGTTCTGCCGACGAGTCCGTCACCCGACCCCTCGACCACGCTCAATGGACCATGTTCCACATCTGGTACCGGTTGGTGTGGTTGTAGCAGGTGGTCTTGGCGACCGGGGCGCCCTGCGGGTGGCCCTGGTCCCACAGCAGCTGGTTGTGGTGTCCGTCCTGCCCGCGATCAAGGCAGAGCACCTCGTTGAGATTGGAGTCCGCCTGGTAGTTGGCGAACTGCCAACTGTTGCGAGGGTTGCCGGAGCTGTTGCCGACCCAGGTCATGTTCCACTGGTCGTGGTAGTCGCTCGAACTGCACCCGGCCGCGCGGGTTGCAAACCAGCTGGGATCCGAGACGGAATGCGACCACTGGACTCGAAGGCAGTTGCCCTCCTTGCGATGGACGATCTGCACCCGGTCGTAGTAGCCACCGACGTTGCCGTCGTAGGACACGACGTTCCACCGCTGCCACGGATTACCGGGCTGGCACGGATTGGTGTAGACGTCGCCACCGTTGGAGTCCAGGCAGTAGCCGGTGGCGTAGTCCTGGAGCATCACGTTGTACTGGTAGGTGTTCGCTTGGGCGGTGCCCGTTGTTCCCGCCATTGCCGCAGCCGCCAGCAGGCCGGCCACCAGCGCCGATCTCACCTTCAGGTTCACCGAGAGTCCTCTCTCCCCGTACCTCAGTGGTGCGCACGAGAACCCTGGCAGGCGAGCGAACAGGCGAATAGGTAGCGGGCGGTCAAGAAACGGTTCATTCCGCTCTCGGCACACACGCGCGCTCAACCCGCCGGGAGCTCCCGGGTCTTCACCGCCTGCCGTGAAGACCCGATGCAGGGCCTGCCCCACCACGTTCAGGGGCCCGCCGGAGTGCCCACCGGGGATCGGCGTCGCCCACGCCCGTGCCCTGCGCGGCCTCCCGCGAGAAGGTCAAACCCTCCGACCTGGCCGGCCACGCCGGATACGGCTACTGCCCAAGCCATTCCCGTTTCTCTGCTGTCCGTTCCACATGTTCGCCTGTTAGAAAGGGAGTTCGCCGTGATCTGGGAAGGGGGCGTTCGTGAGGGTCGGGTTCGCGAAGCTGCCTGAACGTGTCGCTGTCATCGGAGTGGGCATCCTCGGAGCCAGCGTGGGCTGGAACCTGTCCCGGCACGGCGCCAAGGTGGTCTTCATCGATGCAGGCCAGCCGGGCGAAGGCGTCACCGACTGGTCTTTCTCGTGGGTCAACGCCAGCAACAAGACCGCGCGCAAGTCCTACTTCGACCTGAACGTCGCGGGAATGGCAGCTCACCGTGAACTCGCCCGGGCCATCGGGCCGGACTCATGGTGGTATCCGAGCGGCCACCTGCGCTGGGCAGACGATCCCGCAGCGGAGGCGAAGCTCCTCAAAACCGCCGGACTGCTGGCTGAGCGGGACTACCGGGTCGAGGTGTACACGGGGGCCGAGGTGCGCCGCCGCCTCGAACCTGCCCTCACGATGCCCGGTGAAGTTCCAGTCGTGTTCTACGCCGACGAAGCCTGGGTGCACGGACGGCATCTCGTCGGCCGCCTGGTCGGCCAGGCCGTTGCGTCCGGCGCCGAGCTCCGGTCCGGCACCGCGGTCTGTGACGTCGGCACCGGTGCCGACGGGAGCATCCGGACAGTTGGTCTGTCCGATGGGAGCTGTCTCGACGTCGACATCGTCGTGAACGCGGCAGGTCCCCACGCCTCCCACGTCGCCGGGCTCGTCGCACGGCACTTGCCGATGCGCCGGGAACCCGGCGCCGTCACCCGGATCGGCTGTGCTCAGGTCCCGGTTCACCGAGCCATGCACGCGCCGCACGTCGAGATCCGTCCTGACGGAGACGGTTCGGTGCTCCTCCACAGCCGCGAGATCGACGCGCTCGTCGACACAGGCGAAGATCCAGCGCAACTCGCACGGCGGCTTCACGAATCGGCGCGGCACGTCGTTCCCGAGCTCGGCAACTCCCGCATCGCACAGACACGGGTGGCCCACCGGCCCATCCCAGCCGACGGATTTCCCTCGGTGGGAGCGGTGCCGTCTGTGCCGGGCTACTACGAGGCTGTTACCCACAGCGGCATCACGCTCGGGCCGGTGGTCGGCCGGCTGCTTGCTTCGGAGATCCTCAGCGGGAAGAGAGATGAGCTGCTTGCGGACTTCCGCCCGGAGCGGTTCTCCCCGTGACAGCCTGGCCCAATGCCACGGTTGTTGGGCGACGAGGCGAGTGCGTCTCTCTGCGCCGCACCCGCACGCAACAGGATCGGCACTCGGGGTAGCTGGCGCTGCCGGGCCTCCTTGAGGTCGCTGACCTGTGTTTCGCCACGGTCAGCGACCTGGCCTCACGGCGCCTGGTCGGCTGGGCGATCCCGGCTCACCCGCGTGCCGAGCTCGTCGTCGACCCCTGGCTGCAGCCCAACGCTGACGTGACAGCCTCACCGGCGCATCATGCACACGGACCACATAGCGCATACGCGTCCCGTGCGTTCGCCGAGTCCTTCAACGCAACCTGCAAGCGGGAGACGCTCCCGGGCCGCCGGGCCTTCGCCGACGAGCGCGAGGCGCGGCTCTCGCTGTTCCGTTGGCTGCACCGATACAACACCGTTCGCCGTCACTCCAGCCTCGGGCACCGCAGCCCGATCGCCTTCGAGACGGCACTCGATACACCATCAACTACGCCGGCCCAGCCGCAAACCTGTACCCAGGATCAATGGGCAGGGCCCTTCTCGTCGCGAGGCGCCTGCTGGGCAGGGAAGAAGATCCGGCTGATGAGGTAGGGGGCACGGTCCGGCGCCGGCTGGTTGGCGAGCAGGGGGCCCAGAATCTCGAGCAACTTGTGGTTCATCTCGGCGAGTTCATCCCGACTGAGCCAGAGCGTGCCCTGGCGGTAGCCGACCGCGTCGGCGACCGGGTCGGCGCCGGGGCGGTCGAGGTAGGCGTTGAACTCGGAGATGAGGACGGCCATGGCGGCGGCGAAGCCCCGGCGGTGGTCGTCCAGCGACATGGCGGCGGCCGCGTCGGCGTCGATGACGGGGCGGTCCTGGCGTAGCCGGTAATGCCGTTCGACGGCGCCACGTACCCGATGCTCCTCGGCCACCTCCACAAAACCCGCCTCGACCAGCAGGGCGACATGCCGGTACACGGTCACCTTCGACGCCTCGGGCATACGGTCGCACAGTTGCGAGGTGGTCAGCACCCGGCCGCCGGAGAGCGCGTGCACCACGCGCAGTCGCACCGGGTGAAGAAGCAGGTCGGTAGCGTCCATGACACTACTCTTTCATATGCGCTACCTTTATCGAAGTTGAAAACGTAGGGCGAAGCCCAAGGGGGGAACATGCGCCAGGCAGCAGGGCGGGCGGTTCAGGTAAACGATCGGTCCGTCTATGTCGAGGAGTCCGGCACCGGACCGGACCGGGTGGTCTTCGAATCCGGCCAGGGCATGGGACGTACCTGCTGGGACGCGGTTCTGCCGTTGCTGACGGATCGGGCACGGCTGGTGGCCTACGACCGCGCCGGCTCCGGCCGCAGCGGCCGGACGACGGCCCGACTGGGCATCGACGACATGGCCGCGGACCTGGTCGCCATGGTCGAAGCGGTCGTCCCCAGCCGGTTCGTGCTCGTCGCACACAGCATGGGCGCTCTGGTCGCGCGCCGCGCGATGGAGCGTCTGGGGCCGCAGGTGAGGGGGCTGCTGCTGGTCGATCCGACGCCGGAGAACGCGCCGGTCTACGACACGTTCGACCAGACCGCCGCGAAGGTCGACCGTGCGATGGGCGTGACGCAGGCGCTGGTCCGGTTCCGCCCGCTGGCCCGCGTGGTCAGCGAGAACGTCCGCCGCATCTTCCCGGCGGACACCTACCGGGCCATGCTCGCCGAGGACTTCGTTCCGGATGGCATCGCGCAGACGAGGAAGGAGTTCAAGGCCGTGGCCGCGGCCATCCCCCAGCTCCGTGCCGAGCCGCCCGGCCTCCCGACGTGCCCGACGGTCCTGCTCTCGTCATCCCGCCCCGCCAAGGGCCGGGAACAGCAGCACACCCTCATCGCCGAACACCAACGACGTTGGGCCGAGACGCTGGCGGACGGGCGGTTCGAAGAGGTTGACTCGGGTCACTTCATCCAGGCCGAGCAGCCAGGGACCGTCGCGGACAGCATCGGACACCTCCTCGACCGGTCCTCGGACCGGCACACCCGCTCAGCCTGACGGCTGCGCACCGTGCCGCCCGCGCACAAGGCGCAGGACGGCGTCCACGCGGCCGACCCGGCCGCCCCTCCGTGACCCGTCTCCACTGCACAGATCAGCGAGGAGCTCGAACCATGGACCTCTCACACCCTTCTGCGGCCGCGCCCGGCGATCCACGCGCGCGCACAGCCGTTCCTGCCGACGCGACCCTGCGAGCCTCCGATGCCGACCGCGAGCGGGCCGCAGACGTACTGCGAGCCGCCACCGTCGACGGCCGGGTCTCCACCGGCGAACTGCAAGAGCGTCTGGAACTGGTCTACAGCGCCAAGTCCAGGGACGAACTGGCATCCGTCGTGAAGGACCTGCAGCCGGTCCCGTGGTCGAGGGGCACGCCGACGTCGACCAAGGACGTCGGTGTCCTCAGCGATTTCGTCCGCAGGGGACGCTGGCTGGTGGGCGACAGCCATCGCAGCACCGCGGTCGTCAGCTCCGGAGTGGTCGATCTGCGCGAGGCCGAGTTCACCGGTCCCGAAACGACCCTTCACGTCAACGCGTGGCTCGGCACCGTACACGTCGTCGTCCCCGAAAACGTCGAGGTACGCGTCGAGGGCACCGGAATCCTGGGCGGGTTCAAGCAGGACCACGAAAGCGCGGACCACTCGGCAGCGCACCGGATCAACATCACCGGCGTCGCCGCCTGCGGCAGCGTCCACATCGTCCACCAACTCCCCCCGGCCAAGGGACGCCGTCTCCAAAAGCGCGAGCGGAAAAGCATCAGCAACAAGTAGGGTCCGGCCAGGTTTGTATGGGTGTGGACATGTCGCGGTGACAGGTGGGGCAGGTACGGTTCCCACCGCGAGGAGTAGCTGAAGCTCGCGGAAGACCTGGTAGGGCTCAGGCCGTACCGTCTCGTTCGGGGAGCGGGCCATGCGCTGCGGGGTAGCCGTATGGCCGCAGGCTTCATCCGACGAGTCGCTCGGGTACGCGGCCCGCTCACAGCCGACAGCGACCGGGCGGGGCGTCATTCACGGGCGTGGAACTCCCCTTCGGCTCCGGTGCGCCTGCGCGCTGCCCGGCCGCCGGTTCCGCTGGGGCGGCTCAACGATGCGCCGCACCCTCGACCGCGCCCTCGTCCTCCGCTCCGCTGTGAGCAGAGCGTCGAGGCAGGCATGCTCCCACCCGATCCGCTGGAGCTTGTCCGACGGTGCTCTCCAGTTCTGTTGTGGCTGGTAGCCAGGCGGCTCGTGATCGGCTAACTTCGTCAGCAGTAGTCGTGGTTCCGAAGTCTCAGCGCCCGCGGTTCGCACCGCGGGCGTCGTGCTGTGCAGCAGTGCCCGAGGACCAGGGCGATCACCTCACCCAGGGGCGCTGACGAGCCAGCGCCCCCCAACCCTGGACAAGGGGACAACATGGCAACCGGCAGCGTGAAGTGGTTCAACGCCGAAAAGGGCTTCGGCTTCATCTCCCAGGACGGCGGCGGCCCCGACGTCTTCGTCCACTACTCCGCCATCAACTCCGGCGGATTCCGGTCCCTGGAGGAGAACCAGCAGGTGACCTTCGACGTCACTCAGGGCCCGAAGGGCCCGCAGGCGGAGAACGTCACCCCGGCCTGACCGAACGCCTCGGCGCCCCGAACCGTTTGGGTTTGGGGCGCCGTGCGGTGTCCGTGCTCTGAACGGATGAGCCCAAGGGAGCGGGGCCGGCCGCAACGAGGTTGACTGTGCCTGCTCAGTTCAGGCGCCGTGGGTAGTAGGAGATCGTGACGACCACGAGCAGTGGTCCCCACAACAGCAGTGGTGCGTAACAGGCGTCCATCACGACGAGCGCCGGCCCGGTCGGGGCTCCCTGGGCCCCTCCGAAGCCGCCCGCCCGGGGGATCGTCAACAGCATCACAACGGCCGCGCCGAGCAACGCCGGAACCACCGCCGCCAGCGGCGCGACACGCTTCCCCCCGATCAGCGGGATCCAGCCCGGCACCACCTCGCCCCAGGGCTTGACCAGCCCGAGTGTGAGCAACGTGAGCCCTTCGGTACCCAAGCTCATCGCGATGCACATGGCGCTGAAAGGGAAACCCTCGACTTCGACCGGCCAGCCGCCGACACCCGACGCCCGGGAGGTACCCGAGTTGAACGGCTGCTGGCTCGATTGCCGTTTTACCGCCGGTGCGGAGGCACGCCTCGGCGTGGCGGTCTCCCCGCGTGGCGGCGGGCTGGTCGTCCCGCTCTACGGCACGCCGACGCGCTCGAACTCCCATATTTCATGGCCCAGTTGAAGGATCTGGCCACCCGTGTCCGGAACGGCCGGCTGCCCGGCTCCGAAGTAGCGGATCTTCGATGACGATGGCGCTCCCCGTCTCACCACGCTCGCGGACGGCACCGCGTTCCTCCTGGCCCGAGCGGCGTGAACGGTCACGAAGCCAGGGGGCGATGGTCCGTCAGGCAGGCGTGCAGATCATCTCGACGAAGCGACCGACCTGCTTTTCCGAGAGATGCTGTGCGAGATCCGCTTCGCTGATCATCCCCACCAGGCGATGGTCGGAGATGACGGGAAGCCTCCGGATCCGGTGCCCCTCCATGGCCCTGAGGACCTGTTCGGCGTCGGCCTCGGCATCGATGGTGACGGGCTTCCCCTGGGCAAGCTGCCCCGCGGTCATGACCTTGGGATCCTTGCCCTTGGCAAGGCACTTCACGACGATGTCCCGATCCGTGATGATCCCGTGCAGTCGGTCGTCCGGACCGCAGATCGGCAGGGAGCCGATGTTCAGTTCGCTCATCCGGCGCGCGGCGCTCTCCAACGTCTCGTCCTCCCGCACGCAGGTGCCGCCGGCGTGCATGATGTCTCGCGCGGTGGTCATGGCCATTCCTCCACGTCCGAAAAGGCGTCTCTCCCCTCCAGTGTCGCGCCGGGAGCGGGGCGGTCACCAGTCGGGGGACCACGCCCCGGCCCGGCTCTCCTCGGTATCCCCTCTCACGGCTGTCTGTCGTGCCACTCGCCGTCGACGGCGCCATTCTGGAGAAGGGGCTGACAACGGGTGTGGCCGGGAGATGGCAATGGCCTCAGCGGAAGTCCGCCGGTCGATCGTGGTCGGCGTGGATCCGGATCCTTCCCAGCGAACGGCACTGGCCTGGGCGGCGGCCCAGGCGGCGCGCCGCCGGATGCCGCTGCGCCTGGTCCATGCCGAGGGAGTACCCACCGGTGGTTATCGGAAGACGGAGGTACGGCCTTCATGGGAGGAGTGGAACCAGTCCCTGCACGAAGCCGGCGAGCGCGTGCTCGAAGGCGCGGTGGCGTTCGTGGAGGACCGGCAACCGCAGGTGCGGCTCTCGGCTCTGCTGGCCGAGGGCGGACCGGTGTGGGTCCTGCGGGAGCAGGCCCGTGATGCCGCCGAGGTGGTGGTGGGCTCCCGCCACCTGGGCCGGGTGCAGGAAGTCTTCAGTCCGGCTTCCGTCGCGCTGCCCGTCATGGCACACGCCCCCTGCCCGGTCGTCGTGGTACCCGAGTCGGAACACGTCACCCAGGACCCGCCGTACGTCGTCGTCGGGGTCGACGGCAGCGCCCACTCCGCGGCCGCGGTGGACGTCGCCTTCCGGCAGGCCGCCCAGCACGGCGCCGTCCTGCGAGCCGTGTACGTGCGGAGCCCGGAGCGGTTCCGTGTGCGGGACGAGCACATCGTGGAAAGCGAATGCCGCAGCCTGCTGTCCGAGACCGTGGCAGGCCGCACCGCGACCTACCCCGAGGTGGAACTGCACCACGAGGTCCTCCTCGGCCACCCGGTGGAAGAGCTCGCCAGGGCATCCGCCCACGCCCTGTGCCTGGTGGTCGGAACCCGCGGGCGCGGCGGCTTCACCGGCATGCTGCTGGGCTCGGTCAGCCAGGGCCTGCTCCACTACGCACAGTGTCCCGTCATCGCCGTACCGCAACCCAGGAGTGACGGCATCTGATGCCGAACGAGGTTCTTCTTGCCGGGGCAGGCGGCTTCGAGGCCCCCGGGCAGTCCGACCGGCCCTGGCCCTGACCCTGGCAGTCGTCAGGAGGAGAGCGAGAAATAGCTCTCCTCCTCCTGGCTGAAGTGGAGCCGAAGGACCGTGTGGAGCCCGTACAACGACGCCCGGAGATCGTCGAGTTGCTCCGGCAGCAAGGCCCCCGCCGCGTCGGCCAGGGCGAGGTGGGTGGCGATGCGCTGGGCGAGGCGCTCGATCTCGGCGTGCGCCCGGCTCATGGTCTCCGTGGCGTCCGGGCCGCCGAGCCGCTCGTTGAGCGCGGGGTACAGCTGGTGCTCCTCGGCGTACTCGTGCGGCAGCAACCGCTCGGTGAGCAGACGGTCGACGCGCCGGACCGCTGCCAGGGCGCGCGGGCCCGGCTCGGCGGAGAGCAGGCTCGCCGCCTCCCGGATGGCGTCCAGGACGCCGCGCAGATCCTCGTGTTCGGCGGCGAACCGGTGGACGAGGCGCTCCGCCGCCGGTTCGAGAGGCGGGCCGCCGGTACCCGGCGCCGGCAGCACGACACGGAGTGCGTTGAGGATGGCGGCCACGTCGATGGCCTCCTGCAGCAGCGCGCCGGCAGCCGGCGGCAGCAGCCCCCACAGCGCCGCGACCATCGCCGCCAAGGACAGCGCCATGCCGCCCACCGCGCTCTGCACCGCGATCCGGCGCGCCCGCACGGCGATGTCCATCGCGTCGGCGAGCCGCCCGACCCGGTCGGTGCCGAGCACGATGTCGGCGGCCTCCGACGCCGAGGTCGCGCCGCGTGCACCCATGGCGACGCCGATGTCCGCGGCGGCCAGGGCGGGGGCGTCGTTGACGCCGTCGCCGACCATCATGGTCACGGCGCGCCCGCGCTCCTCCCGCACGGCCCGGACCTTGTCGGCCGGCAGCTGCCCGGCACGGACGTCGTCCAGCCCCAGCACCGTCCCGACCTGCCTGGCCGGCTCGGGACGGTCCCCGGTGAGCAGCAGGAGCCTGGTCAGCCCGGCCGCCCGCAGCCGCCGCACGGTGTGCGGGGCGTCCCGGCGCAGGGGGTCGTGGAGCAGCACGGCACCGCTGAGCGCGCCGTCGACGGTGACCCAGGCGACCGCGGCCCCGTCGAGCAGCGCGCGGTTGTCCACGGTCCGGGCCCAGCGGGGCAGCTCCGCCGACGGCAGGTCGGTCCTGCCGACGGCGACCCGGCGGCCGTCCACGGTTCCGGTGGCTCCCCGCCCCGGTTCCTCGACGACCTCCCCGGGCAGGGACGGGGTCAGGCCGCGATCGCGCGCCTCCCGGGCGATCGCCTCGGCGAGGACGTGCACCGAGACCTGGTCGACCGAGGCGGCCAACCGCAGGACCTCGGTGGGGGAAGGGCCACCGGGTGCCGCCGCCACCTCCAGCACCCGCGGTCGCCCCGCCGTGAGCGTCCCGGTCTTGTCGATCACCATGGTCCGGGCCCGGCCCAGCGATTCCAGCGCCCGACCGTCCCGGACCACCACGCCCCGTCGGGCCGCCCGCGACATGCCGGAGACGACGGCCACCGGCACCGCCAGCAGCAGCGGGCAAGGGGTCGCCACGACCAGCACGGCCACCGCCCGCACCGGCTCCCCGCTCACTCCCCAGGCGACCCCGGCCAGCCCCAACGACAACGGGAGGAACCACGCGGCATACCGCTCCGCGAGACGCACCGCCGGCGCCTTCTCGGCGCTCGCCTCCCGGGCCAGCCGCACGACCTGCGCATAGGTGCTCTCCCGCGCGGTCGCCGTCGCCGTCGCCTCGAAGACCCCGCCGGCGTTCACCACACCGCTGCGCACCGCTTCGCCGGCCCGCCGCTCCACCTGCGTCGACTCACCGGTGAGCGCCGACTCGTCCAGCACCGCCGCACCCGACACGACCGTGCCGTCGACCGGCACGACCTCACCGGGGCCGACGACGACCACCTCGCCCACGCCGACCTCGTCCAGGTCCACGGAGGCGATCTCCCCACCGCGGCGACACCGGGCCGAGCGCGGCGCACGCTCCAACAGGGCCCGCAGATCACGTGAGGCCCGGTGACCGGCGGCGGTCTCCAACGTCCGGCCGGTCGCCAGCATCACGGCGATCAGCGCCCCGGCGAGGTACTCGCCGACGACCAGCGTCCCGGCGAGCGCCAGCACCGCGATCAGATCGACCCCGACCCGCCCCTTCCGCAGTGTGTCCACCACCCAGGCCACGGCCGGGACCACGGCGATCACCGTGCCGCCCGCCCAGCACGCATCGGCCAGTGCCCCGCGTCCGGCCAGCCAGGCGATCCCGCCCGCGACCAGCGCCACCGTCGTCGCGCTCAGCAGCATCGGGTCGCGACGCCTCCGCCGGGCATCCGCGGTCTCGCGCGCCCGGCCTCCCGCCCGGTCCTCAGCGCACCGCACGACAGCCTCCGCTCCTTGCCCGGGGCCTCCCAGGCCGTCCCGGCGTCGAGCCCGTGTCCGGGTGCACGGGGTCATCCGGTCCCAGCGCTCACGCCGTGATGGTGAGGACCTCATCCACCGGGCGGCGCGGGGTGGGTGGTCCGTCGGGGCCGTAGCCGAGGCGGAGGATCATCTGGACGTGGCCGGGGCCGGAGAGCGGGTCGCGCAGCAGCCAGCGCAGGTCGGGCCATTCCAGGGCCTGGGTGGCGAAGGAACTGGCCAGGCCCTGGCGGGTGGCCAGGAGCAGGACGCGTTCCAGTGCCTGGCCGGCGCGGAGCCAGTCGGCGGGGGTGTCGTGGGTGGTGCTCAGGGAGGCCAGCTGGGGGTGTTTCTCGAAGTCGGCGTAGGCGCGTCCGGGGATGGCGCGTCGGCCGGCGAAGTCCCGTATCGGGGCCGCGCCGCTGCGTTTGGCCGGGCCGAAGGCGTACTCCGGGATGCCCTCGGCAGCGGCTTCGGCAGAGGTGTCGACGGGGGTGTCGGCGGAGGCGTCGTGGGTCCATCGGCGCTGTTCGACTTCGCGGCCGTCGTCCATGCGGTCGTAGCCCTCGGCGTGCAGGATGAGGTCGAGTACCGCCTCGCGGTGCGGGGTGGTCAGGAACGCCAGGCGGGCCCCTTCCGCGGCCGCGGCCTCGACCAGGGCGGCACGCAGGCTCTCCGCGATGCGCCGCTCGGTGAAGGGGTAGCGGCTGGTGTGCCGGACGGCGATGGCGGGCTGGAGGTGGGAGAGGGCCACGTCCAAGGGCTCGTGCGGTACGTCGAGGCGCACCGAGGCCAGCAGTGCGGGGGTGTGGGGGTCTGGTAGCAGTGTGGTGATCGTGCGGTGGCCGGCGTGGGCGGCGGCCACGCGGAGGTTGAGCAGGGCCGCGCCGCAGCCGAGGTGGAGTCCGCGCGTGGTGGGGTCGGCCAGCGGCATCGCGCGATCCAGGTCGGCGGAGAGCAGCACGGTGCGCGAGGCCCGGGAGTAGTCGAAGTGCCACGGTTGGGCGTTGTGCATCGAGGGCGCGGTGATGGCGTCGGCGATCAGGGACATCACGGCGGTGTCGTCGAGGGTGGGGTGGGTGAGCACCGGGGCCTCCCGGGCGGATCGGACCGCGCCCGGCCGGGGCGCGGACGGTGAGTTGGCAGGTGCCTTCAGCCTCGCGGGACGCCGTCGGTGACATCAGGGGCCATCGGGCCCCGACCGGGGACCGGTCGGCCCGGCCGGGGACGGCCGGCCGGTCGAGAGGGCCAAGTGGCTCATACCGGTGCGCCCACCGGGCCGCCCACGCTGGAGGTGTGGCCGCACCCTGGGCCGCCGGGGCGGAAGGAGCCGGAGATGGAGCATCGCACGATAGGCGAGCTGATGACCCGGAAGGTCGTGAGCGTAGGGCTGGAGACTCCTTTCAAGGAGATCGCGCAGACGCTCGCCGACCACGCGGTGAGCGCCGTGCCGGTGCTCGACAGTCTCGGCAGGCCGGCCGGCGTCGTCTCGGAGGCCGACCTGCTGCGGAAGGCCGCCGACCGGTCGGATCTGTCCGGCCGGACGCCGCTACCGCATCTGGAGGCGTGGGAGAAGGCCCGCGCGGAGGGGCGCACCGCCGGAGAGCTGATGTCCGCCCCGGCGGTGTGCGCGCACCCGGACTGGACGGTGGTGGAGGCGGCCCGCCTGATGGAGGTGCAGCACCTCAAGCGGCTTCCCGTGGTCGACGAGGCGGATGTCCTGCTGGGCATCGTCAGCCGCAGCGACCTGCTGCGCGTCTTCCTGCGCAAGGACCGGGCGATCCGGGAGGAGATCACCCGCGAGGTCCTCGGGCGCACGGCACGGCTCGGCGCCGCCGGCGTGACCGCCGAGGTCAATCGGGGCCAGGTCGCCCTGCACGGCACCGTGACGGACGCACTGCTGATCCCGGTGCTGGTGCGGATGTGCGCGAGCGTCGACGGCGTGGTGTCGGTGTCCGAGGACCTCAAACCGACGCCGGCGGCCGACGACCGGACCGTCCGGACCGGCGAAGGACGAACCAAGGAAAGCCGGACGCCATCATGAAGACCGCCATCATGAAGAGCGCCGTCACGAAGAACGTCATCACCGTCGGCGTGGACGGTACACCCCATGCCCTGGCGGCAGCGACGTGGGCGGCACACGAAGCGCGCCTACGACAGTCCCGACTGCGGCTCCTGACCGCCTGGGAACCCCTTACCGCGAGACCCCGCGGGGCACCGTGGACGCAGGAGATCCCGCACTGGCCGGACCGGATCATCGAGGAGGCCAGGGCCACGGTCGAGTCGGCCGAGCCCGGGATACCCATCGATGTGAGTCTGGTGCGCGAGCCGCCGTTGGAAGCCCTGGTCGAGGCCGCCGAGCAGGCGGACCTGCTGGTCCTGGGGTCGCGTGGGCTGGGCCCGGCGGCCCGCTTCACACTCGGCGAGACCGGCCTGGACCTGGTGCCCCGGGTCGACATCCCGGTCGTCCTGGTCCGGGCCCGGCACGATCGCCCGGCCACCGAGGGCAGCAGCGGCGTCGCCGTCGGTGTCAGCCTGCACGCCCCCGGCGACGCGCTGTTGGCCTTCGCCTTCGAGACCGCCGCCCGACGCGCCGTCCCCCTCCGCGCCATACACGGCAGGAACCTACCGCCGTTCGCCTACGACCGGGGCGGCGCCGCGGAGCGGGCCGCTGCGGAACAAGCCGAACTGCTGGCACGTGAGGAGCTGTCCGAGGCGCTGCGCCCATGGCGGGAGAAGTTCCGGGACGTGCGCGTCGAGCAGCAGGTGGTGATGGAGAGTCCGGCACCGGCCCTGCTGCACGGGGCAGCGGGAACGCAGTTGCTGATCGTCGGCCGCCGACACCTGGGCCGTGCGGTCCCGCGCATCGGCCACGTCGTCCACGCGGCCGTCCACCACGCGCCGTGCCCCGTGGCGGTCGTGCCGCACGAGTGACCAACCCCCGCCGCACGAACGAGGCCGGAGCCGCCGGCAGAAAGGACGCGTGCGCGATGACGAGCGACCGAGCAACCGGACCCGGCGCCGAACCGGTCCGGGCCCGCAGCGATCTGGGACGGCGCACCGCGATGCGCCGCGAGCAGCTGGGGCTGACCCGTGAGGAGGTCGCGGCCCGGGCCGCCGCCGCACCCGGCTACATCCAGTACGTCGAAGAACACGCGGCCGAACCGAGCATCGGCTTCCTGCTGCGCCTCGCCAGTGCGCTCAACACCTCGGTCGCCGAGCTGACGGGCGGTAACGCCGATCTACCGGCAGGCTTCGGCCAAGCCGGTACACACCCCGAGGTGCTGACGCTCGGCCCCGCCGAGTGCCGGGAACTGCTCTCCACCCACGGCATCGGCAGAGTGGCCGTCACCCTCAACGACACCCCCGCCGTCTTCCCCGTCAACTACAGCGTCATCGACGACGTGATCGCCTACCGCACCCAGGCGGGCTCCGGTCCCGCAGCGGCGGCCGGCCACGAGGCGGCGCTGGAGGTGGACCACATCGACGACGCGTTCAGTCAGGGGTGGAGTGTGCTGGTCGTGGGGCCCGCCGAGGTCGTCACCGGCTTCTACGAGTCCCGCAAGTTCGAGGAGCAGGCGTACTCGGCCCCGTGGGTGGGCGGTGGCCGGTACCAGTGGATCGCCATCCGGCCGACCCGGATCAGCGGTCGGCGGATCCGCGTTCCCGGGGCGCCTGCATCGCCGACCGGGAGCACCGAGCAGAGTCCGGGCGCATGAACACCACGGCGAGTGCCGCCCGCCCGAGGCGAGCCGTCCCCCGTCAACCCGGCGAGGCCCTCCCCGCCGGCGGTGGTTCTGCCAGGACGCACCACGAGACCGCGCCGAGCAGTTCGGAGAGCCTCCTGGAGACGTCCATCAACAGGTCGTCCAACGCCACCACACCCACGAGCCGCCCCTCGTCGACGACCGCGAGCCGGCGGACCGCCGAGCGCGCCATGGTCCGGTACGCGGCATCCACGTCGTCGCCCGGCCGGACGACCTGGGCCGGCACCGTCATCACCTCACCGACCGGCGCGCTCGCGCACCGCTCCGCGCCGAGACCGCGCACCGCGAGATCCCGGTCGGTGACCATGCCGAGAACCGCCTCGGCCGACACCACGACGACGCACCCGACGGTGCGCCGCGCCATCAGCCGCGCAGTGTCCCGCAGGGTGGTGTCGGGGGTGACCGTGACCACCGGCGTACGCATCACGTCGCGAATCCTCATGACGGCCTCCTCACCGGCGTCGAACCCACTGTCGCGCGGGAGCCCGGTCGGAGCTGTGGGCCGGTCGTCCTCGCCGGCGGCCGAAGGGCCCATGTGCGGGACCGGGGGACGGGCACCCCGGCATGGGGAAGCGAAAACGTGGAAGGAACGGCCGCCATGTCCGAGACCACCACCACCGACCTGTACGAAGTGACCATGGCGCTCTCCTACCTGAGCGAGCGGATGACGGACTCGGCCACCTTCAGCTGCTTCGTCCGTCAACTCCCGCCCGACCGGGGCTTCCTGGTGTGCGCCGGTGTCGAGTCGGCGCTGAGCTACCTGTCCCGGTACCGCGTCGGCCTCGACGACGCCAGGGCCTTCGCGGAGGCGTTGCGACGTCCGGTCCACGACCTGATGCCGCTGGTGGGGATGCGTTTCACCGGCAGCGTGCGCGCGGTTCCCGAGGGCCGCGTCGTCCTGGCCGGCGAACCGCTGATGGAGGTCACCGCACCCCTGCCGCAGGCGCAGCTCGTCGAGACGAGTGTGCTGAACCACCTCAGCCACCAGACCATGGTGGCCTCCAAGTGCGTCCGCTGCGTCCTCGCAGCCCGGGGGCATGCGGTGGTGGACTTCTCGCTGCGCCGCACCCACGGGATGGCCGCCGGCCTGCACACGGCCCGACTTGCCGCCCTGACCGGCTTCGCGGGCACCAGCAACGTCGCCACGGCCCGGGCCCTGAACTTCCCCGCGGTCGGCACCATGGCGCACTCGTACGTCGAAGCCTTCAAGGACGAGGAGGCGGCCTTCACCGCCTTCGCGCGCTGCCACCCCGGCCCGGTCACGCTCCTGGTGGACACCTACGACACCGAGTCGGGTGTCGCAGCCGCCGCCCGCGTGCTGCGTGCATTGGACCGCGCCGACGGCTCGGCGGTCCGGCTGGACAGCGGTGATCTCAAGGAACTGTCCTTCCGCGCCCGGGCCGTCCTCGACGCCGCCGGGCTCCCGCAGGTCCGGATCGTGGCCAGTGGTGGCCTGGACGAGTACTCCGTGCACGACCTGGTGTCGGCGCGGGCGCCGATCGACGTGTACGCCGTCGGCACCCGGGTGGGAGTCAGCGCCGACGCCCCGTACCTGGACACCGCCTACAAACTCGTCGAGTACGCCGGACGTCCGGTGATGAAACTGTCGACGGCCAAGGCGACGGCACCCGGCCGCAAGCAGGTCTTCCGGCGCCCCGGCTGCGTCGACGTGATCGGCCTGGCCGACGAGGAGCCGCCGCCCGGCAGTGTGCCGCTGTTGCGGGCGGTGATGCGGGGCGGGATGCGGTGCGTGTCGCCGCTGCCGTTGGAGGACGCCCGGCGGCGGCTCGCCGCGGAGGTGGCGCAACTCCCCGCCGCGGCCAGGGAGATCAGGTCGCCGGCGCCGGTACGGGCCACCGTGTCGAAGCCGCTGGCACGGCTGACGAACCGGGTGCGGCAGCAGATCGAGCAGGAGGTGTTCGGCCCGTCCCGGGTGGCCCGGGGCCGCGTCTCCGGCTGACGGAGCACGGGCGGCGCGGGGTCGTTCAGGTCGGTCCGGGGCGGAGGCTCGCGCCCGCGCCGGCCAGATCGACCAGCCGGTGCCGGGTGGCCAGCAGCCTGCGGGCGACCACGTCGAGGACCTGGCGGGTCACCGCCAGCCCCAGGGCGGGGTCCGCTTCGCACAGTGCGCGCACCGCGGTGGCGTCGAACTCATGGGCCCGCACGAGGGTGAACGCTTCCGCGCCCATCCGCCACCGGTACGGCGGCACCAGCCACGACCAGCCCAACAGGTCCCCCGGGCCCAGCGGTTCGACGACCGCCGGCCGACGGCCCGGCAGCCGGACGTCCAGGTTCACCGAACCCGTGCGGATGATCCAGAACTGGTCGGCTGCCCCGCCCTCCTCGAAGATGCGGGTGCCTTCGGGGAAGGACACCTCGTGGGCGAAGGCCAAGAGGCGTTCCCGCCCGTCGGGCGGGAGTCGGTGGAGCAGGGGCGTGGTGGTCATGGCCGTCCTCCACATCTCCGGCCGTCCGCGGGACGGCGCCGCGGGACACCAGGGCTCCGCGCCCGCCGGCGGGCGGACCGTGAACGTGCCGGCCCGCACAGGCGGGCCGGCGTTCGCGACCAAGGAGGACCGCCCACTTCTCGCGGGCCCTGATTGCGCGGTGCACGGTCTCGCTCCGCTTCTCCGCGTCTACCGTCCTCCTCGTCACTTTCAGTGAAACGCGTGGCGGCGCCGAAGGCCAGTTCCGGTTGGTCCCCACCCCATGGGCCGAACGACCCTTTGGCCAGGCGACTCGCCCTATGTCCGACCCGTCGCCCCTGTGACAGGTTCGGCACTGGACACCGGTGCACAAGTGAGGTGAGGGCGGTGCAGGCACACATCGGCGATCAGCTCGTGGTCGCATCACCGAGCACGGGAACCACCCGGCGGGACGGGGAAGTCGTGGGACTGCACCACGAAGACGGGACCCCGCCCTACGACGTCCGCTGGTCGGACACCGATCAGGTCTCCCTCTTCTTCCCCGGCCCCGACACCCACGTCCGGCATCTGCACTGCGCTCCGGGAGCCGCACCGCCGCGCACCGCCACTCCGGAGGAGGCATGACATGGGCGGCGCGGTCCTCGTCGGGCTCGACGGCACCGGCCACAGCGAGCCGGCGGTGCGCTGGGGTGCCGAGGAGGCGGCCGTCCGCAACCTCCCGCTCCACCTCCTGCATTCCTGGGTCTCCCAGCCGTGGTCGGTCTCGTCCGTCCCGGAGAGCGCCGAACGACGGCGGTACGGCACCGAAGCGCTCCGCCGGGCCGAGGCCATCGCCAAGGAAATGCACCCGGGGATTCCGGTGAAGGCCGAGCAGGTGGCGGAGAAGGCCGCGGATGCCCTGGCGGGCCGCAGCGGGGAATCCACGCTGCTGGTACTGGGGTCGCGCGGGCACGACAGCATCGCGGGCTTCCTGATGGGGTCGGTGAGCCTGTGTGTTCTGGGGCGTGCCGAGTGCCCGGTGATCACCGTCCGTGAGCAGGAGGCGTCCGTCGGGCCCGGACCCGAGATCGTCGTCGGCGTATCGGGACAAGAGGGCTCCGCAGGTGATGCGGTGCTCGACTACGCCTTCACCGCCGCCTCGGCACACCGTGCGTGCCTGCACGCCGTACGCGCCCGGACGCCCTCCACCGCTCTCGACGTCGGCACCGCCCCGACACCGGACGAGACGGAGCGCACGGCGGCGGAGCGGGAGTCGCTCTCGGCAAGCCTGGCCCCCTGGCGCGAGAAGTACCCGAACGTCCAGGTGATCGAGGAGGTGCTCGACGGCGGGGCCGTGCCCACGCTCCTGGGCGCCTGCTCGCGAGCCGGGCTGCTGGTCGTCGGGCGCCGGACACAGCGCATGCCCATGCCCCTCGGCCCGTCGGTGCTCGCCTTCCTGCACCACTCGTGCTGCCCGGTCGCGGTCGTTCCCCGGAAGTGAGCCGCGGCGCTCTCCCGAGCACCGTCCACCCCTTTGCGGAGAAACTGGAAGCACGACGGCATCGGCAGTACGGCCGACGGAGGGAGGTTCGGCGATGGCGGGGCTGCGTGATCTCCTGATGCGCTTCCGTCCGGTCAGTACCCCGGGCCCGGCGGCCACCGGCGTACCCGCCGATCGTGCCGCGGAGCTGGCCGCCGAACTCACACCGACGCTGGCCCGACTGGACGGCGCGGCCGACGAGGCGGAAGCCGTCCGTGCCTCGGCGCGCCGTGAGGCCGACCGCATCCGCCGGGACGCCGCCCGCCACGCGGAGGCCATCACGGCCCGTGCGACTGCGCTCTCCGAGCGCATCCGAACGCATGCCGCACGGCAGCGGCTGGAGCTCGGCCGACGGGAGGCCGCCACGATTCGCGAGGAGGGCCGACGCGCGGAAGCCGTGCTGAGAAGCCGAGCCGCGGCACGGATCCCGGCCATGGCGGACCGGCTGACCGACGAGGTGCGTCGGCAACTCGGCCTGTCCGCCCTGCACACCGAACCCCCCGGAGGTTCACGGGAGCGGGGCGGCGGCCCGTGAGTGCCGCATGGGTGGCCGGGGTGACCAGGGCGCGCGGGCTGCTGGAACGGTGTCCGGGCGCGGCCGGTGCCCGCCGGGTCGCGGCTGCCGGCACGCTGGACGAGGCCGTGCGTCGTCTGGCCACCACCCCCTATCAACGGCGGCTGACCGCCGGCATGTCCCTGCCGGCGGCCCAGCGGGCGGTCGCGGCGACCCTGCTCTGGCATCTGCGTGTGCTCGCGGGCTGGCTGCCGCGGCGCGGGGTGGACGATCTCCGCCTGCTGGCGTCCGGCTTCGAGATCGTCAATGTCGAGGGGCACCTGCGGCAGCTGAGCGGCGAGCCGTCGGAACCGTCCCCGTATGAACTCGGGGCGCTCGCGACCGCCTGGCACCACCTCTCCCGCACCGCCCGGCCCGAAGAGCTGCGAACCGCCCTGCAGGCATCACCCTGGCGCGGTGCCGGTGGCAGTGCCGCCGAGCTGGCGGTCGGGCTGCGGCTCATCGCGGCCGCCAGGACCGCCGCACGGGTGCCGCCCGCGGCACGCTGGGCGGCCGGCCGCGCGGCACTCCTCGTTGCACGGGAACGGTTCGTGCACGGCCGGGAACTGCCCGCACAGGCCACCGGCCCGGCCGCACGGCTCATCGGCCCCGCCTACCGCGCTCCTGACTTCCGCGCGTACCGACGTCGGCTCCCCGTCTCGGCACGGTGGGCGCTGCGCGGCATCGAGGATCCGGCCGGCCTCTGGCAGGCGGAGGGACGGTGGTGGCGGGATATTGAGCAGGACGGCCGGAGCATGTCGCGCCGCTGCCGGTACGACGCGATTCCCGTTGTGGGCGTGGTCGCGGTCCTGTCGGCCGACGCGTGGCGCACCCGCGCCGCACTGGAACTCACCGTGAGCGGTGCCTCCTCCCCGGAGGGCTTCGATGACTTCGATTTCCTGGTCTGAGGCACTCTTCCCCGTGCCCATGCAGCGTGTGGCGGTGGTCGTGCCACGGCCGGCCGAGCGGGACGCCCTGGTGTGCCTCGCCGAGGCCGGATGTGTGGACCTCGACCGGACCGGTGGCCCCGGGCCACCGGGGGACGCGTCGTCGTACCCGGATCGCTCCGCGGCGGCGACGCTCGCCGCGGAGCGGGAGGTGGCGGCACGCCTGGGCGAAGCGGTCCGGCGTGGGGACGTCGCCGCGCTCGCGGGGTGGTGTCCGCGCGCCGAGGTGGCACCGCTGGGCGCGCGGTTGGCCGAACTCGGCGGTGCGCTGGTGCCGATGGCGGCGCCGCGGGGCATCGACCCGCCGACCGCGCTGCGTCGCACGGGCCCGGTACGTGGCGCCTGCTCGTCCCTGGTGACGGCCTACGGCACACCTCCGTACCCGGACCTCGACCCCTCGTGGGGAGCCGCCGCCCTGTACGCGGTGATGTTCGGGATGATGTTCGGCGACGTGGGGCACGGTGTCCTGCTGTTGCTCGCGGCGCTCGGACTCGCGGTGCTGCGGCCCCGCCGACTGGCCGCCTGGCTGCGGATCTGGCCCCTCGTGGCCGCCGCCGGTGTCCTGAGCATCGTGGCCGGGTTGGCCTACGGGGAGTTCTTCGGGCCGACCGGGGTGCTGCCCGTCTTGTGGTTGGCGCCGCTGCACGCTCCCGTCCGGCTGCTGCTGTCGGCGGTTGCGGTCGGTGCGGTCCTGCTCCTCCTCGCTTACGGAGCGGGGGCGTTGAACCGGTGGCGCGAGCGGGGCCCCTCCGGCGCCCTGTACTCCCTGTCGGGTATCGCCGGGGGCGGTGTCTTCCTGGGGTTGGCGGGGGTGGCGGGGGGCGCCGTCGGGCATCTGAGGTGGGTGGTGGCGGCGGGGGCCGCGGTGGCGGTCACCGGCGCCGTCCTGGCGGCGGCGGGCCTGTACGCCGGCACCGATCGCGGTGTCTCCGGGCTGTTCCAGACCGGCGTGCAGCTCTTCGACGGCGTCGTCCGCATCCTGTCCAACGCGGTGTCCTTCGCGCGCTTGGCCGCCTTCGGTCTCACCCATGCGGTACTGGGCGCGGTGGTCTGGGCGGGCACCACGGGCCTGGCCCGGCACGGCCCGGCAGGGCTGCTGGGCGCCGTGGTGCTCTTCGTCCTGGGCAATGTGCTCGTCTTCGCGCTGGAGGCGCTGGTGGCGGGGGTCCAAGCGCTGCGTCTCACGTACTTCGAGCTCTTCTCCCGGGTCTTCGAAGGTCAGGGACGGCCGTTCCGTCCCTGGCGTCTTCCGGTTCGTCGTTCGGAGGTCGTGCCGTGATCACCTGGCTCGTCGCGCTGCCCGTCATCGCCCTGATGTGGTGGGCGCTGCGCCTGCTGTTCCGCAAGCGTGGCGGCAAGAGCGCGCTGCGGTGTGCCGTGGGGGCCAACCTCGTACTGCTGGCGGGGGCGGTGGCCCTGCTGCTCGTGGCGTTGAGCGGGGGGCCGGCCCAGGCGGCGCCCACGGCGCAGGCCGGTACCGCGGGCACCAATGCCGCGGCGCTGATCGGCGCGGCCATCGCGGTGGCCGGTGCCTCGATCGGCGCGGCGATCGCCGTGGCGTACACCGGTGCCGCGGCCCTGGCCGCACTCAGCGAACGCCCGGAGCTCTTCGGCCGGGCGATGGTGATCGTCGGGCTGGCCGAGGGAATCGCCATCTACGGACTGGTCGTGGCCGTGCTCCTGATCGGCAAGGCGTGAGCACCATGGGTGTGGTCGTCGCCATCGGGGAGCGGGCCAGGACCGCGGGATTCGCCCTGGCCGGGGCACAGGTCGGGCCCGCCGACGACCCGGACCGGGTCCGCGCGTTCTGGCGGGAGCTGCCCGCCGACGCGGCCTTGGTCGTCCTCACCCCCGCGGCAGCAGCCGCACTGGGCCCCGAAGTCCTGGACGCCGCGGAGCCGTTGACGGTGGTGATGCCGCCGTGACCGAGGCGCGCACCCCCGCGACCGGCCCGGCCGAGCCGCTGGCCGCCGTCCGGACGGCGCTGCTGCGCGCCGCCGCGGAGGACGCCGATCGGCTGGTGGCCGCGGCGTACCGGGACGCCGACGCGGTCGTCGCCGACGCCCGGTCCCGTTCGGCCGCCGTGCTGCGCGCGGCGCGCCGCCAGGGGGAGCAGGCGGGCGCCCGGGCCGCTGCCGACGCCACGGCGCGCACCCGGCACGCCGTGCGCACGGGAATCCTCCGGGCCCGGGCCGAGGCGTACGACGAACTGCGTCGGACGGTACTGAGCCATGTGCGACGGTGCCGGGAGGAACCGGGATACCCCGCTGTGCGGGAGCAGTTGGCCGATCGGGCACGTCGGTTGCTGGGCCCGGGGGCCACCCTCGCCGAGCATCCGCGGGGCGGGGTGGTGGGCAGCGCCGACGGCCGGCGCGTGGATCTGAGCCTGGACGCGCTGGCCGGTCGCGTCCTGGACGGCGCCGGTGCCGGGATCGAGTCGCTGTGGCGGACCTGACGACGGCGGAGCACGCCGCCCGTCCGACCCCCACCGCCCGCATCCTGCGGGTGGCCGGGCCACTCGTCGAGTTGGAGAACGCAGGCCGGGTCGCCATGAACGACCTGGTTCTGCTGGGCCCGGGGCGGGTACCGGCCGAGGTCGTCGCGATCACCACGTCCCGGCTCACGGTCCAGGCGTACGAGTACACCGGCGGTCTGGCACCGGGCCAGCACGGCTTCCCCGTCGGCGCACCGGTCTCCGCGCGGCTCTCCCCCGGGCTGCTGGGCGGAGTGTTCGACGGGCTGCTCCGCCCGCTGACCGCCTTCGGTGACCGGCTGGTGCCGGGGACCGGCACCGGCGCGCCCCCGGTGCACCGTTGGACGTTCGACGCGTCCGTCGGCCGGGGTCGGGAGGTGGGCGAGGGCACGGTGATCGGCGAGGCGGGAGACGCGGCCGGGCCGCGTACCCGGATTCTCGTGCCGCCGGGCTGCGGCGGTGCGGTCACGTACGTGGCCGACTCCGCCGAGCAGCCCGAGGACGCGGTGCTCGCCGTGGTCGGCGGCACCGAGATCCGGTCGGTGACCGACTGGCCGGTGCGTCGGCCGCGTCCGGTCCGCGAACGGGTCCGGGCCCGCACTCCACTGACCACCGGACAACGCGTGATCGACCTGCTCTTCCCGGTGGCCCGGGGCAGCACCGTCGCGGTGCCCGGGGGCTTCGGCACGGGCAAGACGCTGCTGCTCCAGCAGATCGCCAAGTGGTGCGACGCCGACATCATCGTCTACGTCGGCTGCGGTGAGCGCGGCAACGAAATGGCCGACGTCATCACGGAGTTCGCCGAGCTGACCGATCCACGGACCGGCGGGCGGCTGGCGGATCGCACCGTGATCATCGCCAACACGTCCAACATGCCGATGATGGCCCGGGAGGCGAGTATCCACACGGGTGCCACCGTCGCCGAGTACTTCCGTGACATGGGGTACGACGTGGTGGTCATCGCCGACTCCACCTCCCGCTGGGCGGAGGCCCTGCGGGAATTCGCCTCGCGGACCGGCGAACTGCCCGCGGAGGAGGGGTACCCGGCCGGGCTGGCCTCGGCCCTCGCGGCCTTCTACGAGCGGGCCGGGGCGGTGAACACGCTCGGGGCGGGGCCCGGTTCGGTGACCGTCCTCGGAGCCGTCTCCCCGCCCGGCGGCGACCTGACGGAGCCGGTCACCGCGCACACCGAACGCTGTGTGCGCGGCCGGTGGACGCTCGACCGGGAACTGGCCTACGCGCGCCACTACCCCGCGGTGTCATGGGCGCACTCGTTCTCCCGGGACGCCGAAGTCCTCACCGTGGGACCGGACGGACCGGAGGCCGCCGACCGGCGGGCCGCCGTGGCCGGGCTGCTGGCCGAGGCCGACCGTTTGGCGGACCTGGTCGATCTGGTCGGCATCGGCGCACTGCCCGCGCCCGAACGGGTCGGCGTCCTGGCCGGCCGCCTGATCCGGGAGGGTCTGCTGCAACAGAGCGCCCTCTCGTCCAACGACGCGCACAGCACCCCGGTGAAGACGGCCGCGCTCGCCGACGCGGTGCTCGCCGTCATCGAACGGTGTCGGACCCTGGTGGCGTCCGGTACCCCGCCGGACCTCGTCGAACAGGCGGACTTCACCGCCCTGTTGCGGGCTCGCGAGGAGGCGGGGCCGAGCGACACCGCCACCGTGCGGGCGGCCCGCGACACCGTCCTCACCGCCCTGGGAGAGCTCCGGTGAGCCCCGAGCAGACACCGGCCGCGGCGGTGGAGTACACCGCGGCACGGGAGCTGCGCGGACCGCTCGTCGTGATGGGCGGCGTCACCGGCGTCGGCTGGGACGAATTCGCAACGATCACCCTCGCTTCGGGGGAACGACGGCACGGCGTCGTCCTGGAGGTACACGACGACCTCGCGGTCGTCGAGGTCCTGGAGGGCACCGGTGGCATGGATCCGGCCGGGCTGCGGGTGGCGTTCGACGGCCGCCCGCTGACGGTCCCCGTCGGGGCGGGCTGGCTGGGCCGGACCTGCGACGGCAAAGGGGCTCCGCGCGACGGCGGACCGCCCGTCTTCGGCCGGGTCTCCGCCCCGGTGGAGGGGGTGGCGATCAACACCGTGCGGCGGCAACCGCCCGGTGAGCCGGTGCTCACCGGCGTCGCGGCGGTGGACGCGCTCAGCACCCTGGTGCGCGGGCAGAAGCTCCCGATCTTCTCGGCCGCCGGGCTGCCGCACCTGGAACTCGCGGTGCAGATCGCCGCCCAGGCCACCACGGCGGGCGAGCGGTTCAGCGTCGTCTTCGCGGGCATGGGCCTGACCCACGCGGACGCGTTCTTCGTCCGGGACGCGCTGGAGGACCGCGCCGCCGCCGGCGAGCTGTGCCTGCTGCTCAACACCGCCGACGACCCGGTGATCGAGCGCATCCTCGCCCCGCGCCTGGCGCTCACCGTCGCCGAACACCTCGCGTTCGACGGCGGCCGGCACGTCCTGGTGATCATGACGGACATGACGTCCTACGCCGAGGCGCTGCGCGAGGTCTCCGCCGCCCGCGGGGAGGTGCCCGCCCGCCGGGCCTATCCCGGGTACCTCTACAGCGACCTGGCCTCCCTCTACGAACGGTGCGGACGCATCGTCGACCGCCCCGGCTCGGTGACCGTACTGCCCGTCCTGACCATGCCGGCCGGGGACATCACCCACCCCGTCCCCGACCTCACCGGCTACATCACCGAAGGACAGATCGTCCTCTCCCCGCAGATCCACGCCGAAGGGGTGTACCCGCCCGTGGACGCGCTGTCCTCCCTCTCCCGTCTGATGCGCAAGGGCGCCGGCCCCGACCGGACCCGCCCCGACCACCTGGATGTCGCGGCACAGCTCACCGCCGCGCTCGCCCGCGCGCGGCAGGCCACCGAACTCGCCGAACTGGCCGGGGAGTCCGCCCTGAGCCCGGCCGACCGCCGCTACCTCGCGATGTACCCGGTGTACCTCCACGACTTCCTGCACCAGGGGCGCGACCGGACACTGACACTGGACGAGTCGCTGGAGCGTGCCTGGCAGGTCCTGCTGACCCTGCCGCCCAGCGAGCTGGGCATGCTCCCGGCCGCCCTGGTGAAGGCACGGACCGGCGACGGCTCCCCGGTGACCGAACCATGACGGCGGCCGCCCCTCCTCCCGTCGGCCGGGCCGCCCGGTTGCGACTGCGCCGCAACCTTCAGGTCGCCACCCGCGGTGCGGAGGTGCTCGACCGGCAGCTCCACCTCCTGCGGGCCGAACTCGCGCAGCTGCGACGGGCGGAATCCGCGGCCCGGGCCGAGTGGGAAGAACGGGAGCGCGAGGCCCGGACCTGGCTGCTGCGCGGTCTGCTGCTCAGCGGGGAGAACGCCCTGCGGACCGCCTCCCTCGTCCCGCCCGCGGACGTCACCGTGGAGTGGGAGGACTCACTGGGCGTCCGCCACCCGGGCCGGACCACCGTGTCCCCGGGCCCCACGGCCACATCGGACGCCGCGCCGCGCAACACCGCGCTGATCCACGCCCGTACCTCGTACCGCGCGGCGATCGAGGCGGCCGCGCGCTACGGGGCCGCCTCGGCCGCCGCCCGCCTGGTCGGGGCCCGGCTGCGCGACACCACGGTCCGGGTCAGAGCACTGCGCCGGCTCCGCATCCCCCGCCTCCAGCAGGAACTCGTGGCCGTCGAGCTGGCCCTGGAGCAGTCGGAGCACGAGGACGCCGTCCGACGTCGCTGGGCGGCGCACCGCACCGGACCGGGCCCCGGCGCCTGACACCCACCGATCGGCGACCGCGGCGTCGTGCGGGCCGGCAAGCGCTCAGTCCGTACCGGCCTCCCGGGGCACCACCGCCAACGGCCCCGGCGCCAAGTGCGCCAGCGTACGGCTGGTGGAACCGAGCACCATCCCACGGAAGCCGCCCAGCCCCCGGGACCCGACCACCAGGCAACGTGCCGCGGCGGCCTCCTCGGCCAGCTGCACCGCCGGCTGCCCCCTCACGACCTTCTCCCGCACCACGACCTGCGGGTACTTCTCACGCCACCCGGCGAGCGCCTCCGACACATCGACGAGGGACTCCTGGACGGCCTCCGGCCAGTCGCCGCGGCGCGGCCGTCGTACCTGCACCGCGAGCAGGTCCGCGTCGCTCGACGCGGCCTCCTCGAACGCGAAGGCCACCGCCGGCGCCGATGCCGGCGAACCGTCCACACCGACCATCACCGGCCCCAGCGGGTCGTAGCGCGAGGTGTCGCCGACGACCAGCACCACCGGGCACGGAGGGTGCCCGACGAGGGACCGGCCGACCGTGGTGAAGGTGACCGCCTCCCCCGGCCCGGACACCTGGTGGGTGCCGACCGCCAGCAGGACGGCTCCCTCCGCCGCCTCCCGCAGCACAGCGGCCGGATGACCGTCCTCCAGGCGCGTCGCGACCCGCAGTCCGGGCACCTGCTCGACCGCGGCGTCCTTGTGGTTCTGCAACAGGTCGCGTCCGGTGGCCCGGAAATGCGAGGCCCACACCTGGTCCGGTGCGTCGAGCCGGTCCTTCGGCGCGGCTCCGGCGGGCCATTCCTGGGCGTGCACCAGGCACAGCTCCCGGCCGCGCCGGGCCGCCGCGGCCGCTGCCCATGCCACCGCACTCGCGGCCGTCGACGAGCGGGAGACTCCGACCATCACCGGGTTGCGCGGGTCGTTGCTGCTCATGCTCCTTCTCCTCCCGGAGACGGGCCCGGAGGGGCCCTACCGGAACCCTGTGCTTCCGAGCCTGGCGCACCGGCACCGGCACCGGTAGGGCCGGGTGGCTCCGCACGGGGTCCGGAGGCCCTGCGCCCCGGTCTCGGGATGTGCGGCGGTCACCCCCGCTCGACGGTCAGGTCGAGGAAGTGCGTGGAGCAGGAGATGCACGGGTCGTGGCTGCGGATGACGCGTTCGCACAGGGTGGTCAGCTCGGCGTCGGTGGCCGGGCCGCCTGCGTCCAGGCGGTGCTGCACCGCGCACCGCAGGTCGTGTTCGATCGCTGCCTGGTTCTGGGCGGTGGGCGGGACCAGGGAGGCGTCGGTGACGGTTCCGTCGGCGTCGAGGGTGTAGCGGTGGTAGAGCAGGCCGCGGGGGGCCTCGGTCGCGCCGTGGCCGGTGGCCGCGCGTGCCGGAACGTCGATGTGGGGACGGGGCGGGGGCTCGTAGGCGTCGATGAGGCGCAGCGCCTCGTCGACGGCGTAGAGCACCTCGATGGCGCGGACGATGATGCTGCGGAAGGGGTTGCGGCACACGGTGCCCTCGCGGGGGTCGCCGAGTCCGGCCTCGCGGGCGGTGTGGAGGATCTTCGGGGGCAGCCAGCGGCCGCTGATCGCGTAGCGGGCGAGCGTCCCGGTCAGGTGGCGGCGCCCGTCGAGTCGTGAGTGCAGGGCGGTGGAGTGCGGTACCTGGGTCTCGACGACGTGCTCGGGGAAGGTGTGGACCGGGAAGGTGCGGGTGGGCAGGGCCCGGTCGCTGTCCGGCGGCAGGCCGGCGGTGCTCGGGGCGGGCATGACGGTGGGGGTGCCGGAGCCGATGGCGTAGCTGCCGGGTTCGGCCAGCGCGAGGAGGTCGTGGTCGCCGCCGGCGTCGGGGAAGTCGAAGCCGGCCACCCAGCGCACGGTGGCCTCCGCTGCGTCGCGGGCGCGTCGCAGCCGTTCCGCCAGGGGCCGCAGCTCACGTTTCGTGGGGACGCGGTGGAATCCGCCGAGGCGGGCGTTGACGGGGTGGATGGCGCGTCCGCCGAGCTGTTCGATGATCGCGTTGCCGGTCTGCTTGAGCCCGAGGCCGCGCTCGACGTGCCCGGGGTGGGTGCGGGCGAGGTCGATGACGCTGTCGTGGCCGAGGAAGTCCGGGGCGTGCAGGAGGTAGATGTGGAGGGTCTGGCTCTCGATCCACTCACCGCAGTAGAGCAGCCGGCGCAGGGCGGTCAGCTGTCCCTCCACGCTGACGCCACAGGCATCCTCGACGGCGCGGCAGGCGCTCATCTGGTAGGCGACGGGGCAGATCCCACAGACCCGGGAGGTGAGGTCGGGCGGCTCGGTGTGGGCACGGCCGCGCAGGAACGCCTCGAAGAAGCGCGGCGGTTCGTAGATCTTCAGGTGCGCCTCGACGACCCGGCCCCCGTCGAGGCGCAGATGCAGGGCTCCCTCGCCCTCGACGCGGGCCAGGGAGTCCACCCGCAGCACCTTGGTTTCCCGGTGCGTCACCGACCGTTCTCCTTCCGCGACTCCGCGTCGAATTCCGGCGCGCCGGTGTTGAACGTGCGCAGCACCCGCACCACGTCGAGGGTGTCCATGCCGTCGCGCCGCAGCAGCGGGACGAAGGAGGGGAAGTTGACGGAATCGGACGGGCCGAAGCAGCCGTAGCAGCCGCGGTCGTAGGCGGGGCAGATGGCGCCGCACCCGGCGTGGGTCACCGGTCCCAGGCAGGGGGTGCCGTGCGCGACCGTGACGCAGACCGTGCCACGGCGCTTGCACTCGAAACACACGCTGTGGGCGGGGACGTCGGGTGTGCGTCCGGCGAGGAAGGCGGTGATGACCTCGACGAGTTGGCCGGGGGCGATGGGACAGCCGCGCAGTTCGAAGTCGACGGGCACGTGGGCGCTGATGGGGGTGGAGGTGGCGAGGGTGTCGATGTAGTCGGGCCGGGCGTAGACCACGGCCTGGTATTCGGCGATGTCGACGTAGTTGCGCAGGGCCTGCACGCCCCCGGCCGTGGCGCAGGCGCCGATGGTGACCAGGCGGCGGGAGGCGGCGCGGATGTGTCGGATCCGCTCCGCGTCCTGCGCCGTCGTGACCGACCCCTCGACCAGGGAGAGGTCGTAGGGGCCGGGCCCCGGGGCGCTGGAGGCTTCCAGGAAGTGGCTGATCCGGAGCCGGCCGGCGATGCCGAGGAGTTCGTCCTCGCAGTCGAGGAGGGTGAGCTGGCAACCGTCGCACGAGGCGAACTTCCACACCGCCAGCTCCGGAAGCCGGTCGGTCGCGGACGCGTCGGGGGTGGCCCTCACATCACAACTCCCTTACCGCGAGCAGGGGTTCGGCGTGATGCCAGGCGACGACCGGGCCGTCGCGGCACAGCAGCAGCGGGCCGAGCTGGCAGTGCCCGCAGTGACCGGTGCCGCAGTGCATGGTGCGTTCCAGCGAGACCTGGATCCGGTCGGGCGCCAGTCCGCGATGGACGAGTTCACGGGCGGTGGCCCGCATCATCACCTCCGGTCCGCAGACGAAGGCGGCCGCGTTCCGGGGGTCGGATTCCGCTCGGCCCAGCAGACCGGTGACGACTCCGACGTCTCCCTGCCAGGCATCATCGGGCCGGTCGACGGTGATCTCCACCCGCGCACCGGCGGCACGCCAGGCTTCGATGTCGCGGGCACAGAGCAGGTCGCCGGGTGTGCGGGTGCCGATGAGGACGGTCGGTCGGCCGTGCCGTCGCGGTGCGGCCAGTGCGGCGCGGATCAGCGGGCGCAGCGGGGCGAGGCCCAGCCCCCCGGCGACGATCAGGAGGTCGGCCCCTTGACCGGCGGGCAGCTCCCAGCCGACGCCGAAGGGGCCGCGGACCCCGACCGTCGCACCGGGCCGCAGACCGTGCAGCGCCCGGGAGATCGCACCGACCGCACGGATCGTGTGCGTCAGCCGATGGCCGTCCGTACCGCTCAGCGAGAGCGGGATGTCACCGACACCGAAGGCGTACACCATGGCGAACTGCCCTGGGACGAAAGGCGGTAGCGGGTCGCCCACCGGGTCGAGCACGACATCGGCGGTGTCCGGGCTCTGGTCGGTGCGCTCCGCCACCCGGTAGGGAACCGGCACCAGGTCCGGGCGGCGGCCCCTGGTCGCAGTCACGCTCACAGCGCCGCTCCCGCACTCCCGGTCCGAGGCGCACTGCCGGGCGGGCCGTAGAGGTCCAGCAGGCGGATGCGCGCGGCCCGCAGCCGTCGGCCGATCGCCACCGCCGCGACGCACCGGGTGACCGCGAGCCCGAAGGCGGGATCGGCATCGATCTCTCCACGGACG
The DNA here is from genome assembly GCF_019774615.1 of Streptomyces sp. BHT-5-2. Taxonomy (NCBI): domain Bacteria; kingdom Bacillati; phylum Actinomycetota; class Actinomycetes; order Kitasatosporales; family Streptomycetaceae; genus Streptomyces; species Streptomyces sp. BHT-5-2. Next base: position 2,451,667 of record NZ_CP081497.1, on the reverse strand, counting down.
CGCTCGGCGTCGAACTCGTACGCCGTCACCGGGGCCCGGGTCCGTGCGCCCAGATGCCAGCGGTAGGGCTCGAACAGCCAGGACCAGCCGAGGAGTTCACCTTCGCCGAGCGTCTCGACGACGGCCGCGCCGCGGCCCGGCTCGTACACGTCGAGGGCGACGGTCCCCGAGCGGATCACCCAGAACCGGTCGGCCGTGCCGCCCTCGTCGAAGATCCGCAGCCCCACGGGGAAGGAGATCTCCTGGGCGAGGGTGAGCAGTCGGTCACGGTGTACGGGCGGCAGCGCATCGAGGAAGCCCGAGCGGTCGGGGGTCATGCACGGCCCTCCCCCGGCGGGCCGCCCGTCGCGCGCTCCGCGTTCAGGGCGTGGGCCTCCTCGGTGATGTCGATGCCGACCGGGCACCACACGATGCACCGTCCGCAGCCGACGCAGCCGGAGCTGCCGAACTGGTCGTACCAGGTGCCGAGTTTGTGGGTGGCCCACTGCCGGTAGCGGCTGCGGCCCGAGGCGCGGACCGGGCCGCCCGGCAGATGGCTGAACTCCAGGTCGAAGCAGGATTCCCAGCGCCGCCACCGCTCGGCATGGTCACCGGTGAGATCGGTGACGTCCTCGGCCGAGGTGCAGAAGCAGGTCGGGCAGGCCATGGTGCAGTTGCCGCAGGTCAGACAGCGCGCGGCGACGTCGTTCCAGCGGTCGGCGTGCAGCGTCTCGCGCATCAGCGCCTGGAGGTCCACCTCGGGCATGGTGCGGCCCATCCGGTCGGCCGCCGCGGCGACCTGCTCCCGGGCCACGGTGGCGAGCGCGGGATCGGCCGGCAGGTGCGGCAGCTCCGCCAGCACCGACGCGCCCTCGTCGCTGCCGGCCCGCGCCCAGAAGCGGTGGCCGCCGCCGTCATCGACGACCTCGGTCAGTGCCAGGTCGTAGCCGCCGTCCACACCGGGCCCGGTGCCCATGGAGGTGCAGAAGCAGGTGGCTCCCGGTTCGGTGCACTCCACGGCGACGAGGAAGGCCCGGTCGCGACGAGCGCGGTAGCGGCTGTCGCTGTGCGGCCCGCCGGCCAGTACCCGGTCCTGCACGGCGATCGCCCGCAGGTCGCAGGGGCGGACGCCGAGGAACGCGTACGACGGCGGTGGGGTGTCGTCCTCGGTCACCGTCCAGGTGCCGTCGGACCCGCGGTCGGCGCTCCACTGCCGCTCGCGTTGCGGTTGGAGGTAGGTCTTCCAGGACTGCGGGCCGGCGCTGTGCGCGAAGGCCGCGCCGTCCGGGCGGGGCCGCACCCGGTAGTGCCCGGCCTCCAGCTCCACGCCCCAGCCGTAGGGCAGTTCTTCGCCGTCGGTGAGTTCGTCCAGCACGATCGCGCCATCGCGCACGGTGGGGCCGATGACGGTGCGGCCTCGGGCGGCCAGGACGCGGATCAGCGCTGCCATCCCGTCGGTCCCGATCACCGCGGTGGATGCCTCGCCCGTCATCGGCCGCCTTCCGGTGCAGATCACGCCAACGCGGTCAGTATGGGACCGGCCCCGGTCGCTGACCGGGCCGACGGGCTGGGGTGTGCCCCATACAGCCTTGCGCGTACCTCGGACGGCCCCCGGGGCGGCCCCGGACGACTCCGCGGGAGCCCGCGTGGGGAAGGAGCGGCACCATGGATCGTTCCTCCCGCTCCCGCACGCGGATCGCCGTGATCGGCATCGGCAACGACCACCGTCGCGACGACGGCGTGGGGTGGGCGGTCGTCGCCGAGCTCGCACGGCGTCGGCTCGCCCGCGGCGTCGCGCTGTTCCGCACCGACGGGGAACCCACCCGGCTCATCGGTGCCTGGGAAGGCGCGCGCCGGGCGATCGTCGTGGACGCGGCCCGCTCCCGTCCGTCCCGGCCGGGCCACGTCCACCGGTTCCGCATCCATGACGCGCTCTCCCCCTCACCCCACGGCGAGACCAGTTCGCACGGCTTCGCCCTGGGCGATGCCGTGGCGCTGGCCCGCGTGCTGGGCCGACTGCCGACGGAACTGCTCGTCTACGCCGTGGAAGCCGCGGACACCGGCCCCGGCACCACCCTGTCGCCGCCGGTCGCCGCCGCCGTTCTCCCGCTCGTCGCACGGATCGAGCGGGACCTCGCACCGCGGGGCACGGATTCCGGCGGCTGAGGTCGGCACCGTCCGGACGCCGCGGGACGAGACGACCGGGGGCCGGTCGGCTCATGGACCGAGGCGCTCCAGCCCTGTCGGGATCCGGCGCTGTGGGTCGATCCTGGCGCTGGGAGTTCGACACAGGAGGTACGTCATGGCCAAGACCCTTGAATGGAAGGTACGGCTGCACCTCTTCGAGGAGGGCAGCGCCACGAAGGCCCATGTCGTCCTCGACACCGGGACCACCACGCTCACCGGGCACGGCACGGCCCGGTGCAGCCCACGGGACCCCAACGTGCCCGAGATCGGCGACGAGCTTGCGGCCAGCCGAGCGATGAACGACCTGGCCGCACAACTGGCGCGCACCGCGACCGACGACCTGGAGGGCGTACACGAGTCGGTGCGGCGCTCGACGAAGGCGACCGCATGACGCAGGGCCGGCAGCGGTCGCACGGCGATCGCTGCCGGCCCTGGCCCTGTTCTCCCGTTTCGCCGCCCTGCGGCTCAGCTGGGCCGCGTCGCGTGGGTGACCGGGATCTTGGTGGTCTCGCCCTTCGCCGCCTCCAGCGGCACCCGGACGGTGAGGATGCCGTCGGTGTAGTCGGCGGTCGCCCGGTCCCCGTGAGCCCCGGCAGGCAGCCGCACCGCGCGTGCGAACGACCCGTAGTGGAACTCGGAGCTCTCCTTGGTCTCCGTGCGTTCCTCCCGCTCGGCGCGGATGGTCAGGAAGTCTCCCGTGACGTCGATCTCCAGGTTCTTGTCCGGGTCTATGCCGGGCAGCTCCGCCTTGACCTGGTAAGCGTCCTCGGTCAGGTGTTCTTCTATGCGGATCTCGTGTGTGCCGAAGTGCCACGGCCCCCCGAGGATCCCGCTTTCCAGCCGGTCGAACATGTCCTGCATCGAGAGAGTCCGTGCCGGGTGGCGTTGCAGTACGTTGCCCATCGTTGCTCCTCAGTCAAAACGGCCACAGGACGGTTGACCGCCCCTCGCTGTCGAGCCTGCTCCCCGGCCCTCTGCCGACCAATGAGCCGATGGGCGCTGGGTCCGGGCCGAACGGCCCACGCCATGGCGAAGGGCCGAGGACGGGCGAAGAGCGCTGTACATGAGGTGTCTGTCGGTGGCTCGCCTTACCGTGGTGGTGTGGCCGGGCCACACAGGCCGGCCACGACGGAGGTGGGCCGTGGGCGAGGTGGGCTGTCGGACGGACGGGGAGCGGTTGCACCTGCACGCATTGCCCGACGATCTGCTGGAGCGGCTGCGCGCCGTGGAGAAGACCAGCGGCCGCTCGCAGCACCTGCTGCTGGAAGCGGTGCTGTCGGTGGGCGCCGGCCTGGAGCTGCCACAGGTACTGCGGCACATCATCGAGGCCGCCGTGGTGGTCGCGGACGCACGGTACGGCGCGCTCGGGGTGATCGGTGCCGACGGCAGACTCAGCCAGTTCCTGCCCGTCGGCCTGACCGACGAGCAGTTCAAGGCCATCGGCACCCTGCCCGCCGGCCACGGAATCCTCGGCGAGCTGATCCGCCGTCCCGCCCCACTGCGGGTCAGCGAACTGGCCGACCACCCCGCCTCCCACGGATTCCCACCGCACCACCCGGCGATGCACTCCTTCCTCGGAGTACCGATACGCATCGGCGACGAGGTCTTCGGCAACCTGTACCTGACCGAGAAGCACGGCGGCGGGCCGTTCACCGAGGACGACGAGACACTGCTGTCGACGCTGGCGGTGGCAGCCGGAGTGGCCATCGAACACGCCCGGCTCTTCGAAGAAGCCCGCTACCGCCAGGAATGGCTGGAGGCGAACAGCGAGATCGTCGCCGGACTACTACCGGCGGCCAAGGACCAGAACACCCTGGAGAAGGACGTGCTCTGCACCATCGTCGACCGCGCGGTGCGCATCCTCTCCGCCGACCTCGCAGTCCTCGCCCTACCGGTGGAGGGCGACTGCCTGCGCACGGAGCTGGCCTCCGGCGTCGACGCCCAGGCCCACCGCGGCCTGGTCCTGCCCCGCCGCGGATCGTTCGGCGGCGCCGCACTGGCCGCCGGACGCCCGCTGATCAGCCAGGACATCGAGCACGACACCAGGATCACCGCAGGTCCACCCCGCTGGTGGGGGCTGGGGCCGGCGGTGGCCGTTCCCCTGGCAACCGGCCAGAAAGTCCGCGGCGTGCTGATCCTGGCGCGACTGCGCGGACGCGCCCCCTTCACCAGCCCCGAGACCGCACCCTTGCTGACCTTCGCCGGACAAGCCGCCCTGGCCATGGAACTCTCCGAACAGCGCGCGGCCGCAGATCAGATGACGCTGCTCCAAGACCGCGACCGGATCGCCCGCGACCTGCACGACCTGGCCATCCAACGGCTCTTCGCCATCGGAATGACACTGCAGAGCACAGTACGGTTCGTGGACCACCCCGAGGCACACGAACGGCTCCTGCGCGCGGTGGACGACCTGGACGAGACCATCAAGATCATCCGATCCACCATCTTCGGGCTACGGACCCACGACACCGCAACCGACAGACAGGGCCTGCGGACCCGGACGGTCGCCACACTGGAAGAAGCATCCCGCGCACTGGGATTCTCCCCGTCCCTGCACATGGAAGGACTGCTGGACACCGACGTACCGCAGGAACTGGCCGAACACACCCTGGCCGCACTCTCCGAAGCCCTCAGCAACATCGCCCGCCACGCCCACGCCAGCACGGCGGACGTGTCCCTGACCGCCCACGCCGGCCGACTCACCCTGACCGTCACCGACAACGGCACCGGCATCCCCCAACACCACCGACGCAGCGGCCTGGACAACCTCGCCCAACGAGCCCGCAGCACAGGCGGCGAAATGACCGTGACGGCCCGGCCGGAGGGCGGCACCCGCCTGACGTGGACGGCACCGATCCCCTGATGCGCTAGCCCGCCCGTTCCATACTCGCCCCCACCCCGTGCTGCGTGGCGAGCACCGCCGCCTGGATACGGCGCTCGACGCCGAGCTTGGCCAGCAGCCGGGAGATGTGGTTCTTGACGGTCTTCTCGGACAGATAGAGCCGCGCACCGATCTGACGGTTCGTCAAACCCTCCCCGATCAGCTCTAGGATCTCCCGCTCCCGCGCCGACAGCCCGGACAGAGCATCCTCCTCCGACGGCGCCACGTCCTCCTCCCCACCCCGCAGACGACGCATCAACCGCGCCGTGGTGGCCGGATCCAGCATCGAACGCCCCGACGCCACCGTACGCACCGCGGCGACCAGATCCGTGCCCTTGATCTCCTTCAGAACGTAACCAGCAGCCCCGGACATGATCGCATCGAGCAGCGCGTCATCATCGTCGAACGAGGTGAGGATCAGGCAGGCCACCTCCGGCATCCGCGAACGCAACTCACGACACACCGAGATCCCGTCGCCATCCGGCAACCGGACATCGAGCACCGCCACATCGGGCCGCAACGCCGGCCCCCGCGCCAACGCACGATCGGCCGTTCCGGCATCACCCACCACCTCGATGTCCGGCTCCGCATCGAGCAGATCCTGCACACCACGCCGGACCACCTCATGATCATCGACCAGGAACACCCGGATCGGCCACTGCGGGGAGAACACACCCGTCTCGCTCATCAGGCCCTCCGTCCACAAACCCCACCCCCCACCTCATCCTCACCCCACCCAAGGCGACCCGCCAGGGCCGAACAGCCCCCACACCACCCCCACCGACCACACCTCCAGGCCCCGCACCGGGACCGTTCGGCCCTCTCCCCCGGACACCCTGTGGTGAGAGCCTCGAACCAGCAGGTGAAGGGGGTGCCAGATGATTCCGCGGACACTCCACCGGCCGTGGCGGCACGGTCCGCTCCAGCGCCGCACGGACGTGGCACAGTCCTGGTTGGCGCTGGTCAGCGGCCTGCTGATCGCCGTGGCCGCGCCTGTGGCGGGGGTGGTGGCCGGCAGTTCGGTGGACACCGCCGTCCGAGAGCAACGAGCCGGCTGGCACTCGGCCACCGCCGTGGTGACCAAAGCGCCTCCCACCACCATCAATATCGGCTCCGGCAGCGGAGCGGTGGCACCCGTCCACGCGGTCGTCCGGTGGACGGCACCGGACGGCACGGTGCGGACGGGCGAGGCCACGGTGCCACCCACCACGCAGGCCGGGGACCGGACGACCGTCTGGCTGGACCGCCACGGAGCCGTGATCCGGGATCCCGGCACACCCGGGGACACCCTGGTCGAGGGCGTGGCGATCGGGACCGTGGCCGCCTCCGGCACCGGTCTGGCGGTCTTCGGCGCGTACAAGGCCGGCGTCGGTCTGTTGAACCGCCGGCGGTACGCGCAGTGGGAGCGGGAGTGGGCGGAACTCGACGCGCCGTCGCGACGCGACCACCCGTGACCGTTGCGCGCCCGACCGCCACCGAGCCCCGCGCACCGCGGCCCGTCACGGCGGACGGGCATCGTCCTCCTTCCCCCGCTCCGGGCCCCGCCACGGGCCCGTGCGTCGGTGGGCGAGCCGGTCGACCACCGAGGTGACGCCGTCGACCATCCGCGCCATCCCCACCAAGGCCGCTGCCTGGCCACTGGTGTCCAGGGATCCTTCCAAGGTCACCACGCCGTCGCGGACGGAGACGTCGACGCCGGCCGGGTCCAGCCACATGGTGCGGAGCACGATCGCGTCGATCACCTCGGCCCGGATCTCCTCGTCGGAGCGGGCGAAGAGCTTGAGGACATCGCGCCGGGTCAGCATGCCGACGAGGCGGGCCTCCTCGTCCACGACCGGGAGCCGCTCGATGCCGTACGAGGACATCAGCCGGGCGGCCCGCACGACCGAGTCGTCGGCGCGGACGGTATGGGCCGGGGCGGACATCAGGGTCCGCGCGGAGCGGTCCGGCGAGCTGCCGCCGGTACGGCGCGCGCGTTCCAGGTCCGTCGCCGAGACGACCCCGATCACCTTGTCGTCGCCGTCGACCACCGGCACGCCGTTGATGCCGAACTCGGCCATCCACCGCGTCAGTTCGATGGCCGGGGTCCCACCCTGCGCGCGGACGACGTCACCGGTCATGACCGCCCCGACCCGTCGCCGCTTCATCTCGTTTCCCTTCTCCCCGCATTCCGCCGTCCGTTGTCGGCTTCAGGGCAGCCGGCGCAGGTACGGGTCGGTCGCCCGGCGTGGCAGCAGGCGGATCCGGGCGTCCACGACGGTGCTGCCGTCGGGCCGCGCGATCACCGGGTTGCACTCGGCCTCGGCCAACTCGGGAAGGTCGTCGGCCATCAGCGAGAGGCGGGCCAACAGGTCTTTCAGAGAGGCCAGATCGACCGGCTCGGCACCGCGGTAGCCGAACAGCAAGGGGGCGCAGCGGGGCGCGGTGAGCAGTTCGTGGACGTCGGTGTCGGTGAGGGGGGCGAGTCGGGCCGCGTGGTCGGCCAGCAGCTCGCTGGTGGTGCCGCCGGAGCCGAAGACGACCAGGGCACCGAACACCTCGTCCTGGACCACACCGGCCAGCAGCTCCGTACCTCGCCGTGCCATGGGCTGGACCAGGGCCCCGGTCATCGCCGTGCCCAGGCGTGCGGTCAGGTCGCGGTAGGCGGTCCGCACGGCGTGCCGGCCGCGGAGGTCGAGGAGCACACCGCCGAGTTCGGTTTTGTGGAGGAGGTCCGGGCCCTGTGCCTTGAGCGCCACGGCCCCGGAGCGGCTCGCCAGGCGTGCCGCGGCGTCGGCCGCTTCCTCCTCGGTGGTGACGTACGACTGCGGCAACCGGGGAATGCCGTAGCAGCGCAGGAGCCGTGCGGTCCGCCGGGCGTCCAGCCAGCCGCCGGCCGGGTCCCGGGCGAGGAAATCGGCGACCAGGGCACGGGCCTCCGCCGAATCGGCGCCGGCCGGTGCCACCGGGGTCCCCGGCGGCCGGGCCAGCCACTGGCCGCGTTCGGTGGCGTGCCGCAGGGCGCGGGCCGCCGACTGGGCCTCGCCGTAGGCGGGGACGGCCCGTCCGTCGTCCGTGCGGAGCAGGCGGACGCGTTCCGGCTGGTCGAGCAGGACAGCGGCGAGCGGGCACTTGGCACGGGCGGTGCGTGGTGCGGAGGTGAGGGCGTCGAGCAGGTCGGTGCCCACCGCGGTGGTCAGGGCGGTCGGCACCAGGGCCACCACGACGGCGTCGACCGCTCCGGAGGCGGCGATCCGCTCCACACAGCGGCTCAGCTCCGGTACGGTCACCGCCGGTGTGGTGTCGATCGGGTTGCCGGCGCCGGCGCCGGTCGGAAGCATGCCGAGCAGGTCATCGGCGAGCGCCGGGGGAAGCTCCGGTACGGCCAGTCCGACGTCCGCACAGGCGTCGGCGGTCAGCACTCCGACCCCGCCCGCGTTGGAGACCACGGCGACCCGGTCGCCGTGGGGCAGTGGCTGGGAGTGCAACAGGGCGGCGGTGTCCAGGAGTTCGCCGAGGGTGTCGGTGGCGGTGATGCCTGCCTGTCGGAACAGTGCCCGCCTGGTCATCGTCGGGGTGGCCGCGGCGGCGGTGTGGGAGGCGGCGGCGCGCCGGCCGGCCGTCGAGCGGCCCGCGTCGACGGTGAGCAGCGGCATCCGCCGGGTGACGCGCCGGGCCGTGCGGGAGAAGGCGCGGGGGTTGCCGAACGACTCCAGGTGCACCAGGGCCAGGTCGGTGCGGTCGTCGCACTCCCACCACTGGAGGAGGTCGTTGCCGCTGACGTCGCGCTTGTCCCCGAGCGAGACGAAACTGGAGACGCCGATGCCCAGGCGGGACAGCCCGTCGAGGAGGGCGATACCGACACCGCCCGACTGGACGGCGACTCCCGCGGTGCCGGGCAGCGGTCTGCCGACGGCGAAGGTCGCGTCGAGCCGGACGTCGGGCTCGGTGTTGGCGATTCCCAGGCAGTTCGGCCCGACCATGCGCATGCCCCATCGGCGGCAGGCCGCCGTCAGCTCCGCGGTGCGGTCGGCGTCGAGGCCGGCGGTGACCACCACCAGTGCCTTCACCCCGACCCGGCCGCACTCCCGCGCAACGCCTGGGACGGCGGCGGCCGGCACCGCCAGGACGGCGAGTTCCGGAGGGTGCGGCAACTCGCCGACGGACGCGAACGCCGGGACGTGCAGGACGGCGTGGGCGTGCGGGTTGACGGCGTGCAGGAGCCCCCGGAAGTGGTCCTCGCGCAGGTTGTGGAGGATGGCGCGCCCCACCGAACCGGGCCTGGTGCCGGCTCCGATGACGGCGACCGAGCGGGGCCGCAGCAGCGGCCGCAGGCTCGCGGTTCCGGCGGTGCGGCCCCGGAGGTCCATGGCGGAGAGGTAGGCCTCGTCCGGTTCGAGGCCGATGACGCCGTGCACCGTGGTGCCGTCGTACCGCCGGGTGAGGTGCAACCCGAGGTCGGCCAGGACGCGGTGGATGGGGTGGTTGTCGGCGAGCAAGTCGGCGGTGAACGCGGTCACGCCGTTCTCGCGGGCGGTGTGCACGAGGTGCTCCAGCAGCAGGGTGCCCACGCCGCGGCGGTGGAAGTCGTCCGCGACGGCCAGGGCGATCTCGGCGGTGGCCGGGTCGTCGCCCGTCTCGTACTCGGCGACGCCGATCAGCCGGTCGCCGTGCAGGGCGACCAGGGTGCGGTGCCCGCGGCCGCCCGGCGTGCACAGCCGGTCGGCGGCCCGTTCGCCGGAGCGCCGGCTCACCATGAAGAAGCGGTTGCGCAGGCTGTCGACGGACATCTCGTCGTAGAGCCGGAGCACCTGTGGGCGGTCGGCCGGGCAGGCCGGGCGCAGCCGGACCGTGCTCCCGTCTGCGAGCAGCGCACTCACCGTACGGACCGCGGACACCGTTTCCGTCATCGCACCTCGCCCTTCCCCAGGCACCGCCGTGCTGCCCCTCAACCGGCCACCGTGTGCTTCTTCGTCGTCGGCGCGGTCCGGACGTCGAACGTCACATCGACCACGCCCTCCACCGCGCGCACGAGGCGCGCCGCGACCGGCAGCAACGCGCTGTCGCGGATCGGTCCGCGCAGCGTCACCACCCCGTCCTCGACGCGTACTTCGACCTTCTCCGGAGCCCCGCCGAACAGCCGGTCGACGATCTCCGTCCGCACTTCGGCCGCCAGGTCCTCGTCGGGACGCAGGAACACCTTCAGCAGGTCGGCGCGGCTGACGATGCCCTGGAGCATCCCCTGGGCGTCGACCACCGGCAGCCGCTTGACCGACTTGCGTGCCATGGTCCGTGCCGCCTGGGCGAGGGTCTCGTCGGCGTGCACGGTCAGCGCCGGGGCGCTCATCAACTCGCCCGCGGTCAGGGCGCCGGCCTTGCGCAGGGCGTCCAGTCGTCCCCGCTGCACCATCTGGTCCTGGTCGGCCCTCCGGAACTCCTCCTTGGGCAGCAGGTCGGCCTCGGAAACCACGCCGACCACCCGCCCCTCGCCCGCGAGCACCGGAAGGGCGCTGACCTTCCACTGCTCCATGGTTTCGACGATCTCCTTGAAGCGGGCCTCCTGACCGACGGCGACCACCGTCTGGGTCATCACATCGCTGACCGTGTGCGGACTCTGCGCCATGACGCCGCCTCCTCCGACCGCTGTCGGCCCGGACCGGGACACCTTCAGCGTGCTGGTGTCCACCCGCCCCGGGCAGGGGCCGTCCGGCCCTACCTCCCGCCGACCGGCCGGGGCTCCGTCGCATCCCCGGCCCCGTCCGGGCCGACCGGGCCGCCCACAGGCCCAGCGCCCCCTTCCCGCGAAGCGGGCGCACCGCGCAGTCTGGAAGACACGACATGCAGACCCATCGTCCGGGAGGTGGCCATGGCACGCCCCGTGGTCGTCGGTGTGGACGGCTCGCCCGCGGGCCTGGTCGCCGCGGACTGGGGCGCTCGCGAAGCCCTGCTGAGGGATCTGCCGCTGCGGCTGGTCCATGCCGGGGAGCGGCAGCCCTACTCCCACGCCCCGCCCGCCGGGCCGGAGGCCGCCCGCCGCTGGTCACAGGGCGTTCCCCAGGAGGTGACCGGCCGGCTGCGGCAGCTCCACCCGCACCTCGACATCACGGCGGACTTCGTCATCGGCCCGCCTCGGGACGTGCTGTGCCGGGCTGCGGAGGGCGCCGAGATACTGGTGATCGGCACCACCGGAGTGGGCAGGCTCACCGGCTTCCTGGTCGGTTCGGTGAGCATGGCCACCGTCGCACACGCCGCAGCGCCCGTCGTCCTCGTACGGGCCGGGGGCCCAGGAGAACAACCGCTTCCCGACGCGGAATCGGGACCGCCCCCTCCGGTGGTCCTCGGACTCGATCTGACCCGCCCCTGCGACGAGGTGATCGACTTCGCCTTCGAGGCCGCGGCCGTGCACGCCGCGCCCTTGGCGGTCGTGCACGGCTGGAACCCACCGCCGTACGACGCCTACGGGCTCGGCGCGGCCCTGAAGTTCGGCACCGACCTCTCGGCCGGTGAGCGTGATTCCGTACGCCAGGCGCTGCGACCGTGGCGGGACCGGTATCCGGGCGTGGACGTGGCGGCACAGGCGGTCATCGGCGAGCCCGCCCACCATCTGCTCGATGCCGCCGCCCACGCCGCTCTCGTCGTCATCGGACGGCACCGCCGCACAACCCTCCCGGCCCTGCCCCGCCTCGGGCACATCACCCACGCCGTTCTGCACCACTGCCCCGCCCCGGTCGCCGTCGTCCCGCACGGCTGAGCACGGTGCCCGGGCCTCCCGCGCCGCAGGTCGCGCCAGCGTGCACCGCCGTCGCGGGCCTCCCTCGGGAGCGGCTCCGCGCCGCACGACCATCGTCCTCCGGTGGGCCCCGTGCACGGTCCGGAGACCGGCCGCCCGTCCGGGTCGCGTCCGAATCGGCGGGCGTGCTCGCGCTCCGCCCCGTGCCCCAACAGACTGTCCGGGATGGGTAGTCGGCCCGCCGCACGCCCAGGGCCGGTTACGTCCCGCCGCTCGTACCGCGGACCACGACAACCGGGCACGGCGCGTGCTGGGTGCAGTGCTGACCGACCGAACCCAGGAGGGCGCCGGTGAAGCCGCCGTGACCGTGGCTGCCGACCACCAGCAAGTCGGCCCCCCTTGCCTGGTCGAGCAGCACCGCGGTGGGCGTGCCGTACGCCAGGCAGCGGTGGATCCGGTCTCTGCGCTCCGCCGGCACGGTTTCCTCGACGGCATGGTCGAGGGCCCGGCCCGCCGAGCCTTTCGCGTCGGCGGCCAGCTCCTGCGGTGCGTCGATCCAGCCGATCGATCCGTACAACGGCGGGTACTCCCACGCCGTCACCACGTGCACCGTGCTGTCGGTCAGCTCGGCCTGGTGCACTGCCCAGCGCAGGGCTTCCTTCGAGGAGTCGGAGCCATCGACGCCCACGACGATGCGGCCCGCTCCCGTCGGCTCTCCGCTCATGGCGACCTCCGTGATCCGCTGCTTCGCGGCAACGACGCCGGACCCGCGGACCTGCCCTCAGTGTCCCGCGTAGGGGAGGCACGGCGCATGGGGCCACCGGTCCGCGGCATCAGGGCCGCACGGCCCCTGCACGACCGTCGGCCTCCGTGCCAGGTGTCGCGACCGGCCCCGGAACGGACGGTGAACGCCGCGGTCGGGCATCGCACCGCGTCCCGCCGTCCGGTTCCCCGCACCCGGCGAGGCGGCGGGCTGCACAGACATGCGGGCTCGGGGCGGGGTGAGATCGTGCGACGCCGTCGGCTGCGTCTTACGGTGGCAGCGAGGTGGCACGCGCGGGTACGCGCGGGTACGCGCGGGTACTCCAGCCCACGCGGAAGGCGGGCGATACCCATGGCTTCTCCTGGCATGCGGGCGACGGTCGTCGGGGCCACCGGCAACGTGGGCATCGGAGTCGTCCCGGCACTCGGTGCGGGCCCGCTCACCCCGCCGTCGACCTCCTCGGCAGGGCGCTCCCGCAGGGCCGAGACCCGGGTCGGTGCTTGAACGGGAGCCGGTCGCGCAAACCGGACCGCCGCACCCCCTCCTGCAGACCGTGCCGCCGGGGGAGGTCTTCGCCGCGCTGGAGACCTCGCCGCGTGGGCTCACCGCGGTGGACGCGGCGGCGAGCCGGGGCCGCTGCGGCCCCAACGAGCTGCCGCACGCCCGCCGCCGGCCCCTGTGGCGGCAGCTGGCGGCGCAGTTCACCGATCTGTTCGCGGTCGTCCTGCTCGTCGCGTCGGCGCTCACTTTTGCGGCCTACGGACCGCAACAGCCCCGGGATCCGGGCACCTTCCGGCTGGCCGTGGCCATTCTCGGCGTCGTGGTGCTGAACGCGGCCATCGGCTTCGGTCAGGAGTACTCCGCCGAGCGGACCGCGCAGTCGCTGCAGGCGATGGTGCCGCACACCTGCCGGGTTCTGCGCGACGGGGAGCGCTGGGAGCTGCCCGCGCGTGAACTGGTGCCGGGCGACGTCGTCGTCCTGAGGCCGGGGACGCGGTGTCGGCGGACTGCCGCCTGGTCGAGGCACACGAGGTCTCGGTGAACAACGCGGCGCTGACGGGTGAGAGCGACGCGGTCGGCCGCAGCGGCGACCCGGTGGGGGCCGGGCCGCTGTTGGAGGCGCGCAACTGCGTGTTCCTGGGCACGGACGTCGTCGCCGGGTCCGCGAAGGCCGTGGTGTTCGCCACCGGGGCGGCCACCGGCTTCGGACGGATCTTCCGGCTCGCCGCGGCGGCGCCGCGGCAGCAGACCCCGTTGCAGCGCCAGGTGGCCTCGATGGCCCGCCGGGTGGCGGGAGCGGCGCTGGCGATCGGCGCCGCCCTGTTCGCGGCAGGTGAGAACAGGCTGTGGCTGCGCACATACCTAGGGCCTGTCCGACGGGTCGGCGGTCGGTGAGTGGTGAGGGTTCGACGGGGTTGGCGCCGATCTCGGCGAGCCGGTCGACCAGGTCCGGCGGGCGGGGTGCCGACGACTCAGGCACGGTGGTCCGCCGCCGCCGACCGCGAATGACGCCCTCCAGGCCCAGTCGCCCACCAGCCGCTCGACGGTGCGGCGGGCCACCTGCACACCCTCGCGCCGCAGCGCGCGGTGATCCGGCGGACGCCGCAGGTGCCGCGGGACTCGGCATGGACCTGTTCGATCAGCGACTTCTGGGGCCTGCGCCCGCACTTGGTATGCACGCTGGGCGAACTGCCCGTCCTGTTCGCGCTCATGAGCATCGCAGCTGCCGGGGCGGGTGCCCGTCCGGGGCACGGGGCCCAATGATCTGCAACCGCGCCGCGCGGACGCGACGGACCGGAAGCGATGCCGCAGACAGGCAGCGGCGGGGCCCGAGGGCCCCGGCTGTGTGCCCGCCGGGATGGTGTGTCAGACCATGGCGAGCCGGTCCACCAGCAGCTCCACCCTCGGCTCGATGTACTCCGGCGGCAGCCGTCCCGCCCGGGTCAGGGTCGCCAGCCCGTGCAGGGCCGCCCAGAACGTCTCAGTGAACAGCCCCGGGTCGACGCCGTCCCCGGCGACCTCGCCCAGGCTCTCCAGAAGCGCGGCGAAAGCGTCCTTCAGAGGCTCCGGGGTGCCCTCCTGCGCGTACGCCAGGCCGCCGTCGAGCTGGAACAAGGCGTCGTAGACCGCCGGGTTGCGCTCGGCGAAGTCGAGGTAGGCGCGGGCCAGGGCGGTGACCCGGGCGCGCGGGCCGTCCGCGGCCGAGGTCGCGGCCCGCACCGCCACGGCCATCTCGGTGGCGCCCTCCAGGGCGACGGCGCCGATGATCTCGCGCTTGCCGCGGAAGTGGCTGTAGAGGACGGGCTGGCTGTACTCGATGCGCTCGGCGAGCCGGCGGGTGGTGACCGCGTCCCAGCCCTGCTGCTCGGCGAGTTCGCGGGCCGTCGCCACGATGAGGCGCTCGCGCTCCGCCCGTTCGCGCTGCTTGCGTTCCTGTACCGACATGAGTCGATTCTAGCACTGCTAGACAATCGAGCGGCAGCAGTACTAGCGTTGCCTCACCAGCTAGCGGCGCTAGATCCCGGGAGGGCTCATCATGCTCAACGCACTTGAGGTCGTCACCACTGTGGTCGTCGGCGTGATGGTGGGGGTGGAGTTCTCCGTCGCCTTCGTCATCAACCGGATCCTCGACGCGCTCCCCGGCGACAGTGGCCAACTCGGCCGCGCCCACGGGGGCCGGATGCTCGGCGCAGTGATGCCGGTCTGGTACATCACCTCGCTCGTCCTCGTCGCCGTCTGCGCCATCGCCGGATGGCACCGCCCCGGCACCGGCCTCCTCGTCGTCGCCGCCGCGCTGCTGATCCTCAGCGTGATCATGTCGATCCTGCTGCTCGTCCCGATCAACAACCGGAGCAAGACGTGGACCCCCGAGAACCGGCCCGAGGACTGGAAGGAGCAGGCGAACCGCTGGGACCGCTACCACTACGCCCGTGTCGCCGTCCTCATCGCCGCCTTCGCCGTGCTGGTCGCCGCCCTCACCTGAGCCCCCGGGCCCACCCGCCCGATCGTCAGCCGCAACCGCCCGGCCGTGCGCCCGAAAGTGCGGCACCGCCACCTCCGTCTACGTCCGGGCCCCGGACACCAACACCCTCGAACTCCGCCGGCACCCCCCGGACGCGGGCGCCGGCGACACCCACTGACCGGTAGCGAAAGGAAGTGCCGAGAATGGCCAAGCTGCAGAGCCTCGACCCGAATACGCCGATCTTCGCGCAGTTCAAGGAGAAGACCGGGCCCATCGTTCTGGCCAACACCTTCGTCGTCCCGAAGGAGAGGACCGAAGCGTTCCTGGCCCTCTTTCGGAGGCAGGCGGAGTTCATGAAGGCTCAGCCGGGATTCGTCTCCCTGCAGATGCACAAGGGAACGGCGGACAGTCAACTTCTGATGAACGTCGCGGTCTGGGAGTCGACCGAGGCGCTCGCCACGGCATTCGGCAACCCGGAGTTCCAGCGCATGGCGGCCGAGTCCCCCGACGACATCGTGTCGTACCCGCACGTCTTCGAGCAGATCGACGTATGACACGGCAGTTGTAGCCGGGGAGTTCTCCGGGCGGGCAGTCGGCACCGGGCTTCGGCCTGCCGAGCTGGCCGTCCGGCGACGGCGACGGATTCCTGATCATCAAGGAAATCCGCACGTCGTCAAGGAAATCCTCACGTCGTCCTGGTCCTGGTCCTGGGCATCCTGCTGGTGACGGGCCACCGCGGGGCGCCGGGCTGGGTGCTGCCGGTGGAGTCCCTCGCCGCGTACGGCGACATGGCCACCGTGCTGGTTCACCACGGCTCCGTGGCCACCGGGCTCGGCGTCCACGGCCTGACCGCGACACTGATGGTGATCAACGGCCTGCCGACAATGCGCGAGATCCGCAAGGCCGCGGCCGCTCCGGCAACGCCCGCGGCCGGCAGCCCGCCTACCGTAGGAACTCCTAGGCCCTCGGCTGGGTGAAGCGGATCCGGTTGCCGAACGGGTCGCGAAGTCCGCAGTCGGTACCGTACGGACGGTCCGTGGGCTCCTCGGTGAACTCCACGCCTCGGCCCAGCAGCGTCTCGTAGGTCTTGCGGCAGTCGTCCGTGGTGAAGATCAGCCACCCGCCCATCGCGCCCTTGGTCACCAACTCCCGGACCTGCTCCGCCGTTTCCTCGGACATCGCCGGAGCGCCGGGCTTCTCCAGCAGGATCTGGCGCTCGGGATGACCGGGAACGCTGACGGCCAGCCAGCGCATGAAGCCCAGGTCGACGTCGGCGGCGACCTCCAGGCCGAGCTTGCCGACGTAGAAGTCGAGGGCCTCGTCCTGGTCCAGGACGTATATCTGCGAGTGCGTGATTGCGTTGAACATGTGCATCACGCTACTGAGCCGACGGGACGAAAACTTATCCAGAACTGCTCTGTCGACGGGCGGCCCGGACCGGATGGACGATCAGCCGCTCGGTCGCGTCCACGCCATGGTGAAGCACGTCGGCACGCCCGTGGCCACCGCTTCCTTGCGATACGTCCTCGGCGACCGCCCAACGATGTCGCGGAACGTGCGGCTGAAGGTTCCCGGGCTGCCGAAGCCGACCTCGAAGCAGATGTCCGTCACACTGCGGTCGGTCTCCCGCAGCAGGAACATGGCCCGCTCGACACGGCGGCGCTGCAGATAGCGATGCGGCGTCTCGCCGAACGTGGCCCGGAAGGTGCGGGAGAAGTGCGCCGGTGACACATGGGCGATCCGTGCCAGGGCCGGCACGTCCAGCGGCTGCGCGTAGACGCGGTCCATCGCGTCCCGCGCCCGGAGCATGCGGCGATTGACCTCTTCTGCGGCGCGACTCACGGCGCCATCACATCACGGCCCGCCGCGGCCCTGTCCAGATCATCTGAGAGTCCGGCGCACTGACCGTCTCACGCGATCCGGTCGTCCCAGGCGAAAGCCTGGCCTCGGACCGGGTCATGCGCTACGGCACAGCAGTGGGCGAAACCACCTACGGATCCGATGTGCATCGCTTCCGCGCCGGCGCGCGTCGTCACCGCGCGCCGAGCAGCCTCCGGTTGCCCCAGTGTGCGCAGGCCGGCACCGGGGACAACGGACTCCGCAAACCCCGCGATTAACGAAACTGATCAGGTGATCAATATTTTTCGTTGGCGCGAACTACCCCCATCACCTACGGTTATTTTTCACCGAAGGCATTGTGTATTCGCTGAATTTTCGGGGGCGGTGAACGACATGAGAAGCCTGCTTTCCACTTCCCAGGTCAGGCCCTTGCTGCATGGGCGCACGGTGGCGCCCAGGTGGTGAACCTGTCGGCCGGCGGGTCGCCAGTCGGCAAAGGGGAATCGCTCCGGGACACCGCGCGGACGCGCCGGACAGCTCCCCCCATAGCGGTCCGCACCGAAGCCACGCAGGCCGCCTGGAGACGATCGGGCTCCGGTGCCCCGACGACGACTACGACAGCCTGATCTCCCGGTACACCGACTGCCTGTTCAACGAGAGCAAGTGAAACACAAGGACCGATATGGGATTAGGAAAGAACAGCGCAGAGAAGACGGAACAGGCCTTGTCCCACGCCAAGTCCAGCGCCAAGCCGGGCGCGAAGCTCGATCTGTGGAAGATTTCGCCGTCGTTGCTGGCCATCTGCATCGACGCCATGGGCTTCGGCCTCGTCTACCCGATCCTGTCGGCGATTTTCAGCGACCCGCACTCCGGCATCCTGTCCGCCGGCATCAGTGAACAGTGGCGGTTCTTCTTCATCGGCCTCGGATACGCCGTGTATCCGCTGTTCATGTTCTTCGGCTCGTCGCTGATGGGTGAGCTCTCCGACGTCTTCGGACGGAAGCGGGTCCTCTCGACCTGTGTGCTCGGCCTGTCGGCCAGCTACTTCATGATGGCCGCGGGAGCCGCCCTGCCCAGTCTGGTCCTGCTCATCGTGGGCCGCGGCCTCGGCGGACTCATGGCGGGCTGCCAGGGCATCGCACAGGCAGCCATCTCGGACCTGAGCACCCCCGAGACAAAGGCCATCAACATGAGCGTCATGTCGATCGCCTACAGTGCGGGGATCGTGATCGGCCCGGTCATCGGCGGCGCGACATCAAGTTCCGCCACGGTGAGCTTCTTCAGCTACTGGACGCCGTTCGCCCTCGTCGGGCTCATCTCCTTCGCCTGCTACCTGTGGATTCTGGTGAAGTTCAAGGAGACGACACGGGCGGCGCGCACACGGAGGATCAGTGTGCTGCTGCCGTTCAAAGTCATCGCCGAGGCCGCCACGGACCAACGGGTGCGGCTGCTCTGCGTGGTCTTCCTGCTCATGCAGATCGGCTACAGCCTCTACTTCCAGATGATCCTGCTGCAGCTGCAGCACGAATTCCATTACTCCACGCTTGGATTGGGCCTGTTCAGCGGTCTCATCGGCACCTTCTTCGTGGTCGGTCTCACGGTGGTCGTCCGCGCCCTGTTGCGCCGTCGCACCGCCGCCTACACCGCACAGGTGGGCCTCGTCGTGGCCGGCGTCGCCCAAGTCGCCTCCGGGCTCGTACACGTCCAGGCCGGGCAATGGGTGTTGGCGATGGTCATCGGTGCCTTCGACATGGTTGCCTACACGACGCTGCTCACGGTGTTCTCGGACGCCGTGCCCGAGGACAAGCAGGGTTGGGTACTGGGCGTCAGCGGCTCGGTGATGGCCATCGGCTGGGTCGCGACCGGCCTGCTCGCCAACCTGGACCCCGTGCTCGGCGACTCCTGGCTGATCTTCCTGGGTGGCGTGTTCTGGCTGGCCAGCTACGCATTGATGACCCGCTACGTGCGGAAGCGTGACCGTGGCACCGCTATCCCGACACCCGCCGTCGCGGAGGAAATCTAGGGGACCCGCCCCTGTCGCCTTGCCCCGCCGATCACCTGATCGGCGGGGCAAAGTGCTGCGAAGCGGCTGGTGTGGGTGCGGGCTCGGGCGCGTTGGTGAGGGAAGTTCGGTGGACCGCTCCCCCATGGTGCGCCGCCTCTCACCCCGCCGCTACGCCGACCTTCATGGCCGCCGAGGGCGCCGGCCGCTCGGCCCTGAGAAAGCCGACGAAGCGGCGGAGCACCGGTGCGGTGGCCCCGCGCAGCCATGCCACGGAGACCTCGCCGACCGGACGCGGCGGAACGAACCGACGGATCACCAGCCCGTCCTGCCCAGCCGTCTCCGCGAGCCGACGGTCCAGCACCGCGATGCCGTGACCCGCACGGACCGCCTCGATGACGTTCGCGTAGTCGGGCTCGACCACGCCGACGGGCGGGTCCTCCGTGCGCCACACCTGCGCCAGAATGCGGTCGTAGAGCTCCGGTGCCTGGCACCGTGGCCACGTCACCACCGGCTGACCGCGCAGCTCTTCCGGGCTGACCACGTCGCGGGAGGAAGCCACCGTCGACCCCACAGGCACGACGGCAACCAACTCTTCGCGGCTGACCACATGGGTGGTCACATCCGAGGAGCACGGGGGCGTGCGCAGGAACGCGACATCCGCCGTACCCGCGTGCAAGGCTTCCAGATTGTGCGCCGCCCACCCGGCCTCGGTGCGCACCTCAACCCCCGGATACCGGCGGCGGAACTCCTCCACGAGACCGCGCTGCCCAAGATGGACGCCGGAACGGCTGTACAGAACGCGCAGCGTTCCTCGACACCCCTGCGCCGCTCGACGCACTGCCCTGAGGGCACGCTCGGACTGCTCGACGAGTTCGTCGGCCTCCGCCAGCAGCGCCCGCCCGGCGTCGGTCAGTTGGACGCCCTGTCGATCGCGCTCGAAGAGTTCCAGCCCCAGCGAACGCTCCATGGACCGAATGCTCTGAGAAAGGGCGGACTGCGTAATGTGGAGAAATTCTGCAGTGCGCCCGAAATGTAACTCTTTGGCGAGACTCGTGAAGTAGATTAACTGCCGCGAAATCAGCATGCCGCGATCGTAACAGTGCGGCATATATCAGACCCCCGGCTGTGGCGGGAGTCACGAACCGCACCTCGCTTTCGTTGCGACTATTACCGCAATCATTCAACTCCATTAACAAAACGTTAGAACTCACGGAAAAGCAAGGTGTTGCATGGCATGATCCGGCGCCGCGTGCCGCGAGCGCCTCAGCCCCGAGGCAGAGCCAGGCGAGGAAGGCCGGTTGCCTGGTTGTCATTTCCGCACCGACGTGTCAGGGCGTCGTCTTTATCAGCGCAACAACCATCGAGTACAGGACCTCCGCCTTCGCCGTGCTGGGGACCGGGTCGGCGATACGCCGCGCGTGATCAGAATCAGCCGCGGCCACTGCCCTGGCGACACTGGCCAGTACCTGTACAGCGAATTCCTCGCGAGCAATTGCGCTCGCGAGGCGTTCGGGAGCCAGCGCCCTCGCCTGCTGCTGCTTGTCGGTGATCGTGTTCGCGATATGTTCGGCCCGGTCGGGGTCGAGGGCGGACACCGCAGTGGCCGCGGCGGTCAGCGCGCCGACTTGGGCACATCCGTCGCCGATCGTGTTCACGGCGTTTTCCACCCGCTCCAACAGGCGCCCCACATGGTCGGATTCGAGTTCCGTCGCCGCCGCGAGAACCATATTCGTCAGCGCACGGGCCCGCCACCGTCCATCAGCGATCGTGCTCGCAATGCGTTCGGCATGCCTGAGGCGACCGTCCTTGGCCGGGACGGGCACGGGCTCAGGTTCGTCATCATCAGCCGTCGCCGAACCGTCATCAGCCACAGCCACGCCTGATGCATCGTCCGGTACAGCTGCCGTGTGTGCGGAGTGGACGTTGCGCACCAGTCCAAGCAGGTCCGCGGTGTGCGTGCCGCACTGCTGCGGCACCGGAAGGCCGTCGGCACGCAACCGGGTGTGCAGGTGGCGGTAGATGTCTCCGAAACCGATCAACGTCCCGGCCGTCGGGCCGCCGGCACTCAGCATGGCCAAGAGCCGCTCGGTCTCAGATACGACTCCCGACGCCGCGGGCCGAGCAGGCCGTGTCCGCTGTAGTAGAACAGCAGCAAATCCTCCGCCTCTTCGGCCGTACGCACCAACACGTCACCGACCTGGGCCACGCTGGCCGCCGCGGGAACCGCAACGCGATGGAACGGGCTGAAGCCGCCGAGGTTTTGATCGGTGAGCACCCGGGTCAGGTCGCTGATGTTGTTGGCGATCACCGGCACGTCCGGCAGTTCCGGATCTTCGTAGGAGGGAGTGCCGACCAGCACGATCCTCGGCCGATCAGGATCGACCGCCCGCCCGCTCGTTCTGCCCGCCCGAGTGCCTCTCGCACCAACGCCTCGACGTCGCCGACACGCTTCGCGCCGATTGCTGCCCCGGCCCAGAAGCTCAGGCTCCTGGCCCAGCCAGTCCGCCAGCTCCGCAAGCCCTTCGACCGGGTCATCGCACTCAACCGACAACCGCGCACCGGGCATCCGGCCTCCCCCGACTTTTGACGTCGGAGCCGGTCCAGGAGGGCACTTGATGTGATCGAAAGCGCCCGGCGAGGATGGCGTAGAGCCCATTTCGTGATCCACAATGCCTGGATGGTCACGCTGGAGACTCCCCGTTTGATCCTGCGTCGCTGGCGCGAGGAGGACGTCGCGCCGATGGCTGCCATCAACGCCGACCCCGAGGTCATGCGGTGGATCCGTGACGGCAGCGTCCGTGACGAACAGCAGACTCGCGGCGGGATCCAGGCATGGGAGAGCGAGTGGGAGTCGCGGGGCTTCGGACTGTTCGCCGTGGAGGTCCGGTCCACTGGCGAACTGGCCGGCTTCACCGGCCTTTCGGTGCCCCACTTCTTGCCGGAGGTACTGCCGGCGGTCGAGGTGGGCTGGCGGCTGGGACATTCCCACTGGGGGCAGGGCTTGGCCACCGAGGCCGCCGCGGCCGCTGTACGGTTCGGGTTCGAAGAGCGAGGTCTGGAGCGGATCGTCAGCATCGCTCAAGTGGGCAACGACGCCTCCGAACGGATCATGACCAAACTGGGGATGCGTCCGGTCCGTGAGACCGTCAATCCCACCGGCGGTCGGCGAGTCCGGGTGTTCGAGTTGTCGTCGGACCAGTACGTCACAACCACTCGTTGACGGCGGCAACGAGGACGGTGGCCTCGTACGGACCGCGAGTTCGGCGCACGTGTGGTTGCGGGCCCGGTCGGACTTGTCCGAAATGGTGCAGCGGATTCCCCGGCGGGCGCAGGTAGGCGCGGTTGTTCCGGCAGGCGTACGACTGTCGGCCCGCCCACGGCTCCGGCTGCGCTGCCAGGCGTCGTCGGTGGTGTGTTGGGCAGGCAGCAGGCCCAAGGCGACGCCGAGTCGGTGGCGGTCAGGCATCCGCCAACGCCAGGCATCGCACGTCTCGTTCTCTTCTCCGACGCCAGTGACATGCGCGAGCCGTGCGGTATATGGTTCCGCCCACCTGTTACCCGCGGTGCAGCTACGGCCAAAGCTTGATGGCTGTAGTGACCCGGGGTCAGTTCCTTACCCCCCTCACGCTTTGTCGGCGTGCACCGAAGTCGGCTGGTGCACGCCGTAGGAAGGCACACCCATGTCCCGAATACGACGGGCCCGGAGACGGGTTCCCAGAACTGTCGCTCTGACCGCGATGGCAGGCACAGGCGTCTGCCTGGCGGCCGTCGTCATGCCGTCCGCGTTCGCGGGAAGCTCCCCCCAGGCCCACACCCCCGCACCGGCCGGCGCCTGCACGATCCGCCCTGCGGAGAAGAACTCCGAGGCACCGCTGAGCTGTCTCGGTGTCACCGCGTCCCTCGACCACCTCCCCGCCGTCGGCGAGCAGGCCACCCTCACCGTGAACGTCAAGGCGCAGACCGACGTCAAGCGCGCCGGCCTGGCCGTCCAACTACCGCCCGCGCTCCGGATATCCGACAGTGGAGGCTCCGGCCTCGCCGCGCCCACCACGGACACCTTCGGCCAGCGCACCAGCAGCACCCTTTCCCTCACCCCCGGCACCCGGGCCGTCCATCTCAAGGTCACGGCGGTCGCCGCCGGACCCGCCCAGATCCAGGCGGACATCAGCGACATCGACCACCCCGACCCGCGCCGCGCCGGACACGACTCGGTCGAGCTCACCGTCGGCAAGGCCAACGGCTCCTCCGACCAGGGCATATCGGTCACCAAGGCCCGTCCGGCCCCGGTCCACCGTCCCGCGCCCGGCGCTCGCAAGGAACGCCCGGTCACCCCCAAGGCACCCGCTCCCGCCCCGGCGTCCTCCCCGGCCCGCGCCTCGGCCGCCTCCGGCCCGGCCGCCCCGCGCGCCGCCGGCCGGGCCGGGGGCTCCTCGCAGGTCTGCATCAGCGGCACCTTCCGCAACCGTTTCCAGTCCGCCGAGGGCGGTAGTTGGAACGGCAAGGCCAACCGGGACGAGCCGGTCCACAACGCCAACGTCACCCTGTGGGGCCAGCCCACCGCCAACAGCGGTACGCAGCAGCTCGCCACGGGGATGACCGGCAACAACAACGGCAGCTTCAACCTCTGCTACACCCCCACCACCTCCGTCACCTCCAAGGTCTGGGTGGAGTTCCAGACCCAGGCCGGCCAGTCGTGGTCCGTGGTCGACGGCAACGGCCGCCGCTACGCCACCGCCACCTACTCGCAGGACAACGTCTCGGGCAGCACCAGCCTGGGCAACGTCTACGCCAACGAAGGGCAGAGCCGTGCCTGGCACGCCCTCGACACCCTCAACAAGCTGTGGTGGACCCGCGGTTCCACCACCAACTGCTGGACCGGCAGCCAGCAGGACGGCCACTGCACGCCGATCACCGTCCAGTGGTACCCCGGCTCCACCGACGGCACCTACTGGTCGACCAACGAGGACAAGATCCACCTCGCGGACAACGACCCCGACTCCGAACACACCGTCGTCCACGAGGCGGGCCACGCCCTCATGGGCAAGCTCTACAAGGGCTGGTGGCCGAACGTGAGCAACTGCTCGCCCCACTACGTGAGCCGCACCTCCTCCACCAGCTGCGGCTGGACCGAGGGCTTCGCCAACGCGGTGGCGTTCCACACGTTCAACGACACCACCTACTACTGGGGCAACGGCAGCTCCCAGAATCTCGCCAACGACCGCTCCACGACGGGTATCGACCCGGGCGACGCCTGCGAGGCCCGCGTCGCCACCGCGCTGGTCGACCTGTGGTCCCAGGTCGACGGCGGCTGGGCCAGGAGCAACACCATGATGACCAAGACCCAGCAGTCCAGCCTCCGCGAGTACTTCGTCGAGGACCGGCCCGACTACGGCCTCGACAGCGGCACCAAGGCCCGAGACATCCTCTACGACCACACCATCCAGTACTGATCGACCAACACCTGCACGGCCCGGGCCGGTCGACGGCCCGGGCCATGCGCGTGCGCCGTGATCTCGCGAGTCCGAAGCGCTCACCAGGCCGGCACCCCTCACCGCCTGTCACGGCGGTGCCGGGCAGCCGGGGCACACCGGACGGTGACGTGTCCCTCCGGTCACCCCTCCGTCAGTTCCCTGAGCCGGGCCGTGTAGTAGGCCGCCACGCGGGCCGCCTCCTCCGGGTCGGCGGTCGCCAGCTGCGCCCCGTCGTCGAGGGCGGCCCGCCGGGCGGCCGTCAGCTCCCTGATCCGCCTCTCGTCGGGGGCCGGAGCCCGGCGTTCCGCGGTGATCCGGGCGCTGTACCAGAGCGTCACGGCGCGGACGGCGTCATACGCCTGCTGCTCTGCATCGCCCTCGGGTGGGGAGGAACCCGGGGCGTTGGGGTCCGGCACCGCAACCACTCTCCTCTGGTCCTGGAAGGTAGATCGTCATCGTCCTACCCGCACCGGTCCGGGATGCTGCTCCGAGAGCGCCGCTTCGGCCGGGTGGCCCGGTGGCGGGGAACCGAGGAGGCCGTACCACTCGTCCCTCTTTATGTGAGTGACGGCCGGTACGCGTGGTGACCTTGTACGGATTCTCCGTACGTCGCCCGGTTCGGTCAGATGTCCGCAAAAACATGCTCGCCCCACTGTGTGCGGGACGTTCCCGGGCCGTAAGAATGGCACCGCTCCACGACAGTTCATTCACCCATCAAGGATGTCGATGAGATTGGAAGCATCAGGACTGACGAAACTGAGCGCGGTCGGTGTATCCGTCTACGAGCTCGCGTTGAACAGTCCGGCTGTGCTCCCCGCCTCCCTCCCGGGCCAGTTGGGCAAGTCCGTCGAAGAGGTGGAGGAGGCGCTCGGGCAGCTCAGCGCTATGGGGCTGCTGTGCCCGGCCGACGACAAGCCCGGAATGCTGACGGCCGTCAGCCCGGACAGCGCGGCCGCCCAGACCCTCTTCCCGATGGAGCAGGCCCTGCGGGACCAGCAGAGCGCCGTCACTCAAGTGCGCGCCGAATTGGAACGGCTGCGTCCGCTCTACGCCACCACCCGGGCCAAGTGGCTGCAGAGTTCGGGCATCGAGATCCTGCAGACGCTCAAGTCGGTGCGCAGCATGCTCACCGAGCTGGGCGCGTGCTGCACCACCGAGATGCTCACCTCGCAGCCCGGCGGCGGCCGTCCCACGCCGGTCCTCGAAGAGGCGATCGTGCGGGACGAGGACATGCTGCGCCGCGGTGTCAAGATCCGCACGCTCTACCAGCACACCGCGCGCTACAACCAGCCGACCGTCGCCTACGTGGAGCGCGTCGCCCAGCTCGGGGCCGAGGTGCGGACCCTCAGCGACGGGTTCGCGCGAATGATCGTCTTCGACCGGAAGACCGCGGTGATCTCGTACCACGGCCATCCGCACGGCGGCGTGCTGGTCCACGACCAGAGCATCGTCGACTTCGCCGTCGCCGCCTTCGAGCGGACCTGGCTGACCGCCACGCCGTTCTCGGCGGGCTACCAGTTGGAGCAGGTGCGGGCGCTGTCGTCGGAGGTCAAACAGGACATCATGCGGCTGCTGGTGTCCGGCCTCGACGACCGCGCCATCGCCCGGCGCCTCGGCATGGGGCTGCGCAGCTGCCAGCGCCACATCGCGGAGATCATGGACCAGTTGGGCGCCCGCAGCCGGCTGCACGCGGGCTACCTGATCGGCCAGAGCAATCTGCTGGGGTCCGCGGACCCCGACACGGGTGCTCCGGCCGCCGCGGCGCGGACGGCCGGAACACCCGAGGGCGCCAAGGATCCGGTGCGCTCCTCCTAGGGGTCACGGGCGGCCTCCGGGTGTGGCGGCCCGGGTGTGGCCCTGCGGTTCGGCCCGGTCCCGTGCCGGGTCCGCGGGACGTGCCTCAGCCGGGGTGGCCGACGGTGGCGAGGGGCAGGGGCCCGGCCACCGCCGCTATCCGCGGAACGGCCAGTTCCAGGTAGTCCTCGGTGCGGAGGGCCACCGAGCGGTCCAACCGCGCCGCGTTGAAGAAGATCTCCTCGTGGCGCAACAGGTCGGGGTCCACCAGGAGGTCCATGGCCGCGGCGAAGGTGAACGGCGTGATCGAGCCGCTGACGCTGCCGGTGAGCCGTTCGGCGACGTCGCGCACCGCGAACGCGGCGTCGCCGGCCTGGTAGAGGTCCCGGACCCGCGCCAGGTCCACCCGGCGGTCGCCGGGGACGACGGCCAGGACGTACCGTCGGCGCTTCTTGCCCATCCCGACCCGGATCACCAGGCATTTCGCCGCCTGCCGGAGCGGGTGGCCGCGCAGGGCGGAGGCGAGCTCGGTGCGTCCCTCGGGGGCGTGGTCGATGAGCCGGTAGCCGGCGCCGGCACCGTCCAGCAGAGCCATCAGCCGGGCGTACGCGTCCAGGGACGCGGGTGCCCTCACCGGTCGTCGGCGACGGCGTGGAAGACCGCCCCTATGGAAGCGCCCGCGCCGAGGTTGATCACGTCGGCGCCGGAGTCGGTGCGGGTGGCCCGGATGAAGCCTCCGCCGCTGACCGTGGCGGTGGTGAACACCCCCCACACCGGGGTCCACTCCACGAGGTCGCCGTTCCGGTCGGCGCACGGCTCTGGGACCGGTCGGATGCGCCGTTGCAGCACGAACGGCCCGTCCACCGCGGCCCGCACCCGCTCGGCCCACTGCTCGGCGGTGAGTCCTTCCTGCCAGCCGAGCACCACGCCCTCGCCGCTGTGCGCCAGGGTCGGCTTCAGCACCAGCTCGTCCCGGGATTCGACGGCGTAGGCGACGAGGTCGACCCGGCGGCCGTCCTCCAGCGTCACCTCGCCCTCCCGCACGCTCCGGGTCCAGGGCAGGATACGGTCCAGGCTCGCCAGCTCGTGGGCGCTGAACAGAGGGCGGTTGGCCTCGTCGGAGAGCATCGCCAGGGCGGCCTTGCAGCCGTAGAGTTCGGCGTCGAGGGGGGTGAAGAGCTTCACCTCGCCGCGCTCGGCGGCGTCCAGGACGGGATCCAGCAGGTCCATCGCCCCCGGGCCGGACAGCACGTCCTCCAGCATGAAGAGCCGGTTGATGATGTCGACGCGGCGCTCGCCCAGCCAGACGCCGCCGTCGCGGGCCGTCAACTCGCCTATGTGGCAGGCGTGTGCCTCGACGCCCAGCTCGCTCCAGCGCCGGGCGACGGCCTGCATGTACGGGGCGAGCGACTCGTAGCTGCTGGGCCAGTCGGTGAGCGCGACCACCGGGCGGCTGCCGGGGGCGGTACCCGATTCGATGCGGATGGTGTCGACGTGGGACCGGAGGGTGTCGACGTGGGTGAGGCGGTGCTTCTCGACGAACTCCTTGAGGCCGGTGTGGTTGAGCAGGCCGCGGGCGATGTCGACGGCGTCCGAACCCCCGATGGCGCTGCCCATGTTGTATTCGAGCAGTCGGAAGCCGGAGGCGTCCGCGTACAGGTCGGCGCGGCTCAGTCGGGTCACGCTGGTGTTGCGGCCGCGCAGCACGCAGCTGATCTGGTCGTCGTTCATGCCCAGGGCGCGGGCGAACGCCGTGAGGTCGCCGCCGAACAGCCGGTCCGGCAGGCTGGTCAACGCCCCGCGCAGCACGTCGAGGTCGCCCACGAGGCGCTGGTGTTCGTCCGCCTCCAGGAAGAACGGGCGGGTCAACAGGGCACCCTTGTAGAAGATCTTGAGGAGTTCCGACTCCGGGTCCACCGGGACCGGCTCGGACACCGTCTCCAGGAACTCGGCGCTGAGCGCATTGCGAGCCACGTGATAACCCTTCGGTGAGTGAGGAGCCGGCCGGCGGTGGAGCGCAGGGTGCCGGCCGGCTCGTGTCCTACGAGGTGCTCCCGCCGTCGACGGTGAGGGCGAGGTAGCAGTAGTCGTCGAGCATCTTGGGGAGGGGGCGGGCCGGGCGGCCGAGGCCGGCGGCGAGCTTCAGCGCGCCGCCGAGGTCCGGGTCGAGGCCGGCCTCCTGGAGGATCTGGGCGGCCCAGGTGCGCCCGAGCCGCTGGTGCGCGACGTACGCGGTGTGGTCGCGGGCGCCGTGCAGGTGCGCGGCGATCGCCTCGTCCCACGGCATCAGCGACTGGGGACGCAGGGCGTGCAGGGCCTTGGCGGCGGCGGTCGGCCCGAGGGTGCGGGCGCGTCCGGTGGCCGGGGACAGCGCGGCCTGGGTGGCGGCCAGTTCGGCGAAGCAGGGGCCCAGTGTGTCGAGTTCGCCGTCGGTGAGCTGGGCCAGGGGGCGTCGCGGGAGCGCCGCGCCCCAGGTCTCCCACCAGGCGGCCAGACCGGTGTCGAACAGGTCCGGCTCGCCCGGCTTGGGGTAACGGATGCGGCAGCCGGCGAGGTTGAGCCAGCGCAGCAGGGCGGTGCGGTGTGCGGGGCGGGCCGGGTCCGCCTGCCCGCCGGTGGCGGCGAGGTACTCGTCCCAGATCTCGTCGACCCTGGTGAACTGCGCGAACCGTGTCACGGCCGCGGTCAGGGCGGCCTGGTTCATGGGAAGTTCGGGCATGCGGGTCTCCTCGGTGTGGGACGTCCCGGGGTCAGCGGGACAGGACGTATCCGTCGTCGGGTCGGTGGTCGCGCGAGCGCCGCAGGTCGGTGAGGACGAACGTGCGCTGGAGCCAGCGGTCGTTGCCGTCGTAGCGCGGTGTGAAGGCGGTACGGCCGTGCAGCGTCACCCGATTGTCGACGACGGCCAGGTCGCCGGCGCTCAGCCGTACCGTGTACGAGACGTCGTCGAACGCCTTCTCCAGGGCGTGCAGGGCTTCCACGGCGCGTTCGGTGGTGCCGGTGGTGGCGGCGAAGTCGACCCGCACGTCCGGGTCTTCGGGGTCTCCGGAGAGTATCGGGTGGGCCGGGACGGTCCCGCCACCGGCTCCGAAGGAGGGCGGCGGCTGGGTGGCGAACTCCGGTGCCGACAGCGCCTCGACGGTGGCCTCGGGCAGCAGCGGCAGCGCCTCGCGGATGCCGGCGGTGCGCAGTCCGGCGGCGCCGTCGTGGTCGGCGCGCAGGCACAGCAGCATCACGTAGTCGGGGCGGTGGGCGTGGAAGGCGTTCTCGTTGTGCATCATCAGGGCCACCGAGCCGGCGTTGCCCTGGAAGGTCTCCTGGCCCGGCACCGGCACCACGTCCTGGACGAGGGCGCCGGACTTCTCGGCGCGGAAGGCGGCCGGGTCGCCGAGGCCGCAGGCCGTCATCATCAGCACGGCGGCGGGCACGCTCACCTCGCGCTGTACGGAGCCGGGCACGGTCGGGGTGGGCGGCAGGTTCTCCTCGTCGACGGGGAGGCCGCGCACCAGGAGTGCGCCGGAGGTGCCGGAGTGGCGCCGGTAGGTGCCCGCCCGGCGGCGCAGCGCGGCGGGCAGCTCTTCCCAGGCGGACCGGGCCTCGGCCACCCAGCGCGGGTCGTCGACCTCGGGCAGCCGGGCGCACAGGGCGCGGGCCGCGGCCTCGACCTGGTCCTTCTCTTCGGGTTCGAGGACGAGGACCGCTTCGGTCGACCGGCCCCGTACGGTGGTGGTTACTGACATTTCATGGCCATTTCTGTGCACGGTGCGGAGGGCGTCCGGCGCGCGGACACCCGCTCGATCAGATTCAGTGCGGGGGCCGTGAGGATCGTGGTGACCAGTGTCATCACCACGAGCATCGCGAAGACAGGCGGCGTGATGACCTTCAGTTGCAGGCCGATGCCGAGGACGACGAGTTCGGTCAGGCCGCGGCAGTTCATCAGGGCGCCCAGGGAGACGGACTCCTGCCAGCCAAGGCCGGTCAGGCGGGCCGCTCCGGTGGCTCCGGCCCACTTGGCGAGGATGGCGACGGCGGTGATCAGCGCGCACCAGCCCCACATCCCGACGCCGCCGAGCAGCCGGAAGTCGGTGTGCATCCCCGAGTACACGAAGAACAGCGGGAGCAGCAGCACGACGGTGAGCGCGCGCATCCGGTCCACGGCCGCCGCCACCACCGCCGAGTCGCGGGGCATCGCCGTACCGAGCAGGAAGGCTCCGAAGATCGGGTGGATGCCGATCCGGTCGGTGGTGTAGGCCGCCAGCAGGACGCCGGACAGCACCAGGGGGAGGGCGGCGCGGGCGAACCGGCCGCCGTGCCGGGCGGCCTGCCGGGCCAGGAGCGGCCGCACCCCGAAGTGCACGGCGGCGACGAAGGCCAGGCTCAGGCCGAGGGTGACCAGCACCGCCGCGGGCGAACCGCCCTTGGCCAGCGCGGTCACCAGGGCGAGCAGGCACCAGGCGGTGATGTCGTCGAAGGCCGCGCAGGTCAGGGCGAGGGCCCCGACCGGGGTGCGGTCGGCCCCGCGGTCGGCGAGGATCCGGGCGATCACCGGGAACGCCGTGATGCTCATGGAGACGGCGATGAACAGGGCGAACGCGGGGAACCCGACGCCAGGAGCGGCGAACCGACGGTACATCACGAGGGCCAGCAGCAGTCCGCCGAGCAGCGGGAGGGCGATGCCGGCGTTGCTGACCAGGACCGCGGTGCGGCCCCGGCTCCTGACGTGGCGCAGGTCGAGCTCGTAGCCGATCAGGAACATGAACAGGACGAGGCCGAGCTGCGCCAGGGCGTTGAGGACCGGCAGCAGGTCCGCCGGGAACAGCCAGCGCTGCCCCTCGGGCCAGACGGCCCCGAGCAGGGAGGGGCCGAGCGCGATCCCGACGAGGATCTCGCCGATGACCGGGGCCTGCCCCACCCGGCGGCAGAGCACCCCGGCCACCTGCCCGCAGGCCATGATCAGGGGGAGGGCCAGCAGGAGGTGGGCGACCGGGTCCACCGCCGGGAGCGCCGCCGCGAGTTCAGTCGCGGGCATCGGAGCCGTCCGGCTCGTCGACGAAGTACCAGTTCTCGGGGTTGATGAAGCCGAGCGGGTTGATCGGCTCGACGCCCTTGAGCTGGTTGGCCACCTCGAAGACCCGCAGTGGGAAGTTGGGCATCCAGATCACCGGGACCTGCTCGGCGAGGTAGTCCTGGTAGGCGTACAGGTCGGCGAGGTCGTCGCTGGTGACGGTCTTGGCGATGAGTTCGTCGGCGACCGGGTCGGAGTAGCTGCCGAAGTTGCAGCCGGCGCCGGTCTGGTAGAGCAGTTCGCCGGTCGGGTGGAAGTTGGGCCCGTAGACCCAGCCGCCGTTCCAGCAGGACAGCTCCCAGTTGGTGGTTCCGGTGGTGTCCTGGCCGACCAGGACCGAGGGGTACACCTCCTCCAGCACCAGCTCGATGCCGGCCCGCGCGGCGTCGTCGCGGAACTTGCGCATCACCCGGGCCAGCGTCTTCTCGTGCCCGGAGGCGTAGCGCAGCGAGATGGTCAGCCGGGTGCCGGCGGGGATGCCCTCGCCGGCCTGGCCGGGCCCGGTGCCGGGGGCGACGCAGACGGCGGGGGTGACCGAGGTGTCCCAGCCGTTGTCCTGGAGCATCCGGCGGGCGCGGTCCACGTCGAAGGGGAACGGGTTGGACTTCTGCGCGGGCGAGCGCAGCTCGGTGGCCGGCAGGGCGGGGACCGGGCCGTAGGTGGGGTAGCCGTAGCCCTGGTAGACCTCCTGGAACGAGCCGTCCTGGTCCAGGGTGGTCTGTAGCGCCTGCCGGAAGTACAGCTGCCGGAAGATCTTCCCGGCGACGGTGGTGTTGGCGAAGTTGAACGGGAAGTAGTGGATGGCGTAGAGGATCTGCGGGACGATCCGGTAGTGCTCGGCCAGCGGGTTGGGGCCTCCGGTGACGGGGTCCGCGGCCGGCTCGGTGATCTTGTCGAAGGGCAGGAAGCCCAGGTGGATGGCGTCCGGTCCGTGGGGGCCGCCCTCGAGCGCCCGGTACTGTTCCTCGTCGGTCTCGGTGGGCACCAGGCGGAACGCGTCGGCGTAGGGCTTGTTGGGCCCGGAGTAGGACGGGTTGGGCACCATGGTGACGAGGCCGTCCATCCCGTAACTGGCGAGCCTCCAGGGGCCGTTGACGATCGACCAGATGGGGCTGTCGGCCCAGCGGGCCCGCGCGGAGTTGTCCTCCGCGTAGACGTCGCCGTTCTCGGCCATCAGGTAGTCGTAGACCGCGTACGCCTCCTCCTTGTGGGCGGTGGCGTTGGCGGGGCCCTCGGCGGTGCGGTCCCATGCCTTGGGCAGCGGGGTGATGAGGCTGAACTGGTTCATCAGGACCCAGTTCTGCGCGTACGCCCGGTCGAAGGTGAAGCGGACCTGGTCCTCGGCGATCTTCTCGTACCCGGTCAGGTTGTCCGGGAAGTAGCCGGGCACATAGCCGCCGTACTCCTCCTTCTTCGCCTCCAGCAGGTGCATCCAGAGCATCACCCCGTCGGCGTTCACGGTCTCGCCGTTGGACCACTTGTAGGGCTTGACGGTGAGGGTCGCGGTGCGCCCGTCCTCGCTCCACCGGGGTGCCTCGGCCATGCTCAGCTCGTAGTCGACCTGCGCGTCGCCCTTGGTGCCGTACCAGTACAGCGGCCGGTACATCAGCATCTGGAACTCGTACAGGCTGCGGGCGCCGAACCGGCCCGGCGGCAGCAGGGGGAAGATGCCGGCGGGTGGGAAGCCGGGCGTGCAGGCCCAGCTGATCGTGCCGCCCTTGCGGGGTATCTGGGTCATGACGACGGTCCTTGCTCGATGAGGGGGTCGGTCGCGGCGAGTTCTTCGATGCAGGAGGTGCCGGTGGCGGCGTCGGGCCCGTAGCGTTCCCACGTCTCGTGCAGGCGGACCCGGCCGTCGGGGAGGACCTCGGGGACGCTCACGCAGTGCCCGGCGACGGTCCGGCCGCTGGTCAGGACCATCGTGTAGGCGAAGGTGAGGGTGCCGTCGGGGGCGGCGACGCCGGTGAGCGAGCCGCGTCGGACGTCGCCTCCGGCGGAGGAGCCCCACAGCAGGTCGCCCTGTTGGCGGTAGTGGGCGATGGGAGCGTCGGGGCCGGCCGTGACCTTCCGGAACCGCCTGCCGTCGTAGTGGATCAACATGCCCTCCAGGAGTGGTGGGGGCTGCTCAGGCACGGTCGCGGAGTTCGAGCGTGCAGCACTTGACGCTGCCGCCGGCCTTGAGCAGCTCGGACAGGTCGACGCCGCGCGGTGCGAAGCCACGCTCGCGCAGCGCGTCGATGAGGTGGGTGGCGGACTGCGGCAGCAGGACGTTGTGGCCGTCGCTGAAGGCGTTGAGGCCGAAGACCGCGGCGTCCGCGTCGGTGGCGAGGATCGCGTCCGGGTAGAGCTCGCGGAGCACGGCCCGGCTGCCGGGGGTGAAGGCGGCCGGGTAGTACATGACCTCGGTGTCGGACAGCACCGCGAGCGCGGTGTCCAGGTGGTAGAACTCCGGGTCGACCAGGGTCAGTCCGGTGACCGGGACGCCGAAGAACTCCTGTGCCTCGGCGTGCGAGCGCACATCGGTGCGGAACCCGGTGCCGGCCAGCAGCCGGCGTCCGACGAGGAGGTAGTCGCCCTCGCCCTCGTTGATGTACTCGGGCCAGCACAGCTCCTGGTAGCCCTGGTCGCGGAACCAGTCCAGGTAGGCGGGGCCCTCGGCGGTGCGCTCGACGTGGCGGAAGCGGGCGCCGAACACCTTGCCGTCGACGACGGTGGCGCCGTTGGCGGCGAAGACCATGTCGGGCAGGCCGCCGACCGGCTCGATCAGCTCGACGGTGTGCCCGAGCTCCTCGTAGAGCGCGCGCAGCGTCTCCCACTGGGCGAGGGCGAGTTCGGCGTCCACGGGCTTCTCGGGGTGCATCCACGGGTTGATGGAGTAGTGCACGTCGAAGTGGCTGGGGCGGCACATCAGCAGCCGGCGCCGGATCGCGGTGCGGGTGCGGGGAGCCTCGGGGGTGTGCGGCGGCTCGATGGGCTGCGGGTAGGGCATGGTTGGTCCCTCCTGGGTGCGGAAAGGTCTGGTGGGCGGCCGGGTGACGGCCTGGTTCAGGGGGCGAACCGCACGTCGATGGAGTTGGCGAGGTCGGTCGCCGTGCGCATCGCGTCCTCGAAGGAGGTGCCGGTGACACCGAGGAAGCCGAGGATGGAGTTGCCCTCGGGGGGACGGCGGATGAGGTCCCCCGGCCGGGCGGTGATCTTGAAGAAGAAGACCTTGTCGGAGTCGGTGAGTTCGGCCGGGACGTCGACCCGCTCGATCCGTCCGGAGTCGCACAGCAGGGCCATACCGGCGATGTGCACCCCGGTCGGGGTGTACGCGCCGACCTTCGGCCGGACGCCGCGGGCGGTGTCCATCAGGGCCCGGATCGGGCAGTGGCCGGCGGTGAGCCGGGCGATGTGGTCGAGCCCGCCGCCGCCGGGGCGCACGGCGATCTCCAGGATGTGCGGGGCGCCCCGGTGGTAGCGGACCTCGGCGTGCAGCACGCCGTGGGTGACGCCCTGGGCCCGCACGCCGGCCCGGACCGCCCGGTGCAGCTCCTCGATCCGGTCGGGGCTCAGCGAGGTCGGTGCGGCGTGCACGTCGTCGTCGAAGGTGTCGCCCTCGACGGTGACCCGGTCGACGATCGAGCCGAGGTAGACCTCGCCGTCCCAGGCGACCGCCTCGCACAGGAACTCCCGCCCGTCCAGGAAGGATTCGACCAGCAGCCCCTGCGGGCCCAGGTCTATGCCGTGCGCCTCCATGCGGTACCAGGACATGTCGTCGATGCCGTCGAGGGCCTGGGCGAACCGCTCGGCCATGTCGTCGGCGTCCTCGACGCGGAAGACGAAGTTGCTGGCCGCGCCCAGCGTCGGCTTGAGGATGACGGGGTAGCCGAACTCCTCGCCGGCCGCGTGCGCCTCGGCCAGGTCGGAGACCAGGCGGAAGGCCGGGATCGGGACGCCGCCCTTCTCGTGGGCCCGGCGCATCAGGTACTTGTTGCGGCTGGTGCGGGCGGCTTCCACCCCGATGCCGGGCAGACCGAGCGCCTCGGCGACGGCGGCGACGGTGACCACACCGGCCTCGGAGAAGGTCAGCACGCCCTCGAAGTGCTCCTCGGCGTGCCAGGCGCGGGCGGCGGCGACGATGTCGTCGATCTGCTGCGAGCCGGCGACGCGGTAGCGCTCGGCGGGCCAGTAGGCGTCCTCGCCCAGGCCGTTCAGGACGTACAGCTCGGCCCCGAACTCCTCGACCTGCTGGTAGCGGGAGAGGTAGTACTGGGCGTTCTGGAGGGCCTCCAGCGCGAGCAGTTTCATGGTGCGGGCTCCTCGGGGTCAGTTGGCCGGCTGCGGCACGGGCGTGGTGGCGGCGGTCCGCTCCTGCGTGGCGTAGAAGCGCCGCATGGTGGCGATGGCGGCCAGCGGGACGACGCCGATCAGGATCGACAGGCTCCAGAACGCGAGGGCCACGGACCGGTGGTCGGCGAGGTAGGACAGGGTGATCGTGACGACCAGTCCGGCCGCCAGGCTGACCGCGTTGACCGTGCCGAAGACCCGGCCGGAGCGGCTGTCCTCGACGGCCCGCATCAGCAGGGTGCGCGAGGAGATCGCGGCGAAGCCGAAGGCGAACGCGGCGAACGGGATCGCGGTCATCAGCGAGGCGATGTGGAACGGCTCCACGGCGATCAGCGCCGCGTTCCCCGCGAATCCGAAGGCCGCGAGCGCCAGGTTGGAGACCCGCGCGGAGATCCGCTTGTAGACGGCCGAGCCGATGAGCATGCCGACCCCGGCGAGCGCGTCGACCAGCCCGAAGATGCCCGCGTGCTCCTTGAACACCTGGATGACCAGGACCACCAACAGCACGTTGCTGACGGTGATGTTGACGCTTCCGACGGCGAGCAGCAGCCCGAGCCGCTTGACCGGTCCGCCCGTCGGCGCGCCCGCCGCGGCCCCCTCCCCGGCCGCCTGTTCGGCGCTCGCCCGCGGCTTGCGGCCGAGCAGCACCCAGCACACCGCGGAGAAGGCGAAGGTGGCGGCGTTGAAGTAGAACATCGGTGTCAGGCCGAAGACCTGGATCAGGAAGCCGCCGACGGCCGCCGACAGCAGCGAGCCCGCCTGCGTGGACATCGAGAAGTTGGCGTTGAACGGTCCGAGCCGCTCGTACCGCACCCGTTCCCGCACCAGGGCGTTGCTGGCGGGGTTGAACGCGGCGGAGATCAGCGACAGCGCGAAGGTCACGGCGTAGGCGGTGATCTGTGTGGAGGCTCCGAGCGCCAGGGCGACCGGCAGCGACAGCGCCGCGAGTGCGCTCGCCACGTCGCAGAGCAGGCACATCATCCGCCGGTCGAAGCGGTCGACGAGCCGCCCGAAGAGCACCGAGAGCAGCACCTGCGGAATGGCCATCACGATGAACAGCCAGCCCACCGACAGGGCGGTCCGCTGCTGTTCGAGGACCAGCAGGGAGGCGCCCATCATCTGGATGCCGTTGCCGAGGTAGGTGACGAAGTTCGCCGGGAGGATCAGCCACTCGGACCGGTCCCGGCCGGTTGGCTGGGCCGCCTGCGGTGCCCCGGGGGCCAGTGAGGTGGTCATGGTGCGACTCCTGAGATCAAGTGGTCGGGGGCGCGCAGCCGGTCGGGCAGCCGCACCGGGCGGTCCACCGCGGCCAGGCCGGTCGGGACGGCGGGCCCGGTGCCCAGCGCCCGGCGGGCCAGTGAACGGGCTATCAGGGGGGCGAACTTGAACGAGGAGCCGCCGCAGGCCGCGTAGATCCACGCGTTCTCCTCGCCCAGCTGCCCGAGGACCGGGCCGTGGGTCGTGCTGTCGGCGAGGTAGTAGCTGTCCTCGGCCCGCTCGATCCACTCGGCCCGGAATCCGTGCAGCAGCGCGGCGAAGAGCCGCACCAGCCGGGCCCGTTGTTCGTCGGGGGCGGTCCGGTCGGTCACCTCCTCGACGGGCCGGCAGGCGACGGCCGCGCTGAGCTTGAGGGGGGTCCCGGCCACCGGCGGCACCAGCCAGGAGCCCTCCGGGGTGCCGAGGGAGGGGATGGTGGGCGTGCGCTCCCACACCGCCCGCAGGTCCGGGGGCACCGTGCACATCAGCTGGGTCTGCCGGTAGAGGGTCAGGTCGTCGGTCCGGTCGGCGCCGAGCAGTTCGCGCGACCACAGGCCGGCGGCCAGCACGACCGCGTCACCGCGCAGCGCGGTGCCGTCCGCCAGCCGCACCAGTCCGAACGGCGCCTCCACGCCGGTGACCCGCCGGCCGGGCAGCAGCCGGACACCCGGCCGACCGGCCAGGAGGCCGGCGGTGCCGGTCAGGATCCGGTCGGCGAGCAGCACTCCCCCGTTGCGCTCCAGCACCGCGCGGCTGCCGCGGGGCGGCCGCAGGTGCGGGAATCGCTCGACGATCTGCCGCTCGTCGAGCCGCAGCGCGCCCGGCACCTCGGCGAGCGCGGCGGCCGAGACCTCGGGCTCGCCGGGGCCCAGGACGGTCAGGGCCCCGACCCGGTGGTAGACGTCGGCGCCGAGCCGGGACTCGACCTCGGCCCACCGGTGATGGGCCTCGATGGCCGCCGCGGCCTCGGGGGCGCCCGGATGCAGGGCCCGCAGGACGCGGTGCCGGTCGTAGGAGGTGGCCTCCGGGTTGGGGATCTCACCCCGGTCCACGACGCTCACCTCGGCGCCCGCGAGCGAGCACTCCAGTGCGGTGAGGAGGCCGATCACTCCGCCTCCCACGACGATGATCCGCACGGCTTCAGCCGGCCTGGGCCGTGCTCGTGCCGAGCTGCGGCAGGGCGAACGGCTTGACCTCGGAGAGCGCGAAGGTCTCGAAGCCCAGCGAGCCGTCGAAGCCGTCGGTCAGCGCGGCCGCCTCGGCCAGGTCGATCAGGATCGGCGAGGCGCCGGCGATCAGGGTGCGGACCTCCAGGTACAGGTCGCCGAGGGCCGTCCGGTCCGGCTTCTGGCCGCTCAGGTCCAGCTCCTCGGTCCAGCGGGCCAGTCGCTCCAGCTGTACGCAGATGAGGTCGGCGGCGCGGGTGAGGCTGTAGCCCTCCAGCTCGTAGCAGGCGGCGAACCGCTCCAACATGATCGCCGCGTGCCGGCGGGCCCGGTCGGAGACCGGCAGGGTGGTGGCTCCGACCGTGCGGGCCGCCTCGTCGAGGCGGGAGCGGAGCCGCTCCCACGGCTGGACGAGCCGCTCGTCGGTGACCTTGTCGAGGGCCGCCCGGCTGAAGTTGGTGCGCTGGTTCTCGGGGTTGGCCAGGGCCAGGTAGAACCGGACGAGGTCCCGGGGGACCTCCTTGAGCAGGTCCTCGGCGTACAGGACGTGCCCGCGGCTGGTGGAGAACTTCTCGTTCTCCAACTCGTAGAACTCGTTGACGATCATGGCGTCGGGGACGATGTAGCGGCCCTCGTGGGCCATGATCAGGGCGAGGTGGGTCAGGCCCCAGAACCAGATGTTGTCGAAGCCGATGAAGTAGACCAGTTCGTGGTCGTGGTCGGTCCGCCACAGCTCGTCGGAGGCGGCGGTCTCCTCGCCGAGCTGCCGGGCCGCGTGGTCGGTGGTGTACATGACCGCCGGAATGCCCTCGACCCAGGCGTTGATGACCTGTCCGGGGGTCTCCGGGAACGGTGCCTCGATGCCCCAGCCGATCGGGTAGGTGATCGGGAAGTCGGCGAGCGGCCGGTCCAGGAGTTCGCGCACCAACTGCGCCATGTGGGGCCGCAGATAGGGCAGCTTCTCGGCGTAGTAGGTGGTGAGGCGGTCCCGGTAGTCCTCCATCGGGAGGACCAGGATCTCGGCCTCGCGGGTGGTGAGCCGGTCGGTGGGGTCGACGGTGGAGCGGGCGCCGATCAGCTCGTCGAAGTTGTTGGGATGGCCGCAGGTCTCGCACAGGCCGCCGCGGCTCTCCGACAGGCAGATCGGGCAGTCGCCGCAGACCAGTCCCTCGACGAGGAACTCGCCGGTCTTCTCGGAGTACGGCAGGCGCACGGTGCGCAGCTCGAACTTGCCGGCGGCGTGCAGCTCCTGGACGAACTTCAGGACGGTGGCGCGGTAGCCGTCGTCGTACGGCGCGAAGCCGTCGAGGGACATGCCCATCGTCTCCAGGGTGTCCCGGATGCCGGTCCACGAGCGCCGGGCCAGCTCCTCGGGGGCGATGCCGAGCTTGCGGGCGCTGGCCAGGACGTAGGTCTGGCTCTCGTCGGTGCCGGAGGAGTACAGCACGCCGCGCCCGGTGGCGCGCAGGTAGCGGGCGTGTACGTCGGCGGCGATGAACGGGCCGGCGAGGTGGCCGACGTGCAGGCTGCCGTTGGGGGTGGGCGGGGTGTCGATGACGATGACGCGCCGGTCGCCCAGCTCGTTGCGGGACGGCATGGTTCAGCCCTCGCTCTCGTGACGCTTCGTGAACGCCGCGCTCATGTCGCTGTCCCACCAGACGCTGAACATCTCGAAGTCGGTGTCGGTGTCGTTGATGACCTGGTGTTCGTGGCCGGGCGGGAAGTGCACGATGTCGCCGGCCACGAACGGCAGCCGCTCGCCGCGGGACTCGATCCACGCCTCGCCCTTCACCGCGATGAAGATCTCGTACTCGTGGTGGGCGTGCTTGGGCGAGGAGGCGCCGGCGCGGATGACGCTCTGGGCGCCTTCGAAGGGGGCGTTCAGCGTGGGCCACGGCAGCAGCCGTTGCGACCAGCCGTTGTCCGCGTCGAGCGCGGCGCGGTCGAAGTGTCGGATGTCCAAGGGAGTTCCTTAGGGAAGGGCAAGAGTGGGCTTGCCGGCGGGGCGCGGTCGCCTGGCGGGGGCGGGGCCGCGGGGCTCAGAGGACCGGAACCGGCTCGCGGTCCTCGGCGGTGGGGCGCGACGCGGTCCGGGGGGACCGTGCGGCGTGGTCGATCAGGTTTCTGGCGATCTCCTCGCTGCGGGTGGCGAGGATGCTCAGCAGCGAGTCGGCGATGCCGTGGGTGGCCTCGTTGACGCCCTGCAAGTAGCAGCTGGCGGCGGTCTGTTCGCCGAGGTCCAGCCGGTAGTCGCGACCGACCTCGATCTTCGCCAGGCCCAGTGCGTCGGCCAGGTTCCGGATGACGGCGGGCTGTTCGGGGCGGAAACCGGTGCCGAGCAGGACGAGGTCGCAGGGGAGTTCCTCGACGGCGCCGGTCAGCCGGTTGGTCAGGGTCAGGACGAGTTCGTCGCCGGTGTCCCGGACGTCAGTGACGCGGGTCATGGTGCGGATTGCGAGGCCCCCGCCGCCGCGCATCCGGTCCAGGTAGACCTGCCGGTAGAGCTGCTCCAGCATCGGTGGGGTCAGCCCCGCGTAGTTGGTGCGGTGCATCTCCTCCAGGATGCTGCCGCGGGCGGTCGGGTCCGCGGCGTAGAACTCGTCGACGAAGCCGGAGAAGAACAGCTCGTTGGTGAACTTGCTGGTCTCGTAGTGGTTGAGGCCGATCGAGCGCATGATCAGCGTGGGAGTGCAGCCGGGCAGGTCCTGCTGGACGGAGTGGAACATCTCGGCGGCGCTCTGCGCCCCGCCGATGACCACCACCCGCTCCCCCGCCCGCCGGGGCCGGGCGGCGATGCGGTCCATGTATTCGGTGCTGTGGATGACGCGGTCGGCGCCGAGCCCGCGGAAGACCGCGGGGACGTTGGCGTCCCGGCCGGCGCCGACGACCAGGTGGCGGCCGGAGATGACGGCGCCGTCCGCGGTGTGGGCCAGCCAGCCGTCGACGGCGCCGGACCCGTCCCGGCGCGGCACCAGCGAGGTGACCTTGGAGCCGTAGCGCACGCGGACCCGGTCGAGGGATTCGGCCACCCAGCGGTGGTAGTCGGATATCTCGCTGCGGTAGGGGGTGAAGGTGGAGAGGTTGATGAACTCCTCCAGCCGCCCGTTCTCGTGGAGGTAGTTGACGAAGGAGAACTTGCTGCGCGGGTTGCGCAGCGTCACCAGGTCCTTGAGGAACGAGACCTGGCTCTGCGACCAGGGCAGCAGCATGCCGCGCTGCCAGGCGATGGTGTCGCCCTGCTCCAGCAGGAGGGTCCGGCCGGCCAGGTGGGGCGGCGCGAGCTCCTCCAGGGCCACGGCCAGTGCCAGATTGGCCGGGCCGGCTCCTATGGCGAGGACTTCGACGTCGTGCTTGGACATGAACTTCCCCTTGTGCAGTGGCGTGGGTGCGCCCCGGTGTTGCGCCCGGAGCCGGATGGGTCGGGCGGTCAGATCCGCAGGGCGCCCGCCGGTCTGATGTCGGCGGTCGGCGGGGTCGAACCCCAGCCGGAGTCGTCGGCACTGGCCAGCGTGGCGCCCCAGCCCGAGTCCTCCGGGCCGCAGCTGGTGTTGACGGCCAGGACGGACACGAAGGCGGCGAGCGCGAGGGCGGCTGCGGCGGTACGGATGCGGGACATGCGAACTCCTCATGTGGCGTGGGGAGAGGGATGGCGGGGCCTCGACCGGCTGTGGTGCCGGGATGCCCGCTCGGCAGCAACCATGGCAGCGCGCGGGCCGGTTGGCTGGCCGAAAAGACACCCGGCAAACCGCCTGGCAGAAATACGCCCCTCTCACAAAACCCATCAAATCGATCTGAAGCGCAGTGAATTCATGCTTCCGGGTATGAAGCGGAGGTGAATCCGCCAGATTCTCGTCATGGCTTGTCATGTTCTCGGGCGACTTGATCCGGCTGTGGAGATTCCTCCCCTTGGCAGGTTTCCGCCTGGCGGATTGCCGGTGTCGTCCACGGGCCGCCAACCCGCCCGCACACGGCGATGGTTGGTTTCAGGCGGGCACCCGCACCCGCCCCACCCCCGTCACGGCCGAGGAGTCAGGAAGATGACCGCACCCACCGACGTACTGCTCGTGATCGGCAGCGGCCAGCAGCGCTACCGCGAGTACCTCCTCGCGAGCGCCGCCGAGCGGCACCCGCTGTGGCTGATCGACTCCTCGGAGCCGACCTGGCAGCAGCCGCACATCGTGGGCTCCAGCGTGGTGCCACTGCTCGACCGGGCCCGGCTGATCCCGGACCGCGAGCGGATATCCAGCACGGCCCTGCGCATCGCCGCCTCGCACCGGATCACCGGCGTCCTCACCTATGACGAGACGCTGGTGACCACCGCCGCGGCGATCGCCGAGAAGCTGGGCCTGCCCGGCCTGACCACGGACGGCGCCGACCGGTGCCGCAACAAGCACCGCACCCGCGGGGCCCTCACCCTGGCCGGCCTCCCCCAGCCCCGCTACGCCCTCGCGCTCACCCTGGACGAGGCCCGGGAGGCCGCCGCGGCGATCGGCTTCCCCATGGTGCTCAAGCCGCGCGGCATGGGCGCGAGCATCGGCGTGGTGCGGGTCGACGACCCGGCCGGACTGGACGACGCCTTCGTCATGGCGGAACAAGCCGGCCACGGCGGCTCCCCCGACTACGAGGGCGGGGTGCTCCTGGAGGAGTACCTGACCGGCCCCGAGATCAGCATCGACGGCGCCTGCCTCGACGGCACGTACCAGCCGATGTTCCTCGCCCGCAAGCAGACCGGCATGGAGCCCTACTTCGAGGAGACCGGCCACGTCGTCGACGCCGACGACGAACTGCTCCGCGATCCCGAACTGCTCCGGATCCTGCGGGCCGCCCACCGGGCGCTGGCGGTGTCGACCGGGACCACCCACACCGAGGTCCGCTTCACCGCCAAGGGCCCGGTCATCATCGAGGTCAACGCCCGCCTGGGCGGCGACCTGATCCCCTGGCTGGGCCAGTTGGCGACCGGGATCCAGCCCGGCCGGGTGGCCGTCGAACTCGCCCTGGGCATCCGCCCCGACCTCACCCCCACCGAGCGCCGGGCGACCGGCATCCGGTTCAGCTACCCGCCGCGGGACTGCCGCGTCGAGGAGGTCACCGTCCCGACACCGGACCCGGCCGGCGGGCTGCTGTACGCCGAGCCGATCGCGGACCCCGGCGCCGAACTGCGCCTGCCCCCGAACGGCTATCTGGGCCGCTTCGCCTACGTCGTCTGCGCCGGTGAGGACCGCGCCGCATGCGAGCGGCGGCTCGACGCGGCCGCCGCCACCACGTCCCTGGCGTACACCCCGACCGCCTGACCCGCCCCACAACCACCCCCGCACACAAGGAGCACCCCACGGTGTCCGCGATCACTGAACTCACCCGCGCCGAAGCCGACGCGCGCACCCGGCTGCTGCGCGTCGACTCCTACCGGATCCATCTCGACCTGACCACGGGCCCGGACGTCTTCCGCTCCGAGACGGAGATCCACTTCACCGCCACCGAACCGGGCGCCACCACCTTCGCCGAGCTGGTGCCCGAACGCATCCACTCCATCGAGCTCAACGACCGGCAACTGGACCCCCGTTCGGTGTGCGAGGGCGGCCGGATCCGCCTCCCGGACCTCACCGCCCGCAACCGCCTGCGGGTGGTCGCCGACTGCCGCTACACCAACACCGGAACCGGCCTGCACCGGATGACCGACCCCGCCGACGGCAAGGTCTACCTCTACACCCACCTCCAAGTGGCCGAAGCGGCCAAGGTCTTCGCCTGCTTCGACCAGCCGTCGCTGAAGGCCCCCTTCACCCTGAGCGTGACCGCGCCGGAAGGCTGGCAGCTCTTCTCCGCCTCGCCCACCCCCGCCGCGCCCGAGGGCGCCGCCTGGCACTTCGCGCCGACCCCGGCCCTGCCGACCTACGCGTTCGCCCTGGTCGCCGGGGAATACCACGTGGTGCGCGACACCACCTACACCACTCCCGACGGGCGGCCGGTGCCGCTGGCGGTGGCCTGCCGGGCCTCCCTCGCCCCGCACCTCGACGCGGACGAGGTCCTGCACACCACCCGGCAGGGCCTGGACCACTACACCGGGGTGTTCGGGGCCTTCCCGTTCGCCAAGTACGACCAGGTCTTCGCGCCCGAACTCAACGTCGCGGCCATGGAGAACGCGGCCTGCGTCACGGTCCACGAGAAGTACGTCTTCCGCTCCCTGGCCACCGAGGCGCTCCGGGTGCGCCGGGCCGGCACCATCCTGCACGAGATGGCCCACATGTGGTTCGGGAACATGGTCACCATGCGGTGGTGGGACGACCTGTGGCTGAGCGAGTCGTTCGCCACCTACGCCTCCGCCCGCTGCCAGGCCGAGGCGACCGAGTGGACCCAGTCCTGGACCATGTTCGCCAACGTCGAGAAGGTCTGGGCGTACCAGGCCGACCAGCGGACCACCACCCACCCGGTGGTGGCCGACATCGCCAACCTCACCGACGTCCAGGTCAACTTCGACGGCATCACCTACGCCAAGGGCGCCGCCGTCATCAAGCAGTTGGTGTCCTGGGTGGGCACCGACGCCTTCGACGACGCGATGCGCGACTACTTCGGAAGGCACGCCTGGTCCACCGCCT
The DNA here is from genome assembly GCF_019774615.1 of Streptomyces sp. BHT-5-2. Taxonomy (NCBI): domain Bacteria; kingdom Bacillati; phylum Actinomycetota; class Actinomycetes; order Kitasatosporales; family Streptomycetaceae; genus Streptomyces; species Streptomyces sp. BHT-5-2. The sequence goes on along the minus strand of NZ_CP081497.1, from coordinate 2,406,670 downwards.
CCCTGGCCGACCTCCTCGCCATCGCGGGCAAGCACTCGGGCCGCGACCTCGGCCACTGGGCCGAGGAGTGGCTGCGCACCGCCGGGCCCAACACCCTGCGCCCCGAGCTGACCGTGGACCGGGACGACCGCTTCCGCTCCTTCGCCGTCGTCCAGGACGCGCCCGCCGCGCACCCCCGACTGCGCTCCCACCGGATCGCCATCGGCCTGTACGAACTCCGCGACGGCCGCCTCGAACGGGTCCGCCGGGTGCAGGCCGACGTGACCGGCCCCCGCACCGAGATCCCCGAGCTGCACGGGGTGCGCCGGCCCGATCTGGTACTGCTCAACGACGACGACCTCGGCTACACCCGGATCCGCTTCGACGAGCGTTCGCTGGCCACCGTGCTGGCGCACGTCAGCGCGCTGCGCGAGCCGGTGCAGCGGGCGGTGTGCTGGTACGCACTGTGGGACATGGTCACCAGCGCCGAACTGGCCGCCCGGACGTACCTCCGGGCCGTCACCGCCTGCCTGCCCCACGAGACCGACTTCGGCATCGCACAGGTCCAGCAGCGGCAGGCGCAGACGGCCGTGGCCCGCTGCACCGCGCCGGCCGACCGCGCCGCGGCCCGCGACGCACTCGCCGCCGCCTGGTGGGAGCTGCTGGGGCAGGCCGAGCCCGGCAGCGACTTCCAACTGATGTGGGCCGGCGCCTTCGCCGAGACGGCCCGCTCGGACACGGACCTGGACCGGGTTGCCGCGCTGCTGTCCGGCGAGCGGACGGTGCCGGGGCTGGCGGGTGACGCCGAGCTGCGCTGGCAGCTGCTGACCGCGCTCGCCGCCGCGGGACGCGCCGACGCCGCGGCGATCGACGAGGAGGCGGCCCACGACCACACCGCGGCCGGGCTCCGCCACGCCGCCCGCGCCCTGGCCGCCCGCCCCACCGCCGAGGCGAAGGCGACGGCCTGGGAGTCCGTCGTGCACCGCACCGATCTCCCGCACGCCGTGCAGACCGCCGTCGCCGAGGCGTTCGCCAACCTCCCCCAGGACGGGGCCGAGTTGCTACGCCCCTATGTCGACCGGTACTTCGCTGCTTTGGCGACCTTGTGGGACGAGCGCGGCGGCGACCTCGCGCGGGGCCTCGTCGACGCCCTCTTCCCACGCGCCCTGGTGGAGGAAGCCACCCTGGAGGCCACCGACGCCTACCTCGCCACGCACCATTCGGCCCCGGCCCTGCGCCGACTGCTGCTCGAAGCCCGCGAGGACGTCGCCCGCGCGCTGGACGCCCAACGGCACGACGGCGCCGACCGGTTGATCGGCTCCAAGGGGCAGTGATCGTAGACGCTCGATGAGCGGCGACCGGCTCGACCAGGCCGCGGGCGCGGCGCTGCCGGGCGGGGCCGCCCTACCCGGCGTACCGCCTATCCCCGCACGTACCGCCGCAGCAGCCCGTCACCGGTGACGCGCTCGAAGCGGAAGCCGCACTGTGCCAGCAGCCGGTCGGCCCGATCCTGCGGATAGGCGCGGTACTGGCAGCGCTGGTGCATCACGACCTCGCCGTCCTGCCGGACGAAGTAGTCCTTGAGGTACCGGTTCTCCTCCACCGCTCGGATTTCCTGGGCGTACTCCAGCCCGCCGGGTAGCGGCCGGTGGTAGTCGCGGTGGGGCTGCTGGACGGCGAGCAGCAACGGCGCACCAGGCCGGAGGGCGGCAGCGAGGTTCTTCAGGGCCCTGGTGTCGTCGTCCTCCCCTGTGAGGTGGGTGTACAACGAAGTGCTGTCCTCGTCCTGGACGCAGTACCAGACGCCGCCGACGGCGTAGGCGGCGTCGAAGGTCGGCGGAGCCGCCATCGCCACGATGTCCTGCCGGATGAGCCGCACCCGGTCCCCGAGCCTGGCGCGTGCCTGGGTGAGCATGCTCTCGGTGTGGTCGATCCCGGTGATCCGCAGGCCGGCCCCGCCCAGCTCCAGCAGGCTTGCGCAGACCAGGCCGGTACCGACGCCCAGTTCCAGGACGTCGGCGTGGTCGCCGAGCTCGGCGAGCAGGGTGCGGGCATAGGCGCCGTAGTCGTAGTAGCCCGAGGTCATGATGAGGTCGTAGTGCCGCGAGAGCGCGGCGTATGAGTTGGCCACCCGCGGCACCGTAGCCACCCCAACGCATCATCTGTAGGGCGCGATTGAGCCCGGGCCGCGGCGCGGCTTGGCGAAATCCGCCGGCGTGGTCACATCGGATACTCCCCGACGGCCTGCGGCAGCCCATCCACGTCTGGCCGAAGCCCGGATCGCCGTCGACCGCCGTGCAGCCGAACTGGAAGCCGCCTCGCCGGCAAACGCGCCCCGGCCCGGCCCGCCACCAACTCCTCAACCATGGCCTTGTCCTACCTGGTCAGAGGGACGGTTCGCCGCTGGTATCGGTCCAGCACTCCGGGCACCTGTGCGCGGAAGGCAGGGCGGCAGCCGTGATCACATTCCTGGTGACCTTCACCCTGGGCGAGGGAGCGTCGCGGGCGCCTGCCCGCTTGCGAGAGTGACCATGCGTTCACTGAAGGACGACATGGCTGCCGAACAACTACCAGCCCGTGCGACAGCCCGTACGGGCCGCCTGATGTGCGCGAAGGGGCCCCGGGGCGCTGTACGGACCGCGTTGTCCACCCTGGAGGGATCAGGCCCGCACGTCGACGGGCGTCAGGCGGGTTCCTCGCGCGGACGGTATTCCTGTGGTGTCGCGGACTTTCGTAGACTGCCTCCGCCTCCGTGACCCCGCCTCGCGTCGAACGCGCGAATTCCATTTCAGCGTTCCATCGAATGGATATGCGACCAATGCCTGCCCTGTGGCGCCGCGATGGCATCGGTAAAGAATGGGCACGTAATCCCATCTGACGTCTTCCGCTTTGGCGGGTTCCGCCGTACGGTCGCTGCAACACGACAAGCCTGTACGGCGAAGGCGGACTCGGCGGATTCCGTGACAGCGTTCCGCATCCAGCAGACTGTGGCACTTTCACTTCACGGAGCACTTTCGGGAGATCACCCCCTCTCGCCGCATATCCGTGGTTCCATTTTTCCTTGGATTCACGGAGCGGTGAGATGTGTCCATTCGGGCCGATGGCGGTCCACTTACCATCGCTTTCCCGCACTGCGGCGCGGAATCATTTCCGTCCCGGCGCAGTTCCGATTCCTCTTGGAAGGAGGAAGCGTGTCAACTCAAGGAAATGTCCATGGAAATCCGCAGGAAGGCGCCGTCGAGGGTGCGGGCGCGATGTCGAAATGGCGTCGCCGTCTCACCCGCCTCGGCGTCTACAGCCTGTTCGCCGTGCTGGCCGGCACCGCGGCGACGGCCACGGCAGCGCCCGCCGCGCAGTCGCAAGCGGTCAGCGCCGCACCCGTGTCCATCACCTGCCCGAACGGCACCGGCACCGTGATGGTGACCGACGCCGACCCTGGTAAGCCGGTCATGTACCAGGCGAAGGGCACCTGCTCGGTCACGGGCACGGAGAACGGCGCCGCCAGCGGCACTGCCACGTTCTCCCTCACCAAAAACAACTGCGCGAACGCAACGATGCCCGTCACGGGGACCATTACCTGGCCCGACGGGAAGACGAGCACCTTCACGGCCACCGTGGTGTGGGCCGCCACTGCCGGCAAGGGAATCACCGCCGGCATCTCCAGCGGCTCGATCACCAGCGGTGCCTTCAAAGGCGCCGTGCTGAGCGGTACGGCCACGGCCGTTCAACAGGTCGAGGTCAACTGTCTCACCAGCGGGACCTTCAATGGGGCCACCGGCTCCGGCTCCGGGGCGGTGACCGGTAGCTGACGGTTTTCAACGGGCGTGTGCCGGGCGCGCCTTGCCTGCCCGGCACGGGCTCCGGCAGCGGGGCCCGCCCGCGACAACCGCCGGGGATCGCAGCGGTATGTCTCCTTCATGAATACGGGGTGCACTGTGCGACGAGAGCAGTCATATCGAGCCGAGGTGACGTCACCGGGCACCGCGGTGACCAGTCTGTGCTCCGTGGCGGAGAATCCTCGGGTGGATCCGCGTCGGGTCCGTTCGACGTCGCCCGTTCCCGGTCATGTCGCCATCGTCATGGACGGGAACGGGCGTTGGGCCACCCGGCAGGGTCTTACGCGCGCCAGGGGCCACGTAGCCGGTGAAAAGGCGCTGTCGCAGGTGGTCGAAGACGCCGTTGAGATCGGTGTTCGCCATTTGACGGTATTCGCGTTCTCCACCGAGAACTGGTGCCGTCCCGCGGCCGAAGTCGACTTCCTCATGACGCTGATGCAGCGCACCCTGCGCAATCGTCTCCAGCGGCTGCACGCCAACGCAGTGCGCATCCGCCACCTGGGGCGACGCACCGGACTTCCGCCCACGCTCGTCAGCGCGATCGAGACGGCCGAGCGACTGACCGCCGACAACGACCGGCTCACCTTGAGCCTGTGTCTCGACTACGGAGGGCGGGCGGAACTTGTGGACGCGGCGCGCCGCATCGCCGAGGACGCCGCCATCGGCACGCTCGACCCGGCCTCCCTCGACATCCCGACGTTCGCCCGCTACCTCTACGCGCCCGACCTGCCGGACGTCGACCTGTTCATCCGTACTGCCGGTGAGCAGCGCATCAGCAACTTCCTTCTCTGGCAGTGCGCCTACGCCGAACTCGTCTTCGTCGACACGCCATGGCCCGACTTCGATCGTCATCACCTGCGGCAGGCGGTGGAGATCTACGCGACCCGCAACCGCACCTTCGGAACAGTCGAGGACCCAGGGCGCAGCGCCGCGCGGTCCGCACCCGGGAGGCAGCCGTGTACCTCGACCAACGCGCCCTGAGCCGAGCCGGCATCCACGATCCGCTCCTGCGCGAATCCTACGAATACTGCCGCCGGCTCCTGGTCGCCATCGGGGACGGCAAGGACATCTGGCGCGGCAGCCTGTTCCTGCCACCGGAACGACGACCGCACATGTGGGCCGTGTACGGATTCGGCCGCCACGTCGACGAGATGTCCGAGGTGGCCATCGAAACCGGGGCGGGGCGAACGCAGTTCGCCGACTGGTGCACCACAGCCATGGCCGACCTCGAATCCGGGTACTCGTGCGAGCCGAGCGTACGCGCACTGATCCACACGCTGCGCACCTGGGACATCGGGCCCGAGCCGGCCCGGAAGTACCTTGACGCCTATCTGATGGACCAGAACGTCACGGAGTACTCCACCTTCGACGATCTGCTGAGCCATCTGCGTCTCTTGAGCGTCGAACCGTTCCACATGGTCATCGCCGTCATGGGGCCCACGAGCCGTCCGACCGGACCAGAAGCGGAAGCGGCGGCTCTCGCCTTGTACCTGACCAACCTGATCCGCGATGTCGCCGAGGACCAGCAGCTCGGTCGGACCTATCTACCGCTGGAGGACCTGGACCGGTTCGGCGTCGCGCGCGAGGACCTGGCCCGTGGACCCATGACTCCGGCCGTCAGAGAACTGGTGAAGTTCGAGGTGGACCGCGCCCACGCCCTCTACGAGCGCGGTGCCGGTCTGCCTGATCTTCTGCATCCACAGTGCCGGAGCCTGGTCAGGGCCTCGCTGATGTTCTACCGGTCCTACCTCGCCGAGATCGAACGGCGGGACTACGACGTGCTGACCGCCAAGCCCCGCATCGGTCGCGCACACATGGCGCGGATGGCGTTGCGCCTGGGCATTCCGCTGTTCATGTCCCGTGCGCACCGTTCCGGTACGGGAGCAGCCCCCGCGCGGCACTGGGAGGGAGCCGCGTGTTCGTGAGGCTCGGCCGGGCCGCCGCCCGACACGGTCGGGTCGTTCTCTTGGTGTCCTTGGTGTTGGCCGCACTGGCAGCGATCACGGCGTCAGGCATCCACGACCGGCTGAGCTACGGGGGACTCATCGCGCGCGACGCGGAGTCGAACCGGGCCGCGGTGGCAGTGCGGGAGCGCATCGGGCGGGGTGGTGCGGATGTGATCGCCATCTACCGCAGTCCCCACCACACGGTGGAGGAGCCGGTGTTCCGACAGGCGGTGGAGCATTCGCTGGCGTCCGCGCCGAAGGGGACCGTCGTCTCCACGATGACGTACTGGTCGCGCGATCTTCCCCCGCTGGTCTCCAAGGATCACCATGCGACGGCTGTCACGATCATGCTCGCCGGAGCGGACGACACGAGCCGGGTGGCCAGTTACCACCGGCTGCGCCCGGCGCTGCGGGCCGAGGGCTTCGACATCGAGTACGCCGGGCCGGTCGCCGTGGTCGACGGGGTCGCCGAGCGCGCCCTGGCGGATGTGCGCCGCGCCGAGCTGGTCGCCTTCCCCCTGGTGCTGGCCCTGCTCCTGCTGGTCTTCCGCAGCTTGGTGGCGGCCTTGTTGCCGGTGGTCATCGGCGGGCTCAGCATCTGCATCACGCTGGGCATCCTGGTGCTCCTGAGCGGCACGGTGGAGATCTCGTTCATCACCGTGAGCCTGGTGACCTCCCTGGGGCTCGCCCTGGGAGTGGACGCCGCTCTCTTCGTCGTCGGCCGGTTCCGCGAAGAGCTCACCCACCATGGCAGCGTGCCGGAGGCGGTGGCAGCCACCTGCGCCACCGCCGGCCGTACGGTGTTCCTGTCCGGGACCACCATGAGCGGCATCGCCTTGGGGCTCCTGCTCTTCCCCATCGGCGTGCTGCGAGCGTTCGGTGTCGGCGCAGCTGTGGTCATCGCCCTCAGCGCCGTACTGAGCGTCACCGCGCTGCCCGCCGCGCTGGCGCTCCTCGGACCGCGCGTGAACGCCGGACGGATCCGCAGGCCACGGCGCGAGGACACGGCCCCGGCAGAAGGGCCGTGGGCCAGACTGGCCCGGGCCGTGATGGCCCGACCCGGTCACTACGTGATCGGTGTACTGCTGACCTTGCTTGCCATGACGGCACCGTTCGCGCACATCACTCTCGGATTTCCCGACCAGCGGACCCTGCCCGCCGACGCGCCGGCGCGCCTGGCCTCCGACGCCCTGGGGCGCGACTTCGCGCTTGGCGGATTGGACGCTGTGCAGGTGGTGGTCACTGTGCCGCAGAACCTGGACACCCACGTGGGACAGCAGACGCTGACGGCCTGGGTCGGCGAACTCGTCCGCCTTCCAGGCACCGGTGCCGGTCTCATCGCCGCGACGTCGAAGCACAGCGCGGTGGTCTATCTGACGCACAACAGCAGCGCCGAGGACCCGGCCACCCGCACACTGGTCAGACGTGTTCGCGCGCTGTCCCCGCCGGACGGCGGACAGGTGCTGGTGGGTGGGTTGTCAGCCATGGCCGAGGACACCCTCCAGCTGCTGGCTCACCGCCTGCCGTGGGTCTTGCTCGCCATCGCGGTGTTCACATATGCGCTGCTGCTGACGGCGTTGCGGTCGGTCGTCCTGCCGGCGAAGGCGCTGGTCGTCAACGCGCTGTCCCTCGGCGCCTCATTCGGCGCACTCGTGTGGATGTTCCAGGACGGGCATCTGACGTGGTTGGTCAGCGGGGAACGCATCGGCTACGTCGATGTCGCCCAGCCTGTGATCATGCTCATCCTGCTGATCGGGCTCTCGATGGATTACGAATTCTTCCTGCTGTCGCGCATCCGTGAACAATACGACGTCACCGGGGACAACACCGTCGCCGTCGCAGTCGGGCTACAGCGGTCCGCTCCGGTCATCACCGCTGCCGCGGCGGTGGTTCTGGTGGTGAGCGCGGTCTTCGCCACCAGCAGCGTGAACATGGTCAAGGAGCTGTGTGTCGGGATGTTCATCGCCATCGCCTTGGATGCCACCCTCGTCCGGGCGCTGCTGGTTCCGGCAATGATGCGGCTGCTGGGCCGGGCCAACTGGTGGCTGCCCGGCGCGGAGCAACGCCACCGGCCGTGATCCGGCGGCGATTTGGCACGATTAGGACGGCGGTCGCGAAGACGTACGGCTGCTACCCGGCCTCCGGGCACCTCGGACGACGATCCAGGCACCATGCGGTGGCATTACCCATGCGGTGGCGTTCGTCGGGCTGGACGCCGTCCTCCCGCAACTCGGCCCGTGCCGGTGAGCCGGTACCGCGGCGGAAACGAACCCGAGGCGTGTCCGCCGGTTCAACACCTGACTGTGAGTGGCCGATACAGAAGCCGACACGGAACAGGATCAAGAACGAGGGGAACAGGTCATGGCCATCGTCAACGAATGGCAGATGGTGGACAACATCGCCGCGGGGCTCGGCTTCGGAGCCGCCATCGGCCTGGAGCGGCAGTGGCGGGCCCGGATGGCCGGGCTGCGGACGAACGCGCTGGTGGCCGCCGGGTCCGCGCTCTTCGTCCTGTTGTCCAACTACGGCTTCGCGCAGGCCACCAGTACCGTCGGATACGACGGCTCGCGCGTCGCGGCCCAGATCGTCTCCGGCATCGGCTTCCTGGGAGCCGGTGTCATCATCCGGGACGGGCTGAGTGTGCGCGGGCTCAACACCGCCGCCACACTGTGGTGTTCGGCTGCGGTGGGCGCCCTGTCCGGTACCGGGCTGTACGTACTGGCGGGGCTCGGCACGGCCGCCGTCGTGGGCGCCAACCTGCTGCTGCGGCCACTGGGCCGACGCCTGGACCGGGAGCCGCGCGGCGGCGCCGAGGTCGCCACCGACTACTACTTCGAGGCGGTGTGCACCGAACCGGAAGAGGCACACATCAGAGCCCTGCTCGTCCAGGCCCTCGCCCGACCCGGCTTCCGGCTGCGCTCGGTGTTCAGCCGCGACGCCGAGGAGGGCAAGGTCACCGTCGCCGCGGAACTCACCACCGAACGCCGCGACGACTCCCTTCTCGAAACGGCCGTCAGCCGCATGTCGTTGGAACCCGCGGTCTCCGCCGTGAGCTGGACGGTGATCGGCTACCCGGACGAGAACGGCGACGACTACCCAGCGGACGAGGCATCCCACCACCGGTTCCGGAACCTCTTCACCGGACGGAGGCGCGGAGGTCCACCACGGCGGTAGTCGGGGATCGCGGAGAGCCCCCGGTAAGTACCGGCACCCACGCGGCGATGACAGTGCCTGCCTGCTGCGGCCCGTGACCTCGGGCCCCAGCCAGATTCCATGGCCCTGCCCTGGCCACACTGGACAGCGGCCGATGAGGACGCCGCCCCGGGCGCGGCCGATCCCCCCGCTCCCGAAATGACAACGCCGATGTAGCGGTTCCAGGCGGACCGGCCGCCGCACACAGCCCGCAGACCGCAGACCGCAGACCGCAGACCGCAGACCGCAACGACAGCGGGCACCGCACACGAGCACCTCGGCGCGGACCAGGCCCGTTCCCACACCCGCCACGGAGTCGAACGCACCGTCCCCTTCGCCCTCTACTGCTACACGAACACCGTCCTCCCCGGCGATGCAGGGACGGCACACGAGCCGGGGCCGAAGGCGCGACACGACTCGGAGCCGTGCTCGGGGCAGATGCACGTCCCACGCGCGCGGTGACCGCGACGCAGGTTCTCGGCGCACGAACCGGTTCGAGGTGGTCGACGTTGACCGCAGGTGCCGAATGGATCCCGCAACGGCTCGACCTGCCCGCCGGCACCTGGCCGTTGTGCTTGGCGCACCCGAAGAGAGCGGCGCGCCTGGCCGCCAGGGCTGCCCCGGTACCCCAGCCGGGATCGGCACGCGCGGCAACCTCGTGGATCGTGGACCTCGGGGTCGGTCACCACGCGCGCCTTCAGTGCCTGCGCGGGTTCGTGCCGACCGTACACCGGGTGGGGCTGCTGAGCCGTTCGGGTGAGGGTGTTGTCGGGGACGGGTTTGCGGTGGCGGGGTGGGTGGGGGCGGAGTGCAATGGCTGTGTCCGAAGCCATTCCTAACCCGAGGAGGAGTCATGTCCCCTGCGGTGGTGGAGTTCATGGAAGACCTCGCGACGGACGTTGCCAAGCAGCGCGCGTTCAGTGAGGCGCCGGCACAGTGCCTGGCCGCGTCTCGGCTTTCGGAGCAGGAGCGGCAGGCGGTGCTGTCAGGTGATGCGGAGCGGGTGCGGTCGATGATGGCCGACCACACCTCGGTGCAGGAGCAGCCCGACGCCCACATCATCATCGTCTGCACGCCGGACGAGGAGAACTGAGCGACGGCACGTGGTGGATTCGAACCTTGAGAGGTCGGTGGCCCGGTGACTGCGACCAACGGAAGGGCGGAGCTCATCGTCGTTGGGACCGGTTACCGGGCCGTCGGCGATCTGACGCTGGAGGCGAAGGCCTGTCTCGAACAGGCCGACACGGTGCTGTGCCTGGCCGGCGACCCCATGGTCATCGGCTACCTGGAACGGCTGAACCCAACGGTGCGCACGCTGGCGGGCTGCTACGCCAAGGGCAAGCACCGGTCGGAGTCGTACGAGGAGATGGTGCAGGAGATCCTGTCCGAGGTCCGCCGGGAGCGGCTGGTGTGCTGCGCTTTCTACGGGCACCCGGGAGTGTTCGCCTACCCGGGGCACGAGGCGGTGCGCAGGGCACGGCTGGAAGGGATCCCCGCGCGGATGCTCGCCGGCTCCTCGGCGGAGGACTGGCTCTTCGCCGACCTCGGGCTGGATCCGGGGACGTGCGGTTGCCAGAGTTTCGAGGCGAGCGACTTCCTACTGCACCGGCGTCTCTTCGACCCCACCAGCCTGCTGGTGCTCTGGCAGGTCGGTGTGATCGGCATGACCGACCGCAACCCGGATTTCGACGCGCGCGTCGGTGCGGCGCTGCTGGCCGAGCGGTTGGCGGAGGCGTACGGCGTTGACCACGAGGTGACGGTGTACGAGGCGTCCCCGTACCCGGTGACATCGCCGCGGATCAGTCCGGTGCCGCTTGCCAAGCTGGCGGATACGCAACTGACCAACAAGTCCACGCTCGTGGTGCCACCGTTGCCCTCCCGTCCCCCTGATCGCGAGGTGGTGGCCCGTCTGTACACGCCGGAGTGAGTGACCAGGCAGGCAGGTCGGCTGCCGCGCTGCCGGTGCGGAGCGCAGGCGAGTGGGCGGCGGCTGCGCCTCACCCCTGCACAGACGTGGGTTGTGCCGGGCGGAGGTCCTCACGCAACAGGCCGTACAGGCACATGTCCCGCCAGACCCCGTTGCGGAACGCGGCGCCGCGCGCCATGCCCTCATAGACGAAGCCGACCTTCTCGATCCCCGTGCGCGACGCGATGTTCTCCGCGTCGATGTGCGCCTCCAGGCGGTTGGTCTGGGTGTGCGCGAACAGATAGTGAATCAGCCACCGGGCCGCCTGCTCACCGCTTCCCTTGCGACGCGCTTCAGGCAGCACGCACAGCCCGATGCTCCAGACGTGGGAGGCGGCGTTGTAGGCCGCCTTCCGCCAGGAGACCACTCCGACCGGCTTGCCCTGGTCCACCACGGCCAGCACTCCGCCGTCGTCGGTCAGCAGTCCCGTTTCCGCCCAGCGGCGACGTAGTCCGCTGCTGAAGCCCGTCCACGCGTACGGGCCGAGCACCGTGGGGTCCTCGGCGAAGCTGTCGAGCAGGTGCAGGTCCTCCTCACGAAGGGGACGGCAGTGCAGATTCTCGCGCATGGCCGAAAGTTAACCGCATCTCCGATGAAAAGGAACGAAAGATGATGAACTGGCGGGTCGGCGTCTGGACCGTCGCCGGGTTGACCTGCGCCACCTGGTACGGGGTGGAGGCCGCTTGGATCGCCAGGCGACGCGGGAGCGGCAGCAAGCCGTTGGCGTCGGAACGGCGCAGCACTCTCGTCCTGCTCGGTACGGGCGTACTCGGCGAAGCCGGCGCGGTTGCCCTCGCCTGGCGCAGGCCGACCGTTCCGCTGGTCGGCGACCGCACAACGGCGGCCCTCGTCGCACTCCCTGCCGTATGGGCCGGCCTCGCCGTGCGCTGGTGGGCCGTGCGTACCCTCGGCACCCACTTCCGCGCCACCATCGACGTCCGCGACGACCAGCCCGTCATCCGCACCGGCCCCTACCGGTATGTGCGCCACCCCTCCTACACGGGCGGCCTGCTCGCCGTGGCCGGCGCCGCCACAGCGCTCAACGACGCCCCTGCCTGGCTGGTGCTTACAGGCAGCACCCTGGCCGCACTGCTGTACCGCATCCACACCGAGGACACCATCCTCATTCAGCATCTCGGCCCCGATTACCTCGACTACGCCGCCACCACCCCCCGCCTCATTCCCAGAGTGTGGTAGCCGCCGTCCGCGGCGACCCTTCCGGCCTGAGGCAGAGCGTCATGGGGTTCCTGCTCTTCCTCGTCGAGATCGGGCACCGGCCTGCCCGCCTGCGTGTGGAGCTCAACCAACCACGTCGCACTTCGCCCGGTTCGCCATACCTCTCCGGCACCACGTCCGCGGACACCGGCTACTGCAGAAACCGGCGACCAGCATTGCCAGACGAGTACGAGGGGGGCCGGGCAACGTGACTGGGCGGAGTGCGTCCGAAAGTTCCGTGGCCAACGTCATGGAGCGGCCGGACGATGTGAGGATCGGCGCCTGCTCAAACGGGGCAGATGCCTCCCTCGCACTGCTGGGAACGTATCCAGCCGGCAGCCGCGGAGCGGTTCCCCAGCCCCAGAAAAACCTTGAGCCGGCCGGGGACGCGTCCTCGGCTCGTCCCCAGATCGTCCCGCGGCGGCTCGACGCGACGCAGGCGCGCCACCAGGTCGGCACGGGCGATGTGCACGCCGCACGGCACGCGGCCGCGGAAGGGGTCGTGGACGAGGCAATCGGCATACGGCAGATCTTGGCGTCCAGGAACTGGCGCAGATCCTCCAGAATCAGGCAGTCGGCTGGGTGGCCCGGTCCGGGCTGGTCCTGTCCGCCGCGAGCATGCTGTCCCTGCTCTCGCTGGTCGCCGAGCCGGCCACGCTGCTGATCCCGGTCGGACGTCACGTCGGCCTCCTCTGGTTCGTCGCGGTGAGCCTGACGTTGTGGCGTCGGGACAGCGGCACCCCCTCAACGGGCCAGTGAGGTGCGGCCGCCCCAGGGAGGGGGAGGTCCGCCGGACGTCCTCGACGGTCGCGCTCGCGCCGAAGAGACGTCGGTGGCGCGGCCGTCGCGATCTCAGCCGACGTCGCGCACCGCGCGCGGTCCGTCGGCGGCTTGACCAACCGAGCCTGGCCCTGGCCCCGAGTCGCCGATCGCGGTGACCTTCCCGGCGGCAGCGGCCGGGGCACCGTCCTCCAGGGCGCGTTGGCCGGCCGTGACCTGGTCGGCAGGCGCACAACCCGCAACCAGCACCACCCCCGCGGACACCAGCCCAGCCAGGGCCACGGTGGAAGCGGCGGCGACGGCGACGATCACGAGACAACCTCCCTGATCTGCGCCCCCTCTTCCTGGCACGGAGACTCCGACATCTCCGAGCACGAGCCCCCCACGAATGGCAGTACCCATGAGCATCACCGCGATATCCGCCCCTGCCACTACCGCCCCACCGCCGCCACCCCCCTCGCCCTCCCGGCGGCTTGCCGAGGGCATCACGCGCCGGGCGGGGCCCGCTGTGGCGGTCTATGCCGTCACCACGCTCGCGCACCTGGTGCTCCTGTCGGTGATGACCGGCCCGGACGGCCCCAGCCTGGGAGACCGGCTGCTGGCCTGGGACGGCCACCACTACACCGAGATCGCCGCACACGGTTATCCGCAGGGGCTCTCCCACACCCCTGACGGACGGCTCACCGGCAACAACCTGGCGTTCTTCCCCCTCTTCCCCCTCCTGATCCGCGCGGTCCACGCGGTCAGCGGCCTGAGCTGGGGCGCGGCGGGCATCGCCACCGCCCATCTGGCCCTGATCGCCGCGCTGATCACCGTCCACCGACTCGTGACGCGGCTGTACGGGCGGCGCACCGCCACCATGGCGATCGTGCTCCTGGCCGGGGCCCAGCCGATGGCTCAGGTCTTCACCATGGCCTACAGCGAGTCGCTGTTCCTGGCCCTGGCCGCAGGGGTGCTGCTCGCCGCGTACCGGCACGCCTGGCTCACGGCCGGCGGTCTGGCCCTGCTGGCCGGTCTGGCCCGGCCAGCCGCCGCGGCCGTCGTGGCCGCCCTGGCCGTCGCCGTCGGCCTCCATCTGCTGCGTGAACGCCGCCTCGCCTGGCGCCCGTTGGCCGCCCTGGCCCCGGCGGTCGCGGGTACCCCGCTGTACCTGTGGTGGGTGGGGCAGCAGGCAGGCAGCCCGGACGCCTACTTCACCATCCAGGAGGCGGGCTGGGGCACCCACTGGGACAGCGGCCGCGCCTTCTTCGACTTCCTCGGCCAGACACTGACCCGCGGCGACGGCTGGGTGCCCGTGAGCACGGCCGTCCTCCTCCTCGCCGTCATCGCCACCACGGCACTGGCCTGGCAACGCACGACCTGGCCACCGCTGCTCGTCTACGGCACCGGCATCCTGATCCTCACCCTGGGCCAGAGCAACTACTTCCACTCCAAGCTGCGCCTGCTGACCCCCGCCCTCCTCTTCCTCCTCCCCGCCGCCCGCGCCCTCGCCCGGACCGCACCCCGCACCGCGGGCATCGTTCTTGCCACGTCCGCCTTTTTGGGCTGCTGGTACGGCGCCTACCTGCTCACCACCTGGCACTACAGCATCTGACCGCCATGGCCCGCGGTCACGGATCGGACGGTCTGTGACCGCGGGGCGCGATCGTTTGCGGTCCCAGCCTGGAGACGCATGTGGCCGTCAATCGGCGATGTGTCGTGACGAGGTGGCCGGCCTGGCACCTCGTGCATGTCGCGCCGTACTTGCCGTCACGGCCCGGACCGGCGGCCGCCTCTCGGCCCCGGCCGACCGGCGTCCACCCGAAGGGCAGTCCGATGTCCTGGAGGTCCTGGGGTTCGAGGTGTACCGGACAGGCCCCGGTGAACTGGTTGCGCCGCGTCAGGCCGTTGCTCGCTGCATCCCGCGCGCCGACGACCGCCGGGCCGTGATCTCCCGGGCAGCAGAGCTCATGCACCGCTTGGCAAAGTCCCTCGTCCCTCGGGCTGCCGCTGATGTACGCCCACAGCACCTGCCCCGGCGCCGCTCCGCGACGGTCAAGTCCTCCGCGTCCGGATGCTGTTGACCCACGGTGGTCCCACAGGAGCTGTCACCCCGCGACGCCCCGAAGGCATGCGCCTTCGTCTTCGACGGCACCTTCACCGGTCACGGCATGCCGGAACCGGAGCCGGCCGGCTCCGCACAGACCTAGGGCGCTTCTGACGGATCTCCGTGGAGGAAGGAGCGGCGCCTGGTGCGTGCGATCGCAAGGCGCCGGAAGGTCTTCACAGCGGAGCTATGGAGAGATTTCGGCAACGCCGCGAGCGTGCGTGCCAGGCGCCGCGACGCCGCGGAGATCCGTCAGAAGCGCCCTAGTGACCTGAGTCAGAGATTCGGTGGCAGTAGGCGGCGACTTTGTCGAGGATCTCGTCGGCTGTCTTCGTCCAGACGAACGGTCTGGGGTGCTCGTTCCAGTCGGCGAGCCAGGTTCGGATGTCGCGTTCGAGGGCTTGGACTGAGCGGTGGACGCCGCGCTTGAGCTTTTTCTGGGTCAGCTCGGCGAACCACCGCTCGACCAGGTTCAGCCAGGACGCGCTGGTCGGCGTGAAGTGCAGGTGGAACCGTGGGTGGGCAAGCAGCCACCGCTTGATGTCGGACGTCTTGTGGGTCGCGTAGTTGTCCAGGATCAGATGAACCTGCAGACCG
Organism: Streptomyces sp. BHT-5-2; assembly: GCF_019774615.1. Lineage (NCBI taxonomy): Bacteria > Bacillati > Actinomycetota > Actinomycetes > Kitasatosporales > Streptomycetaceae > Streptomyces > Streptomyces sp. BHT-5-2. The sequence continues at coordinate 2,391,073 of NZ_CP081497.1, read as the reverse complement.
GCCGGGACTTCCTTGTCCAGCTTCGCGAGGAATTTCTTGAACTCCGCTGCCCGGTGACGGCGGTGGAGGGAGCCGATGACCTTTCCGGTGGCGACCTCGAGAGCGGCGAAGAGGGTCGTGGTGCCGGCCCGGACGTAGTCGTGGCTGCGGCGTTCGGGAACGCCGGGCACCATCGGCAGGACCGGCTGGGACCGGTCCAGTGCCTGGATCTGCGACTTCTCGTCCACGCAGAGCACCAAGGCCTTCTCCGGCGGATCGAGATACAGACCGACGACATCGCGGACTTTGTCGATAAACAGCGGGTCGGTGGACAGCTTGAACGTCTGGGACCGGTGAGGGGCCAGGGCGAACGCCCGCCAGATCCGCGAGACCGTCGACTGCGACATTCCCGTAGCGGCGGCCATCGACCTCGTCGACCAGTGAGTCGCGTTCTTCGGGGTTTCCTCAAGCGTCTTGACGATGACCCGCTCGACGTCAGCATCGGTGATCTTCCGGGGGACACCGGGCCGCGGGTCGTCGCACAAACCGTCCAGCCCCCGCTCGATGAAGCGGCGCCGCCAGGTGCGGACCGTGTCCGGAGCGATCCGCAGCCGGCGGGACACCTCCATGATCGAGTGGCCCTCGGCGCACTCGAGCACGATCCGCGACCGCTGAGCCAGAGCCTGAGCCGTCGTACGCCGACGTAACCAGCCCTCCAGCACCGCCCGCTGGGCATCAGTGACCGACAACGGCGGAATCTTCGGACCCGGACGACTCATGCCCGACTAACGACGAATCTCTGACTCAGGTCACTAGACCGACTCGACAGCGGTGCCAACGCCCAGAACCACCAGAACGCCCGCGGCGGTTCGCTCCATCGCCGTGTTCACGCGCGGACGACGCAGCCACGTCAGCATGCGGGCCGCGAACGCCGTGACCAGCATCAACCACACCGCAGCGATACCGGCATCGATGACACCGAAGGTCAGAGTCGTAGACAACGTCGCGTGATCGTTGGGGAGGAACTGCGGGACCACCGACACGAAGAAGATGCCTACCTTGGGGTTGAGCAGGCAGCTCAACAGCCCCTGGCGGAAGGCCCGCCCGGCAGCCGGCGCGGAACCTGCCGACTCCCCGGGCATCTCCAGTCGGCCCGATGCACCACGACGGTATGCCCACAGGCTCTGCACACCCAGGAACACCAGATACCCGGCGCCGGCCAGCCGGACCACGGTGAGGGCCATGTCCCACCGCTGTAGAGCAGCGGCCAACCCGACGGCGGCGCCGATCGCCCAGGCGAGCGAGCCTGCTGCCGCACCGAGCGCGGTCGCAACACCCGAGAGACGGCCGCCGCGCATGCAGTTACGCAGGACCAAGAGCGTGTCCGGGCCTGGAGCCACCGTCACCACCAGGGCGAACAGACAGAAACCGACGAGAGAAGTTGTCACGGTGAGCCCCTGATCCAGCAACTACAAACGAGCACGGAGCGCAGGCCCCGCTCCGTGCAACCTAGAACGCACAAGATCTACCGGACAGCCCCCGGTCACCGCCAGCCCCCGGCCGAGGAACGGCCCTGGCCTGCGGTTTCGGCACCAGGGTTGCGGCCGACGTCAGCACAGGAGCGGTTGCCGCAGCGCGACTTCTTCGAACGGGCACCGCCCGCCCCGCCACCGACGCCAACACCGACGCCGACGCCGACGCCGACCGGGCGAGAATCTCCCGTGCGCTGGACGACCCGGGCCGCCGATGCCGGCAACGACGGCCGGGCGCCGGTGAGTACGGGTCCTAGCGTCTCGGGCAGGGCAAAGCACGGCACGGGCCGCGGAACCGGGGCTCGGCCGAGTCTGGCAGGCCGAGCCCGGCCCCGCGGCCCATTGCTCCGCGGTTCCGTCAGGAGCCCTACACGGGGTCTCCGTTCTCGTTCAGCCACTGGACGCCGTCCTGGCCGGCCTGGTCGAGGTTCTTGGGGATGACGAAGTCGGGGTATTTCCAGTGCAGGTTGAAGTAGCCGGGTGCGTTCGTGATGGACCTCAAGTCGCACACGGGGTCGCCGATGATGCAGTACCGCTTGACCGGGATGCCGTTGAACTCCGCCGGTCCGGCGCCGGCGGCGGTGGCCACCCCGGGGATGCCCAATCCCTTGGGGAGATGCGCGAACAAGCCGGTGTCGGGCTGCATCGGGTCGGCGTAGAGCATGCCGTCGACCTGGGAGCGCGGAATGCCGGTGCTGCCGCTGGCGATCTTCTGGAGCACCTCGTCCGCGGCCTGGGCGCCCTGGGAGTAGCCGGTGATCGTGAGGCGCGCGTCCGGGTGCGCGCGGTGGGTGTCCTCCGCCGCCTGCAACCCGTTCTGGTAGCCCTGTTGCACGCTGGCGTCGTAGGTCGGTGCGGTGGCGGCGTCGGGGTTGAGCTGCAAGGGCGGCTCGATGAGCCCGCCGTGGGTGCCGATGAGCGGCCCGGCGGTGGCCGGGTAGCACACCTTGATCGCGGAGGAACCGAGGTGGAGACGGTCGTTCGCGGTGTTGTAGGACTTGGTGGTCGTGGGGCACCCGGGACCGGAGTCCGTGGGACCGGTGCCGCCGATCTCGATGTAGTAGTGCTCCGCGCCGGCCGCGTGTGCGGCGGACGGGAACGCGACGGCGGCGCCGGTGGTCAGCGCGGCCGCTACGGCCGCGGTGCGAACAGCCCGTGCCGTCCTGCTCGTTTTCGACATGCCTGATCTCCCCCTGAGGTCGTGGACGTGTCCGACAACGAAGGCTCCAGAGGCTAGACACGACCGTTGAAATCGCGATGACATGCTGATGGCTGCCCTGGTGGCGTGGCTGTCACGCACCACTGCGCAAGGCTCAAGGCTCAGCTACCGGGGCGCGCCACATCGGCGGCTGTGGGAGATGGCATGGCGGGCACAGCAGGCGGTGGTCGGTGAGCGGCGCCGGTTCCGGCTTGCGGAACGGGCATGCTGACGCCGCGTCCGAGTGCTCGGTCGCCCCGTGATCCGAGGTGTCGACCGGGAACAGCCGGCCCGGCCCGCGCTGTTGCATCGACCGAGGGACCGGCGCCGCACGGGCGGGGAACACGGAGACCACAGGGTCGTCCGCCCCCCGATAGGACCGGACCCCGGGATCGCGGTACGCCCACCGCGCACTCGGACCGAGACGTATTTCTGCAGGAGGACTGTTTCATGACTGACCGGCCCTTGACGCTCATGGCGGTGCACGCCCACCCCGACGACGAGGCAACCGGAACCGGAGGGGTCCTCGCGCGGTACGCGGCGGAGGGCATCCGCACGGTTCTCGTGACGTGTACCGACGGCGGTTGCGGTGACGGACCGGGGGGTGCCAAGCCCGGCGATCCCGGGCACGATCCGGCGGCCGTCGCCTTGATGCGCCGTCAAGAACTCCGAGCAAGCTGTGACGTCCTGAAGGTCAGCGATCTGGAGATGCTGGACTATGCCGACTCCGGGATGATGGGCTGGCCGAGCAACGACGCCCCCGGTTCCTTCTGGCAGACCCCCGTGGAGCAAGGTGCCGCCCGACTCGCGGAACTCATGCGGCACTACCGGCCCGATGTGGTGGTCACCTACGACGAGAACGGCTTCTACGGCCACCCCGACCACATCCAGGCGCACCGCATCACGATGGCGGCGCTGAAGCTGACCGCGCTGACACCGAAGGTGTATTGGACGACGATGCCCCGCTCGATGATGCAGCGGTTCGGTGAGATCATGCGCGAGTTTCATGAGGACATGCCGGAGCCGGATCCTGCCGAGGCCGCCGCGATGGCCGAGATCGGCCTTCCCGACGATGAAGTCACCACGTGGGTGGACACCACCGCGTTCAGCGGCCAGAAGTTCGACGCGCTGGCCGCGCACGCCAGTCAGGGCGAGAGCATCTTCTTCCTCAAGATGGGCAAGGAGAGGTTCGGCGGGTTGATGGGCATGGAGACCTTCGTACGCATCCAGGACACCACCGGCGCGGCCGTACCCGAGAACGATCTCTTCGCCGGACTGCGCTGACCCGCCCGACCGACCGCCCGACCGAAGCCCGGGCATGCTCATCGGCCGCACGGCGCGATCGAGCATGCCCGCACACCCGGGGGCTCGTCCACGCGGTTCGAGCTCCGGCAACCCGCGACCACGCCGGCAGACCCTCGTCGCCGGCGTCGACGCGTGCCCCAACCCCGACCCGACACCCCACTCGTCCCGCCAGCTCCTGTCCAGGCGGCTCCGAAGGAATGACAGCGGCCGATTGTTTTGGCGGTCCCCACAAGCGGCAGTTCAGCTCCCCACTTCCTGCACGCTGGACACGGTGCGTAGCAGTTGCAAGTCGAGCCCCTCAGTGTCGGCAGTGCGGCGCCACCGGTTGCTGCCCGAACCTCATCCTGAGTTCCCGCCCCCCGCAGGTGTGTTGCGCACACCCGCGTGAGACCCCCTAGCAGGGCCTGGACTACGAAACCGGAGTAACTGGTGTCCGGCACTGCTCGTACCACAACTCGACCAATGGATCTCACTGCTGGGAATACCAACTGGCCGTCATAACGATGGAGTAGTAGTCGAGTTCAGTAGCTGGCAGCAGTGGTTGAGCCCCGTCGGCCAGCGGCGAGAGGGGGCTGCGCCCGGGTCGATCCCGGCGTGCCAGGCGGAAATGCGGCGAGAGCGGCATGGGCACCGGGATCCAAGCCGCCGTTCATCCGCGCACGGCCTGCTGGTATGCGCGGAGGGCATCGGGATCGTCGATGCTCCCGTGGTGGTGGTACTGGCTCCAACGCCCTGTCTCGTAGCGGAAGTAGCGGCTGGTGCGGATCTCCAGCGGGATTCGGCCGCCGTCCGGTCCCAGGTAGTGGCCGCTCTCCCGACCTGCGAAGACGGCGTGCCGCTCGCCGATGTAGGCCACGACGTCGCCGAACGTGACGGTCACCTTCAGCGAGCCGGCGAAGATCTTCTCGTAGAGCTCGGCGATCGGGGCCCCACCGCGGAGGATGCCTCCGACGGGGTTGTTCAACTGGGCCAGCGGATCGGCGGTCCAGTCAGCGCGCAGAGCCTCGATGTCACGGTTGTTCAGTGCGTAGTAGAACGACTCCAGCGCGGCGAGCGCGCCTTCGGCGGAAGGGTCCCCGGCCTCGTGCAGTCGGTTCCGGGACTCAGGACCGTAGGAGATGTCGGTGTATTCGATCATGTGGGTATCAACTCCGCTTCGAGCGACGGTTATTCCCCCGGACTCGGCCACAAGACGGGGTGTCCCCGGCGTGACCCGCCCCTCGGCCCCGTGCCGCGTCCAACCGCCGGGATCCGCGTCCGACGAGGCAGAGCGAAGAGCCGTGCTCCGTCACCGCAGGCGGCAGCGGTGCGCGGCACACCGCCCCGTCGGACACGCCCCAGGTCTCACGTGTGGAGGCAGTGCCTCGACGGGCCCGGCAACCGCAAAGCCATCGGCATTGCTCCTCGGAAGGAGGGGCAGGCACGGCGTTGCGGCTCTTGGAGCCGCGCCCCGGTTCCGGGTTGTTCGACGACGCAGCTCTGCCCGTGGCTCGGGTTCATATCCGGTACAGCACGGGGGTATTGACGGTGCCGGCCGCCGGTTCGGTACCGCGTCGTCGGGTGCGAGATGGGTGATGGACCAAGGGGTTGCACCATCGCTCAGCCTCCGGTTGTCCCAGTGTGTGCAGGCTATCGGGCTGCACCGGGGCACAGCTGCGGTCCGGGCCCGGCGAGGCCCGGACCGCGAGAGGCGGGGTGCGCGTCAGCCGTGGTGGCTTGCCCGGGCGAGGGCCGGGACGAAGCGGGCGGCGTCCACGGTGCCGACGCCGGTGGCCATGTCGTAGCCGTTGACGGCGGTGTAACCGGTGACGCCTTGGTAGCTGTTGTTCGTACCGTCGTTGACGTCGACGATGCCGGTTCCCTTGTCGTGGGCGGAGCGCTTGTAGAGCGTGTACAGCGCGTCGTTGATGTTGCCGAGGCGGCGACCGGCGGCCTGGTCGGCGAGGGCGACGATGCCGGAGAAGAGCGGAGCCGCCTCGCTGGTGCCGCCGGCGATGTCCCAGCCGGTGGCGGTCGGGTCGTAGCTGGAGTAGATCCAGGCACCGCCGTCGACGGCCGCGGTCATCGAGACGTCCGGGGTGCCGCGGCGGTCACCGACAACACCCTTCACCACGTTCTGGAAGGCCGGACGGGGGAACACGTGCGACTGTCCGCCGCCGCCCGCGCCGTGGTCGTTGTAGACGCCGTCCGGCTTGATGCGCTGGCCCTGGTCGTTCAGGTGCAGCTGGGTGCCACCGACCGAGGTGACCAACGGGTCCGAGGACGGCCAGGAGTTGACGCGCTCCTTGTAGAAGCCCTTCCCGTCGGCGGTGTTGTCGGTGGCACCGCCGTCGCCGGAGGAGGCGAGGACGGTGACGTGCTTCCTGGCGGCCTCCTTGAAGGCGTACCGCAGCTTCTGGATGCTGGAGAAGTCGCCCTTGTCGAAGCCGGGGAAGGTGTTCTCGGTGGCGCCGAAGCTCTGGCTGATCACATCGCCGACGCCACGGTCGATCATGGCCTTCTCGGCGTCCATCATCTCCGGCAGACCGGTGGTCCCCTCAGTCTCCGAGACGGCCGTCTCCACCAGGACGATCTTCGCGTCGGGCGCCACGGCGTGGGCCATCTCGACGTCGAGGGTGGTTTCGCCGGCCCACCCGGTCATGTCGGGGTTCTTGGGGTCGAACGCCGGGACGTTGCCCCACTTGACCACGTTCACCTTGGTGCTGGGGATGCCGAACTGCTTGCTGTAGACGTCCAGATCGTGCTGGACGGTCGGCGAGCCGAAGGAGTCCACGATGACGATCGTGCGGCCCTTGCCCGTGATTCCCTTCCTGTACAGCGCGTTGAGGTTGTACGCCGTGCGGTACTGGAGGGGGGTGTAGCAGGCGAGCTTGAACTTGGCCCGGCACTCCGCGATGGAGAGCGGGCTGCCCACGGCCTGCACCAACTGGCGCCCGGCGATGGCCGGGACGGCCTTGGTGTGCGGCACGGCGGCGGTTCCGGTACCGGCGAGCGGGGTGGCCGCCAGGGCGACGACGGTGAGGGTGGCGGTTGCGGCCGTCGTGACCGCGACACGTCTTCTGGTACGGGCTATGCGCATGAATCCTCCCTGAGTGGATCTGTGCCGCACACAGCGGCTGTCGCGATCCCATCGGTAAGCCATGCTCACAACAAGATTGTTTAAATGCCCATGTCGAACGCTTTACCGAAATGCGGCGACCGGGCGGCCCGGGAAGCCGCACGGGGCACCCGCCCACCGAGGCGAGGACCGCCCACAGGAACCGCTCCCCCAGCAGGAACCACACCGCACCGCACCGGACAGGTCCGGCCCCGCCACAGCGGATTCCTGCCGGTGTGGCCGGCCAGGCCAGTCGGCGGGATCCGCTTGAGCATCTCGTGGGGGTGCCTCGGTCCGTTCGGAACAGCAGGCCGACTGCTCACGCACCCAAGGCCGCGTCGCCCGGAGGGGTGGCTCCTCGGCAGCTCACAGCAACGCGTCGCGTGATTCACCACCGGGTCCTCCACGGGTTCTCCCACCCACAACCGACCTTGTGATGCCGCCACTTACAGCCCCGGTCCTCGCCAGCTGTCCAGGCCGGAGCGGAACCTCATCGCTGCCCCCCACCCCTGAACCGGGCCAGGTGCTTCCAGCCGCCGCCCGTAGCGAACGCCGTCACCAGGTCGGCACCGCGAGCTGCCAGAAGGCGCCGTCGCTCCCAACGCGAACGCGGACGCACGCCTCCCCGAGCGCTCTGCGGCGTGAGCGTGAGGGCGCTGAGGCGCCGACCGGCCTGGGCGAGGTCGGCCAGGATGCGCTCCCGGTGACGCTCGTTGCGCGCGCCGCGCAGCGCGGTGTACAGGCCCTCGATCTCTGCCACAGCGGCTCCAACTCGGAGATTGGTACTCCCTATTGACGACCTCCCGCCCCGCTCCACCTACTACCTCCTTGACACGATCAGTCACGCAACGTGTAACACTTGCCCAACTGCGCAACCACGCAACCCCGTTCGACGCCTCTGTCGTCCATCGCGTCCGCGCCCCAGCGCGTTTCGGGCGCCCACTCCATTTGCGGTTCGCGTCCTGAGCTGGGGCTTCTGCGGTAGTGGCGGTGGCGGGCGATCACTTGGCATTGCCTTCTCCAGACCGACCAACTCAAGCGTCGGTGATGGGACAGGGCACCGGCACCCGTGCACACTGCGGAAATTCACTGGTCATCGGCGAGGGCGCGCGGCCAGCGATCCGTGCTGCACGGCCCAGCGGAACGGGACTTGCGCGGCTAGGTCGGCCGTGGCGTACGGCCCAACGCTGTTTCACTGCACGGGATCCAGCGGGAGGGCAGGTCGTCCAGCGTGCCGCGCGGCCGACGGTCGCGGTACCCGCCGCATCGAACTTCTCGAAGATTTTTCCGCCTGGGCGTGACATCCGCGTTCCCCGGCTGCATAGCAACGGCTGAGAGCCGCTAAAACCAGGCCACGAGTCTCGTTGCGGGCGGGCGCCCCGGCCCGCTCGATGCGGCCCGCAACCGGGATCCGAGGGGGTTTTATGTTTTTGCGGGATGACATAGTAGAGGAGGGCGTCACGGCGGCTATACCAAGCGACCGCGCGGAGCGGATTCGGCGCGATGTGGAGCGAGTTGCCGAGCTCGCGTATCACGGCTTCGCCGGCCCTACTTACCGCATCTTCGAAGACGACCTGTGCCGCTCAAGCCTGCCGATGCTGCGGGGCATGCTGCGCAGCGGAAAGCTGCCCCGGCTCTCGCAGCGCAAGCACCAGCAGCGGGGGATCCCGCTCTATGTCCACGACGAGGACCTGCGGCTGCTGCACAACAGTGCCGAGGCGCGCGACGAGATAGCTGTGGAGATCTTGCTGCGGGCACTGAAGTCCTTCCGCGACAACGCGCTGGTGGGCGGCGGGTGGAGTCCCCGGCATGCGGGGCGTCATGGCCCGTGCACCCTGACGACCTACTTCATCGGGCAGTGCGTGTGGGAGTTCCGTCGCGTCTACCTGCGATGGCGCCGTGCTCGGCGCCGCCTGGCCGAGCAGGAGGTGGCAGTGCGCGGCAGCGACGCGCTGCTCCAACTCCTGCAAACCCCCAGCCGCCTCCCCGGTCCCGAGGCGCGCAGTGCCGGCGGGGCGCTGTCCGAGCTGATCGGCAAGCGCTCACCCGAGTCCCAGGCCGTCGTGCTGCTTGCCCACGAGGGATACGACGACTCCCAGATCGCCGAGCGGCTCAAGACCACCGCGGGAGCCGTGCGCCAGCACCGATACCGGTTGCGCCGGGACATCAAGCGGGCACAGCAGGCCGGCCGCGTGTGGCTGCCACGTGACCTGCGCAGCGAACCTGAGGAGGCAGTGTGACCCAGTCCGAGAGCGCCCGCGGGCGCACCGCGATGGCCCTGACCGCGGTGCCTCCCGGCACCACCGCCCTGGCGGGCGCCCCATGGCAGGTGGTGGTCGGGGTCAGTGTGGCGAGCATGCTCGTGGGAGTGCTGAGCACCGTCTTCCCCCAGAACTCCCGGGACCGGCTGCTGTGGTGGCGGGACCGGCGCCGCTACCAGGAAAAGGCCCGCCAGCACCGGGGCCGCGCGACCATCGCGCCGACAGCAGCCGAACGGCAGAGCCGGATCGGCTGACCGGGGCGACCGCCGGGACCCCGTGACGCGCACAGGAGGCCGGACGATGCGTCCGGCCTCCTCGCCAATTCGCGAGGCGGACGACGGGCCGGCAAAACCATCGCAGGTCAGAGGCCCGCGCCGGGCACCCCGCGCGTTGATCGCGGGTGTCCACACCGGCGTGGCCTCTACCACGCTCCGCAGTCCGGGCAACCACGCGGCGCAGTGGCCCGGAAGGAGAGCAAGGGCATCCCACCCCGCCGGCCAAGACAGATCCCATCGAGCCTGCGGCTACGCCTCCTCGACCGGACAACTCCACCAGTCCCTGGCAGCAAGTCCCGTACGCCACTTCAGCCGTGCTCTGCGATGGTCAGCACACCCCTTGGCAGCCTGAATTGGGCAAATTCACCGGCTGAGCTACACCCACACCGACGGCTCGCCCCCTACGGCACAACCATCCACCCGCCGGACCCGTTCAGCCTCGCCACGCGGTCACGCCGACCGAGGCCGATTCGGTGGATCGGCGTAAGTGCCGTACAGTTCAACGTGCCGACGCGGGGTGGAGCAGCTCGGTAGCTCGCTGGGCTCATAACCCAGAGGTCGCAGGTTCAAATCCTGTCCCCGCTACTCACATGTGCAGGCCCGGTGGTTTTCCATCGGGCCTGCACTGTTCGTGTTCTGGATCTCGATCTGGCGGTGGTCCGGACGGCTCGGGCGCCGGGTCGGCGTACGTGGACGGTCTTGGTCTGTGTGGTGATGTCCGCGCGCGAGTGGCCGCCGCACGGGCCGTCGATGCCGTAGAGCACCCCACGGAACTGGAGCACGCCCCGGTGGCCGGCCTTGACCTTCATATCGGCCTTGGCCTCGCCGGCGCCCATGGTCACGACCCGGCCGCATTTGACGGTGTGCCATGCACCATGCGTCCCGACACGCTCCTGGGCGCGGAACTTCGCGTACTTCAGCGCGTCACTGTCGCCCTGTCCCTTGAGATAGACGTTCTGGCCGAGCTTCACGGTGCCCGGCGACACGCTGAGCTTGCTTTTCATCTACCGGGTCGGTTCCAGACAACGTCAGAACGGCTGACGATCTTTCGGAGTTCGCGGACGCTTCGTGGCGATAGGGCCGGCATCACGGTGTCGAGGAGAGCTCGGGATTCGAGTGGATTGCCGCAGCAGTACCAGTGCGTGCTGCCCCACTCGTAGTCGTGCCATACATCGCGCTCGGGCCGGTGTACGTAGTCCTGCCACAGGCGCACGGCCGCGCTGACGTCTCCTGGCTGCAGATAGTTGCGGGTGCGTTCAAGCCGGATGACCTCGGACATCGCACCCGGGGACAGGCCGTCGATGACTGGCTTCGCACCTGGCGTCCGGCGATGGCTGAGGACGCTGGCGCGGATATGCCCTGGCCGTCTACGCGGCATGGACCTTTCGGTTCATCGTCACGCCGTACATGGTGCCACGAACTCGAACGGTGTCTCGAACGGGTTCGCTCGCGTGAGGATTCGCCGGATGTGCGGGCGGCGAATCCCCAGCTCGGCTACGCGGTTCGATACGCCGTTCGAAGTCAGTCAGGCAGCGCCACGGTGAGATCCACCTCGACGAGCTGTCCTGAAAAGCCCAGCTGGGCGACGCCCAAGAGCGTGCTGGCGGTGGTGAACGCCGGACCCAGGGCAGACTCGGTGAGCCGACGCCATGCGGCTCCGAGATCGTCCCTCTCGTCGCTCCGCACGTAGATCACCGACCGCACCACGTGTTGCGGCTGGGCACTCGCCGCTGCCAGGGCGGTGAGCGCGTTCGCGACCACCTGGTCGACCTGCGTCTCGAGGGAACCGCAACCGACGAGGTCACCGTTCCGATCAAGCGGGCACTGTCCCGCCAGGTAGGCCGTACGACCTGCCTCTACCACCGTGATGTGGTGGTAGCCGGGCGTCTCATGCAGCTGCTCGGGGTTGATGCGGGTGATCTTCTCAGTCATGTCCGCGAGTCTGACCAGCGTGGTGCCAGCGCGCACCGCATTTTCCCCGACCAGCAAGCACTCCGCAGCAACCTCAGGTTGAAGAACAAGCTGAGCTTGATCTTTATGGTTTGAGCCGCCTTGAAAGCGTGTGACGAGGCCGAACCAGACGCTGAGTAGGGTTATGGCCATGGCCAAGGGAATGGGGCGGTGGCCCAAGGTGGACCTGGACAGCGGCGTCGAGGACGCGACGCTGCTCATCCTGGAATGGCTCGGCGAGCAGGGTGTCGGTGCCATGATCCGGGTTGACGCGGAGCGCATGCGTGATGGTCGGCCAGCCTGGACTTTTGCCGCTTCTGGTGGGCCGCTGAGCGGCGGGATGAGGGCCGACGGGGCCTCGGTTGCCGAGTGCATGGGCAGGGCCCTGCTTCGATTGCGAGAAGCCGGGCTGGCCGTTCCCTTCTGACGCTGTGTTCAGCGTCTGAGTTGGTCGCGTTCGGTGATGCTTTCGGGGCGTCTGGTGGTCTTGCCCACGTCGTAACGGGTGGCGGGCCGCCGGTTCTTCGAGCCAGGTGGGCGTCCTGGGCCTGGAGTTGAGGGTTTCGGCGCACGGGCCGGACAGTACAGGTGAGGGCGGATGTTCCTGAACCCGCGGCGGACGCGGGCCGGGGTGAGGCGGCCTGGTTCGGCGGGACGCTCCCAGGGGCGGCGGAGGTCCGCGGCGTGCGGGCGGGTGAGGCGGAGCTGGGTGTGGGCCGCGATGACAATCCACGTCCAGCGGTCCGCTGCCTCGGGGCTGCGGAGCTTGGGGCGGGTCCAGCCCAGGGTCTGCTTTTCAAAACGGAAAGTATGTTCAAGATCGAATCTGCGGAGGAATGCCTGCCAGCGCAGGTCGACGGTTTGGCTGGTCATGCCGGTCTTGGAGGACCACAGCCAGACCGGCAGCGGGTCTCCTCCACCAGGCAGGTGGTCGACCTGGAGGCGGATCAGCGTGCCCTCGATGACGGGGAGTTCGCCGTCGTGGCCGATCCACGCGGAGCGGGTGGTGAGGCGGGGGTGGATGCGGTCCCAGGCCATGGCCTGGGCGATGCCGTAGCGGTCGGTGACCTGCACGGTGGCGGCGTCCGGGTCGCCCCAGGTGTCAGGCTTGGCGAAGCGGAACTCCTTGCCGTGCTTGGGAGGGTGGCCGCCGCGGGGGTGGGCCCGGTGGAACTCCTCGCGCGAGGGCGCCGGACGGCGCATCACTCGGTCCGAGCGCATCCGCCCCAGCACCTCGATGGGCAAGCCGGTAAGGAGGTAGGCCATGCGCGGGGCGTCGTAGCCGGCGTCGAAGACAACCAGGATGTCCGGGTCGCCGGCCTCCCACTGGCCTTGGCCGATCAGGTCGGTGACGACGCGGCGGATCTGGGCCGCGGTGACCTCGGCGACATCGTCGTCGGGGCCGAGCCGGACCGCGTCGAGCAGCTGGCACCACGACGTCCGCCCGGTCTCCAGAGCGGCGACGAAGGAGTAGGGCCAGCCAGGGATGAACTGGTCACTGGATCGTCCCGAGCGTCCGTAGACATGACAGAACAAGCGGTCCGGACTGGTCGGCGCGTCGGGACGCAGCCACGGGGAGACATCGACGGCCAGCACCAGGCGCCCGTCGGCGGCCTTGGGCTGCGGCAGCATGGCCAGCGCCTTGCGCAGCCTGTCCACGTCGATACGGCCGTGGTTGAGCGCGTCGTACAACGCACCGTGTCCCCGCCGGTGTTCGGCCAGCAGCGTCAGGTCGACCGGCGAGGTCACCGGACCCGTTCTCGCAGAGCATCGCGTCGCAGAGCTCGAACAGCGTGTCACCCCGCCGGGTCAGGCACCCATAGAAGTCCTCCCGAAAGTGGGACGTGAAGTCGGATGCCTCGTGCCGGACATCGTGGTGCACCAGACTCACCCTGCGGCCTTCGTACGAGTGCGGTTCTGTGACGGAACGCATGCTCATGCGGGGGCCGTCCGCTTGTCTGGCGAATCCCCGGGTGGGTGAGCCTGTATGACTCACCGTTCGAGAGCGTCAGGCTGGTGGGAAGCTCGGCTCAGTTGGCCCGCTCGCGCCATTGCGCGCGGTTGCCCCGAACCTCGGCGATGCTCGGGTGACGCACGGCATCCAGTCCGTCATCAGCGAGAAGGTCGACGATCAGGGCCGGGGTGCCAAAGACCTCCGTCGCGCTGAGGTCCCAGTCGGTCAGGACGAACCAGGAACCCTCCAGCGACCACCAGTGCGCGGGGAACTGGCTCCCTGTGGTGCAGTGGGGCCCTGCGCAGGCATCGTGGTAGCCAAGTGCCGCATCCAGTCGGCCCCGGCGGGCCGGAATCGGACGGCCGATGTCCTCGATCGCGGCCTGGGCCCAGCAGCACTTCGTACGCAGCCCATCAGGGCTGTGCCGGGCGAAAACCTCTACCAGGCGGGCCAGACTGTCGCGGTCGATCTCGCCCAGCTCCGGCATTTCAAGGTCCTCGGGCAGGTCCAGCCCCTCGAAGACCCTGAACGAAGGGGTGTACTGCCAGTCCTCCAGACGCTTGCCGGCGTGCGCCAGCACGTCATCCCACCGGACCCGTTCCCCTCTCACTGTGACGGCGTGCAGAACCCAGCAACGGTCCAGGAAACCCTCCTGGGGTTCGTACCCCAAGACGGCCTCCTCACCTTCCAGGAGCGGACGCATACCACCCAGGGAGTCCTCATCCGGCACAAGCTCCAATGCGAAATCCTTCGACGCTTCGATCATGAATGTGACGTTTTGTGATCAGTCAAGGTTAAACGCCAAGCTGAGTGCCTGTTCCAGGTCTCCTGGCCGGTGACGCTTTGTGAGGGACACCCGGGGAAGGCACGGGCGGTGCGGGTACGCGCTCCGTCAGGCGCGGGCCGCCACATGTACGAGGTGGTCGTACAACGTGCTCCGACGGTCGCCCGCGTGCTCAGGAGGCGTAGGACAGAGGGCCGCAGAGGCGCGGTGGGATCATTTTTCACCGACATCGAATACCGGCCGCCTGAGAAATACCGGAACGCGCACCTCACGGCGTGCGTTCAAGCCAATCCTCCAACGGCCACTTGCGCGGCAGCCATGCCGGGCCGACAGTAGACGCTTCACTCTTGAGCGGCACATCGAACGGAGTGATCCAGAATGCCGGGCACTGGCGAACCCGTGGAATACCCTCTCCTCGATGGCTTCACTGATCCGCAGTTCGTCACCGTCGGACCGGATGGATATCTCTGGGTGACGACCGAGTGGAGCGGGCTCGTCCAGGTGAATCCGGAAAGCCTTGCCACCCAACTCGCGGTCACCGACGAAGTCCCCACCCCTTGCATCGGAATCATTCCGGACCCCCGCCCGCATCGAACGGACGGGAGGAAGGCCGTATGGTTCGCCTGTCTCTCCGATGGGTTCGGAGACTCGGTCGCCCAATACGACATCGTGAACCAGAGGCGTCTCACCGGGGTCAAGCTTCCCTATGAAGCCTGGGTTCAGACTCTCACGTGGCTCCTGATCGATACGGGCGACGCCGGTAAACCCGAGTATTCCTATTGGGTCATGTTCGCCGAGCCCCTGCACACCGTGATCGGATATTGTGACGCGGAAGACGAGTCCGGCACTCCGGGCACGTATCCGTTTCCAGACGCCCGGCAGCACCCGGTCTACGACACCTGGCTCTGGTCCGTGGCCGTCACCGCTCCGGCGAACGCGAAGTCACCCGCCGATTGCACCTATTGGGCGACGGGTCAGGCCAGCACGGGAGACTACCCGCGGAAGACGAACAGTCTTTACAGGTATACCCCCGCCAAGGACAAGCAGCCGGAGCCCATTCCGCTCCCCGGGGGCAGCAGCCAAAAGCCGGTTCATGTCGTCGCCGACCCCAATGGGGACGCGGTATGGGTAGGCACCGAGAATCCAAGCCAGATCTGTCGGTACGACACAGCCCTCCACAGCTGGACGCAGCGCTTCATCTCCGGATTCGGCGCGCCTCGACAAATGATGCTGGGCACGGACGGAAATCTCTGGGTAGCGACCAGCAAGGGGATCTCACGCTTCCGTACGGACAAGAGCATTACCGAGCTCCCGGGCCCGTCCCTGCCGAACGGCGGCGACGCCATGGGGCTGTGCGTGGACAAGCACGGCAAATGGGTCTGGTACACCAACCCGACCAACAAGTCGATCGGGCAGTACCCGATTCCCGATGATCCCGAAAGTCCCTGCGGGAAAACCCAGTTCGTGTCCCAACTCGCGACGGAGGCAGCGCCGGGGCAGCGCACCGGAATGTCGGGCGTGGTTCAGTACATCAGCAACGGCCTGCCCATCCCCGGCGTGCCGCTCACCTGCCGTGTGCTCTCCGACGGTGGCACGACGTTCAGCGACGGAACGACAGAGACCCTCCTGACCACGGACGCCCGGGGCCGGGCCGCGCTCCCCGCGCTGCGGGCCGGCCGGGAGGAGGACCGGGTGGTGCTGAAGGTCGGTCATGGGGACTCGGAGCCTCCCACCACGATCTCCCTCTGCGTGCGGTCCGATTCGGGCAAGGGCGCCGAAGCGAACCAGTCTTGACCTCTCCGGAGGGGACGAGCCCAGCGATGCCATCGAGCGCTGGTCCCCCGTCGTCCGTGATCCGTACGCTGTCTGGGCAGCAGCACCACCCGGCCAACGGCCGGAACGGGGCCGTTGACGGCGTGATGTTGTCCTACACCCCGTAGCAAGCAGGCGGGGGAGCGCAGATGTCAGGGCGGGGCAGGCTCGCATGACCCATGAGCGAGCTGCGACTCGGTGAACTCCCCTGCCGCGCAGCTTCGGCACCAGCCGGCTCGCCCCGGCAACAAACCCCTGACAGACCCCGATCAGATCCGTGAACCCCATCGCCCGGTGGAAGCCCCGCACGATCCGGGCCGGATCACAATCCTCCCCCTCGTCCTCGCCTTCGAGCTCGGGCTCATCCCACCAGTCCTCCTCGCCCTCCTCTTCAACGAGGTCGCGAATGGCTTCGACCTTCTTTTCCACCGCGACCGGCGTCGCGGTCGACCAGCCCGCAGCCGCTCCGCCGCGTGCCCGCTCCACTGGCTGCGGCCCGTCCGCTCGTTGACCGACGGAGACTTGATGAGTTCGTACGCGTCCGGCGCCGATGCCAAGATCCGGTGCACTTCGAAGGAAACTCCCTCCTGCCGCTGGTCCTTAGGGCCTGTCCTGCGGATCAAGCCTGGGATGCGGCACGCTCGCCTAGGTGGACGACCATCACCCGAGCTGCGCCGAGGCGGACTTGTGAGCCCTCGGGAATGAATCTCAGGATCTCGTGGCTGTCGATCAAACCGAGGTGATCACAGCTACCCGGCCCCGCTTGTGCAGTTTTGAGGGAGTGTCAGAAATATGTCCGTTACACAGCCTGCCGCCGAGCGCGTGCGCGTCTCCGCGGAACCCGACTGGTACGAGTCGGCCGGTATCTCGCTCGGCGTCCGGGTCGGGAACTTGGTCTTCACCTCAGGGCAGGCGCCGATCGATGCCCAGGGAGCCACGGTCGGCGCCGGGGACTTCGAGACGCAAGCCCGTCAGGCGCTCGCGAATCTGTCGACGGTCCTCACAAACGCGGGCTCCAGCCTCGCCGACGTAGTCAAGGCGACCGTGTTCGTCACGGACATCGCGCAGCAGGACATCTTTGCCGAGTTGCGCGCGGAACACTTCCCGCACAAACCGCACCTCGCGGAGTCGTTCGTAGAGGTCTCCTCACTCGCCAACCCTGAGTGGATGATCGAGATCGAGGCCATCGGACTCGTGCGGTGATGCCCGGTACTCACAGGCTCTTCGGCGGGTTTGAGAGCCAAGCCACAGGCGAATTGCTGCGACGGTCACGGTGCCATGAAAGATGCAGGCCCTCTTGTCGAACCTCGTGGGTGCGCCACGATGCGCCATGGAGTCGAGTGAGGTGAGAGACCTTACCGCCGGGTTGTCGCAGCAATCCGGTTGAAGCAGGGGGCAGTTCGCACGCCCGGTAGATCGCTCGTCCCGGTGAGCACTCGTGCCTGATGCGAGCGGACCGCGCCCGAGGCCCCGTCAGCCAGCCGCGGCTGGACATGCCGGCGTCGGTTGAATCCACGAAGTTTCACCGGACAGGTCCCGGCCAGGTGTGATGTCCGTTGGATCAGAGCGGTGCACTGCAGCGCCGCCGGGCAACCCTTGCGGGCGGTCGAACGTCCTCGACGATGACATCCGTCAACGTGGCCGCCATCGGCACCAGACCTGTGCCGCGCCGTCATCGCCGGTTGGAGACCCGACCCCGCAAGGAGCTCGCCGTGGTCCCTCCTCCGTCCCTGCGTCGGTGGGCCCTGGGCCTGGCCGTTGCCGGTGCGCTCGTCCTGTCGGCGGCGCCGGGAGCAGCCGCGGCCAGCGGTCCTCACCTGTCGTATACCGGCGGTGCGCCCGGGGTCAGGGTCGAGGTGAACGGACCGGTCGAGTTCGAGGTCGCCGGGATGCCCGCCGGTACGGACGAGGTGACCGTCACTTCGCCGGCTCTCATCGAACCCGTTCCGCTCACCCCGTTGGGGAAAGGGTCCGTCCAGTTCGTCCAGACGGGCGCGCCGGGAACCCGGCATCGCATCCGCGGTGACATTGCGCCGGGCACGTACCCCGTGACCGCGACCAGCCACGGCCGCATCGTCGCCACTGCCCGGATGGCAGTCGTCGCCGAAGGGCCGGCGGTGATAGGCCGGTTCGTCGTCGGTGACGCCAAGCGTCCTTTGCCGGGCGACGGGGAGCGAAGCGCGGTGCGTCCGGGCAGCGACGTCATCGTGGTCCTGACCGATCGGCAGCCCGCCGCGGGCGAGACGTCACTGACGGTCAAGTCCCCGCTCTTCGATGGTCCGTTGACACTCAGGGAAGGCGAGGACGATCCCGGCTGCAAGTGCGACGACGGGAGCAGGCTCTTTGGAGGGCACACCGCCGTACGGGACGACATACCGGCGGGCAGGTACCTGATGACGGTCGTCAGCCACCACGGGCAGGAGACCACCACCCGGCAGGTGACCGTGGCCGGCCCACCCGTCCCGCACAGCCGCCCGCCCTGGCTGATCGGGGGCGGAGTCGCCCTCTCGCTCGTGGCGCTCGCTTCCCTCGCCGTACGCCGCCAGCGACGCAAGCCCTAGACCTGTCCGATGGGGCAGACCGTCGCGCGAAGTGGCGACGGGCCGACCGGGGATCGGCCCTCATGCCAAGCAGCTCGGACGCATATGACCGGAGGTCAGCTGCCGGCTCTGAGGGCGTCCAGGTGCCGTCGCAGTACCTGCCGGAGCAGCCTGGGCGGATAGCGGTCCGGCAGCAGCGTTGCCTGGAGAGTGAGGCCGTCGAGGAGGGCGGCCAGTCGTGTGCTTTCCAGTTCGACGTCCATGCTGCCTGGCAGCCCGCCGGCGCACCGGGCTTCGTGCAGCACACGCGTCATCAGGGCGTGCAGATCGGCCTGCATCTCGGCAGCGCAGGGCCGTAGTTCGGGGCGGGTGTGCGCTGCGGCGGTGAAGGCGAGCCAGAGTGCGGACTCCTGGCGGCGGGTCTCGTCCAGGGGGAGGAACTCGGCCAGGAGCTCCTCTGTTCCGGCCCGCCGGTCGGTGTGGCCGTCGGGAGTCAGGAGCCGCTCGGCGTGGGTGCGGATGCGGTCGCCGATGCGCTGACTCAGCTCCCTCATCGCGAAGGTCATCAACTCGTCGTGGTCGGCGAAGTAGTGGCGGACCGAGCCGATGGCGAGTCCGGCTTCATCGGCGACGTTGCGCAGCGACGCATGCTCCAGCCCATGCCGGGCGGCGACGGACAGGACGGCCTGCGCCACCGCCCTGCGGCGGGCGACGGGATCGACGATCTTTGGCACATTGCCTTTATAGCACGACCGAGCTAATATTTTTTAGCGTAATCATGCTACAAAGATGGGCGGTATCTGCGTGAACCCCTGGCTGCTCACCGCGATCATCGCGGTGGTCGTGATCGCGGTCGTGATCAAACGGTTGACCGGTGAACCGGTCAACGCGAAGGACCTCTTCATCGCCCCGGCGATCCTGACCGGGATCGGCATCCTGTCCCTCGTCAAGAAGACGGATCTGACCGGCACCGACCTCACCTGGATCATCGCGGGCGCCGTCCTCGGTGCGGCACTCGGCGCACTCCGCGGCGCCACCGTTCAACTCGTCGACAAGGGCGGCGTCCTGTGGCAGCGATACACCGGCCGCACCTTCCTCACCCTGATCGGCACCCTGGTGGCCACAGCCGGGTTCAATGTCCTGGCGGTGAAGATGGGTATGCACGAGAACGCACGCCCCCTCCAGCTCTCCATCGGCCTGAGCTTCCTCGGCGAGTCCCTCATGGTCGGCCATCGCGGCATGACTTCGGGAATCCCCTTCGCCCCGGCACGTACTCGCTGACTTGTTGCCATACCCCGTGCCCGCACATGTGCGACGCGCTCGGCCGGCACCGCCCGGCGGGGCCCGAGGCCGCGGCACATGCGCGGGCGCTCACGGCCCGGCCACTAGGCTCACTGCGAGCGCCCCGGTCATCGAGTGGCTGACAAGGAAGGAATGGAACCGGCCGTGAGTGAAGAGCAGATCCGACTTCCACAAATGAGGGAGGAGGTCGTCTCAGCCGTTCGCGCCCTCGCGGACCCTGAGTACCAGAAGCGGGTATGGATTGAGAGGAAGTATCCGAACCCGGATTACTTCGACGACTTCACACTCAATGTCAATATTCTGGGTGACGCAACCGTCCTCGACAACCCTTATGCAGCCATCGGTTACACGCTCGCCTCGGAGGAGGAAGCCCAGGCCATGAAGGGCCTGTCTGACCGGCTTCTTCACATCATCGAAGAGGTCGGTTCCGAAAGCCCTGACAGCGCCTTCCTGGCATCTCCGCTGTGGGACGGTATTGCCGAGGCAGCCAGGAATGCTCTCGAAGTCATGACGCAATAGTCGTCAACACGGATCACAATCTGCTGCCTGCACTGCCAGGCAGCGGATTTTCCTTTGCTGACGTGGAGACGACGATCCTGCCGACTGACGCCGGGGCGGCTTGGGGTTCGGGGGCGCTGCTCCCCCAGCCTGGTCGGGGTGTACTGCGGGTCCACTGCGCTGGGGTGCCTGGTGTCCATCCGTAGTGCAGTTTCCGGGCCCACTGGATCAGTTCACGCCATGCCTGTTCCAGCAAGCCGCCGCCGGCTGGCTGGACCGGTTGTTTGCCGGCCGCGGGTGAGCGTCACTGACGCGCCAGCGCCCCTGGACCGTAGCCGGCGGGGCCTCTGACTGCCGGCTGCCCGTAACCGGAACTACCTCCACGATTTTCCCCAAGTCCTGACATCACGCATTGGTTCAGGCTAATTTCGTGTGCGAGGTGCTCCATACCGGGTGCACCAGGGCAGAGGGGGTAGAAAGCATGCGCAAGATCGCATTAGCCGCCGCAGGACTGTCGCTCACCGTGGGTACACTCGGAGTCGCCCTAGCGCCCAATGCTGTCGCGGCGACACCCTGCCCCTCCGGAGCGTTCTGCATCCGTGAGGTGGACGGCTCCATCCTGAGCCAGAACATCTTCTACAGCTACGGGTCCCACAACCTGTCGAACGTGACCGGCGATCGCGTGCTGGTCAACAATCAGACCGATGGGGCCGGCTTCCAGCTCTGCTTCGGGTACAACGGCGTCAACTGCTCCGACGTGGACCGCGTTACGGGCGAGTTCTCGCCCTACGACATGACACCGATCAACTCGGTTGTCCTCGTGGCCTGACCACGCCGAGGGCACCGGGCCGACGAGCGGGCAAGGGTGCCGTGCGGGAGTTTGACGACAGGACCTAGAGCCCGTTCGACGGCAGGACGCAACAGTCAAGGCCCTCGCCCAAGATGGGCGAGGGCCTTCGCCGATGCCGGAGAAGTCCTCGACGGTGTCGTCGCCGTACCTCAATCACACGGGCCGCCCCAGGTCGCGCTCGGCGCCGCGCTCGCCCAGATTCCCGCCGCCCATCGGTGCGGCACCGAGATTCTCGTGCGTGACGATGCCGCCGGATCCGTCAAAGCCTTCTGGTTCACATCCGCGCCCAGCGCTCGCGCGGTATCCACGCGTCCCTCAACGTCGGACGGTCCATCACCGAGCACCCGTTGATGAGGCGGGTTACGGGCGCCGGAGTGTGTGGCGTCATCGGCGCCGCCGCTGCGGCTCGTCACCTGTTTGGCGGATGTCTGATCGCAGGCAGGCCCACCCGTTGTCATTGTGGACGCGGGAGCGCGCGCTGTTCGAGCGGATGGAGGTGTGCAGTGGAGATCAGGCTCGTGGATGAGCACTTCATGAAGGCCCGGTGGGACGATATCGAGTCGACACTGCGCCACACCTTTGAGAACTCGCAATTCAACGATGACGGGTACACGGTCGACAACCCCGTGAACTTCACTCGTTCCGCGATCGAGGGCGGCCTGGGCACCAGCGTCAAACACCTTGTGGCGCTCGACGACTCGGGGAAGATGCTGGGTGGTTTCTTCTGCATCCCGACGGAACGGAAAGAAGGCCAGGAAGCGACTGATCTCGGTTGGTTCTTCGTCGTTCCCGAAGTCGATCGTGACACCCGGCGGGAGATAGTCGACACCTTCCTGGAACGGGTTTTCCAAATATTGCGCGACGCAGGTTTCAAACGGATCGAGTCGAACATGGGAACCCCGGCCGGCGCCAAGTCACTCGGCCGACGCTATGGCTTCGTCCACGCGCCCACCGCCGAGTGGTCGAATCGTTGGCTCCGAGAGCTGTGACGCGCCCTGCTCCCTGGGACCGGACGCCACCTACCAGTCGACCAGTCGACGGTGCTGCACCAACGATTCAGGTGTGGTCGGTGTGCGGCGGTCACACCGGCGTTGCGGCCGGCCCCCGGAGCCTGCGGGAGGAGTTCCCGCAGAACGAGGGCCGCGGCAGCGGTGTGGGCGGGCCGCGGCGCCGGCCGCGGGTGTCCGGCGCCGATCAGGTGCGGTAGGCGTAGTACGCGGCGGTCGGGTACGACGCGACGATGCTGGCCACCGACCTGTTGTAGGTGTCGTTGGAGTGATAGGTGACGTACGGCATGCCCTGCCGGCTGCGCTTGGTGACGATCATTGAATGGTCCTTGGACCCGTCCTTGTCGAAGTCCAGTTGCAGCACGTCACCGACGTCCATCTGGTAGACGTTCGCGAGGCTGGTGGCACGCTTGGAAGACAGGGCGAACCAGGAGAACTCGTTGACGCCGACGAACGAGTCCGACTGGATCTCGGAGTTGCCGAACCACTTGTGGAAGTCCGTCGTGTAGCCGGGGACGTGCTGCCAGCCGCCCGCCTTGAGTGACTGGCTGACGAAGTTGGTGCAGTCCCCGCCGGCGGCGGCGCCGCTGAAATCGGGGTAGTCCGGGTTGTAGTTGCTCCAGTACTTCGTCGCGTAGGCCGCCATGGCGTTGTAGTCGTACCCGGTGGCCGTGAAGTTCTTCGGGTTGGCCGGCGCGGGCCACGTCGTGGCCGAGCGGGTCGCCGAGGGCGGGTCGGCAGCGGTGGCCGGCGCGGCGACGGACGGCTTGGCGACCTGGTTCACCGCGACGTGGCCGTCGTCGGTGTCGCGGACACCGGTCAGCTGCCAGTCACCCTTGCGGTCGGCCTGGAAGGTCAGTTCGTGCCGGGCCCGGAACCCGGTGGTCTCGGGCCCGGTGCCCTTGGCGTGCTCGTAGGCCAGAGTCGTGGTCTCGGTGACGTCGGCCGTGGCATACCGGCCCTTCACCCGGGTGGCGTCCAGCGTGACACGGGTACCGGCTCCGCTGTACTGCTCGCCGAGCCGGGCCAGACGGGACTTGCGGGCGCGCAGTTCGTCGAGCGTCGATCGCTCCTCGCGCGACTGCTTCTCGGACAGTCGCACCTTTCCGGTGAAGCCGGATGTCCGCTGCGGGTGCGACTTGTGACGTCCGTTCCCGGCATCGCTCACCAGGGACTGCGTGCGATCGGTGAAGACCGCGTCGGCCAGCCGCTGAAATGCGGCCTTGGTCGCCGAGTCCAGCGTCGGATCGGGGGTGGCCGCCGCGCTCGCGCTACCGCTGGGTAGCAGGATTCCCGTGGCCACTGAGGCTGCCGCCACCGCGACTATGGTGGCGCGGCTCCGCTTGCGGCCTGTTCTTGTGGATTTCACCGATGTTCCCCTCTGCGCCGGTACACGGTCCGGGCGATCGAATTTTTCCTGAGCTGCGTGAAGTGCCTGGAGACGAGCCGACAATCGGGGCCAGGCCGGTTCCCGGGTCAATTGACGACCGTGGCCCAGTCCGGCGACTGGGCCGGATCCAGACCGCGCAGGCGCTGCAGCGTCTCGGGCTTCTGCACGTCGAGCCAGTCAGCGAGTTCCTTGAAGGACACGCACTTGACGCCCTTCTTGGTGCAGGTCTTCTTGACCACCTGGTCGATGGCCTTCATGTAGATGCCGCCGTTCCAGTCCTCGAAGTGGTTGCCTATGAACAGCGGTGCCCGGCTGCCGTAGTAGACGCGGTTGAAGCCCGCCATGTAGGAGTCGACGGTCTGCCGCTCCCAGTCTGCGTACTTGGCCGGATCGCCCTTGGTCTCGCCATGGGACTGGTTGTAGAGGAAGTTGAAGTCCATTGACAGGCCCTGGTAGTTGCCACCGGGGTACGGAAGCATTTGCAGCGGAAAGTCCCAGATGCCGTTCTTCTTGCTCGGCCATATCTGGAAGTCGCCCGGGGAGCTGGCGTCGTAGCGCCAGCCGTAGCTCTTCATGGCTTTGAGCAGGTTCGGCTGGCCCTCCAGACAGGGGGCACGGCCGCCGGTCACCTCCTTGCGGAAGTCGAAGGGCAGCGCGGGAATGTCCTTGTCGCCGGTGTTGGTCCGCCACTTCTCCACGAAGTCGTAGAACTGGTCGATCTCGCTCTTCCACTCCCCCACGCTCCAGTCGGCACCCCCCTTGGCGCCGCAGAAGTGGCCGTTGAAGTGCGTGCCGATCTCGTTGCCGTCCTCGTAGGCCGCGGCGAGCTGCGTCAGGGTGGTGCGGATGTGTTCGTCGGTGGGGTAGCTGATCGCGGCGGAACCCACCGGATGCTGGGGCGGGTGGTAGAGGTCCTTCTTGCTCTTGGGCAGCAGGTAGATGCCCGTGAGGAAGAAGGTCATATGGGCGTCGTGGTCCTTGGCCATATCGCGGTAGTGGGAGAAGAGACGATCGTCGCCCTCCAGCGCACCGTCCCAGGAGAAGACGACGAACTGCGGTGGCCTCTCCCCTGGTTTGAGCGGCACCGCCTTCAACTGCCCCTTCTGCGGGCCGGTGTAGGAGGTCGATCCGTCCCCGAGAATCTTGGTGGTGCCGTCCCACTCCGGCTTCTTGCGCGGCTGCGGCGGGCCCTGGGCAACCGATCCCCCCTTGCCGTCCGTGGGAGCCGAAGCCTGGCCGTCGGTCTGGGTCAGCACCAGGTAGCCGGTGGCGGCCGCGCAGACGACGAGGGCGGCTGCCGCGAGGGCTACGAACCGGGTACGGACGGTGCGGCGGGGTGCGCGCCCCTTACGGCGGCGGCCTGAAGTCGACTTCATACAAGGCTCGAATCTGCGAGGGAGGTTCCTGTGCGGGTGCGGGTGCGGATAGGTCCGCCGGTCAGCGCAGTGGGCCCATGGCTCCCGCCCAGATGTCGTACGGGACGCTGTCGGCGGCGGTTCCCGCGAGCCCCTTCAGCGGCAGCGGTTCGAGGCTCTTGGCCAGATCCATGCGGTAGACGACCACGGCCGTCGACACGGTGTGGGCCGTGCCGACGTACCAGGCGGCCGTGTCATCGGCGACCGTGCCGGCCTTGCCGGACACCGCCGCGGCGGCCGGGGCGGCGTCAGGGTGGGCGGACCGGAAGGAGTCCGCGAGCGCCTGCGTCACCTCCCCGGCCACCGCGGCGCTGACCGCGCGGCGCGCGTCCGGGAGGTCCAGCCGCACGGTCGAGCCGTTCCGGGTGACGCGGCGCACGGAGTACGGCTCGACGTGCTGCCCCGCGGCGGCGAAGGTGGCGTAGCCGCTGGCCATGCGGATCGCGCTCGGTGTGGAGCTGCCCAGGGACAGGGCGGGTACCTGCGGCCCGAAACTCGACGACAGCAGCCCGGCCGCCTGGGCTGTCTGCTTCACCTTGTCCAGGCCCGTGTCCATGCCCAGTTGCATGAAGGGGGTGTTCACCGACTTGGCGAGCGCCTCGCGCAGCGTCACCCGGCCCCACGATTTCCGGTCGTCGTTGTGGGCGGTGACCTTCTTGCCGCCGCGGTCCCAGTAGGGGCCCTCCGGCGTACTGACGGGCACGCCGTCGTCGCCGTCGTAGAGGGACTGCGGGGTGACCTTCTCCCGGGGGGCGTCCCGCCGCCTGGCGACGCCGTGCTCCAGACCGGCCGCGTACACGAACGGCAGGAAGGCCGAACCGGCTGGAATTGTCCCGGCGTTGGACTCGTTATAGCCCTGCTTCCGGTGGTCCGGTCCGCCGTAAACCGCAAGGATGCGGCCGTCGGTGGCCAGCGAGGCGACGCCGTAATGGGCGGTGGCTGCCGCGTCCGGGTGGGTCTGCCGGGCCTTCTTGCGTGCCTTTTCCACCTCGTCGTCGAGGGCCGCCTCCCGTTTGCGGTCGAAGGTGGTGTAGATCTGGTAGCCGCCCAGATCGAACTGCCGGTCCGAGAGGTGCCCGGCATTCTTGGCGTATTGGGAGGCGAGTTCCACCAGGTAGTCGCTCTGCTGACCGGTGTCGTACAGCGGGTTCTGTTTGAGCGGCTCGGGGAACGTCCGATACCCGGCCCGCTCGGCCGGCGACAGTTTGCCGATCTTGACCATCCGGTCCAGGATCCAGTTCCAGCGCTTCACCGCCCGGTGGTGGTTGGCCGCGCTCAGTGTGGGGTCGTACAGGCCGGCGCCCTTGAGCAGCGAGGCCAGGAAGGCGGCCTGACTCGCGTTGAGTTCGCCGACGTCCTTGCCGTAGTAGGCCTGTGCGGCACGCTGGATGCCGTAGGTGCCGCGGCCGAACCAACTGGTGTTGAGGTATCCCTCCAGGATCTCGTCCTTGCTCATCCGGTTGTCGAGCTTGAGCGCGATCATCGCCTCGGTGAACTTGCGGCTGACGGTCTGGTCCTGGTTCAGGTAGACGTTCTTGACGTACTGCTGGGTGATGGTCGAGCCACCCTGGGTTTCGCCCTGACCGACCGTCCGCCACAGGGCGCGGGTGAGGCCCTTGAAAGAGACGCCGGGGTCGCCGTAGAAGCTCTCGTTCTCGGCCGCCAGCACGGCCCAGCGGACGTCCCCGGGTATGTCTTTGAGCGGCATCGCCTGCCGCTGCACCCAGCCGGTGCGAGCCATGGGTGTGCCGTCGGACCAGAAGTACACGTTGTCCTGCTGGGTGGCGTACGCGTTCAGGTCCTTGGGTATGTCGGTGGCGGCGTAGGCGATGGCCAGGAACAGCCCGGTCAGGCCGATGGTCATCGACACGACGCCCAGCCACTGCCGCCAGGAAGGCATCCAGCGCCGCCAGCCGGTGCGGCTCGGACGCGGATAACGCGGCCTGAGCCGGCGAGCGTACGGCGCCAGCCGCACGCCGAGGGGGGCCAGCAGCGTAACGATGCGTGTGCGGGCGGATGATGACTGCGCGGCCCTACGTCGGCCGGCTCTCCCGTCGGACCCCTCCGGCCGCCGCGTCAGAACGGTCTCACCGGTCGCTTCAGGCGGTTCGACCCTCAGCTGCAACGTGCGTTCAGGGTCTGCGGACGTAGGTACCTGGACGCCGTTCCCTTCACTGGCGAGAGGCTCCCGCTGTGTGCTCCGCCGACGGCCCGACGGCCCGTGAATCTCATCCGGACCACCCGCCCCCCGCCCAGCCCCTGTCACTGCGTGTCCCCTCCGCACTCTGCGCGTGACTTGCACGGGGTGACGCAGCCGCCGCAGAGGCAAGCGCCATCCCCCAACCCCCAACCACGCCACGGCCTTCACTACACATACAAACGTATCAGCGATCTTTTCGGAATCTCCACACACAGACCGAACGGAAACAGTCAGACGGGACCAGGCGGCCCCACGACAAGCCCTGCCCCGGGCGCGCCGCCCCCGCCCCCCTGTCCACATGCCCGACCGCCAAGGCCCACGGCAGCTCGACCACGAGCCAGAGCCGTGGAGGTACCGGCTGGGACGACTCCTTCGGCAGCCGGACCACTTTTATGGTGCGTGAGGGCGGTCTACACGGCTCGGAGGCGGAGCGGATCGTCGATGTCAACAGTGATCGACTTCCCGGAGGTTGAGCGGAAAACGGCGGCGTTGCCCGAAACCCGGATTTCGGTGAACGGGTTGGAATCCTCCAGGAAGAGGACCCAGACCAGGGTGTGATCGGCGCGGAGCCGTCCGCAGAATCCGTACGACCCATGGGACACTCCCTCGCCTCCCCAGAGAAATCCTCCATCCGCCAGTGAAACCGATCGGTTCCTGCCGATGTCAGTCACCCAGTCCGGGTCCTCAGCCAGCACCTCGTCGAGGTCGAAGGATTCCCCGAACCTGATTCCGCTCGCCGCATCGGCGTCGAGGAAGACCTCGTACGATCGCCCGTCAGGAAGGTACAGGCCGTCAAGATCCGGCAACCGGTAATCCACCCAGAGACGCTCGATCACAGTCAATTCTTCTTGCATCCGCTCTTCTTCCAACGCTTCGAAAGGTGAGCGTGCGGCGGCCGTTCCGTAAGTCCCGTAGGGGGAACGGGATTACCTTGCGCATCCCTGTCCAGACCGGAGTTCATGCGCTTTCGGAAGGCTTCTTTCCAGGTGACGCCGTTGAGTGATGGCGGGTACGGATCATTGGGATTGACTCTGCGGATGGTAACAGGCTTACCTATTTCCCGGGCGGCAGCGAGTAGGCCCGGAAGTAGTTGTGGTGAAGCTGGGTTTCGGGGCCGAAGTACTGGTCCGTTCGCAGAGAGTGGCACCGTCCCAGGTGAAGTCCACCTGCTCCACGACCGTTTGTCCGTCGTCGGCAGCAGCCGCTTCTCTGCGCTCTCCTGCCGCGCGGCGTTGATTGCACCGTAGGCCGGGCGGGCGTTCCCGGGCAGCGGTCGCGCCCCTACCGTTGCCACAGTCCGTTCCGTACAACCACGTTCGCGCCCCTGCGCACTGGTGACGCCCCTCGCTACGGGGTATCCCGACCCCAAAGACGGCAGGGGCGAACGGAGACCGCGTGAGCAGTGGGAACGGCAGTCCGTGCGTGGTGCCATGTGCGAGGGCGAGCCACGGGCGCTTGACCTTCTCGGCCGCCGTCCAGTACGACTGCCTGAGGTAGTCGCCGACCAGCTGTGGGAAGAGGCCCTCGTTGCGCGACCACGACAAGACATCCTCGGCCCGCACCACGAGTGAACGAGCCCCCGCCCGCAAGCCTGAGGCCACAGTCCGCGGCCAGGTCCCGGGGCTCCTCGCTCTTCAGAGTACGGCCGGCAACGCCGCCGTTGTACAGATGCTCCGCCGGGCCAGGCACGCCCGGACCCGAGAACAGCACCAGCGGGGTGCCGGCTGCGGCCGGCAAGACGTGCGATCCCAGGTGCAGCGCTCCGCGGTCCACAACGTGCTGCGCGCCGGCGGGCGGCCGTTGGACGATGCCACCCGTACGGACATGGAGGCCCGCTTCGGAGCGGACTTCTCCGACGTCCGGATCCACACCGACGCCTCCGCCAAGGAATCCGCAGCCGAAGTCGGCGCCCGCGCCTACACCAGCGGCAACCACATCGTCATCGGCGACGGCGGCAGCGACAACCACACCCTCGCCCACGAACTCGCCCACGTCATCCAACAACGCCAAGGCCCCGTCGCCGGTACCGACGAGGGGACGGGCCTGAAGATCAGCGACCCGTCCGACCGCTTCGAACGCGCGGCCGAGGCCGGCGCCACCCGCGCCATGCGCCTCGGCCCCGGCCCGGCGGGCCGGGCCCAACGGACGGTGCAGCACTCGGCGCCGCAGTCCGCAGCGAAGGCGGGGCCGCTGGTCGTACAGCGGGCGGCGCAGATCACCCCGCTCAACGCGTCCGCGCGGGCCGGCGCCTTCGGCCAGGGCGAGGTCGAACCCGGCGGCGCGGGGACGGTCGCGCTCGTGCCCGCCGTGCTCAGCGACAACCTGGACCTCTTCGCGATCGCGGACAAGTACAACACGGGATTCACCGGGGGAACGGCGCCCGCGGACCGATTCGCCCTGGTGATCGGGGTGAACTGTTGGGATCAGCGAGGGGCGGGCGCGGCCGCCAGGGAGACCTCCAAGGAGACCTTGCTCAGGAACAAGATCAACGACTTCACGAGCCGCTGGGACAGCAACCGATTCCGGGTCGAGGTCATCGGATTCACCTGGGCCGACCACAGGGTCTCCTCCACCGCGAACATCAGCCAGGCCACCATTCCCTACGGCGAGATCAGGGACCAGATCATGCGCCACCCGGTGGTGAGCGAACTGGTCCGGGGGTTGACGGATCGCGGCAGGGACCATGTCTACCTGCACACCGGCGACTCCGACACCCAGTCGTTCGACACCGAGGCGGGACCGCTGTTCTCGGCAGCCGCCGAGGTCCTGGACACCGGGGAGAAGGACCTGTTCAGCGGCGGCTACACGGCTCCCGCGAGCACCAAGGACACCGACGGAGGCATCCTGATCTGGCACGCCAATCAGGTGGACCTCGCCGTCCGGAACGCCATGGCCGAGGTGAATCCGCGCTCCGTGTACTACCCCGAGCCGAACACCTTCGTGAAGGTGAAGACAGACTGGGACATGGACCGGCTGGAGGACGGTATCTCCTTCGGGACCGGCAAGCTGGAGGGCGAGCAGTTGGTGAACTCGCTGCGCTCCAAGCGTGACAACGTGAGAGAGGGCTTCGACTCGCGGTACGCGATCTCCACCGACATGGACCGGGTCGGCACGAACGTCGG
This sequence comes from Streptomyces sp. BHT-5-2, assembly GCF_019774615.1. Lineage (NCBI taxonomy): Bacteria > Bacillati > Actinomycetota > Actinomycetes > Kitasatosporales > Streptomycetaceae > Streptomyces > Streptomyces sp. BHT-5-2. Next base: position 2,360,602 of record NZ_CP081497.1, on the reverse strand, counting down.
GGGGCACAGGAAGGGCCAGGCCGTCGCCGAGGACACGCTCAGGAAGCTCTTCGACCTCGCACAGAGCCATGCCAGGAAGCAGGAGTGGCAGGACCGCGTCGCCACGGTGTACGGACTGGACAGCGACGTGAAGCTGGCCCTGGCCGAACTCGTCTACGCGAAAGTGACCGACCTGGGCGTGCTGCGGAATCTGGCCGCCAAGGAACTGACCCCCGACAGCCCCATCGACACGAAGGGCCTCAAGACCAGGATCAGGCAGAACCCGACGCTGGCCAAGCTCGATGACCAGGTGGTGGAGATGGCGATCCGGAGCAGGAACAGGCTGCTGTACGCATTCACCCGTGCCTACAAGGAGCTGTCCGGCCGCTGAGCCGTCGGTCATCCAACGGTCGGCCGTATGCGAATAATTGACTGTCCGTCATGTCGGAGAGGACGACGGGCGTTCCTGCCTGCCCCTCCCCCACCCGTAGTTGACTTGGGAGACGTCGTATCCCACTCCCCCGACCAGGTGCGTCCGAGGTCTTTCGCGGCGTGACCGTACTCTGGGAACGACCTCCGTCTCCGGATAAAATGGGCGCTGGGGCGGCTGTCCTTCCAGCGGTGGCCCTGGGCTTCATCGACCGCGGAGGGGTGGGCGGATGCGCTCGTACAGGGGGCAACACCTCGACGAAAGCCGGCGGACGGGTTCGGCGACGCCCACCGGCACCGCACACCGGACCGTGACGCGGCCATCGACACCGCCGGCCGCCGGCCTGGCCGGTCTGCAGTCCGTCTTGGGCAACCAGGCTGTGGCTCTGGTCGCCGAACAACGCGCCGCACAGGGGCGTCTCAGTGGACTGCTCACCGGGCGGGACAGCAGTGCCCGCCAGATCGGTACCCGCGAGATCAGTGACCGCGAGGTCAGGAAAGTCCTGACCAAGCGTCTCACCGAGGGCCCGGTGTTCAGCGCCGACGAGCTCCGGGACATCCAGATCCTCTCCCGGTCACCGAAGTGGCTCGACGACATCGGCATCGGCCGCTACGAGGACGCCGAAAAGTACACCGAGAAGGGCGACTACCGCACCTGGCTGCGGCTGAAGCCGGGGCAGCGCCTGCTCATCGCCACCCTGGAGTGGACGAGGCGCCGGCCGGATGAGGGCGGGCCCACGCCCACCAGTCCCGCATACACGCTCGGCCGTCACCTGGCCCTGCGCGGCGGCTCCCTGCCCGACGACGCGCGCAGGAGCGCCGAAGAAGAGCGTGATCGGCAGATCCACGGGACCTTCGTCGACACGCTGGATACCCGCACCGCCCTCCTACCGGACGACCCGGACGCGTGGCGGAAGGACGCCCGGGCCCGGACCATCCTGACCCACGTCTTCCTGATCCTGCAGAACGGCCTGAAGGTGTACAAGGAAGGCGCGGGTCATATCGACTTCAGGGAAGGAGACGTCGCCCGCGCGCTGGCCCACGGCGGACGGGTCAACATCCGGATCCCGCAACTGGAGGTCAGGGATTCCGCCTTCGCGCTCACCGACTGGCTCGGGCTGACGCGTGACGGCGGGCACGATGTGGATCCCGCGGAGCGACGCGCCTTCGGCACCCATCACATGAAGATCGGCGAGAACAAGGACGGCGTCGCGGGAAAGTTCAGGGAGCAGGGTGGCACGCTCGCCTCGGTGAAGAACGTCGTGCAGTTCGGGAGCAGGTCCGAGCGGGTGCGGCTCTACGGCCTCGATCTGGCCGCCGGTGGCCTGGGCAGCCGCGACTTCAACGGCGACGTGGTCCTCCCGGACGGTGGGCACGGCCATATGTTCGTCGGCTTCACCCCGCCGCGCCGCAACCGCGACGGTGCCCTGCAGGTGGGAATCGAGACCACGTCACCGGGTGGCCCAAGCCCGGTCGGGTACCAGCACACGTGGCGCTCCACCGAGGCCACCGCCAACCCGGAATCCAGCTTCTACGGACACAAGAAGGACAAGATCGGCGAGGGGAAGCTGGCCGTGAACCAGCGCTATGTCGACCTCGGCGAGTTCCGGACCCCGACGGGCGGCGGCTGGATGCGGTTCCTGGAGGAGCTGAAGGAGGACTGGGCGCGACGGCTGGCCGCGGCCGAGACCGATCCCGTCGCGCGGCGTGCGCTCTACTCGGAGCTGACCGGCCGCCGCCGGGACGAATGACTGGCGCGCGCCGATTTCCCTGGCCGAGCGGTGGGCGGCGGCATCCCTGTGGACGCTCACGTCGGGCGGGTCGGCGCCGAGCCGCGCTTCCGTTTCGCCCCGGGTGGTGGCGTCGAGCGGGCGGCCGCCGCCGCTGCGCAACACCTCAGGCGCGGTGGACCGTTCGCGGAGAGCACCGCCCGCTTGCAGCATCCTGAGGGCCGCGCCGTCTCCCACGGCCCGTTGGAGGGCCAGGAGCAAGGGGCCCGCCCCGAGGATGCCAGGGCTGATGCCGGCCCGGCCTGCCTGGACTTGGGCGGTTGCCGCGCCGGACGCTGCGGCCGATCCGACAACGGGATCCGACTGCGCATGCGCGCATGCTCCCCCTCAGGGCGAAACCAGCACACAGTGGACCGTGCCGTTGAGTACGTCAAGTACGGGCCATTTCATCTCCGTTGAGGAGTGGAGAACCCGATGAGGCGTTGAGGGGACATCCTGCAATCGGGGCCGGCGACCAGGACGTGATGCTTGCGCTCGGTGGCCTCGCCTTCCCGCCGGCGCCCTGCGGCAGGAAGCATGAAGGGCCACCGATAGGCAATCGCAGGTCCGTACCAATTCGGGCAAGGTCATTTCTCTCCATGGGGCCGCTTTCCCGGCGTGCGGAAACGGTTCTTGAAGGAGTTCTGGCCACATCGTTCCGCCATGTCAGCGCTGCACAGGCACCCTTGACGAGCCTGCCTGTCGAGATCGACTACCAGGGGATCGCGCGGAATGACATGCGTCGGATATCCCCGTTCACGGCTGAAATGCCAGCCGAGTAGCGGGGGCGGAGCCGTGTCGCCCGTAGGCCAGGAGCCCCGCCCCGTGGTGGCCGGTTTCGCCCAGGTGCGGCGGCGAGTGCTGGCGGCATACTCTCGACCGGCCGAGCATCGTCCTCGCGTGAGCCATCAATCCGCGGCACCTTTTGCTGGTGCGCACTTCCACGCGCCCTCCGATGGGTTCACGCTTCAACAAAGGTCAGAGGGGGATCACCGTGGCAGACACCGCCAACATCCAGGACTTCAACCTCAATCTGACACCGCATTCGGTGGCCGTGGGAAATCAGCGCTACTTGTGGATCACCACCAGCAACCGGTCCGTCGTCAGGGTAAATCCCAACGACCCCAACAGCAGGCGAGTCATCCCGACCCTGAATTACGACCTCACGGCCGGAGTCATGAAGGACCCGGTATCCGAGAACCAGCGGATCTGGATGGCGTCGCCGGACAAGGTGGACCCCATCCTGATGATGGAAACCCAAGGGAACTTCCCGATCACCGTGTACGAGTTGGAGCCACGGGACGGCCGGGCGGAGAGCATCAAGCTCCGGACGACCGACAAGGGCACCGAGGGCAAACCGAACATCAGCTACGACTTGCTGTTCGCGGAGCCGATCCACAACTACGTCGGCATCCTCCCCATCCCCGCCCACGGCGGCACATACGCCAAGATGCCCGTCGTCCATGACACCTATCTCTGGGACGTGGCCGTCGCGACGGACCCGATCGACAAGAAAACCCACACCTACTGGGCGACAGGTCAGAAGCGGGCCAGCAACCCCACCAGGACCAAGAACGGTGTGTTCCGGCGCTCGCCCGGACAGACGACATGGGAAAGCGTCGGAATCCTCGACGGACCCGAGCAGAAGCCCTTCTACATCATCGCCGACACCGAGGCGGTCTGGTTCACCGCCACCAATCCCAACCAGGTGATCCGCTGGGACATCGCGGAGGGCCTCAGCACCACCGTGTCTCTGGGCGACGCGGTGCCGCAACAACTGGTGTTCTACACGGACGACAAGGTGTGGGTGGCCTCCAGCAAGGGCCTGCACGAAATCGACCGCCATCAGCCGAGCCTGGAATCCACGATCGACCTCCCCCACGGCAAAGGCGCGCAGGGCCTCTGCGTCGGCACCAACGGGGAGCTCTGGTACACGAGCCCCGGGAACAAGTCCTTCGGCAAGTACGTCGTGCCTCCGCCTCCTTACGGCGGCGCTTCCCTCGTCGGCCGGACCCAGGTGGTCTATCAGGGCGAGTCCGTGGTGCACATGAAGGACCACGTCCAGCAGCCCCTCATCGCCGAGTACATCTCCAACGGCCACCCCGTACCGGGCATTCCGCTCACCTGCCGCATCGATGCGGACGGGGCGACCTTCGACGACGGCACCAGGGAACGCGTGGTCCTCACCGACCAGCTCGGCCGGGTGGCCATGCCGCCCGTGGCAGCCGGCCTGACCGAGGAAGTGGCCATCCTGAGCATCGGTCTGGGCAACACCGAACCGCACGCGACCACGACGCTGAGGATCACCCAGGACTAGGGCGCTTCAGACGGATCTCCGCGGTGTCGCGGCGCCTGGCACGCACTCTCGCGGCATTGCCGAAATGTCTCCATAGCTCCGCTCGGAGGGAGCACCAGAATGACAGCCACTACGATTCCCGCCAGCAACCCCGACGAGTTCCCCATCGGCGCGCCCGCCGTGGACCTGGCATGGCAGAGCGACGACCAGAACCTGTGGTTCGTGACGGCAGAGGGCACGATCGGCCGCTTTGAACCCCGTAGCCCCTGGGGCAGCACCGTCTTCACTCCGGGGCCGCCCTTTTCCGGCACCGCTGACTCCCTGATCGCCTGGCCCGGCCACGGAGTGTGGACCTTCATCTCGGGGCAGAGCGGAGCCGCCTTCGTCAAATGCGACAGCCACGGCAGCTACCAGATCCACCCTCTGGACAGTGGGCGGGAGTGCCATTCCATGGCGCTGGCCAAGAGCCGTGAAGGATGGGACCGCATCGTCGCGGTACTGGCCGACCGGAACCGGCTGGTCTTCGTCAACTCCGGTGGCGCCACCTCGAATTCGCTCTCGTACGACGACGGCCTCTACGGCGTGGCCGTCTCGGAGCGCGAGCCCACCCTCTACTGGCTCAGCTCTCCCGGGGGCAGGTCGCTGGTCAGGTATGACGCGCACACCGGCAGCTTCCTCCCTCCCGTCAACATCGGCGTCGAGCCACGGGACCTGGCGGTCACGCCGTCGGGCGACATCGTATGGGTGGCCAGCCCGGACAACGCGCTCTTCAAGTACAGCGTCGAGGACGGTCTGATCACGCGTGTCGACGCCCCCTGTCCGGCGCACCGTCTGAAGACGACCGCGGACGGCACCCTGTGGTTCACCAGCCCCCAGGGCGACGCCATCGGCTACGTCCTGCCCGGAGAGGGCAGGGCGACCGTGTTCTCCACCGGCGACGGTTCGCGGGCCTCGGGGCTGGCCGTGTCCGCCGACAGCCGACCGTGGGCCGCGCTCTCCGGCAGGCCGGCGTTGCGGCGCGTGTCCCGGTACCGGCTGACCGTCGTCTCCGGAGACGACCAGTCGGCTTCGGTCGGTCAGCGCTTCCCCGAACCGCTCGTGGTCAAGGCCGTCCAACTGGACGGCACTCCGGTGGCCGAGCAACGGATCGAGTTCTCCGTCGAGGGCGGCTCGGCCGTCTTCGAGAACGGCAAACCGAAGGAGGTCCGTTACACCGGCGGCGATCCCGACCAGCTCGGCGTCGCCACGAGCTCCCTGCTCAAGGCGCTCAAGGAAGGCCCCTGCGTCGTCACCGCCCGCTGGACGGAGACCGAGGCCGTCGCGCCCTTCTCCCGGCTCACCGTCGCCCCGCCGGTGGGCACCGCGCACCACGTCCGGTACGTCGCGGGTGCCGGGCAGACCGTCCCCCCGGGCAAGTCCTTCGACGAGCCGATGAGGGTCATCGTGGAGGACGAGAACGGCAGTCCCGTGCCAGGCGCCGAGGTCACCTTCAAGATCCGGGACGAGGGCGCGGCGACGTTCCCCGGCGGCGTGGACACCGCCAAGGTGACGAGCGGAACCGACGGTTCGGCCGCCTCCCCGGTGCTGACGGCCGGCGACAAGGCGGACGTGTTCGCCGTACGGGTCTGGGTGGCGAAGACCCCGGTCAGTCTCCTGCTCGACCAGTACATCCATTGACGGCCGCGTACTGACGACCCTCCCGGCTCCCACCCTGCGGCGGGAGCCGGGATCCGCCGGCCGGCACCCGGTTGCCCGGCGCAGAAGGAGGAACCGCCCCACCATGCCGGAGAACGATTCGCTGTTGCGCACCGAGTACGACTTCGAGCTCCCCCACGGCTATGTGGACGCCGCGGGCACCGTGCACCGCAAGGGCGCCATGCGGCTCGCCACGGCCCGCGACGAGCTGTCGCCCCTGATCGACCAGCGGGTCCGGGAGAACCCCGCCTATCTGGGGGTCGTCCTCCTCAGCCTCGTCATCACACGGCTGGGGACCGTGAGCGACATCCACGCGGGCGTGGTGGAACGGCTCTTCGCCAAGGACCTCGCCCACCTCCAGGACCTCTACCGACGCATCAACGGCCTGGACTCCGGTCATGGAGCCGTCGCCTGCCCCTCCTGCGGAACCAGCTTCGCCCTGCCCGGACCGGCCACGGGCGGCCGCCTGGGGGAAGCATGACGCACCCGGAGCGCCGGCTCCGTGAGGAGAGCGCCTACATCGCCTACCACTTCCACTGGGCGTACGAGGACATCCTCGCCCTGCCGCACGCGGAGCGGCGTGCATGGGTGCGTGAGATCGCGCGGATCAACTCCTCGATCGGTGAAGGGCGGTGAGTGTGGTGGGGGCGGTGAGTGTGGTGGGAGTGGTGGGGGTGCTGAAGCGGTTGAACCCGTTGGGCTCTTTGAAGCCTGAGCGGGGGCGGCGGGGGCAGCGAGGGCGGCGTACGGGCCGAGCGCCGACGCCGTCCTCTCCAACGGGGGGCCTGCCCGGCCCTCCGCCGCGTGCGGACTGGAGCATCGTCGCGCCTGTCGGCCTGTTACGGCTACCGGTGTCGCTCTCCTGCGGGCTCGACGGCTTCCGGCAGGACCTCGCCGCTTGGCGCCCGGCGCCGCTCGTCACGGCCGACGGGCGGCTGCTGCCACGCGGGGTGCCGCTGGCGCTGGCACCGGGCGGCCTTGGCGCTCCGGTGGTCGGGGTGGCGGTGGTGACGGAAGTGCCGGCGGTCGCCGGGAGGTTGCCGCGAGCCGAGGTGTCCGACGTGTCGGGAGTGGAGGTGGGCTCCTCCCCGACCCCGACCCCGACCCCGACCCCGACCCCGACTCCGGCTGGGCACGCCCTTGCCCCGACCGCGCCCCTTCCAGGAACCGGGGGCTTCGCCGCCGTTCCCCCGGTGGACGACAGAAAGGTGGGCCATCGGTCCCGCGAGTACGAGGTGGGCATCCGGTGCGAGGACGAGGCCGTTGGGGGCCTTCTCCTGCCCCCGCGGGGAAGCGGCGCGGACCGGCGGGTCCGAAGCGAGCCCGACGACCGGTCCGAAGCTTCGCCGGGCACGGAGCGCGCCGAGGTCCGTACACCCGGGCCTGTCGACAACCCCGGGAAGCACCGCGGGAAGCACCGGGGGCCAGGGGCCAGGGGGATAGCCCACGGCACCGGTACGCCGGCGAGCCCGGGGCACGACGGAAGCGACCTCGGCCACCATGAAGCTCACCCGAGGCGAGATGAGGCCGACGGCCACCACCCGCCAGGCGGCGCCCCGGGACGTCACCAGAGCACACCCAGCCAGGGTGAAGCACCCGGCCGTCGGTTTCCTCGAATCCGCGGACACCGCCGCCCCCGCCCCACTCTGGCCGAAGCCGACGGCCCCGGTCCGGCAAGGGAACCGGGGCACCATCAAGGCCAGTTGGAACAAGGCGGCGTCCCCGCCCCCCTCTCCCCGTGCAGCCTCGGCCGCGCCGGGACTCAGGGCGGCCGCAGCGAGGCCCGAGCACCGACGCCGCCGCAAGGTTCCGGTCGCCCGCCGGACCGGCAGGACCACGAGGCGTTCCCCGTCACGGCGCGGCCGGGAGTGTCAGAGCAACTCGGCGGCCGGCAGGCCCCCGGCGAACCGCACGCACCCAACTCTCCGCGGGGGCCGGGGCGGAGCCCCGAACCGGGGAAGGAGCAGGGCCAGGGCCCCCTCCCCCCGCCCGGCCCCCGGCACCGGGTCGGCGTCGGGCAGCCGCTCCCCGAAGTACCCGGCACCGCCATGCCGTTCGTCACCCCGCCCGCCGCAGGGAACGGGCCACCGCCCGGCGCAGCGGCCGGTGGTACGTCCACCGGCGCCCCCCTGTACACCTCCGCCGCGTCCTCCGCGCCGCCCTCGCAGCCCTCGCAGCCCTCGCAGCCCGCACGAAACCCGACCGCACCGGACACCGCGGCCATCGCCGACGAGGTCGCTCGGGAAGTCGCCCGGCGGCACGCCGGCCTCCTGGCCGAGGCCGTGGTTCCGTCCCTCGGGCTCTCCCGGCGGATGCGCCGGGCCGCGAAGCGGTGGCAGTCGCAGTCACTGTCGGCGCCATCGCCAACGCCAACGGAAGACAACCCCTGGGGTACCTATCCTCCCCGCTGACGCCCCACGCTTCACTCCCGCAGCAGCCCGCCGCCTGATCCCACGGAGTGCTCGCACATGCCGGACCAGCCGTTCGCCGTCAGTTCCCACTTCCAGCTCTCCATCGGCATGCACGCCCTCGGCTCCTTCACGTCCTGCGAAGGGCTCGGCTGCGCCATGGACGTCGAGGAGCGCGTCGAGGGCGGGACGAACGGGCACGTGTGGCAGCTGCCGACACGGCTGCGCTACACGAACGTCGTGCTCAGCAGGCCGCTGACCCAGGAGACGGTGCTCGTCTGGGCGTGGCTGCGGGCGCAGGTCATCGAACCGGTGCGGCTGCCGGGGCAACTCGTCGCCCTCGGCCCGGACCGGCGGCCGCTGGTGCGGTGGCTGCTCGACGGTGTGCTGCCGGTGCGCTGGAGCGGACCGACGTTCGACGTGGACCAGTCGCAGCCGGCCCGGGAGACCTTGGAGATCGCCCACGACGGCTTCCTGGGCGTCACCGTCTGACCCGCCTGAGCCCCCTCCGCGCCTCTGACCCGTCCGAACCTCTGCCCCCTCCGAACCGTCGAGAGGACCACATGCTGCCCGAGCTGCTGGGAGGCGCACCGGTACGCGCCGCCCTCGTGATCTACGACCCGCCGACGGGGACCGGCAACGCCCCGGGGCCGGAACGCGGCCGCGTCCGCTTCCACTTCAACCCCGACCGGCTCCAGGTCGGCAAGCAGGCCCGCTGGGACCGCAGCCCGGCGCCCTCCAGCGAGGAGGCGCCACGGGCGCAGTTCGTGGGGGCCCAGCCGCGCACGATGACGCTGGAGGTGTTCCTGGACGCGGGCGACTTCCGCTCCGGCGTACAGGACCAGGTGGAGAAGCTGCTCGACTGCTGCGCCCCGACCGCGCGGAGCGCCACGGCGAAGCCCGCGTCGGCACCCTGGGTGCGGCTGGAGTGGGGGCGTTCCCGCACGACCGCGTTCCTCGCGCTGGTGACGCAGGTCGACGCGGCGTACACCCGGTTCGGGCACGACGGGACACCGCTGCGCGCCACCTGCACCGTCTCCCTGGAGGAGGTGGGCGGCTCGACGCCCCGGCAGAACCCGACGTCCGGCGGCGACGGGGCGGTGGACACCCACCTCGTGGTGGCGGGCGACACCCTGGCCGGACTGGCGTGGCGGGCGTACGGCGATCCGACGAGGTGGCGGGCGATCGCCGCGGCCAACGACGTCGACGATCCGGCCCGGGTGCCCGTGGGCACGGTGCTGGTCCTGCCGGTCCTGGAGGAACGACCCGCGGGAGGTACCTGGTGACGGAGCGGCTGTACGCGGCGGAGCCGGTCATCGCGTTCGGCTCCCCGCTGCCGGAACTGTGGGCGGAACGGCTGGTGGAGGCTTCCGTGGACACGTCGGTGGGGCTGCCGGCCCGCGCGACCCTACGGTTCCGCGATCCCGGGCACCAGCTCCTGGCGGCGGCGCGGCTCGCCGTCGGCGAGCCGCTGACCGTGGCGGTGGCCGCCGCACGCCGCCGCACCCGGGTGGGGATCTTCGACGGCGAGGTCACGGCGCTGGAGACGGAGGTGGACGCCGACGGGACGTTCACGACCGTGCGGGCCATGGACCGGGGGCACCGGCTGACGCGGGGGCGGCGGGTGGCCGCCTACGTCGACACCACGGTGGCCGAGGCCGCCCGGCAGGCCGCCTCCCGGCACGGCCTGACGACCGGCCGGATCGAGGCCGAGCGCACCCGCATCCCGCACGTGGCCCAACCCAACCTGACCGACTGGGAGTTCCTGAACCACCTCGCCGACCAGCGCGGCCTGCGTCTGACGGTCGACGGGAGCACCCTCCACATGCGCCGCCCGGCCGCCGCCGACACGGCGCCCGCACCCGGCACCGGAGCGGACCGGAGCCCGTTCGTCCTGGAGCACGGGGTGAACCTGCTGGGCCTGCGCGCAGCCGTGTCCTCCGAGGCGCAGGTCGCCGAGGTGGAGGTCCGGGGCTGGGATCCCGACGGCAAGGCCGCGCTGTCCGCGAAGGCCGGTGCGGGCGACAGCGAACGGCTGCGCCTGGGCGTCACGCCCGCGCGGCTCGGCACGGCCTTCCCCGGGCCGGCGCCGGAACTGCTCGTCGGCGGCCGGGCGCACACCACCGCGCCGCAGGTGGACGCGGCGGCCCGCGCGCTGGCGGCGGAGTCGGCGGCGGCGATGGCCACGTTGGCCGCCGAGGTCTCGGGCACCCCCGAACTGCGGGCGGGCGTTCCGGTGGCTCTGGCCGGGGTGGGCGAGCCGTTCACCGGCAAGTACACCATCACCTCCTGTGGCCATGTCTTCGACGGGGACCAGGGCTACCGGACCCTGGTCCGGGTGGGCCCGCTCCCCCCGCCCGTCGTGCCCTACCCGCCGCCGCTGTGCGCGCCGGGCGTCGCGGTGGCGGTCGTCACGGACATCAAGGAACCGGGGAAGGGTCAGCGGGGCGCCGTACGGCTGCGTCTTCCGTGGCTGTCGCAGGACTACGTGACGGACTGGGTCCGTACCGTCCAGTGGGGCGGGGTCGACGGCGGCGGCGTGTTCGCCCCGGAGGCGGGGGACGAGGTCCTCGTCGGGTTCGAGCACGGGCGGCTGGACCGGCCGTACGTCCTCGGCGGGCTCTACAACGGCGTCGACGCCCCCACCGATCACGGCCTGCCACTCGTCGACGCCGGTACGGGACGGGCCAACAGGCGGTCCCTGGCGTCCCGTTCAGGTGATCGCGTCGAACTGCTCAGCGCCGCCGACGGCCCCCAGGGCGTCCGACTCCTGAGCGGCGACGGCAAGCTCGTCACCCACCTCGACCGGAAGAACACCACCGTCGCCGTCACGGCCGGGGAGGGAGCGAAGTCCGTCCGGGTCTCGCTCGACGGCCGCGGCGACGGCACCCTGACCATCGACGCGGGCGAGACGGGCACCCTGATTCTCCGGGCCGGCACGGTGACCGTCACGGCGGCCGGCAGCGGCGGCGGGCAGCTGACGCTGGAGGGCGCCACCGTCACGGTGAAGAGCGGCGGCGATCTCAAGCTCGAAGGGCAGCGGACCACGATCACCGGCAACACCGTCGACATCAACTGACCCGGCACGGAGGGGAGAAGACCGTGGACATCATCGGCGCGGGGTGGGCGTTCCCCGCCGTCATCACCGGCACCGGCCGCGTGGGTCTGGCGACCGGTGCCGAGGACGTGGCACAGGCCGTGCGCATCATCCTGTCCACCGCGCCGGGCGAGCGGCCGATGCGGCCGGAGTTCGGCTGCGGCATCCACGGCCTGGTCTTCGACTCGCTCGACGCCACGACCGTGGCCCGCGCCGATGCGGAGGTGCGCCGGGCACTCGACCGGTGGGAACCGCGGATCGAGGTCGATGACCTGCTGTTCAGCACCGACAGCGAGGACATCGGCGTGCTCTACATCGACATCCGCTACCGGCTGCGCGCCACCAACGAACCCCGCAACCTCGTCTTCCCCTTCTACACCCTGCCCGGAGACGCCCCCAGTGAGTGACCTCCCGATGGCCGAACTGCCGCCAGAGCCAACCGCGTTGTCCGACGCGTCCGGCTTGTCCGACGTTCCCGTCCCGGACCTGGACGACCTGCGCTTCCAACCGCTCGTGGACGCCGCCAAGCGTGCCCTGCCGCGGCGTGTCCCCGAGTGGACCGATCACAACGTCTCCGACCCGGGCGTCACCCTGATCGAGTCCTGCGCCGAGCGGACCGACCAACTGCTCTACCGCGTCAATCGCATGACGGTAGGTCAGCGATCTGCCCTGCTGCGGCTCATGGGCATCACACCGCTTCCCGCGTCACCCGCCAGGATCACCGTCCTGTTCGCACGCACCAGCACTACAGCCACGCGTCGCGCGATCCCGGCGGGTACCGAGGTCAGGACCGAGGGCGAGCAGCCGGTCGTCCTGGCGACCACCGCACCGCTCGTCCTCGCCGAGAACCAGTCCGCAGGAGTGGTGGAGGCCGTCGAACAACTCGTCTCGATTTCCGAGGTTTTGGGCAGGTCCGACGGCCTCCCGGGCGGTCGCTTCGCGACGCGCCACCGCCCTTGGGGGCCCGGCACTCCGGTCGCGGAGCCCGCGTTCGGCCCACCGCTGACGCTCCGGGTCGGGGGCGATGTCTGGCGGGCGGTCCGAACCTTCGCGGAGGTCGGGCCGGACGACCGGGTCCACTGGTGGGACGACGCCTCGTGCGAGGTCGTTCTCGGGCCCCTGGTCCCCGCCGAGGGAGGCCCCGAGCAGCACGGGAACGTGCCGTCGGAGGGCACGGAGATCAGCGCGGAGTACCGCGTGTACCGAGGGCGGAAGGGCAGCGTGCCCATCGGAACACCGCTGACGGCGGTGGCGCAGTCCGGACTGTCCGCGACCGTTGACGGCGTGCTCGCCCCCGCCGAGGACGCGGAGGACTGGCGGCAGGCGTTGGAACGCGCGGGGCTGGGCCTGGCACCGCTGCGCCGCGCGGTCACGGCCGCCGACCACGAGCAGATCATCGAGGAGCACGTGGCGGGGCTCGCCCGGGTCCGGGTCACGGCGCTCACCCGGCCCACCGACTCACGCGTGCCCACCGCCCTCATGGTGCCGCGACGCCCGGCCGAAGTCCTCGCCTGCGCCGTCGCCGCCCGGGACCCGCTGCGGATCGTGCACTACTTCGACGACGGCGGAACCATCGCCCCTCTCCCAGTGCCCCTGGAGCGACCGGAAAGACCGGAAGGACCGGGCGGGCCCGACGAAGGTGACGCGGTGCCACAGCCCGTCGCGGACGCCAAGCGCCTCGACGCCGTCATCCGCACCGGCGAGGACAAGCCCAGACTGTGGTTCTACGGGACCCAGTGCCTCTGGGACGGTGCGGACCCGTCACCACAGGACATCAGCGGCGCGTTCCCCGACCTGCCGGAGGAGTTCTCCTCGAACCTCGACGCGGTGGCCGTCCTCGCCGACCCCGCCGCGGCCGACGCCCACGAACTGTTCTTCTTCAAGGGCGAGACCTTCTACCACCGCGCCTACGCCTGCACCGACCGGGCCTTCGTACCGCAGCCGGGCAGCCGAGGGGTGCGGTCCCTGATCTCGGAGGCGTTCCCCGGCCTCTCCCCGCAGTGCCAGGTGTCCCCGGACGCGGTGGCCGTCATCGACGGCGTCTTCTACTTCGTCAAGGGGACGAGGACCGAGCCCGCCCTCTGGCGTCGCGAGGACGACCCGCTCCACGTCCTTGTGGTGCCCCGCTTCGAGGGGGACCCGGAGGAGGAGCCGCCCGGCGACGCGTTCGACATCCCTCCGGACGTCCGGGACTCGGTGGTGGGCGTCGCCGACGCCGCCCGACTGCTGGGCGAACGACTGCGGGTCAGGGGACCCCACTACCACCGCTTCGGGATCGCGGCGACCGTACGCCCCTGGAGCAGCGCGCCGGCGGACCAGGAGAAGACCGGGCGGGCGGCCGAACGGGCCCTGCGCCGCTTCTTCCACCCCACGTACGGCGGGCCCGACGGGCGGGGCTGGCCGTGGGGCCGTCGCGTCCACACGGGCGACGTCTTCACCGTGCTGGAGACGGTGCCGCAGGTCAGGGACACGACCGACGTGAGCCTGTTCGTCGGCGACGGCGACGGGGCCGTGCCGTCCGTCGAGGTCTCGGAAGGCGGACTGGTCCTCGTGGGCGACGTGGACATCCTCGTCGACATCACCGAAGGCTGAGGAAGAAAGGACCGCGCATGTCCCCGTACCCCGCACGTCCGCTCCCCCTCCCGGCCGTCTACGGGCACGACGAGGTCACCCTCGCGTTCGCCGCCGCGATCGGCGAGGTCATGGCCCCCGCCGAGGAACGGATCGACGGTCTCGACGCGGTGCTCGACCCATGGCGCGCGCCACCGGCCTTCCTGGACTGGCTGATCCGGATCACCGGCGCCCGGGTGGAGCCGGACTGGCCGGAGCTCCTGCGGCGCAAGGCCGTCGACCTCGCGCCCCGCCTGGCCGCGCACCGCGGGACACCGTACGGACTGCTGCTGGAGGCCCGGGAGATCCACGGCTGGGTGCCGCCCGGCTTCGCGCTCGTCGTCGACGACCCCGGCCGCGTCTTCACCCACGACGACCAGGCGCCCGGGGCCGGACGCCTGCTCAACGTCACCCTGACCGCCCCGGCCGCCGAGGACCGGCGGGCGCTGGAGAGCAGCCTCACGCGCCTGGTACGGGCGCACTGCCCCGCCCACCTCCCCTTCAAGGTCACGGTCACCCTCGCGCGCAAGGGTCCTGATGAGAGGTCACAGCAGGGATGAGTCTGCCGACGCCCGAGTACGACGGGCGCACCCGCGACGAGGTCGTCGCCACGGCCGTCGCCGCCGTACGCCGGGCGGAGCCGACCTGGCACGGCCAGGACCGGACGGACCCCGGCCGCGGCCTGATCGAGACCTGCACCGACATGGTGATCGCCCTGCGCGACCGGCTCAACCTGGCCCCCGACCAGCGCCGGCTACAGATGCTGCGGCTCCTGGGCGTGCGGCCCTACCGGCCCGCGCCCGCACAGACCGAGGTCGTCCTCGGGCTCGCCGCGCCGTCGCCCGAGCCGGTGGTCGTCCCCGCGGGCCAGGAAGTGGCCACACGACCGGTGGGAGCAGCGGAGCCGGTCGTCTTCAGCACGCTGACGGAGGCGGTGCTCAACCCCTGTGTCCTCGTCGCCGCCGGGCACTTCGCGGAATCGAGGAGGGCCGACGGCGCTTTGGAGGGAACCCTGACCGCCTTCGGCCCGGAGACGGGCCGGACCGTCGAACCGGGCGGCCCCGACTTCGCCGGCCCGGCCTTCCACCTCAACCTCCCCTACCTCGGCGACTTCCCGCCGCCCGAGGACGCCCTCGCGGACGCCGGCCGGGTGCGCACCCGCAGCGGCGGCTCCCCGCTCCCGTCGTATGCCCTGGTCGTCCTGTCGGTGCCGGTACCGAGTACGCGCGTGACGTTGGACGTGAGCACGGGCGTCGGCCTCGCGCCCAAGGCAGGCACAAGCCTCACCCGGGGGCACTGGGAGGCATGGCAGGGAACGCACTGGACCGGCTGCCGGGTCGTCACGGACACCGTGCCCGCCCAGGACCGTTCGGGCAAGGTCACGCTCGACCTGCCCCCCGCCCACGCCCCCGCCCAACTCCTGCTGCACCGGGCGGCCGGCGAAAACGGCGGCGACTCCGTGCAGCGCCTGAGGGACGTAGGGCTGATCCGCTACCGCACCGACGGGGGCCGGAGCCCGCTGACCCGGGTCGGACTCGACCCGCTGCTCGCCGTCTCCGTCCCCGTCATCCAGGCCCGGCTCGTACAGCACGAGACGCTGGGCACCGCGACGGGCACCCCCGGCGAACGCCTCCGCTTCGCCCATCCCCCGCTGACCCGCAGCACCGACCCCCTCGTCGTCGAAGCCGTCCTCGACGATCGGACGGCACAGTGGACGTACGTCGCCTCGCTCGCCGGATCGGGGCCCGACGACCGGCACTTCACCCTCGACCCGCGCACCGGGGAGGCCGTCTTCGCACCCGTGGTGGCCGGCGCCCGAGGACCGCGACAGCACGGTGCGCCACTTCCGGCAGGAGCGGTCGTACGGATCCGGCGCTACCTCACCGGCGGCGGCGCCCGGGGCAACGTACCCGCCCGCACCGTCACCGTGCTGCGCACACCGCTGCCGTACGTCTCCGCCGTGACCAACCCCGCACCGGCGATCGGCGGCACGGAAGGCGAGAGCGCGGCCGCCTGCGCCACGCGCCTGCCCCTGGGCTCCCCGGTGCCGCAGCGGGCGGTCGTCCCCGCCGACTACGAGCAGCTCGCGCTGGCCGCCGCGGCGGGCATGGCCCGCATCCACCACGTCCGGGACGCACCCGACGACGCACTCGACCCGGCCCGCAACTACCTGCCGTGGCAGCCGGCCAAGACGGACGTCCTCTTCACTCTTGCGCCAGGCGCGCTGACGGTCCCCTCAGGGGTTCAAGTCACCACCAATGATGGCGAGTTGGTCTTCACTACGACAGGGGAGGCCACTCGCAGACCGCCCGACGCGGCAGGCACGGCACCCCTCAGGCTCGTTCCCGGCACCACCGCCGCCATCGAGATGTTCGCGGCGGGTGACTACCAGGCCAACGGGACGTTCTCCGGCCCCTTCAAGGAGGGCGGCGGACTGGTCCTGGCCCTGGTGGAGATCCGGAATCCGCACGATCCGGACCGCCTCACGCTCTGGGTGACGGCGGGAGGCGACCGTGAAACGACGGGAGGCGACCGCCAGCCGGAGGACCGCATCGCGGTGTCCGTGTTCGCACCGACGAGGTCAACTCCGTGGTGGGACACCGCCGTTCCCCTTTCCTACGCCGCCGCCCCCGCGCAAGAGATCACGGTTTCCGGCGGGTCGACGGTCCTGGCCCATCCCGTCCACCTGACCGAGTCCGCGCGCTGGCGGGCGGCCGTCGCCCGCGGCGACCTCGCCGGCACGGCGCAGGACGCCGTCGGCAGGCGGGGCGGCGGCTTCCCGAGCGAGCGGGCCGCCTGCTGGATCGCCGTGCAGATCCTCGACCCCAAAGGCACACCCACCACGACCTACACCGTCTACGCCGACTCCGGGACGACGGACCCCGTTCCCGCCGAACAGTACGAGGGGCACAACCAGGCACGAGAGCCGGTCTCGTCCACGGACAAGCCCGGTCAGGTCTACCCCCTGTTGTATTCCCCGGTGTACGTACCGGAGAACGAGGAGCTTCCCAAGGTCCGTGTCGGCGATGAGAACTGGCGCACCGTCACCTCCTTTCACGATTCCCATGAGGACAGCAAGGACGTGGTCGTCAACGCCAGTACCGGCGAGGTCCACTTCGGCCCGGAGGTCACGGGCGGCCCCTCGGGCAGCCGGCGGTACGGCGCCGTTCCGCTGCCCCCTGGCACACCCATCACCGTGGACGGCTCGTACAAAACCACGCTCGGAGCGGCGGGCAACGGCAGACGCCCGGGCGAGATCGGCCGGCTGAAGGACCCGGACGACCGCATCGTCAGCGTCCGCAACGTCTCCACCTCGCACGACGGCAAGAACGGCTACACCGACACCAGCGGCGGCAGCACCCAGTCCGGTGTGACGCTGATGGTCATCCCCTTCGTGACCACCGACGAACGGGGCTGGTTCCCCTTCCACATGCTCACCCCCACCCGGGACGCCTGCGACACCCTGCGCCGCTCCCTGCGTGCCTGCCAGCCGGAGGGCGTTCCGGTGTGGCTGAAGCAGCCCGTCTACCGAGGCGTCCGGGTCGATGCCCGGATCGTTCCCGCCGACTACCGCACCGCCGACGAACGCGACGAGCTCCGCGCCGCCGCGGAACGCGCCCTGTACCGGTACTTCAGCCCCGTCACCGGCGGGCCGGACGGCACCGGATGGCCGCTGGGGCGCCCGGTGTACGCGGGCGAGGCGTTCCGGGTCCTGGAACGGGTGCCGGGGGTGGGCCGGGTCGCCACGGCCGAGCTCGTCCCGGTCGATCCGCTCGACGGCTCGGCGTCGGACCCCGTCGAACGGATCCCCTGCGGGCCCGGCGAAACCGTGTATTCCGTCGAACACCGAGTCACCGTGGCGGAGGTCCCCTCATGAGCGACCGGAACGAGCCCCTGCTGGTGGCCCCGGACTGGGGCGCGGACGCGCTGGCCGTCGTGGGTCTCACGGCACCGGAGCACCCCGAGGTCCGTTCCACCGCTGCCGGCGGCAACCCACGTGCCGTCGCCGTCAGCACGGACGGCACACGGGCCTACGTCGTGAACCACGACGGCGGAACGCTGTCCGTGGTGGACCTCACGGCTCCGGAACACCCGGTGCTGCGTACCGGGTTCGTGGGGAACGGCCCGTGCGCCGTCGTGGCAGGGCTCGTGGACGACCAGGTCTGCGTGGCCGCGTGGGCGGACGGCGCGGTCGTGGTGTTCGACAAGGAAGGACAACAGCAGGGGCCGCCCCTGCCGGTCGATAGCGGCCCCTGTGCGCTGGTGGCGGCCCCCGGCGGCGGGGCGCGACGAGTCTGTGTGATCGACGAGACGGACGCCACGGTGTCGGTGGTCGATATGAACCGGGCGGGCGCGCCGTTCATCGCCGCGCCGCCAGTCTCCGTACCCGTACCCGGGCTCACCAGGGCGGCCGCGGTGGCGCCGGGAGGACGGTTCGCGTACGTCGCGAGCCGGGGGGAGGGCACGGCCCATGGTCAGGTGACGGTGCTGGACCTGGACGCGGACGGCGCGCAGTCGGGCGACCCCGTGCCCGTCGGGGCCGAGCCCCGCGCCCTCGCGCTCAGCCCCGCCGGCGACCGCCTCTGCGTGGCGAACTACGGCTCCGCGTCCGTCTCCGTCGCCACCGTGGACACGGACAGCGGCCGGGTCGGCACCCCCCGCACCGTCCCGGCCGGACCGCACCCGGTCGCCGTGGCCTTCGCCCCGGACGGCGGCGTGATCCACGTCGTCGGCCAGACCTCGGGCGTCCTCACCGCCATCCGCCCGGACACCCTCGACCGCGTGGCCGTTCCGGTGGAAGGAGTGCCCGCGGGGGTGGTGTTCGGCCCGGGCGGCCACCACTCCTATGTCACCGACCAGGCCACCGGACGGCTGACCGTCGTACGGGCCGCGCCTTGCAAGACGGGCGATGTCCCCGCCGGTGGGGGGTCGAAGCCGGTCAATCTCGCCGTGTCTCCGGAGGGCACCTGGGCCTACGTGGCCGACTCCGCATCGGACCGGGTCGCGGTGCTGGACCTCGGCGGCCTCGCCCCGCTCGACCCGATCAACCTCGGGGCCGGGCACAAGCCTTGGGACGTCGCCCTCGCACCCGACCTGGGGTTTGCCTGCGCGACCAGTCCGGACTCGTCCCATCTCCTCGTCCTCACGCCGGCCCCGGGAGAGCAACTCGGCCCGGACGGTGACGTCAAGGTGACCCCGGTCCACTGGTCGTCCGACGCACGCCCTCACGGGGTGGCCGTCACCCCCGACAGCCGGTACGCGGTGACCGCCGACTCCGGTACGGCGACGGTCTCGCTCATCGACCCGAAGGGCGGTGAGTACCCGATCGAGGCCGAGGTCGTGGGGTGCCAGGAACCCACCGGTGCCACCGTCTCCAAGGACGGCCGGACGCTCTACGTGGCGGACTTCGCCCGCACCCCCGAAGGGGGGCGGGGCGGGCAGATCGCGATCCTCCGGAGGAAGGCGCCGGGAGAGTGGGAGCGCCAGGACGTCATCGACGCGGCGACCGGCCTCCTGTCGGGACCGCACGAGATGGCCCTGTCGCCCGACGAACTCCGGCTCTACGTCGCCAACTACCAGAACGGGACCGTCTCGGTCCTCACACGCGACGCGGTGACCGCTCCATGGCGTCATGAGATGACGGTGGCCAAGTCCCAGACCCCCATGAAGCAGCCCACCGGCCTGGCCCTCTCACCGGACGGAGGGACCCTCTACGTGTCCAACGACGCCGGAAGAGCGGCAACGGTCGAGGTGTTCAACGTCTCCACCAACCCGGCGGAGCATCAGGGAACGATCAAGATCAAGACGACCCAGGACCCCCTCAACGCCGGACTCGCCCTCTCCCCCGACGGCCGCTACCTCTACGCGGTCGACGCCAGATCCTCGCAGTCGCGAAACGGGGCGACGGGGACGGTGTACGGCCTCCAACTCACCGAGGGCGACGAGATGCGCGACGTCGCCACGGCCCCCCAATGGCACATCGACCGGCCCAATGCGCTGGTCTGCGGCCGGGACAACCGGACCCTGTACGTGGTCAACCAGGGAAGGAAGGAAAGCCCCGACACCCGCGAAGCGTGCCTGGCGGTGATCACCCTGAAGGATTCGCGACTCGATGTCGAGAGCGCCGAGTCCCGCCCCCTCGACAAGGACGACCTGCCGTACGCGGCGGCGATCTCCGACGACGGGACACTGTTCGTCGCCAACTACACCAGCCGGACGGTCACCGTCCTCGGGTCCAAGGTGACGTCCGTCCCGGTCGGTCGACCGGGCGCGTCACAGCCGTGGGACGTGGCCGTCACCGACGACGGCGCCTACGCCTATGTCACCGACCGCACCGCCGCCGCCCTGCGGTGCGTCTGCCTCTCCGACCCCGACCACGACACGACCTCGTTGGACGTGGGCCGGGACCCCATGGGCGTGACATGCGCCCCGGGCGGGCTGCGGGCCTATGTCGCCAACCACGGGGACGACAGCATCTCGGTCATCGACCGTCCCCCCGGCAACGGCAACGATGCGCCGGGCGCGCCCGAAGTCGTGGCGACCTGGCGGCATCCACGGATCACCGAGCCCGAGTCGGTGTCGGTATCGGCTGACGGCGCCTGGCTCTTCGTGACCACCGAGAACAGCGGAGCACTGCTGATGCTCGACACCCGGACCGGAACACCCCGGTTCACCGTGCCGGCCGGCGCGAAGCTCGCCGGCAGCGCACCGCATCCGCACCCCACAGCGCATCCGGTGTACCTGGCCGACGAGGCGGGAGAGGCCGTCGCGGTGGTCGACACCACGCAGCTCGCCCCTCTGGACGGGACACCGCTGGGGCTCGACGTACGGCAGGCGGTCGGCGGGACCGCAACGCCCTGACCCCGACCGCATCGACTCTCACGCCCCCCTCCCCCCATCCGGCGTCGCGGAAAGAGGCACAGGAATGATCGAACTGGTCGACCAGGCACTGGAGTTGCGAGTACGGCAGGACCTGACATGGCCGCCACCGGGCTTCCCCGTCACCTTCCAGCCGCCCGGCCGCGACGGAGCGCACGGTGAGACCGCCGGTTCCGAGGCGGTCGGCATCTATCTGTACGACATCCGAGAGGACCTCGACCGGCGGCAGACCGGCACCGTCTACCAGCACGACGTGGCGTCGGTCGGCGACGCACCCCGTTTGAAAAGAGCCGAGTCGGACCCGCCGCGCTACGCCCGGCTGTCGTACCTGGTCACCGCCTGGGCGCCGGACGCCCTCGGCGCCCACCGCATCCTCGGAGAACTGCTCGTCGGCTTCGCCAGGAGCCGGGCGTTCCCCGTCCCCCTGCCCCCGGAACTTCAGGAGACGGAGTTGTCCGGTCTCCTCGACGTCGGCCATCCGCCGGCCGAGGACCGAGCCCTGACGGAACTGTGGAGCGCGGTGGGCCACACCCTCGTCCCCGCCCTGAACGTGACCGTGACCATCTCCCTGCCGACCTCCGTCCCGACGTACTACACCCACTGGGTCACCGCGCCCCCGGTCGTCCGCGAGACGCTCAAGTCCGGGCCGGGGACGGACGAGGGCGCGCGGTGACCGCCACCGCGCGCCCCGGAGCACCCGCCCCCACGGCCGCGGACTGGCTCCTGGCCCGACTGGCCGTCGTCGAGGCCCGGGTGCGGCGCGCGATCGCTCTGCGCACCGGCGAGGAGTCCACACCGGCAGACCTCCTGGAGCCGCCCTTCGACCCGTTCCAAGGGCTTTACATCTCCGACGACACGGCCACCCGCCTCCTGGACACACCGGGCGGCCCCCTGCCCCCCGCCACCGGGGGCGACGCCCTTGCCGCCGCTCTGCGCACCCGGGAGGACGCGGCAGCGGCGGCCGGGGCCGCAGCGCCCCTGCGCCGCCTCGCCGAGGAGTTCGGGCTGGACGCGCTCGCCTTCGACATCGTGGTGCTCGCGCTCGCCCCCGATGTCGACGCCCGGTTCGAGCGCTGCTACGGCTACCTCAACGACGACATCACCTGCCGCCACGCCACCACCGGCCTGGCGCTCGCCCTTTGTGGCGTCCCGAGCGCCTCGGCGACCGCCCACCGGGTCTTCGCGGCCGACGCGCCCCTGCGCGCCGGTGGCCTCGTGGAGATCCCCGACACCTCCCGCCCCTATCTGACCCGGGCCCTGCGCGTCCCCGACCGGGTCACCGCACACCTGCTGGGCGACGACACCCTGCCGCCCGGTCTGCATCATCTGCCGGCCCTGCCGGAACCCGGCCGAGCAAGGGGCGAAGGCCCCCTGGCCGAAGCCGTGCGGTACCTGACCCGGCTGCTCACCCACCGCCGCCCGGTCCACCTGCGCGACAGCCCGGACGGTACAGCGGGGCCCGTCGCGGAGGCGGCGCTGCGCGCGTGCGGACGGCCCGCGCTCCGTCTGGACCTCGCGGGCCCGGCCCACCAGACGGACCCGGCGAGGTCCGTCCGCACGGCACTCCTCGAAGCACGGCTGCGCGGCCACGGGCTGGTCGTCGGCCCCATCGACTCCCCCGACACCCGGTACGTACGTGACCTGCTCGCCCCGCTCGACGGCGCACCGGTCCCCCTGGTCCTCACCGGACGGCAGCCGTGGGACGCCCGCTGGACGTCCGTTCCCCCTCTTCTCGCCGACTGCCCGCCCCTGACGGGGCCGGAACGCACGGCACTGTGGCGCCACGAGCTAAGCACCCAGGCCGGCAACGTCACCGACGAGGCGGTCGCCGCCGGCGCCCGGTACCGGTTCGGCCCCCGCCGGATCCACGCCGTGGCCGCGGCGGCGGGCCGGCAGGCCGACGCGCACGGCACCCCCGTCGACGCCGCCGCGGTCCGGGACGCGGCCCGCTCCTGGAACGGCGGCGCGCTCGATCGGCTCGCCCGGCCCGTACGCCCCGCTGTCGGCTGGGGCGACCTGGTGCTGCCCGAGCGGACGCACGAGCAACTGCGGGATCTGGCCCGGCGCGTACGCCATCGCGACCGGGTCCTGGGAGAGTGGCAGATGCGGCCGGGCGGGGGTCGCGGACGCGGCGTCACCGCCCTGTTCAGTGGCGGCTCCGGAACCGGAAAGACCCTGGCCGCGGAGGTCGTGGCCGCCGATCTCGGCCTCGACCTGTACGTCGTCGATCTCGCCACGGTGGTCGACAAGTTCATCGGCGAGACCGAGAAACACCTCGAACGGATCTTCACCGCGGCCGACGCCGTCGACGCCGTCCTCCTCTTCGACGAGGCGGATGCCGTCTTCGGCAAGCGCACGGCCACCCAGGACGCCCACGACCGCTACGCCAACACCGGCACGTCCTACCTCCTCCAGCGTCTGGAGTCCTTTGACGGCCTGGCCCTGCTCACCACCAACATGCATGCCAACATCGACTCGGCCTTCCTGCGCCGTCTCGACCTCGTCGTCCACTTCCCCGCGCCTGACGAAGCCCGGCGCCAGGCCCTGTGGGACCGCTGTCTGGGACCCGCCGTGCCCCGGGCAGACGACGTCGACCGGGCCGGCCTGGCGGCCCTCGCCGCGGCCGTCGACCTGTCCGGCGGCGCGATCCGCTGCTGCGTCATCACCGCCGCCTACCGGGCCGCCGACGAGGACCGACCGCTCGCCATGGCGGACCTGCTGGCGGCCGTCCGCGAGGAGTACGCCAAACTCGGCCGGTATGTGGACGAGTCCCGCTTCCCGGCCGGGGCCTGGCCGTCCGGACCGCAGCTGCCGCAGACCGGGCGTTCCTGAGCCCTTGCCCCGCTGCCGGGTCAAGGGCTCAGACGGGCCTACCCGGCCGTCACCGGCCGTACGCGGGGGCAGTTGAGGGTCGCCTTGCCCTGATACCTGGCCCCTGGGGCGTCCGTGGCGCCCGCGGAGTTGCTCGCCGGGGTCTCCACGGTGAAGACCACGTCCAACGGACCTCCGTTGACGACGACTTCCGTCTCACCCTGACCCGTCCTGGCGTACTTGGCGCGGTCCTGAGCGGGAACCTTCAGCTCGACACGGCCTGATCCGGCCTGCGGAAAGGCCAACGTCGTATAGGCGACGGGAGAGATGACCAGCGACTCGATGTCGTCCGGTACACAGGCGGGAAGCCCTTCGATCCGGAAACCCACTGTGCCTTGTGGGATGGGTGTCGGGGGTGGCGGAACGAGCGTCGCCGGGGGCGTCAGGGCCGGTAGGAGGGTGAGGGTGTCACCCTGCCTGACCACGGTCTTCTGCACGGGGCCTCAGCCGCCCTGGCCGGGTTGGCCGGCGATCTGGGTGATGGTGAAGTGGACGAACTCGGCGGGGCGCACGGGCGCGATACCGATGTCGCAGATCACCTGACCGGCGTCGATCGTCGCCGAGGTGTTGTTCGTACGGTCACAGATCACGTAGAACGCCTCGTCGGGCGTACGACCGAGCAACGCACCCTGACGCCACTGATCGGTCAGGAAACTGCTGACCGCATGCCGAAGGGTGCCCCACAGACGGTCGTCGTTGGGCTCGAACACAGCCCAGGTAGAGGACTGACGGATGGAGTCGGACAGGAACGACACCAGCCGCCGCACGTTCAGATAGCGCCAGTCACGACTACGGGAACGCGTCCGGGCACCCCACACCAACAACCCCCGGCCGGGGAAGACGCGGAGGCAGTTGACCCCCTTCTCGTTGAGTTCCCCGTTCTGGTCGTCGGTCAGCAGGGTGGGGAGGTCGAGCACACCGCGCAGGCTCTGGTTGGCGGGGGCCTTGAACACGCCGCGCTCGGCGTCCGTACGGGCCCACACACCCGCCAGATGACCGGACGGCGGCACCGTGCGCGGCACACCGTCCACGCCGGGGACCTTGACCCACGGGTAGTACAGCGCCGTAAACCCCGCGGCGTCCGAGTCCGGCGAGTCGAGCGTACCGACGAACGTCTTGAGCGGATCGACGAGTTGACCGGGCGGCGCGTCGACCACCGCGAGACGGTTGCGCTGGTCGGTGCAGTGGGCAACGACCTTGCCGATGAGCGACTTTCCGATCGGCAGATCCGGCTGCGGCGGGGCCTTGGCGTCGGTGGCCGCGACAGTCATGTCCCAGAGGCTGGGCACCGCGACCATGGTCACGTCCGGCACCGTCTTCAGACCGTCGAGCCCGCTGCGCGCCTCCGCGTCTCCGCCGAGGTCGCTCTCCCCCACAGCCGCCTCCGGGTTCAGGAAGCCGACGACGTAACAGGACGTGCCGCCGTTGGCGAAGAACCCGTAGACCGCCTCGGCGAGCGTGAAGCAGCGCTGGAGCACCTGGATCCTCTTGAGGTCCCCGGCCACCTGCGGTTCCTTCTTCAGGAGGGCCGCCAGCTCCTTCCCCAGCGCCGGGATGCTGTACCGGTCGGCGAACTCCTGCCACCCGCGGATCGGCTGCGGGTTCTTCCGTTCTTCCGGTGTGAACGGAGCGGTTGCCGTCTCACCGGCGCTCTCGGTCGTCGGTGTGGTGGTGTATCCGAGGAAGGCCGGGGTGGAAGTGCCCACTCCGACGATCATGCGCACGCCGCTGGACTTCTCCGTGACGTAGACACCCGGAGGCTTCGTGGTCATTGCTGTCGTTCCCCTCTCGGCTGGTGGGCTCGCTCCGGGCTATTCGACGGTGATGTCCTCGTAGGTGATCGTCACCTGTTCCGTCGCGTTCGCGGAGTTGGCCGCGCCGAGTTGGGGTCCTTCCCAGCGGGACGCCCACGCGTTGGTCAGGTGGATGCGGCGGACGGTCTGCTTCTGTGCGTCCTTCAGGGCGATGGTGATGTTCTGCCGGGCGCTGTCGAGGTCGGCGTTGACCAGGGTGGTCTTGATCCAGTCGGTGAACGCGGTGCTCTTGTCCATGCCTCGGGTGATGGTGATCTCGCCGGTTTTGCGCGCGCCCGGCTGTTTGCGCACGATCAGCTCGCCGGTCGAGGACACCTGCCGGGTCTCGACGACGTCCTGTTCCAACGTCAGGCCGGAGACGTCCTGGACGGTCTCGACCTGGAACTTGCCGAGTTCGATGGCGAAGGTGCTGCTGCTGAAGGTGTCACCGGTCAACACGTGCGTGCCTCCTGAATTCCGGGCGTCAGTTGTTGTTGCCGGGTTGGCCGGCGATCTGGGTGATGGTGAAGTGGACGAACTCGGCGGGGCGCACGGGCGCGATACCGATGTCGCAGATCACCTGACCGGCGTCGATCGTCGCCGAGGTGTTGTTCGTACGGTCACAGATCACGTAGAACGCCTCGTCGGGCGTACGACCGAGCAACGCACCCTGACGCCACTGATCGGTCAGGAAACTGCTGACCGCATGCCGAAGGGTGCCCCACAGACGGTCGTCGTTGGGCTCGAACACAGCCCAGGTAGAGGACTGACGGATGGAGTCGGACAGGAACGACACCAGCCGCCGCACGTTCAGATAGCGCCAGTCACGACTACGGGAACGCGTCCGGGCACCCCACACCAACAACCCCCGGCCGGGGAGGGCACGCAGGCAGTTGACGCCCTGTTCGTTCAGCTCGCCGTGCCGTTGGTCGGTGAGCAGCGTGGGGAGGGACAGCACACCGCGCAGGTTCTGGTTGGCGGGGGCCTTGAACACGCCGCGCTCGGCGTCCGTACGGGCCCACACACCGGCCAGGTGGCCGGACGGGACGACGGTGCGCGGGATGCCGTCCACGCCGGGCACCGTGACCCAGGGGTAGTACAGCGCCGTGAACGCCGCGGCGTCTTCATCCGGGCTGTCCAACTTGTCCAGGAACGCCGGTACATCGGCCGTTGCCGTGTCGGGTGGCGGTTCGAGGAGGGCGAGCCGGTTGCGCATGGTCGCGCAGTGGGCGACCACCTTGCGCATGATGACGGCGCCGGTCGCCGGAGTGGTGCCCTCACTCCATACGTCCGGGACAGCGACCATGGTCACGTCCGGCACCGTCTTGAGTCCGGCCAGACCCGTGCGTTCGTCGGGGTTGCCATCGACCTCACGTGCGAGGCGCTGGGGGTCGGGGTCGAGCCGGAGGACATAGCAGGATGTTCCCCCGTTGGCGAAGAACCCGTAGACCGCCTCGGGCAGTTGGAACTTTCCGGACTGCTCGAAGTATCCGGCGAGGACGGTCAGCTCTGCCTCACGCCGCTTGAGACCGGCTACTTCGTTCCCGGCCTCGCCCCAGAGCCCGTACGGCCCAGGAAGGGCTTCCAGCACCTTCTTCGCCGCGGCTTCGGCCGCCTTCCTCTCCTCCTCCCCGACGGCTTCCCCGGCCCAGTCGGCAGCCTGCACCAAGGCGAGGACAGTGATCTCCTGCTCGGTGAGGACAGGGAGCTCGCCCGTGGTGGCCTTCTCGGCGAAATCCGTTCCCAGACGCTCAAGCTCCGCGGTGCCCTCAGCGATGGCCCCGGGCAGCCTCTCCAGCTCCCGCCCCACCGCCTCCACCCCCATCGGGGAGCGGAAGTGGAACGTGTCCACGAACTCCGACCAACTGCTGACCCGTACCGGCGGCGTGGACGTCTGTGGGCCGCGCACGGTGTAGCCGAGAAATGCGGGGGTGGACGTCCCCACCCCGGTGATCGTCCGGACTCCGCTCGAACGCTCCTTGACGAAGACTCCGGGTGCCAACGGACCTGAAACCATGCCCCGTTTACCCCTCTCATCGAGAATGCGACTCTCATCGAGAATGCGGTACTTCAGCCAACCACTCCCGTGGGACGCACGCATGCAAACGGAGGAAGGTACGACAGAAGACGTAGCGGCTCCGCTGGTATCCCGCCAATCGAGCCATCGCTTCCCGTCCCAGCCGTCGAGGCCCGTCGCAGTGGCCATCCGCCGCCCGCAAAAGGGCAGGTCACGGGCAGCGACGAGCTAAGACAACCGACGCAAGGACACAGGCACGGTCCGGTCAGCCCCGCCGCGGACCATGACCACCGGCCCCTCGGCGTCGCCGCGCCGGAAGACTCACGAACGCGGAAAGCGGAAGACAGAAAGCGGAACCGCTGCGTCGCTTCCGGCACGGGGCCTCCGACAGCCCGCACGCGGCGGGCGCCGCGCTTCCGTGATCCGCTCGGCCGGCAGGCGGGACCGGTCCGCCACCTCAGCCGAGGACGACTGGAAGTCCTGGTGCCCGCTCAGAACAGTGCCTGGTCCTCGCCGCTGGTGTCCGCGATGACTGGCCGGAACCGGGCAGGGAGGCCGTCCAGGCGGTCGGGACCGGCCGCGGCGGCCACGGCAGGGGCCGTCTCGGCCAACCAGGCACCAAACCGCTCGACGGCATCGCGGTAGGGGACTCGCGCCAGGACCCGGTGCTCGCCGGAGGGACAGAAGTCGACGGCGACGGTGAGCAGGCAGGAACGGGGCGCCTGCCAACTGCCCGTCCAGGACACGCGCAGGACACCGCAAGGCGTGCGCCCGCGGGGAGCACGGTGGGTGGGGCGCAGTGATCGGCAGGCTATGTGGGCGGTCCATGCGGCGAGGTGGGGCAGCGGCAGGGTGGTGCGTGCGCGGCAGCCGGGGCAGCGGTGCCAGTGGCGGAGCCAGTCGTCGGTGTCGGTGTGGAAGAGGCGTGTGTAGCGGTTCGCCACGCGGATGTCGTTGCTGTACAGGTGGTCGGGACGTTCCTGTGTGTTGCAGGACTGGCAGACGGGGGCGCGGACGTAGCCGTGCTCGTGGCAGTGGTCCAGGACGGCGGCGGGCGTGGTATGGCAGACGGCGCACGCCCATCCGGCCACCTTGCGGGAGATGCCGGGCTTCCTGCTGAGCACCGAGTACAGCTGGCCTTCCAGCTCTTTGTCGTACGGGCGCGGTGGAGCGGTGGGGACCTGGGGGCTCGTCGCCTGCGGACCGTCGACGGCTCGGGCCTGCCGGGGGCGGGAGGGCTGCTCGGTGACGGCTGCGCCTGCGCTTGCTTGGCGGGTCCGCGCGGCTTGCACCCATTGCGTTGCGGCGTGTTCGGCCATGTCGAGCAGCCTGACCGCAGCGCGCGGCAGCCACCACGTCCGCTGCGACCCGTCGCGGGTCTGCTCCACGAGCATCTGTCGCCAGTCGATCCCCGCCAGGGGGTACGGCCGGCCGACTTCTGGTCGTGCTGCCTGCTCGGGGCCGCCGAGCTCCCGCAGTTCTCCCATGATGCGCTGGCGCCAACGCAGCGGCGTCTCCTCGTTGCGCTCCTGCCTCGGCGCCCCGCGAAACGGACCGATGCGGACGAGGTCCTGCCGATCCATCCCCACCGCGTTCAGTTCCGCGGCCGCCCGGCGCACCTCGACCTCCGGAACACTCCACCGACCGCCACTCGCCCTCACCGTCCCCACCACATGGCCGCCCAGCAGGACGTACCCCACCCGGGCACGGGCAGGAGAGCAGGTGAATGCCCCAGGAGCCGTCGGCACAGCACTGTCGGCCGTCAACTCGACCCACAGAGCGTCCGCGACACCCAGGGGGATCAGACCGTCCGTGCGACCGGGCATGACACGCTCCGACATACCGACAGGCTAACGACCCGCACCGCGGCAACGGTTCTCCAAGCGCCTCGGTCAGCCAGGGCCGAGATGGGTGATGTCGCGGTCTTTGTACTGCCGTCGGTGGCCGGCGTGCTTACGGTGACCGGCGCTTGGGCCGCGTATTCCGTTGCGACTACTCGGACCGTTCCTTTTCGGCCAGTTCCTCTGGCGTGCCGACGAAGGCGCGGCCGCAGCCCGGCGGGAGTCGCTCGACCACCATCGCGATGGCGACCTCCGCGGTCGGGGCGGGGCCGACGCTCTGGGACCGCGAGGGCCCGTTGACGAGGAAGCCGCCGCCCATCGTCGGGGCGATGAACGGAACGTCCCAGGTCCAACGCAGTTCCGTACACCGGCTGAAGTGCAGCTCGCCCATGCCGACCCAGGGGAACAGCTGCCGTAGTCGGGGTTCGGAGTAGGCGGCGCGTAGCAGCCGTCCGTCCACGCGCTGGGCAGTGAGCAGCTTCTGCCATGCGGCTTCGATGATGTCTTCCTCGGGTGCACCCTCCGTCATGTCCCGCATTCTGCTCGACACCGAAAGGTTTCGGCCAGCTCTCGGCGATAACTCTTGGTCCGTCGCAGGCGCACCTCAGCTGAGCTGCATGCCGTGCGGGCCGGTCTCCCTCCCCGCGGCCCATTCCTCGATCACCCAGCAGTTCTTGAGCGGCAGGCCCGGGATGATGGACT
The DNA here is from genome assembly GCF_019774615.1 of Streptomyces sp. BHT-5-2. NCBI lineage: Bacteria > Bacillati > Actinomycetota > Actinomycetes > Kitasatosporales > Streptomycetaceae > Streptomyces > Streptomyces sp. BHT-5-2. The sequence goes on along the minus strand of NZ_CP081497.1, from coordinate 2,330,216 downwards.
GCACGTCCTCGACCAAGCCGCGAAGATGGCCGCGCTATACGACATGAGCCACCAACTCCGCGGCATCGAGGGCATCCGGACCACGATCCAGGGGACACCGCGTCCCCGGCGACGGCGACCGGGGAGGGACACGAGTGACGGACAGCCAGCGGGCCATCACCGACGACCAGCGCCAGCAGGCGAAGCTGATCTGGGACCACCACCAGATGGGCCACCAGGTGCGGCCGGTCGACGCCGCGATCGGCCTGCGGCGGGGACGCCGAGCTCGGTGATCGAGCATCCGAAGCTCAGCTTCGCCATCGAGCAGGACGTCCCGGAGGACGTGCAAGGCGCGTACGAATCCCTCATCCGCGACGGCTTCACCAGCCGACTCCTCGACTCCTGACCTGCCGGCTCGCCCCTCACTACGACGAGAACATGCCCGTCGTCGACTGGGCCTCGGCTGTCCTGTGACCACGCAAGCCGAGGAGAGCATGAGGCCGCACCGGCTCAGTCACGATCTACAACTGGCGTAGTACTGGCGGAACCGCTCCGGCGTCACGACCTCTGGCGATGGGTGCCCGGACGGGTAGAAAACGCCCTGACAGGGATAGCAGAAGCGCGCCTCGGCGGCGAGTGCGGCCGCGCGGACTGCCCCATCTTGAGCCCGTCGCGCGTCCCGCGTCTCGCCGCGGACGATGGCGATCGTAGCCACCAGGATGAGCGCCGCGACGACGACGCCAACGGCCGTGAGCCATGGCAAGTCCCGTTCGTCGGCAAAATACTTTCCGGCGAGGCCGGCCACCAAGGCAAGCACGAGGCCCTCCACGACGTGCATGCAGCCGTTGCCGGCGTCCTTCGGTACCGACACGGGCTTGGTCGTCAGGTCCTCGCGCCGTTCTCCTCTGTCCGTACGTGCCTCGGCCACTGGCACGTTCTCCCACGTCCGGCATCCGGGACACGCCACCGGACCGTTCACCTCTTCGTTCCTCATGCTTCCATGATCGCTTTTCGCGGCGTGCCCACGTCAAGCCGGGGTGGCCGCCGGGCTGCGGTGGATGCGCGGGCCAGGTGGGCGCGGTCGTGGATTCGACAGCGGTGCCCGGTGGTGTGACCCATGGCGTTCCCGCGGGAGGATGCGGTCATGGCGTGAACTCCGAGGTTCTCGGGGCCAGTGACGGTCACGTCAACGAGTGGAGCGCGGCCACGATCTCGGACGGTTCGGCCCGCAGGGTGTAGTCGGTCGACACGAACGCCCACCGGATGACGCCGGTCCTGTCGATGACGTAGGTGGCGGGCAATGGCAGGGTGCGGGCATGGCCGCCGTTGACGCGGTGCAGGTCGAACCCGAACCCGTCGTAGACGCCGCCCAGTTCGTCTGAGAGGTCGAAGGCGATGCCGAACTGCTTGGCCACCTCAGAGCCGACATCGCTCAGGACCTCGAAGGCGAGCTGCTCCTTTTCGACAAGGGAGAGTGACTCGTCGGGAATCTGCGGCGAGACAGCCACCAGTTGCGCACCACGGACGGTGAACGCGTTCTGGTGCTGTTGCAGCGTGCGGCACTGTCGGTACGCCTCGTCGGCGAGGAAGTAGGTGAAGGGCACATCGGCTGCCAGGGCCCGCTGAAGCATGCTCTGGGCGAGCCGCGACCGCACAGTCCCCCCACCCGGTCTCGCAACACGTCCGCGTCCCAGGCCGCCTTCGCCAGGCAGCCCTGCTGCCGGCTGTGGTACTAGCCGAGGGCATTCACGTTCGGATTGGTGAGGTTGTTCCGAAGTCCCTCGCAGAGCAGGTTTTGCGCAAGATTGGTGGCGCCGACCAAGGACCCTGGTTCGCTGGGTGCCCCTGAGTCCGTGCAGTTCCGGGACAGCGGGAGTTCAGCACCGCCACAGTGGTTGAGCGGGGTGTAGGCCGGAACTGCCGCCAATTGTCCGCTTGCAGCCCCGCTCCCGTGGCTGGTGTCAGCGTTGGCTCGTGCTGCGGCGTGTTGGTTGGCGCAGTCGTTGTCGAATGACGGCGAGAGGATGACGCCGATGCCACCGGCGGATGCGGGTGCGGCAGTCGCCAGTCCGGCCCCGAGTGCGGCGGCGGTAAGCCCAAGCGCCCTACGAATGGTCATGACCCACCAACGATGTGTCGGGCGGTCAGGATTTACGGTTTCGCCCGTCTGGCCCAATCGGGGACGCCAGGCGTGGGCCCGTTTCTCGCGCGAACAGTGCGTCCGCCACCTTCGATGCCGCGGATCGACGCAGACTCATTTGGCCCTCATAAGCTGGCAGTTCGCGTAGCCGATGGGTGCCGCGTGACCGCTCTGCGCATCCCGAGATACCACGTCTCCGTCGCGGTCTTCTGCGGCGCGATGACTGGTGCCCGCGGACCCGGTCAGACCGGACGCTCGCTCCCACGGATGAGCTTCGGGAGACGTTTCGTGTCACGCAGGTCCGGTACGACTGCATCGGCCCCTGCATCGCGTAGTTCCGGGGCGGCGCTCCGGCCCGAGGCGACCGCGATGACCCGCACCCCGTTCGCCCGCCCGCCTTCGACGTCGGCCGGGGTGCCCCTGATCAACACGACGTCTCGCGCAATCGGCGGCAGCCCGCGTTCCCTTCGGAGCGAGGCACACGCCCTCGACCACTCCCTGACCGTCTACGTGCGACAGGAGTTGCTCCTGCCGGTACTCGACGCCTGGAGCGCCCGCGTCTTCGCTGGAGTATCACGCAAAAATCAGCGAGCCGCGACCGGGACGGGGGCGGACGGTCACGCCGGTCCGCAAGATCGCCCCGACTCGCGCGGCAAGAACGCCGAACGCGCCAGCCGTGATGCGTTACCAGACACTTACCAACAGTAACGATCAGGGATGCGCAATATCCATCAAGAAGGGGGGACCGTTCAGCTTGAGTTTCCCTACAGTTCAGACCCCTTCCGTTCTTCACAGAGAGTGGAACCATGGACTCGTTACGTCACCTCGTCGCCCACCTGGGGCTCGACCTCGCCGCCATCTGCCTGCTGGCGTTCGCGATCTACTACCCCAGGCACCGACGCCGCGACCTCGTGCCCGCGTATCTGGCCCTGAACGTCGCCCTGTTCACCGTCGTCGCGGCGCTCGCCGCAGTGGGCGGCAAGGGAGGCATGGCGGTCGGCTTCGGCCTCTTCGGCGTCCTGTCGATCATCAGGCTCCGCTCCGACTCCGTCCAACACGAGGAAGTCGCCTACTACTTCACCACGCTCGTCCTCGGCCTCATCTGCGCCCTCCCGCACCTGTCGTTCGGCCTTGCCGCTGTGCTGAGCGCCGTACTCCTGCTGGTCGTCTACGCGGCCGACCACCCGCGGCTGCTCGCCCGCACCCGTCGCGCGGTCGTCACTCTCGACACCGTCCACAGCGACCCCGCCCCGCTCCGGGCCGACCTTGAGCGGCGCCTCGGCGAACCACTGCACTGGACGGTCATGGAGGTGGACTTCGTGCGGGATCTGATGGTCGTCGACGTCCGTTACCGAGAAGCCGCGTCGAGAACCGTAGGTGAGCAGCCCGCCGTGGCCGAGCGCGGGCGTCCGAACTCGCCCGTCCTGGACGCGGCATGACGGCCGGAACGGCGGTGCTCGCCCCGGCGGCCGTACAGGCCATCAACGAGGCGGCCCACGACGCCGAACCCATTTCGCTGGCCGAGGTCAACGAGCGGTCCGCCCTGCTCGCGCGCTTCGACCGCAGCTACCTGGTACCGGCAGACACGTTCGCCCATGTGGTCGGCCGGCTCACCGCGCCGCAGCGCCGCGGCGGGCCGCTACGGGCCCTGGCCATCGAGGGCCGACGCGCCTTCCGCTACCACTCGGTCTACTACGACACCCCCGACCTCCGGTCGTTCCACGATCACCGCCAGGGCCGCCGCCTCCGCTTCAAGATCCGTGAACGCGTCTACCAGGACACCGGCGAGCGGCAGTACGAGATCAAGCTCAAGGGGAGCCGCGGCGACACCGTCAAGCACCGCCGGCCCCTCACCGGGACCGACACCCCACTCGCCCCCGCCCAACAAGCCTTCCTCGCGGCAACCCTGGACCGGGCCTACGCGATCGCCGCTCCCACCACACTGCATCCCTCGCTCAGCACGGACTACCTCCGAGCGACCTTCGTGGGCGACGGCGAGCGCGTCACCTGCGACGCGGGACTGGTCTGCGTCGATCTGAGGACACAACAGGCCGTGCACTGCGACACCGACCTCGTGCTGGTCGAGACGAAATCAACCGGGCACCTCACCGACGCGGACCGCGTACTGCACGCCCACGGTGTGCAGCCCGCCGTCTTCACCAAGTACTGCGGCGCGTTCGCCGCCCTGCGCCCGTCGCTCCCCGCCAACCGCTGGCGCCGCGCGGCGCGCCGGGCCTTCGGGGCCGGAACAGGGTGACCGTGTCTCCCCTTCCATAGCGACGGCGGCTGACGGGCGCGCACGGGCGTCCCGTCAGCCGCCGACGCGGCGCGTCGGGCAACCGGCTGCCGCGCTACGGGCAGCCCGAGCCGACCGTTTCGACCAGCTGTCCACCGCGGTGATCGTGGACCGGAACCCGACATGAACGCCAACTCCGAGGGCCCGTGACGTCGCACGACAGCCGACTGGACGGTCAGCGTTCCCGTGGTCGTGTCGATCGTGGCCTCGGTTCCGAGTGGGACAGTTGGAGCGTGTGCGCCGCGTCCGACGGAAAGCCCGCCGAGGACCGGAACACCCAGGCGGGCGAGTCGGTCACGCAGGACGTCAGCAATGCCCCGTCCGCCCAACGCAGGGTCGGCCGCGGCCCCATCGAAGCCGAGGAACTGGCCGAGTACCACGCCGCGCAGGCCCTCCAGGCACCCGCTGCCGGTCAGTTGGGTCAGCGCGCGGTCGACCTCCCCCAGCCCGGTGCCCTTGTGGTGTTCGAGCAACAGAATCGCGCCCATCAGGCTCGGCAGGCCGGCGCGGATGGTGACGGGATCGGTGGCCATCAGCGCCCGGCGCGGAACATCGGCCGAAGCGGCCCCCGACCACTTCTCGCTCCAGTTGGCAAACGGACCATGCGGCCCGGCCAGACGGCACCGAGCCCACACGGCCAGGTGGATGTGGGTGATGTCGCCATGTCGTCGGTCAGTTCACTGCCGAGACCACGTTCGCCTGCTGGAGAAGCCGCTCCAGCTTCAGCTTCTGGGCCTGGAACGTGGGCAGGAGTGCGGTGCGCTGCTCGGGGGAGAGCTCGGGGAGCCGTCGGCCCAGGAGGCGGCAGGTGGTGAGCCATGCGACGAGTGCGGGGTCGGCGGTCCATCGCACGATCCGCTCCTGGATGTCGCCGAAGAACTGTATCCAGTCCAGGGCGGAGTCGGGGTGCTGCGAGGGTGCGCACAGGGCGTTCTTGGTGTCGTCGTCGGCGTAACTCGCCTCGACGTGGGCGGTGAGTGCGGCGCTGAACACCTGCTGGCAGGGAACCACCGCCTGCAACGTGATGCGCGCCTGGTCGAAGACAGGCACCGTCGGCCGTCGTTCCAGACCGTCGGCGGTGCAGTCGATGTAGAGGGTCCCGGCCTGCGCGGGAACGATGGCCTCGTCGAGTTCGATCTCGCTCTCGTCGATGCGCCTGACCCTGCCGTGGCGGACGATGTCGCCGATGCGGCGCAGCTGTTCGAGTTCGGCGCGGGCGACCGTCGCGCAGCGGTAGGCCGTCGGCTCGACGTCGGGCGACAGCCGAAGCAGCAGGCCGCGGTCCTCCAGCCGTGTGAACAGCTCTTGCACCGTGCTGGCGCCGGCCACGGCCTCGCGGCGGGCCGCCTCCGTTTCGAGGGCGGAGGAATCCCCGGGCTGGGTGTGGGCGCGGTCGATCAGCCAGGAGTCGCGGGGCATGATCCAGGTGATGTCGGCGGGATCGGTGCCGCGGCTGAGCAGCCACAGGCAGGCGTCGATGCCTGTCTTTCCCGCCCCGACGACGGTGTAGTGGGACGGCAGTTCCTCCAGGGCGGGCAGCTGGTTGGGGGTGATCAGGCGGATGCCGGGGGCGACCTCGTACTTGGGCGGAGCCATGGCCGGCACGGTGACGTTCATGTAGGTGGCGTCCACGGTCCGCCGTTTGACGGTCACCTCGAAGCCGGCCCCGCTGACGAGGGAGCGGAAGCGCTGGACGTCGGGCCGCTGGGGATCCGGGCCGTCGTAGAGCGACTTGGGGAAGTAGGAGACCCGGCCGGTCGGCAGGAGTGTCCTGCGCATCACCTGGTCGAAGTAGGCCAGGATCTCGCTGGCCGAGGCCAGCTCGTGCAGTCCCGCGTTCCAGCCGTCCTGGTCCACCGTGCCGCTGCCCAGCTCGCGGGAGTTGACGCCGTAGAAGGACGACGGCTGGTGCAGGCGCACGAAGGGGTAGGCGACCGTCCAGTGACCGCCGGGCTGGTCATGGCGGTCGACGATGGCCACCGTCGCGTCGGTCTCGGCGATGAGGGTGTCGGCGAAGGCCATCCCCATGGCCCCGGCACCGACGATCAGGTAGTCGACCTCAAGAGCTGTCGGATTCATCGAACACCGTCCTTGCGTCATTGCTTCGAAGGTGGGGAGCCGGCCGTACTCGGCACGGCCGGCGGTTGCCGGTGGAACACCGCGGAAGAGCCACGACGTGCGGAGACCTTGCGTTCGCGCGATGTCCAGCCGTCAGGCTGAGCGCACGAGTGCGCAGCGGAAAGGCATGACCGCAGGGGCCGTTGACCGCACACGGTGGCTCACACCGGCGCGATCACGGCCGCGCGCAGATCCGGCCCCTGCAAGGAGCGAGGCATCGGGCCCGGCGAGCAGCGCCTCGGGAGGTACGGAAGCGCTCAGGAACTGAAGGGGTTGAGGCCGGCGACCTGCTCTTCCTCGGCGGTCGTGAGAGCCGCCACCGGCATGTCTGTCAGTCCGGGGCGGACGCGCAGGCCGTCCAGGACGATCGTCAGGCAGCGCCTCCACACCGCGTTCGAGACCGGCTGGGTGTGCTGGATTGCGCAGTTCACCATGTAGAAGACGAGTTGCAGGTCGGTCATGGCCAAGTCCGGGCGCAGCAGGCCGGCTTCCTGGGCACGACGCATGACCGCGTCGGCCGCGGGGATGAACCTACGGCGCGCCTGCGCCACCAGCGGACGCCCCCCGACCTCGGAGAACACCACTTCTCGCAGTCCGCGATCGGTGGCCATCAGCTCCAAGATCATGGTCAGCAGGCCGACGAACCCCTCCCACGGGTCGTCATCCGCCAGAGCGTGTTCGGCGGCCGACGCCAAGGCATCGACGCGCTCTTCGAACAGCTCGTTGATCAGCGCCTGCTTGTTGCCGAAAAGCCGGTAGGACGTCGCCACTCCGACACCGGCATGGTGAGCGATGTCATCAAGGTTCACCCCCAGCCCCCGCTCGGCGAACACCTCCCGAGCGGCCAGGAGCGTGCGCTGCCGGTTGGCCTCGGCATCGCGTCTCAGGCGCCGTGCGCCACGGGGTGCGGGTGAAACCGTTCCGTCCATGAGCCCACACTAGCACTATCTGGAGTTGTCAACTCCAGATAAATCGCCCTCTCCCTCCGAGGTACGGCGTGGCCGGGGCCCTGGTCGGAGGAGCAGGCCCGCGCGGCGCTGGTCCCCACCGCCGAACGCGCCGACCCCGCCCCGGGGTTGCCATGCCGCGTCAAGCCGCTTGAAGAAGCTCTTCCGCATCCGGTCGGTGAGTTCGTCCAAGGCTCTTGGGACGACCTCGTGTCAGGCATCGGCGGCCGGGTGCTCGATGCCGCCGCACCCACCGCGGGTGAGGGTGCGGGTGGCGCGCATGTCGGCGAGCGGGTCGCCGTCGGCCAGGACGCACTGCGGCCTACCAGGCATGAGGCGATGCGGACCGCCGGCCGAACTCGGCGAAGATGTCGGCGAGGAAGGTCGACAGGTGCGTGAACTCGATCTGGTCGTGGAGCAGGAGTTCGTAGGCGAAGGCCCGCGCCCGGTCACGTGCCTCCGCGCTGTCAGGGGCCGGCGCGGGTGTCCGGTCGAGGAGGTAGCGGCTACGCAGCTCGAAGCCCTCGTCGGTCTTTCGCGCCAGGTGGATCATGTAGCCGCCACGGATGCGGGCGCAGGCGTGGGCTCGGTAACCAGCCGTGGTGAAACGGCCTGTGTCCAGGCCGAGTTCGGCGGGGTCCACGAACTCGACGGACAGCGCGAGGCGGGTGGGGCCGATGTATTCGACGATGTCGTGTGTGTTGCCGATGTAGCGTTCGGCGTCGCTCAGGCCCGGCCGGGTGAGTACGTCCTTGTTGCGCGGGACGGCCTCCACGTGGTTGTAGGGGTACCAGAGGGAGTACCGCTCGGGCTCCACGGAGTGCCACCAGAACCACCAGGTGAACATCTCCGGGGTGCATCCGGGAAAGCGGGTCAGGCTCGCGACGTAGGGGTGACCGGCGCGGGTGAGGCCGTATCCGGTCTCCACGGTGTGGTGGCCGGGGTCCAGCAGGGTGTTGAGGTCGGCGGGGTCCGAGGACAGCATGGCGTCGGGGTCCATGGGCGCCTTCAGGGACGGCAGGACGTCGTCGTGGAGCCACAGGTCGCCGTTGAAGTACTCGGCGTAGGGCTTGTTCTTGATCCGTTCGGCATTGCGGCGGAACAGGTCCTGGGTGGGGACCGGGTAGTACGTGACAGGCAGCATGGCCATTCCTTCCACTCGCGAGTGCGGCGCGGCGGCCCCGGGCGGCAGTGCCACAGCCCGCACCAGACTTTGCCGAGCGGCGCCGGTACGGAGGGGCGCCGGTCGCTACAGCGCCAACCGTGGGGCCGGTGTCCGGTGAGGAGCAGGTGGATCGAACCATACGTGCCGCTTCACGGGCAGGGACGCACTCCTCGCCGCAGTCCAGCCCGACCAGGGCAACGCGGCCCTCCGCAAGCTCCGTGAAGTGTTCACCCAGCTGTGCGACGTCGTCCTGGCCCACCCCGGCCGACCGGACGGGATCGACCGGCGGCGGGGCGCCCCGGCCATGCGCGCGGCGCAGTCGATCCTGGAGTGGCGAGTGTCCACTCCCCTGGCGGTGGCGCCGGACAACGACTGGAACACGCTCAGCCAGGGCCTGCGGACGCGGGGTCAGCCACCACCGCCCGTTACCACCCGTCTTGGTATCAGGTTTGGGACGCCAGCCCATGGCCCGGGATTTACGGCTCAATCTCCAGTTGCACCTCGTTGCTGCCTCCGCGGAGGCCGGACGTGAGGCAATCCGTGGGTAGTTCGCGGGGCAGGCCGGTGACGGTCCGCCGTACGGGATGCCCTTGGCCACGTCCCACGACGACCCGGCCTCGCTGGATCACGACCAGGACGCCTGCGAGACGGACGGTCGTGGCGCTGTCGTAGACGATCAGTGACCTGCTGCCGTCGGCATACTGGACGGCTTCCCTCCCGCTTCCGCCCGACACGGCGACGCAGGAGGCAGCTGGTGCGAACGAGTTGAAGGAGCCGGTGGCGGGGACGGTCCGGCCGTGGGCACCGCAGGTGTACGTGATGTCCGCGTGAACATGGGTCGGCCGGGGCAGGAGCGTGAGCGGCGGGTCGTAACGGCTCTCACTATGCCCGATGCAGCCGACGCTCCCCTCGCCCGTCGTGGCCTGACCGGCCGGTGCCCACACCAACGACGATCCAGCCAGCATCACGGACCCCAGGGCCACCGCGACACCACGCCTACCGAACATGTTCCCTCCAGCTACGTCCTTGCACCACCAACGGCACTTGACCTACCCAGGAGCGCATCCCATGCCCCGGCGTGTCGAAGCGCACGACCTGCGCACACAGCGCTCCATGCGCGGCCATGCGCGCCCGCACTCCCGCCGGACTCCATACGGTCGGCTGCGGCCGCATGGAACCTGGAACACGGCGGGTAGCAAGCGCCGGACGAGTCCTCGTCGAGCGGGAAACGAGCAAGAGGAGATTCACCAGTGGGCCGTACCACCGTTGCAGCCGCCACCGTCGCGAGAAGGCGCATCTTCGCCATGATGGACGCGGACGGGGATGGGGTCATCTCAGCCCACGACTACCTCTCCCGGGTCGACCGGACCGTCCAGGCCACGGGACGCTCGGAGGACGACCCGCTCGTCGTCGCCGCCCGCGGGCAAGCCCACAAGGCATGGGGGGCGATGGACGCGAACGGCGACGGGAAGCTGACGTTCGAGGAATACGACGCATGGGTCGGCGCCGACAAGTTCGACAACGTCTGCCGGTTCGCCCTGGGCGCACTGTTCGACCTCGCCGACGCCGACGGGGACGGCGTCCTGGACAAGGCCGAATTCACCATGCTGCGCACCGCGCTGAACAATGCGCCCGGAAACGCTGCTGCCGCGTTCAACGCATTGGACGCCGACGGAGACGGCCTGGTGGCTCGTGATGAGTACCTGGCGTCGATCCGCTCCTACGTCATCGGCGACGCCTCCCCTATGGGCGAGGCCCTGTATTAAGGAGACCGGGAACGAGCGGCGCCGGCGCGCGGCCGTCACGCGGACTGCACCAAGGCCCGGCAGTCCGCACACAGTCCGCAAGACACCCGCTCAAGACCGTCGCACCCCGTCGCCACCAATCGCCGAAAGGCCCGACGTCCGCAATCCGTGCCCCATCCAAACAGAGCCCCAGCGCACCGTCTTCCCCGGCTCGCACGTGGTACGGCGACTGCGATTCATGCGGACGGACACCACGGTGCGGCGCAGCTCGTGAGGGCCGCCTCCCTGGTGATGTGCGCGAAGCGTGCCATCAGGTCCTCGACAACGGCGGTTCGACTGGGCGTCGGTGCTTCGTTCCTCCGGTACCCGGCCCCTGCCTGGCTGCGGTCCTCCGGCCCGCCGGGGCATCCGAGGCGGCGGGTTCGCGTCCTTCGGTTCACACGTACTCGTAGTACCCGTCGGCTCCGCCGGTGAAGGGCATCGACGACGCAGCCGACGGGGGTCGGGGGGCCGCGGATCCGGTCAGGGGCGCGGGCAGGTGCGTGTGTGCGATCTGCTCGTAGGTCGCCAGGACGTTGAGGAACGTCTCCTGGTCCCACAGCGTCAGTCCGAGGACCGCGACGAAGACGGCGGTGATGTGCGTCGCGCCGACCGGGTCGGCGGCGTTGAGTCGCCATACCTCTGCCAGGTCGCCGCGGGCCCAACTGCGAACCGCCTCGGTGAGAGTGAACTCGTAGTGGGACGGCGCGGCCGAGGCGAGATCGTCCGCGAGCCGTACCAGGCGGCAGATTTCCAGTCTCCGGTCGGTGGCCTCGACGACGTTTATCGTGGACTGGAACAGTGCGCCCAGCACCCTGTAGGCGTCCGCCTGGCCGGTTTCGTTCAATGCGGTGAGGGCTTGCCCCACGGCGACGGTGTCGCGTGCCGCGTAGCCCCGCACCAGGGCCACGGCGGAGTCCCGGGGCACCCCGGTCGGTCGCTGTCCGTCATCGGTCATGACAGTCACCGTAGATGCCAGGCAGTGTGGGCTGAATCGGTCTCGGGTTGTGATGCGGATCGGGAGAAAGCCCTAGGTCCTGTCGTCAAACTCCCGCCGTTCGCCCGGAGGGCGGGTCGGGCGCCGGACGGCAGCGGGAGTTTGACGACAGGACCTAGGGCCACAGACATGCCGAAGGCAGTCAACGGGGCTCGGCCGCTCAAGCCGTCCGCGACGATGACGCCGTACCTGCGGAACAGGCGCCGCCCCGCTTCCGCCGGCGGTGCGGACCGCCGCAGCTGTACGGATGCCGCCGAGCCGGGCGGCATGTGGTGGGGCCTGCTCCCTCGCTCTCGCGGCCCGGTGGTTGCATACTCAACCAGAGTTCAACCATTGCTCGACCACCGTCCATGACGGCGCGAATCCGCGTCCGTGGAGCGCGCTCGGGGCTGAGGACCAACGGCCTAGCGCCCTGGGACACCGGCCGTAGGCACAGCGGAGGGTCGGTTTCGGGACCGTGGACCGAGGTGCGAGGCGGCGACGTCTTCCTAGGGTCGGGAACCAGGCGTCGCACGGTGCTCGATCGTGTAAGGACAGCGCAGCCCAGGCTGTTGTGTGCGACGCCTGCTGCGCGCGTTCTTGTTGTGGAGTTCCCCTCATGCCGGTGATGACGGCAGCCCTGGTGCTGCTCGCTTTCGTGACGCCTCTGGCCACGGACATGTATCTGCCTGCCTTCCCCGACATGACTGGGGCCCTGGGCACGGACGCCTCCGGTGTTCAGCTCACCCTCACCTCGTTCCTGATCGGCATGGGAGTGGGCCAGCTGATCCTCGGCCCGCTCTCGGACCGGTTCGGGCGACGCAAGCCGATCCTGATCGGCACCGCCGCCTGCGTCGTGGCCACCGCACTGTGCGCCCTCGCCCCCTCGCTGGGCTGGCTGGTCGCCCTGCGCTTCGTCCAGGGCTTCACCGGTGCCGCGGGTGTCGTCATCGGCCGGGCCGTGATCTCCGACGTCGCCACCGGCGAGAAGGCGGCCAAGCTACTGGGCGTGCTGATGTCGTTGCTGGGCGTGGCACCGGCCATCGCGCCAGTACTGGGCGGCATCGTGATCGACGCCGCCGGCTGGCGGGCGGTGTTCTGGAGCCTGGCCGCCACCACTCTGGTCGCCCTCGCCGGCGCGCTGGTCGCGGTGCCGGAAAGCCTGCCCGCCGAACGTCGCCAGACGGGAGGCGCCCAGGCAACGTTCCGGGCGGCCCGCGAGGTCCTGGCCAACCGCTCCTACCTGGGACACACCCTCTGCTTCGGGATGGCCCTGGCCGTGCTCTTCTGCTACCTGGGCGGAGCGTCCTTCCTCTTCCAGAACCTGCTCGGCCTGAGCGTGGGCCAGACCTCCGCCGCGTTCGCCTCCGTCGGCGCCGTCAGCGTCGTATCCGGCCTGGTCATCACCCGCCTCGTCGGCCGCTTCACCCCCCAGGCACTGATGCGGACCGGTCTTGCGGTGATGCCCGTCGGCTCCGCCACCCTGTGCGTGCTCGCCCTGACCGACCGACTGGGTCTGCCGGCAGTGCTGGGGCTGCTCTACCTCACCCTGGTCGGCATCAGCCTGGTCGCCATGAACGCGGCCGCACTCGCCCTGGAACAGGTTCCGCACGCCGCCGGAACCGGCTCCGCCCTCCTGGGCACCATCCAGAGCGTCCTCAGCGCCATCGCCGCCCCACTGGTGGGCCTCGGCGGCGAACACACCGCCCTCCCCATGTTCGCCGGCATGACCCTCTCGGCCGTCCTCGCCATCCTTGCTTTGAGCATGACGGGTTCCACCTCCGCTAGCACTGCCCCTGCCGCCCTCAACTGACCGTCCGCCAGGGCAGGTTGGTCGACCGTTGGACAGCAGGGCGATCAATGTTCCAGAACACGTCCCGATCCAGGCAAGGACGAGCGGGAGCGCACATGCGGGACTGCACACGCGGGAACACACATGCAGGAACGGAAGTACGGAAGCACGCAGTCTGCGGACTGCTGCTGCGGCAAGGGTTTCGCGGCGCTCGCGCGAATTGTTCGGCGCCACCGGAACAAGGCTCCCGTACACCTCAACTCTCCTATGACACACGGCATGTGACGACACGTGTGTGCAAAACCTCAGTCCTCACCGGTGTCCGGGACACCTCATGTCCAAGCTGTCGAGTTGGACGCAAAGCATCATTGTTGGGATCTGACTGATGTCCACCACGACCAATTCCTCCAGTGCCCCGGGCGGTGGCGCATCCTCCCGCCCCGCAGGCGCCGGCGCCGATCCCGGTGCGGCCAGGCACCGTCCCTCTGCCTCGCGCAGGGAAGACGTCCCCCTCCCCTCGCTCGGTCCCGTCGGATGGGCGCGTTGGTTCTGGCGCCAGCTGACCTCCATGCGGGTGGCGCTGATGCTGCTGTTCCTGCTCTCACTTGGCGCTATTCCCGGCTCGCTGATCCCACAGGTCGGCACCGACCCGGTCAAGGTCGACGAATTCAAGACCGCCCACGCGACCCTCGGCAGGATCTACGACACGTTGGGGATGTTCCACGTCTACAGCTCGGTGTGGTTCTCGGCGGTCTACCTGCTGCTGTTCGTCTCCCTCATCGGCTGCATCGTGCCGCGTGCCTGGCAGTTCGTCGAACAGTTCCGCCGGCGCACGCCGGCCGCGCCGCGTCGGATGACCCGGCTCCCCGCCTACACCACCTGGCGCACCGACGCCCACCCCGACGACGTTCTCGCCGCCGCCGAACGCATGCTCAAGAGGCGCTGCTTCCGTGCCCGCCGGGCCGGTAGCGCGGTCGCCGCCGAGAAGGGCTATCTGCGCGAGGCAGGCAACCTGGTCTTCCACCTTGCCCTGGTCGTGATACTGGTGGCAATCGCCGTCGGCAGTCTGGGGAAGTCCGAAGGCGGCAAGCTGATCCTCGAAGGCGACGGCTTCAGCAACAACCGTGCCCAGTACGACGACTTCGACTCCGGCGCGTTCTTCGACACCGACAGCATGAAGCCCTTCGGTTTCACCCTGCACAAGTTCGTCGCGGCCTACGAGCGTTCCGGCCCCCAGAAGGGCACCCCGCGGGTCTTCCGCGCCGACATCTCGTACTTCCTCGGAACGGGCGGCGCGGAGCACAGGGCATCGATCGAGGTGAACGAACCCCTCGACATGGCCGATGCCAAGGTCTACCTGATCTCGCACGGCTATGCGCCTACGGTCACCGTCAAGGACGGCCGCGGCAAGGTCGTCTATCGGGGCTCGGCGCCCTTCCTGCCGCAGGACGCGAAGAACTTCACCTCGACCGGCGTGGTCAAGGTGCCAGGCGCCAAGACCAGGGACGGCAGACCCAACCAGCTCGGATTCCAGGGCTTCTTCATCCCCACCTACGGCGGCGCGGGCTCCGGCACGATGCTCTCCCAGTTCCCGGCGCCGGACAATCCCCGCATGGTGCTCACGGCCTTCCATGGCGACCTCGGGCTGGGTTCCGGACTGCCGCAGAACGTGTACCAGCTGAAAATGAAGGGCCTGACCCCGTACAAGGCCCATGGTCGCGCTGCTGCCCAGATGTTGCGGCCCGGCGAAACGATGACGCTGCCCGGAGGCGACGGCAGCATCACCTTCGACGGCGTCAAGCCCTGGGCCGGCTTCCAGATCAGCCACAAACCGGGCAACGGTCTCGCCCTGACCGGCGGGCTCGCCGCGCTGTTCGGCGTGGCAGGCTCACTGCTCATCCAGCGGCGCCGGGTATGGGTCCGTGCGGAGCGGGGCGACGACGGCGCCACCGTCGTCGAGCTGGGCGGACTCGGCCGCAACGAAGCCGCCCGTGTCCCCCAGGAACTCGCCGACCTCGCCGGGGCGTTGGAGCCAGACGCACCTGTCCTTCCAGTTCCGGGTCGCTGAAGAAGGAGGTGGCAAGAATCCGGGCGAACCCTTCGGTGTGTGAGAGGAGAAGAGCCGCGACACCGTCGAGGGCCGGCTCTACCTTGCCACCGACATCGACATCCCCCTGCCGAGTCGGCGGCTGGGCCACCACCGGCCATCTGCGGACCGAACTGGTCGCCGACACCAGCACATGCCCTGTCCGGATGGATCGGGAGGGACAGATGGCAAGGATCCGGCCCTGCCCATAGCTTGCTCGACCCTTCCGGTGAGGGGCGATTCCGCAGGGGCCGGCTGGAAGGCGAGCGGCTACGTCGTCACACGGCCCAACGGCTCCCCGACCGAGGGAGCCACCCTCACCCGGCGCTTCAACACCCTCCTACGTCGGACCACACTCCGCTGTATCCGGTTCCACGGCCTCAGGCACTCGGCGGCCGCTCTCCTCCTGGAACAGGGCGCCGAACTCGGCGTGTTCAAGGAATTGTTGAGCCACGCCCACATCGGCGCCACCGCCGGCGTCTACGCCCACTCCTGCCGCATCGCCTACCGAATCAAATTTCCGAACAACGAAATTCAAGGACCCGCGAATATCCTGCGGCATGTCCGGCTTCGAAAATGCCCTGACCCCTTCCAGTCGGGAGAAAGAGGCCAGGGCATTTATCAAGCGGCCGGGATTTGAGACGGACGAAGCGTCAACGTGGGCTGTCGACCGGGGTCCGCAGCCAACACGAGAGCCCTCCGGACTTCGCCGATATGCTTTGCCGTTTCTTCGATCGTGAAACGGCCATCCGTAACGCGCGGAGGATTGACGTGACCGTAGGCGCCATGTGCAGTCATCTCCACACCCACCCCAAATGGATGAACACACAGGATTCTCACTTCAACAACGCTCCCGACGAGGCCGGAGCCGATCTCACCCCACTCCGGCACGGGAAGGTCATGGATATCCTGCCCCTCTACCATGGTGCCCACAGTTTTTCCCTTCCTATCGTCAGCCGATTGAATAGGTCAATTTTGGCATGAGGTATCTCCCATTCCTTTCCAGGGCCGCCCTCATAATCGAGACCTGTACCGAAATTCTTCTCGAAGTCTGAGCGATTGAAAGTGAACTTGGTATAGAAGTCTTCATGCGTACCGACCGAATAATCGGCATAGCCTTTGGAGACGACATCCTCCGAGCCCACATATGCTATGCCATTTCCTCCAGCGTGGCGGCTCGGGTGGAGCCCATTGGCAAGCTCATCTTCGCCGTTTCCCCGTTGCGCAGCCCGGTACACGTGGATCAAGTCATCTTCGCCGGTGCCGCAATTGTGCACCAGGAGCGGCGTAGCGCCGGCCAGTACGTAGTACGTGTGCGTGCCTGCGACGGTCAGGTCGCGTGTCTGTTGCTGCTTGTGGAAGTGACGGACTGCCGTGACCTTGGCCGTTGCGCCCTGGGGAGTGCGGAGTTGGGTGCCCGGTCGCAGGTCGCCGGCATTGATCCACTTCTTGTTGCCGACGGACCAGAAGGGGTGGGTGTCGGTGGCGATGATGCTGGATTCACCGGAGGGCGTCCTGATGGTGAGGTCGGTGAAGTTTTTGTCGTCCTTGGTGACGATGGTGGCGACGACGGGGCGGGCTGTGGTCTTGCCGGTTTCGGGGTCGGTGGCTATGACCTTGTCGCCGGTTCGGATGTCCTCGATGCGTCTACGCCCACCGTCGGCGAGGGCGACTTCAGTGCCGGGGAGGAAGCTATGGCAAGGTCTGGCCCTTCCCGCGATGGCGCCTTCAGCTCCGCCAGTGGGGAAGCTACCGCCGTCTGCTCCACCCGTGATGACGCCGGCAATGGCTTCTGCGCAGACCGGCAGTGCAGCTAGGCATTCCGGTACCGCAAGGCTCGCCATCGGCGCGAGGATCACGCCGCCGGACACGGCACTCAAGGTGAAAATTGCGGCCTTTTGCCAGGGGGACAGCGGGCCGCGATCGACGTTCATGTTCTGCGGATAGCTGCCGGCAAGGAGTTTGGGGGCGGTTCCCTCCGTGGGGGTATTGGAGGAACGCCCGCTTGCGGAGCAGCCGGGGTTGGTGCCCATGGCGTAGACGCACGACGGGGTTTCGTTCCGGACAACTGGTCCGTTGAAGGGCGTGTGGCAGTACGGCTGGATGCAGGATCCTGGCCCCGGGATGTAGTTCCTTGACCCCGAGAGGCGCATGCCGCCGTATCTGTTCTGGACGACGCCGTAGCCGAGGCCGTTGTCGCCGGCGAACATCTTGCCGCTGGGGTCGCTGAAGGTGGTGGGGTTGTTGTTGCTGTACGTGTAGCCGTTGATCTGCTGGGGGTCGGTCAGGTCCAGGACGGGGTCGACGGTGAGGAAGCGGCCGGTGTCGGGGTCGTATTCGCGGGCGCCGAGGTGGGTGAGGCCGGTGTCCGTGGTGTCGTTGGTGCCGCCGACGAAGCCTTTGGTGCCGGGCCAGGTATCGGGTTGGGTGCCGCGTGGGCCACCGAAGGGGAGGGTGCGGCGTTGGGTGAGGGTCTGGTTGGTGGTGCTGAGGGCGAGTTGGCCGGTGCCTTGGTGGTCGGCGAGGGTGAGGGTGTAGGTGCCGTCGTTGGTCAGGACGGCCTGGTTGCCGCCGCCCAGGGGGATGTAGCGGGTGGCCTTGGGGGTGTCGGAGCCCTTGTCGAGGGTGACTTCGGTGTGGTCGCCGAGGGTGAGGGTGGTTTTGGTGTCGGTGCGGGTGATCAGGCGGTTGCCGTCGGCGTCGTAGACGTAGCTGGTGGTTTTGGTGCCCTTGTCTCCGTTGGGTTCGGTGACGTTGGTCAGGTGGCCTTCGGGGTCCCAGGTGAGGGTTTGTCTGTCGCCGTGCAGGGTGCGGGTGGTGGTGTTGCCGGTGGGGTCGTAGGTGTAGGTGGAAGTGCTGGTGCCGGTAGGGGCGATGGTGTCGACGGCGGTGAGGGTGTGGGGCTGGGGGGTGCCTGGCTTGGGGTAGGTGTAGGCGCTCTTGGTGTCCTTGGCGGCATCACCGGTGGGGTCGTGCTGGGTGAGGGAGGTGCGGTTGCCGGCGAGGTCGTAGCGGTAGGACTGCCAGTAGGGGGCGGGGCCTGAGAGGAGGTTGCCGGCGGGGGTGGTGGCGCAGGTCTTGTCGGACTGGGTCCAGGCTTCGTTGAGGCGACGCAGGTGGTCGTAGGTGAAGCACTGGGTGTCGGTGCCGGAGCGGGAGGCGTCGGAGAGGGCGGTGATGTTGCCGGCGGGGTCGTAGGTGTAGGTGGCGGACTTGTCTACGCCAGCGATGTCCTGGCGGTCGACGCGGGAGTTGGCAAGGCGCCGGGTGCCCCACTCGTAGGTGTTGGTGACCTGGGTGGGTTTGCCGGTGCTGGTGCCGATCCGGTAGGTGAGGGGCTGCCCGACGAGGTTGTAGGTGGCGTCGGAGCGGATGCCGTCGCCGAAGACCGACGTCACACGCATCGTGTCGTCGGCGTAGGAGTAGTTCCAGCCCTTGCCGAGGAGGTTGCCTACCTGCGACATGCTGCGGGCCATGGGCAGGCCGTTGGAGTAGTAGGCAGTGGTGGCCTCGTAGGTGCCGGCGAGCTTGCCTTCGGAGTCGGGGAGGACGACGGAGGTGCGCTGGGGCCGGTAGACGGGGTCGTACTGGGTGATCTTTGTGGTGTAGGGCTTGCCGTCGATGTAGCGGGTTGCTTCGGCGAGTTGGCCCTTGGATTTCGCAACGGTGTCGTAGACCCACCTGGCGCGCAGTGGGCCGTCGGCGGTCTTGTCGTGGAGTTCGGTCTTGCGGCCGAGGCCGTCGTGGACGGTGGCGAGGACGGCGCCGTTGGTGTCCTCGGTGGTGGTCAGCTGGTTGCGGTCGTCGTAGGTGCTCTTCAGGACGCCCCTGTCGGGGTCCTTGGCCTCGATCTGGTTGCCGCGCTGGTCGTAGGTGTAGCTCCAGCTGTTGCCGGCCGGGTCGGTGACCTGGGCGAGCTTGCCTGCCGGGGTGTAGGTGTAGCGGGTGGCGTCGACGGGGGCGGCTGCGTCGCGGGTGTGGTGTTGGAGGAGTTGGGTGGTCTGGCCGCGGGCGTCGGTGACGGTGGTGGCGGCGGTGGCGCCTTCGGGCGGGATGACGGTGGTGCGGTCGCCGCCGTAGGTGGTGCGGGTGACGGCGAGGGCCTTGCCGCCCTCACCGTTGCCGGCGACCTGGCGGGATTCGGTTTCGCGGCCCAGCCCGTCGTAGGTCTTCCAGGTCTGGGACTCCACACCCAGCGCGTCGGCGGGCTTGAAGATCTCCCGGGCCGGTGCACCGGTGCTGTAGTACGGCGCGAACGTCCTTGAGGCCAGGCCGCGTTCGTCGTAGAACGTGTCGCTGATCAGGCGTCCGGCATCGGGGCCGGGAGCCTGGGTCTGGCGGGCTCGCAGGTAGCCGTCGTAGAGCGTGTAGGAAATGGTCTGGCTGCCGCCTTGCGGGTTGAGGGTGCGGCTCGCGACCGCGGCGGGCTTCCCCTCCTCGACGTAGTAGTCGAACTGGTAGTTGGGAAGCAGGGTGGTCATCCTGCGGTCGGGCAGCCAGACCTTGGTGGAGCGCCCCAGGGCGTCATACGCCAGGACGGTGCGTTTGCCGTTGGTGTCGATGGTGGCGGTGGGTTGGCCGCGTAGCGGGTCGAGTTCGGTGGTGGTGGTCTGGGCGGTGGTGGCGTCCTGCGGGTCGGCGGGGGGTGTGGTGGTGACTGTCTGGGTGGGGAAGCCGGTGGTGGGGGTGTAGGTGGTGGTTGTGGTGCGGCCGTCAGTACGGGGGGCGCGGGTGGGGGCGCTGTCGCCGATGGCGGTGACGTTGGCCGTGAGGTCGGTGACTTTTTGCGGGCGGCCGTAGCTGTCGTAGGTGGTGCCGGATTCGAGGTAGGTGGCGGTGGTGCCGTCGTGGGTCTTGAGGGTGGCCACCGCGGTGGTGTCGCCCTTGGTGGGGGCTGCTCCGTAGGCGCCGTTGTCGTAGGCGGTGCGGACGTCGGAGAGGACGTCCTTGGCGCGGTCGGGGCTGCTGCCGCATTCGGTGGCGACGGTCTCGACGCGGGCGGGGAGGGTGAGGATGTTCTTGTCGGTGTTGGTGGCGTAGGTGGTGCGGGTGCAGCGGTCGTCGTCGGTGGTGGCGTCGTCACCACGGTCGCTGACCTCGGTGACGCGTCCGGCGACGGTGTCGTAGGTGGAGGCGGCGGTGGTGGTGCGCCACTTGGCGCCGGCGCCGTCGTCGAGGGAGGTGAAGGCGCGGGTGCTGGCGGTGCCGGTGAAGTTGGCGGTGACGGTGCCCCAGTCACGGACCTTCTCGGCCGTCTCGTGATGCCACGGGCGGCTGAGGGTTTTGGCCAGGACCTTCCCGCCGGGAGCGGAGTAGGTGACGGTCTTGTACGCGAAGCCGGCCGCGGAGGCGTCGTCGGTCAGCGGCTCGCCCTCGCCGTCGGGCAGGGCGACGCTGACGGACTTCGTGCCGCCGCTCGTGCTCTTGCGGTCACCGTCCATGCCGCGCAGGAAGTAGGTGTCTGCTTGGGTCTTCATGGCGTCGGCGGCGGTGCCCTGGCCGCCTGTCTGGACACGGACCTGTCCGTAGCCGCGCCACTGGGACCAGGTCTTGAACTTCTCCTTGGTCAGGCCGTCGTCATCGTCGTAGTGCCAGGCGGCATCGCCGAGATAGGTGTAGCGGGTGACCTGGTCCGGGGCGCCGCCGGTGCGGTCGGTGGTGGTGACCGAGGTGACCACGTACTTGTTGAACCAGGACTGCTCCATGTCGTCGCTGGAGCTGCCGCCGATGTACTGCGGGAAGCAGCGGGTGGTGTTGGACTCGGGGGCGGGGAGGCTGCTGAAGGAGCAGGCGGGGGCGGAGTAGTTGACGCTGATCTGACCGCCGTATTCGTCGGCGATGTCGGACAGGCGGTCCTTGACGTAGGGGGCGTAGCCGTCGCCGGTCCTGTCCAGGCGGTTGGCCAGCTGGGTGTAGGCGAAGGTGGTCTTCGGCAGGGTGATCGGGATGGCGGCGGTGCGGCCGGTGTGCTGGATGGATTCCAGCTCCAGCTGGTAGTCGACGTCGGCCTTGCCCCAGCGGTGGGACAACGCCCACGAGTCGACGGGCGTGAGGGCGCCGTCCTTGAGGACCTCGGTCGTCACCCCGGTCAGGCGCTTGCGGGTCCAGAAGGTGGGCGAGAAGCGGCCCTTGTCACAGGTGGTTCCGGAGGCGCAGTTCAGGTCCCAGGGCGTGTCGTACCAGTAGAAGCTCTTGGCGTCGATGGTGTCGGCGGCGCAGGTCACGCCGGACTCGGGCAGGCAGCGTTCGGCGCTGGTGAAGGAGACCTGGGCCAGTGGCTTGCCCGCATACAGGTCGCTGGCGCTACGGCCGTATTCGATGCGCTTGAGGTAGCCGCCGCGGGTGTAGGGGGTGCCGTTGTCCTTGTCCAGGTCGCGGCCGTAGGTGTTGGTTTCCTTGTCGTAGTAGTAGGCGATCGCGTTGCCGTGCACGTCGACGACGTAGTCGAGGTTCCAGCGCCATGCCTGCTGGCACCAGGAGTCCTTGAACGCGGACTTGTTGCAGGGCTCACCGCTGTTGTTTCCGAAGACCGGGACGGTCCAGGTGGAGTCGGTGGTCTCCTTTCCCGCGGCCCAGCCAGGCAGCTTGTGGTAGCCGAAGTGGAAACGGGTACCGGCGGGGTCGGTCAGCTCCCAGTACTCGTTGTCGTTGTCCCCGTTGTCACGGTCGGCCGAGGTCAGGTGCCTGATCCGGGTGCCGTCGTCGGCCTGGAGCTTCCACTGGTCCTTGCCCGCCGGGACAAGCTCGCCGGCCTTACCGTTGAAGGAGAGGAAAGCGTTGTCGTAGGCCCAGCACAGATCGCCCGGCTTGTTGCCGTCGGCGTGCTTCTCCCCATCCTCGGAGCAGGGCTTGTAGCGCCGCTCGATGAAACCGGGCCACAGCTCGAAACCGTCGCCGGCCCAGGAACCCTGGTTGTTGGTGCCGCCGGTACGCCCGTCGATGGCGCCGGAGGAGTAAGACAGGCCCACCTTCGGCTTCAGACCGCCGGGGACTTCCGGGACCGGCATGTCGTAGGACCAGGTGAACGAACCGGTGTTGAGGCTGGTGTTCCACGTAGCAGAGGGGGCGAGACTGGTGGCCTTGTAGTCGCCCTTGACCCCCTTGTCGTCGCCGACTGCGGCGAGCACGGTCGGCGCGCCTACCCGCATCGGGACCGATGCGGCAGTGAGGGTCTGCTTCTCGGTGTTGTTCTGTGTCGGGAGCGGGGTGGCCTTGCGGCAGGCAGCCTTCTCGGGGGTCGTTGTCGCGCAGGCCGGCAGTTCCACCAGGCGCAGGCGTGAGGCGTAGCCGCCGCCGAAAGCACCCGCGAAATCGGCGTAGTCGAGCTTCACCTGCACCGGAGTGGAGCGAGTGGGAAGCGCAGCTGACTTCCCGGCGGGCTGGAGGGTGAACAGCATGCCGTCGACGCCGGCCTGGCGGGCTTGCTGTTGGTCAAGAACGCGTACGTCGACCGCATCCGGCATCGCCCCGTTGCCCGCTGCCCTGCCGGTGGCCGCGGCGGCAGGACGCTGCTGCGTGGGCGCGAGCGTGACGGGAACAGCTGCATCCTGGTCGGCAGGCCGGTTCTTCGGTGGCGAACCGGGCTTGGCCAGGTGGAGGGTCGCGTGGCCGGCCTGGGGCCATGTGCTTCTGGGCCGCTCTTGTGGGGTCCTCGGCCCTGCCGAGGGTTTGCGGGGCTTGACGTGCAGACCGTCGGCACCTGGAACGGGCTTGCCTGGATCCGGGCGGCCGACAGCCGCCCTCGCCACTTCCGGCTGTGCCGGGGACAGTCCGGTCAGCAGGGAGCCGGCCAGCACTGCCGAGAGTCCCAGGGCGAATCGACGCCGCAGCCGTCTGTGCCTGGAGAAGAAGAGCTTCCCGTTCAATGTCCGTTCCCACCCCTGGTCATCGCAAGGCATACGGATGCCTGTGCGGCAGCGTTGCAAGCCAATTCCGGTCGGAGGTGGTGTGCGGAGCCCGGCTCCGCACACCACCGTGAGTCAGGCCGCGTCCGGCACGTCAGGTACCTCGGTCGGCAGGTCACTCCAGGCTCCGGCCATGTGGGCGACCTGCTTCTCGCTCAGTGCGCCCTGGAACGTCCAGACATCGTCGATCGCACCGGGCCAGTAGTCGCCGAAGGACCCAGGGCCCTTGGCGCGTCCGAGCTGCAATGACTTCAGCGCCTGGAAGGTGATGATGTTCTCCGCCCAGGGCACCGCTTCCCTGCACCCGGTTTCGTCCGGTTGTCCGTCACCATTGGTGTCGAGGCAGGCAACCTCGCCGAGTTGCCCGTTGACGTAGATGCGTGCCTGTTTGGCGAACCCGTCGTAGACGACGGCGATGTGGTTCCAGTCCGTAACGCTGTTGAAGTTCTGCGCGTGCAAGGCACGGTCGATTCCGCTGCCGGCCGCGTCCGACTTGAACGCCGCCACATCCCAGAGCCCCTCGCCGGGCCAACCCTTGGGGTAGGGATCGAAACCTGCGCCGAAGCTGCTGACGTTGGCGCCCTCCGCACTGATCAGTGCGGCCGGTCGGGACGGCACCGCCGCCGCCCGTACCCACGCCGTCACCGTGAAACTGGCGCTGGTGTCGATGGGCACGGCGCTGGAGGCGTAGTCCTGCTGCGCCCCGGCGAGCACGAGGCCGCCCGCGCCCATGAAGCCGCCGCCCGGCACCTGCTTGGCGCCGCTGCCCAGCGTCATGACCGGGCCACCGGCAACGGAGTTGGCGCCCGGGGCGTCCGCCTGGTCGAACTGCCAGCGGCTGGTGAGCACCGGACGCTGCCGGAAGAGCTGGTGGACCTCGCCCTCGGACACCGGCCGGTCGAAGAGCCGCACATCGTCGACCTGACCGGCCAGGTAGTCCGTATAGGACCCGCGGTACAGGGCGCGGCCGATCTGCACCGCGCCTGTGGCGTCCCAGACTTGGCCGGCCGCCACGGTGCCTTGCAGGATGCCGTTGACGTACAGGCTGACGGTGCCCTCGACGGTGTCGTGGACGGCGGCCAGGTGGGTCCAGGCGCCGATGGCCGCCTTCTGTCTGGATGCCACTCGTTGGGTGGTCAGGTCGCCGTCGGCGGTGTCCTTGGTGGCCAGGCGTACGCTCCACACGCCGGTCGGGGCCTCGTAGGAGAGGTAGCAGGCGCTGAGGAAGCTGCCGTCCTGGGCGAGGACGGTCTGGTTGCGGGTGGTGTCGGTGACGCGGGCCCAGGCGGTGACCGCGTAGGAGCGGTCGGTGGGCAGGTGCGGGGCGTCGGCCGAGGCGTAGCCGTCCTTGCCGTCCAGGGACAGTGCCCGGCCCGCCACCCCTGCCTGGCCCGTCGTGGCGCCACCGTGGAGGGCGGCGGGCAGGACGTCGCCCTGACCGGTGATCTGTTGGGCGCCGGCGCCCTCGTCGAGGGGGAAGACGGCACGGGCGGGCCGTCCCGGGCCGCGCAGGCGCTGCTTGCCGTACAGCTGAGTGACCTCCGCGGCGCTCAACGGCCGGTCGAATATCTGAAGTTCGTCTATGGCGCCGGGGAAAAAGGCGTCCGGCTTGCCGTCGTAGGAGCCCGCGCCCAGCTGCAGGCCGCGACGGGCGTTCCAAGCAGTGGCGTACGGGGTTTGACCGGCGAGTTTTCCGTTGACGTAGAGCCGCAGCACCTTGGCGGCATCGTCGTACATCCCCACCAGGTGCGTCCACTGGTTGGCCGTGACGCCGCCGGGCTGGTCGGCCATGGCACGGGCGATGTCGGCGTCCGGGCTGTCGGCCGTGTACTGGTTGAACACCCAGCGTTGGAGATCGGCGGAGTAGTACAGCTCGAAGCCCGGGCGGTTGTTGCCCGGCTGGGTAGCGATGATCGCCGGGTGGGTGGGCACCTCGCTGGGCTTGACCCAGGCAGAGACCGCGAAGCTGCGGGAGGTGTCCACGACCGGAATGCCGGTGGCCGCGTAGCCGTCCGTGCCGTTGAAGGACAGCGCCGAGCCCACCACGCCGTCCGTGCCTGGCGTGGCACCGCCGTGCAGGGTGGCGGTTCGCGCCGGGGTGGTGCCCTTGCCTTCGCCGGCGCCGGCGGCCTCGTCGAACTGCCAGGTGGCGCGCTCGGGTTGACCCGCCTTGACCCGGAACTGGTAGGTGCGAACCTCGCTGGCGTTGCCGGCGGCGTCAAATGCCTGGGCGGTGACGAAGTTGACCCCGGGCTTGTCCGGCAGGACGTTGAGGGACTTCGCGGCGCCGCCGCTGGTGGTCACCTCATTGCGGGCGGTGGGGTCGTTGTTGATGCCGTAGCGGTAGCGGGTGACGTCCGTGGACGCCGACTTCACCGCGAAGCTGCCGTACTGGCCCACCCCGTCGTACCACGGGTCGTCGGGATTCTCCGGATCCGAGGCCGGATAGGCGCCCGAGGAGACGGTGGGAGCGGCAGGCACGGCCGTGTCGTACACGAAGTAGCAGGCTTCCGCCGCCCCGGTGAACGACCACGGCGAGTACTGCGCGCCGTCGGAGACGCGGACCGCCCAGCTCACGGTCTGGTTCGCCGGGATCGACGCCGGCAGGGCGATGGAGAAGCCCGACCCGGACCTCTTCGCCGTCGACAGCGCGGGCTGCCACCGTGGGATCATCCCCTTGCCGTCGCCGGTGTCCCAACTGGCCTGGAACTGCACGCGGATGTCGTCGCCGTCGGGATCGGTGATGTTGTTGGCGTAGAGCTTGCCGCGGGTGCGAATGCGCGCAGGTGTGGCCCACGGGTGACAGGTGCCGCCGTACTCCATCACCAGCTGCGACGGCTTGACCTGCGGTGGCGGCCGGTTGTACGTCACCCGCAGGAACGCCTTGTCGGAGAACCGCTTCCAGCCGTAGCCGTCGCTCTCATCCTCCGCCCGCAGACCGAACGTCAGCGTCGGCCACCCGCTGTCCGCAGCCTCCTGCACCGCGGCCTGCACACCGAACTCGGCATCCTTGGCCGCACACCCCTCATAGCCGTAGGCGAAGTCGCCGGTGTCGAGATGCTTCTGCCAGAACCCGGCGGCGTTCTGTGAGTTCCAGGTGGTGTCGGAGTCGATGGGCCTGGTGCGCCACAGTTCGACCTTCCGCGTGCTGCACGACGCGGACCAGGTGTTGCGGACGACGAACTCGGCCTTGAGGATCGACTTCCCGGCGAACGCGGAGGTCGGGATCTGGTAGAAGAGCCGCTTGGTGTCGTTGGGCCTGCAGTAGTTCCAGTTGCAGTACCCCAGCCCCGCGTCCGGATCGCCGTTGAACTTCCACTGCGGCGACGACGCCCAGTACTTCGACGCCATCGTCCACGACGTCGCGCGCGGGGTGGACCACTGCGGGTCGATGAAGACCGGGTAGACGGTGTCCTTGCCCTTGAGCACATCGGCGTCCGGCTTGAGGACCACCTGGCCCTGTCCCGCCGATACCTCCACTCCCACCGGCGCGAGCTTGCCCGACTCACCGGCCGACGGCTCACTCGGAGTACCACCGTCACCGACCGCGGACGCCCTTGAGCCACTACGTTTCACGGACTTTCGAGCCTGCGGCGCTCGCGCGGCAGAGGAGCCGGCCCCGGGGCTGGAGTCCCACATCAGCGGCGTGGGCGCCTCGAACACCGCGGAATCAGTGTTGTGCTCGACAGCCTCCAGCCCGCCCGCCGACGTCTTCTTGACATCCATCTGCGCAGTCGACAATTTCAAGTTCAGCTGCGCCAGATCCGAACTCGCTGCCGCTTGAGCCGACTTGACGACCAGCAACTGGGTGAAGCCGTCCGCCTGCGCGCCCATCCGCAAGTCCACATCCGGCAGCACATCCGGATAAGTCGCCACCGCCCCGTCCACCATCGGAGCCGGCAGCTTCCCCGGCCACGACAACGCCAGTTCCCGCCCCGCACGCCGCATCCGCACCAGCGGACCGTCCCCACCACCCGAGAAAGCCAGCCCGACGGACGCGACCTTCGGCGCCACCGTGCCGTCGTCCCGCTTGGCCAGATCCGTATCGATGTCCTGCCAGCGCCCACCGACCCGGGCGCGCACCGGACGCAGGTACTGGCGCGCCTGAAGTTTCCCCTCGGCGGTGGCCACCACATCCACCGACTCACCGCGCAGCGAGGCCACTTCGACCTCCCGGCCGGTGCGCCTTGCCTGCTCCAGCGCGGCGTCCTCGGTAGGCGCCGGAGGCAGCTCGTCGGCTGTCGTGGACGTGGTCGACCCACGGGGCGCCTGGGCGGATGCGGCGGGAGCCGCCGGCCCGGACAACAACCCGGCCGTCAACCAACCCGCCACACCGACCGATAACCACCGGTAGATACGTCTTCGCCCCACCGAGACAGACGCCATGACCTTCTTCCCCCGCCCACAAAGATGAAAATTCTCTGAAGAAGTTGTGCGCGAGAACGTACGAGAGAGCGACCTCGCTTGGGTAGACCAGACAATCGCCATCTACATGATGAAACCGTCATTTCGGATCACGAAGGAACGTGATCCGCATCACCATGACGCAGGGTTGTACGCGTTCAGGACGTAATCGAGGCGCAATCTCGATGGCGTGGACCTACAGGGGATCGGTACGGCCTTTCAGCCACTCTTTCCTCAGACGACGAAGACGACATCTGAAGTCCTTGACCAAGGAACCACCACCCACGCGCACCGGCCTCCACCACTTCCCCCACGGCGTCCGGGCGGAGCCAGTCGCGTCTTCGTTGGAGGCAGGTGTGCTCAGCGATCCGACCTCGCGGCGACTGGGGCGGCGGGCCACCGAAGCGACGGGCGAGGATAACGGCGCGGGATTACGACAGACGATTGCCGAACATGCAGCCGTCCAGCACATCGAACCGCTCGCACGAGCGAAGGCTCGTGGCGTGATGCGGGCCGCGCCGCCACCGCCACCGCCACCGCCATCGAAGATCACGAACGATCTCGACAACCACGAGAACCCGGTAGAGGTATCGACCAACGCCCGGCACCACTCGCCGGGCTACACCATGGCGCGGTACGGCAGGCGTCGCGCCGAGGAAGCCAAGAAGCCGGCTGCCTCCAATGCCAGCCGACTCGGCCTGTCATCCCTGGTCTGACCTGGGAAATCTCTGGGCCGTTGGTCACGCGGTTGGTCACGCCACTGCCCAGAAATGACGAAAGCCCCTAGTGAGGGGCTATTCGCTCTGGTGTCCGAGGGGGGCTTGAACGATACGCACATGCCGGTGATGCGGGGTGAATTGCGGCTGCCGTAGGGGAATCAAGGCCAGAGCGAAGGCCCGCAGGCCCTCGAACGCCTGCAGAGCGACCGGCAAGACGCCCCTACAGCGTTACGCCCCAGCTCGCGGGAGCTGGGGCCCGTTCACGGGTTCTTCTTCTTGCGCATCTTCCCAAATACCGCCTTTACAGCGTCTGCTGCCCGCTCAATGAAGTCCTGGAGCCTCAGCAGGCGTCCCTCCACCGTGTCGCGTACCGAAAGCCACAGCGCCAGACGCCGCATCCACCATGGCAACTGCCCCAGGGGGATGAACGTCAGCGCGTCCCGGATGGCGTTTTCAGCCACGCCACCGAGCCCTTCCGCACGCAGCACGGCATAGATCCCCGGGCTGAGCGTGGTGTATAGGCGAGCCATGTCGCCTGCGGCTACGAACCCCAGCTCGCGCACCTTGGGATCCGGTGAACGCATCGCGCGTTCCACCCGAGGCGCGATCACGGCGACGTCATCGCCGTGCAGTACCAATCCGATGACGGCGGTCCCCACATGTCTCTCGCCTCGGTCGAAGGCGGCGTCGATCTCGGCCGGATCACGGATGTCGATCACCCCGTCCCCGGTCTCCCAGTCCGGCTCATTCGGCACGTCGGTGCCCCTCCCAACATGGTCAGTCACAGGAAGGCGGCAGTACCCGCTGCTTCTTGGTGTTGTTGATCATCCCAGCCCTCTTCAGCTTAGTGAGGTCTCCTTCCGTCACGGTGCGGGAGGGATACTGCGACTGCACATGACCGTGGTAGAGCTCGGTGACACTGCCGTCCTTGTTCTCGATCTCCCTTTGGCGGTCCAGAACCACGATCTCATTGTTCACGTGGTCGACCCCGAGTCGGCGCGGGGCACTGGGGTTCTCGGGATTGAGCGAGATGGATCGGTCAAGCGCCGCTTGGCCGTCCGATGGTGCCCGTGAGATCTCCCGCCCTCCCGAAGAGCCGGCCGAAGCACCGTGCTTCTTGTAGTCCTTGTCGTCGTAGATGCGGGTGATCTTCTTCGCCAGGCCCAGTGGGTCCAGCCACCGCAGAGGGTTGTCGACGTAGGCGTGGTGGTTGGGGGCTGGTTCCAGTCCAAGCGGGTCGGGCGAGAGGTAGCGGGCGGAGTCGGGGTCGTAGTAGCGGGCGAGGTTGTAGTGCAGACCAGTCTCGGCGTCGAAGAACTGGCCCGGGAACCGCAGGGGACAGTCCAGGCCGTGCAGGCTCGTTCCGTGGGTCGTGGAGTGGCCCCAGAGGGTGGCGGACGCGCGCCATGCGATCTCGCCGCTGAGGGTGACCAGCTCACGCGGGGTCCCGATCAGGTCGGTGACGATGGCGTGGAAGCGGCGGTTGACTTCCGATTGCGGAAGCTCGTCCTTGGTCTCCCACACCCTGTCGAGTTGGGTGGCGGCCCGGTGCGTGCCGGGGTCCCAGTCCCAGGTCCGGGACGATGCCTGGTTCGGAACCACGGTGAGCTGTTCCGCCAGGTTGACGCCGTCCCAACTGAAGAACACCCGCTCCGTGACGTCGCCGTCCCGGTCCGTGCGGGTCTTGCTCACCCGGCGGCCGAGGGCGTCGTAGCCGTAGGACCAGGTCGCTCCGTCCGGAGTGACTGCCCGGATGAGCCGGTCCTCGGCGTCCCAGGCGTACTGCCAGTCCCGTTCCTGTCCGGAGAGGGTGCGTCGCGTTGCCCGTACGAGGCGTCCCTGGGCGTCGTGCTGGTAGGTCGTACGTCCGGCGGCGCGCACCAGGGTGCCGGTGTGCTCGCGTGTGCCCTGCGCGGCGTCGTCCGCGGCGGGGTATGCCGCCTGGGTCAGGTTTCCCAGGCTGTCGTAGGCGTAGGACTCCGTCCAGGTCGCTGCGCGTAGGGCGGTGACCCGGCCGGCTGCGTCGAGCGAGAAGCTTCGGGTGCCGTCCAGGTGGTCGACGATCTCGGTGGGCAGGCCGTCCGCGCGGTAGGTGTAGGAGCGGGCCTGGACCTTGCGATGTTCCGGGGATGCACCGCTGTCCGCGGTGGCGGGCTCCAGAGCCCAGATGGCCTGGCCGGCGAGCTGGTGTGCGCTGTCCCAGCTCTGGGTGAGGGCGGCGGCGGTGCCGAAGAAGCGGGTGGTCTCGCGCCCGGCGGCGTCGTAGCGGAAGGTCAGGTTGCCGCCCAGGGTGGCCAGCGTAGCCGGCAGCCCGGCCGCATCGTACGTCCACTCCGATGCGGCGCCGGTCGGCGTCACCCGGCGGGTCCGGCGGCCTGCCGCGTCGTAGGTGTTGGTCAGGACGCGACCGTCGATGCTTTCCGTCAGCGGCCGTCCCAGGACGTCGTAGGTGTACTCCAGCACGCAGTCCGGTGTGGTGGCGCGGATCAGCCGAGCCGCGCGGTCGTACGCGTAGGTGGTGGTCGCCCCGTCACCGGTGGTGCTGCTGACCACTCGGCCGACCGCGTCGCGGAGGTACCGCACGCTCTGGCCGGCCCCGTTGACCCGCTCGGTCAGGCGTCCGGCGGCGTCGCTGCCATAGCGCAGGGTGCGGTTGTTGAAGTCGGTCTCAGTGGTCAGGCAGCCCGTCTCGTCGTAGGTGTACGACCAGGTGAGGCCGGCGGGGTTGGTCACGGCGACCAGACGCAGTTCGCTGTCGTGGTCGAAGAGGTAGCGGGAACCGTCGGGGTCGATCCGCTGGCTGGGCATGTCGAACGCACCATAGGAGTAGGCGGTCGTTCCGCCCGCCGGATCGCGGTGCGCGGTGAGGTTGCCCTCCGGGTCGTACTCCCACTCCTCACGCGCCCCGTCGGCGGCGACCCGCCACACCAAGTCGCCACCCGTCGTCCAACCCTGCCGCACGGTCCCGCCGACCGCGTCGGTGGCGGTGACCACCCGCCCCCACGCATCCCGTTCCAGGCTGACGGTGCCGCCGCCGGAAGTGGTGATCCGCAGCGGCAGACCGGCGGCGTTCGGCTGGTAGCACGTGGTGGCGCCCAGAGCGTCGGTCCGGGACACGCGGCGGCCCTGCTCGTCGTAGGCAAACCTGGTCACCGCGCCGGCGGGATCGGTGGAGTCGGTGAGGTTGCCCCGGGCGTCGTAGGCGTACCTCCACACCGTTCCGTCGCGGTTCTCCACCCGTACGGGCAGCCGCAGCTCGTTGTAGTCGATCGACACAGCCGTGCCGTCCGGCCAGTCGATGCGCAACGGCTCACCGTGCGCATCGCGGGTGTAGTGGGTGGTGTTGCCCAACTCGTCGGTGTGCGAGGTGAGGCGGCCATACGGGTCGTAGGTGGTGTGGACACTGTTCCCCGCTGGGTTCACCGTGCGCACCACGTGATCGTGCTGGTCGTAGTGGTATGCGGTGCGCTGTCCCAGGCTGTCGGTGACAGTGGTGATCCGCTGCATCGTGTCGTAGCTGAATGTCGCGGAGAGCCGGTTGTCGGGACCGATGCCCGCTGATACGCGCCCGGTCTGCGGGTCGTATACGTAGGTGTAGCTGTAGCCATTGCGGTCGGTCCACGACGTGATCCGGTCGGCGGAGTCGTAGGCGTAGACCAGCGGTCGGCCTGAGGCGTTGATGACATCCGTGAGCCGGCCGTGGACATCGTAGGCGTACGTCATGAGGGTCGTGCCCTGCAGGGCGTGGGTACCGTCAAGGAGCCGCAGGGCCTCGACGCGTATGCCTGCTGGGGTGTGCACGATGTCGACGGCGACGCGGTAGCCGCCGCTGTGCTCGATGCCGGTCGGGAAACCTTCGTCATCATGGAGGCAGCTGATGCGGTGCCCGTTGCGGTCGGTCAGCGCGCTCAGCGGCCGCACCACGTCTCCGTCCGGGGCGGCCTCGAAGTGCCGTGTCCAGCCGGTCTCCGGGTCCTCGATCCGGATGGCGTCGCTCACCTCGTCCCAGAACAGCGGCCATCGGGCACCGTGCTCGGGAAACACGGGCTCGTCCGACGTCGCCGGACGCGGGTAGTGCAGGATCTGGGCGTCGTCCCCGGCGTAACGAATACCGCGGGCGTCAACCTCCACCCGTACATCGAGCGTCGACGACCAGCCGGGACCGAAGAGCCTGCCGGCCTGGTAGCCGGAGGCGTAGGAGCGGCGCAGCACCAAGGGCAGCAGGCCCGGCAGGTCCAGGTCGGTCTTCGTGGTGATCATCTGGCCGGACACCACGTCCACGGGGTCGCCGCCGGTCCGGCAGCTGCCGTTTCCTTCCGAAGCCTGGCCGGGACGGCTGGGACCGCCCGCCGAGGATCCACCACCGGACCGGCCACCACTCGACGGCCGGCCGCCGCCGCTTGTGCCATGGGGCGCACGCGGCATGTCTTCCTTACGGCCCTTGAGGAGCTTGTCGAGTTCGGCGGCGTGCTTGGCGTCGTTCTCGGCGTGGTTGGTGGCGACCTTCTTCAGCCGGCCCCCGGCATCGTGGTACAGGTCCTGGACGGCCTTGCTCGCGTCCTTGGCAAGGGTCTTGCCCAGTTTCTCCGCACCGTGCTCCAGCGCCTTGACGATCCGGTTGCTCACTCGAAGCTCACCCCCGCAGCCTTCGACTCGAACTCAGCGGCATGCGACGCCACCGTCCGCGCATGCCCGCGCAACACCTCGGCGCGCTTGTGCAGCTCCTCCGGATGGATGGAGAAACTCGCCCCCGCACCACCCCCGCCCCCGCTGCTGGAGACACCGAGTGCGGACTCAGCAGCCTGGAAGACCATGCCGCTCACCGCCTTGCCGACCACCTCCACCAACGGATTGATCGCCGCCTCGACGACCTGGCCGATGATGTACTGCTCCAACTGCTGCTCAAGGAAGTTGACCAGCTTCCTGCCCGCCGCGATCACCAGCGCCTCGGCCGCCTCCGCGATCCCCAGCGTCGCCACCGCGGCAGCCTGATCGGCAACGAACGTGATGGCCAGCACGATCAGCTCACCGATCGCCTCGACCTTCATCGCCACGATCGTCTCCGCCGCGATATCCAGCGCTGTGGCCACCGTGTGGCAGGCATTGACCAGCTCCGTCATGTGCCCGTCGGACAGCTGCCCCCACTTGGCCAGCAACGCCTCGTACGACGCCCCCTGATACACCTCGGCCAACTGGTGGATCGTCGAGGTCGAGTCCTTGTGAGTCTCATCCAGCTTCTGCGCGAAATCCCGCACATGGGACGCGAACTCGCGGACCTTGTCCTCATTGACGCTCGGCCAGTTCACCCCGATGAACTGAAGGAACGTCACCACCTCATCCGGCAGCTCAATCGCCATACGGAATCCCCCCTGCCACTTACATCCCCCTTGGTGGAACGCGCCGACTACAGGGCATCAGACTTGCATCAAGAGATAGGAATGAGCAGTTAATGAGATGCCATATATAGCGTCATCGACGGACCAAACGGCGAACGCTCGTCGACAGAATGCGGGTGCCGTTGCTGGCCGAGCATAGGGGGCACTGAATGCGCCAGCGACTCCTTCTCTGCGCCGTCCTGTCGCGAGGCATTGAGTACACCCTGGGTCGAGCAGGCGTTCCCTGACAGCGGCCGCGTCCCTGGACGGGCCGCAGTCCGTTCAGTACGACGCGAGCGCGAGCCTCGAGGCGTCGCACACCGCCGGGTCCGCGACTGCGGCTCGCTCCCCTTGCAGATCGACCCGTCGTGAACACGTACGCCGGCTTCTGCGCTCGGGCAAAGTTCCCGAAAGCACTCGCCGGACAGCGGGTTGGCCTCGAACCACTCCAGCTCGCCGCGACCAGTCCTCACCACGTTCGTGCGCCTGTGCGCTGGTGACGCTCCCTCGCCTACTGGGTATCCCGACCCATAGAGGCAAGGACGCGCCAGCTGATGTTGGTGCTCCTGACCTCAATCGCGAAGGGGCAACCGGCCGCACAGGCGGAAGCGGCGTCTGGAGGCGGTCTGTTACGGACGGTCGCCCAGACGTAGACGAAATGGCGCGCCTACAGAGAGGTGGCTCGCATGGCGTTGGAGGCTTCAGCCACCGGTCCCACCCCCAGCAGCCCGGTTGTGCCCAGTCCGCTTGCGGGTTGGGCTCGCGACCATGGACGGTCACGATCTACCACGATGGTGCAGGCGTCTGCGGGGCAGCTGCGTTTCACGTTCTACGGCCGGGTCTCCACCGAGGACCATCAGGATCCCGCTACCTCGCGGTCCTGGCAGCTGCTGCAGGCACAGGCGGTGACGTCAGGGTACGGGCGAGTGGTGGCCGAGTTCTTCGACATTGGTCACAGCAGGGTGCTGCCGTGGGCGCGCCACCCGCAAGCGGCTGCTTTGCTCGCGGCGATGGCCGATCCCGACCGGGATTTCGATGCGATCGCCATCGGCTCCTGTGAGCGTGCCTTCCACGGCAACCAGTTCGCGTCGATGGCGCCACTCTTCGAGCACTACGGCGTGGCGCTGTGGGTGCCGGAGCTGGGCGGAGCCATCGACCCGGCCCTCGTCGGCCACGAGGAACTGATGATCCTGCTGGGCATCCTGTCCAAGCGGGAGGTCGCCCGCGCCCGGATCCGGGTACGCAGCGCGATGACCGTGCAAGCCCGCGACCAGGGCCGCTATCTGGGCGGACGTCCACCGTACGGCTACCGGCTGGTGGACGCCGGCCCGCACCCCAATCGTTCCTTTGCTCGCCGCGGGGTCCGGATCCAGCGTCTGGACATCGATCCGGAGTGCGGCGAGATCGTCAGGTGGATCTTCGCTCAACGGCTGGCCCAGCACAGCATCGCCCGCATCACCCGCGCCCTGAACGACGCGGGCATTCCCTGCCCGTCGGCAGCCGACCCCGAACGCAACCACACCTCTCCGGTGACAAGTGGGCTCTGACCTCGGTGCGCGCGATTCTGAGCAACCCGCGCTACACCGGTCGACAGGTGTGGAATCGGCAGCGCACCGATCACGAGTTGCTCGATCCGGACAACACCGGGCTGGGGCATCGCGACGTGATGCGCTGGAACGCCCCCGAGGACTGGGTCATCTCCACCAAGCCCGCGCAGCCGGCGCTGGTCAGCGAAGCCGACTTCGTCGCCGCGCAGCACATCCGAGCAACAAGGGAGACGGCACCAGGCCGGACCTATCTGCTGGCCGGACTGCTGCGCTGTGGGGTGTGCGGCCGGCGGATGGAATCCTGCTGGTCGAACCACCGGCCCGCCTACCTCTGCCGCCACGGCCACACCAGCGCGACGCCGCCTGACCCGGGCCGGCCGTCCAACGCGTATGTGCGCGAGGACCACGTCCTGCCGCACCTGCCCGCCCTGCTCATCCGGCTCACCGCCGCCGCCCCGGACGGAAAGCTTCTTGAAGCCGCTCGCGGCACCCGCCCACGCAAGCCGATGCGGTCGGGTACCTCCGGGTCAAGGCGCTCACGCTGACCTTCGACCCCGCGACCAGGACCCTGGCCGCCGATACCTCGCGAGCAGAAAGGATCACCATCGGCTGAACGTGACCCACAACGCCCACGAGCAACCGAAGGGAGGAGAACAGGAGGCAGTGAAACAACAAGCACCCACTCCCGGGCGGAAGCCCGAGGCGGGTGCCAGCTGCGGCTGCCCGCAGAGCGGGCAGCGTGTGCGATAGGTGTGTCCGAGACTTGAACCATACGTACACGCCAGTGATGCGGGGGGGGAGCTGCAACTACCGTAGCCCCGCAGGCCGACACGCGCCTATAGCGCGCTGCACTGGAAAATCCCTCTCACTTTCCGCAAGCTACTACTCCGCAGGCACCTCGTACATCACTCCTACGAGTGAACTCTCGCGGCATGATACGTGCCGTGCCGCCATGGACTCGGTGAAGCCGGGAAGTTGTCCGCGGTATCCACGCTCGGCCTCCGGTCTGGAGCCAAGCAACCAGGTCAGCGAGCGGCGACGTGACGTAGACGCGGGTGCCTCCGCGTCGTGCGGGACACTGGCGGCTTTTCGACCGGATTCTCAGGGCCCTCGCCCGCGGCGAAAACGGACCCTGTTGAAGCCGAAGAGGCACGGCGAGGCAGCGTTGCAGGTCAGAAGGTCTTTCAGGTCAGCAAGGCAGCACAAAGGCAGCACTGGCGGCACCACGCCGGGGAACGGGCCAGCTCCCCGGGGCGTACGGCACGCCGTAGTCCAGAGCTCCGCAGCGTCCCGGAGTGAGGCCCGGTGTCAATTGTGGCACCACAAGTACAGCTGCCCATGGTCGAAAGCCCATGGCTGGCCAGCCAGTTCCCGCTCGACCTCTGTGGGGTTGATGTGGGGCGCGGCCCGATGTCCCCGTAGATCTCCCCCGTACTGGCTCGCACACGCGAAGCAGGACCCGTATACCATCACCAGTACGGTGGGAGAGAGTCAGACGTCGAGTGGATCCGTCCCGGTGACCACAAAGCGGTCCTCAATCTCGTAAAGGCCAGCCACTGTGGCCTTCCTGTTAGCGACCGTTTGGTCTCGGCGGGCACACCGTAGGAACCTCGAACTCTCTCGCTGGTACTGCTCAACAACCAGCGTGCGGAATCCGTGAGAGCGGGCACCACCCACCGAGTAGTCCGTCCAGAGCAGGAACGGGTAAGCCTGTTCGGCTGGCACCTCAGCCTCGCCGCCTCCCAGGACCTCGTCTTCTCGCAGATCAATGTCGAGGCCCGGCAAGCTGACAGTGTGGCTGCGGGCACCTTCGGGATGCGCGGCGAAGACCTTGTGGAAGCCGAGCAGGAATCCGCGTATGAGGGAGTACTCGTGGTCCACGTAGGTGATCACGGGAAACAGGTAGTTCTGCGCTCCGAGGTGGACGGGGATCTTGACAAGGGTCTCTGTGAAATCGATGTAGCGCCCTTCGGACACCGAAGAACGGGCACATGAGGCTGTCACGAGGAAGCGCTGGGTCACCAGCTGCCGAGTGAGCTCCTCCGGCAAACCGTGCTGGGCGAAGGGACGGAAATCAATGGGTGTGGCCCCTTCGAGCACAGCCGTCCTAGACGTGCAAGCGAAGGTGTTGGGGAGTACGAGCGACATGGGGTCCTTCTCAGGCGGACGGTCGAGCCGACATCGCGGACAGCGCGAACGGCAGGCCCTGGTTTTCGAGGAAGGTGCGGTCGCGCACTGCGTGAAATGTCTCGTCGGGACACGCCGACCGGGAGATCCCCGCGATGAACTCCAACGACGAGGGAAGCAGGGTGAGGTCATGCTCCTCGGCGACCGTCAGCACGGCATGCAGACACTCTTCGGCGAGAGGGCGCACATCGAATCTGCTGTCCGCTTCGCGGTGGGCCGGGGTGGAGGAGACGAGCAGTTTCGACTCCGCGCCAGGGGCACCGGCCGCTATCAGACGACGGGCGGCGGTGGCGGCCTTCGCCAGGTTCTCCTCCGAGGTGTTCGCGCCTGCCTTGGCCAGGTAATACGTCACCGGTTGGGCGAGCCACGGCAGCACGTCAGTGACGTTATCGCCGGGGGGAGCCGGCAGTGCTTCCAGGTCCAGCTGGATTCCCAGTGGGTCGCAGAGGAACGGCTGGGCGAGCATGCTGGTGACATAGCCTGAATGACGGGCACGAAGAAAGTTCTCCCGCAGGGTGACCGCGGCGGTACAGGTGACCGCGTAGTGATCAGCCAAGTCCTGGAGCACCGGCTGCAGTTGTTTGCGTGCCCGTGTGACGTCATCGGCCTGTTCGACGACCGGTATCAGGTCCAGGTCCGAGAGCACCCGGGCCTCGGCGATTCGGGCGTCCCCACGTGACAGGGAACCCGATAGAGCCACGGAGGCGGCTGTTACGCCCATGAACGCCGACGTGAGATGCGGGCGAAGGCCCTCGATGTCCGATACTTTCATTGCTCCCCCGGTCCGGTCACTGCCGTATAGTCGGCGGCGCCGCCGTGAATTGATTCGGCTTGTACGTAGGACCTGTAGACCAGGTCGAGCAGATCGTTGGAATCCCCGATGACGTCATGTGCGTACCGGAGGTCTTTGACCATGTGTCGCAGCGCGAAGTCCGGATCGTCGAAGCGTTCTTCGACCATCCGGTCGAGTTTGCTGGCACAGACGAGAGACATCCAGCCGTTGCTCTTCACGATCTCGCCGGCCACGTCGAAGTCCTCGCCGAGTGCGGCTCGGAGTGTGGGAACGAACGCCTTGAGGGAATGGAGAAGCGCCGCCCCCCAGGCGTTGTAGACGAGCTTGAAACGGGTGGGGTGTCCGGAAGTCCGGAAGGTGTAACGCTGCCGAGTGCACGCTCGGAGCACCTGTTCGCTACGCGGATCGTCCGCACTCCGGTACAGGAAGGCGGAAAGCGTTCCGTTCGCAGCTCCGGATCGGCTGCCGGTGACCGGGCACTCCACGGAAACGCCACCGGACCCCCGTATGCGTATGTGCCACTCGTCGATCCATGCCGGGCTCAGAGTGGACATCTCGATGCAGCCGGCACCACTGGCGACTGTGGCCGCCGTCGTGGACGGTGATGTCCAGAACTCCCGGCTTCGGACGTCGTCTTCAAAACAGCCGAGGATGACGTCGGGCCGACTTGCCGGAACCTCCGCCTCCGTCACGAGCCTCACGCCCGGATGTGGTGGGGTTGTGAGGTGCCGGCTGAGCAGCGAGACGGACATCTCTCCGCTGTGCAGCAGCTGTCGGATGATGCCGCTGGTTATCACGCCGTAGCCGGCCACTAGGACCTGAAGCATTCCCGTTACCGCTTTCCCATGGTGATTTCAGGTGCGTGACCGGTACGAAGAACGCTCTGTCCGGACTGGAGGATGTCCGCACCCGCGACGAGGGCCGAGAGTGCGTTTCGGAGAAGGCGTTCCGGCAGTGCGAAGTTCAGTCGGATGTGCCCTGGTGCCGAGAATTCCGATCCTTCCGACATGGCCAGGCCGACCCGCTCGCGGAAGAATGCGGCGGGATCAACGAGCCCGAGTTGCCGACAGTCCAGCCAGGCGAGATACGTCGCTTCGGAGGGAAAGGAGACCATCCCTGGGATGTGCTCAGCGATGGTTTTAGCGACCAGTGCATTGTTTCTAGTAAGCTGTTCCCGAACTGCGGAGAGCCATGCGTGGGAAGCAGGGTCGTCGTATGCGGCGCGCAGCGCGGATACGCCCAAGCGCGACACGGAACGGATATAGAAATCGGCGACCCTCTGCCATGTCGCCATGTCTTCCGAAGCGGAGAATATAAGCTGGGCGCACTTGAGCCCAGATATGTTCCAACCCTTCGAGGCGGAGGTTGCGGTGATGGCATGCGACGCCGCGGTCTCACTGAGGTTGGCATAGGGAAGATGTGGAGTCTCGACGAGCGTCAGTGGCGCATGCACCTCGTCGCTGAACACGCGCGCACCATGGGAATCCACCAGCCGCGCCAATTGGCCGAGTTCCTCTGCTGTGAAAATTCGCCCCGTCGGATTATGCGGATTACAGAGGACGACCATGCGCCCACCTTGACTCAGTGCCCGGTCGATTCCCGCCATATCCATGTGGTAGCCGTTACTGTCTACGAGTGAAGGCACTTCCACGACACGGTGACCGAATAGAATTGGCACGGTCAAGAGCGGAGCATAGGCGGGGGTGGGAACAATTACCGTACTCGCCGGCGCAAGATAGTGCCGGAGGACCGCTCCAAACCCGGTGACGATATCGCTGACGAAACCGATGGATTCGCTGCGCACGTGCCAGCCGTATGCCCTATCCATCCAGCGAACGATGGATTCGCGGGCCAGGCCGATACTGATCGGATCATTGTATCCGAGCGTCTCAACGTTCAGTTCACGCGTTAACGCGCTGTGGATCGGCCTGGCCACGCCGTAAGCCATTTCCGCCACCCACGCGCCTATCGCCCGGGGATATTTCGCGGACAAAAGTGATCTCGGAATGTCCGGGGAGGGATTTCCATCGGACGGGATCACCGTGTCGAGGAACGGTGGGTGGTCTGGGCTCATGTCACATTACACCTATGCGTCTGTGCCGATAACGGAATCGCGCTTCTCGAACCAGGTGAGGGAATCCTGGATTCCTTCGTCGAGGGAGTGCTGGGGGCGCCAGTCGAGCAGGGCCGCGGCTCGGTCGCCGCGTGAGTAGGCGCCTGCGTTGTCGCCGGGGCGCCGGTCCGTCTCCACCGAGGGCAGGGGGGTTCCGGTTGCCCTCTCGAAGGCGTCGAGGAGTTCACGGACCGTGGTGCCCGTTCCCGTTCCCAAGTTGATGACCCGGTAGGAGGTCTGGGGCTCGGCCGAGAACACGGACTCGAAACGGCGAAGGGCCTGGACGTGTGCCCGGGCGAGATCCCACACGTGGATGTAGTCGCGGATGCCCGATCCATCCCGGGTGGGCCAGTCGACGCCGGTGATCTGGAAGGTTTCGCCGAGCCGGTGAGCCTCGATCATCTTGCCGAGGGCGTGGGTGGGGCGGCGCACCTGGAGCCCCGAGCGCATCTTCGGGTCCGCGCCGACGGGATTGAAGTAACGCAGGGAAATGATGCGCGTGTCCCCCGTGGAACTGATGTCCTCAAGCGCCGTCTCGAACAGCGCCTTGGTGCGGGCGTAGGGGCTGAGCGGGGCGAGTTCCGAGTCCTCGTCGACGGCGAAATCTTCGCCGGTCGCGTAAATTGAAGCGGATGAGCTGAAGATGAATCGTGTGCAGCCATTGCGCGACAGGTGTCCGAGGAAGGTGATTCCCTTCGCGACGTTCTCCGTGTAGTAGCGGAGCGGTTCGGCCACGGACTCCGGCACGACGATCAGCGCGGCGCAGTCGACGACTGCCTCGATCTCCGGGTGAGCGGCGAAGATTTCATCGATGAGCCGGCCGTCGGCGATGTCGCCCTCGTAGAATACCCGTCCCGCGGTGAACTCCTTGCGGCCAGTCACCAGATTGTCGAGAATGATCGGTTCGATGCCATCGTCAAGGCACGCAGAGGCCACCGTGCTACCGATGAAGCCTGCGCCGCCAGCAATGAGGACCTTCATGGGGTACTCCTATTGTTGCCGTTGGTACTGGAGTAAATGCCTCCAGTGATTTCGCTGCAGTGTAGCGGACTGATCATCCGCGAAGTCCCCGGTCGGACGGGGACCGCTCCTCGGCTCATAGAGACACCACACCATCGTCGGTTGCCAGATGCGGTGCACTTCAAGTTCTGCACTCTTCCGGACGACGTCAAGGGAACCGATGCATCCATCCACCCGTCCTTCGGATGCCCACTGCACGGCTATCGGTTTGGCGTTGACATATGCATGCGTAGCGCGGGGTGCATACCTCTTCGCGAATGCAGCGGTGGCGGGGTGAAGGGATACGGATGACATTTCCTCAATTCCGGCTGCTCGCGCCCGGTTGGTGGCTACACACATCGGTTTCGTGGGGCTCTCCCAAGTGGCGACAAGACGCATGAGGTCTAGGTTTCGAAAATGCATGTCCACCCAGCTGTCCACCACCGTGCTCGCGTCGCGTTCCACAAATCCAGCCGCGACGAGGACCAGCACTCCTTCGGCCAGACCCAGCTCCATGGCGCCATTGAAGGAATCGGCGAGCAGAATACGGCCGAAGTGTCGATCCGCTTCGGCGTGGGCATCCGTTCCAGCGGGCCCGAGCGTGGCTACAGTCGCGGACGCTCGGTAAGCGTCCGGCAGAATCTCTCCGAGCGGACTCGGCATTTTCCTTCCCCCTGTGTGAACTGTTGATCGATTGCCTGCTGCTCGTTTCATCGAGCGTTTGAGGCTCATGTCACCGAGCGGACCCGCCAAGCGCCCGCAGGACGAAGCGCCGCGTCTCTTCGTCGGCGGCCAGAGTCTGCCGCTCGGACGCCATTCGCATGCACCCTGGGGAGGAGAGACCGGGCCAGGTGTCCGGCAGGACGTGCCTCGCCGACACGATCTGGGCGGATGCACCGGCGAAGGCCGGCAGGACGCTTCGGTGCGCGGCGACGAGATGCGCGAGCCAGTCCATGTACGTGCCCACGAGATTCCTGGCCACCTGAGTTGCAGCGGGGTCCTCGGCCTGGTCATCCATTCCCGAGTCCTCCGCCAGCGCGGTCCGGATCACCTCGAAGAGATGGTCGTGGACCCGGTCCATCACCTCGACCGGACTGCGCGCGAGGGCGTCATCGCTCCACCAGCCGGGCAGTTCGGCACCCGCCATAAACGACCGCAGGATCTCCCGCACTTCCTTCGCGACCACGTCCGGCGCCGAGATCTCGGCGTCGAAGAGGAGCAGATGGGAAGCAGAGGTCAATGCGGCGACGTGCTGCGCCAAGGTAGCGGACATGCAGTACGCGAGCACCGCGTGGATCTCGCAAGGCAGGTTCTCCGCGGCTTGGAGTGCGCGGGAGGCGTACGCGTCGGCGGAAAGGTCCCGGGGCAGCGGCCTGGTCAGCAGATACCGCACGTCGAATCCGGCGTCCTCAAGTCGCAACTCGGACAGTTTGGCCTCGGGGCGGTGGCCGGGATAGTCGAGGACCAGTACGACCGGCTGTTCGGCCCGGGATTCCGCGGTCGTAGGGGGGGCGGGGGTGTGGGCCATGAACTGCTCCTGATGTGTGGGGGACTTCGGAAGGCGTCGACACGACGGTGAACGGCGCGGGCGGCTGCTGCCGTGGCTGTCCTTAGGGGTGACTTGCCGACTGGTACGTCCGAAGCAGGGTGGCCACATCGGTATCCGCGGGGTTCTCGGAG
Source organism: Streptomyces sp. BHT-5-2 (assembly GCF_019774615.1). Classification (NCBI taxonomy): domain Bacteria; kingdom Bacillati; phylum Actinomycetota; class Actinomycetes; order Kitasatosporales; family Streptomycetaceae; genus Streptomyces; species Streptomyces sp. BHT-5-2. The sequence goes on along the minus strand of NZ_CP081497.1, from coordinate 2,287,212 downwards.
ACGAGGGACACCATCCTGGTGAACGTCCCCATGAACTCCTTGGCCCTTGCCGCGGGCCAGACCTCCTGCTCGTACTGGAACAGGACGGTTGCACCGGAGTCCGGGTGCATCTCCACTCGGATGGTCAGCCCTGCCCGCAAAGCCAGTTGTACGTCGGCAGCCACAGGCTCGACGTGCGCACCATGAAGCCGCATCGGTGAGCTGTCGCTCGTATCGAGGGCCAGATACAGCCATGGCCGCCACTTCTGTACCAGGTCTCTGTTCAGCTGGAGATGCTGAAGGAGTAGAGGCAGCGGAACAGAGTGTGTGAGGCCCGCCGCCATGGACTGCTTTGCCGAGCGGAGGACGTCGCGGACAGGCAGCTCGGTATTGATCCTGAACCGGTTGATGACGGAGGTCGCGAACCAGTCGACGTCATGCTGCCACCCCTCTGGGCGACCGGACGTCGGGCTGACCATGCCCGCCACCGAGTGTCCCGCGTCAGCAAGCACGGCCAGACCCAAAGCGGCTACGAATCCGCAGAACAGTGTCGTCGACTCGGCCGCGCAGGTCTTGCGCAGCCTGTCGAGGGTGCCGGCGGTCAGGTGACCGTGGCACTGCGCGGCCGAGGTCGGCCGCACCTCGGGATCCCGCATCCCGGACAACCGGACTTCAGGCAGCGCTTCCAACGGGTCCAGGCGGCTTCGCCAGTGCGTCAGACGGTCCTCCAGCATCGCCTGGTGCCAACGCGACTCCTCCTCCGCCCAGCAACGCGGCTCGATGTCCGGGAGGGCTACAGCGTCCCCTGACGCCCCGACACGGCTGTTGTACAGAGCCGAGAGGTCGCGGACGAGATTCGTGAAAGAGTCGCCGTCACACACCAGGTGTTCCGCGGTGACGACGACGGTGGCCGTGTTCTCCCCGGTGCAGAGCACGAGCACCCTGAGCTTCACCTCAGTGGGCAGGTCGAAGAGCACGCCCTGCTCCGCCTGCACTTGCTCCTCCACGCATGCGCCGACGGGCACCTGACGAACCCGAAAGAGACGGTCACAGTCGATGTCCCCGGCAGAGAGGCGGTACCCCCGGTGCTCGCCGTTGCGGAGGTCGACGTCGAAGACGGAACGCAGGGCCTCGTGGCGTTCCACGAGCTTGTGGCAGGCGGCCTCAAGACTGGCAAGGTCGAGCGGACCGACCACGTGGAACGACCGCGAGACGTGATGGGCGATGCGCTGACCGACTGAGTCGGCATCCCGTTGCAGCCTACGGTGCTGACTATACGTCAGGGGAATCTGCCGTCGACCCTTGTCATCCACCTGCGGCTGCAAGGGCTTTGCCTGCTCCCTTGGTAGCGATGGCTCAGGTGCAGGGGCGGAAGTCGCATCGGCGAGACGTCCGTAGATGCGGGCGGACAGGTCGGCGAAGTCCACTGCTTCGAAGACATCCTGCATGTCGTTAATGCCACGGCCGTGCAGTGCCTTGGTCAGCCGCATCACAAGACGTCCGGCCCGGACCGAATCACCGCCCAGGGAGAAGAAGTTGTCCGATGCGGAGACGGGGTGCCCCAGCACTTCCGCGGCCTGGGCGCACACCAGCTCCTCGACGAGCGATACGTCGAGGGCATCGAGTTGCCGCTGTTCTGCGTTCACGTCAGTCCTTAGGGGTCAGGCCGGCCAGTGGGCGCTGCGCAGTTTCGAGGAGGTGGTCGCCGCGCCCAGGGGAACGAGGAGGATCAGGCACAACAGGGCGATCGCGGCGTGGTGGGCGAGGTGGCCGAGCAGGAGCCCCGCAGCGGCGCTTCCGAGCGGCGCACCGACAGAAAGGACGGTGAAGCTGCCGGAGATGACTCGCCCACGTACGGCGTCGTCCACCTGATGGAAGACGATGACGTCGATCAGGACGTAAAGCGCTGGCTTCCCCATTGATATGGCGAAGAGCAAAAAGAACACTCTGACCGGCGAAGCGGGGAAGAGCAGAGTGGCGGTCATGATCAGCGAGATCCACACCACGCCGAGGAGGAGGATACCCGGACGGAATTTTTGGTGCAGACGCGCCACGAGTGCTGCACCAGTCAGATAGCCGACCGCTTCTCCGGAAAGAGCCAGGCCGATGACCTGCGCGTCGACACCCTTCTTCTGGAAGTAATTGATCAGTATCAGGTTGAGGGCGGCGAAGATGAAATTCTCCAGCGTCATCAGCCCCGTGACGGACCGCAGAACCGGGTCCTTCCACAGAATGCGCGGGCCGGCCGTCGCCCCTCCGAAGAGGGCACGTGGGGTCAGTCGGCCGACTCCCTGCCCGGTCGTTGGAAGGCGGGTCAGAAACGCGGAGGCCATGGATGCCGCGAAGCACGCCAGGACCACCACGAAAGGCTGCGCAGATCCCACCGCGAACAGGACACCTGCGAGCGGAGGGCCGGTGAGCATGGCGATGTTGACCCGCACCTCATCCTGACTCATCGCCTGCCTCAGTTGCTCGGGAGGGACGATGGAACGCAAGGCGAGGCGCCTTACCGGCATCCCGATGGCACCCGCCACGCCAAGCGTGACAGCCCCGGCGAAGAGGCCAACGATGTCCACACCACCCATGAGTACGAAGCAGAGAACACCCACGGTCACCAGCGTTCTCAGAGCTTCGGACACCAACAGAAGGTTGCGCCGGCTGAAACGGTCGGCAAGCGCACCGACCGGGATGCCGAGCAGCACGGCCGTTGCCGGCTGGGTCGCCGCTAAAAGTCCTGCCAGCAGGGCTGATCCAGTCAGCGAAAGGGCCAGCAGCGGATAGACAAGGAGAGAGATCGATGTCCCGATGGCTCCGACGGTGGTACCCAGCCAATAGCCCTGGAATCTCCAGTTCCTCCGCAGCGGCACAAGGTCGCTTTGCGGCGTTTCAGTACTGGTCATTTCCGGCGGCCTGCCCTGAAGGGCCATGAAAAGAACAAAGCGAACAGCCCCTTTCGGGCAGATGGTCAAGGCGTAGCAGGACGTGCGTCCGAGGCATGCCGGCTGGCTTGCCCGACACGCGAGCTTTAGGTGTAGAGTGCAGTAATCGCTGGCCACACGGGCCCGACTTCCCAAGTAGGCATGTTGCGTGCTGCCGTTAGACGGCGAACACCTGAGCAGGGCCGAGCGTCAGTTCAGCAAGTGGCTTGCGCGGTGGATATGCATAAGGAAACGCACAGGTCGTCACTCGGGGCGGCGAGTGAAACGGCCCGACGTATCCCTCACGAATCGCGCGATCGACTGAGGGTCACACCTGCACGACGTTCCGTCAGTCGTCTACGAACTGAGGCAGCGGGATCAGGGGCCGTCCGCCCTGTACTCGAACAGCGTCGCCATCCGCCCGCCTACCAGCGGGTGCGGATTGCGAGGCGGTGACGGGTGCGCTCTCATAGTCGAACGACCTGAGCAGCCTGAACATGACTGGTTCCTCCTTCAGGGATCTCCACGTCCCTTAAGTGGTTGAAGGCGGCAGGTCAGTTCCTGACTGTCAGGCATATACCTGAGTCACAGTGGCGGGACCGTGCCGGAATCGCACCGGCTTCCTGGGTCCTGCCGCCCTGGTGAAGTTGTGGGGCCTGTCGAGCCCGAGGGGAGGTGAATCTCGACGGCGTACTAGGACGACGCCACGTCAAGCAAGCTGGACGGCCGCCTCGCTGTGTGATCGCGCCGGCACCAATTCGCTTGGATCGCAGCGGACTTGGCTCTGATTGCGCAACTGCAATACTTAGCCGCCGCGCGGTGTGACCTCGACTCGAACAACTTGGGCGTTCGAACCGGAGCCATCGCACTCATCCCCGTATCCCCCGGAATCGTTCCGTGCTCATGCTGGCGAAGTAGCCGATCGGTCCGGTCAAGACGTGTGACTGCTGCGGTCGTCAGGAGCACGGGCAAAGTGTTGATCAAGAACGTTGCACATTCGCGTCAGGATGTAAAGCCAGTGTGACGTCGTCATCTCTCACGTCACCGTCGCGATGCGCTGGAACGAGCGGGCTCGGGCCCTTGCTGCTGTGCTTCGTGCAGCTGTCACCGCTGGGATGCGAACCGCATGGCGTGCGGCGCGCTGGACTCTTCAAGCGCCTTGGCCTGCTGGCGCGTTCGAACATGTCTGTTAGGGTCCAGTACGTGACGGTGGTCGGCTGACGTGATGCTTACGTCAGTGGGCGGTCTCCCGCCAGAGCACCGGTCCGGCCTCTCCGTAGCGGTACCCGCTCGGATGCTGTGACCTGCTCGCAGACCTCCGCGTAGTGCAAGTCCGCGACCGAAGAGCGGATGCACGTGAGCCGAGGGCGAGTCGGCTGCGTGCGAAGTGGCGTTGTTCAGCCGTAGCGAGTCACCGAATGCCGGCGACTCGCGCCGCGGTGACGGTCCCTTCGTACGCCTTCCTTGATCTGCCAACCGCAAAGAGGTAGCCCTCATCATGTCGACCTTCGTCGAGCGCGACGCTGTGGAAGTAGTCGTCGCAGCCCAGTGGTTCCGCATTCTCGGCTCAACTCCCGAATCCCTCGACACGAACTTCTTCGACTCCGGGGGCAATTCACTGGCGGCCGCCCGTCTTACCACCGCCCTGTGCAAGGCGTTCCACACCGACTTCCCCGTCCAGGTCGTCTTCGACGCACAGACGTTCCGCGGTATCAGCGACTGGATCAGGCGAGGCATTCCGGCTTCCGGCAAGCGGCTGGTGACGCTGAACGACAAGGGCGACGGGATACCTCTGCTTCTGCTGCCTTCCGGTGGCGGAGGAGTCATCGGCTTGCAGCGCCTCGGCGGTGCGCCACTCAACCGCCAAGTGTTCGGGCTTCAGGCACTCGGGCTGGACCCGCGGGACGGCTTGCCGTTCACGAACCTTGACGAGATGATCGCGGACTTCGTGCGAGTGGTGGAGGAATCCGCGGTGCCGCGCACCCTGCACCTCGCCGGGTACTGCGCGGGCGGCGTCTTCGCCTACGAGTTGGCACGAGCCCTGCGCACACGGGGCTGGGACGTCGTATCCGTCTCGCTGTTCAACACCTCCCTCTACCGCCGTCCGCTGATCCTCGACGAGATGATTGAGGAGCGCCTCACAGGCATAGCCTCGTCGATGGGGCTGGAGCTGGCCGCGGACGAAGTCGATGCCGAGCATGTCTTTCACGCGCTCAAGACCAGGGGCACCGACATCCTGGAGGCCGACCTCGCCTCGTTCGAGGCCCGCTTGCGCGTCTACGGATCTCTCTGGATTGCGGTTACGGGGTACCAGCCCCAGCTTCAGGACGTTCCCGTACGGCTGTTCAACGCGGCGGATCGCTACGACCCGGCGGACCTGGCTCTCATGACAGGAGAGGACCGAGACTGGTCCGATCTGGGTTTCGCCGACTTCCGTAGTTTCGAGGTCGAGGTGAGCCACCGGGACATGCTGCGGCATGAGCCGACGCTGCATTCCATCGAACGTTCCCTCGCGGAACTCGACGGCGCGGCGAACTGGCAAATTCCCTCCCGGCCCGCACCCACACGAACACGGACACGCCGCGAGGTGTCCCCCAGCGGCGAGCCCGGCCTGGACTCCGATGCGCTCCTCGCCCTCGGCCGCGGCACCGACCTTCCCGAAGCGGACCGGACTCCCGTCCACGAACTCGTCGCAGAGCACATGCGTACCCACCCGGAACGCTCGGCCGTGAGCTGTGGCGTGAGCACCATCACCTACGGACAGCTGAATGCCTGGGCAACTCAAATCGCCTCCGAACTGACCATGGCGGGTGTCACGCAAGGGTGTCGTGTCGGCGTACTGGCCGAGCCCTCGATCGCCATGGTGGCTACAGTCATCGGCATCCTGCGATGCGGCGCTGCCTACGTCCCGGTAGACGTGGCCCACCCCGACCGGCGTATCGAGACGGTGTTGTCCGACGCCGGCGTCGCGGCACTAGTGGTGACCACGTCCACGCAACGGCGGCCGGTCGCCCCGTCACTTCCTCGCGTTTGTGCAGAGTACGCATACCACTCCGAGGAGGCTGCGACTGATACGGCCACCGGACTTGGGCCAGTTGATCCAGCTACAGGTCGAACGCACCTCGCTCGGGGCCCTGTGCGCGTGGCGGCAGACGACATCGCGTACCTGATCTACACCTCGGGTAGCACGGGCGAGCCTAAGGGTGTCCTCGTCGGTCACGGCGAACTCGCCGCGTCCACCCATGCGCGCCGTGCCGTTTACCCAGGGGTGCCGGTCTTTCTGCTCGTGTCGCCGCTGGCCTTCGACTCCTCCGTGGCCGGGATCTGGGGGACGCTCACCGCAGGCGGCCAACTGATCGTCGCCACGGCCGAGGAGGTGCGCGACCCGCATCTCCTGGCTCGATTGATCGCCCGCCACGGCGTGACGCATCTGTTGTGCGTGCCCTCCCTGTACTCGGTTGTCCTGGACGCGGCAGAGCACACCGGCACCGACGGGATGAGCACGCTCGACACAGTGATCGTGGCCGGCGAGCCGCTGCCCGAGGAGCTGGTCGAACGCCACTTCGCACTGCACACGGGGCTCGTGGCTCTGGTGAACGAGTACGGTCCGACGGAGGCCACGGTGTGGGCGAGCTACGCCCGATTCGAGGCTCCCGGTCCGGTCTCCATCGGGCGCCCGGTACCGGGCGCCCGACTGTACGTGCTCGATGAGGAGCTCCGTCCCCTGCCGCTCGGCGCCAAGGGTGAGCTTTACATCGGCGGCGCCGGGGTGTCCCGCGGATACCACGGACGTCCCGAGGCGACGGCGAGCGTGTTCCTCAACGACCCGTTCACCGGTCAGGACGGCGCGCGGATGTACCGGACGGGCGACCTCGTCCGCTGGAACTCCGACGGGACACTCGACTTCGTTGGACGAAGCGACCATCAGGTCAAGGTCCGTGGGCACCGCGTCGAACTCGGCGCTGTGGAAACGCATCTGGCTTCACTCCCCGGAGTACGCGAAGCCGTCGTCATACTCAACGCCGCCGGGACCGGACTGCTCGCTTTCGCTCGTGCGTCCCGGTCGCCGGCTCCCGATGCCACAGAACTGCGCGGGCAGATGGCAGAGCGACTGCCCGCCCCCATGGTGCCGGAGCAGATCGTCGTGCTGGAGAGCTTCCCCCGCACGGTCAACGGCAAGGTCGACAGGGCCGCGCTGCAGGAACACCTCACCTCCGCGTAGCACTGGTGCACTCAAGGGCAGTTGTCGGCAAGAGACCCGGCGGTATGGCGTCGGTAGTGCTGCATTGGGGCGGCATTGGCACGGTGCGCTCGCGGGTAGCCCGCGCCAGCGGCGACCGCACCGGCTGGCTGAGGCCGGGCGAATCGTGCCTGGGCGTTCCCAGGCGGTCGCAGCCTGATCAGCTCCGGTTCCGCATGATTGCTCTGTTGCCGATACGCCTTGCCGTCTGTCGGACAGCCAGGAACAACTGCAATACAGCGGCGGAGGCTGACAACTCGACCAACCTCCTCCCCGCGGCGGTGCGCCGTCTGCGAGCGGATGGCGTCGGCACCCTCGATCAGAGATTCGATCTCGCTCCTAAAGCGGGGCTGCGGCCGGGCACGTCATACCTCTGCCCTGGCAGGGGTCGCGGGAGGCTCGTATGGGAGGTACGGCGACGATGTCAGCGAGCGAGGCCACTCCGCCGGTGTCGGTCTCGCGTCTGTCGAGGGCGCTGCGGCGTGCGGTCGCCACGTCGAACAGGGCGGGGCCGTGGATGTCGTCGGGCAGGAACTGCGGTGGCCGTTGGCTGACCCAGGGCAGCTCCGCATGGCTGGCAAGGTCTGCGGCGACCTGGGCTCCGGAGTTGCCTCCGCCGACCGCGGACACGCGTCTTTGGTGAAGTCGGCCGGATGGCGGTAGCCGCGGTGTGCAGTTGGCGGCCGGAGAAAAGTTCCCGGCCGGGGACGACGTGCAGGAAGGGGCGCGACCAGGTGCCGGTGACGCTGATGACCGCACGCGCCTTCCGGCTGCCGGAGTCGGTCTCCACCCGCAGCCGGTCGCCGTCGCGGTGGACGGCCTGGGCATGGATGCCGTGCTGGACGGGCGGCTCGTACCGCTTCTCGTACTCGGCGAGGTACTTCACCACGTGCCCGGCGTCCGGGTACGTCTCATGCGACTCGGGTGGGATGAGGCGGCAGGGCAGCGAGGAGTAGGCAGTCCGCGTCTGCCCGCTGCTTCATGCGGTGGGCTGTCCGCCGTCCGTGTTGGTCTTGCCGTTGATGAAGATCACCACCCCTCACCGCTCGATCCGCAGATATCTCCACAGCGGAAACTGTGCGCCGCACCAGCCACACCCAATAGGACAAGGGGCGGACCCGACTCGTATCCTTCGCCGATACGAACCCCACGCCACGCGCAGACAACGGCACAGGTCACCGTCCTGAGGCCACGAAGCCACAAGCCGAGAACACGCAATCTCCACATCAACCCGACACGAACCCCCACACCCGAGCTCGGAAGAAACCCCAGGTCAGCGGACTGCTCCGCCAAGGGCCCGCGCACCCATTTCGACCACCCAACCGATCCCCTTATGCAAAAAGCCCGGTCAGCGCACTGACCAGGCTTTTTGCGTGTGTGTCCGAGGTCCGAGTTGTACTGGGAGCCTACGGATCACGCCGCTCACTACCGAGCTGGAGCTACTCCAATAGTCCATTTGTTACTTCTACGGTACTCGGGGGCGCCGGAGCCGTCATCACTCAATCGTGTGGCACTTGCTATTCGTCTGCGCGGGCTCGACCGTGTGACTCCTACAGCGAGGCTGTGGAGATGCCGTCGACTGCTTCGCGTTCAGCGCCGCCGCCAGTCTCCGGTGCGGATCCGCGTCGAGCACGCCAACACCGAACTCAAGCAGTGGCGGCCGCTCCAGCGGTTCACCGGCCGGCGTGAGACCTACGCAGAGGCCCGCCTCGCGATCGCCGGGCTGGTCTCCGACCGCTCCGCCCCCAGGGCCACACGCCGCAAGACCAGCACGAACTGGTGCTCGTCCGGCAGAGAGCCTTCTGATCAACCACGAGCTCAACCGCCAGGCCAGCACGCCTCGACCTCAATCGCTCCCAAAACCATAAGCCGCAGGTTCTCGTTTTGGGCAGGACTCGCGCCGGCGGCCAGGCGCTGCAGGCCTCCCTACCGTCAGGGAGTCCCCCTGTCCGTCCACACCGCGGAGCCCGAGGTAGGGCGGCACTGATGCCGCGCACGAGCACCGGATTCTCAAGGCTGGGCTGAACGCGGCTGGCGCCCGCAGCCACGGCCTCACCCGCATTGTGGCTACGGAGGCTGCCCCCGGCGTATAGGCCGACTCGTCCGCCCCTACCTGGGACTTCACCTTGGAAAGGGGTCCTGACCTGTGCCGGAGGCCCTTTCTGGTCTTTCAAGCGCTTGCCCCCTCACGCGGCCGAAAGTCCCTCTGACAGAGCTGAAAGTCCCTGAAAGTCCCATAGGTGTGCGGCCATCGGAGGCGCCTGAGTAGCTTTGTCGTCCTTTGCCGTCCAAGACGACCGCCACTGGACGGCCGCACGAATTTCGCGGTCGAACACGACTTGCGTTTCCCGGACTCCCCGAAGGGCGACCGCCACCCGCCAACACCACAGCAGCCCCACGGTTGGTGTTGACCCTTGCAATCCCCGGTCGCTTTGGAGGACCGTCGCCGCCGGTAGGGTGCTGAAAGCCGGAGGTGAGGGCGCCAAAGTTGCGATCCTCGTCCGCCCCGGAGGGCGATGTCGGCGTACACGTGAACGTGGCTCTGGCAAGATTTTCGTAGCCGGAGATCATCTCGGTGACACGGTGGGCCGGTCCGCATAGCGTCGGCGGAGGTGGGCGATCAGGACGACGCGGTGGCGGAGGAGTGGGACGCCGGCGCGGCCAGCCATGAGGCGTTTCTGCAGCTTGACATCGGTAATACGGCCTTCGTTGACTCCGGAATTGTATGGGGTGGTGATTCCCTGGGCGACGGCCTGTTGGTCTTCGCGCAGGGCTCCAGCGAGGCCGGCGAGAGGGGCCAATCCGCTGGTTGCGAGGGCGTCGAGCCAGCCCGGAAGGGGTGTGGCGTCGCGGTTGTCGAGCATGCTGGCGAACTGACGGACCAGGTCGTGGGTGTGCCTGAGCTCAGGGCAGTGATCGAGGAGCCGGGGCAGGCGGTCGTTGATGTGTAGGCTGCGGCGGCCCGGGTGGGTGGTGATCCAGCGGGCGGCTTCGCGCGGGGACGGTAGACGTTCGCGGGGGTGGTCCAGAGGCAGCCCGCGTCGCAGGGGTGCGAGGGCCATCTTCACGCGCTGTAGTGCCCGAGGTAGCCCTTGTTGCGGAGTTCCTCGTGGAGAACCATCGCGTTGTGTTCGCCCTCGTCCCAGCGTTGTTGCAGGTAGCCGCGGTAGGGGTCCAGGGTGGAGGACTTGAGGGGCGGGCGGCGCATCACTTCCTGCCAGGTGCGGGCTCGGGCGTACTTGCGCACCGTGCGGCGGTCCAGGCCGAGCTCCCGGGCCACGGAGCTGTGGCTCCGGCCGGTGTGGGTCAACGCATGTACGGCCTCGAACAACCTTCGGGCATGGCGCCCGGCCCGGGTGTCCGCCGCGGCGTCCTCGGCAGTCTCCTCGACCGGGGCGGTGTCGGTCGCGCTAACCGGGGGCAGTGCTGCGGGAAGGCAGCCGCGGTGGGTGGAGGCGATGTCCTGGACGCGGCGGGAGAGTCCCTGCCAGAGGTGGAAAAGGTCGCTGACCTGCACTGCGTCGGGGGCACCAACTGTGATGCCCTGCCGGTAGGTGAGGGAGCCGTCGCGGCAGGCGACCTCGACACCTGGGTGCTTGCGGAGCCACTGGCTGAGCTGTTCCGCGTCGCGTCCCTCCCAGAGTGTGAGCGGGAGCCGGGTGGTTGCGTCGACCAGGAGGGTTCCGTAGATGCCACCGTAGAGCGCGAAGTCATCCACCCCCAGCACCCGGGGTGCCTCCAGTGGCGGAAGCGGCACCCGCATCAGCTGAGACAGAACGGTGCACCGCGAGAGCGTGACGTTCAGGATCCGCAGCATCCGGGCACCACCCCGGCCGGCCAGCACCACACCGACGGCCTCTACCAGGCGCTGCAACTGTGGTGTGCGCCGCTGGTAACGCACGGTCAGCCCTGGCACCTGCTCGGCGAAGGTCACTTTCGGGCAAGTCGGGTTTTCGCAGTACAGGCGGCGTACGGACAAGTCGATGCGCAGAGGCCGACCTCCCAGAATGACGTCGGCGAGGCGCCGTACATAGCGGCTGTGGCGCCACGCGCTGTTCTTGCCGCATCCGGTACATTCCGCTGGAACACCGGACCTCGTGCGGGCGCGGACCGCCACGACAACATCGGAGACATCGACCGAGACCACCAGCACATTGACCAACTGCGGTAACAGGCTTGCCAGTTCAACAGAGCACAGCCACAGGCTGCCCGCTATGCGGACCGGCCCACCGTGTCACCGAGATGATCTCCGGCTACGAAAATCTTGCCAGAGCCACTTCGGCTCGCACGCTGACAGGCGACCCCACGCGCACGCGAGCGCAGCTATGGAGGAGACAGCATCAGGCGGTGCGATCCCCTGCCCGCCCCGAGAGCGACCGCCACCAGGCCAGCGCCGAACCAGTACTCGGCAATGCAAGGGTTGTGATCTTCGGCCGGCTCAGGGGCAACCGCCACTGCCATGTGTCCTACGTATTCTCGTCCACCGAGCACGGCATTGCAATCTTCAGCCGCTGGGTTGGGCTGTCCCCAGCGGCGGCGGAGGGCGGCTGCCAACCGGCCAACGATCCACCAGATGCCCTTATTACGATCCCCGGCCCCCGGGGGGACCGCCACTTGGGCGGCAGCGTTCTCCGGCCTGGGCCTGGACTCTTGCGATCCCCGGCCACCCCGAAGGACGACCGCCACATGATCGTGCGCCCCTCAGGTGACAGCATGTTGTCGCTGTTGCGATCCCCGGTCGTCCCGGAGGGCGACCGCCACCCGCACCGTGCCCTGGGCGGTGTGCACGCGAGGGACATTGCGATCCTCGGCTGTCCCGGAAAGCGAGTGCCACTTGCCAAGCGGGCGGGTGATCAGCCCGATGGCGAAGTTGCAATCCACGGCCGTCCGGGGGAAGACCGCCACCGGTGCGAGTGGCCGGTCTTTCGACCCGATCCGTTGCGATTCCTGGCCGCCACGGAGGGTGACCGCCACGAGGGCGAACTTCACGACCAGGTCCCCGCTCTCGACGTGGTGACCCTCAGGCGCTCCGAGGGGTGACCGCCACGAGCGCGGCGAGCACCTTGGCTGCTTGTCCCTTGCAGTTGCGACCCACGGCAGCCTGGGAGGTGACCGCTACCCACCTGCCTGGTGGGCATCCGACTAGGAATCGCTGTTGCGGTCCACGGCCGTCCTGGAGGCGACTGCCACACGTGCCGCGATCGCCAACAACAAGGGCGGGGCGAAGCTGCGTCCCACGGTCGCTCCGGAACGGACCACCACATCTTGGTCCTGGTGCTGCGGCTCAAAGCTGTGGCGTTGCGATCCATGGTCGCTCCGAAGGACGACCACCACCTGGTCACAACCTCCCCCACGACCCCAAGCGATCTTGCAATCCTCGGCCGCCCCGGGGGACGACCGCCACGTGGCCGTGCGCCTCCGCGTGTTCACGGAGTTGCGCATTGCGATCCTCGGCCATCCCGGGGGACGACCGCAATGCGTCGGCTACCAACGTTCCCGCACCCTCGGGAGATGTTGCGATTCTCGGCCGCCTTGGAGGGCGACCGCCACCGGTATGCCAGCGCATCGAGGGTAGTAGCGCCTCGGGCCCGGTTGCGATCCTCGGCCGCCCCTGGGGGCGACCGCCACCCAAAGTCATCTTGGACATACGCCGCACCCCGATTCGGTTGCGGTCCGCGGTCGTCCCGGAGGACGACCGCCACACCGATAAGCTGACGCTGCGCTACCTCAAGCCGTTTGAGTTGCGACCCTCGGCTGCCCCAGGGGCACTGCCGTGGCGCTGCCTCACCTTCACCGCCATCGTCTACGGCTGGTTGCTATCCACGGTCATCCCAGGCGACGACCGCCACGGCAGGCGAGACGCTCGGCCAGCGACGGTTGCGATCCTCATCTGCCCGGGGGCGACTGCCACGGCTCAGAAGCCGCGAGGCGGAAGCCATGACGTCGTCGTTGCGATCCCCGGCCGCCCCGGGGCAACCGCCTCCCCGAGTGGCATCGGGGACAGTAGAACACCAGTTGTCGGAGTTGCGATTCGCGGTCGCCCTGGAGGACGACCGCCACCCTTGAGGGCCGAAAACAGCTCGACCACCAAGCGGTTACGATCCTCGACCGCCCCGGAGGGCAACAGCCACAGGCTACCCTGGCCTTCCGCGGGAGCGACATCGAGTCGCGATCCACGGACGCGCTCCGGGGACGGCTGCCACAGGTCGGCCTCGACCCTACAGGCGGCGAGGATGCCGTTGCTATCCACGGCCGCCCGAAGGGCGACCAGCACGCGCTGGGGACGCTGAGGCGAGCGAGCAGCTGCGTCCAGTTGCGATCCACGGTCGCCCCGGAGAGCGACCGCCACCATCGTCGCTGTCATCGTGTGGAAGAGCGCGAAGCGGTTGCGATCCCCGGCCACCCCGGAAGGCGACCGCCACCTGTCACCGACATTTCTGGGCCTCCCCTGAGTGCACGTTACGATTCACAGTTCGCCCCGGTAGGGCGACCGCCACTGCCCGGATCCGGGCCACCTGAGGGCGGTTAGGCGGTTGCGATCCTCAGTCTCCCCGGAGGGTGACTGCCACGACTTGATCCGCTCGTCGACTGCGATGTGGTTAACGTTGCGATCCTCGACCGCCCGGGAGGACAAACGCCACGTCGCATTCGCGCTCGAAGGTGCCATAGGCGGAGGGCGACCGGCACATAAGCAAGACGTCATGCAGCGCGGCGGACAGATCCTTGCGATCCTCAGCTGCCCGGAAGGGCGACCGCCACCCACTTGTCGTGCTGAGCAAGCGCGTAAGCGATGTGTTGTTGCGATCCTCGGCCATCCAGGGGACGACCGCCACATGACGCTGTGACCGACGAGGTGGTCATATGGCCATTCGTTGCGATCCTCGGCCGCCCGGAGGGCGACCGCCACAGGGCTCCGGCGTTGATCTCGCGGAGTGAGCCACCGTTGCGATCCACGGCCGCTCTGGAGGACGACCGCCAGCCATGACGATCATGTTGCCACTGGGCAACCCGTCGCCGTTGCGACCCATTGGTCGCCCGGAGGACGACCGCCACTCGCGGCGAACGCCGATTGCAGGCTCGGCGCGATCTGGTCGTTGCGATCCACGGTCGCCCCGGAGGACAACCGCCACGTGCCGAGGACGGCACGACCGGTGCACGGTGCACGAGCTGCGATCCATGGTCGCCCTAGAGGATGACCGCCACTCCAGCCGTCAGCGTCTTCCTGAATTTTGTTCAGATAGTTGCGATCCACGGTCGCCCGGAGACCAACCGCCACGATGACCCAGGCCGCACCGATCGGCATCGCCGCCATGTTGCGATCCTCGGTCGCCCCGGAGGACGACTGCCACTGTCGAACGCCTTCCCCACCTCGTGGCCCTCAGTCCAGTTGCGAACCACGGTCGCCCCGAAGAACGACCGCCACTACCGGCTGCAGGGTAAGGATGTCCGCGGCAGAGCGGTTGCGTGAGGCTCAGCGAAGAGCGGTTGCGATCCTCGGTCGTCCTGGAGGACGTCCGCCACGTGCTGGGCCTCCCAGTAGCGGCGCAGCGCCAGGCCGTTGCGATCCACGGTCGCCCTGGCGGACGACCGCCACGCCCAGTCCGCTCCCCGTCGACAACATCGTCAAGCTGTTGCGATCCACGGCCGCCTCGGCGGACGACCGCCACCATCGGAACGCAGACCCGGGCCGATTCCAATATGCATGCGTTGCGATCCACGGTCGCCCTGGAGGGTGACCGCGACTCCCGTCCCATGGGCACCGGCTTGCCCAGGACGGGGCGGTTGCGATCCTCGGCCACCCTGACGAGCGGCCGCCACGTGAGACGGTGCGGTCGTTGCCGATACGGCAAGTGTTGCGTTCCTGGGTCGCCGTCAGCCGACGAGGCGGGTGAGGGCCACGCCTTCGGACATGGTGTCTTCGTCGATGTCGATCTGGTCGGCGTAGTCGTCCCAGGATCGTGCTTCGCTGTGGCCCAGTGGCTTGATGCGGATCCGGTCGAAGAGTTTGTGGGCGGGTGCCCGCCCGTACGAGTTGTCGTGGGAGAAGATGTACAGGCCGCGGATGGCCATTTCGCCTCGGGAGGCGGCTCGGTCGTGGTCGAACATCATGGTCATGGCTTGCCAGTAGGCGGCCAGGTCTTCCGAGGTGACGTGTGCCTTGGTGCCGAGGGCTCCGGAGTAGAAGCCGTGGCCGCGGTAGAGGCCGTAGGGGACGTAGTGTTTGTTGCCCATTTCGGTGACCTTGCCGTTGGCGAGGTCTTCGGGCTTGTTCGGGGCGACGCGGGTGATGCCGGCCTCGAGGGGGGTGATGGGGTCGATGGAGCGGGAGAAGGTGAGCTGCATGGGGCCGCGGGCCTTTCCGGCGTGCTTCTTCTGGTCACCGACGGACATGACGGCGCCGAACAGGCGCACGTCGTAGAAGTTGCGGATCATCCACTCCTGGGCGCTGGCGGTGTTGCCTTCCTTGGCTCCGCCTTCGTGGTAGGCGCGCTGGATTTGCGGGTTGAGGGCGACGCCTTCCTCGACGTACATCTCGAAGCCAGGCTGCCCTTGGTGGGCGAGAGTGATGGTGTTGCGGATCTTTCGCTTGAGGGCGACGTCGGTGATGAGGCCCTGGCTGGTGATGGGGTCGATGCGGGGCATGCCGCCGGCATCAGGGTCGCCGTTGGGATTGCCGTCCTTGACGTCGATGAGGAAGACGTAGTCGTGCTTGCGGGTGGGGTCCAGATGTGCGTCGGTCATGACTGTGCTGGGTGTCCTTCCAGGTTTGGTTGTGTGGTTGTGGGCTGTTGGGCGCTTACCGGAGCGCGCTGTGTGTTGTGCTTGCGTCCTCGGTGGCTTCGGGGAGGGCGTCCGCTACCTGGTCGTCGGCGAGGTCCTTGCCGGCCTCGCGGGCCTTGATGGCTTCGGCTGCGGCGCGTGCGGAGTGGGCGCGTTGATGTTCGTAGCCGAGGATGAACAGGGCCTGCTGCTCGGCGTTGAGGTGGGCGGGGAGGTCATCGAGCAGGTCGAAGGCTTCCCGCATGCGGATTTCCATGGCCTTGGCCGCGGGTTCGCTCTTGCGGGCGACGGTGCGCAGGTGGGGATGTGCGCCGATGCGGAGCCGGGTGAGAACGGCTCGGGGCGAGACGACAGCGGTGGTCAGGTACTTGTCGGTGATGGTGGTATTGACCTTGGGCATGGCCTTGCGCTGGATCGCTTCGAGCATGGCCATGATCCGTCCGCATACGTATCCGGGCTCGGTCGAGGTGGCGTTCAGCTGGGGCACGCTCAGCTCCTTGTGGCGGGTGGTCGTACGGGTCAGGGCGAGGCGCAGCAGCGCGATGCGAGGCCGGTCGATGTGGTGGTCGGCGCGGATGCGCTGCATGAGGACCGGCAGGACGTGGGCAGGCAGCGGGGTGCCGTGGAGTGCGGCTTTGGCGAGGTCGGCTTGCAGATGCACGGGGATGGTGGTGTCGATGTACTTGCTTTTCCGCTTGTCCCAGCGGGCGGCGGCCAAGGCGAGGCGCCAGACTGACCAGTAGACGTAGGTGTTGTTCCAGCCGTCCCAGGTCTGCTGGTCGGCGAACCAGGTCCCCAGCCGCCGCTTGAGCTCGGGGACGGGGATGGTGATCCAGTCGGCGACGATGACCCTGTTGGTGTTTACCCGCAAGGTGACGGCGTGGAAGGCGTCCTCATCGAGGGCGGCCAGCGCATCGCGTCCCTTGCGGGGGTGGCGGAGACCGTTGACGAGTTGGGCAACCTCCGTGGGGTCTGGGTTGTCCAGGGTCCACATGTCGGTTTCGGTGGTGGGGTCGCGGGTCCACCACACGATGGCTGAGTCTCCGGCGTAGGTGCGGTGCTCGGGGTCGGCCAGCAGCGTGTTCAGGGCGGTGGTGGCCTTGGTTCCGCAGCGGACGCAGACGGGGGTGGCGCCTAGCTGCTTGATGCCGGCCCGATAGTGGGCGGGCTGGTTGAGGCAGATCAGCTGCGTGTTCATCCCGGAGTTGGGAAGGCCCTTGATGGGAACCGGGAGAGTGTTCAGTAACGATCCCGTCTCTCCGCAGACGAGGCAGATGCCTTCCTGGCTCTTGCCCGGCTTTCCGCTCTTGGCGCTCGTGACTTTCTCGGCCCACCAGCGCTGGGCTTGCGGCAGGTCGTGGATCCATTCGCCGTCCACGCTGATGGCCACGAGATGCCCCTGGTCCATCGCCTCCGGCCAGCGGTCCGGCGTGTGGCTGTCCAGCCACTTGGTCAGCGTGCGGGCCTGGGGAAGGTCGGGGTGTTCGTCGCACCAGGAGGTCACCATGGAGCGGTAGGTGGCGTGACGCTGCTGGGCCTTCGTGAGGTCCTTCGGGCTGGTCGACGGCAGCTTCTCTCCGTCCGACTGCTTCACCAGGCCGGGGTGGGCGAGGACGTACAGCGCGCTGTCGGCGAGCAGGAATGGCGGCGGGTTCTTCCCGGAGCGGACTCCGTAGGGGGCGGTGACCTGCCGTGGCTTCTCCCCCTTGCTGGGGCGCAGATCGATGATCAGCGGCTCGCTGTCGCCGGTGCTGGAAAGATCGATCTGCCACATGACCAGGCGTCGCTGGTAGTAGTCGGGGATGGCATCCTCGCGGCTGTCGGCGTGCTGGACGAGGCTGTGCAGCAGCACGTCAGGCCGTCCCCTCGGCAGAGGCGCGGCCCTCGGCCCCGGGCATCCCGCCCACCTGAGCGGAATCGAGCGGGCGAGGTGGCACGTGGAGAACGCCGTTTTCCAGACGGGCACGGAACCAGTGGTAGCGCTCCTGACCCTTCGGCAGGTACTCGATGTGGTGGAGCATCAGCCCGATCTCGTCGATCGGGGGAATCCCTGCCTGGTCGGCAGCGGTGACGACGCCGGCCTCCTCGGCTGATCCGCGAGGACCGAAAAATGCCGTGAACTCACGGCATCCCAGGTGGGGTTGCTCGAAGCAGGCACCGCGCTCGACTCGGCGGTCGAACTGGTCGCGGTACTTCGGCAACGGCATCGTGCGGCGGTCGATGGCGTTGATGGTGGCGTGGATGCGGTAGGCGACGTCCCGCAGTGCGACGGTGACGCGCTGCCCGCGGTCCTCGGCGACGTCGTAGCGGTAGCCGTTGTTGGCGCGAAGATCCTCGTAAGTCTTCTTGGTGATGATCGAGTTGTTGACTTCGTTGCGCCGGAATCTGGTCCACTGCACCGGCTTGAGCAGTTCGATCCGCTCGACCCGGTAGGTGATCTCCGGCTTCCAGAGGATCGCCTCCAGCAGCCCTCTCGCTGCCGAGGGGGTCATGGCTGGGTAGGAAACCCTTTCGACCTTGAGCTCTGGGCGGGTGAAGCAGGCCAGCGGCCCCCATGCCTCCACCTGCACGTGAAGCGGCCGATCGACCCTCTCCTCGCGCTGCCGTTTATGGCCCGTAATCATGCATCTTCCTCCCTTATGCACTGGCTGGCTCGGCCCGTTGTCAGTGCTGGCGGCTAGCGTCGTTGCGTCACCTCGATCCACGTCTTGCGCTACGCGGATCGGCGGAGAATGTGGCGGCCTGTTCGGATCTCAGCGCAAAAATGATGGGAAGTCAAATATGCTTGAAAATAAGGCAGTTGAACCGTTATGCGATCCGATGCCGGTTCCGGAAGGCAGGCTGGTAGCCCACTCACCCGGCCATCGGGGCCTCTGGCACTGGTACGAAGACCACGCCCGAGGCACCGGCGAGCTGGCCCGCCGCTTCGCCGAACCCTGGGGAGGCGGAGAACTCGCCTACCGGCTGGGGCGCGACCACGACACAGGCAAGGGCGCGTGCGCCTGGCAGGACGGACTGATCGAAGAAGCCACGACCGGCCGCAAGCTCCACCGTCCCTCACACCATGAGGCCGGGGCGTTCCTGTTCGCCCAGGCGGCCCGGCGCCATCCGGTGCTGACACCGTTTGCCGGTGTCATCGAGGGACACCACACCGGCCTGTCCGCCTGGTCGGAACTCAGGATCCGGCTCAAGAGGCTGATGCTGGACTCCACAGAGGTGAACCAGGCGATTAGCCAGGTCGCCGAAGTCATGCCGGAGATCCTGGACGGAACATGCCCGGCCGCTCCGGAATGGCTTGACCCGCGCGACAGGACCAGCGTGGAGATGCTGATCCGCATGACCTACTCGGCTGTAGTGGACGCGGACCGCCTCGACACCGCCGCACACTTCAGGCCCGGCACGGCCCCCCGGCCGCACGTGGGCATGGCGGAATTATGGGGGCGGTACGAGACCCGCCGCCAGGAGGCTGTTGCCGAACGCCAATGCTGCAAGGCTCCCTCGTGGCTGGACAGGCTCCGCGAGGATGTCTATCGGGAGGCCATCGAAGCAGCCGCCAGCGAGCCTGGGGTATACCGGCTGCACCTGCCGACCGGTGCAGGAAAGACATTCGCCGGCGGCGGCTTCGCCCTCCGCCATGCCGCACTGCACGGGCTGCGGCGCGTCATCGTAGCGGTCCCATTCATTTCGATCACGGAGCAGAACGCGGCGGTCTACCGGAGCCTGCTGGATCCAGAGCATGGGGCAGAGGTGGTCCTGGAACACCACTCCGCAGTGAACTTCGAGGCGTCCGACCGGCGCGGGTCGCGGCCCTCGGGCACCTCGGGGGGCGTCCACCCAGGTCAAAAGCATGCCCGCTCCAACCCGTGGGTGAAGCTGGCCGCAGAGAACTGGGACGCACCGTTCATCGTGACCACCACAGTCCGCCTGATCGAGAGCCTCTTCGGAAACAGCCCGTCCGCCACCCGCCGGCTCCACCGCCTCGCGAACTCCGTCATCGTCCTGGACGAGGTCCAGGCCCTCCCCGACACGCTGCTGACACCCATCCTGTCCGGACTGCGGCAACTCGCGGAGCACTACGGGGTGACCCTCGTGCTGTCGTCAGCGACCCAGCCGGAACTCACCGCACTGAACCCCTGGCAAACCGGCCTGCCGCAGCGGAACATCGTCGCCAATCCAGCGCCGCTCTTCCATCAGCTGCGCCGGGTCCGGTACGAGTGGCGCACCGGTCCAGAGGTGACCCTCGGGAGCGTCGCCACAGAGGCCGCAACGCACGACGACGCTCTGGTGGTGGTCAACGGAACGAAGGACGCCAGCCACGTGCACAAAGTGTGGCTCGGCGACCGCGAGGAAAATCCGGGCACTCTGCACCTGTCGACCCGTATGACCGGCGGCCACCGCAGAGAGACCATCCAGGTGGCAAAGCAACGCCTTGAGGCCGGCCTGGACACTCTGCTGGTGTCGACGTCGTTGATCGAGGCCGGCGTCGACCTCGACTTCCCGCGCGGATTCCGCGCCAGGTCGCTTCCGGAGTCCGAACAGCAGGCCGCCGGACGCATCAACCGCGAAGGCCGCCACCGGGCCGAGGACAGCGTCATGACCATCTTCGAACCGTCGGACGGCCTCCAGCCACGCGTGATCTACAACCGTTGCGGCATCGCCGCAGCATCTCGTCGCTTCGGCCAGGGGCTGAAAAATCCAGACGATCTCGACGCACTGCGCTCCTACTACCGGCACCGCTACCGACTCCAGGCCGGAAGCTCCTCTACAGATCCCAACGGAGACACCGGAGAAGCCATCGAGGCACTACGAGAGAAGCTGGACTACCCGGAAGTCGCCCGCAGAATGCGCATGATCGACAACGAGCACTCCGTGGCCGTCGTCGTCATCCGCTCCCAACTCAACCAGGAGGACCGGCAGGGCGCCCAAGACGCCGTCAAACAACTCCGCAGCGGAGTACCGACCCCGGAGACCTACCGCACACTCCAGGACCACATGGCATCCATCCCACAACAAGAACTGCAGACAGCAATCAACACTGGCCACGCCGTCGAAGTCGCCGGCGACCTGCGCGAGTGGACCGGTCCCTATCATCCGCAACGAGGCATCGAGCCGCCCGCGTAAGGTGCACTCGGCGAGGTCCTCGGCGGTAGGTGTCGGCGTACGGCCTTGGCTCCCCAGTTATGTACAGACGAACGTCCCCAGCTGTTAGGCCACTTCGTTCTCCCGCTCGATGGCCTTGAGGCGGTTCTTGAGTCGGTAGCTGGGGCCGTTGATGGAGATCACTTCGCAGTGGTGGAGGAGGCGGTCGAGGATCGCAGTGGCGAGGACCTCGTCGCCGAAGACCTGGCCCCACTCACTGAAGGTCTTGTTCGACGTCAGGATGATCGAGCCCTTCTCGTAACGCTTGGAGATGACCTGGAAGACCAGGTTCGCCTCCGCTCGTTCGAGAGGCTGATAGCCGACCTCATCGACCACCAGGACGCTCGGCCGCAGGTAGGAGCCGAGCTTGTTGGTCAGCCGACCCGCTGCCTCGGCAGCCTTGAGGTTGCGGACCATGTCGTCGAGGCTGGTGAAGTAGATCGAGTAGCCGGCCCGGCAGGCCGCGACCGCGAGAGCGACGGCGATATGTGTCTTGCCGACCCCGGGCGGCCCCAGCAGAGCGGCGTTCGACTTGGCCTCGACGAAGGACAGAGTGGCGAGGTCCTTGACCTTGCGGGGGTCGAGTTCGGGCTGGAAGGAGAAGTCGTACTCATCGAGCGTCTTGTGGTGCGGCAGCTTCGAGATCCGCAGCCCAGTGCGGAAACGGCGGTCGTCGCGGACGGCGAGTTCCTCAGAGAGCACCAGGTCGAGAAAATCGAGGTAGCCCATCTTGCCCTCGTCCGCTCGCCGGGTGAACTCGTTGATGGTTTCCGAGAGATGGGGCAGGCCGAGCTTGGCGGCCGTAGTGCGAATGCGGTTGCCGGTCAGCTAGCTCAAGAGGATTCCTTCGTCGTTCGGTTGGTGGTGAAGGGACGGGTCCCCGTCAGCTCGTCATAGACCGACAGTGGTCGGCGGCCGACCTCGATGCGGGTGGCCGCGGCTCGGTTCAGCAGGGCATGCAACGGTCCGGCCTCCTCACCTCGGGGCTGCGGGCGAGGCCGCGGAGGCATGTCGCCGGTCGTGGTCCGGCGGCCCTTGCCGGTGGGCAGGCCGTCCCAGTGCGTCTCCTCGACGACGCGGACCCCGCGGCCGACCGCCCGTGAGTGCATGGCCAGCAGGGTCTCGCCGTCGGTGCTGGGGACGGTGGAGTGCAGCATGACCTGCGACTTAGTCGCCCTGATCTCCACCAGCTGGCGCGGTCGGACGCGGCGGGCCGGCACCGAGTAAAGGTTGCCGCCGAAGGCGACCAGGCAGTCCTTGCCGACCGGCCTCAGGTGCCGCTCGGCCACCAGATATGGGGTGGGCGGCAGCGTCTTGAGAGCCGCGTGGTCACGGGCCGCCCGCTCACCGATGACCTCCCGGTGCGTCTTGTGGATCTGGGATCGCCGCTGCGGCACCCAGGTGGTGAAGGCGGCGTCCATCTCCTCGACGGAGGAGAAGGCCCGGCCGGACAGAACGTGGTCGCGGACGATGAGAACCTGGCGTTCGACGCGGCCCTTTCCGGTGGGCCGGTAGGCGGCCAGGACGTCGATGTCGAAGTCGTAGTGGCCGGCGAAGCCGACCGCCTCCGGGTGGAGCGGGACCGCCTCGCCCGGGACGACGTGTCGGCGCACGACGGTCTTGGTGCGGTCGTAGACGATCGTCATCGGCACCCCACCGAAGTGGGCGAACGCCCGGCGGTGGCAGTCGAAGAAGGTCTGCAGATCCTGGCTGGTGGCGAAGCAGCAGAACGGGTCGCGGGAGTACGACAGCGTCATGTGGAAGGAGTAGACCTTGCCGATCCCCATGTGGGCGAGGACCTTGCCCTCGTCACCCCAGTCCACCTGGGCCTGGGCGCCCGGAATCACCTCGAAGCGGCGGTGCATGCCCGCCAGCTCCTTCGGTGTGATGCCGAGTTCCTCGGCAATCCTGGGCCGGGCTTCCTGAACATAGAGCTTGACGCGCTGGTAGTTGCCGGTGAACCCGTACTCCGCCGCCAGCCGCTCGTGGATGACTGCGGCCTTCATCAGGACTTCTGCCCGCAGCATCGAGTCGATCAACGGCGCGAACTCGTCGATCACCCTCGCTCTTGACCGCCCGTTCGGCGACCGCCGCGGAGGGGTTGCCGGGCCCGGCGCCGAGAGGTACTTGCGGGCCGTCTTGCGGTCCAACCCGGTTTCTCTGGCGATCTCCGACAGGCTCATCGCCCCAGACTCCAGCAGACCACGGAAGCGCCGCAGTTCCAGCCAGCGATGCGGATCCAAGACCATCGTCAACCGCCCTCCGCCGTCCCACTCCGATCAAGCAGCCGAGTGGCGGGCAGCAGGTCTCACCGCATCAGCAACTGTCCCTTTTCATCCGTACGCGGGTGGGGACGTTCACGTGTACGCCGACAGTAGGTGCACAACGGCTGATCCGTAGACCGGGTGGCAGTTGATCGTAGGGGTTCGTGAGGATCGCAACATGACGCCGTACGTCGTGAAGATGGCGTCCCAGTATCGGCAGCTGCCCATTTGGGTGGCTGCAGATTGCGATAGACGGATGGGGGTAGGGATCGCGGCCTGGGGATGTTAGGGCAGCTATCCGTGAGGGTGGCTGAGGATCGCAATGGCGGAATGCCGGACAGCATCCACTGCTCGATGTGGCGGTCGCCTCCAGGGCGACCGAGGAGCGCAACCGATACCGTCTCCATGATCCTGCACCGACTCGACCAGTGGCGGTCGTGCCCCAGGCGGCCGAGTAACGCAACGCCGCGGTCGGCCAGGTCACACGCGGCGGTGAATAGTGGCGGTCGCCATCCGGGACGGCCGGGGATCGCAACCAAGTGGCGATCGACAAGTTGTTGCAGGCTGAGTCGTGGCTGTCGCCATCCGGGGTAGCCGGGGATTGCAACCACGCCTCCCAGGTCGCCGACCGCAGCGTGATGTACTGGTGGCGGTCGTCCTCCGAAGCGACTGGGGATCGCAACTGCGGGATCGACCGCACCACGATGAGCATTGCCGTGACGGTCGCCCTCCGGGGTGGCCGTGGATCGCAACACAACAGTGGCCATCGAAGTGGTCGACGTCTTATCGTGGCGGTCGCCCTTCGGGGCGGTCGAGGATCGCAACCGCACGCGGGGCCACCATTGCCGGTCCACTAGTCCGGGTGGCGGCCCCCCAGGGGCGACCGAGGGTCGCAACGACGACACCACCACGGAGTATTTCTCCCGGCAGGTGGTGGCGGTCGCCCTCTGGGGCAGCCGAGGATCGCAACGAAAGCAACCGCACCAGGGAACAGTGGCGCGAAGCCCAGTGGTGGTCGCCCCCCGGGCGACCATGGTTCGCGATAGGGGCATCGGCTGAGTCCTCCGGATCGTTGGCCGGTGCGGCAGTCGTCGCCCTCTAGCACGGCCAGGAACAGCCAACGGCTGAGAATCACAACCGCTCTGTCAGTGCCTGCAGCGTCGTACGATCCTGGTGGCCCCCCTGCAGGACAGCTGAGGTTCGCAATTGGGATGGCATATGGAAGAGCCAGGGCAACATCCTGTGGCATTCACCCGCGAGTGGCTGGAGGACCACCCCCGCATCCACCACGTCTTCATCCCCGCCGGCGCCTGCTGGCTCAACCTCCAGGAAGGCTGGTGGCGCATCTTCCGCAAAGCCGCCGCCATGGATCTGGGGCAGACCCCCACCACCAACCCGCCGCCTACGACGCCGATGCTCACCCGTCGTAGGACCTACTGCTCTGGCTGGAGTTTCCGTTGCTCGGCCAGCGTGAGATCTTCCGCTAGGTCCGGCCAGTCCATCTCCTTCATCAGGAGCCGTGCGGTGGCGACGAACAGCTTGTGGCGAGCCGGATCGTCCTCCAGTCTCTCGACTACTTGAGCCAGGACATAGGCGGTGCGCATGGCGTTCGTCTGCGCGTCCTCAGCTCTGCCGACGAAAGGAAGGATGTGCGTATTGAACTCATCCCACGCGATCGGTTGATGACCTTCGCGATGGCGTTCGAGCCACCAGGCACGTGCCGTATCCGCGTCGCCGAGTACCTTGTCCCGCATATACGCTACGCGTGACTCATACAGCTCGTGCTGGAGCTGCTGATCGCGTAATGCGTCCTCATAGGCCTGGGCGCGAGCTGCAGCCTCGCCTTCCAGGCGGAGGACGAGGCGAGCTTTGATCTCTATCGGCCACCTAGCGTCCACCTGCCGCCAATCGGACAGCTCCAGCGCGAGCGCGCTATGTACTTCCTCAAGCTGCCTCGGCAGATATTCGCGCGTGATGTGTGAGGCCCTTTCCTCCAGAGCAGCTTGAGCAGCGGCAAGCGCGAGGGTCCGCTTCGGACGCTTTTCTCCCGAAGTGAGACGGCAATGCAGCAGACCACTGGCCGTGTAAGAAACGCCCCAGAGTCTCGTCGGCCACGCGCTGGCGACGCGCTGACGGAGAGGCCTGCGCAGTCCGAAGTAGGCTATCACTCGGCTGATGCCTTCTCCCGTTCACGACTTCTGACGATTGCCTGCTCAAGGACCTCGCCCCAGAACGAATCCTGGAAATCAGGGTCTCGCGCGAAAAATCGGCGGAGACTGGACCGGTGGATCTTGGGCTCGTACACGTCGGCCATGAGATCGACCAGCTGCTCGAAGGACAGCACACCGCTCTCGACTTTGGCCCCCCACCTGTCCAGTTGTTCATCCACGGTACTCCGCGATACATCATCCAGGAGTAGTTGCTGCCAGGCTCTTACAAAGCACTGTCTTCCAGCTTGACTGCCCGTCATGCCAAGAAGCAGCTGTGCCCCTTCGTCGGTGGCAGCCAAGGAGAGGAAGGCGACCAGGCCGTGTCTCTTGATTGGCTCCTCAGCCAGCCATGTCTCAAGGGCTTTGGTGACTTCCGCCTGGTTGATCTGGGCAAGGTGCAGGAACGCTTCCACCATGGGGGCGGAGAGGAACGGAGCGTGGACGGCTGCCCTAGCCAGTCGCGTCATTGCGATTGACGGCTGATGGGTGGCAAGTTCCCCTCCACAGATCCGTGTTACCAGATCGACCATTGCCGGTGACGGTTCCTTAGGAAGCATCCATCGATACAAGCGTCCCCGGACATATTTACCCAAGGCAGGGTCGAGTGCTGCGGACGTGAGCGCTTCCACGGCCAGCGAAAGTCGGCGGCCAGCCAGCTCACTGCCAATGCTGTCAATGATGTCATTGTCGTGTAGCGCCTTCGACAAGTCCAGGAGTGTGTAAACAGCGATGCGCGCATCGTCCTCAGGCACGTCCGAATGGGCGGCAACCGAAACAGCCCATGAACGCAACAGTTTCCGCTGGGTCGGAAACTCTTCCCACAGATGCCTGAGGATGGCTGGGGCAAGGTCATGCTTATCCTCGGCATGGGAAGCTCGGTCGCCTTGCGGTGTGAGTGAGGCAGCTTTCAGACGATGACTGGATGTGGGGTCTGCGAGAACATTTAAGGGCTCTCGCGGGAGCTCGAGTCTTTTGAGGAGCATGTCGGCGGCGTGGAGAACGGACCGCTTTCTACCTCCGTCGAGGAGCGCACCCGCCCAAACAGTGGCGCGGGTGGAGACGAGCTCCGGTTCGCCAGGGCCTTGCTTGGGAGTGAGAAGGTTGTTGATGTGCGTGTTCCACCCAAGAAATTCATCGACGATGCTGTGGTCGTTCGCTTTCGCTTGATAGACGATGTGAGTGAGCCGTCGGGCTTCTTGGACAGGTGGGTTGGATTGCCAGATGCCTTTGTATACATCCTGGTCGAGCCAGGTAACGCGATCTCCTGCACCGAGTAGACGCAGTTCTTGACGCACTAGAGGCTTGGCGTCCGGAGAAGAATGTGTAGCGGTGATGTTGCGTGTTTCCTCAGACCACTCTCCCTGCCACTCGTCAGGGGTGGTCAGAACCACTAGGTAACTAGCGTCTACTGTCCCGACGCTGCCGTATTTGAGAAGCCCCTGGCCGAACCGGAGTCCCGGCCGTTGCGGCACGTCTGAGAGGTCGAGGACATAGCCATGCCCGGCCGAGGCTGGCAACTTCGTCGCGTCGGGCTTCGACCACTCCGGCTCTAGATCCACGAGGGTCAGGGGTAGCCGTCGTGATCCCACGGTCGTCAGTAGGCGCAGGGCAGCGGTGCGCCGTCCCGTACCCTCCGGCGCGCAGAGAATGACGACCCCTCGGTCCCTGAGGAGGGAATGCGCATGCTGCCAACTTTCAACGTCTCGCGGCATGATGAAAAGCTCATCGCTACATGCGGCGAGGTCCGCTGGCTGCACCGGCAGCTGCCGCACAAAATCGCCGCCGTAGAAGTGCTGGTTCTCTGCCTGGAACGCAGTGGCATGTGGGGCCACGTTTTGCACGTGAGTGCCCGACACAGCAGGCGCTACCGGAGGGGCAGCAACAGGCTGGGGGGTCTCCTCACCACCCGGCTCATCTGCGAACGCGGAGGCATGTGCCAGCGATCCGTCGATCTCCCCGCCGGCCTCGCGGTTGTCGTGTGAGGGCATGGGTGCGGGGGCACGGTGGGTGTCCTGTAGAGGAGGCGTGTCTCCGCCGGTTGAGGGCATCCCAACTTGCTCGGGCACAGGTGGCCCGTCGGTCCTTGCGCCGGCAGCGGGCCGCTCCTCGGATCCGTCGACCGACGTCGAGGCTGCTGCACCCGGGAGTGGGCCGCTGGGCGTCTCTTTTTCCTCTTCCGAGGGCTCGACACTGCTTGAACGGCCGGTGAGGCTGAGTCGGTCGGCCCAGCGTCGACGGGGTGTCTCAGCGGAAGATGGGTCCTCCTGTGCCGGTGCGGGGCGTTGCCCGTACTCGTCTGCGGGAGGCTGCAGGGGACGACTGGGTGGGTTTTCAGGCTCACCGGTCATGAACGGATTGTCGGTCATCACTGGCCTCCTACGCCGCCGTTAAAGTACTGGTTCTGCCCCTGGAAGCTCCGGTCGCCGTACTGAACAAAGGACGGCGCGGAAGCGGGTTGTGGTTCCTGGCGGTGTGGTTCATGTGCGGACGGGGAGGTGCTGTTCTGCTCCGGAACCTCAAAAAGCGAGCGATCCGCAAGCCCCCAGTCGAGGCCGGGAACATGCAGCCAGGCGGGCTGGGAAAACTTCTTGGCCCTGGCAATGGTCTGCGCAAAGTCCTCGGAGATGGTGGTGCCTGTGTCGAGCCCGCTCCGAAAGACATCCTCATAAACACGCTGCGAGATGATCATCACCGTGTTTGTGCGCTGAGGGTTGGCCCGTGTGAGGAGGTCCCGGAGTGCCTGGTCGTCGAGAAGGCGGTGGGTCTCGACCATGGGAACGCCCAGTCCGGAAGACGGCAGCGGGCCGACATGGACACTAACTCGCAGTTGCAGCACGCTCTGGCCGGAATGCTGCCTTCTGTAATCGTGCAGAACATCACTAAGGGCTTGGGGGAAGCATCCCACCAGGGCTGGCAATACCTCGGGGTCTAGGCCGGCGACGTACCCGTCACCCGTGTGCTGCGGGAAGGCCCGCCGTTCCCAGCGCGCACTGAGACCCGTGGCAGACAGCGCTTGTGCGAGCACTCGCTGGATGTCCGCGTTGATCTCCTGCATGCGTTTGCTGGTGTGCGAGCTGAAGTCTCTGGCATCAACCGCAAGTACAGCCCGATAGGGCCACAAGGGCTCCCACGAAGGTGTCATTGAAGTGTTCTCCTCTGTTGGGGTGATCGAAGCCACTGTGACGGTGAACGCGGCGGGATGCCGTCCAGCATTGGACGGTACGAAGGTGATGTGCGTCACGGCGATGCTGATGGGCGTTGTCAGCTCTCGGACAGCTCGGTGAGGGCGGTACTGTCCCTGACCACTAGACGCTCCCGCCCCAACTCGAGGACGTGGGCATCGTGAAACGCCCGTAGCACGGCCATCGCTGACGAGCGGCTCATGGAAGCCATCATGGCCAACTCGTCCCGGGACATTCCGAGCTGGAGGACGACGGTGCCGTCATCCCTCTTCTCACCGATCTCTGCAGCCAGGTATCTAATCACCCGGGCCACACGGGCTTGAGGCTGCAGTCTCGTCAATGCCGTGCGCAGCTGCTCGTTCTCATGCATGCGCTGGACGGCGAGCCGATACACGGTCGGGGTGAGGCCATTACGGTCGATAAATCCCCGAAACGCGTGCGCGGGAAGCATGTAGCCGATGCATTCGGAAACTGCCTTTACGGAGGCTGATCGAGGCTTGTCGAGGAGCACGCCAATTTCCCCCAGCACCTCTCCTTGGCCGCGCAACGCCAGAGGCGTCTCCGTCCCGTCTTCCGCCGCCTGGGTGATCTTGACGATTCCTTCGGTCAAGGCGATGACGAAGCCGGGGGACTCACCCTGTCGAAACAACCAGGCGGCTCGCGCATAGCGGCGTCTCTGCCCTCGGTGCAGCAAGCCATTCCAGGCGGCATCCGAAACCAGTTCGCGGAAGTTCATTTTTCCCCCGAGGTATTCCTCACCCGATTGCAGCCGAGGCGCCAACTACAGCGCAACCCATCACCGCGAGCACGAAGGAGAACTGCACTCGACGGTGCTTGGTCCAGGCGATCTCACTCATGACCACGATCTGCCGTGACAACGCGGACAACGCGGAGCCCGACCGCAGGGCCGCCTCCAGTGCCTCCGGCTCAAAGTGGCGGAGATGCCCGAAGAACAGATAGTCGTCGTCCGGGCCAGGCCCTCTGCGCTCCAACCGCAGGTTGGGGGCTACCGCAGCAGCAGCGAGAAGCGCTCCGCAAAGGAGGATGCACCCCCCTGCCCACAGCAGTGCCTGACCTGGTGCTGACCGTGCGGCGGCTCCGTGGCCAGAGGTGGCCAACACCCCAACCAGGGCCAGCACCGTTGACTGGACGCTGAGAGCAATGGACGCCTTGGTATCCGCCTTGCCCGTCCAATCGGCCAATGCGGCCTGAATCCTCCAGGCTGTTTCCAGCGGGTCGGCGGCCACCCTGCCTCCTCCTGATTCTGGGATGATCTGATCCCAGAATCAGGTATGCGGCCACTCTGCATGCCGACTGCCGGGCAACTTGGCTGAAACTGACTGTCCTCTTCGTGTGCTCACAATGAGCTTCTATGGCTCGCCGGGATGCTCTCCTGTTGCCGGGACACATACAGCATCGCGACGGGTGAGCGAGCGGTCGGTGGCGCGGTGGCGTCGTGCCTGGCGTGAAGGCGGGATGCCGGCTCTGGAGTCCAAGGGCCCGGCGAATCGCCCGAAGCTGACGGGACAACAGTTCGTCGTGCTGGCGGAGCTGCTGGCCCAGGGTCCGGCGGCACATGGCTGGGCCGACCAGCGGTGGCCCCTGGCACGGGTCAAGACGCTGATCGGCAGACGTTGCCATCTGACGGTGTCGGTGGCGGGGGTGTGGCGTCTGCTTCACCGGGGCGGCTGGTCCTGGCAGTGCCCAGCCCGCCGCGCTCTGGAGCGTGACGAGCGCGCGGTGGAGTTGTGGAAGAAGGACGTGTGGCCGCACGCGGAAGCACCGCGGCGGCGCTCGGGGCCTGGATCGTCTTCGAGGACGAGGCCGGCTTCTCGATGACGCCGCCACGCGCCCGCACCTGGGGCCGTCGCGGCCACACCCCGGTAGTGGGTCATGGGCCGGTCCTTCCGGCGTATCTCGGTCGCGGCCATGGCCTGCTACCGGCCCTGTGAACGGTCCCGCCTGATCTACCGGCCCCGCGTCTACCGAAAGCGCAAAGGCAAGCGGTCAAGCTTCGACTGGACCGATTACCGGGATCTGATCGCCTGCGCTCACCAGCAGCTGGGCGGCCCGGTCATCCTCATCTGGGACAACTTGAACACTCATCGCGCCGCCGGGATACGACAGTACGCGGACGATCACGACTGGTTCACCGTCGTCCACCTGCCCGCCTACGCACCCGACCTCAATCCCGTGGAGGGGATCTGGTCACTGCTGCGGCGCGGCCCGCTGGCCAACACCGCCTTCACCGACGCCGACCACCTCACCCGCACACCCTCCGCCGCGGCCTCCGGCAGATCCAGTACCGGCCCGGCCTCCTCGACGGCTTGCCGAAACCGGCCTCACCCTCAACCAGCACCAACTGACGCCAACCCGAAAACCTCAGCCGCGAGTAACGAGTAGCCTCGCGGCCTGCCACTGTCAAGGCCCCTTCCCCCATACGAGGGAACACGACTCCCGATCTCGCTATCCGTCCATCACAGTGAAGCCATGTCGCCAACCGCCAGCTGCTGGAGGTGCCATGGCGTCGAATGACCGCTGTCTCCCGTCACCCGGAAACACGGTGTCGTGTGCATCCAACCAGCTCCCGGGGCTGGACCAATGGGTTCAGGAACACACCAACGTGACTGCTACTGAGGCGTCTGCATCGCCGGGGCTGCGGTTCGCCTTCTACGGCCGTGTCTCCACCGAGGACCACCAGGACCCCGCCACCTCCCGCGGCTGGCAACTCCTGCGCGCCCAAGCCCTCACCTCCGGCTACGGCCGCATCACGGCCGAGTACTTCGACATCGGCCGCAGCCGCAGCACGCCCTGGCCGCACCGCCCCGAAGCAGCCGCCCTCCTGGCCGCACTCGCCGACCCCGACCGCGCCTTCGACGCCATCGTCATCGGCTCCAGCGAACGCGCCTTCCACGGCAACCAATTCACCGTCCTGGCACCACTCTTCGACCACTACCACATCCCCGTGTGGATCCCCGAACTGGGCGGCGCAGCCGATCCCCAAACCGCCGGCCACGAGGAACTCATGGTCCTGCTCGGCATCCTGGCCAAGCGCGAGGTCGCCCGCGCCCGCATGCGCGCCCTCACCTCGATGACCATCCAAGCCCGCGACCAAGGCCGCTACCTCGGCGGCCGCCCACCCTACGGCTACCGGCTCGCCGACGCCGGCCCACACCCCAACCGTGGCCTGGCCCGACGCGGCGTACGCGCTCACCGCCTCGTCCCAAACCCCACCACCGGCCCCGTCGTCACCTGGATCTTCGCCCAACGCCTCGCCGGGCACAGCATGGCCCGCATCGCGCGCGCCTTGAACGACGCAGACATTCCGTGTCCCTCGGCCGCCGACCCGGCACGCAACCCCCACCGCAGCAGCGCAGCATGGAACGCCACTGTCGTGCGAGCCATCCTCGCCAACCCCCGCTACACCGGCCGCCAGGTCTGGAACCGCCAACGCACCGACCACGTCCTCCTCGACCCGGCCAACACCACACTTGGTACCCGTGACGTCAGGCACTGGAACACCCCCGAAAACTGGAGCATCTCCACCACACCAGCCCATCCGGCACTGGTCAGCGAGGCGGACTTCGTCGCCGCCCAGAACATCCGCGCCCCACGGTCAACCGCCCCCGGCCGCGAATACCTTCTCGCCGGCCTCCTCCGCTGCGCCCTCTGCCAGCGTCAGATGGACTCCTGCTGGTCCCACCAACGCCCTGCCTACCGGTGCCGCCACGGCCGCACCACCGCCACCGCCTCCAGCAGCGACCGGCCCCGCAACATCTACGTGCGCGAAGACCGCATCCTGCCCCACCTGCCCGCCCTCGCGATCAGACTCAGCCTGGCGACCCCCGGCACAACCAGCACCTCGCCAGCCGACATCGTCACCCGCCTCCGGACAGCAAAGATCACACTGACCTACGACCCGAAAGCGAAGACCCTCACCACCAGCACCCCCACCGCAGAAAGGATCTTCATCGGCTGACAGTCGCCGACCGGCGCCTCACACCCCATCCACCTCGAACGAAAGGAGCCCAGAGACGACAAACGCCCGCTCCCGGCCGAAGGCCGAGAACGGGCACCGATGACCGCTGCCTGAAAACCAAGCAACGTGTGCCAAGAGTGTGTCCGAGGGGGGACTTGAACCATACGTACACGCCGGTGATGCGGGGCGAATTGCAATTGCCGTAGCCGCCGATTCGGGCCCTGGGCGGGCGCGATCCAGACGGGAACGGGCGTGACGTGCGATTTTACCGGAAGGCGGGGCACAATCGAAGCGACGTATGGGCTTGCTTCCGCAGCGTGAGGGGTCGGTCCCGCCTCTGGCTATCTCGTTGAGGAGCTGGCGAAGCTGGCGAAGATTCGCTGGCGTGTCGAACACGACTACCACGGCGCAAGGATGGGTGGCTTTAGATCCCTTTCAGGGGCGCCCTTGCCCCGGCTGGCACCATCACGTCATGTCGTCACGATAGTCCGGACCTTCCTCAGCGAGCAGCGGCTGTACCCGTGGTCCGCGCCGGTCCTACTCCTCGTCATCCTCATCTTCCAGGCTCTCGAGTAGGCGCCAGGCGAGATCGGCAAGAGTCTCCCCGTCGGGCGTGAGCCAACGGGCCGTACCCTGGTTGGACACCGGCCGTTCCTCCCACTCGGCGAGCTCCCACATACGGGCGATCAGCCCGGACGGAGAGTATTGGTTGCCGTCCGCCGACCAGAGGATCGGCTTCGTGCGATGGTTGACCCAGGTGGCCCGGGTACGTCGTTCGTTCGCTGCCAGCCACGGCTTGAGCGCCTCTTTCTCCGGAGCGAGGTAAGTGTGCAGCGTGAGTAGTGTGCCGTCCGGAATCGCGCCCTGGTCCACAAGCACATGAACCGCGTTCGGGCGGCGGCGCTTACGAGGTTGGACAGGACGGGACAGGTACTTGTCGGGCAGGCTGGTCACAGTGATTGGGCCGCCAGCAAGAGTGTCGAGCACGTCCGTCACCAGTTCTCGCACTGATGCCGCGTCGGCGCAGAGGTACTGGATGCGGGAGCGCTCGCCGACCGCGTCCATAGACATGATGAGGGCAGGTACGACACGCCGGAGAAGACTGGGCACTTCGGCCAGGGCATTGTCCGCCCAGGTGCGTCCGGCTTTGGGGGCTGGCGGCTCCTCGATGGCGCCATCCGCGTCGCGGAGCTGCCGGAACACGAGGTGCGCGATCAGGTATGTGCCATGGTCGATGACAGCCGCCGCACGTCCCGAGTACTCTTTGCGCAGCTCCTTCAGCCCGGTACGGACGGCACGCAGTACCCGGACAGCGTTCCATAGCAGGAACACACTGGGCTGCGGCCGGAACAGCGCCTCGTACATGCCCTGGCTGCCGCGTTCCCACAGCACATCAAGGTTGTCTGCGATACGAGCCGCGTACTGGCTGCCAGGATGGGCACAGGCCAGCGCGCAGGCCGCCTCGACCACGGAGCAGCCGGCCTCCTCCATCGGGTCGAGCTCGCCCCTGCGCACGCTGTACTCAAGCCCGAACTCGGCCTGCATCTCCTCGATCAGTGCTGCTTGTACGGGGTCGAGCGCGACGAGGTCACGTGCCCCCACGCTGTTCTGTCGGTTGGTGGCGCGAGTGGTGTGGCCCGCGAACTCGGTGTCGTCACCAGTGACGATCACGCGTACGTTGACCTGCGCCGCGTAGGCTCCGCTGTCCTCATCGGTCACTGCATCGGCGATGGCTCGCACGGTCTGCGCACCGTTGACGACGCTTGCGCCGTGGATCTTCAGGGTCAGCGGACCGCTCCAAGGAGCCTTCCGTGAGTGGTAGGTCTTCTCCACGGAGTCACACAGGATCGTGATGCCGTTGTTGAAATACCAGAAGTGGGCGGGTTCCTCGTTCAGAGTTGCCACAAGCTCGTTGTTGATCGAGGTAAGACCCAGGGGGTTGCGGATGTTCCGTGCGAAGAGTGAGTTGCCCGCCTTGGCCCACTCGGCCACTTCTTCTGCGGGCACCACACCCTCGTACGACTCGTACGGATCGTTCAGGCTGAACCAGGGGGTCAGAGATGCCTTCAGGTCGAGCGGCTTGTCCGCTATGTCGTCACGCACCTTGGCATGGAGCTCGGAGGCGAGGATCACCCGGTGATCGACGATCTCTCCCAGGTGATTGAACTCCCTTGCGCCGTTGTCCAGAGCCTGGCGCAGTTCTGAGGACAGGGGCTCCGCGCCCATGAGAGCGAACACGAGGACAACGGTCACGCCTTCCTCGCCCATCAGCTTCTTTGCTTGTTCGGCAAGGGCTCTGCCGCGCGGGTTGAACTGGCCGAACTCCTCGCTGTCGATCAGGCTGAGTCCAGCGAACAGCTTGTGCACCACGTCAAGTTTCGCGGTCGCCTGACCCTTCTCGGACCACTTGCTCTGGACAAGATAGACACACTTGCTCTCGCGGTCGACGGCGAGAGCGTCAATGCCCTGGTCCTGCCCGCCGTCGATGACGGTGAGCGCCGCGTCCTGGGCACTCCAGTCCGTAACGATCCGCACGGCGTGCGCCGCCAAGGCCCGCGTACGGAAGATGTCGCTCCGCTGCCAATCCGGGCGGTTGGCGTAGTCACTGATGTCAATCAGGTCCGGGTAGGTTCGGTCGAGGGCTTTGGCGACCTGACGGACCTGGTCCGGGATCCTGCCGCGCGAGGCGGCGGAGTGCTTCGAGGAGTGCATGCGCAGGGTTTCCTGTTCTGCGTTCGGCGGGTGGGCCGGGCGGCGGCCGAGGAGAGGGATCGGGAGACGGCCTGTAACCGGTTGCCCGAGATCCGGACTGGTGCAGCGCTGTGCGGAACTCCCAAGTGGGTCAGGTCAGGCTTTCAGCCACAGTCCGGAACCATTTGCCCGCCTCGTCCAGGTTGTCGGCGATGGACAGGGCGATGTCTTGCGGGGAGCCGAAGTCGTCCAACTCCGCGGTGAGGTTGGCCCCTAGGTGGAGGTCGGTTCCTGGGCGTGCGAGCAATTCGTCCACCGGATAAGGGCGGAAGCGCGCGGATGCGGTACGACCCTCGAAACAGGGCTCTCCGACGCGGTAGGCGGCGAGGAAGTCGGCGAAGTCGTCCTCGGACATGGGGTTCTCGGTGTCGGTGTGATGCTTGTCCGTCCGCGCGTCATACACCCACAGCGTGTGGGTCGCAGGTTCGCCTGTCGGCTTCGAGGTGGACTTCGTGAAGAACAGCACGTTCGACCTTGAGTTGGTGCCGTGGAAGATACCGGTCGGCAGCCGCAGCAGGGTGTGCACGTCGCAGCTCATCAGCAGAGTCCGGCGTACGGCCGCTGCCGCCCCGTTGCCGTAGAGGACGCCGTCGGGAACGAACACAGCGGCTCGGGCACCCTGCGGCAGAGTGATCGCGATGTGCTGGAGGAAGTTGGTCGGCAGATCCGCCTTGTGCGCCCAGAAGTCGTCGCGCCGGGTGGTGTCGGGAAGCGCGTCGGTGCTCTTGAAGGGCGGGTTGCAGATGGCCACGGACGCAAGGACATCCCGGTCCGCGCGTTGGATGGCGACGGCCCTCTCCTTGAGGGAGTCGGCCCGCAGGAAAGGCGGGTCGGCCGAAAAAACCCGCCCAAGGTTGAGCAGAACGTTCATCGTGGCGAGTCGACACATCTGGGCGTCGATGTCGGCACCCGCGATCGTGGCCGCGTCGATATAGCGACCATGCCGGGACATCTCGCGGTGGGCGGCGATCAGGCTGCTGCCGATACCGGACGCTGGGTCGACTACCCGGTCCTCGGGGGTGATGGCAAGTGCCCTGGCCACGACGGAAAGCAGCGGCGGCGGGGTGAGGATCTGGCCGGCCTGGCGTTTGGTGAGGAAGTCCTCCCGGCACCCGGCGAGCAATTGCGAGAAAGCCCCGCCGAGTACCGGTTGTGGGACGAGACTCCACTGGTGCGGGTCGAGCTCCTCAGTGATCAGGCTGCGCAACTCCGCCATACGGTCGACATTCCATGGCTGCGCGTCATGGAAGATGACGCTCGCGGTGGCGCGACGCGGATCAGCGGGCGCTGGTTTGCCGAGGTCGTCCATGACATCGGTGAGGAAGCGGTGAAGTTCCTCACCACTGCGCTGAGCCAGCTTGGGCCAGGTGTCGGCCGATGCGATGGGGCGACCACCGCCGAACCGAGCTGGCCGCTGGGCGCGCTCGTGGTCGAGCTTGAGGAAGAGCAGATAGGTGACGTGCTCGACGAAGTCGAGCCTGGGCACGGCCTTGATCGCAGTCTCGTTGTAGAACTTCCAGAGCCGTTCCACAATCTGACTGCTCGTCCACTGTGCCTCCGGCCGCTGTCCAGTCGCGGCCTGACCGCCCCACCCCGTTGCCATATGGCGTTGTCACCTTCCATCGTCACCCGAGCTGCCCCGCCCAACAGGCCCCGGCCCGACTCGGGTGACGGGAGGAGGGAGCTACGACTCTCGGTCTTCTTCGTGTTCGGTTGTGCCGACCGCGGTGCTGTCCGCGCCCCCTGCGAAGCCATCGGCCACGGAGCCCGCGTCCCTTTTCAGGGCGCGCGCCACCTTGGTGAACTCCGCGAGAGCGGTCTCCAGTTCGTCCACGATCTCCTGCGCGATCACATCGGGAGACGTGAAGACCGCGCCGGAGGTGGCCGTGTCCGGCCGGATGACCGTCAAGTCTAGGTTGACTTTGTCACGGGCGACCAGCTCATCGTAATCGAACGCACGGAAGCGATCACTGGGCTTTCGCTCGGAATAGTCCGATCCACCGGAGTGGTAGGCGGCGACGAAGTCGTCCAGGTGTTGACGCCTCAACTGGCGTTGCTTGAGAGTGAACCGCTGGTCGGTACGGAAGTCGTAGACCCATAGTTGGCGGGTGCCTGGCCGGCCTCCGGGCCGCTGGCCGGTCTTGTCGAAGAACAGGACGTTCGCCTTGACTCCGTTGGCGTAGAAGATGCCCGTCGGGAGGCGCAGCAGGGTGTGTACGTCACACATGTCGAGAAGGTTTCGACGGATCACCGTACCCGCGCCGCCCTCGAAGAGGACGTTGTCCGGCAGGACGATGGCCGCACGCCCGTTCGTCTTCAGCAGGTTGTAAATGTGCTGGACGAAATTGAGCTGCTTGTTCGTTGTCTGTGTCCAGAAGTCGTTACGGGCGGTGTACGCCTCCCCGGTCACAGAGCCGACGCCGAACGGCGGGTTGGCGAAGACGATGTCGTAGTGCCGAAGTGGGGGCCGGGCCAGTGAGTCCTGGATCGTGATCAGCGGCTTGGCCTCGGAGGTGCCGATGCCGTGCAGCAGCATGTTCATCAGAGCTAGGCGGGCCGTCTCGCGGACGAGCTCGTACCCGGTGATTGCACCAGTCTGAAGCTTGCGGCCCTCGTCCCCGTAGAGCTGTTCCTCGTAATTCCGGGCGAGGTGCGCATGGGCAGCGATGAGGAAGCCACCTGTGCCGCATGCGGGATCAGTAATGGTCTCCCCGATCTGCGGCCGGATGCAGTCGACCATGGCATCGATCAGTGGACGGGGGGTGAAGTACTGACCCGCACCGGTCTTGCGGTCCTCGGCGCCGCGCTGAAGGAGCCCTTCGTAGGCATCGCCCTTTAGGTCCTGGTCCTCGGTGGTCCAGGTGTACGGGTCGATGAGGTCCTTGATCAGCCTCTCCAGAACGGCCGGCTCATGGATCTTGTTCGATGCCTTGGCGAAGACCTCGCCGAGCATGGTCCCACCGCGCTGCCCGAGGTCCTTCAGGACGAACTCGTAATGATCGAGAAGCGCCTCGGCGGACCGTGTGGTGAGACTCGTCCAGTCACGACCTTCGGGGACGAGAGGCTGTTCCGAGCTGTTCTTACGGAACCTGGCCGGGCGCTTGTCGCGCTCGTCCGCCATCTTCAAGAACAGGAGATAAGTGAGCTGCTCGACATAGTCGAGCGTGGAGACACCGGAGTGGCGCAGCAGCTCACAGTAGGACCAGAGACGGTTGACGAGAGTGCTTGTCGTCTCTCCGGCAGCCTTGCGGGGGATGGGCCGCTCCGCGGGTGTCCGGGCAGCCCGATCCTTCGGGCTGCCCGAGGTCCACGCCTTGTCGGTGCTCATGGTGCTCATAGGGGCAGTGCTTCCTGACCTGAGGTGGTCGGTTTGCGGGGGCGCGGGGCCCGCTTGCGGGGGGGCTTCTTCACCTTCGCAGCGGCCTCGCACCGGGTGCGGATACGATCCAGCAGCCGGGAGGCGGGCTCATCGGCCGGATCCTGGGGGGCCAGAGCGCCGCTGAAGGCAGCGTGAAAGAGAGCGGCGCGGAGGTTGCCGCTCTCGGCTTGAGCTTGACCGACTGTGGCCGCCAGCGGGTCGATCTCCTCTTCTTGCCGCTGAACCCACCTGACGGTCTCTTCCTGCCTGGTCAACGACGGCAGAGGAATCTCCACGCTCTCGATTGTTGACTGATCGATCTTCGGCATGGACCCGGAAAGGCCACGCGCACGCTGCCGGAAGTAAAACTGCACACGCCGAGTGCGGAGCACAAGGGCTACGAAGTCGGGGAGCGCAACACTTCTGTCAACCCTCGCCCGAATCAACAAATCCGGGTAAATCGCCCAGTTGCTCGGCCCGTGATAGATGGCTGAGGTGCCCACCAGTTCGGCTGAATTGGAACGCTCGACGAAAATATCTCCGTCTTTCAGCCAAAGGGAAGCCACACGCTCCGGATTAGCGCTGGTCATCTTGGTGAAGCGGTCATCGAACTCGTCGTATGTGACGGCGGACAGAGTAAGAGTTCTAACGCCGGACCCGTCCTGCGTCGCCTTAGCCGAGACGCCATTGCGTAGCGGCTCGGCGAGAATTTCACCGAGCTGCTTCACGGGCGCATCAGCGAGGCGCTGAATCGCTGCATCTGCCACACTGGCACGCAGCTGGGCCGTCTCGACGATCGCCCGGCCAACAGCAGCCTCACCAGCCTCCACGTGGGCCAATTGCTCGTCCAGCTTGGCGACGATACGGTGCTGCTCCGTAAGGGGCGGGACCGGAATCTTGAGCCCTTCTAGGTATGGACGTGGAACCCGTCGCTGCCCCACAGCACCAGACATATGCTGCTCGGCAAGCCTGCGAACGTTCCGCTGGAGCAAGTAGTACATTAGGTATTCAGGTAGAACGCCGCCATGGCTTCGAAGCACATGGAATTCCGTACTGCCGAGCGCTCGGCCAGCTGCCAGTCCCTGAGCCTTGGCGATCTTGCCATTTTCCATGCACGGTGTGATCTTGGCGAAGAGAACGTCATCCTCTTGGAAACGCGTCAGTGACTTCTTCTTGAGGTCGCCGTAAGGTACATGCATAGATGGATCTATGCGCCCCGTTTCGGCCTCGACGGCAGCCATGGGGACTTGGGAAATCAGGTCATCGTCATCCGGCTCTTCAGTGAATGCCCGCGGATTGACCTCGCACAGTTCAGCAAGCGTCGCCAACGCCCACCCTGCCGGCAGCGCGCTCCCCGGAACGGCCCCCGCCGAAACCTCCGCACCCGAGTCCGTCACGCGCCCAGCTCCCTGTCCAGTTCGTCGATGATCTCTTCCGCCTTGGCCTCGCCGAATTCGGCGAGGAATCCATCCGTCCCGTTACGCGTGGTGAACGGGGCATAGTCGAGGTCGGCGGTGTCGAAGCGTACACGCTCGATCGTCGCGCCGACGATATGGTCAAGCCACCAGCGCTGGCGTTGACCGAAGCGAACGCCCGTCTGCTCCTGCCGTGCGAGCCAGGCGGCGTACCGCTCTCGTACGGTCTCCTCGTGCGAGCGCGGCTTCGGGGCGCCGCGCTCCGCCCCGCCAGCGAGCTCGTAGCGGAAGAGAGCGAGGAGGTCGGCGACTGTGCGCTTGGGTCTTCCCTCAGCGGCGGCCGCCTCACCGAGCTGCTCGTATGCCGTCCACAGGCGCTCCGGTGTCCATGCGCGCGGTGGCCGGGCAATGCTACGGGCGACATCCTTGAGCTGCTGCAGCGCGACGCCTGGCGGGGTTTCCGAATCGGCACTGAATGCGATGGACAGGGTGGCGATCTCGTCGCGGTTCTCGTCGATGTACCGCTTCCAATCGTGGACAGTGTCCTTCGCCGACGCTCCACCGTCGGCGATCGCGCCAGCGCGGATCAGCTCGTCGACGCCGTTCTCGTCGTACAGGATGTCCTTGGCGCGACGCATCTCCAGCAACCGGGCTCGCAACCTCGGGTCGGCAGCGAGCGGTTTCAGAGCCAGCTCTATCAGGTCGCGCACCGCACGCTCCGGGTCCCGGCCGACGCGCTCGGCGGCCTCTCGTACCTCCAGCTGGTCGTCGACGGACACCGCCCGCACCATCTTGTGCACAATCTCCTTGAGCGGGCGTCCGCCGCTGATCCGCTGGATCTCCGCGTGCTCCTCGGCCGTCATCTGAAGGTCGAGTTTGGCCAGGCGGGAGGCGAGGGTGGAGACCTCTTCTTCCTCGATGGTGTTGGCGGCGACCTTTCGAAGCAGCTTCTCCAGGCTGATTTGCTTGTCGGTATGGCGTTCGAGCGGAGCCGCGTCGACCTTGGCTTTGCGGGTGACACCGACCGCGTCGATGATCACGAACCGTGTCTTGGGACCGACACCTGGCGTCACGCGTTCGAAGTCCGTGAGGGAGAGAGTGCGCGCACCACGCCCCTTCATCTGCTCGAAATAGGCCCAGCTCTTGACATCACGCAGGAACAGCAGGCATTCAAGCGGCTTGACGTCCGTGCCAGTGGCGATCATGTCGACGGTGACCGCGATACGGAGCTGGGGGAGGTTGCGGAACTCGGCCAGGCGCTCGGCCGGCCTGCGGGCGGCGTGCGTGATCTTGGCGCAGAAGTCGTTCCCCTTGCCGAAGACGTCCCGTATGACCTCGACGACCTCCTCGGCATGGTTGTCGTTCTTGGCGAAGACCAGGGTCTTTGGGACGTACATTCGGTCCCACAGCAAGGTGCCGTCAAGCGGGTCGCGTTTCGCGCGCTCCGGGAAAATGTCCGTGAAGAGGCGGTCACGGAAGGTCTGGATCACCGTGCGGAGCTGGTCCTTGCTGATGACGCTGACGCCAACCTGGTTTGCACCGTACTCGATGTCCTCGTCGATGTCCTCGTAGCGCTGGCGGCGGGTACGCCGGTCGCGGACCGGGATGGTGCCGTGGGCAATGACCCCGCCTTCCGCCGTTATCCGCGTCTCGATCTCAAAGACGGAGAAGTCGACGTTGACACCGTCTGCGACGGCTTCCTGGTAGGTGTATTCACTGACGAGGTTGCCGTTGAAGTAGCCGAAGGTCTGGGCGACAGGCGTGGCCGTGAGGCCGACGATGGGTGCGTCGAAGTACTCCAGGACCGAGCGCCACTTGCCGTAGATGGATCGATGGCACTCGTCCACGACGATCAGGTCGAATGCCTCGGGAGGGATCTTCTGGTTGTATTCGACTGAAATCTCACCGGGCGCGTCGTAGGGGAGATCGGCCTCCTTCCCCTCTCCTTCCAGCTTTTCCTCGGGCAGTCGGCTGCCGGTTAGTTCCATGTAGAGCCGCTGAACCGTGGAAATGACGACCTTGGAGGAGGCATTCATGCCTTCCGCGCCCAGCCGCTGAACGTTGAAGAGGTCTGCGAACTTACGGTGGGTATCGGGAGTGGTGAAGTTCTCGAACTCCGCGAGAGCCTGGGCGCCAAGGTTGTTGCGGTCGACCAGGAACAGCACCCGTTCAGCACGGGCATGCTTAAGCATGCGGTAGGAGAACGTGACCGCCGTGTACGTCTTGCCTGCACCGGTGGCCATCTGGACCAGGGAGCGGGACTGGCCCATACCCTGCTGGCCCTTGCCCAGAGCGACCGAATTCTCCACCCCACGGACCGCCGTGACCTGGGCGGGGCGCAGCGGCCGTTCGTCGAGCTCCGGCATGCGCAGACGCAGGCGGGCTCGGTAGGTGGGCGCCTGCGGGTCCTCGTCGGCCTGCCGCATCCAGCGGGCGAGGGTGCGGGGCTGGTGGAAGGAGAAGATGCGGCGCGTGCGAGAGTCTGGGTCGAGGGCAGTGCGGAAGCGAGTCTCCCCGCCGTCGCTGACATAACGGAAGGGCAGCGGGGCACGCCACGCAGCCAGGCGCTGCTGGGCGTCGGTGAGATGGTCAGCGTAGCGGTCAGCCTGTTCCTCGGCCGCGGAAAGGTCCGCACCCTCGCGTTTGGCCTCGATGACACCGACGAGCTTACGGTCGACGTA
The DNA here is from genome assembly GCF_019774615.1 of Streptomyces sp. BHT-5-2. Taxonomy (NCBI): domain Bacteria; kingdom Bacillati; phylum Actinomycetota; class Actinomycetes; order Kitasatosporales; family Streptomycetaceae; genus Streptomyces; species Streptomyces sp. BHT-5-2. Next base: position 2,244,315 of record NZ_CP081497.1, on the reverse strand, counting down.
GAGCGCGTAGTCGGCCCGACCTCGGGCTGTGGTCGTCTCTCGCACAGCGACGCCGTTGCCCCGGCGGTCGCCCTGTACCCAGAGGTTGAGGGTGGCGCCCGCGTCCTGGACGTCCCAGCCGGCTTCGGTGAGCATCTGATCGAGGCAGGCGCGCACCTGCGCCTCGGTGAGTGGTTCCCGGGATGCCTGCTCAGCGTGGTCGAGGAGACGAGCTCGCTCCGCAACAGCGGCCGAAGCCGCGGCCCTGTCCGTGAGATCGCTACGCCGCTGCCGGGCCTGTGCAGCCTCGAATTCGGTCTGGAACGCCTTGAGCTGGCCTTGCATGGCGGCGACCATGCCTACGAGTTCCTCGCGCTCGGCTCGCGCCTGAGCCAGTTCGCGTTCCGCGGCGAGGTGAGCGGCCTGCTCAGCCTCGGCCTGGGTGGCCTGGTCGCGGTAGCTAAGGCGTGCTTCCTCCAACGCCCTTCTGGCTTCTGCAACCTCACGAAGCAGGCGTTCGCTCTCCGCGGCCAGGGTGCGGTCCGGGCTGGGCGGCACGAAGGCGATCTGCTCGCGCGAACCACTCAGCAAGCGGTGATACCAGACGCCGAGACGGAAGCAGGTTCGCAGGGCGCGGAAGGCGTCCTCAGCGCTGTCGTGGCCTTTGTGATTCGCTTCGTTGCCGAGTGCGCGGACTTCGTGGAACGCGGTGCCGACGTCGCCGTGCAGGTAGCCCTCGCGGTCGAGGGCCTTGAGGCGGTCGAACTGCGTATCACCGTCGACTCGGACCCTCGCCCGGCTCACCAGGTCCGATGCGAGTGTCTCACCGAACTGACGGGACTTGATCAGCGAGGTGTTGGGATCACTGAAGACATAGCTCTCCGCAGCAGCTCCGTACGCCAGGAGCAGCGGCACGTGCCGTAGCAGGAAGCCAAAGTTGCGGGACCGTTCCGCCAGTCGCACAAGCCTTGGGTCCGGGTCCGAGTACGCTTTTCCCGCGTTCACGATGGAGATGCCGCCCTTTCTCGCTCCAGTGGGCTGTGCTCATGCGACCTTGATTATCGCCGAGCCTAATCCCTTGTTGAGGACGGCTTCTGGCGCGGGTCTCCCGCAGAGCCCGTTCGAGTACTGGGACCGTGACGCCTTCGCCGAGCCGGGCTTGAAGCCTCCCGTTAGAGCGGTGCACGGTCTTGGTGCTGATGGTGGTGGCGGTCGAGTGGGCGCCGGACGGATGCCCCGTACGTGCCCGGCGCATGAAACCTCTTGTTAGAGCGGCGACGTTCAGCGTCCTCGCGACCGCCACCACCTGCTGCTGTGCTCGCTCGTTGATCTTCATGGTGCCAGCCCGCGGCGCGATGACCTCTATCGGGGGTGTGTGCCCGCGGCGCCAAGCTTGTAGCTGCGCGACACTCGGGACAGCCCCATAGCGTAAGGCGGCACACACCGTCGAAGTCCGCGCCGACGTGCACCGGGGCGGTAGCGGGTAGTCGATGCCCGGGGTGACCGCGGGTATCGACCACCCGCGATCCATTGCACAACGCGCTCGTCGCCGTGTGGATCCGGGCGTTCCGGAAGCTGAATGACCTATCTGGCCGTGAGCGAGAGATGATCAGGCCGCGATGGCGAGGGTGGCGTTGTGTCCGCCGAAGCCGAAGGAGTTGCTCAAGGCGGCTCGTGGCCTTTGAGGCAGCTGGCGCGCAGTGCCAGCCACGACATTGAGTCCGATTTCGTCGTCTGGGGCCTCCGTGTTGAGGGTGGGCGGCGCGGTGCGGTGGTGAAGGGCCAGCAGCGTGGCGATCGCCTCGACAGCCCCGGCACCGCCTTGGAGGTGTCCCATCATGGATTTGGTCGCAGAGACGGCGACGTGGTCGGTGTGGGAGCCCAGGACGCTGCGCAGGGCGCGGGCCTCGGCGAGGTCGCCGGCCGGCGTGGCCGTGGCGTGGGCGTTGACGTGCGCGATGTCCTGAGGTGCCAGGTCTGCGTCGGCAAGGGCTCGACTGATGGCCTTGGCGGCGCCGAGCCCCTCGGGCTGCGGTTGGGCGATGCGGTGGCCGTCGACGGACATCCCAATGCCGAGGACGCGGCCGTAGATACGGGCGCCGCGGGCGCGGGCATGAGCGTGCGATTCCAGGATCATGATGCCGGCGCCTTCGCCGAGCACGAAGCCGTCGCGGTCCTTGGCAAACGGCCGGGAGGCGCCCTGCGGATCCTCGTTGCGGCGGGACAGAGCGCGCATGGCGGCGAAGCTGCCGAGGGCGAAGGGGTGGATCGGCGCCTCGGCACCGCCGGCGACAACCACGTCTGCCCGGCCCATGCGGATCATGTCCGCTGCCAGGCCGATGGCTTCGGTTCCTGAAGCACAGCCACTTACCGGAGCATGCGCGCTTCCTTGCGCTCCGTAGTCGATGGCGATTCGGGCGGCCGAACTGTTGGGCAGCAGCGAGGGTGCTGCGAAGGGAGATATGTGCCGCCAGCCCTTGGTTAGCAGCTTCTCATGTCCGGCCAACAGTGTCTGCGCCCCGATGATGGAGGAGACGGCGACGGAAAGCCGCTCGGTGTCCAGCTCCCGTGGAGAGCCGAGGCCGGCGTCAGTCCAGGCTTCTTGCGCGGCCATCAGCGCGAGCTGCGTACCACGGTCCATTCGGCGCGCCTGCGCAGGTGCGAAGGCGGCCGCGGGATCGACGGCTGCTGGCGCAGCGATGCGAACCGGCAGGTCCTTGGCCCATGGCTCATCGAGGCCCCGGGCTCCTGACCTGCCATCCAGCAGCCCCTGCCAAGTGCTCGGGATGTCCCCGCCCAGCGGGGTGACCGCTCCAAGCCCGGTCACCACTACTTCCGATGTTCCAGCGGGGGTGTTGCGTGTCACTGCTTCTCATCCAGGTCGTTATCGCGGCAAAGCGGAAAATCTACCTCGACAATACAAAACTGTCTAAAAGGCTTCAGGAGCCCTGGGCAGGCGCAACTGGCTGAGGGCTTCGTCGTTCGGCTTGCGCGGTACCGGACCGCGTGATCGACGGGTGCGTCAGCGGGGCGTGATGCGTGAGGGCTGGGTTCTGCTCTCCGGTCGGCGGGAGCCAGGGAGGTGCTGGGGCGGAAGGGGTGGTGGTGTGGGGTCGAGGATGACGGCGCCGGCTTCGCGGGCCAGGAGGCGGTGGGTGCTTTCCCAGGTGCGGGTTCTGCTGCGGTCGCGGCGTTCTTCCCAGCGTTCCTGAAGGCGCATGCTGGCGAAGATTGCCAGGGCGCAGAGGAGGATGGTGGCGATCAGCGCGTAGATGGGGGTGTAGTGGTCGTCGAACATGGAGCGGTTTTGGTCGACTTGGCTGGCGTTGATGCCGAAGAAGCCGAAGAGCAGGCCGAGGGTTCCGCTGACGGTGGTGACGAAGGTGACGGCGACGACGGTGCGGACGCGGCGGCGGTCGGCGGCGCGTTGTTCCATGCTTTCGACCGAGGTGAGTTCTGCGGCGATGGCGTTGCCCAGGCGGTTAAGCATCTGTCCGATGGTGGCTGCGCGTTCGGTGACTCCTATGGCGGCGAACAGTTCCTGGTGGAAGCTCTCGACGCGTAGGGCGGGGACGAGCATGCCGATTTCTGCGCCGGCCTCGACGCTGTAGCTGAGTTCGACTTCGAGTTGGCTCAGCCCGTCGGAGATGTCTTCCAGTGTGGTGCGTCGGTCGTGTGCATCGCCCTGGCCTGTTGCGCGGTGTCGGAATCGGTGTACGTAGGTGTAGGCGACGGCGCGGATCTCGCGGAGTCGGGCTGCGGAGGCGACGGCTTGCACGGCGGAGAGCAGGATGCAGTTCTCGATGTAGTCCTGGTGGCCGCAGAGGAGGCTGACGTAGGGGCCGAGGGCGCCGATGGTGGTGGGGCGGCGGTTGAGTTCTGCGGGGTAGCGGATGGAGCTGTGTTCGGGGCGGTAGGGCAGGTCGGTGCGGTAGATGACACGTTGGACGGTGTCGCCGTCCGGGGCCTGCTCCGGTGTGTCGACGCTGCGGAAGACCAGTTGGTGCCGTTCGGGGAGGAATCCTGGAACCGTCTCGTCCCCGTTGGGGCCGCAGCCGATCCGGTCTGCGGCGAGCTGCTCAAGCGGCAGTCCTGCACAGGTGATGCTGGCGTAGTAGAGGTCCTCCAACAGTGGGATGGCCTCGATGAGAGTCCCAGGGACGTCCATGGTCAGGGCGACCACGACCTGGCCTGAAGGGACAAGGAAGTGCCACAGCTGTGCTGAGACCGGTTCGCCGGCGCGCCAGCGCTGGCAGGTAAGGCCGGAGCAGTCGATCGCTTCATGTCTGAGGACCCGAGGCAGTTGCTGGTCGGAGGTGTTGTAGTACCTCGACAGCCGCCCCAGGTTAAGGACGTCTCCTGGGCGAGCGGCGGCCTGGTCCACCGTGGTTGGGTCGTAGGTCCAGGGGGTCGCGTAGACGGTCGTCAGGCGGAGGGTTTCTCTGGACGCGTAGGGGTCGAAAGGTAACGGGTTCTGCCCGTCAGAGAGCGTGCCAGCGCCGCTCACGGTCTTCCTTCCGTAGAGAGTCGATGCGGAGGGCGAATTCTGTCGCTGCTGGTTCGGAATGGGCGTTCTGCATCAGCCATGTGGTCATGCCCAGCTCCCGCACGGTGCGAAGTGCCTGGTATCCGTGCCAGTCGGCGACGTCCCGGCCGTAGGTTCGGCAGAAGGTCGCGTAGTCGGTGGGTGGCAGGCCGAACCTGTCGACGGCGGTGGCGGTCGGGATGAGGTCCCAGGCGCGGGGGCCGATCGCGACGGCTTCGTAGTCGATGAGGAGCACCTGACCGTCGCGGGCCAGCAGATTTCCCCGGTGAGCGTCTCCGTGGATCAGCTCTCCGGCGTCATCGGACATGATGCTGCGGAAGGCCGCTTCACTGCGGTCGCACGCTTCGGTGAGGAACTCGACATCCTGTCGTTCGACGCCATGGGTAAGCGCGAGACGGCGCCGCATGATGGGAAAGGGGTCGAGGACAGGGAGAGGGAAGTCGGGGCGGGGCAATGCGTGGAGGTCACGCAGGAGCTTTGCGAGATCCGTCAGGTTGGGTTCGACGTGGCTCGGGGGCACGTACTCCCAGAACGTAACGAGCCTGCCGTCCGCCTGGACCGGTTGCGGTAGTTCATCGAGGGGGCGGACAGCCGGGAAGCCCTGGGAGGTCAGCCAGCGGGAGACTGCCAGCTCTTTGGCAACTCTCCGCTTGATGTCCTCGGTGTCGGCGCGGGCCACGCGGACAGCGATGCTCTCGGACGGCAGCGCGTAAATCGCGTTCTCGCCCAGTCGCAGCAGATCGGCAGACTGAGACCCCAGCCCCACTTGACTGCATGCCGATGCCAGCGCTCGTGCTGCGCTCGCTTCCGTTAACCCCTCGTTGTTCACGACTGCGTCCATCCGACTCAGCCTCACGGTCACGGCTTTGCGCTGTCAAGGACCATATGGAGCAAGGTGGTTGCCTCGACCACGGGGATACTGGATGCCACGTACATTCGCCCTCAAGGTGGCAGGGGTACAGGCGATCGACAGCGCGTGGAACCGCCAAAGGCCGAAGCACGGGGCACGCTTGCGTACAGCATGCGGTGCCGCTCCACACGGATTCCGCAGCCGGGCCTGTGCGCGTGGGCGGGCTACTGGTCGGGGTGCCAGCCGAGTTGGATCAGGGATGTGCCGCGCTTGCGGGTGATGTAGTGGGCCCGGCCTGGCGGCAGGGGGCGGGGGCGGACGTTGGCGAGGATGTCGCCGTCATTGGGGTCGCCGGACAGGATGAGGGCTTGGGCGCCGAGTTCGGTGAGGCGTTGGAGGGTGGGTTCGTAGAGGGCGCGGGAGATGCCGGCGGTGGTGCGGGTGAGGATGAAGTGGATGCCGGTGTCGCGGGCGTAGGGGAGTTTGTCGGTGAGGGTTGCTAGGGGGTTGTTGGTGCTGGTGGCGATGAGGTCGTAGTCGTCGAGGAGGACGAAGAAGCGGGGGCCGGTCCACCAGCTGCGGTCACGGAGTTGTTGGGGGGTGACGTCGGGGGTGGGGCGGCGGCGTTCCATGAGGCCAGCGAGGGCGTTCATGTGGACGTTGAGGGAGTCGTCAGTGGGGGCGTATTCGAGGAGGTGGGTGGTGGGGATGGCGTCGAGGAGGGTGCGACGGTAGTCGCCGACGACGATTTTGGCTTCGTCGGGGGTGTAGCGTTCGGCGATTTTGTGGGCGAGGTGGCGGAGGGTGGCGGTCTTGCCGGATTCGCTTTCGCCGAAGACGAGGAGGAAGGGGTCGGTTTCGAAGTCGGCGTAGACGGGTTCGAGGTTGGTTTCGTCGAGGCCGAGGGCGATGCCGCGGTGGGGGAAGTCCGATCCCTTGGGGAGGTGGGTGGCGGGGACGGTGAGGGGGAGGAGGCGGACCGCGGGGGCGGAGGGCCCAGGCCAGTGCTCCGCGATGTTACGGACGAACTCTGCAGCAGAGTCGGCGAGTTCGGTAGCGGCACCCGGCTTCCCGATGTGAGGGAGGGCGGTCATGAAGTGGAGTTTGTTGGGGGTTTGGCCGCGGCCGGGGACGCCGGGTGGGACGTTGGCGGCGGTTTTGCGGTCGAACTCGGAGTCCATGGGGTCGGTAAGGCGGAGTTCCAGGCGGCCGAGGATTTGGTCCTTGAGTGCTGCGCGGACTTCGAGGTGGCGTGAGGCGGTGAGGATGACGTGGATGCCGAAGCCGAGGCCGCGGGAGGCGAGGTCGGTGACGATCGGCTCCAGCAGTTCGTATTCGTCCTTGAAGGGGCCCCAGCCGTCGATGACGAGGAAGACGTCGCCCCATGGCTGGTCGGGGAGGTGGCCTTCGGCGCGGCGTCGGCGGTAGGTGGCGATGGTGTCGATGTTGTGGGTGCGGAAGTACTCCTCGCGGCGGGCGAGGATGCCGGCGACCTCGGCGACGGTGCGGCGGATGCGTTCGGGGTCCAGGCGGGAGGCGATGGAGCCGACGTGTGGGAGGTCGGCGGTGGAGCTGAGTGAGCCGCCGCCGAAGTCGAGGCCGTAGAACTGGGCTTCGTGGGGTGTGTGGGTGAGGGCGAAGGCGCTGATGAGGGTGCGTAGGAGGGTGGATTTGCCGGATTGGGGGCCGCCGACGATGAGGAGGTGGCCGGTGGCGCCGGAGAAGTCGTGGTGGAGGGTGTCTCGGCGTTGTTCGAAGGGCTTGTCGACGAGGCCGAAGGGGACGGTGAGGGGGCGGCCGGTGGAGAGGTAGTCGGTGGCGTGCAGGCCGCGGTCGGGGGTGGTGGTCAGGGCCGGGAGGAGTTGGTCGAGGGTGGGGGCGGTGTCCAGGGGTGGGAGCCAGACGCGGTGGGCGGGTGGTCCCTGGCCGTCGAGGCGGCGGACGATGACGTCCAGGACGGTGTCGGACAGGGCGGCCGTGTCGCCCAGAGCGTCTTCGGTCCACGTGACGGCCTCGGGGGTGGGCTGCGCGGTCGGGGTGGTGCTGGCGACCGGGACGGTGACGGGGACGGGTGTGGCGGTGAAGAGGGCGGCGCGCTGCCGGATGGGAAGTGCGTCGTGGTCCGTGCGGCTGCTCGCCGAGCGGTGGGGGCCCGAGACGTAGGCGGCCTTGAAGCGGGTCATCTCGTCCGTGCCGTGCTTGAGGTAGCCGGAGCCGGGGACGGAGGGGAGGTGGTAGGCGTCGGGGACGCCGAGGGCGACGCGGGATTCGGCGGCGGAGAAGGTGCGCAGGCCGATCCGGTAGGAGAGGTAGGTGTCCAGGCCGCGCAGGCGGCCTTCTTCCAGGCGTTGGGAGGCGAGGAGGAGGTGGACGCCGAGGGATCGGCCGATGCGGCCGATCTGGATGAACATCTCGATGAAGTCGGGCTTGGCGGTGAGCAGTTCGCTGAACTCGTCGATGACCAGGACGAGGGAGGGCAGCGGGTCGAGGGGGTGGCCGGCGGCGCGGGCCTTTTCGTAGTCGTGGATGCCTGCGAAGTTGCCAGCCTGGCGGAGGAGTTCCTGGCGGCGCTGGAGTTCGCCGCGAATGGAGTCGCCCATGCGGTCGACGAGGGAGAGGTCGTCGGCGAGGTTGGTGATGACGGCGGCGACGTGCGGGAGGGCGGACATGCCGGCGAAGGTGGCGCCGCCCTTGAAGTCGGCGAGGATGAAGTTGAGGGTTTCGGAGGAGTGGGTGACCGAGAGGCCCAGGACGAGGGTGCGCAGGAGTTCTGATTTGCCGGAGCCGGTGGCGCCGACGCACAGACCGTGAGGGCCCATGCCGTTCTGGGCGGCCTCCTTGAGGTCGAGCATGACGGGCTGGCCGGATTCGTCGATGCCGATCGGGACGCGTAGGCGTTCGGGTTGGGAGCGGGGGCGCCAGGTGTGGGCGGTGTCCACCTGGGCGGGGTCGCCGAGGTCGAGGAGGTCGGTGAAGTCCAGGTTGGCCAGGAGCGGTTCGTCCTCGTCGGTGCCGTCCACGTAGAGGGGTGCGAGTTGACGGGCGAGGGTGTCGGCGCGTTCCAGGGAGAGCAGGTCGGGGGTGCCGTCGTAGGCGGAGACGGCGGACTCCAGGCGCAGGCGGGTGGGGTGGGATGTTACCGACAGGCCGCCGCGGGGTTCGTCGAGTTCGCCGGAGATGACCTCGATGACGGTGACGCCCTGGAGCCCCTCGGGGGCGGCGAAGGCGGAGTCCGCAGGGACCATGCCGCCGTCCAGGACGATGACGAGGTGGGGCCGGTCGAGGAGGGGTGGAGCGTCCTTGCTGAAGCGGGGGCGGTCGGTGAGGTGGCCGGCCAGGAGGGTTTCGAGTTCGGTGAGGTGGTCGGTGAACAGGCGCCGGGTGCCGGCGCCGTCAGCTGAGGTGGGCAGTTGGGCGTGCGGCAGCCACTTCGTCCACTCCCACCGGTCGATGGCGCCGGGGGCTGCCACCACGGCGAGAAGGAGGTCGGCGGGTGAGTGGAGGGTGGCGAGTTGGCCGATCAGGGAGCGGGCCGTGCCTTGGGCGCAGGCCGGGTCGCCGGAGATGGTGAGGTGGTAGAAGGCGCGCAGGGAGAGTGCGATCGGCATGTTGTGCAGTGAGCCGTGGGTGGCGAGGAAGCGCTGCATGATGCCGGCGGTGAGGGGTTCGAGTTCGTCGATGGGGGCGGTGTCGGGGGCGACGAGCGGGGTGGCCAGTTGTTGGGTGCCCAGGCCGATGCGGGCCTGTCCGAAGTCGGCGTCGCCGATGCGGCGTTCCCAGACTCGGCTGCCCTCGGCGACGATGGACCACAGCTGGTCGGGGGCGGGGTGGAGGTAGTGCTGGGCGTTGCGTTGGGTGGTGGCGGTGCGGCGGATGCGGCGGCGGGTCTGCGCCAGGTATTTGAGGTAGTCCCGGCGGCTCTGCGCCATCTCGCCCTGAGTGCCTCGGCGGTAGCGGACGATCTGGGCGATGACCATGCCGATCGTCGAGACGAGCATCAGCGCGCCCATGATGCGCATGAAAGACGGCATGCCCGGCATGAAGAAGAAGACCACCGACGAGCCCATGCCGAGCATCGGCAGGAGCTGCATCAGCACGCCCTCGTGCTGGCCGCGCGGCAGCTCCGGCGGGGCTTGCAGGTGCAGCTCGTCCGTGGCGGGGCCGGGCGGAAGCGCCCGCGGTGGGCGCTTGACGACGATCTGGCTCACCGAGCATCAATCCCTCGAGACGGAGGGAAGTTCCGTCCCGATCGCCCCCTGGCGACGGCGCCCCCCGCGTCAGGCGATCCTACTGCCGACTAATGTGACGAGTGGGGATGGGCCTCGCGGTGCGGTGACGCAAAGCTGCGGTGGTCACCACGGTGTGGTGGCACGATGGCGCCCCGGCAGGGCCGCGTACGCAGCGCCGCGGCGATGAACGAGGACCGGGCGGCCGGATGACCAAGTGGCCGGATGACCAGGTGAGCAGGGGGCAGAGCTGAACACGGTGAGCATGAGTACGGGGACCGGCTTCCGCAGGGTTGCAGTGGTCGCCCCCGACAGCCGTATCGACGTGGCACTGCCCGAGAACATCCCGGTCTCCGACATCTACCCGGAGATCCTGCGCCTGACCGGCCAGCGACAGCCCCCGGGCGCACCGACCGGCTACTACCTCTTCCGTGCCGACGGCAGCGCGCTCGACAGCGCACGCACCCTCGCCGACCAGCGTGTCCTCGATGGCGAGATGCTGCACCTGCGCCCCTTCTCGCAGTCGCTCCCACCGGCGGTCTTCGACGATGTCTCGGACGCGGTGGCCGCCGCCGTCACCCGCGACCGCCGCCTGTGGAACGACGACCTGCTGCGCGGGACGGGCCTGGTCGGGGTCGGGGTACTGCTCACTCTCCTCGCCCTGGTGCTGTGGTTCGCCGACCCGGTACGGCACGACATGCACAGCCTGCCGGGTGTGATCGCCGGCACGGCCGGTGTGCTGTTGGCCGCGTTCGCGGGGGTCCGGGCCCGGGTCTACGGGGACCAGCCGTCCGCCGTCGCACTGGGGCTGGGCGCGCTCCCAGTGGTGCTGTGCGCGGGTTCGGGGATCGTCGGTCCGGATGCCGGTCACGGGTCCGGGCGGCTGCAGTTCCTGCTGGGCTGTGTCGCCATGCTGGTCGTCTCCGTTGCCCTGGTTGCGCTGTCGCCATCCGGTGATGCGCCGTTCATCGCTGCCACGTTCGCCGCGGCCGTCGCCACCCTGGCCGCCTTCCTCGCCATCGTCAGCGAGGCGACGGCCGCCCAGGCCGCAGCCGTCTGCGCACCCGTCGTCATCGGTGTCATGGCCTTTCTGCCAGGGCTGGCCACGCGCCTGGCCCGGCTGCCCATCGGATACGCCACTCCGCGCAGCCTGAGCGAAGAGCGGGAGGCCGGGGCGGGGGCGGAACTAAGGGGTGCTGAGGAGCCCGTCGGCCTGGAACCCGTCGACCAGGAGCGCATCGCCGCCCAGGCCCGCCGCGGGCATGAGCTGCTGCTGGGGCTCCTCGGCGGCTGTTGCACCGTCCTCATCGGCGCTTCGGGCGTCCTCGGCTTCACCCACTCCGCATGGGCGCAGCTCCTCGCCCTCGCCACCGGCCTGGCGACGCTGCTGCGTGCCCGGCTCTTCCGCTACACCGTCCAGGTCGCCTGCGCGGTCGTCGCCGGCCTGGCCGCACTCTCCCTCCTCACGCTGGGCGTCGCCTTCAACCCGCCCACCGGGATGCTGAACGACTTCCTTGCAGGCGACCGCACTCCACTGGATCTGCGTACGCTGTGGCTGGCGCTGGTGGTGATCGGCGCGGTGGCGCTGGTGACGACGGTTGCGCTGACGGTGCCGAAGAAGGGGCTGACGCCGTTCTGGGGCCGGGTGCTCGATCTCGCCGATGGATTCCTGCTGCTGTCCCTGATGCCGCTGTGTCTGGCGGTCCTGGACCTGTACAGCCTGGCGCGGAGTATGACGAGCGGTTGAAGAAGACCAGCGGTTGAGGAAATAGAGGGCTTCGGGGCCCGGGAACAAGCAGGACCGGACGGCTACCGGACGACTTCAGAAACGGCCGTAGAGGGAGCAGGGGGAAGCGCAGCGTCATGGCATCACGGCGGGACGAGCTCAACGGCTACACCTTCGCCAAGAAACGGCTGGTGGCCGCGTTCCTGCAGCCCTCCCCTGACCGTACCGACGAGGGCGCCCCGAACCCGCTGCGCGCGGTGCTGCCCGGCCTGGTCGTCGCCGCCCTGGTCCTGGCCGGATTCGGCGCCTGGGGCATGTTCCGCCCCAAGGCCCCCAAGGGCTGGGACACCCCGGGCGCGCACGTCATCCTGGGCAGCAAATCCGCCACCTTGTACGTGGTCATGGAGACGGGCGGCAAGAGGCAGCTGCATCCCGTCCTGAACATGGCCTCCGCCCGACTGCTCGTCAAACCCGACCGGTCCGACGTCCTCAAGGTCGACGAGAGCGAGCTGGACAACGGAAAACTCCAGCACGGCCCGACCCTGGGCATCCCCTACGCCCCCGACCGCCTCCCGGAGGCCGCCGACGCGGCGAAGAGCAAGCGATGGGCGGTCTGCGAACAACCCGGCAACAACGGCAGGTCCGTACAGAAGGCCACCTTCCTCTTCGCCGACCGCGACGCGGACAAGGTGGAGGGACCAGGCCGGCTCCACGGAGGCCAGGCCCTCTACGTCCAAGAGTCCAAGGGCTCCGGCGAATCCGGAGAATCCGGTGGGCCCCGCTATCTGATCGATCCGAAGGGCACCAAGTACCTCATCGACGGCGGCAGTGACACCGAACTGCTACTGCGTGCCCTGGTGGGCAGCCGGCAGCCCCAGCAGGTCACCAAGGACTGGCTCGCCACCTTCCACGACGGCACACCGATCGCCTTCCCCACCCTGCCCGCCGGCACCGTCGCCCAGCCCGCGAACGTCAAGGGGCTCAGCGCACGCGAAAACCGCGTCGGCATGGTGCTGCGCGCGACCACCGGCGACGGCACCCAGCACTACGTCGTCCTCCCGGGCAAGGTCGTCCCCGTCTCCGACTTCGTGGCCAGACTTCTCCTGTTCTCCCGCCAGACGGCCCCGCTGCAGCAACTCAACCGGCCTACGGAGGTGGACGCGCAGTCCTTTACTCCGCAGGCGCAGCAGCTGTTCGCCGAGAAGCAGTGGCCGCAGGAGATGACCGAGCAGGTCAACACGGCCACGGCTCAGGGTGACCGGGGCACGGTCTGCAGTGTGCTGCGCGCGGTGTCGAAGACCGGTGGTACGGAGCTGAGCACGTGGGCCGGAACGGATTTCCCCCAACAGATCGCCAACGGCGGCACCAGCGCGTACGTCACCCCCGGAACGGGCTTGTTCTACAAGCAGATCCAGCCGGGAGACGCCGTCTCCGGGGCGCATTTCCTCGTCACGGACACGGGTCTGCGCTACGGCGTCCAGTCGAATAACGACAGCAGCGCCAAGCCATCAGGTATCGGCACCGCAGGAACGGCTCCGGCCAAGGAGCAGCAATCCGGCCAAGGTTCGCAGGAGACCAATCGGGCGCAGATCCTCCTCGGTTACAAGGACATCAAGCCGGTGCTGGTGCCGGCGAACTGGTCGCAGTTCCTCCCGATGGGGCCCCGGCTGGATGCGAACGCCGCCCGTCAGCCCCAGGGCTCCTAAAGGAACGGGGAGACGCAGTGAGGAGGAGAAGCACACCAGCCGCATGGGCCGCAGGCACCACCCTGCTCATGGCACTGATCGGGAGCATTGCACTCGTGTCTCCAGCCGAGGTCGCCCACGCCGCGGACGGGGAGGATGTGATGCCGGTCCCTCAGGGGAACGGCGTCTGCACCTTCCCCATGAAGCAACAGATCAAGGAACGCCCCTGGGCGCTGCAACGCATCGTCTTCGACCGGCTGTGGCAGGACACCAAGGGCCGGGACGCGCACGGCCGCCCGGTACGCGTCGCCGTCATCGACACCGGCGTCGACAACACCAACCCACAGCTGACCCAGGCCGTCGACACCAAGAGCGGCTGGGACTTCCTGCACAACACCAAGGACGCCGGGAACGGCACAGCGGGAGATCCGAAGGCGCCGACGGACGGCACCTACGACCCGGTGGGCCACGGCACCAAGGTCGCCGGCATCATCGCCGCCCGCCCGCACGCGGGCACCGGCTTCATCGGCCTCGCCCCCGAAGCCACCATCATCCCGCTCCGCCAGAACGACGAGAAGGGCAGCGGCAACGCCGCCACGCTGGCCCAGGCCATCCGCAAGGCCATCGCCGCCGACGCCGACGTCATCAACATCTCCCAGGACACCACCAAGCCCCTCTCCCCCAACTCCGACCTCGCGGCCGCTGTCCAGGAAGCCCGGCACAAGAACATCGTCGTCGTAGCCTCGGCAGGTAACGACGGCCTCGACGGCCAGCTCAAGGACACCTACCCGGCCGCGTACGACGGGGTGCTGGCCGTCGCCTCCTCCGACCGCAACAACGAACGCGCCCCCTTCTCCCAAAGCGGCGCCTTCATCGGAGTTGCCGCCCCCGGCGTGGACATGGTCTCCACCGTCCCCAAGGGCGGCCAGTGCGTCGACAACGGCACCAGCTTCTCCGCCCCCTACGTCGCCGGCGTCGCCGCCCTCCTCAAAGCCAAGCACCCAGACTGGAAGGAGTACCAGATCGTCGCCCAGATCGAGCAGACCGCAGAACGCACCGTCAACGGCCAAGACCCCTTCGTCGGCTGGGGCGTCGTAGACCCGGTACGCGCCCTCACCGACGACACCCACCCCATCGACCACCCCACCGCGACCAACGGCCTGACCAAGGCCACACCACCCGACCCCACCGCCTGGCCCGACGGCGAGAGCCCACAGGAGCGGACGGAGCGCTACGCGACATACGGCCTGGGAGCGGGCGGCGTCGCCGTCGCGGTCATCACGGGCGCGGCCGTCGTCTGGCGAGACGCGCGCAAGCGGGGCGCACGCCCGAAGGCACGCCGCGTCAATAAGTAGCTGTACTCACTTTTGTGGGGCCGAGGCCCGTGAGCCAGGCGGTGCGAACGACTACGCTTCTGGACATAGGAGATAGAGCGTTCCCGGCACGCATGGACGCAAGACGCACGGCCGTTGTCAGAGGTGATGGATAGAGTGGGTCCTGACGTTGGTGACTTACGCGTAGCAGTATCCAGGGGGAAAGACGCCATGCGGGCCGACGAGACTACTGGCATGCACGTGAACGGGGTAGCACCACAAGGCACGAGCGCCGATCTGGCCGTTGAAGCCGAGACGCTGGGGAAGTTCAAGCAGCGGGTGGACGACCTGCTGGCGCGTTTGAAAGCCTCGAACGCGAACCCGGGGACGCTCGGCGACCGCAAGATCGCTCCTGCCTCCTTCGGCCAGGGCTTCGCCGAGGCCCACGGCCTGGCCACGGCGTACGAGAAGGTGCTGGCCCAACTGGAGTCGTTCTCCAAGGCGTTCGGCGACCAGATCGAGGCGCTGAGCATCGGCTCCCAGGTCGCCGAGAGCGGCTACGAGGCCATCGACGCCGACGTGAAGCACCGCCTGGCGGCCATCCAGCGCCGCACCCAGGAGCTGTACCAGGCCCCGCGGCCCGAGCAGCGGCCCACCGACCCCGCCGGTTCCACCGCAGCCGGCAGGGGCGAGGGCCAATCCGCGGGCGCCGACGGCATCTGACGCGAGGGGGAAGAGAAGACGATGGCGGGGAACTCCAGCTCGTCCGGCAGCAGCAACTTCGAGAACGCAACACACCAGACCCTGTACGACATGGTGGCCGGCGCGGACCACACGGAGATCTCGTTCACCGGCGCCAGCCTGACCCAGGCAGGCAAGGAGATCGAGCGGATCGCCACCGAGCTCAAGGCGCACGTCGAACGTGTGCAGTGGGAGGGCGAAGGCGCCGACGCCTTCCGCGAATGGAGCCACGACACCGTCAAGCAGAGCCACAAACTTGCCCACTTCGCCTCCACCACCGGCAACGCCCTCTCGGACGCCGGAACGGCGTTGTGGGAGGCGAAATCGATGCCCCAGCCGAAACAGAACAACGCCGTTCAGATAGGCAGCGCAGCAACGCCTACGGCGCGCGGCGCAACCGGAGCTCCCCTGATGACGGACCCGGACCGCGAAGCGGCGGTGACGGCCATGAACCGGCTGGCCTCCTACTACCGCACGGCCCAGCAGACGATCGAGAGCCAGGAGCCGCCCAACTTCAAGCCGGCGTCGGGGTTTGTGCCGGATCCGCCTGGAAGCGCACGGCATGACCGACGCTTCGAAATCTTGGACCAGCCGACTGGCAGGGAGTCCGCGAATGGCGCAGGCGGCGCAGGGACCGAGTCCTCAACCGGGAGTAGCGGTGGTGAACCGCGCGTAGCGGAGTCCCGCACGCCTGTTGGCGGCGTGCAGCAGGACAAGCAGGTGGGCACGTCGGTTAACTCCACGACCCCGGTTCTACCCGATGCAACGACGTCGCACGGAAGCACCGTTCCGGTCCACTCCGGTAGCTCTGGAAACCCCCCTGGTCCTGTCATGCCTGGCCCGCGAACGACCCCTGGGACAGCGAAGCCCCCTGCGGATCATGGAAGGGCGACACCGGACCCGCAGTCGAATGCCGCTCGCCCTGGCACGGCCAAGAAGCTGTCCCGCAGCGCCGCGGGAGGCGGCATCGTCGACGCAACGTCTCAGCGTGCTGGCACCGCTACTGGACGCCCAGGGCTGCCGGACGGGAGAGCCATAGGCGAGGAACGCGGAGTGCTCCCGTCCAGGCCGGTGAACGCGGGAGGGAATCCTCCCACCCCTGGGAACAGGGCGATCAGCGAAGGCACCGCAAGTGCTGGACAGCGCCCAGCCCCTCCCCATGGAGAGGCTGCCAGTGCGCCCCGTGGTCTGGCTATGAGCGAGGACCGTAGTGCGATGGGACGTAGCTATCCCGGAAGCAGCACGAGTAGGGGCATGCCCCAGAGTGTTCCTGGGCGTCGCTTTGCATACGAGCCTGGCGGCACAGTGGGAGCCTCGCCCGGCGGACCGGTGGTAGGCGGCGAACAGAGTTCCGGGGCGCAGGGTTCCCCGATGGGGAGGAGCAGCGGCGGAGGCGCTGTTGAAGGGCCTGCTCCCGAAACGCCGACCGCCACAGGGCGGGGCTCGGCGTCCGATCTGGGAGGAGCGGCCGGCCGAGCACAGGCGCCGCGTGACAGGGCAGCTGACTTCACGCCCGGCGGATCTGGACTGGCACGGGGCAATGCCTCAGGTGGCATTGTGCCGGGGACGCCGTCGTACCTCCAGAGGCGGCGGCGCGGCTCCGCTCAGCGGCCGGACTATCTCTATGAAGACGGCGAGGCCTGGACGGCGCAGGACGGTTCGATTGTGCCACCGGTGATCGAATGACGCTGGCGTGGTTGTCCAACGGACAGGAGGAGACAGCACTGTGACTCATGCGGCAACTCGCGTGGGGCGGAGGATTCAGCTTCGGCTTACGGTGCTCGTCTGCCTCTCGGTCCTGTGTCCGGGCTTGCTCGCACCGGCAGCTCTTGCGGAGGACATGAGGTCGCGCCAGTGGCATCTGGATGCGATGCAAGCCGAGCGCATGTGGCAGCTGAGCACCGGAGAAGGCGTCACCGTCGCTGTGATCGACAGCGGCGTTGACAGCTCCGTACCCGAGCTGCGCGGTCAGCTGCTGCCAGGAAAGGACTTCACCGGCCAAGGAGGCGGCGTCAACCATGATGACGAAGGCCATGGCACGAGCATGGCGATGATCATCGCTGGCAGGCGGAGCGGGGACGGTCCTTGGGGGCTGGCACCAGGGTCGAAGATCCTTCCCGTTAAGAGCATCGATGGGAATTGGGCTGTCAATATGGCCGAATCCATCCGTTATGCCGCGGATCAGGGTGCGAAGGTCATCAATATCTCCCAGGGTGGATCAGTCAGCGAGGGAAACAAAGCCGTCCTGCAGCCGGCAGTTGACTATGCGAACAAGAAGGGGAGTCTAGTCTTTTCCAGCACGGGAAATGATGGAGACCGGGGCAACGCCCCTACCTACCCCGCAAGCCTCCCTGGGGTTGTCGGAGTCGGGGCCGTGGACAAGGATCTGAAAGTAGCAGAATTCTCAACCCATGGGCCTCAGGTAGCACTTGCGGCGCCGGGTGTCCGTATTCCCACTCGGTGCACGAAGGAACTCCGGCGCTGCATTGAGGACGGGACCAGCGACGCTACAGCCATCGTCTCTGCCTCAGCGGCTTTGATCTGGTCGGCCCACCGGGATTGGACTAACAATCAGGTCCTGCGCGTCATGATGGAGACCGCTGGCAAGCCGAAGGATGGCAAGGTCCCGAGTGAGTACCTCGGCTACGGGATCGTCCGCCCGCGCAAGGTCTTGCTGGACAAGGAGGGCGACCCCGGCCTTGCCGACGCCAATCCGCTGGTTGCGGCACACAGCACTGCTGAGCCATCAGAGGCGCCGCACCCAGGGACGGCAAAGGACACCACCGGGACGCCGCAGAAACCATCGAGTCAGGCGAAGGACGGCGACTTTGTGACATGGCCGGTCATTGCCGGAATCGCCACAGCCGCTGGGGTGATAGCCATCGGCGGACTCGTGATCGCTCGGCGTCGTAGAGCGTCGCGATGAACTCGAGGAGGGGAGACGGAATCCTGATCGCCCACGGATACAGTGACCGGTAGCGTGGGTTGCATCGATTGCAATGTGCCATAAATCGAAGCTGAGAAGAGAAGAACTTACTCGGCTTCACAACTTACTCATGGGGGAAGGCGGATCATGGCAGGGAACACCGCACTTACGTATGCGGAGATCGAGAAGCTCAAGAACGAGATCCAGAGTGGCAGCCAGTCGATGTCGGCGCAGCTGCGGACGCTGGTGAACGCTATTGCGGCAGTCGAGACCGCGTGGACGGGACAGGGCGCGAGCGCCTTCCGGCAGGCGCAGAACGCACTCAATGAGGATCACGCCGCGCTGCGCCGGATGCTCGACGGCATCAACGACGCCGTGGCCCGCACCAGCGTCACCAGCGACGCCAATGACTCCGAGGTGCTGTCCAGCTTCCGGGGCATTGACGTCAACGGTGGCGCGGCCGGCGGGCGCCTGGACCCTGGCGCTGCCAGCGGCATCAGCAACTACTAGACGCTGCCGTAGGGCTGGGGCGTCGACTCCCCGGCAGGCACATCACGACCACCGAGTAGCAACTCCGAGAAGTGGGGGAGAGCATGGCCGGCGACCAGAACCTTCGGGTTACGTATGGTGCTCTTGAGCAGACAGCCGCCGACATCGAGCGGGCCGCAAAGGAACTGCAGGCCGAGCTGGACAAAATCTGGGGTGCGGTCAAGCGCGTCTCCGAGTCCTGGGAGGGCGAGGCGCACCAGGCGTTCCAGGCCGCAGAACGGCAGTGGAACGCCCGTGCGAGCCACATCCAGAGCACGCTGCACGAGGTGTCCGCCAAGATCCGCACGGGCAGTGCCGACTACCGGGCGACGGACCGCAAGGCGGCGGGCTTCTTCCAGTAGTCGCCGTGGCAGCGCCCGATCGCGAGCCTCGGCTTGATTGTGGGGTGGATGCCTGTTCATGGGTAGTCCACCCCACAACGCTGATCGAAGACAGCTTTGCTGAGGCTGGCCACAGTGAACGGGATGACTGGCCTACGATGCGGAACCTGACTGCCGAAGCCCTGGACATCCGACTGGGAACGGTGTGACAACAGGGTTCCCAGCGACCGCGGTTTCGCCATCAAGACCGAGTTGGCCTGGATCCTGGTCGCCCGGGCGATGACCTCGCCGCTGCCCATCGCCTGGGTGACCATCGATGCCCTATACGACCAGGACTGGTGCTACCGCTGCATGCTTGCACAGTGCTGAAATCTCAGCAGGACAAATCTTTCGCAAGCCACTGGCACCTCGGGGGCGCATTCGTCAGTCAACGATGTACCGGTGGTGGCACGGCGGGCGCCTCGGGTGAGAGCGTCGGCGTTGTCCCATGAGCAGGGGGATGCGGTGCCCACCTGGACGATCTCCTCGGCCAGGCTCCTCTCCGTGACCGCGAGGCCGAACGGTGCGTCGTCGTGGATGATCGAACAGGATGACCACGTGGTCGTCGTCCAGCACGACGACGACTTCGTCGGGATGTTTCTCAGTTCAGGATGGCGCGGACGACCCGGCCTGCCGGATGTCTTCACGAACCTGCTCGGGGACCAGGTGCGACTCGAGCGGGCGATCGCGTGAAACAACGTGCAGGCCTGCAGTGAGCCTTTTTCATCCTGGGTCTATTTGAGGCAGTTGCTGCTCGTCAGCTGAGGTGCAACTTCGACTCGACGAGCCGTGCGCCAGCTTCCGATGTCGCCGACCGACTGCCCGGGATCTTCGAGGACCATGACCTCGTCGGTCCGGAGGACGATGCGCTGCAGGAGACGGCCCGCTTGATGTGGCAGAACGGCACTCATCGCCGTCAGGCTCGTCAGCCTCACAGCCGGGATCTCAGCAGGGCGACCTCGTGCGACGGGTCGAAGCCGTGCTCGACCAGCCAGCGGACCGCCCGCAGGCTTCGCAACGACCACCAGGCGCGGATCGCGTCTAGGTCGACGTCGGTGCCGTAGCCGGCGATGTAGTCGTCAAGGTGCTCCTCGTGTCCGAGTGTTTGGTGGCGAGGCCGAACAGGGCATCACCCGGGTCCGCCTCGGACCAGTCGACCACGCTGGTGATCTCGTCACCGTCGACGAACACGTGGGTGACCTGCAGGTCCCCGTGCGTGAACACCGGTGTCCATGGTCTGAGCGCAGCCTCGACAACCCGTCGGTTCTGCGTGTCCACGGGCGTGGCAAGGACGCCGTTAGTGACGAGCCACTCGCATTCGCCTCGCCGTCGAGGTGCGATGCGATCTCGTCGAGACTCAAACCGAGCCATGGCGGCAGTGGCGCGTCGTGCAGCATCCGTGAGGCGGCACCACGCCGCCAACGGCGCGATCGACGGCTTGCCTAGGCGGCCGAGTGCCGCCCCGGAGACGGCGGCGAGTGCGAGCACGGGCGGTTTCCGCCACAGGAGCTCCGGAGTCGGGATCAGCGCCATAGCCATCGCCTCGACCACGACGCCGGTGCGAGTCTGACCAGCATCGGCCTTTCAGGAACACAGTGCCGACGCGCAGGGAAGCGCGCTCGTGATGGACAACGACCTCGACCTCTTCTACGTCGGCCATTATCGCGGGATGACCACCGACGTCGCCGTACAACTGATAGCTATGGACGCGCGGTCGCTGCCGAAACTGGAATCACAGTAGGCGCAGGCGAAGTTTGACTCAGGATGCAGAAACCGTCTTCCCTTTTGGAGTCTTATAGCACCTGGATGCCAGGCTGACAGCGATCCTGGATTCCCTTTGCTTCTTCCTTTCATCGAGAAGATGAATCGCTACAGAGAAATCCTTTTGGGTGGAGTCTGCAATGAGCTCCAAGGTCTTGGCTGGGCTGGTGTCGGGGCCGTACTTGACGACCTTCCAGCCTTTCTCTGGCATATCTTTCTTGAGCCGCTCCATGGCCTGCTGCAACTCCTGGAAAGTCACACCATAGGCGGCCCACGGATGGCGGATCATGTAGTAGTGATCGGGGTCCTTCCCCTCGCACAACCCGGCATGAGGGCCCGGCTCCGTAGTTTTTGCGTTTGCGAGCTGCATCATCTGGAAGATTTGACTCGATAGCCTCTTTCCGTCTTCCTTTGCGCTGGAGATCTCTCGTACAGGCGCGTCATCCTGATCTTTATGCACGTCAGAGCATCCAGTCATCGTGGTAATTAGGAGCGCAGCAACGGTCGCGGCAACCCGCGGAAAGGGGCGCGAACGGTGTTGGGCCCTCGCGGGGCGCCGACTAGTCATATTTGACCTTGTCATAGTTTCCGGTGACGACAGCTGCCTGGTTATATAGACTTGTCGAGGCGCGATTCCAGTATCCGCTGTGATCTTCCGAGTCAGTGGACATCCGGTGAGCTCCAAATGCCTCGTCTGACGGAACGACTTCCTGAGGCCCGTAAGAGTAGGGAATTCCGTGCCAGTACTGCGCTCCCCACTTCCAACCCCCCAGGCCCACAGCCTTGCCGCCTTGGGGAACCTGGTCCTTGTCGGGTGACGCGGCTTCCGACCAAACATGGTCTGCGCCGATTCCCAGGTCGCCTGCTTCAGGAACCAGCATGCCGGGGCTTCCCGCCACCAGGATGTCGTCGGCGGCGATCCGACCCCTGAGTGAAGCGTCCCCGATGACTGTCGAACCGTAGCTATGGCCTATGAGTGTGGTGTGACTCTCGTTCGATCCTCCTTGGGCCACCTGTACCCCGTCCATGAAGCGATCGAGGTGGGGTGCTGCGTCATTCGCCCAATCCACTGATGCTGCTTCAGGCCATACGTCGCCCTTGTCGCCAGGAAAGGCGCTCTGCGGTGCGTCGTAGCCAATCCAGGTAACCGTGGACAAATCCTCTCCGCCACCTGGGAACTGCTGACTGTCATACCAAAGGTCGGTCATGCGGCCGATGTCGCCTTTAGCTCCCTCCAGTTTGGAGCCGGTACCCGGAACATAGACCGCGGTGTTTTTGGCGGTGTCGGGGTTTCCCGTGGCGACGATAGCTCGCCCTTTCCCTTCAGCGTTGAAGCCGAGGAGATAGGCAGGAGGAAGGCCATCCGTGCCGGTCTGGTCAAGGCGTTCTTGGATCGCGTTCATTCCTTTGAGTTGGGCGGTCAGGCGGTCATGCTTCCTGTGCCACTCCTCCCAGCCCTTGCTGACGTACGGGCCGGAATGCCCGTCACCCGGGTCATACTCCGCAGGTTCTGGGCCAAGCTGATCGAGTTCCAGTTGTACACGTGCTTGCGTCTCGTCCAGAACGATGCGGTTCGCATCATCGCGGACAGTTGAAGGCAGACCGTCCAACGCGCCAATCGCAGCGGGGAACAGGGCGACGTAGTCGGCCTGCTCCTCGGAAGAAAGGCTCCTCCACCACTTGACGTTCTCGGTAGATGTCTTGCCCGTGGGTATGCCATCGCGCCGCAGGTACTTGCCCGCGGATTTCTGGAGAGACCTCATGTCCTGCTGGGCGTCGGCCCAGTCTGAAGTCGTGACGTCGAGGTTGTTGTGCGCCTTGAGGCGATCCAGAGTCTGAGAGTAGTGGGCGTCCGCCTCGTTGGCGTCCTGGATGGCCGCACCAATACGGTCCGCATATGCCTGAGCCTTGGCCTGTTGGGGATCGGAGGTGATGGTGCTCCCGGGACCACCCGCCCAGGAGGTGTGCTCAGGATTGAACGGAACCCTTTCTCGCTGAGAAACCCAATGGACCGCGCCGTCGGGTTTGACCGTGAACTTCTCCGCTTCGGCATCCGCCACCGCGTCGTTCAACTTCTTCTGTGCGGCACGTAGCTCTGAGGCCAGTCCGTTCAGCGCGGTACGGATCAGACCACTTTCCGCCTGGGTGTACTGGAAGTTGCGGCTGAGTCGTCTCAGGCGCACCAGTGCCGACTTCTGCCCCGCGCCGTCCAGGTGGTGCTGCAACGTCGCAACGATCTCGTTGTCGACCCGGTCTTTGGCCTCGCCCGCGGCGCTGCTTACCTTGTGCCAGCCGTCAGCGGCTTCCTCGAACTCTGATGGCTTGAGGGTCCGCAGCTGTGAGAAGTTCACCATCAGGGTGCCCTCCGGTCCTCGTGAGAGCGAACGGCACTGGCGCTCTTCGTCGGCACGGTCTTCTGCTCGCGGAAGGCTTCGCCGATCTCAGCGTCACTCTTGTAGAAGGCGTCACCGGACTTCTGCAACTTGTCCCTCAGCTCTTCGCACTCCCGGCTTACGAGATCCAGCCGCCGTTGCCATGACTGATAGGCACTGAGATGTGAGGCCGCACTGCGCAGGCCGTCGACTCCGCTGGTACCACTCCCGGCCGTATCGTGCTTACTCTCCAACTCCCTTAGCGCGGCCTTCAGGTTCGTCTGAAGCGATCCCACGGCCTGGGCCCCCTTGTGCCATACCTCCCGGGAAGAACGAAGGGTGCCCTGGCTGCCCGAGTTCCAGCTCTCTCCGCCTGTGCCGGCCAGGTTCATGCGGACCGAGGTCTCACGCTTGAGCTCGGCCCACTCTTCCTCGAAGGTCACTCCGCCCCCTGCCAAACCACGTGCTTGTTGGTGTCACGCGCGGGTGCGAAGGTAGCAGCCGTGCAGGCGCCCGTGCGTGAGTATGTGTACTCAAATGCTGGCAGATCCTGTCCGCGGTGTGGTTCGTTACGCTACCGTCGCCGAGCCCTGCGTCCTGGCCGTCACGAACTGCCGTACAACGCTCGCCTCCCCTTCAGTGAGTGCCGGACCTCGGCCCGCCACCTGGCCCCCGTCGCTCGCAGGTGCGGGATGCCGTTTCTGATTTCGGTGACGATCACCAGATGGAGTCCGCAGGAGGGCTCTGCGGTACGTGGCCCCGCCGTCGCATCGCCGCAGGATGGACAGCCCTGGTCGACGGGGCGTGCCCTGATCTTGCGGGGCGTTGAGGCACCCGCCCTTGCCGGCGTCACGTGTCAGTGATTCGCCATGCTGACGACCGACCGCGCGAGGTCAGTATGGTTCTCGCATGATTCGCGCTGTGGTCTTCGATGTTGGGGAATGCTTGGTCGACGAGACCAAGGAGTATGGAACATGGGCTGATTGGCTCGGTGTTCCGCGCCATACCTTTGCAGCGATGTTCGGAGCCGTCATCGCGCAGGGCCGGGACTACCGTGAGACCTTTCTGGAGTTCGATCCTGGTTTCGACCTCTCGGCGCAGCGCGAGGCACGTGCGGCTGCGGGGCAGCCTGAGCACTTCGACGAGAGTGATCTTTACCCCGATGTCCGGCCGGCCCTCGCTCAGCTCAGGGAGGCGGGGCTGTGGCTCGGGATCGCAGGGAACCAGACGGTGCGTGCCGGGCGCATCCTTCGTGATCTGTTCTCCCACGACGTCGATTTGATCGGCACGTCGGACGACTGGGGGGCCAGTAAGCCTGACCCTGAGTTCTTCGTCCGGGTCGCCGAGGTGGTGCCGTTCATGCCTGGGGAGGTTCTGTACGTCGGAGACCGTGTGGACAACGATCTACGCCCCGGCGCTGCCGCAGGAATGCACACTGCGCTCGTGCACCGGGGCCCTTGGGCCACCATCCAGTGGAACACTCCCGAGGCCCGAGAGCTGCCGACGTTCCGCGTCGAAACGCTCAGGGAGTTGCCCGAGCTGATCGGCAAGTTCAACGCGTCAGCGCGCTGACCGTCGTCGACCAGCCGTACAGTCGCTCGTCCAGTTCGCGTACACACTGCTCGCGTTGGTGCGGGATGAGGCTCTTGCGCACTTCCCGGACGCGTTCCATGCCCGTGGCGTACCAGGTGATCTCCAGTTGGTCGAGGGCGGAGCAGGCGTAGCGGCAGGCTTCCTCCGGCTGACCCGAGGCAGCTTCGACGGCGGCCAGGTCGGCGTAGACGACGGTGCGCTGCTTGTCTTCCTCTGGAGGCATCTGGTCGAGGACGTCGAGCAGCGTCGAACGGGCCTGCGGAAGGTGGCCTGCTTTGAGCTGGGTGTTTCCCTTGAACGCGGCAAGGCGCGCGGCGTTGAACCAGTCCATCCACGAGGGCAGGGAGTGGTCTTGGTCTTCGGCCAGGGTGTCCTCGGCATGCTTGATCAGGTTCAGCGCTGTGCGTAGGTGGCCGCACCGGGTTTCACATTCCGCTTCGACGGCGTCCAACCACGCAAGGAAGGCGGCGGGAGCAGGGTGGCGGCGCGCGTACGTCCGGGCGGCCACCATGCGCTCGGCCGCGGCTTCCCGATCACCGGACCAGCCGGGAATGAAGGCCGTGTGGGCGAGGATGGCTGCGCCCATCAGGGCGTCGTCGGCTTCGCCGGCCGCCTGCAGGGCCCGGAGCAGAGTGGAACTGGCGGCCTCTGGTTCGCGGAGGTCGAAGAACTCGATGCGTCCGGCGAGGAGCCAGGTTTCGGCCAACGCCGAGGCCACAGCGCGGCGGGTTCGGCCGGCTGTCTCGGGAAGTAGCGCACACCCGAGGTCTGCATGTGCCAGAACCGCGGGGTGGAGTGTCGCCGGCGCCACGGACCAGTACATGCGCCGATGGGAGCGCGTGACGTCTTCATAGTCAGTGGCCAGGGACGCGGGCTGCTTGGATGCCTGGGTACGAGAAGGCACGGCGGGCAGGCGACCGGACACGGGGCGGGGTGCCGCCGAACGTCGTGGGATCGCTGCGTGATCACGTCCAGGTGGCGCGGTGAAGCCAAGGGCTTCCATGTCCTGTCCGGTGAGTTCTGCGAGGCGCTGTTGCATGTCGGCGTGCGGCCAAGGCGGCTTGTCGGATTCCCACCGACGAACCTGGCGGACGTCCACGCCGAGAGCCGCGGCGAAGGCTTGCTGAGTGCTGTAACCCGCCGCCAGACGAGCGGACTTGAGTCGCACGTTTCCTGCGGTCCGTGGCACGCCGCACCTCCTGTGTAGGTCTTCTGGCAGTTTCCCCCAGGAGTCCTCATCATCGCTAGTGCTCACTCAAACGATGCCATAAAAGCCCCTTTTTCTAGCAAGAAAAGTCCTCTGGAAGTCCTCGTCATGGCGATACAACCTGGCAATCCTTAAGGGCACGTTGACCAGACTGATGCGACCTCAGGAGCCCAGTCATGCCCAGCCGCGTACGTCCCGTCTACGCAGGCCCTTCCGTACCTCAGCGGGGAAATGCCCACCGAGATGCGATCCGTACAACGCCAATCGCACTGTCGGCCCCCATGCGCGACCCGATCGATGCGGAGACCATCGCGGCGACCATTCGCCACGCCCTGCACCTTGGTGCCGGCAGGCCCTCCTCCGGGGAACTGGCAGAAGCTGCGGAGACACTCACCGGACACATCGCACTGCTCCTCACCGAGGCCCGTGAGACAGCTCACGGAGGCCGGCCCGTCTGCGTTGAAGCAGCCGATTGCGCTGGCCGTTTCCACGGCATCGAGCGACAGATGAAACAGGGACTCGGTGACGGCGCCCTGTCCGCCCACGTTCAGGTGCACCTGCTTGCCCGAGACTGCCAGTGGCTGCTGGCCCACCACACGGCGAGGGTGGGTTGGTGAGCGTCGGGCAACTGCCGGTGGTATGTCTCTCTCCGGTGTGTCGGTCGCTGTCGTCGCTGCCTGCACATGCGGCTGGCCGACTACCGCAGTTACGCGGAACACAAGGGCTGGACGGTTGCTGGCCAGTGGGCTCGATTTCGTCGGCTTCACCCTGGGCGCACGCTGGCCTCATCTGCCGTCGCTGCTGGGCGCCGTGTGCGAAGGGACAGCGAATGGGGGGCCTTGCTGTGTCTGGTTTTCCATGTGGAGCGGCTGGCAACGGAACCGAGGTATCGGCCCCTGCCCCTGTCCCTGCGGCGCATCGTCGAGACCGGGGGCGGATCGTCACCTTCTCAGGTGCCTCTGAACGGCCGGTCCTGTCGGTGCGTGAACGGATGAGGAGGTGCCTGTGACGGATCGGCAGCGGCGTATTGCTTCCTACCTCACTTGCCTGGCTGCCCTCGTGCTTGTCCTTGCCGCCGGCATCTCGGGTGCTGGCCGATGACGAGGAGCTGCTGGTGCTGGCCGTCCACGACCGGTACTTCGTCCTGCCGGGACCGTCCGCAGCCCTGGGCGTTGGACGAGGTCGGCTGGCGGCGGCCCGTGACTGGTGCAGGCCCTGGTAACCACGGCGGGTAGGTCGACGCGCGTTCCCGTCGACGCTATCGGCGATGTCAAGGCACCGGAGTTGATCTTGGCGAAGGAGGAGTCTGTGCTTGATCAGGTCGCGCATATACCCGCCGGTGCAGAGCATGCGGCGTTCATCCCGACAAGGACCACCGCCATCAACCGCAGCTTCCGCCGCTGGTCCATGTACCTGAGCAGCAGCCGCTCCATGGCCAGGGCATCTTGGCATGGCTGCACGCCAAGCCGCGGCAGGAGCGTGACTGCCGCTCGCTACTCCGCGCCGGCACACCAGGCACTGACGCAGATGCCGCCCTTCAGGATTCAGGCAGCGGTTGCCGTTGACCGAGGTGACTGCGGTGATCGCCGTACGAACCGCTACCCGTTGAGGAAGCGAGGCATCAACTTCAGGCAGGAAAGAGGGGCCCGGCAGCACCGAGCCCAGTTTGCGCCGTGCCTATCGGTGGATGATCATGCAGGCCATGCCGGGCAAAGTGCGACCCGAGAGGTCTTTCCACTCGGTGCACAGTCGCGAGCCGTTCGGGAAGTTCTCGTTGATGCTCCAGCTGGTGTGATCGGTGTCGCCGTTGGTGTTTGCCGGTGTCCAGCCTCGGAGGTTCCGGCTCCATTGCCCGTTCTTGTCCCGGAGCGTCAGGAACGCCTGGGCTTGGATCCGGTGGGGTGTTCTGGCCGTGGTCACACTGTCCACGTGCAATCCATTGCCGTACACGGTGATCCGGTTGCCCTGCCGGGTTGCTGATCCTGTGGCCCCTGCCGGTGGTACAGAGAGCAGTACGGAAAGCGTGGTTAGAGCGGCTGCGGTAATCACGTTTCTTCGCATACCGAATGAACGGAAGAATCGACCTCTCAGTCTCGCACCCACTCGAAGTTCCTCCGCCGGCGTGAGGTCTGGAGAGCGGTATGACGGGAGCGATATCGTCACTTTGTCGGGACGGCCTGGAGCGTTTCCCGTTGGCCGCCCTTACCGTCTCGTGCGGATGCGCGTCATGCCGCTACCGATCTCCACGGGCAGAAAAAGACCTCTTGACCAGTGGCTTCCGCTCTTCATGAGCGGCGAGGTTCGGTGGTCGCGTTCCAGCCGCGATCACCGTGGAGGTCATCCGCATGACTCCTATTCTGTTCGTCGCCGCATCCCTGACGTTGTTGTTCACCCACACCGGCCCTGCGGTGTTTGCCGAAGCGGGCATGAGCGTTCGGCCCGGACGCGGCCGCCACCGCCGTGTCGCCCGAGGGCGGCATGCCGCGCGAGGGGGGCGACGATGACTCCGATGTCGCCCCGCAAAGACGACGTGGTCTGTCTGCTGTGGCGCTGGACGAGCGACACCCCCCATGCGCTACCGCGGGCCCGAGCCACGCTGCGCTGCGCATTGGTTCAACTGGGGCATGGAGGCGAGCCACTGGAGGATGCCGTGTTGGCGGTGTCCGAGCTTGCCGCCAATGCACTCGAACATGCGCCGGGCCCGTACGAGATGCGGCTGCGTTTCACCGCTTCGGGCCTGATCTGCGAAGTGGCGGACAGAGATCCCCGGTTGCCGGCAGTCCCTGCATTTCCGGCGGCGGGCCCGTTCGAGGTTGACCCATCGAGGTGCGGTGGCGGCCTGGACGCGCTGCTCAAGGCCATGTCCGAGAGAGGGCGGGGACTCCACGTGGTTCACCAGCTCACCTGCGGATCCTGGGGTTTCGCCACCGACAAGGGAGGGCGGATGAAGGTGGCCTGGATGGCGATTCCGGGCTGCTAGGGCCGAACGCTCGGCTCCGTGGCTTGCCGCCCCGAGGCGGCAAGCCACGCGCTTCGACTCCGAGCGCCGCAGGGAGGTGTCGGGTCTGTCGCGGGTCCGTCAAGAAGGGAGTGGACCTTCCCGATCCGAGTGGAAAGTGCGACGCAAGCATTTCCAGCTTGCAATTGATCACGCAGGGTGGTTATTTGTCGGCTCTGAGTGACGAAAGGTGGGGGAACATGGCGATTCATGGACGAGTGAGGTGGCAACTGCGCTGGGGCTGCACGGTCGCTGCTGTGCTGGGCCTGGTGGGTGGGTGCACTGGAAGCCCGCACGATGCGAAGCCGTCCGAAGGGGCCGCACCAACTGGGGCGGCTCGCACACCGAGCGCTCCGAACAGGGATGCGGTGGCCGCCTACCGGGCGATGTGGAGCGACCTGACCGCAGTCTCGGCGGCCCCCGACCCGCAGTCGCCGCGCCTCGAAGAGCATGCGACGGCCGGCGCTCTTGAGTTGATGAAATACGGCATCAGGAAAGCGGTGAAGGAGGGCGTTGTCACCAAGGGCACTCCGCAGCTGGCTCCGACAGTCGTTTCTGCGCGTGACGGCAAGGTCGTCATCCGTGATTGCGTCGACGGTACACACTGGCTGGAATACAAGCTGAACGGCAAGCTGAAGAATGACGTGCCGGGTAGCCATTTCAAAGCCGACGCGACTGTGCAGCAGACCAAGGGCGTCTGGAAGGTCACCCATCTCTACATGGACGACGCCGGCACATGCTGATCAGGGACATCAGGCGAAAAAGTGGGGCCTACGGTCTGGCTGTGGGGTCGGGAATCCTTGCGCTTTCACTCTCAACCTGGCCTGCACGAGCGGACGGGAGGGATCTGTTCGGCGGAGTGACATGCGTTCCAGGGGCGTGCAGTGCGGAAGCGAAGAGCGTCACGAAGCTGCCGGGAGATTCCGGGAAAGACAGGCCGGCGCCGCAGCCCTCCAGAGAGAACACGGAACCGGACGATAACGGAGCGAAGAGCCCTTCAGGCATCGACGCCTATAACTGGGAACATGGCTTGGCCAAAATGGGTCTGGTAAACGCTGGAAAGGGGCTCCTTCCGCGTGTCGATGGCGAAGAGTCGGACGATCCACAGGCTGACGCAAAAGAGCACGTGCCGGTGCGGGTTGTGGTGCAGCAGGCGGTGTCGCGGTTGAAGTTGCCGAAGCCGGTGATCCATACCAGCCCGCGTGAGGACTTTGCGCAGGTGGTCAATGTGCCGACGTGGATGTGGGTGGAGCGCGGCACGTGGGGGCCTGTGACGACGTCGGCGGCTGTGGAGGGGGTGGAGGTGACGGCGACGGCTCGGCCACGCAGAGCGGTGTGGTCGATGGGCGATGGCGGGAGTGTGGTCTGTCTGGGCCCGGGGACGCCGTACTCGGCCCGGTTCGGGCCCAAGGCGTCGTCGCCGGACTGCGGTTACACCTATCGGCGGGCCTCAACGTCCGAGCCGGGGAAGGCGTTTCCGGTGTCGGTGCGGGTGGTCTGGGATGTGGAGTGGAAAGGAGGTGGGCGATCCGGGGCGGTGCCGGGCCTGGCGATGTCGGCTGAGCGGCGGTTGGAGGTGGATGAGGTGCAGGCCGTCGTGACGGGCTGACGGCTGGAGTGGGCGGGCGGTGCGCTGCTGCTGTGCCGTTCGTCGGAAGTTGGACGTTCTTGCTGCGGGGTGAATCGTGGGTACTTCCTTGTCTTCTTCAGTCCCCAGGAGTGCTGGGGCCGGTGTGCCGGGGGCGCGCCAGTCAGGGCCGGAACAGAAGCCGCTTGTGACCGGTGGTCGGCGGCGTCGACTGGGCTGGGTGTGGGCGGGCCTGGGGGCGGTGGTGGTCTCGGCGGTCGGCTTCACGATGGTCGCCAACGTGGTGGGGCACAGGGACCGGGTGCTGATGCTGGCGCGCGATGTGCCGGCGGGCCGGGTGCTGCAATCGGCTGACCTGCGGGTGGTGGAAGTTGCTGCGGAGGCGGGCGTCGTGCCGGTGGCTGATCGGGGCACGGCTGTCGGGCGGAGGGTGAAGGTGCCGTTGGTGGCCGGTGCGTTGTTGGCGCCCGGGCAGGTGGGGACGCCCGTCGTCTTTCCGCCGAAGGGCTCTTCTCAGGTGTCGCTGGCGGTGGAGCCGGGCGGGGCGCCGCCGGAGCTCTCTCGCGGAGAACGCGTGGCGGTGCTGCCTGGACCAACTGGAGGCGGTGCACCGCAGGCCGACGGGGACCAGGCGTCCGCTGCGGTGATGGGGATGGTGACGGGGGTGCGGGCGCCGGAGTCGTCGGGCGGGCCACGGGTGGTGACGGTGCTGGTGGAGACCGGGGCTGCGAAGCGGGCGGCGCAGCTGGAGCATCCGCGTGTGGTGGTACTGCCGGCCGAGGGGCGTGAGGCTCCGTGAGGCGTTTGGTGGTGGTCGGGTCGGTCTCGGGTGCGCCGGGGGTGACGACGGTGGCGTTGGCGTTGGCTGTCGCGTGGCCGTCTGAGGCGGATGGTGGGGTTCGGCCGGTGATGGTGGAGGCGGACGGGTCCGGTGGGGACCTGATGATGCGCTTCGGGCTACCGCCGACGCCTTCGTTGTTGGACGTGGCGGCCGCGGTGGGGAAGCCGTATCCGGGGTCCTTGCTGGGTGCGGTGAGTGAACTTCCCTTCGGTGTGCGGGTGGTGGCTGCGGTGCCGGGGCGCGGCCCGTGCACGGAGGCGGTGCGGTTGCTGGCCGGTGAAGGCGGGCGGCGGGTGCTGCTGGGTGGGGAGGGCGACCGGGGCACGGTGTTGCTGGACGTCGGGCGGATCGGTCACGATGTCGAGCCACTACTAGAGGCCGCTGATCAGGTGGTCCTGGTGGCGCGGGGTGGCGCGGAGCCACTGACGCATGTATCCGCGTACGGGCTGAAGGCGGAAGCGTATGGCGAGCGGTTGACGCTGGCCATCGTGGGCCCGTGTCCGTATCCATCAGATGAGATCGCGCAGTCGCTCGCCATCGAGCAGGTGGTCTTCCTGCCGTGGGATACCAA
This sequence comes from Streptomyces sp. BHT-5-2, assembly GCF_019774615.1. Classification (NCBI taxonomy): domain Bacteria; kingdom Bacillati; phylum Actinomycetota; class Actinomycetes; order Kitasatosporales; family Streptomycetaceae; genus Streptomyces; species Streptomyces sp. BHT-5-2. The sequence continues at coordinate 2,212,484 of NZ_CP081497.1, read as the reverse complement.
GACCGTAGCCGTGATGAACCGGCGGCGCGCGGGACGCCTGCGGACGACCGGCTTCCGAGTGACGCCGCTCATGGCCGCAACCTGCAAGCTGGCCCGGCAGCTTCCCGACTGCCAGGAGCAGAAGGCCACGGTGGTGGATGCCGAGATGCAGCGGCGTCTGGTCCCGGTCACGGGTGATGAGGGGGTGCCCTCGTGGGCGAGACATTGATGCCGCCGGGCGTGGTCCCGGCACAAGGCGAGCAGGACCTGGTGTTGCTGGTACGGCAGCGGGTGGCGGCGCGTCTGGCGGAGTATGCCGGTGAGAGGGAGGCTGCGGGGCTGCCGGCGGAGAGCGAGGCGGCGCGTCGGACCACCGTGGATCGCCTACTTGCCGAGGAATTGGGAGCGCAGCGCCGCCTGGCCCTCTCCTACGGCAGCAGGGTCGTCGATGCGGTCGTCGAGGAACGGGTCACCCAGGCGGTCACGGATGCGCTGTTCGGAACGGGGCGCCTGGAGCGGCTGCTGGCGGACACCACGCTGGAGAACATCTGCATCAACGGCTGCGACGTCGTCTGGGTCAAGGACGCGGCCGGGCAGTGGCGCCGCGAGAGTGCCGTGGCGGCCTCTGACGCTGAGCTGGTGGAACTCGTGCGCACCCTCGCGGCCAGTACAGGCGACGAGGAACGTCGCTTCGACCGAGGGATGCCCCGGCTGAACCTTCAACTCCCCGATGGGTCGAGGCTTTTCGCGGTGATGGCGGTGACCGGTCGGGTGTCGCTGACGATCCGCCGCCACCGCTTCCCGGCCGCCTCGATGGCCGAGCTGGTCCGGCTGGGAGTCTGTGACCAGCAACTGGCGGCGTTCCTGACTGCCCTGGTGCGGGCGCGGAAGAACATCGTGATCGGCGGCGGGACCAATGTCGGCAAGACCACCGTGCTGCGGGCCTTCGCGCACGAGATTCCGCCGATGGAGCGGTTGGTGACGATCGAGGACACTTTCGAGCTCGGTCTGGATGCCGATCCGGTGGCGCATCCGAATGTGGTGGCGATGCAGGCGCGGGAGCCGAATATCGAGGGGCAGGGTGGTATCGACCAGGCGGAGCTGGTGCGTTGGGGGCTGCGGATGTCACCGGACCGGGTCATCGTCGGGGAGATTCGCGGTGCTGAGGTCATCCCGATGTGCAACGCCATGTCGCAAGGCAACGACGGCTCCCTGTCCACCATCCACGCCTCCACTTCGCGCGGGGTGTTCACCAAACTTGCCTCCTACGCAGCTCAGGCGCCGGAGCGGTTGTCGTTGGAGGCGACGAACCTGATGGTGGCCTCCGCGGTGCACTTCGTTGTGCATCTGGGCTGGGATGCGGCAGGGCGGCGGGTGATCGATTCGGTGCGGGAGGTCGTCGATGCTGAGGGGGCGCAGATCGTCTCGAACGAGGTCTACCGTCCCGGCTCGGACGGCAGAGCGGTTCCCGCGACTCCGTTGCGGACGGAGACTCTCAACGATCTGGTCGCGGCCGGGCTGGAGCCCCAGGTCACCGAGGCACCATGGTGGGGAGCGGCCAGATGACCACCGTCAACTGGGGTCCCGGCACGGTGACGGCGGTGGCGGTTGCTTGTGGAACGGTGTGCGGTTTGGGGCTGGTGGCGATCGGCTACGGCGCCGTACGACGCACCGTGCGCGAGGAGCAGGTGGGGCTCGGACGACGACTGCTTGGGCGGCTGCCTGCGGACTGGACCTCGCGGCGCTTCGCGATCGCGGTGACGGTCGCAGTGGTCGTGGGCGCCTTGACGGGCTGGCCGGTGGCGGCGGTACTGACCGCGGTCGCCGGGCTGACGTTGCCTGGGCTGCTGGGCCCGGACCGGGCGGCGGCCCTGCGTACGGAGCGGATGGAGGCGCTGGCCGCATGGACGGAGATGCTGCGCGACACCCTCTCCGCCGCGGCCGGCCTGGAGCAAGCAGTATTGGCGACCGCCGACATCGCGCCGGCCGCCCTTGAGCCGGAGATGCAGCGGCTGGCTGTCGCCGTCCGGTCGGGGCAGTCCCTTCCCGTCGCCCTGAGGGCGTTCGCCGCGGACGTGGATGATGCGCTGGCGGATGTGGTCGTGTCGGCGCTGGTGATGGCAGCCGAACAGCAGGCCGGGCAGTTGGCGCCGCTGCTGGGTGAGCTGGCGGAGTCGGTACGTGAGCAGGTGGCCATGCGGCAGCGCATCGACGCCGGTCGCGCGAGCGTACGGACCGGGGTGCGGGTCACCGTCATCGTCACGTTGGGGATGGCGGTGGGCATGGTGGTCTTCAACCGCCCGTACCTGGATCCCTTCAACACGTTCACTGGGCAGCTGGTCCTGGCAGCGGTGGGCGGACTGTTCGCGGCCAGCTTCACCTACCTGTCTGCGATCGGCCGCATCGACGACCCCGTCCGCCTGATCACCCCAGCCGTCGCCGGGACGGGTCCGGCACCGGGAGGTCGACCGTGATTGTCATGCTGCTCGGGGCGCTCCTCGGCGCCGGGGCGACCGCTGTTGTCTACGGGCTGCGTCCTCCCCGGCCCGCGCTCGCCGATGTCCTGACCGCACTCAACGCCCCTGTGGAGCCTGTGCCTTCGTCGGCGCGGGGCGCGCAGGAGATGGAGTGGGCAACCCGGTTGGGGCGGCGTGCAGTGCCGTTGGTGCGGGCGTTCGGCTTCCCCACGAAGTCCTTGCGGGCGGACCTCGCAGTCTGTGGCACGGACGAGGAAACGCATCTGGCGGGCAAGGCCACCTGTGCAATGACCGGGCTCATCGCGCCTTGGGTCGTTGTGCTGCTCCTGCGCCTCGGGGTGGATGTCGCGGCGGGGTGGTGGGTGCCGCTGTCTGGCTGTCTGGCCCTTGCGGCAGCGCTGTTCTTCGTTCCCGACCTCGGTCTGCGCAAGCAGGCGCAGCAGCGGCGCCGCGAGATGCAGCACACCCTCAGCCTCGTCCTGGACCTGACTGTGATCGCGCTGGCCGGCGGCGCGGGCGTCCAACAAGCCCTGACACAGGCCGTCGCCGCACCGCAGGGCTGGGCAGCCGGCGCCCTGCGGCACGCCCTGCACGTCGCGCAGCTCACCCGCACCAGCCCGTGGACTCACCTGGGCGAACTCGGTCGGCAGCTGGGCGTCAGCGACCTGGTGGAGCTCGCCTCGACGCTGAGCCTTGCGGGCAGCGAGGGGGCCAAGGTCCGGGGCTCGCTGGGGGCGAAGGCGCGGGCGATGCGGCGGCGCAGGATCTCCGAGGCCGACGGGGCGGCGCAGGCGGCCACCGAGCAGATGTCGCTGCCCGTGGTCGGACTGTTCGCCGCCTTCCTGTTGCTGATCGGATACCCCGCCCTCGCCCACGTGCTGTCCGCCACTTGAGCCCAGAAAACGCACAAAACCGAAGAGGTAATGCAGTCATGTTCGACGTGAAGACGCTGGCTCGCCTGCTGCGGGCCCACCTGGCCGAGGTGCGCCGGCATGCCCGCAGCGACGCTGGCTACACCACCGAGACCGTCCTGATCACCGCCCTGCTCGTCATCCTGGCTCTCAGTGTGGTGGGCATCATCGTCGCCAAGGTCACCGCCAAAGCCAAGGCGATTGACTTGGGGTAGGCCGTGATCGCTTTCCTTCGCAGGTGGCGTGACGATCGCGGGGCGGCGTCGACGCAGCTGGTGCTGGTCGTCCCGGTGCTGCTGCTCCTGGCCATGCTGATCGTGCAGTTCGCGCTGGTCTGGCACGCCAGGCACATCGCACAGTACGCCGCCCAGCGCGCTCTGGCCGCCGCCCGGACCCAGCACGGCAGCACTGCTGACGGCCGGGCCCAGGCCGCACGCAGCCTCGCGGCACTCGGCAGCCGGACCCTCACCACGCCCTCCGTGACAGTCGAGCGCACCACCGCGCAGACCACCGTACGAGTCCGCGGCACGGTGATGGCCGTGGTACCCGGCTTGCACCTGCATGCCTCCGGCGCCGCCTCCGGCCCAACCGAGCGCCTCACCGCCCCTGACGGAGGCCACTGATGATGTTCAAGGCGGGTGGTGTGCGTGCTGGGGACGACCGTGGTTCGGCGGCGGTGGAGCTGGTGCTGCTCACCCCGCTGCTGGTGCTGATGCTGCTCGTCGTGGTGGCACTGGGGCGGCTCGCCGACGCACGCCTCGTCGTGTCGGACGCCGCCCACCAAGCCGCCCGCGCCGCCTCCCTGGCCCGCACCGAGCACGCCGCCCACGCCCAGGCCCTTCGCGCCGCGGCCACGGCGCTCAAAGAAACCGGTGCCACCTGCACCAGCCCGAGCGTTCATCTCACCACCGGTGGCCTTGCCCCCGGAACCAACATCTCGGCGAAGGTCACCTGCACCGCCCCCCTGGGAGATCTCACCCAAACCGGGATGCTCGGACACATGCGCCTGACCAGCACCGCCTCTTCCGTCGTCGATTCCTTCAGGGGCAGAGCCCGGTGAACCCACAACTCCGTGCACATCGCGCTGGCCTCCGCGGCAGGTTCGTTTTGGCAGACGACCGGGGGCAGGCCACGGCCTTCGTCGTCGGCATCGCCGCCGCGCTCTGGCTGTTCGCCGGGATCGTCGTCGACGGGGGCCTTGCCCTGGCCGGCAAAGCCCAGGCACTGGATGTCGCGCAGGAGGCAGCCCGGACCGGCGCTCAGCAGCTCGACATCGACCGACTGCGCGATCACCAGGATGTCCGGCTCGTCCGTGCCGAAGCCGCCCAGGCGGCCCGCGGCTATGTCTCCTCCGTCGGAGACACCGGAAGCGCCGCGGTGAAGGGGAACGCCGTCACCGTCCACGTCACTCACCGCTACCGCACGCAGATCCTGCAGTTGGTCGGTCTACGGACCCTCACCTTGCACGCGAACGCGACCTCGCACGCCGAACGCGCGACCCTGTAAAGACTGTTCATCCCATCCGCTGCGGAGGGCGAACCGGCCATGACCCACCACGCCGCACTGCGCGAGCGCCTGACCGCGGCCGTTACGGCCCTGGGCACTCTCGCCGTCACGCTTGCCCTGCTGGCCGGAATGCCTTACGTGCTGTGGCATGCCGCGGGAATCCCCTGGCCGGACAGTATCCACTCCTGGCGGGACTTGGGCGAACGGCTTGTCCAGCCGCTCAGCGACCCCCTGGTGATCAACCTGCTGGCAGTGGTGGGCTGGGTTTGTTGGGCTGCCTTCGCGTTCACCGTCGTCCGGGAGATCTGCTGGTACGCAGCGCACCTCCCTCAGCTTCTGCACGACCGCCGCGCCCACCACGATCATGTGGCCGCTTTGTCCCTGAAGGGTTCACTGGCCGCACTGTGCATCGGCACCCTCGTCGTCGCCCTGCTCAGCCTCTGGCGCCCTGCAACGGCCAGCGCCCGGCAGCCCTCCCCGGCCAACGAGCCCCGAGCTCTCGTCGCCGCGACGGCTCCTCTCACCCCCACGACCACATACCAGTCACCCACTGCATCGAAGACCCGATCGGCTGCCCCGGGGCCTGCTGCCGACGCTGAGGCAGTGCGGCACATCGAGTACACGGTGGTGGAAGGCGACACCCTCTGGGACATCGCCAACGCACATCTGGGCGACGGGCTCAAGTGGCCGCGGATCTACGCACTCAACAAGGACCGTGTCCAACACGACGGCGACCGGCTCGATGACCCCGACCTACTCAGGGTCGGCTGGCGGTTGGCCATCCCCCTCAGCCCTCACCACCCCGCCTCGCCAGCAACCATCCCGGCACCTGAACGTCCAGTGCTGGACGACACACCACAGGCATCGTCCACGCCGACAGCTTCGCCAATGCAGCCGTCGCTCAACCGGAATCCTGCGCCCGACAAGCGAGCCGAGAGTCAGCATCGCCTCCCCACGTCGCGACAGAACGACAACATCACCGGCCAGACGGAGGAAGCGGCGTCTGGCCCGGCCGCTATCGAGGTCGGCGAGGCCAGCCTGATCGGTATCACCGCGGCGGCCGGACTCCTGGCCGCGCGCCGCTACTGGTACATCCACCAGCGACGACGGCGCGACCCCGAGGCGGAGGTACCCGCCCTGAGTCCGCTGGTCGACAAGGCGGCGCAGGCCGCGCACGCAGCCACGCAGCCTCGCCGGCAGCACGGACCCGACGACCTGATCGTCCGCCGCACCCCACCACAACCACCACAAACCGCGGACTCAGTGACCATCGGGGTAAGCGGCAGCGCAGAGGTACCCGTCGACGTGCTGGCCACCGCCGGTGGCCACACCTGGAACGGACCCGGTGCCGAAGGCGCCGCCCGCGCCCTGCTCACCGGCATCCTCACCGCCGCCGAACGCCAACGCCCAGGCCCTGCACGCATCAGGGCCGTGGCCACGGAAGACCTCTGCGAGTGCTTGCTGCCCGGACTGCCGCCGCAGTTCACCGCTCTGACCCAGACCCCCGACACCGCAGATGCGGTCCACCTCGCCGAACAGCACCTCGTCGCGCACGCCCGTATTCACCATGACCGCGATACGCCGGTACCCGGCCCCATGGCGCCAGACCGTTCAGACGAGACCGAGCCCGGTTCCCTGATCCTCATGGTGGCCCCAGGCGCTGCCCACCTCGGGCAGGTCCAGGCGGTGGCCGCCCGCAGCTGCCCCGGTGTCCTGACCGTACTCACGCTGGGCACCCTGCTTCCCGGTGCCGAGCACTGGCATATCGCCGCCGACGGCGCCGCCACTGGATCCGGCCCGCGCTCCCAACACCCCAGTGGCCTGGAGCTGTTCCACCTCACGCCGGACGCCGGCCGCGAGATGACAGAAGTCCTCCTCGGCGCCCACGGCCAGCGCCCCCACCTGCGCGTCCTCCCCAACCAACAGCCAGCGTCTCGAGAGGGCCAGTCGCAACCGGCTTCCACCGAGGAACCAGAGCCTGAACCGGACCCCACCGAGCCAGCAGCCCCTGCCGACCCTCGCCCCGCCCCCACATCTCACCCCCGGCAGGTCAAGCCCGTCCGCCTCCATGTCCTTGGCCCCGTCACGCTCTATGCCCTCGGCTACGAGGATCCCGTCGGCACCAACCTGCGACCTGAAGTCCACGAATTCCTCGCCCTCCTCGCCGCCCACCCCACTGGGCTTGTGGCCTCCGATATCGCTGACAAACTCCACCTGGAACCCGGCACAGAACAGAACGCACTGAAAAACCTTCGCCGCGCCGTGCGCCGTGCCCTGCGCACCGCAACCGGCATCACCGCGCAGGAATTCATCCTGCACCAGGGGGACCTCCACAAGCTCCACCCGGAACTCGTAGAAACCGACCTCGCGGATTTCACGAGAATCCTCAAGGGAGCCTTCTCGAATAACGGAGATTCCACCCACGACGCGTTGAATTCCGTGCAGGAGGCAATGGGCCACTACCGTGGCCCCTTCGCCCAAGGTGCCGACCATCTGTGGGCGGATGCGATTCGTGAACACCTCACCACCCAGGCCACCGACGCCGTCCTCCGCCTCGCCCACCAAGCAGAACACCCAGATGCCAGCCCGCAGCGACAGGACGCCGTCCTGACACTCCTGGAACATCTCGGAGCACTCCACCCGGACCACGAGCGGCTGGCACAACACGCCATCCGCCTCTACCAGGCCGCCGGCCGCCGCGACGCCGCCCGGCACACCTACACGCGCCTCGAACGCCACCTCGCCGACCTCGGTCTCGAGCCCGACCCAGCAACCAGGACCCTGGTCACACCGAGGGCCCACTCACGTCAGATGGGCTGAAACCGCAGGTCACCGACCCTACGAGCCACACGACCGAGGCACGAAAGGCGCGTTGTCGTTTCCCCCGTCGCTCCGGGGGTCGTTCCCCCCGTCGTATCCCTGTACGCGCTTGGATACGACGCCCCTGATCGCCCCATAGCCGCAGGTCAGGTGGCCTGCGAGCCACCCGCGGGCGAGGGCGACTGTATTTCTGTGCAGTTCTGCACCCGATCTACTTGTCATCAGCCCCGGCCCGTGAACCTCTCACGCATGCCGGCACTCGGCTTCCTGCGTCGCCTCCTCTTGCCCCACCCGAGGCTTCCGTCTGTTGCAACGGCCGGTGACCCACACAGCTGAGCACGACCTTGAGGCGCGGCGGCGCCCAGGCGTAGCCGAGGGTGCCGCCGCGCCGGGGACCGCGCCGGGGACCGCGCCGGGGACCGCGCCGGGGACCGCGCCGGGGACCGCGCCGGGGACCGCGCCGGGGACCGCGCCGGGGACCGCGCCGGGGACCGCGCCGGGGACCGCGCCGGGGACCGCGCCGGGGACCGCGCCGGGGACCGCGCCGGGGACCGCGCCGGGGACCGCGCCGGGGACCGCGCCGGGGACCGCGCCGGGGACCGCGCCGGGGACCGCGCCGGGGACCGCGCCGGGGACCGCGCCGGGGACCGCGCCGGGGACCGCGCCGGGGACCGCGCCGGGGACCGCGCCGGGGACCGCGCCGGGGACCGCGCCGGGGACCGCGCCGGGGACCGCGCCGGGGACCGCGCCGGGGACCGCGCCGGGGACCGCGCCGGGGACCGCGCCGGGGACCGCCACACGCAGCCACCTGGGAAACGGTCGTCCATTCCACGAACCACGACGCCTTGCGTCGCACATTTTCAAATTCCCCTGAATTCCCGTCGTGAATTCGCGAGAAGTCCAGCATTATCAAGTCGAATTCGGCTTCAGCCGGAATGCGGGTCGAGCTATATTTGAATTGTTCCCGGGAAGCGGGGGCAGGGAATCCCGCTAATTCTCACGCGGAGGATATCCGCGCACGGGTGAAGTGCGGCCAAAAACAATTCCAGCGCACCACCGCCTGGCCGCCGCCGACGCCCCCACCCTCACCGACGCCTGAAAAGACGGAGAAAGCTATGTGCCATGCCTTTGACGACAACGCCCCTGTGATCCCCCGTATCCCCCGGCCCCGGCGCCCGGTCGAGCCCCAGACCCGCCCGCCGCAGCCCCCTCGGCGTCCCAGCGTGCCGCGTCAGGCGCCGCCCGCCGACAAGTAGCCGCTCTGGCCTGCCGCCTTCCGACGACCACGAGAACGGAGTCACGCATGACCACGCCGCCCCAGCCCCAAGCCGAGCCCCCGTCCCCACCTCAGACACAGTCGCACCCCGCATCCACCGCCCCTGCCACCTTGGCCGCGCCGTCGAAAGCGCGACCCGGTGAGTTGAGGGCCAGGGTCGCCAAGATCCTTGCCGATCACTCCGGTTCGCTGTTCAGCGTCACCGAACTGGCGAAGATTCTGGGACATTCGGGAGGCGCCGTCGGCAACGCCTGCGACACCCTCGTAAGCCGCGGCGAGGCGGAACGAGTGGGCTCCAAGCCCCGTATGTACCGCGCAACGCCCAAGACGGCCTCTGCCGCCCAAGCCACCCCCACAAACCCGCCCATCCCCAGTTCGCCCGTACCCGGACCACGGCCAACTACCCAGCCCCCCAAGGCCGCCCCGTCGGGCGGGAAGCCGCAGCCGATCACCCGCCCGAACGGGCAGCAGTATCACCCCAGGGCCCTGGCGCAACTGCCGGATGTCGAGGCATTGCGGAAGCTGCGGGAGGCGGGGGTTGCGGTGTTGTTGTACGGGCCGCCGGGGACGGGGAAGACCTCGCTGATCGAGGCGGCCTTTCCCGACCTGATCACGGTGGCCGGGGACGGTGACACCACGGTCGGTGACCTTGTCGGCGAATACACCCAGGACTCAAGCGGCAGCTACGAGTTCATCTACGGGCCGCTGGTCACCGCGATGCAGGAAGGGTGCGCCCTCCTCCTGGACGACGCGACCCTGATCTCCCCGAAGGTGCTGGCCGCCCTGTATCCGGCGATGGACGGACGCCGACAGATCCAGGTCAAGGCGCACAAAGGCGAGACGATCACCGCCGCCGACGGCTTCTACGTGATCGCCGGTCACAACCCGGGCGTCCACGGGGCGGTGCTGACCGAGGCCCTGGCCTCCCGGTTCAGCGTGCAGATCCAGGTCGGGTCGGACTACGACCTGGCCGCCTCCTTGAAGATCAACCGCACGGCGGTGCGCGTGGCCCGCCACCTGGCTACCGGGCAGCAGGCGGGCGAGGTCGGCTGGGCCCCGCAACTGCGCGAGTTGATCGCGTTCCAGAAGATCGCCGATGTCCTGGGCACCGAGGCCGCCTTCGCCAACCTGGTCGGTATCGCGCCCCTGGAAGACCGCGATGTGGTCGCCGAGATCGTCACCAAAGCCCTCGGCCGCCCGGTCACCGCCCTCGCACTGGGCCGCCAGCTCTAACCACCGCCGCCGGGCCCGGCCCCGCGCCGGGCCCCGCAGGCCCGCCCCTCTCCGGCCATCCCCGACACCACCCCCGCATACCCACTGTCCGGAACTTCCGAAGGGAACGACCAGCCATGGCTGCCCAGTTGCACAACCATCTCCCACCGGCCCCGCCCGCCCTGTCCGAAGCCGAATGGGCCACCGCCCGCTGGGAGGACGACGGCGGCAACTTCACCGAACCCCGCCCCACCGCGCAGCGTGCCCACTGGCTGCGGATCGCCGCCGCCCTCAGCACCCGCCTACCCGAACTCACCGGACGCGAGGACATCCTCGTCACCTGCGAACACGGCACCCGCTCCGGTGCCCCCGTCGCCTTCTACCCCACCACCGCCCAACTGGAGATCGACACCGCCCTCTTCGCACCCCTGCACCCGGCCACCATCCGCCCCGCCCGGCCCGGCGACGAAGACCGCTACCCCACCGCCTGGGGAGCCTTCGTCCACGAGGCCGCACACGCCGCCCACAGCCACTGGCACACCCCACCGGAACTGCGCGGCACCGCCCTCGATGAGGCCGGGCAAATCCTGGAGGAGTCCCGCGCCGAACTGGCGCACCTGCACCGCCGCCCCGGCGACCGCCGCTACCTCCGCGCCGCCGTCCGCACCCTGATCCTGACCGACTTCACCAGCACCACCCCCACCGACCGCTGGCAGGCCGCCCTCGCGGCCGGCCTGCTCCTCGCCCGCCGCGACGCCGGAATCCTCGACCCAGACGAAACCCACACCCTGGAACACACCATCACCGGCATCCTCGGCCCCGACCTCCTCCACACCCTCAGTGACATCTGGACCGCAGCGCACGCCACCGGTGACCGGGACGGGGCGGCGATGCTGGACCATGCCCGCGCCTGGTGCCAGGCCCTCAGCGCCGACCCCACGGGCACGCCGCCACCCCCCGCCCCGACAGGTGGCCGCGTGGGTGAGCTGGCCGAAGCCGTCGGCAAGGTGGTCAGCCAGGTCCAGGCGAACGAGGCGGCCCAGGCTGCAGCCGAAGCCAAGGTCACCGCTGCCCGCGCGGCCCGCGCACAGGCCCAGACCGACCAGGCCGCCCGGGCGCGGCAGGCGGCGCAGACTGCCGAGAAGGTCTTCAACTCCAACGGACGCCCCTTCACTCCCGGCGACTCCCGCAACGGCCGCGACCGTTCGCCGGTAACCGGAACCCGGGCACCGGAAGCAGGGGAGAAAGCGGCCGCCGGGCGACTGGCCAGGGTGCTGCGGGCTGCCGCCTACCGGGAACGCACTGCCACCGTGACCGCCTCCGTCGCCCCGCCCGGACGCCTCAACATGCGCCAAGCCCTCGCCCGGGACGCCCAACGCGCCGCAGGTGCCACCCCCACCGCAACACCCTGGACCCGCACCGTCCACCGCCCCACGCCCACCCCACCGCTGCGGGTGGGGATCGCCGTCGACGTCTCCGGCTCCATGCATCGCGCCACCGCCCCGATCGCCTCCGCCGCCTGGATCCTCGCCAAAGCCACCGCGCTGACCGACCCCGACTCCCGCAGTGCCACCGTCGCCTACGACCGTTCGGTCACCGCCATCACCGCGCCCGGACGCGCCCCCAGGACCGTCACACAGTTCGGTGTGAAGGGGAGGGGGCACTGCCTGGCCGAGGCCACCGACGCTCTGACCGCTGGACTCGGCCTTGACCGGCCCGGGGCAGGCCGCCTGCTGGTCGTCGCCTCCGACGGCTACTACAACCCCACCGAAGCCGCCCGCGCAGCCAACCGGATCACCGCCCTGCGCAAGACCGGTTGCGCGGTGCTCTGGCTCGCCTTCGCCCCCGACCCCCGGCCCCTCCCCGGCACCACCGTGGTGGAACTGACCGACCCGGCCCAGGCCATCACCGCCATCGCCAAGGCTGCCACCGCCGCCCTGGCCACCACCCGCACATGACCCGGCCACCGTGCCGCCCCGGCATCGCCCGGGGCGGCACGCACTACGGAACACCGATCCGGGCCAAACGGCCCAGCGCCGGGCAGCGCCAACTCGTTGGACCCGGTACCGCCCCGCACCACCCACCCGCCACGAAGGGATTCCCACGGTGAACTCTCACACCGACCCAAGCCCTGTCCTGATCGCCCCCCGATACCTGGCAGGCCCGGACGCCACTGCCACCAGCGCCCTCATCCAACAGCTACAGAGTGCCCAATGGCGTTGCGAATCCATCGGAGACTGCCTTGTGTTCAGTCGCCGAGAGACCGGCGGACTGCTGGAAGCTCTCCACACTCCCTCCGGCCTTCTGCCTGCACCCAGGAAAGGACGGCGGGCATCGAGCTGGGAGTTCACCGCCCGCCCCGGCCCCGGCGAAGTAGCCGCGTGGTCGGTGCGCTTCGCCCCCAAGACCCCGCCGGAACTGCCCGCCGCTCTCGCCGCAGCCCTGACCGACTCCGACGGCACAGCAGGCAGGGAACGCGACCCGCACTACCTACGGCCCGTCGGCTGGCCGGACGAGGCGACCGTACCGCTGTCGGCCGCCGGGTGGATCCGTGACCTCGCCCGGTACGAATGCGCCTGGTACGCACCCGACGAACGGGCAGTCATCGTCACCGGGACCTCCGACGAGCACGGTCACGGCGTGGCGAACTGGCTATTCGCCGCCAGCCGGCCGAACGACCACATCACCCTCTGGCACGCCACGGCCCACCCGCGTACGCCCACCCATCTGATCCGCGCCCTGTGCACCGCAATCACCGACCCCACCCCTGTGCCCCGCACACAGCGCCCAGACCAGGAGACCGGCGTCGCCACCACCATCCGTTCATAACCTGACGGGGTGTCGTCCGCTACGGCACGGACGGCACCCCACCGTGAAAGCGGGAGCTCGGGGCGGCGGAGCGGAAGATACAGGCGGTTGAGGTACCCAGGGCCGGTGGGGGTGAGTGCGGAGGCGCCGGGGTTGTGCCACCACCAGGCTATGGAGGGCATCGGCAGTGGGGTGGGGACGTGCGTGTCGCGGGGGCACCCGCACTTGGCGCGGCGCTTGGCGACTTGGCCGATGTTCCGTTCGGTAGGCGCCGGCGTGCTCGCTGAGAGGAGCGCGCGGAGTGTAGGTCAAGGATCCGCCAAGCATTCTTTGCGATTCATTGACCGAAAAGATCCAGCCGCTCACGGGCGCCCAAGGGTCAGCAGGCGTGGCCGTCAAGGCGCCCCCGGCCTCGCCTATGGACATCAATCCCCTGTCGTCACGGACCCGTTCAAAACGACCTCAAGTTGACTTAAATGCGCCAACTTGGCTGTACATCGCGCAAACCCCCTCGTAATTTCATGCCCGCCGCACCGAACGGACACTCGACCCGTTCGGGGTGGCGCCCGCAGGGGGACAGGCCACGCCTGCACGTATGCCTATCGCTGCGACGCAACGCGTACTTCCTCCATCGAACTGGCCATCCACAGCCTGGCTGTGGCGTCTGGAGACGCATCTGTGATGAACATGAAGAAGCTCATACGCGCGACCGCGATGACGGGAGTGACGCTGGTGGCGATGGGAACGTCGCCCCTCGCCCACGCGGAAAGCCCCTCCAGCACGGGCAAGGCGGTTGCCTACGCCGCCGGATGCCCGGGGGATGGGCGCATTGCCCGCAACCACACCTGTACGTCGCTGAGCAGTGGTGCCCTCTTCCACCAGAAGTTCACCAACGACAAGGCGTCTACCTCGTACAAGAAGACCGGCGGCTCGGGTATTAAGGCGCGTCTCGGCTTCAACCGGGCGGGGACCAACCACTGGAGCGGCTGGTTCAGCCAGGGCGGCGGTACGACCAAGAGCTACACGTGGAGTGGTGTCACCTACTGCTCCAGCACCGTCGGGATGTTGCAGGTGTCGGGCCAGCAGACCTACCAGACGCCGCTGGCCACCTGCACCAGCTGATCGCCGGCCGACCGCTTCCTGATCCGCTCCCGGCCGGTCCCCGGACGCCGGGAACGGACCTTTTCCCTGCTCTCCCGGATTAGGACACCGCTCCGTGTTCTCCGCCATCTTCAAAGACCAAGTGGGCTTCCTCATCGCAGCGCCCTTGGCCATCCTCGTGGTGGCCGCGGCCTGCTTCTGGCTCACTCACCACGTCGGCAGACGGCCTTGGGCCCACGCGGCGCTCGGCGCCTCGGTGACGGCCGAGCTGGCCCTCACCCTCTTCCTGCCCAGCGGGGCCGCGACAGCGGACGGCACACACACCTGCGTCATCAACCGCAATGTCGCTGAGCCGTTCGCCACCGAGCAAGGTCTGCTCAACCTGCTCCTCTTCCTGCCCATCGGCTTCTTCGGGCTGATGGCACTGCGGTCACTGCTCCCGATTCTGGCCGGAAGCATCCTGCTGTCCTTGGCCACTGAACTGCTGCAGACCCTTCTCCCGTGGGTCCACCGTGGATGTGACAGCAGCGACCTGGAAATGAACTCGCTGGGCGGAATTGCCGGCGCTTTGCTCGCCTGGGCTTTGCTACGGTTCAGACGCCGCCCGGTGGCCCCCCTGCGTCGTCATGCTCGTGCTACCGCGCTCACGTCCGCGGTGCTCCTTGGGGGCGCTGCCATCGCCTGGGCTCTTTGGATCACCCCGACGGCAGTCGACGCCACCAGCCTCCAACTCACTGGGGGCAAGGAGCAGCAGGCAGCTCAGAAAGCCATCCGGCAGGCGTTCGGTGACCGCTACACCATCAACAATGTCCAACTCCGGCCGGGAGTTGACGACGCTCCGGACACTCTGCTCGTCGCCCTGGACAGCGGTTCCGCCGAGCTGTCATGGCCCGACGCGTCTCAACTCAACGTCAGCCTGGAAAGTTCCAGTCAGACCACCTCGGCCAGCTTCCCCGTTCCCGGTGTCACCCACGCCCCGGCCGGCGAGAAGGACGCCCTTCCCATCGCCCGCCGATACGCCGAAGAGCACTACCCGAACGAGCTCCGGGATGCCAAGCCGCAGGTCTACCCCGTCGGTGAAAGGGCGGAACTCGGATGGATCGTCAGCTGGCGCCGCCGGGACAGCAACGGCGTGCTGATGCCGATGCGTCTGGATGTCCAGATCAACACCGCCGGACGCGTCTCCCAACTCCTGGTCCGCAGCGCGGACGACCCCAGGGACCTTCCCCCGGTGAAAGTCGACAAGGCATCCGCTCAGCGTGCCGCCCTCGACTCGTTGGGGCTTCCCAAGGGAGCTGACCATGTGCGAGCCATCGAAAGCGAATTGCTTGCCGTCCAGCGCGGTGGCAAGTGGCGATCACAGTGGATGACCGCCTTCGAGGCCGACGACAAGAACGTCATCCTGGAACCGGTCTATGTCGATGCCAACTCCGGGAAGGTCGATCCCCGGGCGAGCAGGAAGCAAAAGATCGACCCGCCGGACTCAGTAGAGGACGGCGCAGTGGAAACGACCATCAACTAGATATCCCGGTGTACGGGACTTCGCGACAGGCACGAAGCGAAGAAGACTCGCAGATACACAAAGGTCCTCGCGTCTGAAAAGAACGCTTGGCCCACAGGAGGTTCACCATGCGTAATTCGGTAACCAAGGCCACTCGCTCCATAGCTGTTGCTGCGCTCGCCTTGACGGCACTGGGCACCACCACAAGCGCTCACGCAGCCAGCGCCCCGTCTGCCAACGCGCCGACCCTGTATGCCGCAGGCTGCCCCGGCGACGGCAAGATCAACGGAAACACCTGCACCTCTCTGAGCAGCGGTGCCGTCTTTCACAGCAAGGTACTCGGCGCCAATGTAACGATCACGACGAGCTACAAGAAGGTCAGTGGAGGCAAGATCACAGCCCAGCTGGGCTACAGCCACCGAGGCACCTACCACTACGGCGGCACGTTCACGCAGTCTGCCGGAACCACCAAGTCCAGCTCGTGGACGTCCTACGATTCCGGCTTCCGGTGTGCTCCCACCATTGGACTGCTGAAGGTAAACGGCCAGGGTACGTTCCAGACCCCGGTTGCCAGTTGCTGACACCTCTTACCCAGAGCCCTGAACGGTAGGAACGGCTTACAGCGCGGCGGATGTCCCGGGCGATAGATCCCGGGACATCCGCACGCGGAGACGAAGCATTTTCCAGCGCATCGCAGGGCGCATGCATACTCGATGAGCTTGCATTACCCGCGAGGGGCCCTGCCCACTGGCCGTGGGCAGGGCCCCTCGCGACCATGAATCGAAAGGAACGTCCCTCTTGCCTCACCGAATATGTCCCCCTGTCGGCGGGCTGCGGCGCGCGTCAGCCGTGACAGCTCTCACCGCGGCGTTCTCTTCGATCCTCGTGGCCGCCGTCCCGGCCAGCGCAGCCACGGCGTCAGGAAACGGCCGGACAACCCCTCAGGTCGTATGCACCTCCACCAAGGCCGGTCTCGCCGACCGGCTCACCAAGGACATCAAAACCGTGGTGAACTCCCCGGGCGCAAAGGGGCACACCTCGATCGCCTTGTACGACCGCACCACCAAGACCAGCTGCACCTACGACGCCGAGCGGCAACACGACTCAGCCAGCGTCGTCAAAGTCATCGTGCTGGGCGCACTGCTGCGCCAGGCCCAGGACGAACACCGTGACCTGACCGGGGCCGAGCGCACCCTCGCCACAAAAATGATCACTGCGTCGGACAACGACGCCACCACCACCTTGTGGAAGCGGCTCGGCCTCACCCGCATCAAGGTATTCCTGCGCCTTGCAGGCATGAAGCACACCGTCCCCGACCCGGAAGGCTACTGGGGACTGACCCAGATCAACGCCGCCGACCAGCTCACGCTGACGGCCCTGTTCACCGCCACGAACCCCGTCCTCAACGACCGCTCCCGGGCCTACGCGCTGGACTTGTTGAACCGGGTGATCCCCAGTCAGCGCTGGGGCGTACCGGCCGGCGCACCGAGCGGCGCCAGGGTCCACGTCAAGAACGGCTGGCTTCAGCGCACCGGTGGCGGCTGGCGCGTCCACAGCGTCGGCGCATTCACCGGACCCGACCATGACTACGGGCTCGTGGTCCTGACCTCAGACCACGCCAGCATGCCCGCCGGCGTGACGGTGATCGAAAACCTCGCCCGCAAGATCCACGCGGACATCAACGAGACCCCCGTAAGCACAAGCCAAACCTTCCGCAGCCAGCCCCTGCTCGGCACCTCCGACGGCTCACTCGTGCCTGAGAACGACCGGTAAACCCACTACGGCTTTCGCCGGAGGCGTGAGCATGCGCCGAGCCGGTTCGCTCATGGAGGGGAACCGCAACGATGCGGGGGCCTACGGAGCCGGGCTCGTTCAACGACGTAGCCGCCAGCGCGCCGTCGCGCCTGTTGCGCGACGGCGGAAGCATCAAGCCGGCCTGCGCACCATGCGGCGCTTACCGGACTCGAATCGCCACGTGCAACGACGACGAAAGACGGGGCGCGCCCCGCATGGTGTGCGGGGCGCGCCCTGGCCGGTTTCGACGGGCGGTTAGGAAGTGGTGTCCGCCTGGGCGTGGCGGGCGAGCCGGAAGGTTCGCGGCTGGTCGGTGGCCTGTTCTGCGATGCCGAGTCCGACCAACTTGGTCAGGGCATTGGCGATGGCGCCTGAGGACTTCTCGATGACGCGGCTGATGCGGGTGGCGGTGAAAGCCTCGTCGGGGTGTGCGTGGAGGTGGTCGATGACCATCTGCCGGAGCGCTCCTGGTGCGAGCCGCCCGTCCTTGGTCGGTGCCGGTTGCGCCGGTGCCCTATGCGCCTCGGCGGCTTCGCTCGACACGGGGGCGTTGTCATCCCCGCTCTGTGGGCCGTCTTCCTGGCTGTTGTTGCCGTCGGGCTGCTCGGTGCCCTGGGACGCCTCTACGTGAGGGGTGTCGGCTTCCGGCTCGGCGCTGGGGTCGGTGTTGTCGGCGGCCGACGTATCGGGGGCGTCGGGCGGGGTGTCCGTGGGCAGGTCGGTGTCGTCCGTGATGGTGGGGTTGGGGATGTCGGGGGCAGGGGCTGCGGCGGTGCTGGACATCCTGTCCTCGGACGTTTCCTCATCGCCTTCTACGTCGTCGTCGACGCGTTCCGCGGAATCGGTGGGAGTGCTTTCCGGCTGCGTGTCGGTGTGCTGTGGGTCGTGTTCTGGCGTGTTGGTGGTCTCGGAGGTGGGCGTCGGAGGTACGGGGTGCCAGAGGTCGGGCATGCGGCGGGGGCCATCGTGGCCGCCGGGGGTGCGGGCGGCGAGGCCGCGCTTCTCCAGGGTGGTTACGGCGCGTCCGGCGGTGGAGTGGCCGATGCCTGCGGCGTGGGCAAGTTCGGCGACGGTGACGGGTTCGGTCCGGCCGATCAGTTCGGTGTAGACAGCGGCGGCTGCGCCGGTCAGGCCCGTGGGCGGTTCCGGGGCGGAGGCGTTGTCTGGGGTGGGTGTGGTGTCGGGGTTGGTGTCGGACATGTTGGGGTCCTCGATTCCGAGTGCAGTGTGGGTGGTTGAGGTCCCCGGCCGGGGTGCGGCGCTGCGTTGGCGGGCCGCGGTGTTCGCCGGCGCGTGCGCGGCGCGTTCATCCGGGCGAACGTGGCTGTGACGAGGGCGAGTTCACGCTTGGGGAACCCACTGGGCTCTTGTCGGCCACGACCATGGACGCTCGCCCCGGGCGGGAAGTCAAGCGAGGCATTACGCGGGGTTGTTCCCGGTTGCGTGTGTGGGGGCATGGCTCCCGGGCGGTACGGGGCTTGCGCGGTGGGCCGGTGCGGGGGCGGTGGGTTTGGGGAGCGGTCGGTCGGGCGGTCGGTGTCTGGTCGGTGTGGTCGGTCGGAGGGGGCGGAGCGGAGTTCATTCGATCGGGGGTGGTCGGTCGGTGTTGTGGTTGTGGAGTTGGTGGTGGATGCGGCGGGCGCGGTTGGAGCCGAGGTGTAGCTCGTTTCGGAGTCGCCAGATGCTTGCGGGCTGGCCGGTGATAGCCCGGGTGGTCTTGTCCAGGGCGAGGGCGTGCGGCCATAGGTCGGCGTCTGCCGCCCGGATCCCGGATGGTGGGCGGTCGGGGTCGGGACGTGGGCTGTGGGCTGCGTCGTTGGCCGCATTTGGCCTGGTGGGGGCTGGGTTGGTGATGCCGGGGTGGGCGGTTTGGACACAGGGCGGGGTGGGGGCGGATGTGGTCTGTGGTGGGGAGTCGATGGGCAGCGCGGCGTCGGTGGTCGGTTCGCGGTCGGTGCGCTCGGTGGCCGATCGGGGGGCAGGGGCTGTGCGGGGATGTGCTGGGGCGGTCGGGCCGGGCAGGTCGGTCGGTTCGGTCGGCCTGGTCTGGTCGGTGGGGGTGGTCTGGTCGAGGAGGGCGGTGATCGTGCGGCGGTAGGCGGCGATGGTCTCGGTCAGGGCGATGAGGAGGAGGGCGGGGGTGAGGTGGAGGAGGACTGCTGCGGGGTCGGCGTGGTGGGGCCAGCCGATCTGTCCGTCGGGCCACAGGCTTTGCCAGGTGTTTATGAGGGCGGCGGTGGAGCCTGCGCTCCAGCGCAAGGTGGTGGACCAGGCGGGTGGGGTGATGCCCCAGGCGGCGAGGCGTGCGTCGACGTAGAGGACGCCGGCGAGGGCGGTGCCGATTATGGGGTCGAGGAGGACGGCGATGGGGAGGGGGACGTCGCGGCTGGTGGCGAATCGGGTGACGTTGACCGTGGTGAAGACCAGCGCCAGGACGCCGACGACGCACAGGACCCGTGTCATGGTGCGCAGGAGGCTGACGGCTTCGCGGGCTTCGACCTGCTTCACCCGTTGCCTCCGTGGGGCGTGGGCCTTGTCGCACCCTGGAAGGACGAGGCGCTGGTGCGCGCGGGCCCCTGACGGACGACGGCTCCGGGGTGCGGTGCGTCGATCGCCCGTCCGGCGCCGACGTAGAGCGCCACGTGGGTGATGCGGTGTGGGCTGGGTCCGAAGAACAGCAAGTCACCGGGGGCCAGTTGGGTGCCCTTGGGGAGTTGGGGGCCGGTGTCGTATTGGGATTGTGCGACGCGAGGGAGGCGGATGCCTGCGGCATGGTAGGCGGCTTGGGTGAGGCCGGAGCAGTCGAAGCCGCCGTCGGAGGGCCCGTCGCCGCCCCATACATAGGGGACGCCGAGCTGGGCGCGGGCGAAGGCAACCGCCTTGGCCACAGCACTTGTTGGGAGTGGTGCGATGGCTGTGTACCTGCGGGCGGTGGTGAGGACTTGGCTCACGTAGGTGTGGGAGTGGTTGTACGCGTAGAGGGCTGCCTGGAGGTTTCTGCCGCCTCGGGCGCCGTTGGCGCACAGCAGGCGGGCCGCGGCGTACACCGCGTCGACCGGGTCCCAGGGCGTCGGTGGCCGCTTGCCTCCAGGGGGTACGGGGTGCGCGTATGCCTGGAAGGTGGACGGCAAGAACTGCATCGGCCCGACGGCAGCTGCGGTAGAGACCATGGTGGGGTGGCGGGCATGGTCGGTCTCGGTCTTGCCGATGGCGGCCAAGACTGTCCAGGACAGGCCGGGGCAGGCGAGGGCCGCGCGTTGGTAGAGGGCGAGTATGCGGGGCGGGATGTCGTTGATCGCCTGCCTGCTCGCAGTGGCCGCCGTGCTGCTGTCTGAGGTCATGCCGCCGAAGGCCGCGGCGAGAGTGACGGCGGCGAGCAGAGGCAGGCACAGCACGGCGCAGCCGATGCCGGCGACCGCCTTTCCCAGGAGGGAGCTCACGTCTGAGCCTCGGGTCGGACGGCGGGTGGGAGTGGGGGAACGGGGAGGGTGAGGGTGGTGTCGGCATCGGTGGGTTCCAGGCCAGAGGCGGGGCTGAGGTCGGGCCACTGGGCGGCGAGATCGGTGAGGGTGGTGCGGCGGGTGCCGGGCCCGAGGGGTGCCCACCACGGCCCCCAGGGGCTGGTTGTGGTGAAGTCCGCGGAGGACATTGCCACGTTCAGGCCCAGTTCGCGGGCGGTGTCGGCCAGGCGGTGGCGGAGGGCTTGGTCGCGGGATTGGGTGCGGGTGTGGATGAGGAGGGCGGGGCGGGTGCTGGTTGTCGTGGTGAAGGCGGCGTAGCCGGGGAGTTTGGCTTCGACACGGGCGAGGGATTGGCTGCCGGTGTCGTATTCGAGGAAGAACGGCAGCAGGTGGTCGCCGTCGCGGTAGTGGGCGTAGGCGTCGGGGCGGATCAGGTCGCCCCAGCGGCGGGCCGCGGAGCGTTCGGACAGCCACAGGCGAAGCCCGGTGTCAGGGGTGGTGTGGGTGCGGGCTGTGAGGTGGGTGAGGAGGTCGTTGACGCCGAGGTCGTGGCCCAGGGATGGGGAGTAGGCGATGCGGCCGGTGTGGGTGGGGCGCCATCCGAGGGCTGCGGTGTCCAGGCCGGCGTGGGCGGCGAGCAGGGCGGCTCCGAGGGGGCCGAGGGTGTAGTGCTCGGGTGCCGAGCCGGTCTGTGTCAGCGGGCGGAAGGAGTCCAGGACAGCGTGCTGGTGAAGGGTACGCAGGCGCCGTTGGGCGGAACGCAGTGAGGTGTGAGCGAGGCGGGCGATCTGGGGTGTGGTGAAGACGCGGTGCTCGTGGAGCATACGTGTCAGCCAGAGGTCGCGGGTGGTGAGGCGGTGGGCGAGCGTGGCGACGTCGGTGTGCTGGGTGGGGCGGTGTCGGGTGGTTGCGGCGCGGGCGGTGTAGCGGGAGCCGGGGCCGGAGGCAGGACGAGGCAGGGAGGGCATGGCAATCACCAACCAGGTTCACTTCAAGGGGGGCGGGTCAGGGACGGGTGGCCGGGCGGGGTCCATTGCGGCCGGCGGCTGCCGCGCGGAGGTCCACGGCACGGCCAGGAATCGGGGGTGGCAGCGGGCGGGTGGTGAGGGTGAAGGCGCCGGTTTCCGCACCGCCGACAAGGAGGTGGGCGGCAGCCTGGTAGGGGCCGAGATGGGCCAGATCGTGAGCGGCCAGTGCGGGGAGGGTATGGCGTTCCAGGGTGTTTGCGTCTCCGGGTGAGGTGTTGAAGAAGACTTTGTTGCGGGCGTTGGCGGAGATGCCTTCGCGCAGGTCGCGTGGGAGCTGGGCGAGGTGCTGGTGGGCCAGGAGCATCGACAGGCGGTAGCCGCGGGCCTCGGCGAGCATGTCCTCCAGCGGATACGGGAGGGTGAGGAAATTCTGTGCCTCATCGATGCTCAAGGTGGCGTCGATCCGCTGGCGTTCGGGCGTGCGGGCGCGGGCGGCCGCGGCCTGCCAGGCACCGGCAACGATGAAGGAGCCCAGTAGCCGGGCGGTCTCTTCGCCGAGGGCTCCTTTGGGGAGGCGGGCCAGCAGGATGCCCCCGTCGAGGACCTGGGTGAGGTCGAAGGTGGAGGGGCCGGCGGCGATGGCGCGGCGGGCGAAGTCGCGCAGGAGGAAGGCACGGAGCTTGTTCATGACCGGTGCGACCACGGCGGCTCGGGAGGGTTCGGACATCGACTCGTACCAGGCCCAGAAGCCACGCAGGACCGGGTCTTTGAGGGTGGGGACGATGCGCAGTCGGTAGGCGGATTCGCCGAGCAGGCGGGGGATGTCGGCGAGGGTGACCAGTTGGTGGGTGTGGTTGCGGTGTTTGAGGAGGGTCAGGCAGGCGGCGCGCATCACGTCGTCGGTGCGCGGTCCCCAGAAGGCGGTGAAGATCCGGCGGAAGATGCCGGTGATGTTGTCCACGACGACATCGATGTCCGTGCCGTCCAGAACGTTCAGGCACGGCGGTCTGTGCGCGTCGTCGGGGTCGACGAGGACCAGGCGGTCGGCACAGGTGTCCGGGAGGCGGTCGAGCAGGTCGGTGACCAGGTCGCCTTTGGGGTCGATGACGATGACGCCGCGGTGGTGGCGGACGTCGTCAAGGACGAGATTGGCGATCAGGGTGGACTTGCCTGAGCCGGTCGCGCCCATGACGTGCAGGTGATGGCGGACGTCGGCGACCGCGAGACCGACGCTGCGGCATGCGCCGGTGTCGGCGCGGCCCAAGGGCTTGACCCCAGCTCCTGGTGTGGGTTCGGGGACCTGCGGTGGCGGGAGGACGGAACGGGCGCCGGCCCGTCGTAGGCCGGGCGCGTCGGGGTCGGAGGGGAGGTGTGCCAGGGTGGCGAGTTCCGGGACGGACAGCAGGGCGGTGCGGAAGGGGAAGTGCCTTGAGCTCAGGTGTGGTTCGGGGCGACGGAGGCGGGTGCGGGCGAGGTAGTTGCGGTCGGCGAACAGTCCGAAGGCGGAGGCCAGCGCGTGGGCTCGGCCCCTTGAGACATCATCGGCGCGCTCTTGCTCGGTGGAGCAGGTGGCGGCATAGGTGAGGGCGCATTGCCACTGGGAGCCGGAGAGTTTCGCGGCGGACTGCCTTACCGCGGTGCCGTGTTCGGGGTCCAGCTTGCCGGTGGCGGACGGCTGGGCACGGTGCAAGAGGAGCGCAGTCAGGGCGGGTAGGCGGGCGGCGGTGTGGCCGGCTTTGAGGTGGCGTGCCTGGCGTCGGGCGCGGCGCAGCGCGCTGCCGGTGGCCGGCCGGGCCAGGATTTGTACGCAGGCGGACTCCGCCTCGGCCATACCGGTGGCGGCCTGCAGCAGTGCGCGCAGAGGGTCGGTGGGGTGGTCGGTGCGTAGCGGCAGGACATCAGGACGACCCGTCCGCAGGCGTCCCGCACTGACGGTGTGACCGTGCGGAAGCAGAGGCGAGGGTTCGGTGAGGCGGGTGTGGGCGCCGGGCCAGGCGGCCTCCACTGCACGGCGTACCAGCCCCAACGGAACTGTGCCGGAGACCCACAGGCTGATGTGCATTCCGGTGTGGGACCAGGTGTATTCGAAGGCCAGGTGGGGCTGGCCGGTGGACAGGCGGCGCCACCATGGGCGTAGGAGGCCGGAGAGCTGGGCCCATAGGACCTCGCCGCCCTTGGGGGTGACGTGGGGCGGGGCGAGGATTTCCACGCAGCGGGCATTGTGGGCAAGGTGGTGTTGGCGCCACCGGTGCAGTCGGCGGCGCACCACGTAGCCACCGGTCACTACGACGACAGCGCACGGGAGGAGAAGAGGCGCATATCTTTCGAGCGAGTTGGCGGCTCCGTGGCCGAGGTGTGTCCAGAAGCTGCTCGGGTTGGTGAGGAAGTCCACCAGCGGACCGTCCGGACGGTTCACGGCGAGAAAGAAGTCGTACGCAGTCACGGCGTCCCCTCCCTGTGGCCAGTCCCGGGGAGCTCGCACTCGTCGGGGTCATCGACCTCGGTGACTTCGTCACGTTGCTGGAGGGTGAGCTCACTCGGATCTGTCGTGATCACCTCGTGTTCGCCAGGTGCGGCGATGCTTGCGAGGGCGACTTTGTGGCGACGGTCCCCGGTCAGCAGCAGCGCCTCTCCTCGCGAGGCGGAGAGGAGGAACTCTCGTTCGCCGTGGCAGAGGTGGAAGTTTTCGCTGATGGTGTCGATGGCCTGTGGGGCTTGGCGGAGCAGGATTTGGGTGGCGGCGTTGGAGACGATGGCGCGCCCAAGCGGTGAGGCGAGGACGTCGTCGGCGTCCTGGGTGACCACTGCCAGTCCGGTCCAGTACTTGCGGGCGGCTTTGGCCATGTGGAACAGGAAGCGGGCGCCGGCTCCGTCGCGCATCAGCAGCCATGCCTCGTCCACCACGACCAGGTGGCGGCCGGCGCCCGGGCGGGAGGTGACCTGCCGCCAGATGGCGTCGAGCGCGAGCAGCATCGCGGGGGCCTTGACCTCGTCCGGCAGATGGCGGAGTGCGAAGACGACCAGGTGCCCGGTGGTGGCGGCGGTGCTGGGGCCGTTGAACAGGCGGGCGTGCGATCCGGTGGTATAGGGGGCCAGCCGGTCGCCGAGGTCCGTGGCAACCTCGCTGCCGTCCTCTTTCAGAACGACGACCAGGTCGGCGAGCGTGGGCGGGGTGCGCCGCCAGGTACGGGGGTCCGCGGTGATCCCCACGCGGGTGTATGTGCCGAGGATCGCCCGGTCCATCACCGCTTTCTCGGCCGCGGTCAGGTCCGTGCCGAGGAGGACAGCAAGGAAGGTGTGCAGGAACAACACGCGCCGCGTCAAGACGTCTTCGCCCTCAGAAGCGGAGGTCGGAAGGTCGAAAGGGTTGAGGCACACGCCGTTGGAACCGAGTCCGACCACGTGTCCGCCGACGGTTTCGGCGAGGCGGACGTACTCGTCCTCCGGGTCGATCACTGAGGCAGTGACACCGGTGAACAGCAGCCGCAGCAGCTCCAGTTTGGTCAGGTAGGACTTGCCGGCTCCGGAGCGGGCCAGGCAGATGGAGTTGTAGTTGTCCTGCGCGAAGCGGTCCCACAGCACCGGAGCGCCGGAGACCACGTTCAGGCCGTACAGGACACCTGCTGCCTGGCCGTCCGTGGTGGTGGGTGTGGGGAGGTCGGGACTGGTGAAGGGGAAGCATGTGGCGAGGGCGGCGGTGTCGAAGGTGCGGCGGATCTTGAGGGTGTCGAGGCCGAGCGGGAGGGTGGCCAGCCAGCCGGGCAGGGCCCGGTAGGTGGTCGGGGCCACCGTCATGAGTAGGGACTCGGCGGTGGCGCGGACGGCAGCGGCTTGGTCGGCGAGGGTGTCCTCGTCGGGGGCGTGGACGGTGAGGTAGAGGGCGACGTGGAAGAGTTTTCCTTCGCCGCGGGCGATGCGGTAGGCCAGTTCCGCGGCGTCTGCGGCGGCGGCCTCCACCTCGGGGTCGTCGAGGTGTCCCTTGGTGAAGCCGGTGCGACGGCCGGATTCGAGGCGGGCGCGTTGTTTCTTCAGGCCAGCGGCGGCTACCGGGTTGGGGACAGGTTCGATGTGCAGGGCGATGTCGAGGTGGCCGGGGAAGTTCAACAGCGGGGCGAGCCAGCCGGGGGTGACCTCGGCCGGGTAACCGGTGACGACCATCGTGGTGACTACATGGGCGCCGACGGCGAGGGTGCGGGCATGAACCTCGAGGGATTCGGGGCCGGACACGTCGAGCAACTCTTTGACACTCGCTCCCTGCGATGGCGTGTGCCGATGGGGGCGGCCATGGAGAAGTCGAGGCATCACACGTCACCTTCCAGTCGGTCGTCGGTCCGGGTGGGGGTGTTGGGGTTGCAGGCTGCGCTCAACAGCTCGGCGCTGCGCTGACTGTCCATGGCCGTGACGTTGATCTCGGCCGGCGCAAGGGCCCGGGCCGCCTCCTCCAGACGCTGCAGCGCCCGCCCCTCCCTCCCACTGCGCCGCCGGCTCTCGCCCGCTGGGGTTTCCTCGCGGGCGATCAGCAGGGTCTGCCGGCCCAGAAGGTCGCGGCTCAACGCCAACTCGGAGAGAAAATCGGCATGGTCGCGGGCAGCTCGCTCCAGGGCGGGATGGGGCAGCGCGGCGGCATGATGCTGCAGGTTGTCGACGAGTGATGCGAGGTCGATGCGATGGCAGCGCACCAGCAGCTGGGTCGAGCCGGTCAGGGAATTGAGCCAACGGGCGAACGCCGCACTCAAGCCCTGTTGTTCGGCGGCCGATCGCAACTCAAAGTTGACCGTCGAACACTCCGCCACAGCCGCCTTCCCGCCGCTGCCCAGATCGAGCACGCCGCCTGCGGCGATGCCGTCGTAGGGCATGCGCATCGCGGCGACAGACGGCCCTGCGCTTTTCGCCCAGCGGGCGGGGACGATGTCCGGCAGTGGCGGAACGCCTTCGGGGGCGTGCACACGGCGCTTGGGCGTACGGGCATGGGTGAGCGCGGCGAGCAGGAAACGATCGAGGCCGATGCCCTCCCGCCGGCCGAGGGCGAGCGCGGCCGACGCCCCTGCAATCGGGACCACCAGGGCCGCGTAGGCGAGCGGTGCCATGAAGGGGCGGGTGGCCCACCAGCCGCCGTACACGACCACCGCCGCGACGGCGAGGGTTGCGGTCTGTCGGGCGGTGAACGGGCCCAGGATTCGGTCGGGGCGGGAAATGTCGGCAGGGATTCGCGTGGCACATGGGGTGTATGGGGCGTCCGTGGGGTCGTCGGGTCCTGCCATGGATTACCTCCTGGGTGGTTCGAGAGGGAGTCGCAGTTGCATGGGGCGCGAAGGCCGTAGGCGCATGGGTTCGGTGGGGTTGGGGTGGGTCGGTTGCCTGGTGGGCGGGGGTGGCGTCGTGGTGGAGCCGGGGCGTGGGGGTGGGGATGTCCGGTTCGGCCGGGGCTGTGGGGGCGTGGGGTTGTGTTCGGTGCGGATCGGCAGTGGTGTCTGGGTGGGTCGGGATGGCCGGGGCGGGGTGTGCTCGGCGGGTACGGGCACGGTGAGCTGCTGGCGTCGGCGGGCCGCGGCGGGGTGGAGCACGGTTCGAGGGGCGTTGGAGGCGCGGGTGAAGGGAGCGGCACGCGGACCAGGGCGCCGGGGAGCCTGGCCGAGGGGGAAACGTCTGGGCGCTGGGCCGGGAGTCGTAGTGACCGTGGGCGTCGTGCTCCCGGTGCCGGAGGGCGCCGTCCGATGTGCTCCTCCTGCCGCAGGAGAACCGGCTGCGCCCTGGCTGGCAGAAGGGCTGGGCAGGTCAGCTGGCCGACTGGCACGACTCCGAGAGCCTCCGCCGTGTCCAGGTCCAGGAGCCGGCGGCCGACTGCCGCCCCCTCCGCCGCCACCCGGCCCGCCGGGCCTGCCTCCCGGCCCACCACGCCCTTGCCCAAACCCACCTCCCCCGCTGCCGCCTGCGCCGCCGTTGTGGCGGCGCAACAGACGAGTTGCGGGCAGGTAATGGCCCATGAGCCGGTACAGCGCCAGATGCTTCAGCACACGCACAGCAGCAGGAGCGTGCGGTTGGTGAACCGGCGTGCCCCGCAGAACAACCTGCAGTGCCCAGCCGGGAATCTTGAACAGCACCCAGAACAACCCCAATCCGGCCAGCAACGTGCCCAGCTGGTCGGACTTCGGGATGCCCAGCGTCGAGGCTCCGGGGGCGAAGAACAGCTTGAGGGCCAGGACGAACGTGACCGACTGGGCGATTTGGATGATCAGGCAGCCGGCCAGGGCCCGCCACCACAGCCGGGCGACGGGATCGGTTACAGGGTGGGCGTGGCATGCCAGGGCCAGGGGTGCGCAGACAGCGAGTAGCGCCATCACCGCGACCCGCACCATAAAGCCGATCATCACCGCCAGGACCAGCGCGATCATTGCGATGGCCAGCAGGATCAGGTAGAGCTTCAGCCCGGCCGCGCCGAAGAGGGCGAAGGGCAGGACGCGTTCGACCATGCCCTGCCCTGCGTCCGCGAGGTCGGTGGCCATGATCGCGTGGGCGAGGGCGTTGGCCAGGCCGATGGCCTTGCCCATCACCGTCAGGGAGGTGGCTGCCGCGGCCATTCCCACCAGCAGGCGGGGCAGGATCTGTTTGAGGGCGTAGCGGGACTGGATGGTCTCGTAGCCCATGACCGTGATGCCACCCGCCGTCACGAACAGGACGTAGATTCCGGCAGTGATCCCCAGCATGGCCTTCCACAGCCGCTTGATGTCGGCGTGCTTTGTGACATCAGGGGTTGCCAGCAGGGTGTCGGCGAGGAACTCGCGCAGCGGCTTCATGATCTGCTCGATCAGCGTGCCCAGGAACGAGGTGATCGCGCCCGTGATCATGCCGGGGATGTCAGTGAGGGCATCCCAGCCCGAGGAGGTGTCCTTGACGCACTCCTTGCCCATCGCCTCACACGCCGGAGGCGTAGGCCCAGGAGCCGGCTCCGCAGACGGTGACGGGGACGGTTGTGGCGAGGGGCGGCCTGGAGCGGGCGTCGGCCCGGGGGCAGGAGCGGGCCGCGGTGATGCAGGTGGCTCGGGTTGGGAGGGGGTGGGGCCTGGCGCGGGCTGAGGTTCAGGCCGCGGCGGCTCCGGGGCTTCCGGCGCCTGCGCCACTGCGTGTACCGCCTGCGCGGAGGCAGGCAGGGCAGAGAGCGGCCCCAGGACGAGGACGGCCACGCCGGCGAGCATGAGCACGGCGCGCAGGAAGTGTCTGGCGGGGATCACTGCCCGCCTCCGCCGCCCACGCCGACGATGCTTTGGAGCACCGTGACCAGGGCCGGGGCCAGGACCGCCAGTCCGTAGCCGATCGCGGCGGCCTTCAACGCCCTCTTCGCGGCCTCGACTTCCCCCGGATCGCCGCCGGCCATCAGATAACGCAGTCCACCGAAGGTCAGAAACAGCGTGGCGAGGCCGGCGAGGATGCCGATGATCCAGTTCCGTAGATTCGAGATCACCGTCGGGATGGTCGCGACCGCCCACCCCTGCGACACATCCGCCAGCAGCACCAGCGACACAAGCACGGTGATGAAACCGAACCGGGCCGACCACCGGCCCACCCGGCACATCAGCCGTCGGCGCGGCCGGCGGATCGTTGCGAACATCACGGACGCCTCCAACGGCAGCGGGGAAACGGGAAAACTCACAACAGGCCAGCGGCGCACGTCACACCGCCGTGTACGACGCCGCGCGGTGGGGCGAACACGAATCCCTCTGCCCGGGGCCGTCCTCCTTCAAGGAGCGGCGGGAAGGGGGCTCGGGTGTCAGCACGAGACGGACGTGCTCACCCCACCAGCGGCAACAGGACCGTCAGCACAACCGTGACGGTGCCTGGCTGAGTGCCACCGCCACATCCATGGCGCGGATCCGGCGGTGACTTGCTCACTTGTAAAAGAGACTCAGGGCAGCGAAATTGACATCCGCCGCCGGAAAAGTCTCCGAACAGCCGACAGTCACCCCTCGCGCAACTGGTGGCGCAGATACGCGGCCAGATGCTGCTCGGCCGCAGCACGGTGACGGTAGAGCTGACGGCAACTCACCCCGCGCTCCTCTGCGAGGCGTTGCATCGGCTCACCCTCCAGACGGGTACGGGCAATCAGCTGCGCCTCGGCGATGTTCACCACACGCGCCCTGACCGCGAGGGCAAGCACCGAGTACTCGTCCTCCGCCTCGCCTCTTCCGGCTTCCAGTGCCCTCAAGTCCGGCGATGCGGCATGGCCAAGGCGGCTCGCGCTCGCCTCCTGCGGCCCGGTTTCGCGCTGGGTGCGGCGGCGTGCGGCGTACTCCAGGCGATGCACCGCCCGGTCAGCCGCGGCGAACAACTCCCACCCCACACCAGTGCCATCAACGTCCACGGCATACAGGGCGGCGGTCACCGCAGCGAGCGCCTCCTGCTCCAGCTCCGCACGCTCCAGGTGATCACAGCGCCCCAGGCGGGCCAACATCCGGTGCAGCACCGGCACGGTCATGCCCAGAGCCACCGTGTCCCAGGGCGCACCGAGCCGCCGGGCGCGGCGGACCACTTCACGCCAGGCCCGCTCATGCAGCACCGTCGAGGTACCGGGGTGGGCAAGACGAGTGCGGACCTGATCGACGGGCAGCACGGACTGCTCCGGCTCCTCGCACACCAGGTACGCCGGCAGCATCAGCGGCTCGGCCGCCGCGGCGAGGGCAAGGAAGGACTCCTCCAGCGCCTGCAGCGGCGAAAGGCCGCCGGGACGCGGGCAAGTGGAGTGGCGACAGGAGGGACGGGAGAGGGGGTGCATCTGAGCTCCTTGTGGGAGTGGCGGACAACATCTGCCGCCACCCCTGTCACCGCCCCGTGCCACCAACGGTCCACCCGCGCACCACCCCCGCGCCACAGCCGAGCCACTGGCCCGGGCTGTGCGATACCCCGCCGCTGGCCCGCCCCGATGACCAGCATCGCGCCTGCACCTTCACGGCCTGGAATCGAACAAAAGATATTTCCCTGCCGGACCGGTTGCCCCCCTGCGCCCCCGCGTTGTGGCCCGGCACTGGCTCACCACTGGCTCGCTGGACCACGTGCTTCGGAATACGTATGAACGCGCCAGGGATGAACCACAGCTGAGGCTTGGGGCCACTCCGAGTGGAAGCCAGTACTCCCACCACGGCACATTGGCCTGATGCACTGACGGCTGCGGATCGCCGTCGCCGGCCGCGGCCGGGACTCCGTAGGAGACTCGGTGGCTGGTCTTTTGCGGGCACGACGGGAATCGGCCGCATGCGGGATGGGCTGACAGCAGATCAGGTCATGGACGGCTTCGTCCGTCTTCCCGAAGCGTCGCCGCGTTCGCTGGCGGAGCAGTGCCGGGCGTTCCTGTGGCGCGAGACCGGGCTCGCCCCGGACGCCCCGACCACCTGAGCTGAGCCCTCAGTCCTCAGGCTCGGAGGCTACGCGGCCGAGCCGTTCCCGCGGGCAGCCACCACCACGCGCCTGCACGGCGCCTTCGACCAACTCGTCAGCCCGAGCCTGTGGGCACCACACGTCGATCGGGACGCACCTTCCCCATCCGCTTCCCGCACCCAGACGCCCCGGACGACGCCGGCTGGCGCATGGACACCAGCTACACCTGAAGAGGAAGCGGGATAATCGCCGTTGCGCCATTTGATATCGAACACAAGAAAATCCTTCGTGCTGTCCCACCCCGGCTGTCGGGTGGCCCGGAGGGGTGGCTCGGCACTGGCTCGCCGGTGGCTCGGCACTGGCTCGTTGCGCATCTGAACTGGGCAAATGCCACCAGATGATCGCTCGGGTCCATGACGGCACGGGCAGACTGCTGCCGCAGCCGCGAATCGAACATTCCTGCCGTGGATGACAATTCCGGCCCGTCGTTTCTCTTTACTTCACGTCAGCACCAGACGGATTCGATCCCACTTCCCGGGCGCCACTCACCGATGCGCACCACTTCGCCCCGCACCCCGCACACCCCCCGGCCTCGCGCCACCCGCCCCTTGCCGACCACCATCTGGCTCCCCGCCCCCGACCAGCCGCACGCCGCACCTACCCCCGGCACCGTCCTTCCCGACTGGGCCATCGAGCGGGCCCGGACCGTGTTCACCACCCGGGCCGATCAACGGCCCGCGCCCCTGCTGAAGATCTCCGTACGAGACACCGAGCCGGGCATGGACACCCGCACCCCCGTCCTCACCTACACCGACGGCGCCCCCAGCAGACTCTCGCTACTGCTGGCCGAACTCCACCCCGACGCCCTCCCGACCCCCACCAACGCCCCGACATGCGGCGGCGCGAGCGAGATGCCCGGCGCAATGGAGGACGGCTGGCCCGGGTTCTTCTACCGCGCGCACCGGCTCCTGCCCGCCGACGGACTGCTGTTGCTGGCCACCCGTCAGCGCCGGGACGAGGGCATCCTCACCGACCCGCTCGGCTCCCTCATCGCCTGCGCCCGCACCGCCGGCTTCCGCTACCTCCAGCACGTCATCGTCGCGCACGCCCACCCCGCCGACGACCGCCTCATCCCCACCCCACCCACCGACGCCAGCCCCGGGGTGGCCCATAGCGACCTGATCGCCCTCAGCGCCATCCACCACACCGGAGCTGAAGGAGCCCGCTCATGACGTACCCCTTCTCGGTGTGGAACACCGCCCCCACCTCGGCCCCCGCCCAGCGCAAAGGCCGCTACGTTGCCGGCTCGGCGGCGCACCCGGCCAAGATGCACCCCGGCATCGCCGCCCACGCCATCCGCACCTACACGCAACCCGGTGATCTGGTCCTGGACCCGATGTGCGGCATCGGCACCACCCTCGTCGAAGCCCTCCACCTCGGCCGCAACGCCCTCGGCATCGAATACGAACCCAAGTGGGCCACCCTCGCCTCCCTCAACACCCGCACCGCCGCACAAGAAAGCGGCACGGGCACCGGCATCGTCCGCTGCGGCGACGCCCGCCACCTCGCCGACCTCGCTCCCGCCGATGCTCGCGGCGAGGTGGATCTCGTGGTCACCTCACCTCCCTACGGTCCCAGCGTCCACGGGCAGGTGCGCTCCTCTCGGGAGACCGGCGAACCGGGGGTGGTCAAGAAGGACTTCCGCTACGGCCACGACCGGGCCAATCTCGCTCATGTCTCCACCGCCCACCTCTTGGAGGCGTTCACCGAGATCCTCGCCCAGTGCCGCACCATGCTCCGCCCGGGTGGGAGGGTCGTGGTGACCACCCGGCCCTGGCGTGAACGCGGCGAACTCATCGACTTGCCTTCCGCTGTCCTTGCCGCCGGCAAGGCCGCCGGCCTCACCCCGTCCGAACGGTGCGTTGCCCTCCTCGCCGGTATCCGCCACGGTCACCTGGTCTCCCGCCCGTCGTTCTTCCAGATGAAGAATGTCCGCGACGCGCGCCGACAAGGCATCCCGCTCTCAGTGGTGCAGCACGAGGACGTTTTGCTGTTCACCCGCTCCCGAAGAGGCGACGGGATGCTGTGTTCCAAGAGCCGCACGCCGGCCTCTGCAGCCGGCTTCCGCTCCCGCACGTGCGCCCCGAGAAGCCAGCCCGGTGCCACCGAGGGTCCTAGAGGCGGATCCGTGTCGTCGACTGTCCTATGGCGGCAGGGTGAGCGATGACGGCGAACCCGTCACACAACGCGATGCCCGCCGAGACCACGCGGCGGACACCTCCTGCGGCCGCGGCTCCCGAGCTGACGGTACGCCTGCCCGAAGAGCCCCCGCACCTCACCGAGACGGCGGCAGCAGCCCTGCTGCGCTTCGTCCGTGACGAGTACCACCGGCTGATGGACACACCACCGGTCCACACCAACCCGTAAGAAGCGTGGGCGCGGCGGACGACTGGCCCTCTTCGCAGAGCAGGAGGTACCACTAACCGCCGTCATCCGCCGTGCCCGCCGCACACCAAGCCCAGAGAGCCAACGCCCTATGGTCCACTTCGCTTTCGCCGGACGCTGCTCCACCGAGGACCTCCAAGACCCCGAGACCTCCCGCAACTGGCAGCTCACCCGCGCCCGCGCTCTCATCGAACCCGCCGGCGGCGAGATCGTCACCGAGTACTTCGATGCCGGACACTCCCGCGCCCTGCCCTGGAAACGCCGCCCCCAAGCCGCCGCCCTCCTCAACGCCCTGCGCGACCCGAACCGGGGCTTCGACGCCGTGGTCATCGGCGAGCCCCAGCGCACCTTCTACGGCAACCAGTTCGGCAACACCTTCCCCCTCTTCGTCCACTTCGGCGTCCCCCTGTGGGTCCCCGAAGTCGGCGGGCCCATCGACCCGAACAACGAGGCACACGACCTGGTCATGTCCGTCTTCGGCGGCATGAGCAAGGGCGAACGCAACCGCATCAAGATCCGCGTGCGCACCGCCATGGCCTCCCAAGCCCAGATCGAAGGCCGCTACCTCGGCGGCCGACCCCCCTACGGCTATCGCATCGGCGACGCGGGTCCACACCCCAATCCGGCCAAGGCCGCCGACGGCAAACGCCTCCACCGCCTCGAACCCGACCCCGACACCGCGTGGGTCGTGGTGCGCATCTTCACCGAATACCTCCGCGGCAAGGGCTTCTACGCCATCGCCGAGAGCCTGACGTGTGACGGCATTCCCTGCCCCTCCGCCCACGACCGCGTCCGCAACCCGCACCGCCCCGGTCACGCCTGGTCCAAGGGCGCCGTCCGGGCCATCCTCGCCAACCCCCGCTACACCGGCCACGAAGTCTGGAACAAACAACGCAAGGACGAAGTCCTCCTCGACATCGACGACGTCACCCTCGGCCACCGCACCAAACTCACCTGGAACGCCCCCGAGCAATGGATCTGGTCCGCACAACCGGTCCATGAACCACTGATCTCCCAAGCCACCTTCACCCGCGCTCAAACCAAGCGCCAAGCCCGCCGCACACAGACCCACCTGGAGCGAAAGCCCCGCCCCACCGACCGTGCCTACGCCCTACGCGGTCTGATCCACTGCGCCCTGTGCCACCGCAAGATGCAAGGCACCTTCAACAACGGAAAACCGCACTACCGCTGCCGCTACACCGCCGAATACGCCAAAACCACCGCCCTGGACCACCCCCTGACCGTCTACGTACGCGAGGAACTCATCCTCCCCGCACTCGACAAGTGGATCGCCACGACCTTCGCCCCCGGACGACTGACCACCACGCTGCGCGCACTGCAACAACAGGCCACACAGTCCCCCGACACCACAGCCGCCGCGGCAGCGCGACGCACGATCACCGAATGCGACCGGCGCATCACCCAGTACCGGGCCGCACTCGACGCCGGAGCCGACCCCCTACTCGTCACCACGTGGATCAACCAAGCCCAGACCGAGAAAGCCTCAGCCCATCAAGATCTCCTCGCCACGACGACGGCCCACCCCGAGATCCTCACCACAGAGCACATCCACCACATGGTCTCCGTGCTCGGCGCGATGACCGACCGACTCCTCGCCGCCGCCCCCGAACGCAAACGCCCTCTATACGAGGGCTTCGGGCTTAAACTGGCCCTCGACATGCAGAAGAGGGTTGCGACCGTAGAGTCACAACCCTCTCAAACATGTACATACCAAGAGTGTCCGAGGGGGGACTTGAACCCCCACGCCCGATAAAGGGCACTAGCACCTCAAGCTAGCGCGTCTGCCATTCCGCCACCCGGACTCAGGTGATCTTCGCGGGGCGTTCCCCGCGGCGACATGGACAACAATACCAAGGTTTCGGAGCGCCTTTCACCTGCGTATCCACGCCAGGCGCAGGTGCCGCTTATGGGGCATTACGGGGTAAGTCGGGGACCGGTCGGCGCGGAGGGAGCGGTGAGCCGGAGATTCACCCGCCCTCGCCTACCCCCTCCCCGACCGTTGCAGCTCTCACCAGGGGTGAGGGCGGACACAGGCGCCCGGATGGCGTGATCGGCGTTGGCTGCCCGCGCTTCCCCTGGACAACGGGCGGGCAGTGAGGGATAACGGTTCATACAGTATTCGTCGACTGAAGACTGTATACAGTCTTCAGGGGAGGTCGTGGTTCGGCTGGCTGCTCAGGTCACCTGGCTCCTCGGGGACAGCGGCCAGTCGGCGCCCCGGGGCCTCCGCTCGCGGCACAGCGACAGCACCCCGAAGGGAAGCGATGCACATGCCCGGAGATAGGCGGGAGATCGAGAACGCCGGCGGAATTCAGGACGGCCGGGGAGGCGGAGGCGGCCGAGGAGGCGGAGACCGCCGTGACGCGCAGGACGCTCAAGCTGCCCGCGGCGTCCGGGAGGTCCAGAGGGCCGAGGGTGCTACCCGCCTCGTCTCCGGTGGGCACCTGGTTGCTCAGGCGCTCAAGGGCGAAGGGGTCGAGGTGGTCTACACGCTGTGTGGGGGGCACATCGTCGATATCTATGACGGGTGTGTGGATGAGGGGATCGCTGTGGTGGATGTGCGGCATGAGCAGGTGGCTGCGCATGCCGCGGATGGGTATGCGCGGCTGACGGGGCGGCCGGGGTGTGCGGTGGTGACCGCCGGGCCCGGGACGACTGATGCGGTCACCGGTGTCGCCAATGCCTTGCGGGCCGAGTCGCCGATGTTGTTGATCGGGGGCCAGGGGGCGCGCAGCCAGCACAAGATGGGGTCGTTGCAGGACCTGCCGCACGTCGAGTTGATGACGCCGATCACCAAGTTCGCGGCCACCGTGCCGGACACCGCGCGGGTCGCGGACATGGTCTCGATGGCGTTCCGGGAGTGCTTCCACGGTGCGCCGGGGCCGTCGTTCCTGGAGATTCCGCGCGATGTGCTGGACACCAGGGTGCCGGCCGACACGGCGCGGGTCCCGCGGGCCGGGCACTACCGGGCCTCGACCCGTTCCGCCGGCGATCCCGAGGACGTGCAGCGGCTGGCCGATCTACTGGTCCGGGCCGAGAGGCCGGCGGTCCTGCTGGGCAGCCAGGTCTGGACGACGCGCGGGACGGCGGCCGCGGTGGAACTGGTGCGCGCGCTGAACATCCCGGCGTACATGAACGGGGCCGGGCGCGGGACACTGCCGCCCGGCGATCCGCACCACTTCCAGCTGTCACGGCGGTATGCGTTCGCCAACGCCGACGTCATCGTGATCGTGGGGACACCGTTCGACTTCCGGATGGGGTACGGCAAGCGGTTGTCGGCCGAGGCGACGGTGGTCCAGATCGATCTGGACTACCGGACGGTGGGCCGGAACCGGGATGTCGATCTGGGGATCGTGGGGGATGCCGGCCTGGTGCTCAAGGCGGTCGCGGAGGCCGCGTCCGGGCGGATCGACGGCGGCGCGGCCCGGCGCAAGGAGTGGCTGGACGAGCTGCGGGCGGTGGAGCAGGCCGCGTTGGACAAGCGGTTGCCGCAGTTGCGGTCGGATGCCTCGCCGATCCATCCGTATCGGCTGGTGAGCGAGATCAATGACTTTCTGACGGAAGACTCGATCTTTGTGGGGGACGGTGGGGACGTCGTCACCTTCTCCGGTCAGGTGGTGCAGCCCCGGTCGCCCGGCCACTGGATGGATCCCGGGCCGCTCGGCACGCTCGGCGTCGGGATCCCCTTCGTGCTCGCCGCCAAGCAGGCCCGGCCGGACAAGGAGGTGGTCGCGCTCTTCGGGGACGGTGCGTTCAGCCTGACGGGATGGGACTTCGAGACGCTGGTCCGCTACGACCTGCCGTTCGTCGGCATCGTCGGCAACAACTCCTCCATGAACCAGATCCGTTACGGCCAACGGGCCAAGTACGGCGCGGAGCGGGAACGGGTCGGCAACACCCTCGGGGACGTGCCCTACGACAAGTTCGCGCAGATCCTGGGCGGCTACGGCGAGGAGGTGCGGGATCCGGCGGACATCGGGCCCGCGCTGCGGCGGGCGCGGGAGTCCGGGAAGCCCTCGCTGATCAATGTGTGGATCGATCCGGACGCCTACGCCCCCGGAACGATGAACCAGACCATGTACAAGTAGGGAGCGGGAGGAATCCGTCGTGTCGAAGGCGCTTGAAGGTATTCGCGTGCTGGATATGACGCATGTTCAGTCCGGGCCCTCCGCAACGCAGTTGCTTGCCTGGCTGGGTGCCGATGTGGTCAAGGTGGAGGCGGTGACGGGCGACATCACACGCCGTCAGCTACGGGACGTCCCGGACGCCGACTCGCTCTACTTCACGATGCTCAACTGCAACAAGCGCAGTGTCACTCTCAACACGAAGACGCCGCGGGGGGAGGAGTTGTTGGCGCGGCTCATCGCCCGTAGCGATGTGTTGGTGGAGAACTTCGGGCCGGGTGCGGTCGATCGGATGGGGTTCACCTGGGAGCGGATCCAGGAGATCAACCCGCGGATCGTCTACGCCAGTATCAAGGGCTTCGGGGAGGGCCCGTACACCGCTTTCAAGGCGTACGAGGTGGTGGCGCAGGCGATGGGCGGCGCGATGGCCACCACCGGGTTCGAGGACGGGCCGCCGCTGGCGACCGGTGCGCAGATCGGCGACTCGGGCACCGGTGTGCACTGCGTCGCGGGCATCCTCGCCGCGCTCTTCCAGCGCACCCGGACCGGCCGCGGCCAGCGGGTCAACGTCGCCATGCAGCACGCGGTGCTCAACCTCTGCCGGGTCAAGCTGCGGGACCAACAGCGCCTGGCACACGGCCCGTTGGCCGAGTATCCGAACGAGGACTTCGGCGACGAGGTGCCGCGCAGCGGCAACGCCAGCGGCGGCGGGCAGCCGGGGTGGGCGGTGCGGTGTGCGCCCGGCGGGCCCAACGACTACGTCTATGTGATCGTGCAGCCGGTCGGCTGGCGGCCGCTCACCGAGCTGATCGGGCGGCCGGAACTGGCCGTGGACCCGGACTGGGCGACGCCTGAGGCCCGGCTGCCCAAGCTGTCGAAGATGTTCCGGTTCATCGAGGAGTGGAGCAGCACGCTGCCCAAGTGGGAGGTGCTGGCGCGGCTGACCGCGCACGACATCCCGTGCGGGCCGATCCTGTCGACCAAGGAGATCATCGAGGACCCGTCGCTGGCCGCCGACGGGATGGTCGTCGAGGTCGAGCATCCGCAACGCGGCACCTTCACCACGGTCGGCTCACCGCTGAAGCTCTCCGACTCCCCCGTCGAGGTCCGCCGCTCACCGCTGCTGGGCGAGCACAACGCCGAGGTGTACGGCGCGGAGATGGGACTGGACGAGGAAGAGCTGCGGGTGTTGCAGGCGGAGGGGGTGATCTGATGGCCGGCGAGACAGTCAGGGTGACTGAAAGTCAGAAACTCGTGATCCGCCGCGTGTTGGCGGAGGCCCGTAGGCAGGGACGGGAGGTGCTCACCGCTCCCGAGGGGCGGGTGATCGCGGAGGCGTACGGGATTCCGGTGCCGGCCGAGGGGGTTGCGGAGCAAGCCGAGGACGCCGTGGCGCTCGCCGACCGGATCGGCTTCCCGGTGGTGCTCAAGATCGTCTCGCCGGACATTCCGCACAAGACCGAGGCGGGCGGAGTGCGGACCGGTCTCGACTCGGCGGCCGAGGTGCGCGAGGCGTTCACCGCGATCGTGGCGAACGCGCGGGCGTATGCGCCCCAGGCCCGGATCGCCGGGGTGCAGGTGCAGCAGATGGTGCCGGAGGGGCAGGAGGTGATCGTCGGGGCGGTCACCGATCCCACGTTCGGGAAGGTCGTGGCGTTCGGGCTGGGCGGAGTCCTGGTCGAGGTGCTCAAGGACGTCACCTTCCGGCTCGCGCCGGCCTCGGCGGAGGACGCCGCGTCGATGCTCGACGGCATCCGGGCTGCGGAGGTGCTGCGCGGGGTGCGCGGCGGGCCGCCGGTGGACCGCGCGGCACTGGTCGATCTCATCGTTCGGACCTCACAACTCGCCGCGGATTTCCCGGAGTTGGCGGAGGTGGACCTCAATCCGGTGATCGCGTCGGCGGACGGGGCGGTCGCCGCGGACGTGCGGATGCTGTTGAGCGCGGGGCCGCCGACGGAGCGTCCGCGACACAGCCGGGAGGAGATCCTGGCGGCGATGCGGCGGCTGATGCGGCCCCGTTCGGTGGCGGTCATCGGGGCGTCCGGCACACCGGGCAAGATCGGCCACTCGGTGCTGCGCAACCTGCTCGACGGCGGGTTCCCCG
Source organism: Streptomyces sp. BHT-5-2 (assembly GCF_019774615.1). NCBI lineage: Bacteria > Bacillati > Actinomycetota > Actinomycetes > Kitasatosporales > Streptomycetaceae > Streptomyces > Streptomyces sp. BHT-5-2. The sequence goes on along the minus strand of NZ_CP081497.1, from coordinate 2,172,610 downwards.
GTGAGATCCATCCGGTGCACCCCACCGCGGACGACATCCTGGGCCGCAAGGCGTACCGGTCGGTGCTGGAGGTGCCGGGCGAGGTGGACGTGGCGGTGTTCGCCATCCCCGCGCCGCTGGTGCCGGCCGCGCTGGAGGAGGCCGGCCGCAAGGGCGTCCCGAACGCCGTGCTGATCCCGTCCGGCTTCGCCGAGACCGGTGAACACGCCCTGCAGGAGCGGATCGTGGCGATCGGCGCGCAGTGGGGCATCCGGCTGCTAGGGCCGAACATCTACGGCTACTACTCCACCTGGCAGGACCTGTGCGCCACGTTCTGCACCCCGTACGACGTCAAGGGCGGGGTGGCGCTGACCTCGCAGTCCGGCGGTATCGGGATGGCGATCCTGGGCTTCGCCCGGACGACCCGGACGGGCGTCTCGGCGATCGTCGGGCTCGGCAACAAGGCGGACGTGGACGAGGACGACCTGCTCACGTACTTCGGCGAGGATCCGCACACCGACTGCATCGCGATGCACCTGGAGGACCTCAAGGACGGCCGGGCGTTCGTGGCGGCGGCCCGGGAGACGGTGCAGAGGAAGCCCGTGGTGGTGCTGAAGGCCGGCCGGACCGGTGCGGGGGCGCGGGCCGCCGGCTCGCACACCGGTGCGCTGGCGGGCGATGACGCGGTCTACGACGACATCCTGCGGCAGGCGGGGGTGATCCGGGCGCCGGGCCTCGCCGACCTGCTGGAGTACGCCCGGGCGCTGCCGGTACTGCCGGTCCCCCGGGGCGACAACGTCGTGGTCATCACCGGTGCGGGCGGCTCCGGGGTGCTGCTGTCGGACGCGCTGGTCGACAACGGGCTGCGCCTGATGGACATCCCGGCCGATCTCGACGCCGCGTTCCGCCGCCTGATCCCGCCGTTCGGCTCCGCGGGCAATCCGATCGACATCACCGGCGGCGAGCCGCCCGCCACCTACGAGGCGGCGCTCCGGCTGGGCCTGTCGGACCCGCGGATCCATGCGCTGGTGCTGGGCTACTGGCACACCCTCGTCACCCCGCCGGCGGTCTTCGCGGAGCTGACCGGGCGGGTGGTCGAGGAGTTCCGGGCGCAGGGGATCGAGAAGCCGGTGGTGGCGTCGCTGGCCGGCGACACCGAGGTCGAGGAGGCGGCCGCGCGGCTCTTCGAGCGCGGGGTGGTCGCGTACCCGTACACGACCGAGCGGCCGGTGGCGGTGCTCGGCGCGAAGTACCGCTGGGCGCGGGCCGCGGGGCTGCTGCTCGGCTCCTGAACCCGCCCTACCGGCAGGAAGCTCTCTGGGGAGGCCGTTCTCCGGGCAGGCAGTTCTCCGGGTGCACGACGGGGGTGGGCGGCGGGCGCGCCGCGCCGACCGGACTCTGCCGACTGGTTTCTGCCGACCGAGTTCTGCCGGTCGAGTTCTTTCCATTCCGAGGATTTCAAGGTGAGGGTATGGACCGCAGCGGGCGGGACGGCGCGGAAACGACGGCAACGACATTTCAGGAAATCGTCGACGGAGAGGGGCGGGTGTACCGGGTCGGCGAAAGCGACCGGGAACTGCTCGGTGACCGCTCGCGAAAACTGATGGTGTATCTGCCGTGGGTCGCGATGATGGCCATCAGCGTCTCCGAATACGCCTATGGATCGGCCGAGGGCACGCTGTCGCACGCCCACGGCTGGACGCAGGGCGACACCTTCTGGATTCTCAGCGTCTGGGTGTTCTGCCAGGCCGGAATCGCCTTTCCGGCAGGCTGGTTACGGGAACGCGGCCTGCTGACCGCGCGGCGGGCGATGTTCGTCGGGGCGGTGCTGACCCTGCTGGGTTTCGTCGCCCTGGGGCACTTCCACCATGTCCTGGCGGCGATCTTCGGCTTTGGGTTCGTCGGCGGGATCGGCTCCGGACTCGTCTATGCCACCTGCATCAACATGGTGGGCAAATGGTTCCCGGAACGGCGTGGCGCGAAGACCGGGTTCGTCAACGGCGGATTCGCCTACGGCGCACTGCCGTTCATCTTCGTCTTCAACTACGCCTTCGACAGCAGTGATTTCAAGGAGATCCTGGACGGCATCGGGGTGTACGTACTGATCGTGGTGACGGCCTGCGCCTGGTTCTTCAAGGATCCACCGAAGAACTGGTGGCCCGCGGAGGTCGATCCGCCGCATACCGGCGGGCGACCGCACTCCGGCGGGAAGAGCGGGAAAAGCGCTGTGTTGCTGGCGCGGAATCCGCCGGCCGTACGGCAGTTCACGCCCGGTGAGGCGGTCCGCAGCGGCATGCTCCCGCTGATGTGGGTGAGCGTGGTACTGACCGCCGGCGTCTCGATCTTCGGGATCTCGTTCCAGGTGGACTTCGCCAAGGACGTGGGGTTCGGCCCGCTGGTGGCGGCATCGTCGATGGGGGTGATGTCGGTCGTCAACGGCGTCGGACGGGCCGTGGTCGGCTGGCTGTCGGACCTGTGGGGCCGGAAGAACACCCTGGTCTTCGTGATCGTGGTGCTGGGGCTGGCGCAGTTCGGGGTGCTCTGGGCCGGGGACCTGCGCAGCCAGTGGCTGTTCCTGTTCTTCGCCTTTCTCTCCGGTTTCGGCGGCGGTGCCTTCTATCCGCTCTTCGCGGCCCTCACGCCCGACTACTTCGGCGAGAACTACAACGCCACCAACTACGGCCTGGTCTACAGCGGCAAGCTCGTCAGCGGCCTGTTCGGCGGCGGGCTGGGCTCGGCGGTGGTCGGCGCCTGGGGCTACAACGGCGCATATCTGCTGGCCGGAGGCGTGTCCCTGGTGGCGGCGGCGTTCACCTTGCTGCTGCACCAGCCGGGCCGGAGGCGCTTACGGACGTGACACCCGGCCCCCGCCCCATCAGCCGGGAAATGTCCTGACTGTTTCGACACGTTCGGGTGCATTCCGCACCAGCGGGGACCGGTGCCGTGTCCTGCGGGCGACGGGGCCGTTTGGGTGTGTGCCGACGAAGACGTGCCGCGGGCGGAAGAGCGCTCGCGGGACGTCCGTCGAGCCGGCGGTAGACGCCGCTTGTTCTCCGAAGCAGAAAGGGACTGTCCACCATGACGTATTCCAAGGCCGCTGCGGTTGTTGCCGGCGCGGTAATGGCCCTGGGCGTCGCCGCCCCCGCGTTCGCCGACGGCCACCGGGGGGTCGCGGCAGACGCGAAGAACCTGATCGACAGCAGTCCGATCGCCAAGAACGTCGTCAAGAAGCCCCCGGTCAACGTGGGTGCGGTCGTCAACGCCGTCGCCAAGACCGCGGACAAGCTCAAGTCGCCGCAGGGCGCCACCAAGTCCGCGTTCGGCAAGTCCTCGCTCGGCAAGCACGCCCACTCGCACCACTGACGACGCCCCGCCGTCCGGCCACCGCTCGGGCCACCGCGCGCCGGCCCGAGCACGGCATAGGAGACGCCCCGTCCCTGCTGCGGCAGGGGCGGGGCGCCTTTCCGGCGGGAGTTGGTGGTCGAACACCCGGCCCTCTCCGATGCCTACCGGACGTAGGGGATTTCGGAATACCCGGACAACCCTGCACTCCCGCCCCTTCACCCGCAGACCTGCTCACGCCGGTTTCAGGACACTCTGCGAGATCGAGAACACCACGTACTCCGCGGGGCGGGTCGGAGCGATGGCAATGTCGCACGTCACGATGCCCTCAGCCACGGCAGCCGGCGGGTTGTTCTTCTCGTCGCACTGCACGGAGAACGCCTCCTCGGGAATGCTGCCCTTCAGCACCCCCTGCTCCCACTTGCCACGTAGAAACCCGCCCACGCTCTCTTTATGGGCCGCCAGCGTCTCCGGTGTCACCTCGGAGCCTTCAAAGGGGACCGACTCCTCGATCCCCTCCTTCAGCCCCTCCACCAGGACTTCATCCACTGCCGGGATATCCATGCCTTGCCTCCTACGTCTCGACACCACTTGACCGGAGCGATATCTCCCCACCGGGCGAGACGAGCGAACGAGGACCACTCGACCGTGCGACCCCAGGTCTCGGCCTTGACGCCGTGCCCCTCGCCAAGACATCCCACGCACGGGAGACCGGTTGGAGCCCAAAGAACTGGACCAGCAGGAACCGCCTCGCCGGCCCCGGCGCGGCCACTACTCGACGATGTCCTGGATGGTAATGACCCCCCGTGCGAGCAGCACCCGTCGGATGCGCTCGGCGATGTTGAGGCCCAGACGGTCATCGAGGGTTTTGTACGTTTCGAGCAGGTAGAGCCCCTCCTCTCGGGTTGCCACCAGAGACTCGGCGCCCGGAAACGTAACGGCCCGGAACTCCTCCTTCAAAGTGGAGTACTTCTTCCACAGATACGGGGCAATATCCGGGTTCTGTAGGAGGTACTCGTTGATCTGGACACGGTAGAAACGCTGCAGACGGCGCGGCGTCAGCTCACCGGGATCGATCTTCGACTGGAGGCTCAGGTCGTCGCGCACGTCGAACTCCTTGTAGATCTCCTTGACGTTGATCTTCTCGCCGTTCATCACGAACTCGCCGAAGACTTTGTTGCCGGAGCCGACGACCGCGGTCTGGATGGCGCAGAAGAGAAGGATCTTCATGCCGCTCTTGGCCGTGATGGTCTTGAGGATCTCCCCGTCCGAGTAGCTGTCCGTCGACACCGGCTGGAAGCCCTGGAAGTCGCTGATGGCGACCAGATCCTTCAGCTGCTGGTTGTTCAGGTACTGCTGTTCCATGCTCATGGCCGGGTGACTCCCTGTCCTCGTTCCTCGGTGCGCACGCTTCGGCCCGTCGGCAGGCCAATTCCTCGCGGCCTACCCGAGGGCCGACCAGATAGGCCGAGCCGCGGGTGGATTCAGCCGGTAGGGGGACGGTGGCTTGACTCGCCGGCGGCTCGGACTGGACGGCGGGACCTCGGTCGGCACCCCGGCCTGGCACGTCCGCACGAGTGCGACGCACCATCCGATGGTTCGCCGAGCGACTGGGCTCGGTGGACACCCGACAAAAGCGGTGCGGAACAGGTCGGGTGATCGGGGCCGGTGCCGCTGCACGATGACGGCATGGATGACACGACCTTGGTATCCCGTTTCCTCCGCGACGGCTTCGTGAAATTGGAGGGCGCCGTGGCACCGCGCGTGGCCGCGGACTGCGCGCGGCTGCTGTGGCGGGAAACGGGCTGCGACCCGGACGATCCGGCGACGTGGACGCAGCCGGTGCACTGGGTGGGCGGCATGGCACAGGGACCGTTCGCCGCCGCCCCCAACTCCCCCGTCCTGCACCACGCGTACGACCTGCTCGTCGGCGCGGGACGCTGGGAGCCGCGCTACTCGCTGGGCTCGTTCCCGCTGCGCTTCCCGCACGACGAGGAGCCGGACGACGCGGGCTGGCACATCGAGGGGAGCTATCTGCCGGAGGGCGAGAGCTGGTACTTCACGAATCTGCGCTCCCGCGGCCGGGCGTTGCTGATGCTGTTCCTGTTCAGCGAGGTCGGTGCGGAGGACGCCCCGACCCGGATCCGGGTCGGCTCACACCTCGACGTGCCGAAGGTGCTGGAGAAATACGGGGAGGACGGGGCGAGCGGGCTGGACCTTGCGCCCGATCTGGTGGCGGCGTCCGACCACCGGTCACTCGCCCTCGCCACCGGGTCGCCGGGCGACGTCTTCCTGTGCCACCCGTTCCTGGTGCACGCGGCGCAACCGCACCATGGGGCGCGGCCGCGCTTCATGGCCCAACCGCCGCTGATGCCGGCCGCGCCGTACGAACTGGAGCGGGCCGACGGCGCGTACTCACCCGTGGAGATCGCGATCCGCCAGGGCCGGGGGCAGGACACCCCCGTCACCAGCCTGCGCTGAGGCGCTGAGCGGCACTCGTCACTGGGCGAGATCGTGTGGGCCTGGCCCGGTGGGACTGCCCAATGAGACTGCCCGGTGGGGCTGCGGCACCCGACCGGAGCGGGCACAGGATGTCGGGTGCGGCAGGATTGCTCCTTCCTGACGTTGGTGATCGAGAGGGAAGGAGGCCGGGGTTGCTGGACCGGCTGAACCAGGCCATGGAGCACATCGAGGATCATCTCGACCAGCACATCGAGGTGTCCGCCCTGGCCCGGATCACGATCACGTCGGAGTACCACTTCCGGCGGCTGTTCTCGTCACTGGCGGGGATGTCGCTGTCGGAGTACATCCGACGCCGGCGGCTCACCGTGGCGGGGGCCGAAGTACTGGCCGGGGAACCGACCCTGCTGGAGATCGCGATCCGGTACGGCTACACCTCGGGGGAGGCATTCGCCCGGGCGTTCCGCGCCCTGCACGGTGTCGGTCCCGGCGAGGCCAGGCGTACCGGCGCGGCTCTCAACTCGCAGCCCCGGCTGTCCTTCCGCCTCACCGTCGAAGGGAACAGCACCATGCGCTACCGCATCGTGGAGAAGGAAGCGTTCCGGGTCGTCGGCAAGAAGGCCCGCGTCCCGCTGATCTACCAGGGCGTCAACCCGCACATCGCCGAGCACGTCCGGAGCATCTCGCCGGAGACGGTGCTGCGGATCGTCGACCTCTCGGACCAGGACCCGGAGGGCGTGGTGGCGGCGACCGTGCGCGTGTCGACGGACGGCTTCGAGGAGGGCAGCGAACTCGACTACTACCACGCCGTGGTGACCACTGTCGCCGCGTTGCCCGAGGACCTCGACGTGTTGGACTGCCCGGCGGGCACCTGGGCCGTGTTCGAGAACACCGGACCGTTCCCGCAGGCGCTGCAGCAGATGTGGGGTGACGTGGCCGCCCAGTGGATCCCGTCCAACCCGTACGAGTACCGTCCGGGCCCGGAGATCCTGCGCACCCGCCCGTCGCAGGACGACCCGGCGCAGTCCGACGCGCAGCTGTGGATCCCGGTGACCCGCACCAGGGTCTGATCCGGGTGGCCGAGGGTCGTCACGTCAGGTGGCGTCGTGGTGGGCGTGGTCCCGCCACTGGGCGTCGCCGTGCGGAAGTGGCGGCGTGCGGCTGCACGATGGGCTCGGGCCGGGGCGGTGACGCCGTAGAGGTGGCGTGCGGTGAGGGTGAGCAGCGAGGGGGTTCGTCGGGTCGGCCAGAGGCTGGTTGGCCGGGATAGTGTTCGCGGGCATGCGGGTTCCTCCCCGTGGCAGGGCAGGGGTCGCACGGGCCTGAACTGGCATGAGTTCTGGGCAACTTGCACGGCGAGGACACCACCCCGTACAGATGGGTCTTACCTAGGATAGGAGGTGAGGAGTGGCCCGAGAGGAGTCAGAGATGTCCGGCTACCGGGAGGTTGCGGCCCGTATCCGCGCCGACGTGGAGGCCGGCATCTGGCCGACCGGCCGACCGATCCCCGGCATCGACAAGCTCAAGGATCGCTACGAAGTGGCCCGCCAGACGGCCAATCGCGCGGTCCAGCACCTGGTCTCGGAGGGACTGCTCTACAGCGAGGGGCGCCGCGGCACGTTCATCCGGCCGCCGGCCCCGACGCCGACAGCGGCTCGGGATCAGCACGTCTACCGGGACGAGCTGGGTTACTTCTTCGACCAGAACGCGCAGGACTGGCGCGGCATCGGCACACCGACCCAGGAAGTGGGCGTACCGCCGGCCGACGTCGCGGAACTGCTCGGCGTCGCCAAGGGTGAGCACGTCATGATCCGGGACCGGGCCGTGGGCCCGCCGGAAGCCTCGCACCCCCTCCAACTGGCCACGTCCTACCTGCCGATGACCCTCGTCGGCCAACTGCCGGTCCTCGGTGCGGCCAAGACCGGGCCCGGGGGCATCTACGACCGGATTGAAGAGCACTTCGGCGCGGCGATCTCCTGGGAGGAGACGGTAGGGGCTCGCCCCGCGAACGACCGCGAGCAGCGGCAGATGCGGATCGGAGCCGGGTTGCCGGTTCTGGTGGTCACACGCGTGTCCCGCGTGGGCGATCAGGCCGTGGAGGTGAACCGCACACGGATGTCTGCCGATCGGTTCGAGGTCGCGTACCGGGTCACGCGGGACGAGACCGCGCGCTGGCCGCGCGAGGCCGAGCGCAGCGAGTAGACGCGGCTTCGCCGGGCCGGATGAGCGGTATTTCGGCCCGGCCCCGGTCGGCGGTCGGGATAGCGCGTGCTGTCGGTCGCCGAAACGGTGCAGCCCCGGGGGCAGGCGCGTCACGCGTCGTCGCCCAGACGTGCCAGGCGTCGGCGGGCGGGAGCCAGGGACCGGCCGCGCCGCAGGCTGTCGTGCCATGGGGTGTCGTCCAGGCGGTTTCCGATGGTCGTGAGGGTCCACCGCCTTGCGGTGAGGTCGGGTTCGTCCAGCTCCGACCAGGCCAGTGGCGTGGCGATGGGGGCGCCCGGCAGTGCGCGCACCGCATAGGGTGCGACGGCGGTCTGGGCGTAGGCGTTGCGCTGTACGTCGAGATAGAGCCGGCCGCGCCTGGCGTCCTTCCTGGGCTCTGTGGTGAGGCGGTCGGGGTGCCGGGCGGCGAGCAGCTCGGCGGCTTCGCGGGCGAAGGCGCGGACGTCGTCGAAGGGCGCGCGACGGTCCAGCGGGACCAGGACGTGCAGTCCCCGGGAGCCGGTGGTCATCAGGGCGCTGGGCAGGCGCAGTTCGTCCAACAGGTCGTGGAGCAGACCGGCGGCCTGCCGTACGGGCGCGAAGTCGTTGCCGGGTGGGTCGAGGTCGAAGACCAGCCGGTCGGGGCAGTCGGGGCGGTCGGCCTTGGCCAGCCAGCGGTGCGGTGTGATGGATGCCTGGTCGGCGAGGTAGAGAAGGGTGGCGGTGTCGTCGCAGAGCGCGTGGGTGACGCTGCCGTTCTCCTTGGGCAGTTCGGCGGTGTGCACCCAGTCAGGGAAGTAGTCCGGCACGTCCTTCTGCAGGAAGCCCTCGTCGCCGATGCCGTCGGGATGCCGCTCCAGCATCAACGGGCGCCCGCGCAGGTGCGGCAGCATCGCCCGGGCGGCACTGCGGTAGTACTCGGCCAGATCGGCCTTGGTGAGGCCGTCGTCAGGGAAGAGCACCTTGTCCGGGCGGTTGATCTCCACGGTGCGGCGTCCGGCCCGCAGCTTCAGCGCGGCGCTCATGGTGCCCCTCCGGCCGGCTCTTCGCGGACCACGTCGACAGCGCGCTTGTCGTCGCGCAGGCCAAGGAAGCGCGGGTGACGCAACCGGCCGGCCCGAGTCCACTCGGTGAAGGTGATCTGGCCGACCAGCAGGGCCCCGAACCCCACGCGGCTGCCGGCCGGTTCGGTGAAGCGACCGATGACGAACTCCTGCCCCGCACTGCACTTGAGCCTCAGCCAGCCGGCGGAACGCAAGTGGACACAGGTGCCCTCGGTGCGTTTGGCTCCGCAGTCCTGCGCGGTCAGCGTGTCGACGAGCTCCGGACTAGTGGCGTTGAGGGACTTACCGCTCCGGGAGGACAACCGCACCTCGCCCCCGTCGCGTATGGCCGGGGCCCGCACGCCGTCCAGCCTCCGCTCGAAGAGCCAACCGTCACCGAAGGCGCGGCGGTCGCCCAGTACGGCCGGCATCGGCGGCCCGGCCGACCGGTCGCGTGGCGCGCGGCGGAGCGGCTGTCGTTGCTGCCTCGGCAGGCGGTCGAGGAACCCGGTCATCGGCTGCCGCCGCGGGCCGCGAGCTGCTTGAGCGTGTGTCCGCTGCGCACCGACCGCGCACGGTGGGGGTCGGGCGTGCCGTGGGGGGAGGCTCGCTGGTCGTCGTGCTTGACCAGCAGCCACGCCTCGCGGCCTTCGTCCTGGCTCTTGCGGATCCTGGTGAGCGCGTAGCCACCGTGCAGCTTGGAGCCGTCGAGCCGGAACGACACATGGCCCTTCTCCAGAGCGTCGGCGAGGCCGACCTCCTTGCCGTGACGGTCGGTGGTGATGTTTCGATAAGTGCCTTCGTCCCAGATGATGACGGTGCCGGCGCCGTACTCGCCCTCGGCGATGACGCCTTCGAAGTCCCGGTAGTCCAGCGGATGGTCCTCCGTCGGCACGGCGAGACGTTTGTCGTGGGGGTCGTCCGACGGCCCTTTGGGAACGGACCACGACTTCAGCACCCCGTCCGCCTCCAGGCGGAAATCGAAGTGGAGGGTGCTCGCATCGTGGATCTGCACCACAAAGCACGGGCCGTGACGAGCGGTTTCGGAGCGGTCGCCCTTCGGTTCCCCGGTCTTCGTGAAGTCGCGTTTACGGCGGTAGTCCGTCAGTGCCTCGTTCGACGCCATGGTCACCCTCCTCAGTGGACCGACAGCCGCCGCCGCCGACGGACCCTCGCGGAACCGGACGCGATCAACGCACAGCCGAAGCCCATGATCAAGGTCAGGGCGATTCCCGCAAGGAAGATCGCGAGGCTGTTCAAGGTGACGATGTGGTTGCCGAGGACCGTCACACCGTAATCGGGACCACCGGAGAGGTTGGCGGCGATGAGCAGACCGACGAAGGCCCCGGTCACTGCAAGGAGAAGAAGCCCCAGAACCAACATGCCGTCCGCCCTTCTACGACGTCACACGTTCCACTGTGGCACCGGACCGGTCCGCAGTCCCGGTCGAGCCGGACACCGAGACGAACAGGGCACAACCGGCCGGCCGTCCCGACCCGCGCATGCCGTGAGATCTCGCTTCGGCTCTCGTCGGTAACCGGTCGGCTACGCAAGGGGCTGACCATGCCGTGCTGGTTGTGTGCGGTGGCCGCCGATATGTGGTCGATGGGAGATGCGACGTCTCATGAGCGAGAAAACGCGAGCATCCTCTGTAGCGGCCTGAGCGGCGGGCGGTGGAGCGGGGCGAGTCCGAGACCGCTTCGGCGACGTTCCCATCGGCCTGGCCGAACGTGTTGCCGATCTGGCCCTTCCGCAGGTTGCAGTTCGTCGCAGCCATGCCGTCCTCGCCCGCACGGCCTCGCCCTGGCCCTTCCTCGGCGGTCGCCCCGGCCCCCGAATGATCAGCTGCCGGCCAACGAGTGGGCTACTCGGCCTTGGCCTCGCCGTTCGTCCCCGCCCGGTCGGCGATGGCTCGGTGGTGGCGGACGACTTCGCCGATGATGAAGTTGAGGAACTTCTCCGCGAACGCCGGGTCCAGGCGGGCGTCTTCGGCCAGGCGGCGCAGGCGGGCGATCTGGGCGGCCTCGCGGGCCGGGTCGGCGGGCGGCAGGCTGTGCCGGGCCTTGAGTTCGCCGACCTGCTGGGTGCACTTGAACCGCTCGGCGAGCAGGTGCACCAGTGCGGCATCGAGGTTGTCGATGCTGCTGCGCAGGTGGAGCAGCCGTTCGCGGGCCGCCTCGTCGGCGACGGAGGCCGCGTCGCCGGCCGCCGGTGCTGTCCCTTCGCTCATGTACGTCTCGCCGTTCTGGTCGGGTTCAAGATGGTTCGTCCGTGATCAGGTGGTGCGTGATCGCCTGCACCCTACCCGGCGGCGGGCCGGTCATCGCTGCTGGTCTCGCGGATCGGACGGGTGCGGGCGGGTGGGGGCGAGGATCGGCCGTCGGCGGTCGCGCCCCGGTGTCAGGCGTCCTCGCCGGCGTGCTCGTGGTACGTGCGCCGGGTGTGCTCGGTGTGGGTGCGCATGACGGTGGCGGCGCGGGCCTCGTCGCCGTCGGCGATCGCCGCGATCAGCTCGCGGTGCTCGGCCCAGGACCGCTTGCCGCGCCTGCGGGCGACCGGGGTGTAGTACCAGCGCACCCGCCGCCCGACCTGCGCGGCCAGCTCGGCGAGGACGGCGTTGCCGGCCAGTTCGGTCACCTTGGCGTGGAAGGCGGCGTTGAGCGCCACCGCGGTCTCCACGTCGTCGTCCTGGACGGCGCGTTCGCCCTGGTCGCAGAGGCGTTCCAACTCGGCGACGCCGCCCGGGTCGGGGTGCGCCGCGGCGAGCCGGGCGGCCTCGGCCTCCAGCAGCGTACGCACCGTCAGCAGCTGGTCGGCCTCCTCCTCGGTGGGCTCGTGGACGAAGGCGCCCTGGGCGGGGCGGAGGTCGACCCAGCCGTCGGCGTCGAGCCGCTGGAGGGCTTCGCGGACCGGCTGGCGGGAGACCCCTAGGTGGCTCGCCAGCTCGCTCTCGACCAGGTGCTGGCCGGGGCGGAGGGCGCGGGTGGTGATGAGTTCGAGCAGCGCCTCGTAGACGCGCTCGCGCAGCGGGCCGGGGCGTTCGAGCTTGGGCACGGTGCCCTGCGGCAAACCTCTGGACAGCATCGTGGCCCCCTCCTCAATTGGCTATCGTCTACAGTCTACCGAGCGCATCCGCTCCCCCACAGGCCGCCGCGGCGTTCCGCGGGCGCCGGGTGCCGGCGACGCCGGACGACCGCACCTACCGGACAATGGACGGGACACCACCGCAGACGGACGGGCCACCACCGCACACAGAACCGGGGCTGATCAGACATGGGACGGGTCACCGAGCGACGCCGCGTCATCCGGATCCGCGACGGCGCGGTGAGCAGCCGACCGGACACCCTGGTCGCCGAGGAGCCGATGGAGATCCGGCTGAACGGCAAGCCGCTGGCGATCACCATGCGCACCCCCGGCGACGACTTCGCCCTGGCGGCGGGCTTCCTGGTCAGCGAGGGCGTCCTGGCGAGCGCGGACGAGCTGGCGAACATCGTCTACTGCGCCGGGGCAACGGCTGACGGGGGCAACACGTACAACGTCGTGGACGTGCGGCTGGCGGACGGGGTCGTCGTCCCGGACCTGACGCTGGAGCGCAACGTCTACACCACGTCGTCCTGCGGGCTGTGCGGCAAGGCGAGCCTGGACGCGGTGCGGACCACCGCCCGCTGGCCGCTGGCGGCCGCCCCCGATTCCGCGCTCCGGATATCCCCGGAGACGCTGGCCGACCTCCCCGACCGGCTGCGGTCCGCCCAGCGGGTCTTCGACCGGACCGGCGGGCTGCACGCGGCGGCGCTCTTCTCGGCGGACGGCGAACTGCTCGACGCCCGCGAGGACGTGGGGCGCCACAACGCGGTGGACAAGATCGTCGGACGGGCGCTGCAGAGCGGCCGGCTGCCGCTGTCGTCCGGCGTGCTGATGGTCTCCGGGCGGGCCTCGTTCGAACTGGCGCAGAAGGCCGTGATGGCCGGCATCCCGGTGCTGGCCGCGGTCTCCGCGCCGTCCTCACTGGCCGTCGATCTCGCCGCCGAGACGGGGCTGACGCTCGTCGGCTTCCTGCGCGGGCGGTCGATGAACGTCTACGCCGGCGCGCACCGGCTGGCGCTGGACGCGGCGGCCTCGACGGGCTAGGGCGGACGCCCCCGCGCATGGCTGATTCAACGGGGGCGTCCTCGTTCACACCTGTCGTTCGTGCTGCCGCGCCTCCGCGCTGCGCGCCATTTCGAGCAGGTCCTCCATCTGCCGGCGGAGCCTCGTCATCGCCGGGGAGGGGTTCTCCCGTTCCAGCTTGCGCATCTTCTCCAGCTGCTGCTCGATCTCGGCGGAGCTGCCGCCGGTCGAGTCCGAGTCCGCGCCCCTACCGGCCTCGCGCCGCTCGGCCGACTGCACTTCGCGGACAGCCCGCTCCAGGTCCTTGGGCTTGATCACCTTGGCGCCGGACGGAGCCTCGAACGCGGGGGCCTCGCCCTTGAGCTCGATGGACAGCGGCAGCTCTCCGTCGACCTTCTGGTCGTCGTCGGCGAACTGGGCCAGGTCCAGGGTGAGTTCGGAGACGGCGCCGTCCTTGATGGCGATGTCGAGCGCGATGTCCTTCTCGGGGACGTCCTCGACACTGCCCTTCAGGGAACCGAGGGACGGGTTCTTCTCCGCGATCGGCTCCAGCCCCTTGGCCAGGGTCGTCATGGCCTTCTTCGCGGGCACGGTGGCCGTCACGTGGTCCGCACCGCCCTTGCTGCCCGCGTCCTTGAGGTCGGCGTTGTCGATGAACGCCTTCTCGAAGGCGTCCATCACCTTCTTCTGGTCCTCGACCTTGAGCTGGGTGGCGGGGCCGGCGCCGGGGCCGGGCTGCTTCTTCTTCGCGAACTCCTCGAAGTCCTTGACGTCGTACGCCACCCACTGCCCGCTCGTCATCTCCTTGAGGGGCGACGGCAGCTTGTCCAGCTCGCCCTTCTGGCGCGCGAGGTTCGCGCTGCCCTGAGGCGTCAGCTTGGCGAGGCGCTGGAAGTCCATGCGCTGGTACATCTTCTTGCCGTCGGAACGGACATCCACGACGGGCTGCCCGCCATCCACCGCGAACGCGTATCCGCTCGGGATGTGGACGTTGGCCTCCGGGTCCTTGAAGACGTCCTTGACCGGCTTGTCGGGGGCCGACCACACGGAGAGCCTGAGGCCGGCCATGATCTTGGCGTAGTCGCGCCGGAAGCCCTTGGTGTTCTTCAGCGCGGACCAGATCTGCTTCTCGTTCGCCGAGATCCGGAACTCCGCGGTGAGCGCCTTCCGCTCACCCAGTTTCTGGAATCCGCGCTGGACCTTGGTGCCTGCACTGACCTTCTCGAACGGGCCGCATGCGGCGGACGCGGTGGATATCAGGGCCACACAGCCGATGGCGGCCAGGCCCTTGTGCTTGATGGAGATGCTTCTGCTCCTGCTCGGTGCGATTGGTACCGGTATAGGAGACCAGAGTGGAAGCAGGAAGGTTGTACGCGCCAGCGAATTTTGTCAGGTGTGCGGCGCGTCGTACCGGCGCCGTCCCGGCGCACGAGGCGCTGCGACTGCTGCCTTTCTTGCTTGTTCGGCCAGACTGCGCACCCGGACGGGTTCCGCCACCGCGCCCCCTGCCGGATCGGATGTCCCCTGGTCATCCGACCGGATGGGCCGGCACCCCGACGGATCTTCCCGGCCTTCCCGGTCACCGCACGCCAAGGACGAAGACGATGCGTGAGGACGAAGGTGCACCGTTTGGCGGTCGGTGTGAACGCCGAACGAACGGCCCGATGATGCTTGCGCTGTACCCGGTGTCAATGGTGGCTGCGACGCGCAGTTCCGGCGAGGACAAACTGTGATCGCAGCGCGTGCGGTCCAGCGTCCGCTTGGCTCTCTCCCTCGCCGCCGGGAGGAGTGCCTTCTCCTGCGCGACCGGGTCATCAAGCACGTCGGCTACCTTCCGAACCGGCAGTCTGAGGCAGCTGCGGTCAGCTGGGCCGGTGAGGGGCTGGACGCCTTGGCCACTGGTGGCCTGGGACAGTCGCGGCGAGGGGACTTCCGTCAGGACGACGTGAGCATGGCACAGGAGCCTGTCGACGGCGGTGGTGTCGAGCGTCTTTGGCATGAGGGCAGCGGCCTGGCCGCAGAGTGGTGCGCCGACCTGTCCTGGGGCGAGTCCACAGCTGCACGACGCCTGGGTGGCCGACCACGTTGCCCGGTGGCAGTCCTACTGGTCCCCCGGCGGAGCCGGCAGCAGCAAGCCCACCAAGCCCGATGCCGCACAGTTCGACAAGGCCAAGAAGAGCCTGGCCAGTGCCCAGTCAGTGACGAAGTCTCAGCTGATCCTGCTCAAGCAGCAGGCGGCCGCAGCAAAGCGGGCCGTCACCACCACCGACACCGCCGAACAGGCCGCCTACGCCACCGCCGACACCAACGGGGCCCCGCGCGGCCGTGGGTTGCTGGTCGCCCAGCAAAAGGCACAGGTCACCCATGGCGCGGCAGCCGCACTGGACGCCATGGTCGTCGCCGCGCAGACCGCCGAGGCAGCCACGCACGCCTCGGCCTCCGACAGTGCGACGATCGCGCAGCGCGCACTGGCACAGGCCGCCCAGTCGAAGGCAGAGTTCCGCAAAGAGGCGGCGCAGTTCGCCGAGCAGCAGGCCAAAGCCTCCGCCGCCTCCGCGAAGGAACACCGCGACAACGCGAAAACGGACAAGGAGACTGCCGAAAGCAAGCTGCGGGAGACACTCAAGGCCGAGGCCGACGCCAAGGCCGCGGCGGCCGATGCGCACGCCAAGCGGCTGACAGCGGAGGCTGAGGAGAAGACGGCCGAGGCACAGAAGGAGAGAGCGGACGCCAAGCAGGCGGAGGCCGCCGAGCACAAGCGCAACGCCCAGAGTTACCAGTCGACGGCGGAGGAAGCAAAGAAGAAGGCCGACGCCGCGGCAACCACGGCCTCCCAGAAACGTCAAGCGGCGGAGACGGCCCGCGACAACGCCAAAGCCAAACGAGATGATGCCTGGGACGCCGAGCAGAAGGCGGATGCCGCACGCGCCAAGGCGGACGCGAAGGATGCGTACGCCGACGCACACGACGCCGACGACAATGCCACCGAGGCCCGCGCCGCAGCCGACACGGCTGACCACGCAGCCGACACCGCCGAATCAGCGGCCAAGTCGGCGCGAGGTGAAGCCAACGCGGCTACGCAGGCCGCAGCGGACGCCGATGCCGCAGCCACTCGTGCTGAAGCCGCCGCAACCAGGGCCCGAGCTGCATCCGACGCAGCCCAGGCAGACCAACTCAAGGCCGACGCCGCAGTAAGGACGGCCACCAGCGCCGCAGCGGACGCCATCACCGCATCCCAGCACGCCGCCGCCGAGGCCAACGCTGCCGTCAAGGACGCCGACGAGGCCGAGCAGCACGCCAAAGACGCCAAGTCCCATGCCGACGAGGCGCAGAGGGAGACCAACAAAGCCCGGGCAGCAGCGGCAAAGGCTGCCGGCTTCGCTTATGCCACCGCCCAGGCAGCCGCCGACGCCCGTCAGGCGGCAGCGCAGGTCGCCAAGCCGGCCAACGACGCCATCCAACTGGGCTCGCCCTACATCACCACCGACTCCGCGGCCCCCTTGGTGGTGCTCTCCGGCCAGGGGTCGAAGATCATCGCCGAGCAACAGGTCGCTGTGGCCGAGGCGCATGCCAAGAACGCCAAGAAGGAAGCAGCCCTCGCCCAGAGCCTCGCCGACAAGGCAGCCGCGGACACCAAGGCCGCCTACCAGAGCGCCGCCGACGCCGCCAACTACGCCTCACAGGCCCGCGGTTACGCCAATGAAGCACTCGGCTACTCGGCCGATGCCGCTGAAGCCGCGTCCAAGGCCGCGCAATCATTGACACGCACGATCGCATACGACCGGCAGGCCACGGAGGACGCCGCAGCGGCCGACGCGGCAGCCGGCAGGGCCGAGGGCTATGCCAAGGACGCCCGCGCCTCCGCCGACGAGGCGGCCCTCGATGCCGAGGCAGCCCGCCAGGCCGCCGACGCAGCGGAACGGGCCGCCAACGAGGCCCGCGCGGCAGCCAATCGAGCCGACGCGGACGCCACCGCCGCCGAAGAAGCAGCCAAGGACGCTCAGAAGTACGCGGAATCCGCTCAGCAGGCAGCCGAACAAACCGAGCGCGGGGACGCGAACAAGCAGGTCTCGACGGGCGCCGGAACCGGCCTCGGCCGTGTCTTCTACGTCGTCGACAAGGTCACGGAGGCGGGACCGGCCAAGCAACTCAACCAGTGCGACTACGTGCCTCAGGGCTGCACAGTGACGTACGAGCTGCACCTCGATGTCACCGTCAGCTACTACTACTGCCTCAATCCCGACGTCCCCGCCACTGAGGCCGGCTGCCCGCAGCCGGACACGTTGTTCCTCGGCACGGAGACGCTCAAGAACCAGACGAACAACTGGACCCACCACTTCAGCTTCGGTGACATCACCCGGATCGGCTGGCAGAACCTCTTCGGGGACAAGGCCGGTGCCGTCCTGTACGAGATCGTGCTGGGCGACGCCGTCCGCTGCTACCACGGTGACAAGTCCAGCTGCGCCTGGGCCGCCGCGGCGCTCGTACCGCCCTCGATGGCCGAGAAACTCGCCGAAGCGGCCAAGCTCGCCGTACGGGCCGAACAGGCCATCAAAACCGGTGAGGACGCCGCTCAGGTTCTCGCGGATCTGAAGAAGATCTACGGGGAGAAGGGCGCCGCCCAGGTCGGCGACGCCACGAGCGCAGCCGGCCTTGGGCTGCGTATCGCAGCCGGTGTGGCGGAACGGGCCAAGATCCACCGTCCCGCCCTCGACCCGAAGCTGCTCGAGAGGCTCACGGACGCCGGGGTGAAGTTCGACAAGACGAACACGATCTGGATCGCCGAGTTCTCCAAGCCCGGTGTGCCCCTCGCCTGGCTGGAGAAGGGCGACGTCTACTCGGGCCTGATCCACATCATGTTCCGGCACGCGGGAGAGTTCGCGACCGCGGGAGTCAGGGTGGAGGACATCCCGGCCCTGGTGAAGAGCGCATTGACCGAGGGCACGCGGGTCGGCGCCCAGGGGGCCAACAAGATGATCTACGAGGTCACCTTCCAGGGCAAGACCCAGCGTCTGGCCATTAGCGTGGGCGACAACGGATATGTGATCGGAGCCAATCCCGCATGACAGCCGAACACCCTTACCCCCTGCTCGTCCAAGCCCGGGGCGAGGCGTCCCCGCTGCACGAGCCCGAGGACCCCGCGGCTTACGACGACCTCGGCGCCTACACCCGCACCGTCCCGCTGGACGACGAGCGTCTGGCCCTCCCGGCCGATCTGGCGGACGCACTGCGTGCCTGGTCACTGTCCCGCCCGACGGACGGTTTCGCCTCTCGCCCGGACCTGCGCAAGCACGTCGAGCAGGGGCTGGCGACCGCCCAACGACTAGCCCGGCGGCTCGGGTCGACCTGGTCCGTGCACTACTGGGACGAGCGCCACCGGACCGCGAAGTGGCTGTGTTGGGGCTGCGACCGACTGCACTGGGAGCGCGACGAGCACGGCACGCCCCCGCACCCGGTCGACGTCACGGTCGAGGGCGAGTACGCGTTCGGTCCGCTGCGCGCCGAAGGGTTCGGGGACTTCTTCCCGGACGACCCTGCTGCCGCGCTGGACCTGTCCGACAACCTCATCGCCGACCTGTACACGTGGGCGAAGAGCATCGACACCACGCTGAACCTGCACCTGCGGGACCGGGAGGAGGGCAAGTACGACGCCGAGTGGGAGCGGCTGTTCCAGGAGGGGATGGAACTGGCGAAGCGGCTCGCACACGAGCTGGGTCCCGCCCGGGCGGTGACCTACAAGGGCCTGGCCAATGGAGGTCTGGCCGCGCTCACGTCCATCACCTGGCAGGGGGACCGGCAGCTGTAACGCTCGCACTCCATGCGCCACTGGGCCCGCACTCACCCAAGTGCGGGCCCAGCGTGCTTGATGAGCCGTCGCGAGAGTGCCAGGTCGGAACGACAGCAAGACTGGTGACTGGTTTCAGCAAGAGCAAAGATGATCCAGCCGCCGGACGCCGCCGTGGTGCTCTTCCCTGCGGCCAGACCTCCTTCTGCCACAGTTGCACCGCGGTGTCCTCACGCTCGATGGCCCGCCAGGCGGGCTGCTTCCACGACCAGCCGTGCCATTTCAGCAGGCGCCAGATGCCCTACACCGCATAGGAGACGTGGAACAGCCGCCCCATCAGCGTCTCCCCCGCGCCGGCGTCCACTGCTGGTCCGCCCAGCCGTGGGCGAGCGGACCAAGCTGCTGTTCCCGCTCCAGCCTCGCCGTTTGCGCCGGGCCGAGTCCCAGGCGGCCGGGCGAGCCGTTCGACAGAACGCCGGTCTCGCCCCGTTCGCGCCAGGCCCGGCGCCACCGCTCCACCGACCGCTCACCGCCCCGCAACGCGGTCGCGATCTCCCGGTTCTTCTCCCCGCGGCCGAAGCGTTCCACGGCCTCCAGCCGGATCCGCTCCCGCGTGGCCTCCCGGCGTCGGCCGACCCAGCGCCTTGCGCATACCTCACGCCACAGGGCTACCGGAGCCAACCGATCACCGTCAGGCGAACCGGTCCGGCATCACCCGATCAAGTTCAGAAACCTGACCGAGACCAACCGCGCCCCGCACCGACCCGGAGACCGTTTACGGGACACCCCTCAGGGCGGACGTACACGCCCTTCGGGCCCGTTACTCACTTCACCGGCGCCGCGATGCGAGTCACTCCGCCGGCGCCACGATGCGGTTCAGCAGCGCGATCAGTTGGGCGCGCTCGTCGTCGCTGAGGGCGGCGGTGAGCTCGGCGTTGGCGGCGTCGCCGAGGCGCTCGGTGCGGCGCAGTCGCCGTTTGCCGTCGGCCGAGATCCCGATGGCGTTCTTCCGTCGGTCCTTCGGGTCGGGGGTGCGGGTGACCAGCCCGTCGTTCTGGAGGTCGTTGACGATCGCGACGATGTCCTTGGGGTCGATGCCGACGGTCCGGCCGAGTTCCGCCTGGGAGACCGGGCCGAGTTCGGCGACGGCACTGAGCACGGCGTGGTGCGTCATCCGCATGCCCTCGGTGGCGAGGGCCTCGGCGACGAGGCGGTGGCCGCGGGCGGCGGCGCGACCCAGCAGCCAACTGGGGAGGGCACGGATGCGGCTGGGGGCGTAGGGAGTGTCGGCCATGGGGGCAGGGTACCGGAAACCGTGGGGGCAACCAACGTAGGGATGGCCAACGAAAAACCATTGGCAGGCCCAATGGTTTCTGGTTATCGTTGGGCCATCCAATAAAAGCGGCCGCACCCCGCGGCCCGTTCCCACGGAGGTGACGGCCCATGCGCCGAGTCCGATTCCATGCCTACGGCGGTCCCGAGGTCCTGCGCCTGGAGGAGGCCGAGGACCCGACGCCCGGACCGGGTGAACTCCTCGTCCGCACCGAGGCGATCGGTGTCAGCCTGCCGGCGGTCCGCCGGGTGCGCGGCGACGGCAAGGGCGGCGGCGATCCGCTGCCTGGCGTCATCGGCGGCGAGATCGCCGGCGAGGTGATCGCCCTGGGGCCGGACGTCACCGGCTTCGCGGTCGGCGACCGGGTCACCTCGATCACCCTCAGCGGCTCCTACGGCGAACTCGCCCTCGCCCCCGCCGCCCTGGCCGGCCACATCCCGGACGGGGCGAGCGCGGTGGAGGCGGTGGCGCTGGTGCGCGGCGGGCATGTCGCGCTGGCCGCGCTGAGCACCGCGGCGCCGGCCGACGGCGAGTCGCTGCTGATCACCGGCGCGGCCAGCGGCACCGGGCACCTCGCCGTCCAACTCGCCAAGCTCCAGGGCGTACCGCGGGTGGTGGCCGCGGTGAGCTCGCCGGCCAAGGCGGAGTTCCTGTACGAGCTGGGCGCCGACGAGGTGGTGACCTACGACCAGGAGTCCTGGGGCGAGCCGGTGGACATCGTGCTGGACGGGGTCGGCGGGGAACTGCTGCCGCGGGCCCTGGCCGCCGTCGCGCCCGGCGGGCGGCTGGTCTTCTTCAACTCCGGTGGCGGCACGGTCCCGGCGTACGAACTGCTGGCCGGCTCGAAGACCATCACCGGGCTGACCATGCGGCGCTTCGCCACCGTCCACCGGGAGCTGTACGCGCGGCACCGGGAGCAACTGTGGGAACTGGCCGCGGCCGGCCGGCTGCGGGCCGCGATCCACACCGAACTGCCGCTGGCCGACGCGGCGAAGGCGCACCAGATCATCGAGGCACGGGCCAACCTCGGAAAGGTGGTGCTGCGGCCGTGAGGCGCCACCGGCTCCGGGCCTCCCGAATGCCCGGTCGATTGCCAGGGTGAGTGGGGCCGCGTACTACTCCGCGTGGCTCGTCAGCGTGTCTGCGTCGCCAACCATGTCGCGCCAGTGCTTTTCAGCGGAGCGGATGAGGTCGTCGCCGAGGCGTTCGAGGAATCCGCCTGCCAGGGCGAGCCGGGATCCGGCAGTGGTCTCGGCTCCGAAGAGCTCGGCACCGCGCAGCGCGGCGGCGGCGAGCCGCTGGTTGGCGGCGACGCTGGCCGCGACGGTCCGCAAGCCCGCCTTGTCGTCGAGGAAATACCGGTGGCGGCGGCCACCGTCATCGCGACCGCGGCGGATCAGATCCTGCCGTTCCAGCAGGCGGACCGCGTGCGAAATGGTCGCCGCGCCGACTTGCAGGTGCTGCGCCAGCTCGATGGCGGTGCGACTGCCGGTCTCGGAGGCGAACAGGGAGGCCATCACGCGGGCGGCGGTGCGCGGGAGGCCGGTTTCGACGAGTGCCGAGGTGAGGTCGGTGACGAACGCGGCCGTTGCGTCGGGGTCGGGGCCGAGTTGCTCGATGGTCCGCTGCACCGGGGCGGGGAGCCGCGGCCGACGCCGGGCTCGGTGGGTGGTCGCGAGCTGTGCCAGTTCCGCGCGGTACCGGGCAGGTCCGCCGTTGCGCGCGACCTCGCGGCTCACCGTCGAGGAGGGACGGTTCAGACGTCTGGCGATGTCGGCGTAACTCAGGCGCTGCGCCAACCCCGCGGCGATCTGTTGCCGGTCGGCTCTGGTCAGCCTGCGTCCTGGCATCGGCTCGGTTCCTCTGGTTCGGTCGCCTCGGCACACAGTGTGCACTGGTCGCCGATCGTTGCAACACCCTCTCTTTCGGCGTGCATTGACCGTCACCGTCATTGCAACCGACAGTTGCGCAGCTGACCAGCGCAAACGGCAGGGTCTCAAGGAGATCGCCATTGACTGGCATTTCGACTCGCGCCTAACGTTCGACCCCGATCGCCGAACACGGGTGTCAGGCGGTCTCCCAGGGAGTAGCGAGGTGGCAGCGCGGCCAAGGGCGCCGTCGAGCTGACCTCCAGAAGCACCCCGAGTCGTCCATACGATCCGTCCGCCGAACCGATTTCCATCGACGCCCGGTGAGACGCAGCAGCGCAGCAACAGATGTCGATCGACTGTCAGGAGCATTCCGTGCGAGCCAAAGGCATCACCTACGACACCGGCTTCACTCCGGGCGGCAAGAGTTCGCGTCCCGTCTTCGACGCCGACGCGGTGCGACGCGAGATCCACGTCATCGCGGACGACCTGCACTGCGATGCCGTGCGGATCACCGGCGGCGACCCTGGACGACTGGCCCTCGCGGCCCGGCACGCCGCCGACGCCGGGCTTGAGGTCTGGTTCTCCCCATTCCCTTGCGAACTGTCCGCCGAAGAACTGCTGCCCTACTTCGCCACCTGCGCCGACCACGCCCAGGAGGTGGCAGCGGACGTCTTCGTCACCGGCTGCGAGCTGAGCCTGTTTGCCGCCGGCATTCTCCCCGGAGACGACAGCCTCGCCAGGATCGAGGCCCTGACCAGCGGCGCCCCCGAGGCATCGGCCGGGCTCGCCGAGGTTCCGGCCCGACTGAACTCCTTGCTGGCCGACATCGCAGAGACGGTGCGCTCACGGTTCGGCGGAAAGATCACCTACGCTTCCGGAACTTGGGAACAGGTCGATTGGGCGCCCTTCGACATCGTAAGTGCGGACGCCTACGGCGATGCCAGCGACGCCTTCCGTCAGGGCCTGCGCGAGTATTTCCGGCACGGCAAGCCGCTCGCGGCGACCGAATTCGGCTGCTGCACCTACCGAGGCGCAGCCGAGCGCGGCGGCATGGGCTGGGTGGATGTCGTCGACCACGACGCCAATCCGCCCCACATCAACGGCGATTACGTCCGCGACGAGGAAGAACAAGCCCACTATCTGCGCCAGCAATTGGACATCTTCAACGAGGAAGGCGTGGACACCGCATTCTGGTTCACCTTCGCCGCTTACGAGTACCCGCACCACGAGGACCCGCGCTTCGACCTCGACATGGCCTCCTACGGAGTGTGCAAGGTGATGTCCGACGGCAGCCTCACACCGAAACGCTCATTCCACGCCATGGCTGAGGCATACCGATCAGCAAGGTCCGCGTTGCCTCAGCCGAGCAGCAAGTTGTAGAGGATCGCCGTGCCCAAGGCGCTGATCACTGCACCGACCAATACGCTCGCCCCGCCGCGGGCCAGGTTGCTTTCCTCGAACGCCCCCAGCACGCTGAAGCAGAGTACGAGCCCGCGGCCCATTTCCAGCAGGCCGAGCACGGCCAGAACCAGCCCTGCGACGATGATCTCCCAGTGGTCCTGAAACGCGCCCTGGAATCTGCTGGGGTGACGAGTAGCAAGCAGATATCCGAGGGGCGTGAGGATACAGGCGACGAACGCGGCAACACCAGACAACTTCATCAATCGCTGAATCATCGGAACGCCCCGCCTTCGATGGGGAACTGGGAAAGACGTTGCCTGGCCGCGCGGATCCGTTCCCTGCTCCACTCCTCGCGGCGCGCGACATTGACGAACAGTTCACGCAGCCGGTTGACCTCGCTCAGCATGACACGTTCCTCCGTCGCCACCTTCCGACACAGCGGAAGGACGACCACCGCCTGGGCCACGAGAACGGCTGCCAGGCCGAATGCGGCGATGAACAGTGAGACCACGACCCGTGGGCCTCCCTGGCCGTCGAACCGATCGGTGCTCAGCAGTGCCACGGCAATCACCCCGAGCGCTACGGCGCCACTCCCCGCTTGCACCCGTCGCGCCACCCCTACCTGGGCCCGCGCTCTACGAATAACAGCCAGCCGCGATTCGGATTCGGCGAGGGCCCGGTCGAAGGCGTCACCGTCATCAATGATCGTCATGCCCCGCTTCCCCCGCACCGGCAGCAAGGAAGCCCCGGAGGGTGCTTCCGAAGTGGCTTCGGATGACGCCCAGTTGCTCGTCATCCAGTTGGAAGAGCTGCGTCTGCAATTGAGGCAGGAACTGATGCCTGATGAGCCGCGAACTCATCGGAAGCACGGCGAGGTCTACAGACGTTTCGTCCACCAGGTCACCCAGCGCGGCGTGAAACTCCGATTCGTGGCCAGGCGCACCGGGGATGTAGTGATCGCGAGCCTCGTCGATGCGGTCCCAGTACAGATCGCACTTGGTGACGGCGATGAGCATCCAGCGCAGGCGCCTGGCGGCACGCTGGTCGATGATCCGTTCACACAGGTCCCGGAAGTCCTCGACCTCCTTGCGGAGGTGCCAGTCGCGTACCGATTCCTTGTCGACGTCCGGGTTTTCGGCGCGCAACGCCTCTTCGATGGCCCGTTGTTCGGGGCGCCGCCAGGTCCTGTTGTGACCCCAGCACACGACGTGGATGATGCCGTGCGGCGATGCTGTCCCACCCATGGTGGCGGCCAGAGCGCGTTCCCGCTCCGCGGATGCCTGGCCCGGGATCACCACCACCGATGCCTGGGCTCGACGGGAGCCGGAGCGGAAGACCGCACGATGCTTCTCACTGTCCGGGCTGCGAGTGCTGTCCCCGTCACCGGTCCTGATCGTCTGCGCCAGGGCGTCGTACAACACGGTCTTCCCGGCGCCCGCCTCACCAGTGATGGCTATCGGGTTCACGGCCAGGCCGATCCGCCCCTTCCCGAACGCCGATCCCTTGACGGGCTCCAGATATGCGCCGTCGACGGCCTGGCGAACGCTCTCCCACCGGGAGCGAATGTTGTCCCAATCGCCCGACATTCGTGGTCCATCCCCCCGTGCTCAGCCACATGCGCGGCGAGATGGTACCCAGTCACCGCCGGCCCGAACATGGTGCGGCCCGGAGAAAACAACACGGCCGTAGAAGGCATCGACGTAGCGCTGAGCGGTTCGAGCTGCTGGGCGCCCCCCGAGTGGACGGCTCGCTCGTAGGTCTCCACGAGACGGCCGCCGACCTTCCAGGTGCCGGTGCGGGTGAAGTGCTCGTCCAGGACACGTCGTTTGGTGGCTTCGCGCTCCGAGGCCAGGTCGGCGGGTGCGACGTCCGGATCGGTGACCAGGACGACACGGGGCTGGGCGAGCACGGCGGCGCGGATGGCTCCGGGCCCGGCCTCGATGCCCTCCAGGGTGCCGGAGGATATGGGATCTTCGGCGAGGGCGAGATCGTGAAGTCCGGTGAAAGCGGACGGGGTTACGGAGGCCGTGTCGCGGCGGAGGGCCGGGAGGAAGAGCACTCCGTCGCCGGGGCGGGCGACCGAGGCGACCTTCTCGGCCGTGGCCATGACGTCGTCCGTCCGGCTCGTCGCCGAGCGCAGATGGAGTTCCACGGGGAGCAGCGCGAGGAAGGCGATGACGGTGGTGGCCACGAGGGCGAGTCCGCCGCGTACGGGAAGCGCGTGGACCCCGGCGGCTATGCCTGTCCCCAGGAGCAGCGCGAAGCCGATGCTTGCGAAGAGGACGTAGCGCTCCACGTAGAGCGGTTTGACGAACGAGGCCAGGAACAGCCCGAGTTGGGGTGCCGCGAGGAGCGGAAGTCCGACGGAGGCCGGAGTCATGTGGGCCGCCGCAGCCGTACGGGCGGCCGGACCGTAGGGGAGCCGGGCGCAGATCACTGCCGCCGAGAAGACGGCGGCCAAGGCGGCCAAGGTGGTCCAGGTGACCGGCTGGATCCAGGAGATCTGGCCCGCCTGGGGATAGCTGGCCGCGATCAGCGGCAGCGCTCCCGCCACCGCCACCAGGGCGGCGGCCGTCCAGGGGGCCAGGAGGTGGCGGGCGCCGCGCCGGTGCGCGACGAGGACGGTGATGGCGTGCGCGGGCAGGAGGAGCAGGGAGAACCAGTTGAGGTAGGCGGCGGCCAACAGCGTGGCGGCGTAGGCGCTCCAACGCAGGCACCGGGTCGGACGCGTGCCGGCCACCGGGGCTGCGGTGCCCACCAGCAGCCAGGTGGCCAGGGCTACCGCAGCGGCGACCAGCGCATACGAACGTCCCTCCTGCGCGTACCGCTGCATGTCGGGGTGGAGGGCCAGCGCGATTCCGGCGGCGACACCGACCCACGGCCCGGCGAGCCTGCGGCCGACAGCAGCGGTGCACACCGCCGTGGCGGCCATGGCGAGCACGGACGGCGCGCGCAGGGCGGGCAGCGAGGCGCCGAATAACTCGAAGACACCGTGTATCAGCACGTAGTAGAGGCCGTGGACGACATCGACCGTGTCCAGCATGTGCCAGATCTCCGGCAGGGAGCGTCGGGCCACCTGCCAGGTCGCGGCCTCGTCCCGCCAGGCGGCGCCGTCCCGGGCGACACCCCACAGGCCGAGGGCGAGGGCCAGCAGCCCGGGGATCGCGGGGACGGCGAGGACTCCCGCCGTCCGGCGTCGGCCGGTGTCCGGCGCCGGGGCGGCAGTAGTGGTGGCCGGCGGAGCGAGGAGCGTGTCACGCGGTGCGGCGGGCGCTGTGCGTGCGTTGTGCGCGCAGGGTCCATGGACGGGGCATCCGCATGCGGAGCCGCCGTCGGCCCGGTACTTGCTCATGGAGACCGCCTGACGCCCAGCACCGACTCATCGATACTCATTCGAACAGCATATGACGTCCATCGGCATATACTTGCCACATGCCCGACCGTGCCCTGCAGGAACCCACTCTGCTCCTCCTCACCGCCCTCGCGGACGAGCCCCGCCACGGGTACGCGATCCTCCAGGAGGTCAAGAAGATCTCCGGTGGTCGCGTCACCCTGCGCACCGGCACTCTCTACAGCGCACTGGAACGCCTGCTCAACGACGGACAGATCCAGGTCCACAGCGAGGAGATCGTCAGCGGGCGGTTGCGCCGCACCTACGCCCTGGCGCCCGCCGGACGCGCCACGCTGGCCGCCGAGGCCGAGCGCCTCCATGCCACCGCCACCGAGGCCGAGCGCCGCCTCGCCCTGCACCGCCCCGGCCCGAAGGGGGCCACCGCATGAGCCAGGCACCCTCCCCGCGCTGCACCACCGGGCACACCCCGGCCCCGGACAGCGAAACGCAGAGTCAACACGCCACGGAACCAAGGCTGTTGCTCCTGTACCCCGCGCACTACCGCCGCGAGCACGGCCAGGAGATCGCCGCCATCTACGCCGACGCCACCCAGGGCGCCACGAGAGCGGCCCGCCTCCGCGAAGCCGCCGACCTGACCGGCCATGCCCTGCGGGTGCGGCTGGGCCTGACCTCCACCGACCCGGCCGGCCGTTTCCTGGCCGCCGCCGCGCCCTACGTCCTGGCCGTCGTGTGCGCCCCCGCCCTCTTCCGCCTGCTGAGGAACGCGGACCACCCCCTAGTCCAGAAGGACGGGGCGAACTGGTCTTGGGCCGTAGGGGTGGGCACCGGCCTGGCCCTGACCATGGCAGCACTGTGCGCGGCGGGCGGGCGGTGGGGCCCGGCGCGGATGCTCGCGGCGTTCGGTGTCGTGGCCGAGGAGCTCGCGCAGTTGGCGGGGGCGGGGGGCTACCTCGTCTACGAGCACTACGCGGACAGTCCGCCGGCCGTCCTCGTCAATATCCTCTGCCCGGCGTGCGTCGCCCTGATCCTGCTGGGCTGCCCCCTTGATCTGCCTGCCGTCTCGCGCCGCGACCGGACGATGACCGCGGTCATGGCCGTGACGGTCTTCGCCACATCCGTGGCGGCCGGGGCCGGCCACCTTCCCCAACTCACCTGGTGGGGCAGGCCCGGTGTCGACGGAGTGCTGTGGTCCGTTCAAAGGCTGGCGCCCCCGGCGCTGCTCGCGGTCTTCCTCTTCATCGCGCTGGCGCGCGGCGGCAGACGCGCCCTCCCCACGGCCGCCGGTGTGCTCACCGCGGCCGCGATCCTGGCCTGGCGCGACTTCACGTCCCTCGGTTTCCTGCCGGACGACGGATTCATCGCCGCCTACCCCTTCGGCGCCGCCGCACTGGCGGCCATCGCCGTACGGCTCCGGCACCGACGCCGCGCCGGCCGCAGGCCGCCGGCACGGCCAGCCTGAGCCCGCGGTGGTGGCCCGGCTCCCGGGCCGCCGGCCCCCGGTGGCGCACACGGCGCAGTACGCCCGGCCCGGGAGAGTGAATTCCGGGCCGGGGGCGGAGAACCGACGCAGGCTCCTTGTCGCCCCTCCCCCACGGCAGTAGCTTCCGTCACGTCCGCACATAGGACGTTGGATGTCCTGATGACCCGACCCGATGCCTCGAAGGGCAGGCCGGACCATGACGTCAGCTCTCCGCGCGCTCCCCCGCCCCCGCCGCGGACCCCGACACCACCGTGCCCCGGCCGCCGCCGTCGCACTGGCCGCCACCGCGCTCGCCGTACTGGCGACCGCCCCGGCGCGGGCCGCCACCGACGTCCCGTCAGGCGGCTTCGCCCAGCAGGTCCTCTTCAAGGCGGCCTACGAGAAGGGCTACTTCTGCTTCCGTATACCCGCCATCGTGCGGACCGTCCGCGGCACCCTGCTCGCCTTCGCCGAGGGCCGGGTGCACGACTGCGGGGACGCCGGCGACATCGACCTCGTCCTCCGGCGCTCCACCGACGGCGGCCGGAGCTGGGGCCCCCTCCGGGTCGTCAACCACGGCGACGGGGACACCCACGGCAACCCGGCGCCCCTGGTGGACCGCCGCACCGGCCGGATCCTGCTCGCCGAGACCTACAACAAGGGCCGTACCGACGGCCTCAGTTGCGACGTCCCCTGCGACCGCACCCCGCACCTCCAGTACAGCGACGACGACGGCGCCACCTGGTCCGCGCCCCACGACCTGACCGGCAGCATCCGCCCCCGGCGGTGGAACTCCTGGTACGCCACCGGACCCGTGCACGGCATCCAGCTCACCCACGGACGGCACGCGGGGCGGCTGGTCTTCGGCGTCAACGCCGAGAGTTACGCGGGCAACCGCATCACCGCCAACCACGCCGCGCTCGTCCACAGCGACGACGGCGGCAGCACCTGGAAGGTGGGCGCGCGGGACTCCTGGCCGGTCGCGGCGGACGGCACCTTCCGCCAGAAGCCGTCCGAGATGACCCTGCTGGAGCGCTCCGACGGCTCGATCTACGTCAACGGCCGCGAGCAGGACGGCACCGACCTCGGCAACCGCACCGCCGCGGTCAGCCGGGACGGCGGCGACTCCTTCACCGCCCCGTTCCGCACCCTCCCCGACTTCGCCGCCCCGATGGTGCAGGCGTCCGCGCTGCGGCTGCCGCACTCGTCCAGCGGCGGCGGCAGCCGCACCCTGCTCGCCGCCCCCGCCGATCCGGACCGCCGCCGCTCCATGACCATCCGCTCCTCGTACGACGAGGGCCGCACCTGGGAGGGCGTGGAGCGCGGCGCGCGGGTCACCAATGGCTGGTCCGGCTACTCCGACCTGGTCGCCGTCTCCCCCACCGTCACCGGCCTGCTCTACGAGGGCGGGGCCGCGGACGCCCGGGACGAGATCCGCTTCGCCCGCTTCACCGAGCAGTGGCTCGGCCCGCGCCGCGGCCCGGACCCGACCACCCCGGACCGGGCCGGCGGCGCCCGGCCGGCGCTGGTCCTCGGCGGCGCCCGGCTCACCGACGGCCCGTTCGGGCGCGCCCTGTCCTTCGACGGCACCGACGACGTGGTGCGCCTCCCCTACCGCGACTCGCTCCCGTTGGGCAGCCGGGACTTCACCTGCTCGCTGTGGTTCCGCTACCGCGCCACCCGCGGCGAGCAGCCGCTGCTGTGGATGGGCGGGGTGGGCGGCACCTCCCCGCAGGTGGCGATCGAGGGCGACCCGGCACACGGCCGGATCACCGCGCACCTCACGGCCGTCGACGGCGCCCGACCGCCCGCCACCGCCCAGGTCGCGACCCGCGGCGCCTTCGACGACGGGGACTGGCACCACCTCGCGCTGCGGCGCGCGGACGGGCGGCTGCTGCTGACCGTGGACGGCGCCGCGACCGCCTCCGCCGCCGGCGTTCCCGGATCGGTCAGCCGCACCTCGGTGTTCGCCGTCCAGCTGGGCCAACGGCCGGACCGCCGGGCGCAGTTCACCGGCGACCTGGCCCAGGTCCGGGTCTACCGCCGGGTCCTCACCGACGCCGAACTCTCCGGCGTACGCGAGCGCAACGCCTCAGTGGCCGGCCCGCTGGTGCTCGGGCTCCCGCTGGACCGGGTGGACGGCGGCAGCTGACGGCTCCCGGCCGGGCCCCTCGTCACCGGGCCCGGCCGCCGGCCGCGGCTCGGCGTCCGCCCGCGCCGCGTACCGCTTGGCGAGCACCGCGCACACCATCAACTGCATCTGGTGGAACAGCATCAGTGGCAGCACCGCCAGCCCGGCCTGGGCGCCGAAGAGCACGCTGGCCATCGGGAGCCCGGCCGCCAGGCTCTTCTTCGAACCGGCGAAGGTGATCGCGATCCGGTCGGCGCGCGGGAAACCGAGCTTCAGGGAGCCGTACGAGGTGAGCGTCAGCATCGCCGCCAGCAGCACCGCCTCCACGCCCACCAGGCACAGCAGCCGCAGCGGGGAGACCTGGTGCCAGATGCCCTGCACCATGCCGGCGCTGAAGGCGGCGTAGACGACCAGCAGGATCGAGCCGCGGTCGACGTAGCCGAGGACCTTCTTGTGCCGCGTGAGGAATCCGGCCACCCAGCGCCGCAGCAGCTGCCCGGCGAGGAACGGGACCAGCAGCTGGCAGACGATCGAGACCAGGGAGTGCGCGGAGAAGCCGCCGCCGTCGCCGCCCAGCACCAGGCCAGCCAGCAGCGGGGTGACGGCGATCCCCGCGATGCTGGAGAACGAGCCGGCGCAGATCGCCGCCGCCACGTTGCCGCGGGCGATGGAGGTGAAGGCGATGGAGGACTGGACCGTGGAGGGCACCAGGCACAGGAACAGCAGACCGGTGTACAGGGCGGGCGGCAGCACATACGGCACCAGGGCGCGGGCGGCCAGACCGAGTATCGGGAAGGCCAGGAACGTGCAGGCCAGAGTGGTCAGATGGAGACGCCAGTGGCGCAGTCCGTCCATCGCCTCCCGGGTGGAGAGCCGGGCCCCGTAGAGGAAGAAGAGCAGGGCGACGGCCCCGGTGGAGGCGCCGTCCGCGACGCCGGCGGCGGCGCCGCGGGCGGGCAGCAGGGCGGCCAGCCCGACCGTGCCGAGCAGGGCGAGGAGGTAACCGTCCACCGGGAACCAGGAGGGCAGGCGGAACAGAGGGCGGCGCATTGGTCTCTCTTCGGTTCGACGGCTCGCGGACGGCGGCATGGACGGGACGGTGCCCCCGCCAGCCTGCCGGGCCGGTCGGCGATCGGGAACCCCTCTTACTGTGGTGACTGCCATCATGAAGTGCGATAGACGTCACCGGCAGGTCGACGGCAGGACGATGACGGTGGGGTGAGCGGGAGGTGTCCGTGTTCGAGCCGGTGCAGCTGCGCACCTTTCTCACGGTGGCGCAGACGCTGAGTTTCACGCAGGCCGCGCACCGGCTGGGGCTGCGCCAGTCCACGGTGAGCCAGCACGTGCGGAAGCTGGAGGAGGCCGCGGGGCGGCGGCTGTTCGTCCGGGACACCCATGCCGTGGACCTGACCGAGGACGGCGAGGCGATGCTGGGGTTCGCGCGCACCATCCTGGAGGCCAACGAGCGGGCGACGAGCTTCTTCGCCGGGACCCGGCTGCGCGGGCGGCTGCGGTTCGGGGCGTCCGAGGACTTCGTGCTGACCCGGATGCCGGAGGTGCTGGAGGGGTTCCGGCGGGACCATCCGGAGGTCGATCTGGAGCTGACCGTGGAGCTGTCCGGCACCCTGCACGAACTGCTGGCGGCCGGCCGGCTCGATCTCGTGCTGGCCAAGCGGCGGCCGGAGGGCCCGCAAGGGCGGCTGGTGTGGCGGGACCGGCTGGTGTGGGTGGGCGGTGAGCGGCTGCGGCTCGATCCGCGACGGCCGGTGCCGCTGGTGGTGTTCCCGCCACCGGCGGTGACCCGGGCGCGGGCCCTGGAGGCGCTGGAGCAACAGGGCCGGGAGTGGCGGATCGCGTGCACCAGCGGGAGCCTGAGCGGCCTGATCGCGGCGACCCGGGCGGGGCTGGGCGTGATGGCGCACACGCTCGGGATGATCCCGCCGGGACTGGTGCGGATACCGTCCCGGGCCGGGCTGCCGGAGCTGGGCGGGGTGGACTTCGTGCTGCTGTCCGGGGAGCGGGCGGGGACGGCGCGCGGCCCGGCGGAGGCGCTGGCCGAGGCGATCCTGGCGGGCGGCGACCGGCTGCACCTCCCGTAGCGGGCGACTGCCCTCGTGGCGAGCCGTTGCATCCCGTGGCGAGCGGCCGCTGTCCCGTGGGCGGCCCGGTCCGGAGGCCGCCGAGGTGCCCGGAATCCGTCGTACCGCTCGGGCCGCCAGGCTCGCCCCGACCGGTGCCGACGGGCCGGGCCGGTGCGCCCCCTGGCTCGTCCGGAATCTCCAGGGAACCTCCCGCGGATCGTCGCAGTTTCCCGGAATGTGCCTCCGACATGCTCTGACGCCGTGACAGATGCAGAGATTTGGTGCAGATCCGGTCCCGGCTCGGTGTTCGTCCGGCTACGTATCGACTGGATAATGTCCGGCGTTACCCGAAGTAACCCGATTTCCCGGCCTGGCCGGTTCCGGCCGACCCTCGCTCGCAGCGTGGTAGCGCACTCCCCCCGGGCGTTCCCGTGGGGTACGGTCGCGGCCTTGTGAGAAGCACCACGAGGAGCTGGGTCATTGCGCGAGTTCACCGTCCCTCCGTTGGCGACCGCGCCCCGGGTCGGCGGGCTGGCCGACTCGGTGTACGACAACGCGGAATCCGATCCCGGACGGACCGCGCTGGGGCGTAAGGACGCCGCCGGGCAGTGGCAGGACATCACCGCCGAACAGTTCCGCAACGAGGTCATCGGGCTCGCCAAGGGCCTGCTCGCCCAGGGCGTCCGGTTCGGCGACCGGGTCGGCATCATGTCCCGCACCCGCTACGAGTGGACCCTCTTCGACTACGCGCTGTGGTCCATCGGCGCCCAGTCCGTGCCCCTGTACCCCACCTCGTCGGCGGAGCAGGTCTTCTGGATGCTGCACAACGCCGACGTCTCGGCCTGCCTGGTGGAACACGAGGACCACGCGATGACCATCGGCTCGGTCGTCGGCCGACTCCCCCAGCTACGGAAGCTGTGGCAGCTGGACGCCGACCCGGTGGCCGAACTGACCGCGGCCGGCGCGCACATCGACGACGAGGTGGTGCACCGGCACCGGATGGCCGTGACCCCGGAGGCCGTCGCGACGGTCATCTACACCTCCGGCACCACCGGCCGCCCCAAGGGCTGTGTGATCAGCCACGCCAACTTCATGGCCGAGGCCGACAACATCGTGCTGCGCTACGACAAGGTCTTCCGCTCCAAGCCCGGCGACGAGGCGGCGACCCTGCTCTTCCTGCCGCTGGCGCACGTCTTCGGCCGGATGGTGCAGGTCGCCGCGATCCGCGGCCGGGTCAAACTCGGCCACCAGCCCGAACTCTCGGCCCGGGCCCTGCTCCCGGACCTCCAGGCGTTCCGCCCCACGTTCATCCTGGCGGTGCCCTACATCTTCGAGAAGGTCTTCGCCGCCGCCCGGCGACGGGCCGAGGCCGAGGGCAAGGCCGGACCGTTCGACAAGGCCGTCGACGTCGCCGTCCGCCACGCGGAGGCGGCGGAGCACAAGGCGTTCGGCACCGGCTCCGGCCCCGGCGCCTCGCTGCGGATGCAGCACCAGCTCTTCGACAAGCTGGTCTACAGCAAGGTCCGCGAGGCACTCGGCGGCCGGGTGCGGCACGCGATGTCCGGCGGCTCGGCCATGGAGCGCCGGCTGGGACTGTTCTTCGCCGGCGCCGGCGTCCGGATCTTCGAGGGCTACGGCCTGACGGAGAGCACCGCGGCGGCCACCGCCAACCCGCCGGAGCGGACCCGCTTCGGCACCGTCGGCACACCGGTCCCCGGCACCACCGTCCACATCGCCGAGGACGGCGAGGTCTGGCTGTACGGGGGCCAGGTCTTCCAGGGCTACCACAAGGACCCCAAGTCGACCGACGCCGTACTGCACGACGGCTGGTTCTCCACCGGGGACCTGGGCGCCCTGGACGAGGACGGCTATCTGACGATCACCGGCCGGAAGAAGGAAATACTGGTCACCTCGGGCGGCAAGTCCGTCTCGCCGGTACCGCTGGAGGAACGGGTGCGGGCGCATCCGCTCGTCGGCCAGTGCATCGTCGTCGGCAACGACCGCCCGTTCATCGCGGCGCTGGTCACGCTGGACCCGGAGGCGGTCGCGCACTGGCTGACGATGCGCGGCAAGCCGGAGATGCCGCCGCGCGACCTGGTGCGCGACCCCGACGTGGAGACCGAGATCCGGCGCGCCGTGGTCGCCGCCAACACGCTGGTCTCGCAGGCCGAGTCGATCCGCACCTTCCGGATACTGGCCAACCAGTTCACCGAGGAGCACGGCCTGCTGACGCCGTCGCTGAAGCTCAAGCGCAAGGCGATCGAGACGGCGTACGCGGCGGAGGTCGACGCGCTGTACCGGGGGTGAGGAACCCGGGTGGAATCTGTCCGGGTGCGCGGGAATGTCCGGAGACGGACGATCGTTGACGCCCCCGTACAACGAAAGCCGACGTAAGGATCGACCCCCCGTGAGCACGGTTCCGTCCATCACGCTCAACAACAACGTCACGATGCCCCAGCTCGGCTACGGCGTCTGGCAGATCCCCGACGACGCGGCGGCCACCGCCGTCGGCCACGCTCTCGAAGCCGGCTACCGCAGCATCGACACCGCTGCGATCTACGGCAACGAAGAGGGCACCGGCAAGGCCCTCACCGCCTCCGGCATCGCCCGCGAGGAGCTCTTCGTCACCACCAAGCTCTGGAACTCCGACCAGGGCTACGACGCCACCCTCCGCGCCTTCGACACCTCGCTGGCCAAGCTGGGCCTGGAGTACGTCGACCTGTACCTCATCCACTGGCCGCTGCCCTCCCGCGACACCTACGTGGACACGTACAAGGCGTTCGAGAAGATCTACGCGGACGGCCGCGCCAAGGCCATCGGCGTCTCCAACTTCCTCCCCGCCCACCTGGAGCGGCTGCTCGGAGAGACCTCCATCGTCCCGGCGGTCAACCAGATCGAGCTGCACCCGCACCTCCAGCAGGCCGAGTCCCGCGCCTTCCACGCCCGGCACGGCATCGCGACCGAAGCCTGGTCGCCGCTGGGCCAGGGCAAGGACCTGCTGACCGACGCCACGGTCGCCAAGATCGCCGAGAAGCACGGCAAGACCCCCGCCCAGATCGTGCTGCGCTGGCACCTCCAGCTCGGCAACGTGGTCATCCCCAAGTCCGCCACCCCGTCGCGGATCCGGGAGAACTTCGACGTCTTCGGCTTCGAGCTGGACGGCGACGACCTCTCGGCCCTGGCCGGTCTCGACGCCGGCACCCGCCTCGGCCCGGACCCGGCCACCTTCGACGCGGCCTGAGAGCCCGATCGAGGCCCGAGGGCTCGCTCCACACGGCCAGGCGCCGCCCGTCCCGTCGGGGCGGGCGGCGCCGCCGTGTGCCGGGGGCCGCCGCGGAGCGTTCCGCCGGGCGGAGCGAAGGGCGCGGCCCCGAGTGGCGGGGGCGGCGGGCGGCGGCAAATGTGGAGAGGGGACGGCCGCGGCGGCGCCGGCCGCAGGGACGGAGGCCGCCGGGCGGCCACCACTCCGCTCCGAGGAGGCACCGATGCCCGACGTCACCACTCCCTACGCGCCCGGGACGCCCTGCTGGGTCGATCTCGCGGCCCCCGACCAGAAGGCCGCCATCGACTTCTACTCCGGCCTCCTCGGCTGGACCGGTGAGGTCGGCCCTCCGGAGACGGGCGGCTATGCGGTCTGCCAGCTGAACGGGAAGCCCGTCGCCGGCATCATGGCCGCGGTCGCCATGGGCGACCAGCCCGCCCCGCCGACCGTCTGGACCACCTATCTGGCCAGCGCCGACGCGGAGGCCAGCCAGCGGGCGGTGGAGTCCGCCGGCGGCACGGTGCTGATGCCCGTGATGGACGTGATGTCCCTGGGCCGGATGTTTATCGCCGCCGACCCGACCGGGGCGGTCTTCGGTGTCTGGCAGCCGGTCGACTTCCCGGGCGCCGGAGTCGTCAACGAGACCGGCGCACTGGTCTGGAACGAGCTGAACACCTCCGACCGCTCCGCGGCCTCCGCCTTCTACCGGGCGGCCTTCGGCATCGAGCCGACGACGATGGAGGGCATCGAGCACTACTACGCGCTCCAGGTGGACGGCCGCCCCGTGGGCGGTATGCAGCCGATGCCGGAACACCTGCCGGCCGACACCCCGTCGCACTGGCTGACGTACTTCGCGGTGCCGGACACCGACGCGGCGGTCGCCAAGGTCGACGCGGCCGGCGGCGGCGCGATCCTGGAACCGTTCGACATGATCGCCGGCCGGATGGCCGTGGTCACCGACCCCCAGGGCGCGGTCTTCGCGATGATCCACCCGAAACCGATGGGGTGAGGCACGACGAGGGTGTGGGTGCGGGGGACGCCGACGCCCACCGCACGGCCGGGCGGCGACGCCCTAGACCTGCTCCGGCGCGCGGGCGGTGTGGACGGTCTGCGCGGAGAGCAGGAAGACGTCCGGGCGGCGGGTGATGCCCGCGGGGTCGTAGGGGTCGGTGAGGCGGGTGAGGGTGCTGACGTCGTCCGGGTCCAGTTGGTCGCCGTAATGCTCCACGGCCCGGGCGAGGTTGGCCTGGAGGTAGCGGCGGGCATCGTCGGGGAGCGGGGCCGGCAGGTCCAGCAGGAAACTGCGGGTGAGCGGCGTGCGCAGACCGGCGTTGGCCAGGAAGGCCGGCCAGTCCTCCAGGGTGTCGGTGGCATCGGGCAGGGCGGCCCGCATCGCGGTGAACCAGTCCTCGGCGGCCGCGTCCAGCCGGGCCTGGAGTCCCGGGCGGCCGATGCCGATGTCGCGCGGCAGGAAGCGCGGGGCGAGGCCGCCCTCGGCGATCGCGAGCAGCCCGCCGGGACGCAGATGGGCGGCGAGGGCGGCCACCGCGCCGCGCTGGTCCCCGACGTGGTGCAGCGCCTTGCTCGACCAGATGAGGTCGGCGCCGCCGAGCGCGTCCAGGCCGTGCGGGACCTCGGCACAGTGGGTGTGGATCCGGTCGGTCAGGCCGAGCCGCGCGGCGCGGTCCCGCGCCCGGTCCAGCAGGGCCTCGGTGGCGTCCACCGCGCACACCTCGGCGTCCGGGAACGCCCGCGCCAGGAGGCAGCTGACGACACCGGGACCGCTGCCGACGTCCAGGACGCGGCGGACGGTCACCGGCCGGACCGGCGGGCCGGGCACGGCGGCCCCCTGGTCCGGGCCGTCGCCGGCGAGCAGCGCACGGAGCCAGGCGGCGGCCTGCTCGTGGAGCGGTGTCTGGATCTCGGCGCCCCGTTCCAGGAGCGGGCCGAGCACCTCCCAGTCGACGGCGGCGCCGTCCTGTTCGGCGCCGACGTGCGGCAGGTGCCCGGACGCGGGGCGATCGTCACTGCTCATGGCATCGAGCCTCCGATACGGGATGGGCTCCGGCAAACGGCCGGGCCGGTCCTGCGGTCCTTCCGCGGCCCCTGGTTCCGGCCGTGGACGAGGTCACCGTAGGGTCTTGGCCTGTGGGTACTCCGGGATGGATGCCGCCGACGGAGACCGAGCGGCGGCTGTACGAGGCAACGGCACGTGGGGACGGGGACGGACAGGTCGCGGCGATCGCCGGTGAGGATCTGTATCTGGCTGCTCCGCAGCAGGGGCAGGAACCGCTGCCCGTCTACGACGATCCGGTGGCGGGCGGTAAGTGCATTCCCGTACTGACGCGCGGCATGCTGCCGCCGTGGGAACCGCAAGGGTTTTTCGACCGGGTCTCGATCGAGGAGTTGGCCCAGGACTGGCCCAACGACAAGTGGCGGCTGGCGGTCAATCCGGGCACCCCGTTCGCCGCGTACCTGCTCGCCACGCCCGCCCACCGCGCCGGCTGGCAGCGGATCCGGGCGCAGGTCGGGGTGCGGCCGGGCGGGCTGCTGGTGACCCTCCCCCATTGCCTTAATGGCATGGGAGGTGCCCCCATCGGGAGGCCGCTGCACGGTCCGGTGGCGCAGGGGCTGGCGTGCGGCGCACCGCTGGCGGTGCACCACAGCGTGCCGTGGAACGAGTTGGGCACCGCGTTCCTGGACTACGCGACGGACGCGGAGACCCTGCACGCGCAGTGGTCGGTGGGGGATCCGGCGAGCTGGCAGCAGCGCTTCGACCAGCTGCTCGACGGGCAGTTCGTACCGGCGGAGACGGAGGCGGCGCTGCGCGCCCGTGCCACGGGATCGAGCACGGAGTCCGGCGCGGAGTCCGATGTGACGCCCGATGGGAAGTCCGTTGAGGGCTCCGGTGAGGGCGCGGCGGCCGCGGTCCCGGAGCTGGTGGAGCGCTACGAGGAGCGGTTCCGGACCGACGGGGTGCTGCCACCCGACGGCCGGGTGGGCTCGCTGGCCGCGCTGGACCTGGCGCACGCGGTGGGCCTGGTCCGCTGGGGCCTGGGCGCCCGGCTGTGCGCGCCGCCGCAGGCCGAGCAGGCGGTGCTGCGGGTGGCGACCCGCGCCGCGGAGGTCTACGGGTCGTGGGAGGAGTTCGCCGCCGGGTATGCGCTGGGGCGGGTGCTGGCCTTCGACAACGGCTGGTTCGGACCGGCCTACGCCGAGACGACACACCTCCACCGGGTGCTGACGCAGGATCCGGCGTCCCCGTGGCGGGGGCTGCCCTTCGGCTGACGGAGCCGGCGCACCGGCCGCCGGGCGCCGGGCCCCCGCCCCTCGCACGTGGCCGCCGCGCCGGGGGATGATGCAGGCCGGGCCCCGGACCACACGGGGCCGGCACGGCACAGAGGACGGATACGACATGGGCGGGAGCGGTATGCGGGACGTCGCCTGGCGACGGGCCGGGACGTCGGGGGTCCGGCATGGGGACTGAGACCGCGTCGTCCACGGCCCTAGCACGGACCGGCGCCGGGCGCCCGCCCCGCCGGTCGGCCTGGCGGCGGTACCGCACGGCACTGCGCCGGACACCGCTGTCCGTCTGGCACGACGACCTGACGGACTACGCGGCGAGCCTGACGTACTACTCGGTGCTGGCGCTGCTGCCGTCGGCGATCGTCACCATCTCGCTGATCGGGCTCGCCGATCCGGCCGGCACCGAGCAGCTGATCAACCACCTCAGCTCGATCGCACCGGCCGAGTCGGGGGCGACGGTCCGGCACGCGCTGGTGGTGATGGCGCACCAGCGCACCGCGGCCTGGGTGGTGGTGGGCGGCGCGGCGGTCAGCGCGCTGTGGTCGTCGTGCAGCTATCTGGCGGTGTTCCGGCGGGCGCTGCACGCCATGCACCGGACGAAGGACGACCGGCCGCCGTGGCGGAAGGCCCCCCGGATCCTGGTGACCGCGCTGCTGCTGATGGCACTGCTGATCTGCAGTGCGGTGGCGCTGCTGGTGAGCGGGCCGGTGGCGACGGCGCTCGGCCACACGCTGGGGTTCGGCGAGGCGGGGGAGGCGCTGTGGAACGTGCTCCAGTGGCCGCTGCTGCTGGTGCTGGCGACCGTGTTGGCGATGGTGCTGTTCCGCTCCGGGCCGCCGAGTTCCCGCGGGGTGCGGCGGGCCGTTCCGGGCGGGGTGCTGGCGGTGCTGCTGTGGCTGGTGTCGTCGGCGGGCTTCGCGTTCTACGCCTCGTACGTCGGCACCTTCAACCGGCTGTACGGGTCGCTGGCCGGGCCGGTGGTGTTCCTGATCTGGCTGTGGTTCTCCAACCTGTCGCTGCTGTCGGGGGCGCAGTTCAACGTGGAGCTGGCCCGGGCCGGGCGGGTCGTCCGGCAGCGCGGCCCTAGCTGACGCCGGACGGCACCGAGGACGGACCGCGCCCGACGGCGGACGGCCGGTCAGCGGGCGCCGTGCCCCGCGGCGATCTCCTCGATGCGGCGCGCCAGCCCGAAGTCGAGGTGGGTGATCCGGCCGCCGATGCTGTGGGTGTTCACCGAGACGCCCAGCGTGTTGTAGCCCAGGGTCAGGTCGGCGTGGTGGCCCAACTCCTCCTGGATCTGGGCGATGTGCATGACCATCGCGGCGGCCTGGAAGTGCCGGTCGAAGCGGTAGCCGCGGTGCAGGCGGTCGCCGTCGGCGGTCCAACCGGGGAGTTCGCGGAGCCGGTCCTGGATCTCCGCGTCGTCGAGGGGTGCCACCTGTGCGCTCATCGTGCTCGCCTTCCGCCGGGTGCCGTGCGCCGCCGCTGGGGTGCGGCGGTTCCAGCCTGTCACGTCGGGGGCGGTTTCGCGCCTGTCCACGACGGAGGGGCGGGGACGAGCGGGCGAACGGGGACTAGGACGGGCAGGAGGGCGGGGGCTTTCGGGTGCGGACGGGCCGCTCCGCCCCACCCACACCAGGAAGTTACCACTGGTAACTTCAGCCGTTCGACTACCTTCCCCCCATGACGACTGCCACGGCGTCCGCGCCGGCGACGACGGGTGTGGGCACCCTGTTGCGGGAATGGCGCGACCGGCGCCGGATCAGCCAGCTGGAACTCGCCCTGCGCGCCGACTCCTCCGCCCGCCACATCAGCTTCATCGAGACCGGCCGCGCCCGCCCCAGCCAGGAGATGGTGCTGCGGCTGGCCGAACACCTCGACGTTCCGGTCCGGGAGCGCAACGCCCTGCTGATCTCGGCCGGTTACGCCCCGGCCTTCCCCGAAACACCCCTGGACGACCCGTCGATGTCCGCGCTGCGGACCGGCATGGAACGGCTGCTGACCGGCTACGACCCCTATCCCGCCCTGGTGGTCGACGGCATGTACCACGTGCAGGCGGCCAACAAAGGCGTCGACGTACTGCTGGAAGGCGTCGATCCGGCGCTGCTCGAACCGCCGTTGAACGCCATGCGGATCACCCTCCACCCGCGCGGCATGGCCCCCCGCATCCGCAACTTCCTGGAGTGGCGGGAACACCTCTTCGCCCAACTGGACCGACAGTTGGCACTGTTGCGTTCCGCGCCGCTGCGGGCACTCCACGACGAGCTGCGCTCCTACCCGCTGCCGGACGGCGGACGGGAGACCGCGGCCGACGGCGACCATCCGCCGTTCGCCCTGCCGCTGCTCATCGAGCACCGCGGCAGGACGCTGTCGTTCCTCTCCACCATCGCCACCTTCAACACCCCGATGGACGTGACCGTTTCGGAGCTGGCCCTGGAGGCGTTCCTGCCCGCCGACCCCGAAACGGCCGAGCATCTGCGCAACGCGGCGGGGTGAGCGCGACCCACGGTTTCCTCCGGCCAACGAGCGGTTGCCGAGAACCGCGGACACTCCACGGCACGCACGCACGAAAAACCCTGTGGCAGCGCCGACATGACGCTGCCACAGGGGCTTCTTGCTGCATGCCCGCTCAATGCGAGCGGCAGTCCGATCGCCGGGTCAGGCGGAATTTCCGTCCCGATCCGCAGGCTGCCCGATCCAACCTGCGAACCGCAGTACAGCGGTCACAGCGACGGTCAGCGTCGACAGCGCGAGAGTGGGTATCGCGCTGGACTGCGGATGCACGAAGAGCAGGACCGCCGCCACCATCGTTGCGACAGCCAGGACGGCAAGGGTGCACCTTGCCATGACGGTCTTCTGCGGCTGCTTCATGACGTCCCCGTATCAGCACATTGACACCGCTACAGCGGTGCAGCTTCTCTCAGCGCTTTCGCCAGGCCAGAGCAGCGATAGTACCCGTACTGAGTACCACGACGATGCCGATGAGAATTCCCAACGTATCGCCACGCCAAACACCGACAGCCGTGGCTGCGAGCGCGCCCATGAGCGCGACGATGGCGAGTATCCGCCCGAGACGCATTAACACATTCCCTGGAAGCAGTGGTCGGCGACGCCCTTGGCTGCGGACGCCGTCCCACCGCTTTCAGGCACGCCGACGACACTAGCAGTGACGCCAACTCCGCTCGAAAGGGCTCCCGCGCCATCCGTGAAGCAGGTCCAGTCCATGCGCGTGGTGATCTGTCCAGGACCTCGACCCCGTCATGAACGGCCTCACTCTCACCTACGGCTCCGGCGTCGTCGAAGGCCACATCAACCGTTCAAGACGATCAAGCGGCAGATGTACGGCCGCGGATCCTTCGATGCGCCGCCGGCAGCTCACGGGGAGCCGGCGGGACCTCTAGGGCACCCGCCGGCAGTGCGGTCACTTCCGGTCCTCGCCGGTGTACGCATCCCACCCGACCCCGTACGCACCGTAGTGACGGGTGAAGGACAGCTTGCCGAGCAGCTTGGCGATCATGATGCACTCCTCTCGCCTGTCCGAGCCTTCCCAGTCGAGGGTTCAGCAAGGAAGTTCCGGCAGTACCAAATGCCACACCTCCCATGCAGTCATGCGCGTCTCTATCTCGTATACGCGAACCGGGTGGTCTTGGATTGCCAGCCACTCGGCTCGGTGACTACCGAATGCTTCGGCGACCATGCACAGAATTCCGTACGGCGGGTCCCGGCCTTCCTCCTGGTTGCCCGGCAGCCCGACGGTGCGGGACCGTGCGAAGCCGAGAAGCATGCCGTCGCTGACCACTACGCCCAGCGGCCGGGCCGGTACAGGCGCACGGACGGCGGAAGCCGACGCGAGTGGCCAGGTCG
Organism: Streptomyces sp. BHT-5-2; assembly: GCF_019774615.1. Lineage (NCBI taxonomy): Bacteria > Bacillati > Actinomycetota > Actinomycetes > Kitasatosporales > Streptomycetaceae > Streptomyces > Streptomyces sp. BHT-5-2. Next base: position 2,129,632 of record NZ_CP081497.1, on the reverse strand, counting down.
GATGGCGTGGTTGCGGTACCGCCGGAGGGCTGCGCGGATGCGGTGTCTGTGGAGCGTGTCGTCACGTCCGGTCGCGGCGTTGCGGCCCCAACAGCCGCTGTACGCCCCGGGAACGTGGAGAGTATCGTCGATTATGTCCGGATGCGCGACCCGCATCCTCGCGGGATGCGCATAGACCCGCACCAGAGTTGGATTGGGTCGACATCATGACACCGAGACCAGTTACGGATTCCTCGAAGTGGACTCGCCGCCGTCGCATCGCGATCGTTTTGGTGGCTGCCGCCACAGCCGCAAGCCTCTCCACGGCGGGTGCGTGGGCAGGTGGCGGACACGGCCGGCATTTCGCTGAGCACGGGTACTTCAGAGGAGCGACCACGGTCGCGATGGCGCCCGCTGCTCCGGGCGCACCAGCGGCGGCCAACGGGGTGGCGATCGCCGGCTTCGCGTTCTCGCCGTCCACCCTGACCGTCAGCAAGGGCACCACGGTGACCTGGATCAATGAGGACAGAGCTCCGCATACAGTGACCGGCGCGGGCGGGCTGAATTCGCCGGTGCTCAGGGGCGGCGATTCCTACAGCTTTACGTTCAACTCCGCCGGCACGTTCAACTATGGCTGCGACATCCACCAGTTCATGCACGGCACGGTCGTAGTGAAGTGACGTGACGTAAGACGTGGCGGCCGGCGTCCTTCGAACAGGGCGAGTTGGCTGCCGGTGACGATGGTACCGGGGGTGTGAGATGTGGTTGCTACGGCTGCTCACCGCGGCTGGGCTCGCTGTCGACGCCTACGTCCATTTCGATCTCGCGCATGCCTACGACCCGGTAGGCACCGCTGTCAGCCAGGGGACGCTGTTCCGCGCCCAGGCAGCGGCGGCGGTGTTCGCGGCTGTTCTGGTGCTGGTGAGCGGGCGGAACCGGTGGGCGTGGGCGTTCGCTTTCCTGGTGGCCGCTTCGGCGCTCGGCGCGGTCCTCCTGTACCGGTACGTGGACGTGGGCTCTCTGGGACCGCTGCCCAACATGCATGAGCCCGAGTGGTATCCGCAGAAGACGGCCTCCGCTGTGGCGGAAGCGGTGGCGACACTGGGCGCGGCGATCGGCTTCGTCACCGCCAGCCGACACCGCACGCCGAGCCGGCGACCATGAGCAGAAGTCGGCACGGCACGACGGCCACGCGGCGTCAATCGGGTTGGTCTGACGTGACCGCAGACTCGTAACTACGGTTGCCGCAGGCGGCTGTGGGACGGGCCCATGCTTCCGGGCCCGTCCCACAGCCTCCGATCGATCGGTTTGTTTGTCCGTCCGCCTGCCGACTCACCGCATCCCTGCCATGCCGCCGGTACCCATGCTCAAACCGGCCCCACCGGAGCTCAAACCGGCCCCACCGGAGCCGGCCCCGGCAGAGCCGGCGCCGACACCGCCGGCGCCCAGGCCCGCACTCGCCGCACCGGAGCCGGTCGTCATACCTCCGGCGCCCAGACTGGCACCGGCCGCACCGGAGCCGGCGATGATGCCGCCGGGTGACACGTTGACGTGCCCGGGGGTGATGCTGCCGGGCGAGGGCGGGGAGGTGAGGTTCATCGGGGTCCGCGGCTCGTTGATCGAGACGCGGGTCGGGTTGGTACCGACCGGGACCTTCGCAGGGTTGAGCGGGACTGTCCCGCGGGCCGGTGCCTTGAACGTGTGCACCTTGTGCGGTGTGCGGAATTCGTGCCTGAAGAAGAAATCTCTGGCGAAGTAACCGTTGTGCCTCCGGAATTCGCAACTCAGGAACTGCTTGATGATGATGACCTTGCGATCCTTCTTGACGACGACGGTCTTGACGACATAGAAATCCCTGCAATGGCGCGAGTCCTTCACGACGATCACGATGACGTTCTGGTGCGGGTGACCGTAGGACGTGGTCGCGCTGGCAGGACCGGCAAGGGCGACGCCGGCGGTGCTCGCGATGGCGGTGGCCATTAGGGTGGCGGCACCGCGCCGAAGTACTGGCGCGTTCATTGGTGGCCTCCTGAAATGCGCCATATGCTGCAACCTCTGCACACCCTTATGTACGGTCCGCCCGCGCCAAGAGATTGCCTGGCGCCTATGGAAGACCACGCCCCCTTTCGCTCGATGTCATCGCCCCATCCACAGGCCGCCCCGCCCATGCACTGAGTGCACGCGAACGCCCCTGGGGCACCGCGCCGCACACCGCGGCGGCTACCGAACGTGCACGGGCGGAGCGGAGTGGGTGACCGAAGCGGACGGAATTCGATCAGAGAGATCCACCGCCGAAAGAAACGACTTCTACAAGGGGCCCTCCCTGGCCATTACCCGAGGGATCTTCCGCACTCGACTGCGCCTCTCACTGCGCGGTGTTTTATCCCGGCGCCGCCGGGTGAGGCGGCGGATTCCTCGACGTCGTTTCACTCAGCGCCGGCGAGCCGATCGCGAAGGCCAGCGCTCAGCTGCGCTGGTAGGGGTCGGCGAACGGCTCCAAGGACTGGCGGACCGCCTGTTGTGCGGCCTCCAGGCGCGGGCCAGGGCCGTAGTGACGGGCACGGGCCTTGCCGTGCGGATCCAGCTTCAACTCCGGAACGTGTTGGGAATCGGGGGCGGTGCAGGCAGGCACGAGCGGGGGTCGTCGGGGCCGGTGACATACAGCGGCCCGTCCCGCCAGCGGCCGGGGCGTTTGTCCCGGTGGTGTCCCTGGAGCAACCGCGGCGGACCGCCAACGCCTTCGCCGGGCTGGTGGCCTTCGCCGAGGCTCACGGCTGATCGGACCCAACAGCTGGCCGAGTCCCGCCGCTCTCCCCCGTCGGAGCGGCGGGCCTTCGCGTGACCGCATCAAGGCCGGTGGGAGTGCTTGCCAGTGACCGCCCCGTGCGCGGCGGCGTCCCTGCCGAGATCTCTCCGGACGGGGCGCCGCCGTAGGCCCGCCTGCGCGCCCGCCGGGCCGCAGGCGACGTGAGTTGGGAATCCACCCCGTGAACGAGGTGGATGCGTCACATCGCCGGCACCCGGTCCAGGAAGCCGCTCACCGACCGGATGCGGCCGTCCTCTGCCAGGCGTACCACGTCGAACCCGGCGACCGGCGCCGTGCCGTCGGGTGCCACCAACTCCCAGCCGAACCGCGCGATGTCGTGGTGGCCGTCCACCGCGCCCAGCGGCCGGAAGACGAAGCCCGGGAACTGCTGGTGCGCCCCGGCTATCGCCGCCGCGAGCCCTTCGTGCCCGGCGACCTCGGCCAGCGGGTCGGTGTAGGTGGCGTTCTCGGTGAACGCCGCGGCGACCGCCCCGGCCAGCTCGCCCGCCTCGGTGGCGTTCCACGCCGCCAGGTACCGCTCGGCGGCGGCCGCGTGGTCGATGGCCTGCTGGGTGCCCTGCTGCACGTTCTGCGTCATCGCGAACTCCTGGTGGTATCGGTGTCGTGGCGTCCGTGCCGTGGTGTACGTGCCGTGGTGCCGTCGTCGTGTGTCCGGGCGAGTGCCGGACGTCAGGTGACCGACGGTCTGTCGGTACCGATCCACGGGCCGGAGTGCGCCGGCCCGTGAACCGATGCCCGAACTCTGCCGGAGCGAGGAACGGGAGGCGATTACGCGCAAGGTAATGCCCCTGGTCGCGGGTGTGCGGCCAGGGGCATCGGGTCCGGTGGACCGGGGGTGGGGTGGAGCCGGGCGGTCAGCCCGCCACGGGGGCGGGCTGCGGCGCCGACTCGGGCGCCTCCGCAGCCTCCTCCGCCGCCTTCTCGGCCTCGTCCTGCGGGCGTTCGCGGCCCGCCGAGCGGCGGGCGGCCATCACCGCGTACACCAGGATTCCGGCGAAGAGGAACAGCACGCCCTGGTAGATCGCCGCGTAGCCGGCGCCGGCCACCAGCCAGAAGGTGAAGCCGAAGGCGATCAGCGCGAGCGTCAGGTCGCGGGCGAAGCGGGCCGGGCGGACCTTGTCGCGGCGGCCGGAGAGCAGGAAGTAGATCTGCGCGCCGGCGGCGAGGAGGTAGGGGACGGTCGCCGAGAAGGTGGTGATCAGGACCAGGATCTCGAAGACGCCGCCGCTGCCGATGAAGTAGTTGAGCACGGTCAGGGCGGTGGCCAGCACCGCGGCGGCCAGCACGCCGAACGTCGGCACCCCGCGCCGCTTGGTGAGGAACGCCGCCGGGAAGAGGCCGTCCTTGGCGGCGGCGTACGGGGACTGGGCGCTCATCAGCGTCCAGCCGTTGAGCGCGCCGACGATGGAGATCACCGCGGCGGCCGCGATGAGCGTGCCGCCCCAGTGGCCACCGAACATCGCGTCCACGGCATCGGAGAACGGCGCCTTGGACTTGACCAACTGGTCGTGCGAAACGGTGCCGAAGACCGACAGGGTGCCCAGGAGGTAGACCACGGCGGCGCCGACGGTGCCCAGGACGGTGGCCCGGCCGACGTTGCGCTCCGGGTCACGGACCTCGCCGGCACTCATCGCGGCCGACTCCACACCCACATAGCTGTAGAGCAGGATCGCGGCCGCCGCGGACAGTCCGCCCATGGTGCTGCCGCCGCCCTCGTGGAACGCCCCGAGCTTGTGCGGGTCGAAGAAGAACACCCCCACGATGGCGATGAACAGCAGCGGCACGAACTTCAGGACCGTGGAGACCAACTGCACCGCGCCGACGTACCGGGTGCCCGCGAAGTTGGCCAGGGCCGGCAGCCACAGCGCGCCGAGCGCCACCATCAGGTCCATGCCCCGGGAGGCGTGGCCGGGGACGAGCACATGGACGTAGCCGACGGCGGCGACCGCCAGTGCGGCGTTGCTGACCCAGGTCATCGTCCAGTACGACCAGGCGGAGAGGAACCCGGCGAAGTCGCCGAACGCCTCGCGCGCGTAGACGTAGGGCCCGCCGGTGTCCGGATGGCGCTGGGCGAGCCGCCCGAAGACCAGGGCCAGGGCGATCGCCCCGAGGGTGAGGACACCGAAGGCGACCAGGCTGACGGTGCCGAAGGGGGCGACCGAAGCCGGCAGCAGGAAGATGCCGCCACCGATGATGTTGCCCATCACCAGGGCGGTTGCGGTCCCCAGACCGAAACGGCGGGTATGCCGGTCGTGCATGGCGTGGTGGGCCTCTCGTCGTGCGCTGTTCATCCGGGATTACCGGGCGCAGCCATGGTCGGCGACGGGAGGGCCCCCGCAAAATCACCGGGTTTTGTCCCGCGAGGGGGGTGCCGACCGGCAAAACCTTCGGGAGGTCCGGCCTAGCGCCGCAGGTCGTCCGCCTCCGGTCCGAGCGGCCGGTGCGGCGCCTCCGCGCCCGCACCGAGTGGCGCCTGCGGGCCGTCCGCCTCCCGCAGCCAGCGGCGCAGCACCCGGTGCACCTGCTCGGCGCCGGTCGGCACCGCCCCGTCCGGGACCGGCGGGCTCAGCTCTACGGGCCACAGGAGGAACGGCCGGCTCTGCGGCCCGCCCAGCCCGCCGTGCGAGCCGATCTGCTCCTCGAAGGCGTGCACCGCCCCGGTCGCCGGATCGCACACCGAGTTGATCATGAGGTCGGCGACATGCGGGAACCGGTCGGTGCGGCGGACCGCCTCGGCCGCGCCGGGCCCGAAGGGCGCCAGTGGGTCGGCGCCGATGATCCGCCCGGTGTCGAGGTGGTGCTCGCCGCCGCCCGGCCCCAGCACCACCGCACCGTGCGCCGACGAGCGGACCAGGACGAAGCCGATGCCCGGGTGGCCGGCGAGGGTGTCCAGCAGCGCCGGATGCCGGCGGTCCAGCTCCTCGCGGGTGAGCCGGCCGGGGACGTCGGGGAACGACACCAGCCCGAGGTTGCCGGACGCCAGCACCACGGGGTGCGCCCCACGCCGGTCGCCGTCCGCCGTCCCCTCGGGCCGGCCCAGCGCCGCCCGCGCCGCCTCCCGGGCCTCCGCGCCGCTGGCGGTGCGCCCGACCCGCCGCCGGACCGGCAGCCCGCACCCGGCGCGGACCAGGTCGCCCAGGGTCAGCCCGTAGCGGTCCCGGAAGGTCGCGCCGGGGCTCTGGCCGTGGTCGGAGAGGAGCACGACGCGGTACGGCCGGGGCGCGTGCCGGGCGGCCTTGGCGATCAGGGCGATGCTGCGGTCGAGGCGGCGCAGCACCTGGTGGGTGTCGCGGTGCCCGGGACCCGAGTGGTGCGCCACCTCGTCGTAGGCGACGAGGTCGGCGTAGACCGCGGTGCGGCCGGCCAGCATGTCGCCGACGACCGCCGCGACCACCACATCGCGCTCGACGACGGTCGCGAACGCCCGGATGACCGGGTAGAGGCCGCCGCGCCCGACCCGTGGACGCTCGCGGCGGCAGCGGCTGCGCAGCGCCTGGCCGACCTCCCGGAGGACCTCGGCGACGAAGGAGACCGCGGTCCGGGTGGCGTTGGCCGGGTCGGAGAAGTACGCGAAGTAGCCGGCCCGGGAGCGGTTGTACCGGCCGCGCCGGGCGGCCACCGACATCACCAGTGCGACCTGGTCGGCCCCGCCGCTGAAGAGGTTGCCGCGGCTGGCCCCGTCGTGGCCGAGCAGCCCGGCGTCGCCGGTGCGCGCGACGGCCCGGCGCTGGAGCTCGGCGGCGCTGCTGGGCCGGTTGCTGACGATGACGTCGCCGGTCTCCTTCTCGTACCAGCGGAAGGCGGGCAGGTCCTCGTTGCTGCCGTGCAGGATGGCGAGCTGGCTGGCGCCGGTCTGGCTGGACCAGTCGGTGCGCCACGGGGCGAGCCGGTGGGTGGTGCCCAGCCACTCGGCGACGGTCGGCATCAGTGGCCGCTCACCACGGGTCGCCGCCCGCAGCACGTCGTGACCGACGCCGTCGAGCTGGAGGAAGAGCGTCCCGGGCGTGACCCGCCCACGACCCCCGTCGGCCCGCCTGCCCCGCCGGCCGGCCAGCCGCACCAGCCGGCGCCGGTACGCCTCGTCGTTGCGCACCGCCAGGAACGTGGAGGTCGCCGAGGACGCCGCGGACATCACCGCCGCCACGATCACCGCGGTCTCCGGCGTCGTCTGCCCCCGCCCCTCCGGGATCACGCCCAGCGCGAGCAGCAGCAGCGAACCGTTGAGGAAGAACACCAGCAACCCCAGCACCAGCGCCGGCACCAGCAGCAACGCACGTACCAGGAGCGGCCACACCAGCGCGCTGAGCAGGCCGAACGCGCCGGCGCCCAGCGCGGCGGTGAGCGCGGTACGGGTGAGGCTCTCGCCGCCGTCGGCCTGGAGGCGGAAATCGGGCAGCACCGCGGCCAGCGCGAGCAGGGTCAGGCTGGAGACGGCCCAGACGGCCAGCACCCTCAGCAGCGCACCACCGAGAGCCCTCCACCGCACGGTCCGCACCCGTCCCGTCCTCCGCATCTGCATCCGCATTCGCATCCGCACTCGGGCCCACCGCTCCGACGGGGCGGGCATTCGCGCCAAGGGTGCCATCTCGGGGCGGTGGGGTGTGGGGATCGGGCGCAGGGGCCGGGGGTGCGCCCCGGCGTTGGTTTCTCGGGTGGATGGGGGAGGATCGGTCGGGGGCGGAACGGAGGTGGGCACAGCATGTCGGCGAAGTCGGCGGACTCCGCTGGATTCGTGGAATCCGGGGAATCCGCGGAGTCGGTGGAAGTCACCTGGTGGGGTCACGCCACGGTGACGGTCGAGGACTCCGGTGTGCGGGTGCTGACCGACCCGCTGTTCGTGGCCCGGCTCGCCCACCTGCGCCGCCGGCGGGGCGCACTGCCACCGCCCGAGGCGGCCCGCGCCGACGCCGTCCTCATCTCCCATCTGCACGCCGACCATCTGCACCCCGCTTCGCTCGCCAGGCTCGCCCCCGGCACCAGGCTGGTCGTCCCGTACGGCGCACCGGCCGCCGTCCCGGGACTGCGCCGGGTAGCCGCGGCCGGGCACCTGCCGCTGATCGAACTGCGACCCGGCGAGGAATGCCGGATCGGCGCCCCCACAGTGACCGCCCCCGCGGTGACCGTCCGCGCGGTGCGAGCCGCGCACGACGGCCGGCGGCTCCCCTGCGGCCCCCGTCGCGTCCCCGCGCTCGGCTACGTCATCCACGGCGCGGCCCGCACCTACTTCGCCGGCGACACCGGACTGTTCCCGGAGCTGCCGGACGAGGTCGGGCCGTGCGAGGTGGCACTGCTGCCGGTGGGCGGCTGGGGGCCGTTCCTCGGCCACGGCCACCTCGACCCCCGGCGGGCCGCGGTGGCGGCGTCCCGGCTGGCCCCGTGCAGCGCCGTCCCGGTGCACTACGGCACGTACTGGCCGATCGGCCTGGACGCCGTCCGCCCGCACGAGTTCCACTCGCCGGGCCAGGAGTTCGAGCGGCAGACCGCGCTGGTCGCGCCGGAGGTCACGGTGCACCGGCTCGGCCACGGCGAGTCGGTGCGCCCGAGGACCACCCGATGACGCCCACCGGGCCGACACTGGCCGGGACGGCCCTCCTCGGGACGGCGCTGGCCGACGGCCTGCACCAGGTGATCACCCACGTCCCGCCGGAATCGACGCAACAGGCGGTGGGCTACCCGTCGCTGTTCCTGCTGGTGGTGCTGGGGTCGCTGGTGCCCGTCGTCCCGACCGGCGCGGTGGTCAGCTCGGCGGCCGCGGTCGCCTTCCACCACAGTTCACCGCTGGCCCCGCTGTTCGTCTTCGCGGTCGCGTCCGGTGCCGCGTTCATCGGGGACATGGGGCTGTACTGGCTCGGGCGGCGCGGCGTCCGCTCCCGCAACGGCTCCCGCTGGCTGGCCCGGCTGCGCGACCGCGCCGCCCCCGAGCGCCTGGCCCAGGCCCGGCACCGGCTGCGGGAGCACGGCGTGCTGGTGCTGGTGCTCTCCCGCCTGATACCGGCCGGCCGCGTCCCGGTCATGCTCGCCTGCCTGCTCTCCGCGATGCCGCCCCGGCGCTTCGTCCGCGGCGCCCTGCCCGCCTGCCTGGCCTGGGCGGCGACCTACCAGCTGATCGGTGTGCTGGGCGGCTCCCTCTTCCCCGAACCCTGGCAGGGCGTGGCCGCGGCCCTCGCCCTGACGGTGCTGTTCGGCGCCCTCCCGACCGTCTGGCGCCGGCTCCGTCGCCCTGCACCGTCGAACGGGACGAACACGGCCGCGGTGAACAGGAGCGGCGGAGTGCCTGCGAACGGGGAAGAACGGCCGGTCGAAGGGGACAGCTGACGGCAGAGCGTCGCGGAGTAGAACGCCAGGGAGTAGAACGTCGGGGAGCGGGCGGAACGGATGAGGACACGCCGACCGGCCGACCGGCCGGCAGCACAAGGCCGTCAGCCCTCCCCCAACACCCTCGACGCCCCCACCGGAAGATCCCAAAGGTCGGACCGTGGACGGCCGGCCGCCGCCCAGGCCGCCCGGATGCGGTGCAACGGGTCCAACGGGGGTTCGGCGGAGAGCAGGAACGTCGACCAGTGCATCGGCACCAGAATCCGCGCTCCCAGGTCCTGGCAGGCCCGTACGGCCTCCTCCGGGTCGGTGTGCACCGGCCGCAACATCCACCGCGGGTCGTACGCCCCGATGGGCACCAGCGCCAGATCGATGTCCCGGTAGCGGCGCCCGATCTCCTCGAACCAGTGGCCGTAACCGGTGTCCCCCGCGAAGTGGATCCGCCGTCCGTCAGGGGCGGTGAGCATCCAGCCGCCCCAGAGGGAGCGGCAGGTGTCGGTGAGCGTCCGCTTGCTCCAGTGGTGCGCCGGCACGAAGTCGAACCGCACCGGGCCGCCGGGCCCGGCCACTTCCACCGCCTCCCACCAGTCCAGGTCGGTGACCTGCGTGAACGCGCGCCGCCTGGCCCAGGTGCCGACCCCCGCGGGGAGCAGCAGCGGAACGTCCCGCGGCAGCCGCTTGAGCGTCGGCGCGTCCAGGTGGTCGTAGTGGTTGTGGCTGATGACGACGGCGTCGATCGGGGGCAGGTCCTCCCAGCGGACCCCTACGGGGGTGACCCGGGCCGGCGTCCCGAGGATCTTGCGGGACCACACCGGGTCGGTGAGGACGGTCAGCCCACCGATCCGGACGACCCAACTGGCGTGTCCGACCCAGGTCAGCGCGATGGTCGAGGGCCCGGCGTCCGGCATCGGGCCGGGCTCGAAGGGGAGTTGCTGGATCTGCTCCAGCGTCTCGGGTGCCGGGCGGAGCTTGCCCTCCCGCGCGATCCGGGCCAACGCACGGACACCGGGCAGCGGCGCGGTCAGCCGGTCGGTGAAGTCCCGGGGCCACGTACGGGGCTCCCCCAGGGGTCGCGGCTCGGCGAGCGGCGGCGGCGCGGTCTCGGGAAGCGCGGCGGTGGTGGTACGCACGGCAGCCGCCGTCCCCACGGACCCACCACCACCGTCCCCACCACCGCTGTTGGCCGCTTCCGCAACGACGTCACGGTCCCCGTCGGGGCGTTCCCCCTCCTGACGGTCCCCCTCGTAGCGGTCGTCGGTATGCGGCCCCCGTTCGGCACCGGAGGGCTCGGCACGCGAGGTGCCCCCGCGGGAGGTTTCGTCGAGGGAGCGCCCCGTCAGAGAGCGCTCGGTCTGTTCGGTCATCCAGGAGCTCCATTCGATGGCCGGGCGGAACCGGAGTCACGAGGCGATCGGGTGCGTCGTGCCTGTGGCATGAAGGGGAGGACGGCAACGGCAACGAAGCGGAGTCCGTCACGGCGGTGGCGGAGTTCGGAACGGCGGAGGCGGAGGCGGAGCCGGTGGCGATCACGGAGGCCACGGCACATCCCGCACCCACACCCTGACGAAGCATCAACTCCCCGCGCTCCCCTCCACGTCCGTCCCCCAACCACCCACGAACGACCCCCCGTCCGGCGACACCCCGCCCCCGCCGCCCCCGCCACCCTCGCCGTCCTCCCCCGCCCTCGCCCCCGGGCCGGGCGAAGAAGGACCGCCGCCCAGTTCGGCCAACGCCCGCGCCAACTCCCCCAACCCGTCCCGCACATGCGGCAGTTCGAGCGGATCAGCCGCATCCAGCACCCGCTGCCGCAACCCGATGTCGGCGCCCAGCAGAACGTCCGCCCCCAGCCGCACCCGCAGGGCGTCCGGATCATCCTCGAAACGATGTCCCCCGCGAGCCCCCCAACGCGCCAACTCCCCCTCCAGCGCGACCGACCCGGTGATGCCACGGGCCCGGAGCGGACGCCGCAACGGTTCGAGGTCGGCGTAGAGACGGCTGCCCGCATGGGGCGGACGGCAGAGCGCCCCGGCCCCGGTGAGCGTGCGGTGCAGCGCCCTCGTGAGTGCCCCGTACACCCGGGCCGCGGTCGCGGTCCGCTCCCGTACGACGTCCGGTTCGCCGAGCGCATGGGTGACCGTATGGGCCAGCGGCCCGGCGAGCGGCGTGTACAGACGGGCCAGTGTCTGGCGCACCGCGTCCCTCAGGAGGGCGCCCCGTCGCGTACCCGGAAAACGGGCCAGCGCGGCGGGCCAGGAGGCGGGCAGCAGGGCGGCCCGCAGATCGGTCAGCACCACGACCTCGCCGGGCAGCATCTCGGCGGGGCTGAGCACCACCGTGTCATGCGGATCGTGCAGCAGATCCCGGCTCGATTCGTCGCTGACGACCCACAGCCCCTCCTCGGCGGCCGCCTCGCACACCTCGTGCAGCTGCTCCGGCGGCGGGCAGGTGCCGGTCGGGTCGTCAGCGACGGACAGGACGAGGAGGCGCGGCGTGTCGCCGTGCATCCTGGCCCGCCGTACGGTCTCCAGCAGCGCGAACGGATCCGGCAGCCCACCCGACTCCGCCGGTACCGGCGTCACATGGACCGCCCGCCCGAGCAACCGGGCGGGCGGCGCGTACCACTCGGCGCACGGCCGCGTCAGTAGCACCGCACCCTCCGTCGCGGCATACAGGGCGAGAAGCAGAGCGGCCGCCCCAGGGGCGGCGAGCACCCGGTCGGCGGGGGTGAACAGTCCGCGGCGCTCCCAGTAGCCGCAGGCGGCGGTGCGCAGGGGCAGGGAACCACCGGGGGGCTCGGGGACGGTGCGGTCGGCCGCCGCGGCGAGATGCGCGGCGAGTTCCGGGAGGACCGGCAAACCCACCGGCGGGGCCGGATCCGGCTCCCGCTGCGGATCCGGTGCGGTCCGCTGCATCCGTACCTCCACTCGACGGCGGCCGGTCGATCGTGGGCCCATCACATGATTGACGGCCCCGACCACCTTCGCAGATCAGGGAGGTGGCGACGGGGGGCGACACGTCAGCGGAGGGTTACCGCTGCCCCCGAGGCCAACGGCCCCCACCCCGACCGAGCGCACCTCGACGCACCGGCCACGACCGGAAGTCGCCGAGCCCCACCGGCCGAGGCCGGTCGAGACCACACGACGGCGAACGAGACCACTACGCCTGGATCGAACGAGACCACTACCCCTGGATGGAGCACCGTCACCCGCTCCCCCGCCACACACACCGCCAAGCCACTCGCCTCCTAAACCTCCACTTCCCTCCCCCCACCCACCGGCGCCTCATACCGATGCACCTCCACCACCTCCACCGCTTCCGGTGCCGCCCGTGCCATGCGCCACTCCTGACGCTCGGTGCCGCGCCGCACCCAGCCCCGGCGCTCGTACAGCGCAACGGCCGACGTGTCGGAGGTCTTCACTTCCAGTACGAGCCGCAGCCCACGAGCCGCCGCCTCCGCCTCGACGACGGCCATCAGCCGCGTGCCGAGTCCGTGCCCCCGGGCGCCGGGCGCAACGTAAAGCCGGCTGACCTCATGTCCGCACAGCGCGGCATGGCCGAACACCGTCCCGCCCGACTCGACGACCCAGGCAGCCGTCAGCCCTTCGGGAGTGAGCCACCGAACCGGATCGTCGGGCCAGTGATGGGGATAGCCGCTGTGCGCGTGCACCTCACCGAGCACCGCCACACAGACGTCAAGATCAACATCTTCCCGCCGCCGAACCACCCACGACATCCGTTCCGCCACCCTCCCGTACCGACACACGGCCCGCGCAGGCACGCGCCCCTGCCTGAAGCAGAGCACACAGAACTCACCGCCCGCACCCCGGAACACCAACTGCCGCCACCCCGGCACGGCAAACCGCCCCCAACAACCCATCGGCTTCGGCCCCGCCCGCCTCGCCCCTCCCCGGGTTCAGGTCACCCATGCCGCCGCTGGACGCCGTCCCACTCGCCGTCTCCGTCAACTCACCACCGCACTCGACAAACGCCGCCCGACACTTCCCCCTCCCCCCGGGACCCCTCCCCCGCCCCACCCCGACGCGACGTCCACATGGCAAGACGCATCTCTCGTCATACGAGACACCCGCGTACCGTGTGAAGCAGTACGCCGCAGGGCGCCCGCACCTCGGCCGCGGTTCGCCATGGCCTCGTGCGGCAGCCCCCGATGTCACTGAAGGAGCCGAACCATGCCGCAGGAATCCGCCGTCTACACCCACGGGCACCACGAGTCCGTACTGCGCTCGCACACCTGGCGCACCGCCGCCAACTCGGCGGGGTACCTGCTGGATTCACTCCTGCCCGACATGCAAATCCTGGACATCGGCTGCGGCCCCGGCACCATCACCGCCGACCTGGCGGCCCTGGTGCCGGACGGTCAGGTCACCGGCCTGGACCACGCACCCGGCATCCTGGACCAGGCCCGCGCCACGGCCGCCGCCCGCGGAGTCGAGAACATCCGCTTCACGACCGGCGACGTCCACGCCCTGGACTTCCCGGACGACACCTTCTGCGTGACGCACGCCCACCAAGTCCTGCAGCACGTGGGCGATCCGGTGCAGGCGCTGCGCGAGATGCGCCGCGTCACCAAGCCGGGCGGCATCGTCGCCGCCCGCGATGCGGACTACGCCACCTTCACCTGGTACCCGGAGGTGGACGGCATGGACGACTGGCTGGACCTGTACCGCCGGGTGGCCCGCGCCAACGGCGGAGTACCGGACGCCGGACGCCGACTGCACGCCTGGGCACGCCGGGCCGGCTTCCCGCAGGAGAACATCACCGCGACCGCGGGCACCTGGTGCTACCAGACCCCCGAGGAGCGAGCCTGGTGGTCCGATCTGTGGGCGGAGCGCACGGTGGCCTCCTCCTACGCCGAGATCGCGATCGACGGCGGGCACGCCACCGAGGACGACCTGACCCGGATCGCCGCGGCCTGGCGGGAGTGGGGCACTCGGCAGGACGGCTGGTTCGCCATGCTGCACGGCGAAATCCGGTGCCGTGTCTGACGTAGCGTCAGCACCGCAGGCGACACTGCCGCCACCCCGCTTCCACCTTCCCGGCACACCGCGATCACACCGCGTTCAGGGTTCGCGCAGTCGCAGGCGGCCCAACTAGGCTGTTTCACATGGACATTCTGGGGACCTCTCTTCGGGTATGTGTCGGCAATCTCGATGCCGCGGTCACGGTCTACGAACGGCTGACCGGCGCCGAGGCGATCCGCTTCCAGCGGGGCGGGGTGGCGGTCGCCGCGGTCGGGTGCTTCTTCCTGATGAGCGGCCCCGAGGCGGAGCTGTCGGTGCTGCGGAAGATCACTGCGACGCTCGCCGTGAAGGACGTCGACGAGGCGGTGGCCGATCTCACCGCGGTCGGCGCGGACATCATCGCCGGGCCGCTGTCCACCCCCATCGGCCGCAATCTGATTGCCCGTCATCCCGACGGCTCGGTCTTCGAATACGTCGACCGCGCGCAGGGCTCCTAGGCCCTGTCCGCGCAGCGTGGACCCGGCCGATCGTCAGGTCGTGACGCCAACGGCTTGCGACAGCAAGCACAACACGGAGAACAGACAGCGGAAGACAGGCAGAGTACGTGGGACAGAGCGATTCCTCCACGGTGTTCCCCCAGGTCGAGCGGCTGGTGGCGCGGAGCGGGGATCTCAAGGGCGAGCTGGTGGCCTTCGCGCAGGGTCCACGATTCGCCAGACGTATGGGGCGGCACCCCGGCGGAGCCGATGCCGTCTTCCGCACGCTCCTGCGCAAACCCGCCTTCACCTGGGAACGGGACGGCGAAGCGCTGCTACGTCGCCGCAAGAAGCGCCACTACGGACGTGAGCCCCTGCCCAGCGTGACCCCGGTCGGTACCCGCCTCGCCGAACTCGTCCGCAGCGGAAGGAGGCCGCGTAGGTCATGAGGAAGCCCACCGCGGCCCAACTCGATGCCATGGTCGCTGAGGCGATCGTGGACGCCTATGACGAGGACGAACAACTCGACGCCTTCCACGCGGTACTCGAAGACCGCCTTGCCCTCCCGTTCGACACCACCGTCCTCGGTGCCCCGGTCACCGTCACCGCCCTCCAACTTCGGTCCGGCAGCGGCATCGTCGCTCTCTGCAAACGCGGCAGGCACCGCCAGGCGATCGGCATCCTCGACCTGCCGCTACCCGAACCAGCGCCTGAAGGGTGGGCGTGGGTGGAGGCCTACCGGCACTGGGCCCCCTGAGCCCCGCACACAAAACCAAGCCGCTCTCCCGGCTACTGCCAGGCGCGGACGAGGTCGTCGGGTCCCCAGTGCGCCGCGAGAGGCAGGCCGTCGGCCACACCGCCGTGCGGCGGCGTCCTTCCTCGATCAGCCGCCATCGCACAGTCGCCGCGCTATGTGACGTCGAGGCCGAGCTCGCCGATCAGGAAGGCCAGTTGTTCGGCCTCGCGCAGTAGTGCATCTTCCGGCGAGATCTCCACGGTGTGTCCGGCCTGCCGGATCCGCAGCAGTACCGGATGCCGTGAAGACGTGGCCCGTTGGAGGCGGGCTGCCATCTTGCGGCCGTGCCAGGCGGGACAACTGCGGTCGGCGGTCCCGCAGTCGAGGAGCACGGCCGGGTAGCCGACGGCGTCGCGCACCTGGTGGTACGGGGAGTAGCGGTGCAGGACGGCCGCGTCGGTGGGGTCGTCCGGGTCCCCGAAGTCCACGGAGACGATGTCGGCCATGGTGACCGGATCCCGCCGGCAGCGGAGGAGGTCCAGTACGGGGAGCGCGGCCACGCACGCCCGGTACAGGTCGGGGCGCTGGGTCACCGCGACGACTGCGGTCAGTGCGCCGATCGAGTAGCCGAAGACGCCGAGCCGCCCGGGTGTGGTGTGGCCGTGGCGGATCAGGTCGGTGGCCACCGCGTGCAGATCGTCGAACGTGCGCTGCTTGGTCTCGCGGCGGGCCGCGCGCCACCAGTCGGTGCCGAACTCCCCGCCGCCGCGCAGGTGCGCGTGGACGTAGACGCCGCCCAGTTCGACCCAGGCTGCGGGCAGCGCGAACAGGTAAGCCGGTGGCCAGGCGATGTTGAGGGCGCCGTAGCCACTGATGATGAGCGGTTGCGGCGTGCCGAGATCGACGTCGGCGCGGGCGACGATCTTGTACGGGACCACCGTTCCGTCGGCGCTGTGTGCGGTTCCGCTGCGGGTCACGGCATCCGCGACGACGGCTCGCGGCTCGCTGAGCGGCAGCAGCCTCTCGGTGGCCAGATCGTACCGATAGGCCGCCGGAGACCGGGTGAGGGAGGAGAAGGCGAAGGTGCAACCGTTGCCGGCCGGTGTGACCAGTCCACCGTCCCGGCCGCCGCCCGGCCATGCCATCCCCGGTTCGGGGAGCGGGATTTCGCCCAGGGGTGCGCCCTGGCAGGAGATCCGGCGCAGCCGGGTCGCGCCGTTCGCCAGCTCGGCCAGGACCAGCTCCCGGCCCACCGGGGTGATCGAGAACAGCACCGTGTCTCCCGGTGGGAGCAGTTCGCGCCAGCCGCTGCGGTCCCGGCCCGGGCCGGACAACGGCAGGGCGACGACCCTTCCGCACGGTGCGCCGTCGTCGGTGACCGCGATGAACTCGTCGCCGACGATCCCACCGCGGAACACCGAGCGGGAGCCCCGGAGGAACGGCCGCCACTCCGCGCCGGACGCCGTGAGGTCGCGTACGTAGTACGGCCTGCCGGGGCCATGAGCCAGTGCCCACCGACCGTCGGCGGAGACACTCACCCCGCGGGCCGGGAACTCCGACGGCAGGTCCTCCCGACAGACGGTCGGCCGCGAGCCGGACGCGGCGAGGGTGACCTGGAAGAGCCCCGGGCACCGTTGCGGCCGCTCCCCGTCGATGACCACGACGAAGAACCGCCGACCGTCCGGCAGCCAGCCGACCCGGTAGACGCCCGTCTCGGGCAACCCGTCGACGAGGACCTCACCGGAGTCCACGTCGCGGACACGGAACAGCGTTTCCCGCCCGGGGCCGGAGAACTGGTAGGCGAGCAACCCGCCGTCGGGCGACGGCTGCCACTGCATGGTGGCCGGCTCGCGCAGGGGCAGCCCCGCCGTCTCCACGGCGAGATCCAGCACACGGCGGGCCGAGGCTGAAGTCGTCGACACGTCGGGGGAATCGGCGACGTCGAGCACCGGAAGCGCGCGGCCCTCGGGCACGTGCTCCACGAACCAGCGGCGCCCGTGGAGTTCCGGCGGGCGGTGGTGCAGCGCACTTGCGTTGAACCGTCGGGTGGCGGCGAGCGCCAGGCTCCAGGGCGGGTCGGTGTGCAGCAGGTCGCGGGCGAGCCGGTCTTGCGCCGCCTCCCAGGCGCGCGTTGCGTCGCTGTCCTCCTCCAGCCACTGGTACGGGTCGGTGAAGCCGATCCCGCCGATCTCGTTGAACTCCGGGCGAGTCGGTGTGGGTGGGAACCGGAACCGGTCGGGCACCGCGGCCTCCGTACGAAGCGGGGGGGAATCAGGGGAATCGGCCGGACCGGGCCAAGCCGTGGGTGGCACGGGCGGCGTCCGGTGGCGATGACGGCCACTGGGTGGGGCGGTACGGTGGCTTGCCCCACCCAGCGCTGTGATCATCGACGCGTCAGGCATTCCCTCACCTGGTGCGTCGCGCGATGCGTCACAGACAACCGATGTCGGCGTGGAGGAGCGTGCTCAGCACGTTGCTCGGAGTGAGCGAGGGACCGTGCGTGGTCTCCATCTCCTGCAGCTCCAGGATCATGGCCATGGTGGTTCACCTCCTTTCTTGTCTAGGTCCTGCGGGATCGCAGGTCTGGGTCTGCCGGGGCGTGGCGGCGCCCGCCGGCAGGAAGGGCAGGAAGTCGCGGCGGTCGTCGAAGACCGCGGTGAGGGCGAGCAGTACGCCTGCCGCCCCGGTCGCCAGGTCCGTGGAGAGCCGGTAGAGCTGTTCGCCCGGGAAGACCAGCCGGCCGTGGCGGATCTCGGCGTACCAGGACAGCCGGTTCAGGTGCGTGCGCACGGCGGGGTCGTCCAGAGCGGGACGGGAACCGGTGGCCGCCAGAGACGCCAGCACCCCGGCGTGACCGGTGAACAGCCCTGGGAAGATCCCGGACTCGGCCCGGCAGGTACGGCGGATCCGCTCGTACGCGTGGGCGAGTTGGGCATCGTCGCACTGCCGGAGCAGTTCGCCGAGCACCGGGGCCATTCCGGCGGTGCCGATGCCCAGATGGGGCATCAACCTGTGCTGCTCGCGGACCTGCAAGGTGTCGCCCGGTCCGGTCTCGCAGTCTGCCAGGTCCCGGTGCAGCGCGGCCCGCGCCAGGTCGAGGAACTCCGGGTCGGACGTGGCACGGAAGCAGTGCAGGAAGAACAGGGCGACGCCGGTCGACCCGAACATCAGCCCGGCGGCGGTGGGCCGGTCCGGCCGCAGTGTGCCGGTGCGTATTGCGTCGGCCAGACGCCCGGCGACCGTCAGTGCCCGGTGTCGGCAGTCCGCGTCCGCGGTGCCGAAGTGCAGGAGGTTCAGCCCCATTCCGGCGAGCCCGGAGTGGAGGCCGGCGAGGGGCGGTTCGGCATCCGTCAGATCCACCGCGCGGTCCAGGACGGCCAGTGCGGGGACGCGGTGCCCCAGCCGGTCGAGGACGTAGGCGATTCCGTGCAGCCCGTCGTAGAAGCCGGGCTGGGGCGCGTCCCAGCGCTTCACCGCGCGGATCAGCCAGTCGACATGCTCGGGGTCGGGCGGCAGACCGGCCTCGGCCAGGGCGAGCAGCACACCGGCCGCGCCGTGCGCGATGTTGAGTCCGCCGGTGCGGAACTGCTCGACGTCGCCCGGGAACAGCCGGTCGGATCGCTGCGGGGTGGCCGCCGCCAGGATGCCCTCGGCGATCGACCGGCGCAGCTGCGGCCAGTCCTCCGGCTTCGGGTCGCCGAGTGCCTGGAGAACGGGTTGGTGCACGTGGTCGGCCGTCGCTCCGGAGGTCTCGTGCCGAGGCCGAAGGTCGCGGCGCAGGGCGGCGACGAAGGGCTCGGGGACTCCGAAGCGGTCGGCCAGCACCTGGAGGAAGAGCTCGGACTTGCCGGGGTTCCCGGTCTGCAGCACGGGCGCGACGGACACGAACACCCACAACGCCGTGGCGGCGAGCCCGTAGTGGTCGATGGCCGGGCCGGTGCAGCCCTCCGGGGGAACGAACCCGGGCGCGCCCAACGTCGGACGGTCCGCCGCGCCGATGGGCAGCGCCAGCTCGAAGTCGACCAGCACGACGCTGCCGTCCGGGCGCAACAGGATGTTGGAGGGGTGGACGTCACCCACCACGACGCCCCGGGAGTGGATCGCACTCAGCGCGGCGCGCACCTTCCCGACGACCTCCACCGCCCAGGCTGCGAAGTCCGCGATCTCCCTGGCCGACGGCTCAGGCTTGGTGTACGGATGCCGGCCGGCCGCAGCCTGGGTCAGGGTCTCCCCCTCGATGTACTCCTGGACCAGGAAGTGGTGTTCCCAACAGGTGAAGTCCCCGAGCACCCGGGGCACCACCGCCAGTCCGGCGAGCTGGTCGAGGATGGCGTGCTCGTGCCGGAGCCGCGCCACCGCGTCCACCCCGTCGGTGTCCAACCCGGCCAGCGGGCGGGCTTCCTTGAGTACCACGCTCCGCCCGGTGTCCGGATCGGTCGCGAGGTAGACGCCGCCCGCGTTGGAGAAGTGCAACGCCTTCTGTACCTCGTACGGGAACGTGCCGGCGCCGTTGTTGCGCGCGGCCATCGCCTCGGTCAGGAAGGGGGGCGGCTCGACCCACGGCGGCACGCGGAAGGCCGGCCCGCGGAGGTCCGGCACCAGTTGTCCGGTCCGCGGATCGGTCAGCGCCGGGACCGGCTCGCCGTTCCGGCCGCGACAGGTGCGGTGCTGGAAGGCGCCGTAGCGCACGAACAGAGGGCCGTTGCGCCACCGGAGGTCGCTGAGGACGTACGGGCCGGGCCGGCCGTCGAGCGCGTCGCCCAGTTCGGTGAGCGCCCCCGACAACTCTTCGGCGGAGTTCGGGTAGATCGTGCAGAACTTGCCGCTGGATCCGCGGTCGGCGTACTTGGCGTTGGTCAGTTGCAGAACCTGCCGGCTGCGCAGGAACTTGAACGCGATCCGGCGCTCGACACAGTGCTCCCACACCACGCCCAACACCTCCTCCGCATTGTCCAGGCCCGCCGAGACATGGACCTTCCAGCCCTGCTCGGGAAGGCGGTGGTCGGGCGGGAGTTGGAGCACCCAGAGTCCCTGCTCGAACCGCTGCCAGCCGCCGGGCGGCTCGGCACCGGCCCTCGTGAATCGGCTTGCCGAGTCGTCCCAGCGCTGCGCGGTGTCGTAGAAGTCCGGATCGGCCAGACAGTGGGCGAGGTAGAACGCCGCCAGCTCCATCGGAATCAGCCCCCAAAGGTCGCCGCAGTCACGGCCGGGAGTAATCATGATTATCGGCACGTCCGACTAAGGGTGAGTCCACACAACTGAGGACTTGCCAGTGCCCACACCGCGGACTGGAGCGGCCGAATCCGGTCGGTCCGGAGGGTGTCGAGTTTCCGAAGCCCCTATAATGCGGCCGCTGTCCGGGGCGCGTGAGAACGGTGGGACGAAAGCCCCGAAATGATGTCGCATCCGAGGTCCCGGAATCGGGGACTTGACCACCGTCAGTTCGGCTGGCAGCCGAGCATCAGTTGCAGCCGCGCCTCTCTGGCGACACGGGCGAGGCGAATGGGCCCGGAGATGGCGCACTTCGCTCGGACCCGGCGGACGTATGTCTCCACTGTGCCGACGGCCACGCCCATCCGACGGGCCGCCTGCGCATGGGTGAGCCCGATGGCCAGATAGCCGAGCAACTCCACCTCCCGCGGCGCCAGTTTCGGGGTGACCGGCCTGCTGTTGCCGCGGATCAGTTCCGCCACCGGTCGATGCAGATAGGTGTGGCCGCGGGCCACACGCAGCACCGCCTCCCGGAAGGCCATCGCGTCGGCGTCCGTGGTCAGATAGCCGTCGGCTCCGGCATCGAGCAGGGCCAGGGCAGCCGCCGTGGTGACCGACGTGCACAGCAGCACCAAACGGCAGACGACGGCCAGGTCATGGGCCAGCCGCAGCAGGCCCAGGTCCCGCCGCGAGTGGAGGCCGAGGACCAGCACGTCATAACCGGACAGCTCGTCGACCGCCGGCATCTCCGAGAAACACCGCATCGACCGGATCTCGGGAGTGGATGCGAACATCGGCGGGATTCCGTGGCGGATGACCGGGGCCTCGCCCACCACCGCGACGGAGATTCCCGCGTACCGGCGGTCTTGCCGATTACTCGGACGAGGTAAGCCGACAGACTCGTGCTCCGCTACCAACTCATTCTCCCTTGCGATGAATTCACGACCGCCTCGGGGGTGCGGGGCAGATCGGAGTCCCATCGGCCGGCCGCACCTCGATGGCGATGCCTTATGGCGATGCCTTGTTTCGTCAGGGGTCGGTGAAAGCGAATATCTGGCAGGAAATTCCCGGCCCATTGCACCAACAGGCAGAGAAGCCCTGCGATCGACACTTCACCAAGACTCGGGCCACGTGGCCCGGGGTTCCCGAGGATCTCACTCGCATGGGTGATCAAGGTCTCGTGACAGCCATGGTCGGGGCGAGCCCTCGCGCGCCCCGACCTCGGTTCCCGGAGGTGTCACGTGGTGCAGCACCCCGCCCGATCACCTCCGCGGTCACCGGCGCCGACCCGAATCCGTCGAGGAGGTCCCCGGTGGCCAAGCGCTTCCACGACCGCGATCGCGCATGAGCAGGACAGCGGGCCCGGCCCGTACTGGAGCCGGCCGATCAGCCGACCCGACTACGGGCCCGTCGCCACCCCAGAGGGGCGCCTACTCCGGCGGCCGCTTTCGGCCCGCATCCCCTTCTTGTGCCTCTGAACGGCTTCACAGGAGAACTTCTCCCCGCCTTCAGGGACTTGAAGCCGTTGCCCTCGGTCGCCCCGGAATGAACGTACGGATCGGACCCGGATTCCGGCGCGATGAAGACATACCCCTTTTCCCCATTGAACCACTTCACGGATTCGTTCTGGCCTTTGGTAGCGAGTTTCCCCAATCACCCAACTTGGCGTCTGCCAACCGAGGTTGGGCGTCGCATCGAACGTGCCTGGGGCCTGCCGTCGCCGGATGTCAGGGCGGCCTCCGTCTGATCACCGGCATGGCACCGGCATGGCCACGGAGCGGCCCGTGAAGGCCGTGAGTGGGCTCGACGACCGCCGCTGAGACCCAAACGGCGAAGCTCCCGGGCCACCGCTCGGGCGCCTCGGGCATCTCGCGCTCAAGCTCGTGACGCGGGCGGGGCAGAGGGCTTCCAGGTCATCGTTCGCGCTCCACTCGGCGCCTCGCCGCCTTCCTGGTTGCCTCCCGCCTCCCTGCCCTCCGCTCCGTCACGCCCTGTCACACCTCCAGGACGATCTTGCCTCGGGTTCGGCCGGCCATGCTGAGTCGAAATGCCTCGGCGGCCTCTCGGAGCGGGAAGGACGCATCGACAGGCACGGTGAGCTTGCCCGCGTCCGCGAGGATGGCCAGTGCGGTCAGGTCGGCGGTGTCGGGTCTGACCCACACCATGTGGCCGCCCTTCGCGCGCACTTCGCCGTCGGCGATGGACGCCACCCGGCTGCGGTCCTTGAGCACCTCTTGCGAGAGTTCCACCGCACCGCCGCCGACGAAGTCCAGGGCGGCGTCGACGCCTTCGGGCGCCAGGGACCGCACCCGGTCCGCGAGCCCGTCGCCGTAGGTCACCGGTTCGGCGCCCAGGGACCGCAGGAAGTCGTGGTTGCGCTCACTGGCCGTGCCGATCACGCGGGCCCCCTCGGCGACCGCGATCTGGACGGCCAGTGAGCCGACTCCACCTGCGGCGGCGTGCACCAGCACCAGGTCGTCGGCCTTGACCCGGACCCGCTTGAGCGACTGATAGGCCGTCAGCCCGGCGAGCGGCAGTCCGGCGGCCTGCCGCCAGCTGAGCGACGCGGGCCTGCGCGCCAGGGTGCGCACCGGTGCCGCGACCAGTTCGGCGTAGGTGCCGTGCTGCACCTCGTCCTTGCGGACGTAGCCGATGACTTCGTCGCCCACCGCGTATTCGGGGGCGTCGGCGCCGACCGCCTCGACCACTCCCGCCACGTCCCACCCCGGGATGAGCGGGAAGTGGGCGTGCATCATGCCGTCCAGATAGCCCGCGACGATCTTCCAGTCGACCGGATTGACTCCGGCGGCCTTCACTCGGATCAGCACCGAGTCCGGCCCGACCTTGGGATCGGGCTGGTCGGAGTAGGTGAGAACCTCGGGGCCGCCATAACTGTTCGTAGTGATTGCCTTCATGACCGTCACAACATGTGACGCTCGGTGATGATTCCGCGGCTCTGCGATCTTTTCGAAGTGGCATATGCCAGTTCGTGCGAGGTGGGTGCCGGCCGGACGGCGTTGCCGGCGGGGGCATCCGCGACGCCCGGGCGGCGTCGGAGTCGCACCCGCTATGTACGCTTCGCCGGACGCATCCGGAACTCGTAGCGCTCCGGCAGCGGATCCTCCGCGCGGGCCCGCGCGACGGTGTCCGCGGTGACCGGGCCATCCCCCGCCAGCAGCCGTTCGGCGATGGCGTACCAGGTATCGCTCAACGTCTCGTCGCCCTCCCGGAGATCGGCGATCTCGAAGCCCTCGTCGAAGATCTCGCGCGCCGCCCTCGGCTGTCCCTGGGCCAGCAGGACCTGTGCCGCCAGCAGACGGAAGCGGCCGCGGGCGCGTTCGGCCGGGCGCAGGGCCGCCAGCATTCCGGCGGCGGTCTCGGCGCGGCCCGCCGCGAGCAGCACGGGCACCGCCTCCCGGACGAGGGCGGGCAGGACCTCCCGCCCGGCGCGGGCGGCGGCCGGGTCGCCGAAGGCAGCCGAGGCGTCGGAGGCAGTCGCGTCGTCGGAGGCGGCCGCCCCGGTGGCGCAGTCGAACGCCTCGGTGAACCGGTCGGCGGCGTGCGCCGTCTCGCCCGCGACGGACTCGGCGACGGCCAGGCAGTACAGCGGCAGGCACCCGGCGCCGTGCGCCAGCGCCCGCTCCCAACTGCGCACGGCCTGCGCCCGGTCGCCGGCGTGCCACTGGGCGAGCCCGAGGTGGTACTCGACGGCCGGCCCCGGACTGGCGGACTCCAGGAGGTCGCGCCAGGGCGGGGCGACCGGCGCCGGGCCGGGGACGGGGCCGGCGGCCGGCAGTTCGCCCGTCCTGAGCAGGGCCAGCCAGGGCTGCTGCTCGGCGCCCATGGTGGCGGGGTCGAACGGTGTGCCGGGGAGTTCCAGGCCGGTGCGGGCCACTTCGAGGGCGCCCCAGCCCGAGCCGGTGGCCAGCTTCTCCTTCGGCTCGATGTCGGCATACGGGAGCCAGGCCGCGTACGCGGCGTCGACGTCGTCCCGGGGCAGCGCCGCCGCCAGGCCGTCCTCCACGGCGGCGCGGGCCGCCGACCAGTCCGCGCCGTGCACGGCCGCGGGATCGGCGGCCAGTGGCCCGTACGCCTCCAGCCAGCTGAACTCCCCGCCGGCGTCGAGGGGGACGTGCTCCAGCTGGGTGCGGGCCAGCCCGGCCTGGATCTCGGCGTAGCCGCCGGTGCCCGGTGCGGTGAGCCAGCGCTGCCAGCGCCGTCCGGCCCGTCCGGCGCCCCATACGAACAGCTTGCGGCCGGTGAGGGTGGCGGTGGAGGTCTGCACCAGACCGCGGCCGTCGCGGTCGAGGGAAGCGATCCAGGGGCGTGCGCCCTCGGGCAGGTCGTAGAAGTAGTCCGCGGGGAACTCGCTCTCCAACGGGTAGGTGCGATCCGCCCCGTCGGACTCCGGTACCGGGACGTGCCGCAGGGTGCGCTCGTATCCGAAGTGCCAGGCGGCGTCGGCCGGAGCCAGTACGCGGGTGTGCGCGTCCTCGGGGACAGCGGTGTTGGACCACCAGTACACCGGGACGGTGTGGTGGTGCGGGTTGCGGATCCGTACGCCCACGTAGAGGAAGTCGGCGCCGTCGGGCAGCCACAGGTCCACCTGGAAGGGCAGGTCGCGCAGCCGCTCCCACTCCCACAGGCGGAGCATCTCGCCGCCGTCGGGGGCCGGGACCCGGGCCGCGTGCAGGGGGGCGCAGGAGAGGGTGGTGTGCCCGGTGGCGCCGATGTTCCACTCGATGCCGCCGGAGAACCACGCGCCGTTGAGGGCGAAGGCCGCGGGCTGCATCACCGGGTTGCGGTAGAGGAGTTCGCGGCCGGTGGGCTTGTGGTGGAGGGAGTGGATCCGGCCGCCGAGGCCGGGCAGGACGGTGGCGCGCAGCCGGTCGTTCTCGATGACCAGTGCGTCGAGGTCGGTGCTGTGGCGGTCCCGGCCGTAGCCGTCCCGCATCCGGACCGGGAGGAGGGAGCGCAGCGGCTGCCGGCCGATCTGCCGTGCCATGTCGGCAGGGAGCGCGGCGTCCTTGGGGATCTCGACGCGGTGCACGTCACCGGGGTCCCGAAGTGCGGGCAGCGGGTTGTCGGGGCCGAGGGCGGCCAGGGGCAGGGTCAGGGTGGTGCGTCGCACACTCGTGGCCACAGTCGCCTCGCAGGTTCGGACCGGACCCCCTCGGCTGCGGCGGCCCCCTGTTGACCATGGAACAACGTGATCGCCCGTCTGAACAGGGCTCCTGTCGGCCAGCTGGAGTCAGGGTTGCGCAAAGACGCCTTCGAGGAGATCGGCCAGCAGGACCGCCCCGGACCCATCGGGGTCGCGGTCCGGGTCGTAGATGGCCACGGTGATGCCCACACAGCGCGGGGAGGCGGCCAACGGGGCCAGCAGGGCACGCAGTTCGTCGGTGAACAGGCCGCCGGGATCGGGGCTGTCCACCGCGGGCATCACGGACGGGTCCAGCACATCGGCGTCCAGATGGATCCAGAAGCCGTCCAGCGGGGAGTTCTGGAGGTGCCGAAGGGCCGCCCTGGCGACCGCCTCCGGGCCGCGCCGCCGGATCTCCGCCACGGTGGTGCAGCTGATGCCCAGTCTGGCCAGCTCCTCCTGGCCCTCTTCCGCGTCGCGGGCCCCGAGGAGGCTCACGTCCTCGTCGCGGACATACGGGCGGAGCCCCTCGATGTCCGTCAGATCGGCCTGGCCGCGGCCGGTGATCTGGGCGATGCCCTCTCCTGCCGCGGCGCCGACGGGGCCGCACACATCGGTGTTCCCCGGATGCCGGAAGTCGGTGTGCCCGTCCAGATAGGCCACGCCGTACCGTCCCAGGCGTCGCAGCGCGAGCACCGCGCCGAGCAGGATGCTGCAGTCGCCGCCGAGGACGACGGGGAAGTCACCGCTGCGCACATGGCCCTGCACCCGGCGGGCGAGCCGCACGGTGTACCCGGCGATCGCCGCGGCGTGGAAGTCCCCGTCTCCCTCACGCCAGTCCCCCAGGCCGTAACGGGGCGGCACCACCACGCCGCCCTCCAGTGCCCCGAGCCGCCGCAGCAGTCCCTGCTCCCGCAGTGCTCCGGCGAGTTTGTAGCAACCAGGCACCGCTCCCGGGGCGGGCGGCCGCAGTCCCAGGTTGGACGGGGCATCGATCAGCACGTTCCGGCGCATACGACGATCTTATCGGGCGGTGCGCAAACGGCCTGTGGTTGCAGGGGGTTGCACGAAAATGCCCAGGCGGCCGGGCGTACGGACGCATAGCCTCTACTGCTGCACACGGGAACGGCACGGCAGAACGGAAGCGGTGGAGATGACCACGCAGCACACCTACCGAGTGATCGTCCGCGGCAAGTGGGACAACCTCACCGAGGAGGCCCGGACGACGCTGCTCACGGAGGCCGACGACCACGGGCTCGCCCAGATGAGGTTCACCCCCAAGGGCTCGCTGACCTACGACACCGCGCTGCACGCCTTCAGCTACCGCTACGTCATCGTCTCGGACGCCGAGTACGGCGAGGAGATGGCCGCCGCGCTCGGGGAGGAGAAGGCGGCCGAGGCGCTGCGGGCCGCGGACCTGGGATACCGGGAACTGCGGGCCACCGCCACCGACATGGACACCATGAAGATCAACCGGAAGGGCCGGTAGCGGCCCTCCCGTCGGCGTGCGCCAAGCGGGTTGGACGAAGTCGAGTGCTGATCCCTGTGAGCGCAAGGGAACGCACCTGTATGGGGCGAGAGGGGCCGGCAGTGCGTTTCGATCACCGGTTCCGGCACAGCTTCTGACCTCGATGTCCTCCGGGCCCGGGAATCCGGCCGGCCCCAGGGTGTCGTCCGGCATTCGGCTCGTTTCCACTGACAACTGGCAAAGGGCTGGCAGATCACCGGGGAGCATTCCGCAGCGGCCATCTGGTGGACCAGCTGCACCACCGCAACGAGCGCCACCGTCGGCGCACACGCCGACACGGGTGCCTACGTGGGCGACTCACCGCTTCAAGATGGGACTCTGGAGGTAGGAGGTCAGCGCCAAGCTTCGGAGGGTGAGTTCCGGTGGCGACAAGCATGCATCTGGTCTGGAGCTCGGTGGAGGCCGGGATCGTCGTGTACGAGACACACTCGATCGAAGTGGTCGATGACGGCGGCGTCCACGGCGAGGTGGCCAGCCACCGGTACGAGACCCCGGTCCGCAGCCGCGCGCACGCCGAGGAGATCGCCGCGGAGAACGACTACGAGCTCTTCCGCGAGGGTGCGGAGTGGGACAGCCTCCCGGAAGAGGGCTGAAGACTGGGCTTGAGCCCTCCCGGGCGACGAGCCCCTCGCACCGGACCACGAGGGGCGGGGCATCAGCGGGAGCTACCCGATGCGCGGCGGCGTGGCCGCAGCCGGCGGTAGCGCGTGTGCCTGCGGCCCGAAGCCGGTCGGTCTCCGAAAGCCGGGGCTTGCGGGGATCTCCCCACTGCTCCGCCGTGCAGCATCAGCAATGTGCCGGTGGTGAAGACCACCAGGAACAGCGCGATCGATCCGGTGGCCATCAGTACGGCGGGGGCGTGAAGGATCTGGTTGGCCAGGGCGAGGACCACGGCCGGCACGCTGCTTCCTGCGGACAGCAGCAGCATGGCGACGCCGATCGCGGACGGCGACATCGATTGGGCCTCGTTGGTGGCGACCTCCATCTTGGCGGGGCCGAGCTCCCACCTGAAGGTCAGTCCGGTGGTTTCCCTGAGTACGGCCGCGTCCGCGCGGTTGCTGGGTTCTTCCACGCTGAGGTCGAGATCCCTGGTGGCCATCTCCCACCCATCTCCCCTCAGCTGTCCTCCGTCTCCTGAACCGCTCACGCCCCGACGCTAGCGATCCGGTGTGAAGTGCATCAACTTCACTTTCCCTACCCTTACGTGACTGTTACTCAGCCCCGACGCAACGGTGACGGGGCCGGGCAATGTTCATACGCGATGCACGTCTTGCGCATGCATGGTGCGCGTATCATGCATACGATTGATTGACAGCGTATGGCCGGTCGGGCATCTTGGATGGTGTAGGGGTCTGGTCGGATCAGGCCGCGGACGGATCGGACGAAGGGGAAGCCGTCACATGCCCACCTCGCACAAGGGAGCCGCTGCCCAGGAGTGGCAGAGCGCCGGCCCGACTCGCATCACCGTCAACCTCGCCCCCAAGGCGGCCACCGCACTGGACCAGGCCGTCAAGCTCACCGGCGACACCAAGACCGACACCATCAACCGCGCCCTGCAGATCTACGCGTACCTGGAGAAGGTCACACAAGAAGGCGGCACCCTCTACACCAGGTCGGCCGACAGCGACGAACTCGAACGCCTCTACTTCGTCTGACCAGTCGAGCAGATTTGCCTCCTGACCTCTGCCGGGCGGAGCGGCGGCGACCATCGCCCCGGAGCCGACTGGGCACGTTGCGGCCGTCGATGAACCTCTGGCGATATCGGTCGAGCCATGGTCTGGCCGGTCACCGGACCGCCGAGGGCATGCACAGCCGTGCGCCGGCCCCGGTCCGCGTCGTCCGCACACTGCCGGCGTCCGGACAGGACGCGTGACGGCCCCTGTCCGGACACCGGCGTCAGCGATCCTCTGGATACGCGTCCTCGTCGTGCCAGTCGACGGTTCGGTCCTCATCGGGCAGGCCGTCCACCTCGTCCTCGGTGACGACTTCGCTGGACTCGTCCATGGCACTCATGATGCCGACGCTCCGGCTTGGAATGGTGACGGACACGGCCAGTTCGAGCACCGGCGTACGGCGGTCCACCATCATGGGTCAACCGATGTGCGTGCACGAACGGTTGGCGGCCTCCGCTTACGCTGCTGACATGCCTGATCAGGGAAGTTATCGCCGCGACTCCGCTCGTGTTCTGTTGCTCGACGATCTGGACCGCCTGCTCTTGCTGAAGTTCCATGTCGACCCGGACGCTCCCGAGAGCGGCCACGGATGGTGCACGCCCGGCGGCGGTGTCGAGGACGGGGAGACCCTGTCGGAGGCGGCAGCCCGCGAGCTTCGCGAAGAGACGGGCCTGTCCGTGGCACCAGAGGCTCTGGGATCAGCGGTTGCGGAAACCTCCGGATATGCAGATCTCGGATGGTCCGAAGGCATCTTCCGGGACGTCTTCTTCCAACTTCGCGTCACGAGCCACCAGGTTGACGTGACTGGCCAGGAGCCGAATGAGCGCAATTACCACGCCGGGTATCGCTGGTGGCCCATCGCTGACCTGGCAGCCACTAACGAGACGATCTATCCCTTCGGCCTGGCCAAATTGACGGCCGGGCTCGTGGCTGGTCATGTCCCCGCCGATCCGATTCAACTGCCCTGGCGCCACTGAGGGCTGCCTGCGGCACATATGACATGACAGCCACTTGGAAAAACCAAGCATCATGGATACGCTGCCGCCCCATGATCACTAGCGGTAGAGGTGACGGGTACGAGCTCTCTACGGACCCGGATCGCCTCGAAGTGGAACGAGTGCACCGTTGGCTCTCGACGGACGCGTTCTGGGCTCTGGGACGTACCCGGGAAACCGTCGAAGAGTCGGTGCGCGGCTCACTGAACTTCGCCATCTACGATGCCGGCGGTGACCAGGCTGCCTACGCTCGCGTGGTCACCGACCGTGCCACTTTCGCTTGGCTCTGCGACGTTTACGTTGCACCCGCCCATCGCGGCAAGGGACTTGGGACGTGGCTCGCGACCGCGGTTCGCGACCACCTTGCTCCCTATCGGCTCAAGCGTGTCCTCCTGTCGACCCTCGACGCGCACGAGGTCTATGCGAAGGCCGGATTCGCCCCGGTGCCGAACCCCGAGAACTTCATGATTCTCAACGCCGAGGCGGGAGGGGAGCGGACAGTCTGCGCCAGCAGATGAGGGTGCAGGCGATGGGACGGACGGGATTCCCCGCACGAACGGTTCGAGTGCCCGGCTTTCGTGCAGATTCGCGCCGGAGATCCGCACGACCTTCGTCCACTCGGTGAACCTGCGGTGGGTCTCCGCACCGGACGGCCCGAACGACGCGGCAGGCAGTTGCTGCCCCGTACAGCCCGACGTCGCCACGAACACGATCGCCGCCGGCACCACCCGGTCACCGTGGCGGCGTCGGCCACCACCCTGAGGCCGCGACGGCGCCTCCGGCACCACCCGCTGGAACAACTACTGCCACAACTCACCCGGCACCAGCCGCTCGACGATCCCCGCGCCGGCAGGCTGCCGACATCAAGGAGAAGGCCCGCAGTCAGCGCCCCAGTCGGCGCTGCTTGTCAAACCGAAGCAGCACCCGGACCAGCCGCCACATTCCGGCCGCCGCTCCGAGCAATGCCCCCACCGCCAGCACACTCTTCTTCGCTGAGCCAGAGATGCCAAAGGCCGGTGCGAGAGTCAGAGCGACAGCGAAGACCGCCGCTGCCAGCGCGACGGCAGTCACCAGGGCGAAAACGATCTCCACCGTCATTGCGTCCTCTTCCCACCGTGACTCACGCTCCAGGTCCATGCTGCCAGTCTCACATCACGGTCAGGCCATGGCGCCTGGGCCGGGCAGCCTGACTCTCACGTGCGGAGGCGCACTTACCAATTGAGGTGGCTTCTCAGTGCAGTTCGCGGCGGACCAACGCCTGGGCGAACGGCTCTCCAGTGGTCTGGGCGTAGTTCATTCGCTCGCGCACCTCCCTGAGGGTGCGAGGGCGGTAGCCGGGCCCGCCGCAGCAGCTCTTGTGGAAGCGCACTCCGGCGTGCAGCAGCACGGAGAGCGTGCGCCAGGCGGACGTGTCCCGCCTCTTGGGCGCCGCGAAGGCGGAGCCGACGTGGATCAGCGGTTCCGCGCAGCGTGGACAGACCCGGTCGTGGCTGTAGCGGTCGGGGTAGGGCTGCTTGTACGAACCCCGGCAGGGCAGGCAAACGTACGAGGTCTTTCCATGCGGCATGCGGCATGCGGCATGCGTAAATCGGCCGAAGCGCCGGCTCGATGGAATTTTGCCGTGTTGCGGCCCGGGTACCGCGGCCTGGTCACGGAGACGCGGTGGCCACCAGTGCTCCGTCTTCGGTTCGGTGCGTCGCCCTGACTTTCAGGGCCGGAAATTGACACACCAGCCTGTCGCCGCGGTACATCCAGTGCTCGAACTCGGTTGTGCGTTCCGGGATGCGGCGCTGCTGGGGGTAAGTGAGGGGCCCATAGGGGGTTGTCTGGGGCCACCGGCGATTGGCAGGCTCGTCTGAGCCCCGACCGGCGTCAAGACCGGAGCAGGAGACAGACAGGGGCTGAGACGACGTTGCCGATGCCGACAGCAGTTGCAAGTATGCGCACCCCCAGGAAGGTACTGATACAAGGTGTCCACAGTTCACCAGAACACTTACGCACACGTCCTGCAAACTGCGGCAACCGAATTCGTGGACAAGGTGGAAAGGGTCGGCCTGGCCAGTCTGCTTCGCGCCTATGGAACGAGCGGGCTGCGGAAGGACGCGATCGTCCGGGACCGTCCGCGCCTTGTGCCGGAGATGGGTGATGCCGTCGATCTGCTCTGTCTGTCCCGGCCGGTTCCCGCCCACAAAGCAGTATCGATACTGACCGATCCGATACTCGATCATCTCCTCGGTATCGGCGCCGCAACGGCATCCGGTGGAGATGTCGAGCTCTCCCACATCAGGCTGGTCGAGCACTTCGGTCGGCTTGTCTTCGTCGGTGCCGTCAACAACAATGGATTCGGCTGGTACGGCCGCGACTCGATAGGCATCGGGCGGCAGCTCATAGGTGCACGGGGCAGGTGTCTCGACGTCTGCTCGTCCACCGGCTGCCAGACGACCGTCATGGCCGCCTCGGCGACCTCTGTGACGGCAGTCGAAATCGATGAGCAAGTGGCGCCCCTGTTCGAGCTGAACATGTGCATCAACAGGTCCCGGGCGAAGGTGGATGCCCTGTGGTGTGATGTGCGTGAAGCGGAATTTGACACATCTTTCGACACCATCGCCATCAACGCCCCGATGATGCCCACATTCGGCATTCTCGATCTGCCGTGGACGGGACACGGTGGACCGGACGGCACCATGCTGCTGAACGCGGTGATGCAGCGGGTCCCACTGGCCGAACACGGCAGACTGGTGGCGAATGCCATGATTCTCGGCAACGAGCATGACCTCGAAGCCGACTGGCTGCGTCAACTGGCCGAGGAGCGCGGCTGGGCCGTCACGGTCATTCCCACCGATCACGAACCCCTCACCGCGGATTCCTCGTTCGTACGGTCGGCCTTGGCGGCGTACTCGGCCGTCAAGCCAGATGACATGGATTCCGTGATGCAGGAGCTTTCCACGTCCTGGACGGCGAATGCCACCGACCGTCTCTACTTCGCCCTCGTCTGCGCGACGGCCGGGTCCGGCCCTGCGTTCAGCATCGCTTCGACGGCGCTGAAGGGCGATCGGTGGTGCCTGTGATGAACTCCTACGGCAGCTGTAGATAGCGGGTATCTGAAAAGCCCGTCAGCCGGGCGCAGTTGGGGGCTTTGAGAGTCGCCGTGAAAGGTGCAGGCTCATGGCCGGGTGGATCACGTCCTCCCGTGCTCCACGATGAGGGCACCGGCTACTACGTCAGCATCAGCGGCAACTCCACCCGTGACGGCGCCTGGGCCGTCCAGACCCCCTATGCCAGCAGCGACGGGCAGTCCTACCCCGTGGGCAACGAGACCTTCTACCTCCACCCCACACCCCGGTAGGCGCCAACCCACCTATCCGGGCACGGTTGAAGGGTGTCTGTCCGGCAGATGCCGGACAGACGCCACGGCCGGCACCCATAGGCGTCCCGCGCCTCGGCGCACGGCACGAAACACGACCCGCGGGTGTGTTCCCGGCCGACCCGTCAGGCCAGCACGTCCGGACCTCGGTCGCGGACCGAGTCGTCAGCTCCACTCCCCCTCCGGGAGCGGCTCGTTGAAGCGGATCCGGTTGCCGAAGGGGTCGGTCAGGGTGAGGCAGGTGCCGAACTCGTCCTCCTCCAGGCCGGGGCGCAGGTTCGGGTAGTCCTTGGCGGCCAGTTCGGCGTGCAGGGCACGCACCCCGGTCAGTTCGACGTACACCGTGGAGCCGGGGGTGGCGTCGCCGTGGTGCTCCGAGAGGTGCAGGACCAGTCCGCTGCGGGAGATCTGGGTGTAGAGCGGCATACCGGGCTC
The DNA here is from genome assembly GCF_019774615.1 of Streptomyces sp. BHT-5-2. Taxonomy (NCBI): domain Bacteria; kingdom Bacillati; phylum Actinomycetota; class Actinomycetes; order Kitasatosporales; family Streptomycetaceae; genus Streptomyces; species Streptomyces sp. BHT-5-2. The sequence continues at coordinate 2,095,971 of NZ_CP081497.1, read as the reverse complement.
GAAGCGGTGCTCCCAGTCGACGGTGCAGCCGAGGTAGCCGACGTAGAAGGCGTGTGCGGTGGCCACGTCGAAGATCCGGAAGATCGGTACCGCGCGGCGGACGACGACGTCCCCCGGCTCCTTGGGGGCACTCACCGCGTCTCGCCGCCCCTCCGGGCGTCCAGGGCCGCCTCGTCGCCCTCCTCGTCCGCCGGGTCGTCCTCGTCCTCTGGGAGCATCTCGCGGGTGATGGCCCACCGTTCGTGGTCGCGCCAGGCGCCGTCGATGAAGAGGAAGTCCGGGGAGAAGCCCTCCAGGCGGAAGCCCGCGCGCTCGACCAGGGAGATCGACTCCTTGTTGGACGGCTGGATGTTGGCCTCCAGGCGGTGCAGGCCCAGGGGGCCGAAGGTGTGGCGGAGCACCAGCCGCAGTCCCTCGCTCATCAGACCCCGCCCGGCGGCGTGCGCGAAGACGCCGTAGCCGATGGCGCCGCTGAGGAAGCCGCCGTGCACGATGTTGTTGATGGTGAGGTAGCCCGCGATCCGTCCGCTGTCGTGCTCGCAGATCAGGAAGCCCTCACGGAGCGGTTCCTGGAGGCGCGCCAGATAGCCGTCGAACGCGTCGTCGGTATCCGGGGGGAAGAGCCAGGGCCGGTGCAGTTCGGCGCTCTTCCGGGCGAGGGCGGTGAATTCCTGCCGGTCCTCGGCGGCGAAGTGCCGGATGCCCACCCGGGGGCCACGTGCGAGATAGCGGTCGGTGCTCGTCATCAGCAGATCGTACGAGGGGCGGGTCGGGTGGGCCAACCACCCCTATTCGGGCGTGGTATGTCGCTCCGGGGCGGCTCCGGGGGCGGCGGGTGACCGGCCCGGAGCCGCAGGTCGCCGCCCCCGCGCGGGGCCCGTTCAGCGCCACGTGGGTGTGTCGGTGCCCCAAAGCCCCGGCGGTGTCGCCCAGTTCACCGGACTGCCTTCGAACGACACCGCGGGCAGGGTGTACCGCAGCCGCCCGGCGGGGCTGTCGGTTTCGCGGAGGTAGTGGGCAGGGTCGTAGTCCGTGGGGGCCGCGGGTTCCGTCGCGTCCTCGGAGGCGGGCGGTTCGGGCCTGTTCCCGAGGTCGTACATCAACCAGCGTGCCGTACGGGCCAGCGCCAGTGTCACCAGATGCGAACCGCCCGTCCGGGCCTGCTCGGTGAGGGCCCGCAGCACCGCCGCGGCCAGCAGGTAGCCGCTGCCGTGGTCCAGTGCCTGGGCGGGCAGCGTGCCCGGGGTGCCGTCGGCGTGCGCCTCCACGGCGGCGATGCCCGTAGCGACCTGGACGAGGCTGTCGAAGCCGCGACGGCGGCCCCAGGGGCCGCCGTCGCCCCAGGCGGAGATCCGGGCCACGACCAGTCCGGGGCGGCGTTCCGCGAGGGCCTCGGGGGCGAGTCCGAAGCGGTCGAGGGCGCCGGGGCGGTAGCCGGTCACCACCACGTCCGCCTTCGTGAGCAGTTCTTCGAAGGAGGCGCGGCCGGCGGCCGATCCGAGGTCGAGCGGGGTGGAGCGCTTGCCGAAACCGGTGTCGCTGTGGACGTCCTGGGGCTCGGGGAGCTGCGGGGCGTCGATGCGCAGGACGTCGGCGCCGAGGAGGGCGAGCGTACGGGTGGCGACCGGGCCGGCGAGCACCCGGGTCAGATCCAGGACACGCAGTCCGGCGGCGGGCAGCACCGGGTCGCCGGCGCGGGCCGGCAGCCCGCGCGGCGGGGCGCCGGCGGCCAGGATTTCCCGCGTCAGCAGCGGATGCCGGGCGACGGTGGCGCCCTGTGCGTGCGCGGACCACTCCCCCGGGGTGCGGACGGCGACGGCCAGCCCGCCGGCCGCGTAGACGGCCTCCTGGAGCTCCTCGGCGCCCCGTGCGGCGATCGCGGCCGCGGCCTGATCGGGGCCGGCGGTGTCCGGGAGGCCCAGCGCGTCGAGCAGGCGGGCGCGGTGGTGCGGGTAGTTGGCGTGGGTGCGCAGCCATCCGTCGGCGGTCCGCCAGAAGCGGGAGAGCGGCGCGAAGTTGGCGGGGGCGCGGCCGTCGATCCGCAGGTGCCGTTCGCTGACGAAGGCGGTGGCCACCGCGCCGTCGTCGACCCGTACGGCCGGCAGCGGGCCGCCGTCGCGCTGTGCGGCGAGTTCGGCCGCGGCGAGTCCGCAGACGGCCACCGTGGCGCGGGCCAGGGCCATGACCGGGAGGCGGGCGGCCAGCAGGCCGGGCGGTCCGCCGTAGGAGATCCACCGGGTGAGCCCGGGGTCGCCGCCGAGGGCCGCCCATGCCTGCTCCGTGCCGAGGGTCTGCCGCTGTGCCGTGTCGTCTCGTTGCACCATGCAGCGAGTGTGGCACTGAGTGCCACCCATGACCAGTGGTTCGGGGTTCCCTGACCTCCCTACGGGGCGGCGCCCTCCCACCGCTCAGCCGCGCCGGGAGCCGCCAGGGCCACCGCGCGATGGACCCGGCGCAGCAGAACTCGCGCCATCAGGGGGTGTATCCGGCGGACGGCGGCCAAGTAGAGACGGCCGCCCAGGTGGTGGGTGCGGACGACCGTGCCGAGCGTGACGCGGTCGTCGTCGACCAGGAGCGATGCGCGGAAGTCCAGGTGCCCGGCGTCCTTGCCGAGCAGGGTCTCGCCGCCGCTCCGGTCGACCACGGGGAACCGGGCGGTGCGCAACGCCCGTTGCCAGGCTTCCGGTTCGCGCGGCATACCGGGCCGCAGCGGCAACTGCCAGGCGTCCTGGAAGTCCGTACGAGGAAAGGCACCGCGTGCCAGGAGCGCCCCTTCCGGGAGGGCGGCGGGCGTCGGCCGGTCCCACAGGAGGCGGTTGAGCAGCCGCACCCGGGGCGAGCGGCGGGCGGGGGTGCGGAGGCTTCCGGTGGCCGCCCGTTCGAGGTTGTCGAAGAGCTCCTCGACGACCGTCCCGTGGACGGCGCCGATGCCCAGGTGCCAGGCGATCCGGCGGCCCAACGGGAGCCGGGACTCCAGGACATGGTCGACCCGGCAGCGGTCCGGGCCCAGGGGGTGGACGGTGACCTCGTGGTGGCCGGGACTGTCCCCGGAGGGGCCCGGGGCGAAGGCGAAGCGGATGCGGCGGCCCGGCTCGTGGGCGGCGACGTGGTAGCGGACGGTTCCGTGGCCGCCGTCGGCGCCGACGGCCAAGGGGCGGTCGAAGCGCATGGGTGGCCAGACGGGTGTCGGGAAGAGCGGGTCGGGCTCGCCGCCGAGCCGGTCGACCAGGGCGCCCACGGCTTCCGCCGGGGCCTGGACGGTGCGGGTGTGGACGTCGCGGACCATGTGCACAGGACACCTCCGTACGGTGGCGTATGTTTTTACCGTACGGTAGCGTATGGTCATGGTGCGAGAGCGGACGAAGGCGAACGGCGGCACGGCGCGGCAGCGACTGACCGTGCAGGACTGGGCCGATGCGGCCCTGGCGGCCATGGGCGAGGGCGGCCTCGCGGCGGTCGCCGTGGAGCCGCTGGCGGCCCGCCTGGGCACCACCAAGGGCAGCTTCTACTGGCACTTCGCCAACCGCGACGCACTCATCGAGGCCGCCCTGGACCGCTGGGCGGAATCCCGCACCGAAGCCGTGATCGACGACCTCGCCGACGAGCCCGACCCCGGCGAGCGGCTCCGCCTCCTCTTCCGGCGCGCCACCCGCCGGGCCGCCGAGGACCCCCTGGAGGTCTCACTGCTGGCCTCCGCGACGGATCCCCGGGTGGCCACCGCACTCGCCCGGGTCACCGACCGCCGGATCGGCCATATCGCCGACCTCTTCGTCGAGTTGGGATTCCCGGAGGACGAGGCCCACCACCGCGGCCTGCTCGCGTACACCGCCTACCTCGGCCACACCCAGCTCAGCCACTCCGTCCCGCGCTCCCTGCCGGACGGCCCGGACCGCGAACGACACGTGGACGGAGTGCTGGAAACTCTCCTGCGCCCGGCGGGAACGCCCGGCGCGGGCCCGGACGTTCGACAGGCGAACCCGCCGCACCGAGCAGCGAAAGCAGCCGCCGAGGGGAGGTGACCGCGCCCAACCGCACCGCCGTCGCGCCGCGTTGACCGCAGGCGCCACAGCGGCACCCGACCCACCGCACCCCACGGAGATCAGCGCGGCACAGACCGCTCGCTCCAGGCATGTCACACGGCGGACCCCGGTGACGTCCCGGTGACGAGTACCTCACGCCACCCGCACGGGAGGATCCGTGACCAACACCATCTCCTTCCCCCAGGACCGCACCTGCCCCTATCACCCGCCGACCAACTACCGGCCGCTGCGCGAGTCGGGCCCGCTCGCCCACGTCACGCTCTACGACGGCCGCAGAATCTGGGCGGTGACGGGCCATGCCACGGCGCGGGCCCTGCTGGTCGACCGGCGTCTCTCCTCCAACCGGCAGAATCCGGCGTTCCCCATCACCCTGAAGCGGTTCGAGACGGCCCGTCGGGTGCGGACCCCGCTGCTCGGCGTCGACGATCCCGAACACAACGCCCAGCGGCGGATGCTGATCCCCAGCTTCAGCCTCAAGCGGACCGCCGCCCTCCGGCCGCGGATCCAGCGGATCGTCGACGAACTGCTGGACCGGATGCTGGCCCAGGGCCCGCCCGCCGAACTGGTCTCCGCCTTCGCCGTGCCCGTCCCCTCGATGGTGATCTGCCTGCTGCTCGGCGTCCCGTACGCGGACCACGAGTTCTTCGAGGACTGCTCCCGCCGCCTCCTGCGCGGGCGTTCGGCCCAGGAGAGCGAGGCGTCCCGGCTCGAACTGGAGGGATACCTGGGGGAACTGATCTCCCGTAAGGAGAGCGAGCCCGGCGACGGCCTGCTGGACGAGCTGATCGCGGAGCGGCTCCGCAGCGGCTCGCTGCGGCGCGGGGAACTGGTCCGGCTGGCCATGGTCCTGCTGGTCGCCGGCCACGAGACCACCGCCAACATGATCTCGCTCGGCACCTTCACCCTGCTCCAACACCCCGAGCAGCTCGCCCAGTTGAGGTCCGACGACAGCCTGGTGCCGGCCGCGGTCGAGGAGCTGCTGCGGTTCCTGTCCATAGCAGACGGCATGCTGCGGGTTGCGACCGAAGACATCGAGATCGGCGACCGCACCATCCGCACCGGGGACGGCGTGGTGTTCCCGACCTCGCTGATCAACCGCGACGAGGCGGCCTATCCGGCACCGGACGAGCTGGACGTCGGCCGCTCGGCCCGCCACCACGTCGCGTTCGGCTTCGGCATCCACCAGTGCCTCGGCCAGAATCTGGCCCGCGCCGAGATGGAGATCGCGCTACGCTCGCTCTTCCGGCGAGTCCCCGATCTGCGACTCGCCGTGCCGGCTGCCGAGATTCCGTTCAAGCCGGGAGACACTCTCCAGGGAATGATCGAACTGCCGCTGGCCTGGTAGCGCGATCGGCACCACCGGAGGCGGCACCGCCAACGAAAGGGGTCCCGAGATGCGGATCACCATTGACACAAACCTCTGTATCGGTGCCGGCCAGTGCGCGCTGACGGCCCCGTCGGTCTTCACCCAGGACGACGACGGTTTCAGCGCCCTGCTGCCGGGCCGTGAGGACGGCGGCGGCGACCCGATGGTGGCCGAGGCCGTCCGCGCCTGCCCCGTGCAGGCCATCTCGGTCACCGAGGACTAGGGCGCCTCTGACGCCGGCAGGACCCCGCCCGCGGACGTCACGGAAGACGCCGGCCCCCGGCCGGCACCCGGCAGCCTCGGCGAGCCGGACGGTCGCCTCGCGGCGGACGGCGAGCCTGGCGTCACGTGCCGCGACGCCGCGGGCCTGCTCGACAGGCCGATCCGGCACTCGACCTTGTTCCACACCTTGGCCACTTGCCTACAAGGCAATGCCGTACAGGGATGCCGCGTTGGCCGACGAGAACCGCTCGCGTTCCGCGTCCGACGAGAAGTGGCTCAGAAAGGAATCGATTTCCTTCCTGGTCGGCCGTTGGAACGGGTAGTCGGTCGAGAAGATCAACCGGTCCACGGTGGTGACGGACAGGGCGTGCTGCAGGAGTGCCGGATTGAGCACGCCGGAGCTGGTGATGTAGAAGTTCGACCGGATGTAGTCCGATACGGATCGCTCCAATCCGGCGATACGGGAGAGGCCGTCAGCTCGGTCGAGCCAGAAGAGCAGCATCTCTCCCCAGTGACCGAGTACGACTTGAAGGTCGGGATGGCGGTCGAACGTTCCTCGCAGTACCAGCCGGAGCGCCGCAGTCGCGGTGTCCAGGTGCCACCCCCACCCGAAAGTGGCGAGGGCGAGGTCCGTCATGGGATCGAATCCGCGATATGAGGCGTCTCGGACCGCGGTCGAGGGCAACTGCGGATGGATGAACACGGGCTGGCCGAGTTCTGCCGCAGCGGAGAAGAAGTCGTCGTAGGCCGGGTCGTCGAGGAACAGGTCCCCCGATCGGCCATGGACCATGGTGCCTGCATGCCCCATGCCCGCAGCTCTTTCCAATTCGCCCGCGACGTCCTTCGGTGACGACATGGGCAGAGTGGACAGCGCTCGGAAACGGGTCGGGTGCCGGGCGACGACAGCTGCGGCCATATCGTTCGCGGCGCGGCTCAGAGCCAGTGCCTTTCCGGGCGGCAGCGGCTGAACTCCCGGCGGTGCCAGGGCCAGGACGGACATGTCGATTCCCTGAGCGTCCATGGCCGCGATGCGGCCGGCCCCCAGATCCTCCAGGCGTTCCCGGTTGTCGCCCACCTCATGGAAAGCAAGGCTTTCGTCGGGCTGTGGCTCGGCTCGGAGCGCGGAGGTCACGTCCGGCATGATCCAGTGTTCTTCGATGGCGATGAGAGGCATGGTCGTCGTCCTTTGCGGTCTCCTGCATGGCGGCCACGTCAGACGCGGGTGACGAGGCGTTTGGAATGATGGGGCCGCTTACGGTGGCTGCCGGTCGTCGGACTGTCCGCAAGGGGTGCTCGGCGGGGCTCACCAGGGCACGGTCCGGCCCGAGCGGTCCAGATATGCCAGGCCAGGCGTGCCCAGTTGGGACAGCAGAACGTCCACCAGCAGCGGGACGCTCTCCTCGACGGTGAACGGCGCGTCCGGCCCCCCGAGCGCGGTGCGGATCCAGCCCGGTGCCAGCAGGGCGAAGCCGCGCTGCGTAGCGGCCTGACGGACCGCGAAACTGCGCATGAACATGTTCAGGGCCGCTTTGCTTCCCCGGTAGACCTCACGGCCTGCGGTCGTGTTGTTCGTGATGCTGCCCTGCCCGGACGACATCGCTCCGATGAGGCCCGTGGGGGACACCAGGTCTTCGAGCGCCTCGATGACGCGCATGGGGCCGAGCGCGTTGGTGATCATCACCTCGACGAAATCCTCTGTCGCCACCGTGCCGATCGGTGTCCACTCATTGTTCGTGGTACCGGCGTTGACGAAGAGCAGGTCGAGCTGACGCTCCGCAAGCCGCTCGTGCAGAGGCGCAAGGTGGTCGGGCTCGTTGACGTCGAGATGCTCGACGGCGACGCGGCCCTCGGCCCGGTCGGCGAGATCGTGCAGGGGGGTTCGCGCAGAGGTGTCGCGGACCGTGCCGACGACATCCCAGCCTCGGCCGAGGAACTCGGCCGCCATCGCGTGTCCGAGGCCGCGCGAGGCCCCGACGATGAGGGCGGTCGGCGTGCGCTGCCCTGTGACATCCAATGACATACGCGTCATCTCCGTTCCTTTGCATTGCGAGCACGCTTCGTGCGCCCTCGGCCCGGACCGCCGCGGGGCGACACCGGGGTGCGCACTGTTGTGGCTCTTCATCGGGACGGAGCAAGTCTGCTGGCCGGGCTGCCGCAGCTGCGGTCCCAGCAGGTCAATTTGTAGGATTCCGGCTACAGGAGGTGTGTCCATGTCTCAATCCCTCGCGATCCAGCCCGACGATGTGCGAATCATTCGTGCGCTGCAAGTCGCCCCGAGAGCCTCCTTCGCCTCGATGGCAGCCGCGCTCGGCCTCACCGAGGGCACCGTCAACCGCCGCTATCGACGCCTGCACGCCGACGGCGTCATCCGCGTCGCCGGCGTGGTCAACCCGGGAGCGTTGGGCCAGAGCAGATGGCTGGTACGACTGCGCTGCCGGCCCGGCAGCGTCGCGGCGATCGCGGGCGCGCTCGCCAAGCGGGACGACGTCAACTGGGTGGCCCTCGGCGCAGCCGGCTCCGAAGTCACGTGTGCGACTCAGTCGCGGGATCCGGCGCAGCGGGAAGAACTGCTCGGCCAACGGCTTCCGCGCACCGCGGCGGTGCTCGACATCAGCGCCTTCGCCATGCTCCGCCAGTTCATGGGAGGCCGCGGCCACTACTGGGCCGCACTCCATGGCGCACTGTCCCCGGAGCAGGAAGCCATGCTCGGGAGCGACAGCCCCCCGTTCACGGAGTCTCCGGTCGTCGCTGACGACCCGGTACACCTCAGCGCCGAGGACGAGAGGATTCTCGACGCGCTCGCCGCCGACGGCCGGGCCAGTCTCGTCGACCTCGCCACGGCGGCGGACTCCACACCCGGCCGCGTATCCCGCCGGCTCCAGGTCCTGCTGCAACAACGCGTCGTCCACATCGACGTCGAGATCGCCCCCGCAGCCCTGGGCTATCACGCGCGGGCCAACCTGTGGCTGCGAGTACATCCGTCAAAAGTGAAGAGCGTGGGACGCTCGCTGGCACGAGAACCGGAGATCGCCTTCGCCGCGGCCATCTCCGGCCCCTACAACCTCCATGCCGTCGCCCACTGCCGGAACCTCGACGAACTCTTCGAATTCACGTCGGAACGCATCGGGGCTCTGCCCGGCCTGCAGAGCATGGAAGTCTCGCCTGTCCTACGGCACATCAAGCAAGCAGGCACGCTACTGTCCGGCGATCGCCTCGTCGTGTCACCGACTCGGGCGTGACGTAGGCAGGCCCGCCGCGTCGCGATGCCTTACGGCAAAGCCCGTCGTCCGCCACGAGGCGCCTCCGACTCACCCCCGTCCGACAGTCCCCGCGACCTCGTTTCGCACACGGCCTAGGGCACGGCGCCCTGGGTGACGGGGAGTTCGAGGATCCCGGTGTCCTCGGGCGCGCTGGTGACCGTCACCCGCTTCACCCCGCGATTTCCCGCGTAGGCGGAGTCGCTCGCGGCGATCACCAGCCGCAGCCGGTGCCCCGGCTCGAAGCGGTGCACGATGCCCGGGAGTTCCACGGTGAACGGACGGGTCACATCGGGCACCCTGGCCGGGGCCACCAGCCGGTGCACCAGTGTCTTGTCCCCGTCCGGCGCGACGTCGTAGAGCTTGGCGAAGAGCACCAGCCTGTCGGCCGCGTCCGAGGAGTGCTGGTCCTGCTCGGCCTGCGGTGAGGAGACCTTCAGGGTCACCGTGGGCGCGCCCACCACGTCCAGCGGTCCGCCCGCCACCGGCGCCGAGGTCCAGTCGAGATAGGTGCCCCGGATGTCGTACGGCTCCGGGTCGGGCAGCCCGACCAGGCCGGCCAGCGAGCTCTCCGAGTGGCTGGTGGGCAGCCGCAGATTGCGGTACGTACGGCTGCCGCGGGTCACACCGGCGCGCTCGTCGACGAGCGTGCCGTCCCCGGAGAGGTAGAGCCGGCGGGTGCCGGCGGCGGGGAAGGTGGACGAGGTGGCGTAGGCGGGGCCGCTGGTGACCCAGTCCCGGTAGTAGGCGAAGGCCGGTCCGGTGGCGGCTGACGTGCGGTGTCGCAGATAGCGGTCGAACCAGGCGAGGATCCGCCGCCCCACATAGCTGCTCTCCAAGTTTCCCTTGGCCAGGTCGAGTTCGCCCGGCGCCGGGTTCTTCATCCCGCCGCTGTGCCCCCAGGACTGCCAGATCATCCTGACCGGTGTGCCCTGGGCGGCGAGCGTGCGGTAGGTGGCCGCGGCCTCGTTGAGGTTGAAGAGGGTGTCGGCCTGGCCCTGGACGAGCAGGGTGGGCGCCTTCACGGACTTCAGATAGGACACCGGCGAGACGCTCCGGGCGTACCGGAGCATCGCCCCCGTCTCGTCGGCCGGGTAACTGCGGGAGTCCAGCAGGCGCTTTATGCGGCAGGCCGGTGCGACGAAGTGCAGACAACCGGCGCCACCGAGCCGCGACGGGTCCAGGCCGGGGTGCAGCAGCCCCTGTGCCTCGCCGATGAGGAAGAACCCGTTCGTCCACTCGTGCTTGTACGCCCCCGGGAGGGAGCCGCCGGCGCCGTGCGAACGGTCGGCGTTGTTCGGGGTGACGGCGTAGAAGAGGTCGTTCCAGGTGATCAGTGGGACCAGTGCGTCGACGCGGTGGTCGACCGAGGCGGTGGCCATCTGGATCGCCCCGCCGTAGGACCCGCCGATCATGCCGACGCTGGGGTCGCCGGGCCCGTCCTCGGCGACGAAGTCGACCCGGGTGCCGTCGTCGGCGGCGCGTGTCCCGGCGAGCAGGTCGATCAGCCGGCTCGTCGCCCGTCCGTCGATCCCGGGGTCGTCGAGCGAGATGGGACAGCCGGTCTTGCCGAAGCCCAGGCCGGAGTAGGCGAGCGCGACATAGCCGCGGTCGGCGAACGTCCGGGCGATGGCGTCGGTCGAGCCGTCCGCCTTGCTGCCGCCGAAGCCGTTGGTGGTCAGCACGGCGGGCGCCGGGTGCGCGGCGTCGACGCCCCGCGGGCGGTAGAGGTCGGCGTCCACGGTGCAGTTGTACGAGCCGGCCCGTACTGTCGCCTTCAGCGCGGTGACCGTGTACGGATCGGCGCCGTCCGTGGCGGCGGCGGAGGCGCTGAGGACGAGGGGGGCGGTCAGGGCGGTGCCGGCCAGCAGGGCGAGGGACATGCGGATCACGGGACGGGATGCGGCTCGGGACACGCTGGGCACGCAGACCTCCACAAGGACACTTCGCACCAACCAGTCGGTAACGGATCATGTTGTGACACGAGTAACGGACATGTCAACGCTCTTGACACGCGCCGGTGATAGGACGTCAGTTCACGGTCGTCCGTCGGAAAACGCGGACGAAGAAGGCGTTGGAACGGCGGTGGTCAGCGGGTCTTCGGACGCCTCCGGCGCGGGTCCTTCCGGGACGCCCGGGCCGGCCGGTGTGCTGCGGCCGACCGGTCGGCCGCGCGCCCACCGTCAGCCCGCGGCGCGCCGTCCGCGCCCCGGCACGTTCCGCAGGAAGTGGTCGAGCACCCGCACGCCGAAGTGCAGGCCCTCCACCGGCACCCGCTCGTCCACGCCGTGGAAGAGCGCCTGGTAGTCGAACCCCTCGGGCAGCTTCAGCGGGGAGAAGCCGTAGCCGACGATGCCCAGCCGGGAGAACTGCTTGGCATCCGTGCCCCCGGACATGCAGTACGGGACGGTGTGGCCGTCCGGGTCGAAGCGCTCGATCGCGGCCCGCATCGCGGCGAACGACGGGGAGTCGACGGGGGCCTCCAGCGCGACCTCCCGGTGCTCGTGGTCCCAGGCGACATGAGGCCCCGTCAGCTCGTCCAGGGTCGACCGGAACTCCGCCTCGGCGCCGGGGACGACCCTGCCGTCCACATGGGCGACGGCGGACCCGGGGATCACGTTGACCTTGTAACCGGCCGCCAGCATCGTGGGGTTGGTGCTGTTGCGCACCGTGGGCCCGACCAGATTGGCGGACGGGCCCAGCTTCTCCAGCAGGGCGTCGACGTCGACATCGGGCCGCTCGGGGTCGACGTCGATGCCGTGCAGCGCGGCGAGCTCGCGCAGCGCCGCCCGGACGGTGGGGGTGAGCCGCACCGGCCAGTCGTGCGCGCCGATCCGGGACACCGCGTCGGCCAGCCGACTGACCGCGTTGTCGCGGTTGACCTTCGAGCCGTGCCCGGCCCGGCCCCGGGCCGTCAGCTTCAGCCAGGCGGTGCCGCGCTCCCCGGCCGCGATCGGATAGATCCGCATGCCGCCGCCGGCGTGGAACGTGAAGGCACCCGACTCGCTGATGCCCTCGGTGCAGCCCTCGAAGAGCTCGGCGTGCCGGTCGGCCAGGAATCCCGAGCCGTCCTCGGCGCTCGCCTCCTCGTCGGCGGTGAACGCCAGCACGATGTCGCGCCGGGGGCGCACCCCGCTGCGGGCCCACTGCCGGACGGCGGCGAGCATCATCGCGTCCATGTTCTTCATGTCGACGGCGCCGCGGCCCCAGACCACGCCGTCGCGGACCTCCCCCGAGAAGGGGTGGACCTGCCAGTCGGCGGACTCGGCGGGGACCACGTCCAGATGCCCGTGCACCAGCAGGGCGTCGGCGGACGGGTCGGTGCCCTCGATGCGGGCGACGACATTGGTGCGCCCCGGGGTGCGCTCCAGCAGGACCGGCTCGATGCCCACGTCGGCCAGCCGCTCGGCGACGTACTCGGCGGCCGGTCGCTCCCGGCAGCCGCCGTCGCCGGCATTGGCGGTGTCGATGCGGATCAGGTCCGAGGTGAACCGCACCACCTCGTCCAGCGCCTGCTGATCCACCGCCCCGGTCTCCGGGGCGGACGGGTGCTCTGCACATTCGATCTCAGCCATATTGTTCCTCCACGGCGGACGAGACGACCGTGGTGACCGCCTTGAAACACCGGATGGCGTCGTACATCTCCTGACTGGTATACGCGACGCGGCGCTCACCGCAGCGCTCCACGCCGGGCACGCATGTCGCGGCGCCCACCAGATGCTCGGCGTCGAACTCCAACTCGAACCGGAACGGGCCGCCGCGGACCGGCTCGTGGCGCACCGCGAGCGCGGCGCCCCTACGGGCCGCGTCCCGGATCCCGGCCGCCGTACGGGCCGGCGGCCGGCACACCGCCGCATAGCGGGAGACGTGGTCCTTGACCGCCACGGCGGGCGCCCGCGGGGCGTACCCCTGTGCGTCCTCGCACGTCCGGTCGTCGCCCGTGACCAGCACCACGGGCACGCCGTACTCGGCCACGACGAGGGAGTTCAGATGGCCCTCGCTGGCCCGCGTGCCGTTCACCCAGACGCCGGTGAGGGTGTTGGCCAGATAGGTGTGTGCCAGAACGCCCTCCGTGCCGGCTCCGGTGTGGTAGCCGACGAAGGCGATGCCGTCGACGTCGCCGTGCTGGACGCCCTCGACCATGCTCAGCGCCTTGTGGCGCCCGGTCAGCATCTCGGCGCGCTCGTCGAGCTGTTCCAGCAGGAGGTTGCGCATCGTCCAATGGGCCTCGTTGACCAGCACCTCGTCCGCTCCGCCGGCGAAGAAACCGGCGATGGCCGCGTTCACGTCGGAGGTGAACATATGGCGGCAGCGCTCCCACTGCGGGGTGCCCGGCAGGACGTCGGCGGGCCATGTCACGCCCGTGGCACCCTCCATGTCCGCGGAGATGAGGATCTTCACTGCTATCAGCCCCCTCGCAGGTGAGAGGGCTTGGCGCGGCCCTCGACCGATCACGTTACGCGGCGCCCAACGCCCCTGCCAGGACTGTGGAAAACTCCGGCGGTCCAGACCACTGAAGATCATCCATGGCGCACGGCCATAGGCTTCAGGCCACACCCGCCCGCGCGGGCGCCCCTGCACCACGAGCTCCGCCGCGCCGCAGCACAAGTACCTTTCTCCTCATTCCAGTTCCTCCTGGCAGCGCTGCAGCCACTCCAGGTCCGCCTGGAGGTGCAGCATCGCGCCCTCTATGAGCAGCTGCGCGACCCGGTTGTCACGGTCCTCGGACGCCGCCATCCGGGAGAGCTCCCGCAGGCTCTTGAGGTAGCGCCGGCGCTGCCGGTTGATGAGGGAGGTCCGGCCGGCGGTCCCGGCGCGGGTGGCGAGCGCCAGTTTCATGAAGAACTCGTCGCGGACGCGGGGTTCGACGGTGGCCTCCTCGAACCACACGGCCACCGTCTCCCGGCCGGCCGCGGTGATCCGGTAGGTCCGCTTGTTCGGGCGGTCCGGCTGCTCGACCTCCTCGCCCTCGATGAGGCCGGCCTTCTCCAGCCGCCCCAGGGTGACGTATATCTGGCCGACGTTGGGCCGGGGGTAGGCCGCGCCCAGGAGTGCCTCCAGGGACTGTTTGAGTTCATAGCCGTGCGCGGGTCCGCTGACCAGCAGCGCCAGGAGTGGCAACCGCACGCCTTCCCTCTCCCTGTGCCGTCGTCGCCTGTTGTCCGTGCCCGTGTTCCGTGCCCGCTGTCCCTCTCCCCTGTATGGCCAACAGCTATACATCGGCGCGTCCTGGCAGCCGACACCGGGCCTGGGCAACCGGGAGGCGAACGGAGCTCGTCGCGTCGTCCGACGGGCTCCCGAGGCGGCGCAGCCCCTACCATCAACCTCCGTTCACACTCCCGTACTCGCCTGCCACATACGGGAGTTGAGGTTCTGAGCAGGGGGAAGACGAGAAAGAAACAGGGGCCGTTCGGTGCAGGATCCCGATGCCATTCCCCACAAATCCGGGCACGTATCGTTCGACTTTCGTCATTCAGTTGACACCGAAAAGACGCGGCTACCTAACATGCATGCATAACAGCAACTCGCAAGGCGCCGCGCCGACTTGCGCCGTACGAAGTGGAACCGGCAGATGTTCACAGCCACCGCAGAACGCGGCCAACCGACCCCCGCCCAGGACACGGCCCAGCGCTGGTGGCGCGATGCGGTCATCTACCAGGTCTACGTACGCAGCTTCCGCGACACCACCGGTGACGGTACCGGAGACCTCGCCGGGGTCCGCGGCGGTCTTCCGTACCTCAAGAAGCTCGGCGTGGACGGGATCTGGCTGAGCCCGTTCTTCCCGTCCCCGCAGCACGACCACGGCTACGACGTGGCGGACTACCGCGGAGTGGACCCGGCCTACGGTGATCTCGACGAGTTCGACCGCCTGGTGGCCGACGCCCACCGGCTCGGCCTGAAGGTGCTGTTGGACATCGTCCCCAACCACTGCTCCAGCGAACACCCCTGGTTCCAGGCGGCGTTGGAAGAGGGGCCGGGCGGTCCGTCCCGTGCGCTCTTCCACTTCGCCGACGGCCTCGGGGAGAGCGGTGAACTGCCGCCCAACAACTGGCGGGCGATGTTCGGCGGGCCCGCCTGGTCCCGCATCACCGAGGAGGACGGCACCCCCGGCCAGTGGTACCTCCACATGTTCACGCCCGAGCAGCCCGACCTGAACTGGCGCAACCCCGATGTCGCCGCCGACTTCGACAAGGTGCTGCGCTTCTGGCTGGACCGCGGGGCGGACGGCTTCCGCATCGACGTCGCCGCCGGGCTCTTCAAGCACCCCGAACTCCCCGACTCCCCCGACCCGGCGGCCGACGAGCGGACCCGCGACTCGGTCAATCCGCTGGCCTGGAACCAGCCCGAGGTGCACCAGGTGTGGCGCGACTGGCGGGCACTGTGCGAGGAGTACACCGCCCGGGACGGCCACGACCGGCTGCTGGTGGGCGAGGTCTCGGTGCGCACCCCGGGCGAGCAGGCCGCCTACGTCCGGCCCGACGAGCTGCACCAGGCGTTCTTCTTCCACCTGCTGACCGCGCGCTGGGACGTCGACCTCTTCCGCCGGGTGATCTCCGAGGCGCTGACCGACATCGCCGACACCGGTTCCACCGTCACCTGGGTGCTCAACAACCACGACCAGGTCCGGACCGTCACCCGCTACGCCGGCGAACCGGGCACGCCGGAGGCCGCGTCGGGTCCGGCCCGGGCCCGGGCCGCGGCGCTGCTGATGCTGGCCCTCCCCGGGGCCGCGTACGTCTACCAGGGCGAGGAGCTGGGCCTGCCCGAGGTCGACGACCTGCCGGACGAGGTGCTCACCGACCCGATCTTCCACCGCACGGGCAGCCGGCAGCACATCCGGGACGGCTGCCGGGTGCCGCTGCCCTGGTCGGGCGAGGATGCCCCGTACGGCTTCGGCACGGGCGAGCCGGCGCGGACGTGGCTGCCGCAGCCCGCGTCGTTCGCCGAGCACACCGCGGAGCGGGCGGTGGCCGACACCGGGTCCTTCTGGCATCTCTACCGCGAGGCGCTCCAGTTGCGCCGGGGCCTTCCCCAGCTCGGCGACGGCACGCTGCGCTGGCTGGAGTCGGCGCCACAGGTGTTGGCGTTCGAACGCGGCGACGGCCTGGTGTGCGCGGTGAACTTCGGCACCGCGTCGGTGCCCGCCCCGGTGCCCGGCGTGCCGCTGCTGGCCAGTGGTGACTGCCCGGCCGGGACGCTCCCCGGGGCCACGGCCGCTTGGTGGATGGCCCCGGGCCGGCCGTTGCTGCCGTAAGGCGGGCGGGAGTTCGAGCCCCGGTGCGGTGTGGCACCGGGGCCGGATCGGGGCATGACGGCGGCAGGCGCGGCCGTGGCCGTTGAACGGCGGCCCAGGGGAGGCAGGTTGTCGGCGTCCCGACAACGGACCGCGGGGTGCGCGGACATGACAGCGCCGAGTGGGCGACGGGCACCCCGAGGCGCAATGCCCTCGATGTCCGGTTAGCGAATGTCACACCGGGTCGCTCTTCTCCCCTCGGCCGATCGCCCGCCATTCTGGCGAGGTGCCCGTCGTCGGGCACCTGGCGTCGCTTGATCGCCGCAGCCGGTGGGATACCGGGCGGGCCCCCCAGGGGAGCCGGGCGGGCGGCGCCGCAGCGGGACAGGAAACCCCTCATGCACGGATCACCCAGCACTCGCCGGACCCGTCGCGGGCTGGCCGCCCTGATCGCCGCCGGAGCGGCGCTCACGGTCTGCGGCGCGGCGCCCCCCGCCTCGGCGAGCACCGGCAGCGACACCGTGGGCGGCGCCGAGGTCGTCTGCACCTCCGACCGCCCGGACCTGGCCCTCACCCTGTCCCACGACCTCGCCGGCGCGCTCCAGGGGCGCCAGGGCACCTCGGCGGTCGCCCTCTACGACCGGACCTCCGGCACCAGCTGCACGCTCCAGGCGGACACCCACTTCGACTCCGCGAGCGTGGTCAAGGTCGCCGTTCTCGGGGCACTGCTGCGACAGACGGAGGAGGCGCACCGCGCACTGACGGCGCACGAGGTCGCACTGACCACCGCCATGATCACCAAGTCCGACAACGCCTCGACCGACGCCCTGTGGCATCAGGTCAGACGGTCCGGGGTGCAGCACTTCCTGGACCTGGCAGGCATGCGGAACACGGTGCCCGGGCCCGGCGGCGCCTGGGGCCTGACCCAGATCACCGCCGCCGACCAGCTCACCCTGATGCGCCTGCTGGCCTCGGACAACGACGCGCTCGACCCGACGTCCCGCGCCTACGCCCTCGACCTCATGCGGCGGGTCGTACCCGAGCAGCGGTGGGGCGTGCCGGCGGGCGCGCCCGCCTCGGCCACCGCGTACCTCAAGAACGGCTGGCTGCCGCGCGCCGACCAGGGCTGGCGGGTGCACAGCGTCGGCTCGTTCACCGACAGCGGCAACGACTACTCGATGGCCGTCCTCTCCAGCGGCAGCGACACCATGGACCACGGGGTGGCCACGGTGGAGGCGGCGGCGAAGGTCATCCACCGGGATCTGGCGGCGGGCGGCCGGTAGCCGGGACAGCGGCGACGCGCACCGAGGCGAGGAGTCGGGCACCACGAGGAGTCGGACACCACACAGGGACGACGAGCCGAACGCAGAAGGAGCGACGACACCTGATCGTCAACCAAGGGTTGACGCTCCCGAGATCGTCAACTTATGGTTGACGCATGACCGAACCCGTCCGTACGACGCATCCCATCCGTCTCGACGATCTGATCGAGGCCATCAAGAAGAACCAGTCGGACGTACTGGAGCAGCTCTCCGACGCCGTGATCGCCGCGGACCACCTCGGCGAGGTGGCCGACCACCTCATCGGGCACTTCGTGGACCAGGCCCGGCGCTCCGGCGCGTCCTGGACCGACATCGGCAAGAGCATGGGCGTCACCAAGCAGGCCGCCCAGAAGCGCTTCGTCCCCAAGGACCCGGCCGGCGGGTCCGACCTCAGTCCCGGCCAGGGCTTCAGCCGGTTCACCGAACGCGCCCGGAACGTCGTGGTGGCGTCGCAGAACGAGGCCCACGCGGCCCACAACGACGAGATCCGCCCCGAGCACCTGGTGCTCGGCCTGCTCTGCGAACCGGAGGCGCTCGCCATGCGGGCCATCGCCGCACAGGGCGTGACCGCGGAGGCGCTCCGCGAGGCGGCGACCGCGGCGCTGCCGCCTGCGGCCGAGTCCCTGCCCGCCCTCACCCCGTTCGACGCCCAGTCCCGGAAGGCCCTGGAACTCACCTACCGGGAGGCCCTGCGGCTGGGTCACAACTACATCGGCACCGAACACCTCCTACTGGCCCTGCTGGAGCAGGAGAACGGCTCCGGTCCGCTCAGCGGCCTCGGCGTCGACAAGGCGGCCGCCGAGGCGTTCGTCGCCAAGGAAGTGGCCGCGATCCTCGCCGCCCGCATGGAGAAGTAGCCGCACCATTCGGGGAGTCGGGGGCTCGACGGTGCCAACTGTGGAGCCCCTGCACCAATCTGAGCTCATTCGGCTAGCGCCGAAGCCCCGGAGAGGCCCGGTATTCGACGGCGGGTGCCTCGGTGGGCCGGTCGCGTTCGCCCAGGGTGGTCCCGCCCACGTCCCGCTCCCCTTCGTCACGCTGCTACGGGCGCCCGTTTCTCGCACCGGGCGACAACAGCGCTCAACCGAGGAGGATCGGCGCAGGGTGGGCGGGAACGGACGTCAAGTGCCGTGCGGGGTGAGGCACTTGGGCTCCCATCAGGGGTTTCCGGCCGGCGGGCCGCCCGGGAGAGCGGACGGCCCCGAGCGATGAAAACCACCCGATCCGGTGAGCATGAAAACACCCCGAGCGGTTTACGGGGCGACGCTTCTCACTTCTCCATGTGGGCCGCGAGGTTGGCGAGGAGCGCGTCGTAGATGCGGGCGAGCCCCTTGGGGGCGAAGGTCCGCTCGAAGAAACCGCCGATGCCGGTGGCGCCCTGCCAGGTGGTGGTGACGACGACCCTGGCACGCTGCTCCCCGGCCGGGGTGACGACCCAGGTGGTCACCATCGAGGAGTTGCGGTCCTTCTCCACCAACTGGCCGTCGGTGGGCTCGTCCACCTCCAGCAGGCAGTCCCGGACCCGCTTGCTGGTGGCCTGGAGCTTCCAGTGGACCAGGGTGCCCTTGCCGTCGCCGCCCTCGCGGACCTCGTACTCGCTGAAGTGCTCGGGCAGCAGCTGCCGACGCGTGCCGCTGTAGTCGGCGAGGGCGTCGAACACGTCCTCCGGGTCCGCCGCGATCTCGCGCTGCGTGGTGGCCTCTACCTGCCCCATGTGTGTCTTCCTCCAGTAGTCGGCTGCCGGACCTGAGTGCGCCGCCAACCTGCGGTGCGCGCGGCCAAGCCAACCACCACTGGGCAGCGGGCCCAAATCCGGGTTGACACCCTCGGCGCGAACATGTGTTCTATTAGCGAGGTGGGGGGCTCGCCAGGATCACAACAGGAGGCCCGATGCGCTGGGACAAACTGGGAGAAGGCCCGTCCGCCCTGTTCGGTACGGATGTCGTCACCCGAACGGTGGACACCCCCGAGTTCCGCGGCATCACCTTCCACGAGGTGCGCGCCCGCTCCATCGTCAACCGCGTGCCAGGCGCCTCCCGTATGCCGTTCGAATGGACCGTGAACCCGTATCGCGGGTGCAGCCACGCCTGCGTCTACTGCTTCGCCCGCAGGACGCACAGCTATCTGGACCTGGACACCGGTCTCGGCTTCGACTCCCAGATCGTGGTCAAGGTCAACGCCCCGGAGCTGCTGCGCCGGGAGCTGGCCGCGGCCCGCTGGCGCGGCGACCACATCGCGATGGGCACCAACGTCGACTGCTACCAACGGGCCGAGGGCCGCTACCAGTTGATGCCCGGCATCATCACCGCGCTCCGGGACCGCGCCAACCCGTTCTCGATCCTCACCAAGGGCACCCTGATCCTGCGCGACCTGGAGCTGCTGCGGCAGGCCGCCGAGGTCACCGACATCGGCATCTCGGTCTCCGTCGGCTTCCTGGACCAGGCACTGTGGCGGACGGTCGAGCCCGGTACGCCCGCGCCCGGTCGGCGGCTCGACGTGGTGCGGACCCTCACCTCCCACGGCATCCCCTGCGGGGTGCTGATGGCGCCGGTGATCCCGTTCCTGTCCGACGCGCCGGAGCAGCTGCGGGCCACGGTGCGGGCGGTCGCAGAGGCCGGCGCCGACTCGGTCACACCGCTGGTGCTCCATCTGCGGCCCGGCGCCCGCGAGTGGTTCCTGGCCTGGCTGGGCCACCACCACCCGCACCTGGTGCGCCGCTACGAGGCGCTGTACGGCGGCGGCTCCTACGCCCCCACGTGGTACCAGCGCCGGATCACCCGGCAGGTCCACGAGCTGGCGGCCGAGTACGGTCTCGGGCCGTTCCGGCCGGGACGGGCACGGCGGATACCGCCGAGGACCGAGGAGGCGGCCCAGCCCGACGAGGTCTCCCAACACGGCCCGCAGGCGACGCAGTTGACGCTGCTGTAGCGCCGCCTCCGGCCCCTCAGGCGCCCGTGGCGGCCGCGGGCGGGGCGGTGTCCAGGGCGCGGGCCAGGCGGTCGCGGGCGGCCGTCTGGGCGGCGATCCGCCGGTCGATGACGGCGAGCCGCTCGCGGGCGATCCGCAGGCCCTCCGGCGAGGGCGGCGCGGTGGACAGGTCGCCGTCCAGGCAGCCCCGGAAGCAGTCGACGTCGGCGAGGGTGAGGCCGGCGTCCAACAGGTACCTGATGTTGCGGACCCGGACTGCGGCGCGGTCGTCGTAGACCCGGTAGCCGTTCGCCGCCCGTTGCGAGCCGATCAGGCCCGCGGTCTCGTACTTGCGCAGCGCCCGCGGCGTCGTCCCCGTACGGTCCGCCAGCTCTCCGATCCGCACGGATCGCCTCCCGTCCTCCGGGCCGGCCGCACCGCGTCCGGCCGCTCCTCCCGGCCCGGACGTACGCTACCGGCCCCGTTCAGCCGACCACCGCGCCCCCGTCCACGGGGAGGATCACCCCGGTCACAAAGGCCGCTTCCGGGGCGGCGAGGCGGGTGACGGCCCAGGCCACCTCCTCGGGGCGGCCGATGCGACCCATCGGGGTGTGCTCGATCTGCCAGGCGCGCACGGCCGCCCGGCGTTCCGGGGTCAAGCCCTGGTGGTCCCCGATCGGGGTGTCGATCGCACCGGGTGCCACGCCCACCACCCGCACGCCGCGCGGCGCCAGCTCCACCGCCCAGCTGCGGGTGAGCAGTTCCAGGCCGGTCTTGGTGGCGGCGTAGACGGAGTTGCCGGGCCAGCCGCGCTGACCCACCGAGGTGCTGATGTTCACCACGACCCCGCCGGCGCGCTCCAGTTGGGGCAGCGCCTCCTGGGTCAGCAGGACGGGTGCGATCAGGTTGGTCGCCATCTGGGACGCCATGGACTCCTTGGTGTGGCTGCCGAGGGCGCCGTCGCCGACCACCGCGGCGTTGTTGACCAGGACGTCCAGCCGCCCGTAGGTCTCCACGGCATGCCGGACGACGGCCTCGGGCGCGCCGTCCGCGGTGATGTCGGCGGCGTACGGGGTGACCGCTCCGTCGGTGCCGGCGGCGAGGGCGGCGGTCTCCGCCAGCGGCCCGGGGCGGCGGCCCACGGCCACCACGTGCGCCCCTTCCGCGGCGAACGCGCGGGCGGTGGCCCGGCCGATGCCGGTGCCGGCCCCGGTGATGACGACGACCCGGTGCGGGGCGTGCGGGACGCGGGTGGTCTCCAGAGGTGTGTGTGCCATGCGGGAAGTCTCGAACCCTGTCCCCAGGGGCAGGGTCAAGCGCCGTGTCCGGAGGGCGGCCGTCCGGTGGGAAATCCCGGTTGACCGATGTCCACCGCGCCTTCGACCCTCTGCGGCAGGGACCGGACCGGGGAGGCGGACATGACAGGGGCCGAAGTGCGGGGTGCGGACGGGGCTCGCGAGGGTACAAATGGGCAGCCACCGCGGGGAGTCGGACTACGGGACATGACGGAGGCCGATGTCGACGCGGTCTCGGCGGTGCGGGTCCAAGGCTGGGAGGCGGCGTACCGGGGGCTGATGCCGCAGGCGTATCTGGACGCGTTGAGCGTGGCGGAGGACGCCCGCAGGCGCCGAGAGCGGTTCGCGCGCCGTCGGCCCGAGGCGTGGGAGCAGGTGGCGGAGCGGGGCGGCGAGGTCGTGGGCTGGCTGGCCGCCGGGCCCGCCCGGGACACCGATCTCGCGCCGGGCGGCGCTCTGCCGGCCGGAGCACCGCCCGCGGCCGAGGTGCTGGCCCTCTATGTGACACCGGCGCTGCTCGGGACGGGTGTCGGCCGCGCACTGCTGGCGGCCGGGACGGCCCGGGCCGGGGCCCGCGGGTTCGGCACGCTGTCCTTGTGGGTGGTCCGGGGCAATGCCCGCGCCCGGCGGTTCTACGAGCGGGCCGGTTTTGCACCGGACGGGGCCGAGGAGGCGTATGACGTGGGCGGGTGGCGCGTCCCGGAGGTGCGCTACCGGCGCCCGCTCCCGTAAGCCGATTGTCCGCGTCCGCTCCCCTGGGCCGGTGGTCCGCACCCGCGCCTTCAACCGGCCGGACCGGTGCCGTCCGCCCTTCCCGCCGCGCCCTCGGCCGGCGCCCCGCCCGGGCCCGGGACGGGCGGGTCCTCGTGGACGCCCAGCCGGGCCAGCGACGCGGCGGCGGCCGCGGCGAGCCGGGGGTGGCCGGTGGCCGCCCGCAGCGCCGGCACCGCCCGTTTGTCGCCGAGCGCGCCCAGGCCCTCCACACAGGCCAGCGCCACACGCCAGTACGGGGTGTGCGGGGTCAACAGCCGTTCCAGGGTGGCGACCAGGGCGGGGACGGACTGCGGGGCGCGGAGCTCGACGAGCAGCCGGACGGGGTGCAGGGCGTAGGCGGTGCGCAGCGGGTTGGTGGCGAGGGCGGCCGCGGCGCGGGCGGTGCGGGGGTCGTTGAGCCTGCCGAGGGCGTGCGCGGCGGTGGCACAGCGGACCGGTTCGCGGTAGTTGAGCAGTAAGACCAGGGTCTCGAAGGCGCGCTTGTCGCCGGCGCAGCCGAGGATGAAGGCGGCGATCTCCCGGGCCCACAGGGGGCGCTCCACCGCGGTCAGCATCCGGGCGAGTTCCTCGCGTCCGGCGGGGCTGTTCTTGCGGGCCAGCCCGAGCAGCCGCTCGTAGGCGACCAGATCCTGCGGGGAACGGAGTTCGGCCCGCACCCGGTCCGTCAACTCGTGGAATTCGTCTTCCATTTGCCGCTCCCCTCCTGCCGGCCGCCCTGGTTCGCAGGGCGTGGCCGGCACCACAACCTAATGACCCGCATTACCCCTGGCGCTACGGTTACCCACCGGTTAACCTGCTGGAACGAGCAGCACCCCTGCTCGGGCGGCCTGGTGACGCAGCCGCCGGAGTGTGACGTCGGTTCGGCACACCACCCAGCACCACCGTCCGCGCGGGCACGGCAGCCCGCGCGAGACATCCTCACAGCACGCCCCTCAGGGGGGAAGCGCCACGGCCTCGGGACAGGGCCGGCAGCGCTCCTCCACCGCAGGCGCTGCCCGCAGTGCCGTGGCATTCCGCGGCCTTTCTGCCGCCGGTCGGCCACGTGTCGCCGCAGGACGCACCGGTGCGCCTCAACCCCTCAGTCGTCACGTTCTCCCCTGCCGCAGGGGAACACCCTCAGGAGTCTCGCGATGGGCCGTCAGTCCACCCCTGATCCCGCCACTGCCCCCTCCGCCGCACCCGCCGCAGCGCCGCCGGCCGCACCCGCCTCGCCGGCCCTCGCCACCATCGCCGTCGTCGGCCTGGGCACCATGGGCACCGGCATCGCCGAGGTGCTGACCCGGGCCGGCCGCGAGGTCATCGGCATCGACACCGACGAAGCGGCCGTGCGCCGGGCCCGCACCGCCCTCGAAGCCACCACCGCCCGCGCCGTGCGGCGCGAGCGGATGACCGAACGGGAGCGCCAGGACGCGCTGTCCCGCTTCCGCACGTTCGGCGAGCTGCGGGCCGCCCGGGACGCCGACCTCGTCATCGAGGTGGTGCCGGAGGACTACGAGCTCAAGCGGGAGGTCTTCGCCGCGCTGGACGGCATCGTCCGCCCCGACACCATCCTCGCTACCGGCACCAACGCACTGTCGGTGACCCGGCTCGCCGCCGACTCGCTGCGCCCCGAGCGGGTGCTCGGCGTCCACTTCTTCAACCCGGCGCCGGCCATGAAGCTCGTCGAGGTGGTCTCCTCGGTGCTGACCGCGCCGACCGCCGTCGCGGCCGTCACCACCCTCGCCCACGAGCTGGGCAAGGACCCGATCGCGGTGGGCGACCGCCCCGGCTTCGTCGCCGACGGCCTGCTCTTCGGCTACCTCAACCAGGCCGCCGCGATGTACGAGTCAAAGTACGCCACCCGCGAGGACATCGACGCGGCGATGCGGCTCGGCTGCGGCCTGCCGATGGGGCCGCTGGCCCTGCTCGACCTGATCGGCGTGGACACCGCCCGCACGGTCCTGGAGGCCATGTACGCCGAGTCCCGCGACCGGCTGCACGCGCCCGCGCCGATCCTCGGCCAGCTCGCCGACGCGGGCCTGACCGGCCGCAAGGCGGGCCGCGGCTTCTACACCTACGAGGCGCCCGGCTCCGCGACGGTCGTGCCGGACGCCCAGACCCCGGCGGACGGCGCCGAAGGCGGCGCGGCGGCCGGCCGCCCGGTCCGCAGCGTCGGCGTCGCCGGCTCCGGGACGATGGCGAGCGGCATCGCCGAGGTGTTCGCCAAGGCGGGCTTCGCCGTGGTGCTCGCCGCCCGCGGCCAGGAGAAGGCGGAGCGGGCCAAGGACCGGATCGCGAAGTCGCTGGCCCGCTCGGTGGACAAGGGCCGGCTGACCGCCGAGGCACGCGACGCGGCACTCGCGGCGATCACCCCGGCCGGTTCGCTGGACGCCTTCGCCGACGTCGACCTGGCCGTGGAGGCGGTGGCCGAGGACCTGGCCGTCAAGCAGCAGCTGTTCCGCACGCTGGACAAGGTCTGCAAGCCGGGCGCCGTGCTGGCCACCACCACCTCGTCGCTGCCGGTCGTCGCCTGCGCCCGGGCCACCTCGCGCCCGCAGGACGTCATCGGGATGCACTTCTTCAACCCGGCGCCGGCCATGAAGCTGGTCGAGGTGGTCCGCACCGTCCTGACCGGCGACGACGTGCACGCCACGGTCCGCGCGGTCTGCACCAAGGTCCGCAAGCACCCGGTGGACTGCGGCGACCGGGCCGGCTTCATCGTCAACGCGCTGCTGTTCCCGTACCTGAACAACGCGGTCAAGATGGTCCAGGAGCACTACGCCTCACTGGACGACATCGACGCCGCGATGAAGCTGGGCGGCGGCTACCCGATGGGGCCGTTCGAGCTGCTGGACGTGGTCGGCCTGGACGTCTCGCTCGCCATCGAGAAGGTGCTGCACGCCGCGTTCCGCGACCCGGGGCTGGCCCCGGCACCGCTGCTGGAGCACCTGGTCGCGGCGGGCTGCCTGGGCCGGAAGACCGGCCGCGGCTTCCGTGAGTACGCCCGGCGCTGACGCGCGGCGACGCCCCCGGGACCGGGGCGGGTGGGGCGGGCTGCTGGAGCCGGCCGGCACCCGCCCCGGCGGCCCGCCGCAGGTCACGGGGGCCGGAGCGGTATCTCATGCCGCAGGCCGCGAGAATATGCAGTACCTTCCCCACATGTCCCAGCCCGCTCGCCCGCAGTCCTCCGACGCCTCCGACGCCCCCACTCCCGGCACCCGCCGGGCGGCCGCCCAACGTCTCAAAATGCGCCGCGAACTGTCGGCGGCCGCCATGGAACTGTTCGCGACGAAGGGCTACGAGGCCACCACGGTCGACGAGATCGCGGCGGCCGCGGGCGTCGCCCGGCGCACCTTCTTCCGCCACTTCCGCTCCAAGGAAGAGGCCATCTTCCCCGACCACGACGACACTCTGGTGCGCGCCGAGGCCGTCCTGGACGCCGCCCCGCCGCACGAGAACCCGCTCGACACGGTCTGCCGCGGCATCAAGGAAGTCATGCGGATGTACGCGGCCTCCCCGGCCGTGTCGGTGGCCCGTTACCGCCTCACCCGCGAGGTACCCACCCTCCGGGAGGCCGAGATCGCCTCGGTGGCCCGCTACGAGCGGCTGTTCACCCGCTATCTCCTGGGCCACTTCGACGAGGGCGCGCACCGCGAGGGCGACGACGACCCGCTGCTCGCCGAGGTCGCCGCGTCCGCCGTGGTCACCGCGCACAACCACGTCCTGCGCCGCTGGCTGCGGGCCGGCGCGGAGGGCGACGTCGAGACGCAGCTGGACCACGCCTTCGAGATCGTCCGGGAGACCTTCGGCGCGGGCATCGGCGCGGGCCGGACGACCTCCACGGAGACGCCTTCGGCGAAGGTCTCCCGAGAGGGCGAGGTACTGGTCGCGGTCGCCCGCACCGACGCCCCGCTCGACGAGGTCATGCGCACCATCCGCAAGGCCCTCAAGGAACGGCACTGACCGCCTCCCGCACCGGCGGGCCCGGACAAGATCCGCGGAGCGGCTGACGGGCCCGCCCCGCTCGTGCTATCCACGGGACGTGGAGGACGCGAGCGGGGACAACTCGGACATGAGCGGCGACGCGGGGGACACGAACGGGGACGGGCCAACTCCAGCTACGTACAACACGATCGACGGTGGAACGGCAGGGCTCATCATCCAGGCCGGGCAGGTCTCCATAGGCTTCCCCGGTCCCTCCCACCACGTCGCACTGAACGCTCTACCCCCGCGTCCCACCGCCTTCCTCGGCCGCTCCGGAGCACTCGCCGAACTCCTCGGCCTCCTGGTGCCCGGCCAGCATGACGAACCACCGCGGGTGATCGCACTCGCCGGAGAGGGAGGAGTGGGCAAAACCGCTCTGCTGGCCGTCGCCGCCCACGCGGTGCGGCCCCGGTTTCCCGGCGGCGTGCTCGCCGCAGACGCGGGCGCACACAGCCGGCGGGATGCGCTGACCGCCGAGGAACTGCTGGGTACGTATCTGCGGGCGATCGGCATCCCCGGGGACCAGCTCGAGCCCCACCGGAGCGGCTTGAAAAGCCAGTTCCACACCAAGCTCGGTGAGGCACCCGACCCGATGCTGATCCTGCTCGACGACGCGGCAGCCGAGGACCACATCGCCTCAGTGGTACCGCCCGACGGCCGCCACCTGCTGCTGGTCACCGTCCGCACCGCGCCCACCGACCCGGCGGTCACCGTCCTTCCGCTGGACTCGCTCGCTCCCGAGGACTCCGTCGCCCTGCTGGAGTCCCTGACCGCCGCCCGGGTACCGCGCGCCCGACTCGCCGAGATCGCCGGGCTCTGCGGGCACCTGCCGCTCGCCCTGTACGTCGTCGCGGCGCGGCTGGGACACGCCGCCGAGAGCGCCGAGCGGGTACTGTCCTCGTTACGCCCGCCGCGTGAGCGGCTGGCCGAACTCGGGCCCGTACGACGGGCGTTCACCGCGTCCTACGAGGCCCTGGGCGACGACGACGCGCGGATGCTGTGCCGGTTGGGCCTGCACCCCGGTCCCCGGATCGACGCCGGGTCCGCCGCCGCCCTGGCCGGCGTCCCGGAGGCCGAAGCCGACCGTACGCTGCGCCGCCTCGCCCGGGCGCACCTGCTCCGCCCCGACGGACCGGACGGCCACCTGCGCTTCCACGACCTGCTCCGGCTCTACGCGGGTGAACTTGCCGCCGGTGAACCGGAGTCCGTCCGTGCCGCAGCGCTGAGCCGGCTACTGGACCACTACATGCGCGCCGACGCCGACGCCGATGCCGCCCAGGACGACGAGTGGTTCGACCGCGAGCACGAGGCACTGACGGCCGCCCTGGCGACGGCGGACGAGCAGGGACTGGACGGGCGGGTGGGGCCGATCGCCCGCCCGCTTGGCGCCTCCCTCGCACGCCGCGGGCTGGCGTTGGACGCGTTGGCGGTACTGGAGTCCGGGGTGCGGGCCGCACAGCGGCGGGACGATCACGAGCAGGAGGCGGAGCTGCTGCGGACGATGCGGCAGCAGTACCGCGCCGTGGGGCGGCCGGCGGAGGCCGAGGCGTGTGCGGAGGCAGGCCATCTGGCCTGGGTGCGGGCGGGCGTGCGACCGGCCGCGTTCCACGACGATCTGGGAGAACAGGCAGCAGACCAGGGGGATTTCGCCGACGCGGTACACCATCTGGAACGGGCTCTGGCGCGGTGGCCGCAGCACGAGGCGCGGCGGGCGGCGGCATCCCTGAGCGCCCTGGGCGAGGCCCTGGAGAAGCAGGGCCACCCGGATGCGGCGGCCGTGTCGTACCGGCTGGCGGGGCGGACCGCCCTCGAGGCCGGGGACCGCACGGTCCAGGCGTACGTCTGGCTACAGTTGGCCCGACGGGCCGACGATCCGCACGGCCGGCTGCACCTGATCGAGACCGGTCTGGCGACGGCGCGGAAGGCCGGTGACGTCCGCGCGACGATCGAGGCGCTGGCCGCGCAGGCCGAGGCGCTGATCGAGAACGACCGGCCGGCGGACGCCGGGCCGTTGCTCAAGGAAGCCCTCGACATGGCCGGCGAGAACAACCTGCTGCTGCTCCGGTTCCGGCTGCAGACCCGGGAGGGGGTCCGGCTAGAGCGGGCGGGGGACCTGGCGGCCGCGGAGCGGTTGCGGGCCGGACTCGGCGCCTCCGAGCCGCCGGCGCCACCCGCGGCCCCCGCTCCCCCTGTCCGGCACGCGTCCCACGTCCACCCCGTGCTCCTCCGCCTCTTCGCGCTCCCGCTCTGCGCCGCCCTATGGGCCGCCGGGTGTCTCGCGGAAGCGTCCGGAGGAGGAGCGCGCCCGATCGCGCTGTGGCTGGCGCAGCTGGGCCTGGCCGGGGTCACCGCCTGGGCCGCCCGGCGGGTGTGGCTGCGCGGCTCGGGCGGGCGGACGGGCGCTCTCGTCGCGACCGTCGCGCACCGGTGGCACGCGGTGGCGGCCGGCGCACTGCTCCCCGTGGGCGCCTGGGCTGGGGCCCCGCGGACCGCCGCCGTCCCCGTAGCCCTCCTGACCCTGCACTCCGCCGCCCAGCTGTGGCCGGCGTTGCGGAGCCGGCGGCTCCGTCGGCAGCGCCCTCGATCCGGCCGATGCCTCACCCGAATGGCGTAAGGAACGCGCCAATACCGTCCGCATACGAGCCGGTGCACAGCGGGACGATTCCACCCTTCTTCGGCTCGTTCTTTGCTCATGCGTGCCCAACGCATGACATCTGAGAGAAATTCTTGGCACTCAGTGTCTTGTCGGCTGGCACGCGGTGTCATACGTTGTGGGTGTCCGGGCGGCCGGCGCACCACCCAACCGTGGCACGCCGACTGTCCCCGCAAGCACCTTGCGCGCCCGGACGCCTGCGTCACAGGCACCCATCGCGCTCACCGGCGCACATGCCGAGCACCACCGGCCGAACCGACGGCACCACCCCGCGCACCACCCCCGACGTTCCCTCAAGCCGTTCCGCAGACGCGCTTCGCCGGAGGCATACCGTGAACCAGATACTCGATGCGATCCTCGCGCCCGACAGCACGCGCGAGGACTTCGCCGCCCTCCCCCTCCCCGAGTCCTACCGCGCGGTCACCGTGCACAAGGACGAGACCGAGATGTTCGCCGGCCTCTCCACCCGTGAGAAGGACCCCCGCAAGTCGCTGCACGTCGAGGACGTGCCGGTGCCCGAACTCGGGCCGGGCGAGGCGCTGGTGGCCGTGATGGCCTCCTCGGTCAACTACAACTCGGTGTGGACCTCGATCTTCGAGCCGATGTCCACGTTCGGCTTCCTGGAGCGCTACGGGCGGCTCTCGCCGCTCACCAAGCGCCACGACCTGCCGTACCACGTCATCGGCTCGGACCTGGCCGGCGTGGTGCTGCGCACCGGTCCCGGCGTCAACGCCTGGCACCCCGGTGACGAGGTCGTCGCGCACTGCCTCTCCGTGGAGCTGGAGTCCTCCGACGGCCACAACGACACCATGCTCGACCCCGAGCAGCGGATCTGGGGCTTCGAGACCAACTTCGGCGGCCTGGCGGAGATCGCGCTGGTCAAGTCCAACCAGCTGATGCCCAAGCCGCAGCACCTGAGCTGGGAGGAGGCGGCCGCGCCGGGGCTGGTCAACTCCACCGCCTACCGGCAGCTGGTCTCGCAGAACGGCGCCGCGATGAAGCAGGGCGACAACGTCCTGATCTGGGGCGCCAGCGGCGGCCTCGGCTCGTACGCGACCCAGTTCGCGCTGGCCGGCGGCGCCAACCCGATCTGCGTGGTCTCCTCCGACCAGAAGGCGGAGATCTGCCGGAAGATGGGCGCCGAGGCGATCATCGACCGCAACGCCGAGGGGTACCGGTTCTGGAAGGACGAGCACAACCAGGACCCCAGGGAGTGGAAGCGCTTCGGCAAGCGCATCCGCGAACTGACCGGCGGAGAGGACGTGGACATCGTCTTCGAGCACCCGGGGCGGGAGACCTTCGGCGCCTCGGTGTACGTCACCCGCAAGGGCGGCACCATCGTCACCTGCGCCTCGACCTCCGGCTACCAGCACGAGTACGACAACCGCTACCTGTGGATGTCGCTGAAGCGGATCGTCGGCTCGCACTTCGCCAACTACCGGGAGGCGTGGGAGGCCAACCGGCTGATCGCCAAGGGAAAGATCCACCCGACGCTGTCGAAGACGTACCGCCTGGAGGAGACTGGCCAGGCCGCCTACGACGTGCACCGCAACCTCCACCAGGGCAAGGTCGGTGTGCTGTGCCTGGCCCCCGAGGAGGGCATGGGCGTGCGCGACGAGCAGATGCGCGCCAAGCACATCGATGCCATCAACCTGTTCCGTGACGCGTAAGCGGAACGGAGCGGACTGACAAACACGGTCGTGACGCGTGAGCGGAACGGGCCGGCCACCACAGCAGGAACATCTGAGGTCCACTTCATGACTGAGCGTCAGAAGGATCGTCCGTGGCTGATGCGGACGTACGCCGGGCACTCCACCGCCGAGGCGTCCAACGAGCTGTACCGGCGCAACCTCGCCAAGGGCCAGACCGGCCTGTCGGTCGCGTTCGACCTCCCGACGCAGACCGGGTACGACCCCGACCACGTCCTCGCCCGCGGCGAGGTCGGCCGGGTCGGGGTCCCGGTGTCCCACCTCGGTGACATGCGGCGGCTGTTCCAGGACATCCCGCTGGAGCAGATGAACACCTCGATGACCATCAACGCCACCGCCATGTGGCTGCTGGCGCTCTATCAGGTGGTCGCCGAGGAGCAGGGCGCCGACATCACCAAGCTGTCCGGCACCACGCAGAACGACATCGTCAAGGAGTACCTCTCGCGCGGGACGCACGTCTTCCCGCCGGGACCGTCGCTGCGGCTGACCACCGACATGATCACGTACACGGTCAACCACATCCCCAAGTGGAACCCGATCAACATCTGCAGCTATCACCTGCAGGAGGCGGGCGCCACACCGGTCCAGGAGATCTCGTACGCGATGTCCACCGCGATCGCCGTGCTGGACGCGGTGTTCGCCTCCGGCCAGGTGCCCGAGGAGCGGCGGGGCGATGTCGTGGCCCGTATCTCGTTCTTCGTGAACGCGGGCGTCCGCTTCGTCGAGGAGATGTGCAAGATGCGCGCCTTCGGCCGCATCTGGGACAAGATCACCCGCGAGCGCTACGGCATCGACGATCCCAAGCAGCGCCGCTTCCGCTACGGCGTCCAGGTCAACTCCCTGGGGCTGACCGAGGCGCAGCCGGAGAACAACGTCCAGCGGATCGTCCTGGAGATGCTGGCCGTCACGCTCTCCAAGGACGCCCGCGCCCGTGCCGTCCAACTGCCCGCCTGGAACGAGGCGTTGGGGCTGCCGCGGCCCTGGGACCAGCAGTGGTCGCTGCGTATCCAGCAGGTCCTCGCGCACGAGTCGGACCTGCTGGAGTACGAGGACATCTTCGCCGGGTCGCACGTCATCGAGGCCAAGGTGGAGTCCCTGGTGACCGACTGCCTGGTCGAGATCGACCGGATCCAGGAGATGGGCGGCGCGATGGCGGCCGTGGAGTCCGGCTACCTGAAGTCGCAGCTGGTCTCCGCGCACGCCGAGCGGCGGGCCCGGATCGAGTCCGGCGAGGAGAAGATCGTCGGCGTCAACTGCTTCGAGGGCACCGAGCCCAACCCGCTCACCGCCGATCTGGACACCGCCATCATGACGGTGGACCCGGCCAACGAGGAGCGGGTGGTGCGGTCCCTGCACACGTGGCGGGACAACCGCGACGAGCTGCGGGCCCAGGAGGCGCTCTCGGCCCTGAAGAAGGCCGCGGCGGGCGACACCAACCTCTTCCCGGCCACGCTGGAGTGCGCCCGCGCCGGGGTGACGACCGGCGAGTGGGCCTGGGCGCTGCGGGACGTCTTCGGCGAGTTCCGGGCCCCCACAGGCGTCTCGGGGGCACCGGTGGCGGTCACCGCCGCGGCCGGCTCGCCGCTGGCGACGGTCCGGGAGAAGGTCGCCCGGACCGCGGCCGACCTGGGCGGCGGCCGGCTGCGGCTGCTGGTCGGCAAGCCCGGTCTGGACGGGCACAGCAACGGTGCCGAGCAGATCGCGGTGCGGGCCAGGGACGCCGGCTTCGAGGTGGTCTACCAGGGCATCCGGCTCACCCCGGAGCAGATCGTGGCCGCGGCGGTCGCCGAGGACGTGCACTGCGTGGGGCTGTCGATCCTGTCCGGGTCGCACGCCGCGCTGGTGCCGGACGTGCTGGAGCGGCTGCGCCGCGCCGGGGCCCCGGACCTGCCGGTCATCGTCGGCGGCATCATCCCGTCCGCGGACGCCGCGGCGCTGCGCGAGGCGGGTGTCGCGGCCGTCTTCACCCCGAAGGACTTCGGGATCACGGAGATCATCGGCCGTATCGTCGACGAGATCCGCACCGCGAACCGGCTCGACCCCCTGGAGGTCCTCGCATGACCCCGCCCGTGCAACGGCTGCGCCCGCGCCGTTCGTGCCTGGCGGTACCCGGCAGCAACCCCCGCTTCCTGGAGAAGGCCCAGGGCCTGCCGGCCGACCAGGTCTTCCTGGACCTGGAGGACGCCTGCGCTCCGCTGGCCAAGCCGGAGGCCCGGCACACCATCGTCAAGTTCCTCAACGAGGGCGACTGGAGCGGCAAGACGCGGGTGGTGCGGGTCAACGACTGGACCACCGAGTGGACCTACCGGGACGTCGTCACCGTCGTCGAGGGCGCCGGCCCGAACCTCGACTGCGTCATGCTGCCGAAGGTGCAGGACGCCGCGCAGGTGACCGCGCTGGACCTGCTGCTGACGCAGATCGAGAAGGCCATGGGCTTCGAGGTCGGCCGGATCGGCATCGAGGCACAGATCGAGAACGCCAGGGGGCTGGTGAACGTCGACGCGATCGCCGGCGCCTCACCCCGCCTGGAGACCATCGTCTTCGGCCCGGCGGACTTCATGGCGTCGATCAACATGAAGTCCCTGGTGGTCGGCGAGCAGCCGCCCGGCTACCCGGCGGACGCCTACCACTACATCCTGATGCGCATCCTGATGGCGGCCCGCTCGCACGACCTCCAGGCCATCGACGGCCCCTACCTCCAGATCAAGAACGTCGAGGGGTTCCGCGAGGTGGCCGGCCGGGCCGCCGCGCTGGGCTTCGACGGCAAGTGGGTGCTGCACCCCGGTCAGGTGGAGGCGGCCAACGAGGTCTTCTCGCCGTCCCAGGAGGACTACGACCACGCCGAGCTGATCCTGGACGCGTACGAGTGGTGCACGTCCGAGGCGGGCGGGAAGAAGGGTTCCGCGATGCTCGGCGACGAGATGATCGATGAGGCGAGCCGCAAAATGGCGCTGGTCATCGCCGGAAAGGGCCGGGCCGCCGGCATGGCCCGTACGTCCACTTTCGAAGCCCCGGAGGCATGAGCGCAATGCAGTTCGGCCGTACCTATGAAGAGTTCACCGTCGGCGACGTCTACAAGCACTGGCCGGGAAAGACGGTGACCGAATACGACGACCACCTGTTCTGCCTGCTGACCATGAACCATCATCCGCTGCACATGGACAGCAACTACGCCGAGCAGACCACCGACTTCGGAAAGAACGTGGTCGTCGGCAATTACATCTACTCGCTGCTGCTCGGCATGTCGGTGCCGGACGTCTCCGGAAAGGCCATCGCCAATCTGGAGATCGAGTCGCTGAAGCACGTGGCGCCCACGTTCCACGGCGACACGATCTACGGCGAGACGACGGTGCTCGACAAGACGCCGTCGAGGTCCAAGTCCGACCGGGGCATCGTCCACGTCGAGACCAAGGGCTACAAGCAGGACGGCACCCTGGTCTGCGTCTTCCGGCGCAAGGTGATGGTCCCCACGGCCACCTACATCAAGGAGCGCGGCGGCGAGCAGCCCGGCCGCCCCGAGCTCAAGGCCCCCGCGGCCCGGAAGGAGAAGTGACCCCATGGCGCGTCTTGCACGGACCGAGGGCCTGACCGACATCCAGGGGGAAATCCTCTCCACCGTCCGGGATTTCGTGGACAAGGAGATCATCCCGGTCGCCACGGAGCTGGAGCACCGCGACGAATACCCGATGCAGATCGTCGAGGGCCTGAAGGAACTCGGCGTGTTCGGGCTGATGATTCCCGAGGAGTACGGCGGGCTGGGCGAGTCGCTGCTCACCTATGCGCTGACGGTCGAGGAGATCGCCCGCGGCTGGATGAGCGTCTCCGGCATCATCAACACGCACTTCATCGTGGCGTACATGCTCAAGCAGCACGGCACGCAGGAGCAGAAGGACTATTTCCTCCCGAAGATGGCGGCCGGTGAGATCCGGGGCGCCTTCTCCATGTCGGAGCCGGCGCTGGGCTCCGATGTGTCGGCGATTTCCTCCAAGGGTGTCCGGGACGGCGACGAGTACGTCCTGAACGGCCAGAAGATGTGGCTGACCAACGGCGGCTCGTCCACCCTCGTGGCGGTGCTGTGCCGCACGGACGAGGGCCACCCGGAGGGCACCGCCCCGCACAAGTCGATGACGACCTTCCTGGTGGAGAAGGAGGCGGGCTTCGGCGAGGTCCGGCCGGGCCTGACCATTCCGGGCAAGATCGAGAAGATGGGGTACAAGGGGGTCGACACCACCGAGCTGATCATGGACGGTCTGCGGGTGCCGGCGGACCGGGTCCTCGGCGGCGAGACCGGGCGTGGCTTCTATCACATGATGGACGGCGTCGAGGTGGGCCGGGTCAATGTGGCCGCCCGCGGCTGCGGGGTGGCCCAGCGGGCCTTCGAGCTGGGCGTGGCGTACGCGCAGCAGCGGCACACGTTCGGCAAGCCGATCGCCCAGCACCAGGCGATCCAGTTCAAACTTGCGGAAATGGCGACAAAGGTGGAGGCGGCGCATGCCATGATGGTTAATGCCGCACGCAAAAAGGACTCGGGGCAACGAAACGACCTTGAAGCGGGCATGGCGAAGTACCTGGCCTCCGAGTACTGCAAGGAGGTGGTCGAGGACGCGTTCCGCATCCACGGCGGTTACGGCTTCTCCAAGGAGTACGAGATCGAGCGCCTCTACCGCGAGGCCCCGATGCTGCTGATCGGCGAGGGCACGGCCGAGATCCAGAAAATGATCATTGGCCGGCGGCTACTTGAGGAGTACCGGATCCAGGGCTGAAGATCCCTTTTGGGGCGCTTTCTGCTAGATAAAGATCACACCCTGTCATCGTTCTTCGGCCACGGATTGGCTCTGGCTCTTGGCCAGTTGCCGCTCGCAACCGATAGCATCCCAGGAAAGCCGCCGTCCCCCGTATCCATACGCGGCATCCTCCGCTACGAAGGTCATCCATGCCCCACAGCCAATCCTCTGCACAACGCGGTCGCGTCCGCCTCGCGCGCGGAGCGTCGCCGTGGCTCCTCCCGACCGTGGCAACGGCGGCGCTCAGCGTGGCCCGCGCCCGCCGGTCGGGACGCTGGGCCGCCGTCGCCGTGCCCACCACCGCACTCGCGGCGGGCATGCTGTGGTTCTTCCGCGACCCCGAGCGAGAGATCGCTCAGGGCCGCGTCATCTCTCCGGCCGACGGCGTGGTGCAGAGCATCATGCCGTGGAAGGACGGCCGCACCCGCGTCGCGATCTTCATGAGCCCGTTGAACGTCCACGTCAACCGCGCGCCGCTGGCCGGCACGGTGACGTCCGTGGAGCACATCCCCGGCGGCTTCGTCCCGGCGTTCAACAAGGAGAGCGAGAACAACGAGCGGGTCGTCTGGCACTTCGACACCGAGCTGGGCGACATCGAGATGGTGCAGATCGCCGGCGCGGTCGCCCGCCGCATCGTCCCCTACGTGCCCCAGGGCACCAAGGTCGAGCAGGGCGAGCGCATCGGTCTGATCCGCTTCGGCTCGCGGGTGGACGTCTATCTCCCGGAGGGCGTCGAGCCGGCCGTCGAGGTCGGCCAGGCCACTACCGCGGGGGTGACTCGCCTTGACCGTGATTGATCCCGAGACGCAGGCGGGCTGGGCGCCCGAAACCGACGAGGACGACGACATGCCGCTGTCCACGCGGCTGTCAATAGCGGACACCCTCACGCTCGGCAACGCCATCTGCGGCTTCATGGCCGTGTACTTCACCACCACCGGCGTCCTCATCCCCCACCTGACGGGGACCGAGGACGGCGGGATGGCACGGCACAGCGCGGCGATGGCCGTGATCCTGATGCTGCTGGCGTCGGTCTTCGACCTCTTCGACGGGCTGGTGGCGCGCAAGCTGCGGGCCTCGGCGATGGGGGCCGAGCTCGACAACCTCTCCGACCTGATCAGCTTCGGCCTGGCACCCGCCTACTTCGTGGTGACCTGGGGCATGGTCGCCCAGGACGCGCACCAGCGGGTGTCGGTGGTCGCGGCGGTGGTGGTGCTGCTGGCGGTGGTGCTGCGGCTTGCCCGCTTCTCCTGCGTCACGCTGCGCGACGGCATCTTCCAGGGCATGCCGAGCCCCTTCGGCGCCCTGACCGTCGTCGCCATCGTCCTGCTGGAGCTGCCGTTCCTGCCGACCCTGCTGGCGATCATCGGCGTGGCCTGGCTGATGGTGAGCCGGGTCGAGTACCCCAAGCCGCGGGGCCGGCTCGCGGTGGCGATGCTCAGCTGGATCGTGCTCAGCATGGGCATGCTCGCCGCCTGGGCTCT
Organism: Streptomyces sp. BHT-5-2; assembly: GCF_019774615.1. Classification (NCBI taxonomy): domain Bacteria; kingdom Bacillati; phylum Actinomycetota; class Actinomycetes; order Kitasatosporales; family Streptomycetaceae; genus Streptomyces; species Streptomyces sp. BHT-5-2. Next base: position 2,058,964 of record NZ_CP081497.1, on the reverse strand, counting down.
GGACGCCCCCGGCGGCCAGCTGCTGCTGCAGACCGGCTGCTCCCTGCAGATCGTGCTGGGCGCCATGATCCCGGTCTTCGCGACGGCCCGGAGGGTCAACACCTTCCGCGACAACCGCCGCGAGTCGCGCGCCGAGTCGCGCGCAGCGCACCAGCCCTGACGGGCCCGGGCGGCGGCACCCCCCGGAGAACGCCGAAAGGCCCCGAGCGGAACATTCCGCTCGGGGCCTTTTCGTGTGTGGGCCCGTGCCCGGCCCGCCTCTCCGGCATTCCGCCGGGTCGCCTCGGCCCCCGGTCCCCGGAGACCGGCCCTCAGAGACCGGCCCTCAGACCAGGAAGTCCCGCGCCAGGCTCTCCGCCGCCCGCTCCAGCAGCGGGCCCGCCTCGGCCATGCAGCGGACCGGGTCGGGTTCCAGGTCCGTCAGGGCGTACGCACGGCGGATGCCCGCCGCCGCGAGCGCCTCCTCGGGCAGTTGCAGCCGCCCGCAGACCGCGGCCACCTCGATGCCCGCCGCCCGCGCCGCCGCCGCGACCCCGGCCGGCGCCTTGCCGTGCAGGGTCTGCGCGTCGAGCGACCCCTCACCGGTGATCACGAACGTGGCCCGGGCCAGCGCCGGCGCGAACCCCAGCACGTCCAGCATCACGTCGATCCCCGGCCGGAACGCGGCATCCAGCCCGACCAGCGCGCCGTACCCGATGCCGCCCGCCGCCCCGGCCCCGGGGGCCAGCGCGTGCTCGGCCGCCTTCGGGCCGACGGCGCGCTCCAGCACCTCGGCGAAGTGCGCCAGCGCGGCGTCCAGAACGGCGACGTCCTCCTCGCTCGCGCCCTTCTGGGGCCCGTAGACGGCCGGCGCGCCCTTGGGACCGGTCAGCGGATTGTCGACGTCGCTGGCGAGCACGATGTCCGTACGGGCCAGCCGCGGGTCGAGTCCCGACAGGTCGGCCGTGGCCAGCTCCCGCAGTCCGCCGCCGCCCGGCCCGACCGGTGCTCCGCCGGCGTCCAGGAAGCGGGCGCCCAGCGCCGCCAGCATGCCCGCGCCGCCGTCGGTGGTGGCGCTGCCGCCGACCCCGAAGACGATCGACGTGGCCCCCGCGTCCAGCGCCGCGAGCAGCAGCTCACCGGTGCCGTAGGTGGTGGCCGTCAGGGGGGCGAAGACGTCCTTCGGGAGGTGCTGGAGGCCGGATGCCTCGGCCATCTCCACCACCGCCGTACCGTCCTCGCGCAGCGCGAAGGTGGCCGTCACCGGCTCGCCGGTGGGGCCGGTGACCCGTGCCTCGTGCCGGGTGAAACCGGCCGCGAGGGCCGCCGCGGTCGTCCCGTCACCGCCGTCCGCGACCGGGACCGCCGCCACGTCCAGACCGGGGACCACGCGCCGCAGACCGGCCGTCACGTGCTCGGCGACCTCGACGGCCGTGAGCGAGCCCTTGAACTTGTCCGCGGCGATCAGCACATGTGCTGTGTTTGTCCTTGCTGCGTCCGCCACCGTGTTTCCCCTTGCTTTCGAACTGGCAGTCGCGCCGCTGCGACCTTATCCGCCCGACACCCCCGCCGAACAGAGCGGACGGACCGGACCGAGATCATCCGCCCTCCCCTCCTCACCTGCCCCTGTCCGCTCTCCCCGCGTCCCGTCAGCCCCTGGCCCGCGCTTCTCCGCGCCGCCGGCCACCCCCTAGGCTCGCGCCCGTGACGACCATGGACGACGACTACGCCCGCTATATCGCCGGACTGCCCCGTGTGCTCGCCGGCGCGGGGGTCATCTTCCGCGACGCGGAAGGCCGCCTGCTGCTCGTGGAACCCAACTACCGGGACACCTGGATCCTGCCCGGCGGCACCATCGAGTCCGACACCGGGGAAACCCCGCGCCAGGCCGCCCGCCGGGAGACCCTGGAGGAGATCGGCCTGGACGTGGCACCGGGCCGGCTGCTCGCCGTCGACTGGGTGCACGGGGAGGCCCGGCCCCCACTGGTGTCGTACCTCTTCGACGGCGGAGTACTGGACGCGGCACAGCTCGCCGCGATCCGCCTGCAGGAGGAGGAACTCCTCTCCTGGCGCCTGGCCCACTGGGACGAGGCTGAAACCCTGCTGGCCAAGGGCCTGTGCCTACGCGTTCGCGGCGCCCTGGACGCCCTGGAGAACGGCCACGGACCGGTGGAGCTGGAGGACGGCCTGCGGCCGGATTGAGGGGGCGACCTGCGGGGAACTGCGCGGCCAGGCGGGGCTGGAGGCAGAACCGGGCGGCTCATACCCAGGTTTGAGAACCGTGGGTTGATTCCTTCCCCCCGCCCGGCCCCTAGCCTCGTTGCCATGAAAGAGATCGCGGCACGCATCGCGCGGGTGCCGGGAGTCATCGGGGTCATGCTCGGGGGCAGCCGCGCACGAGGAACCAACCGCCCTGATTCCGACTGGGACCTGGGCGTCTACTACCGGGACACACTGGACCTGCCCGCGCTGGAGGCGTTGGCGGCGGACGTGACCGGCGGCCCCGTCGAGATACACCCACCGGGTGCCTGGGGGCCCTGGGTGAACGGCGGGGCGTGGCTGGTCCTGCCCGACGGCAGCCATGTGGACTGGATCTTCCGGGATCTGGACCGGGTGCGGCGGGTGTGGGAGGACTGCCGCACCGGCCGCTTCGAGACCGGCATGCAGGCCGGCCACCCGCTCGGCTTCTGGTCTCCCGCCTATCCGGGCGAGGTGGCCCTCGGCCGCATACTGGCCGACGAGTCCGGGGAGTTGGGTCGCCTCAAAGAGGAGACCGGGACGTATCCCGAGCCCCTGCGCAAGGCACTGGCCGGGGCCGCCGTCTGGGACGCGGGCTTCTCGGTGGCGATGGCGGCCAAGTCGGCCGCGACCGCCGATGTCCTGCACGCCTCACTGTGCCTGTCCCGGGCGGTCGGCGCCCTCGTCCAGGCCCTGCACGCCCACCACCGCATCTGGTGCCTCAACGAAAAGGGCGCCCTGGCGGCGGTCGCAGCCCTCCCCCACACCCCACCGGGCTTCACCGCCCGCGCCACCACACTCCTCGGCGAACTCGGCCACACCCAGGCCCAGTTGCACCACACCCTCACCCAGGCGGAACACCTGGTGACGGAGGTGAGGGAGGTGATCACGGCCGAGGGGTGAGGAGAGGGGGAGGGGGACGGATGAAGGGAGGCAGTGGGGTTCAGCTGCTGACGCCGACCGCGTGGTGGTAGGTGGTGGGGTCGGGGATGAAGTCGAGCATGGCGCGGGCGACGTCGGCGCGAGGGATGGAGCTGCCGGACGGGCCGGCTTCGACGGCGTGGCGATAGCGGCCGGTGCCCGGCTTGTCGAGCAGCCGGGGCGGACGGACGGAGGTCCAGTCGAGGTCGGTCTCTCGGAGCACGGCCTCCATGCGTTCGAGGTCGGTGTAGACCTCCTTGAGGATGGCCCAGAGGAGCGGTCCGAAGACCCGGTGGGTGAGGACCGGCTGGCCGGCGCCGGTGCGGTTGAGCGGGCCGGCGCTGACAACGAGCAGGCGGCGTACGCCGGTTGCCGCCATGGCCTCGGCCACCGCGCGGGCCGAGGTGGAGGCGGGGCGCAGTGGATCGTGACGGCCGACCTGGCCGATGCCGGAGAGGACCGCGTCGGCGCCCTCGACGGCGGGTTCGACGGAGGCGGCGTCGAGCGCGTCGGTGCGGACGATCGTGAGGCGCGGGTGGCGGACGGTCAGTTTCTCGGGGCTGCGCAGTGCGGCGGTCACGTCGTGTCCGTCTGCCAGTGCCTGCCTGACGAGGTGCCGGCCGATGCCTCCCGAGGCTCCGACAACCGTGATCTTCATGGGTCCTCCGGTGGTCTTTCCCGGCCCGAGCGGAGAAGAGAGGGGGAAGCGGGCAAGGGCGAGGGTGAGTAAGTACTTACCCACCAGTGTGGGTGAGTGTTCACTCACCTGTCAATGTAGAGTCGCCCCATGAGCCCTGAAGCCAATGCCCCGCTGTCCGGAGGGGCGTTGACGCGCTCCCGCATCCTGGACGCCGCCGCCGCGCTGATGACGAGCGTGGGCCTGACCCACACCACGACCAAGCAGATCGCCAAGAAGGCGGGCTGCTCCGAGGCGACGCTCTACAAGCACTTCCGCAACAAGGAAGAGATCTTCGTGCGGGTGCTGCACGAGCGGGTGCCGCAGTTCTCCGACGCGTTGGCGCAGCTGCCGGACCGGGCCGGTGACGAACGCGGTCCGGCCGGGCTCCTCGAAGAGGTGGTGCTGGCCGCGTTGCGGTTCTACCGGGAGTCGTTCCCGATCGCGGCATCGTTGTTCGCCAGTCCGGAGTTGCTGGCGACGCACCGTCGCAAGCTGGACGAGCTGGGCGCCATGGGACCGCACAATGCGAGCGGTCAGCTGGCGGCGTATCTGGCGGCCGAGCAGAAGCTGGGACGGATCTCGGCCACGGCCGATCCCCATGCGGCGGCCAATCTGCTGATCGGGGCCTGTTTCCACCGGGCGTTCCTCGACCTGTTCTTCGACGGGGAGGCACCGACGGGAGCGCTGCGGCCCGAGCGCGAGGAGGAGTTCGCGGCGGAGACGGTACGGGCGCTGCTGGGCGGACTCGCGCCGTCGGGCGACGCGTAACGGGTCGGAGGCGGGCCGGCCGGGCGCGCGGGGCGGCCGCCGGGCGGGCCGTGCGTTCGTCATCGGTCACGCCCGCTCGGCCGCCGCTGGACCACACCGACACGCCCCGGGCACCGCTCAGGCGCAGTCGTCCGGTGGGAAGAGCCCGTCGGCGCCGCGTTCGAAGGTGAGCAGGCGGCGCTTGCGGTCGAGGCCGCCGCCGTAGCCGGTGAGGCTGCCGTTGGCGCCGACGACGCGGTGGCAGGGGACGATGATGCCGATCGGGTTGCGGCCGTTGGCCAGGCCGACGGCGCGGGACGCGTTCGGGGCGCCGAGGTGGGCGGCAAGCTGCCCGTAGGAGATCGTCTCGCCGTAGGGGATGGTGCACAGGGCTGCCCAGACGCGGCGCTGGAACGGGGTGCCGTGCAGCGCGAGCGGCAGGTCGAAGGTGGTCAGTTCGCCCCGGAAATAGGCGCGGAGCTGGGCGATGGTCGCGGCGAAGGGTGGTTCGTCGGGGTCGGCGGGGGTGCCGAAGGTCTCCTGGGGCGGGCGGTGCCGCTGGTCGGTCATGTAGAGGCCGCTGAGGGCGTCGCCGTGGGCGACGAGGGTGAGCGGGCCGACAGGGGTGTCGTCGAGGACGGTGTGGGTCACCGGGCCGGCGGGGCCTGTGGTGGCTTTGGCAGCGGGGGTGGCCGCGCGGGCGGCAGTGACGGGTGCGGGCATGGTGGGGCTCAATTCGTGGGGAGGCGGTTGATGGGGTGGTCGTCGGTGGCCCAGAGGTACTGGACGGCATAGGCGCGCCAGGGGCGCCAGCGGGCGGAGTGACGGGTGAGGGCCGCGGGGGTGGCGGGCAGGCCGAGGCCGGCGGCGGCGCGGCGGAGGCCGAGGTCGGTGGGGGTGAAGGCGTCGGGGTCGCCGAGGGCGCGCATGGCGATGCATTCGACGGTCCAGGGGCCGATGCCGGGGAGCGCGGCGAGGCGGGCGCGGGCCTCGTCCCGGTCGCTGCCGACGCCGAGTTGGAGGGTGCCGTCGGTGAGGGCCGCGACGACGCCGGTGAGGGTGGCGCGTCGGGTGCGGGGCATGGCGAGGGTTTCCGGGTCGAGGGCGGCGAGGGCGGCGGGAGTCGGGAAGAGGTGGGTGAGGCCGCCGCAGGGGTCGTCGACCGGTTCGCCGTGGGCGAGGACCAGGCGGCCGGCGTGGGTGCGGGCGGCGGCGGTGGAGACCTGCTGGCCGAGGACGGCACGGACCGCGAACTCGTCGGCGTCGGCGGTGCGCGGCACCCGGCGGCCGGGGGCCTTGTCGACCAGCGGGGCGAGCTGCGGGTCCTCCCGGAGCAGGCTGTCGACGGCCTCCGGGTCGGCGTCGAGGTCGAGCATCCGGCGACAGCGGGCGATGGCACCGGCGAGGTCGCGAAGGTCGGTGAGGGAGAGCCGGCAGTCGATGTGGTCGGGGTGGGGGATGAGGGCGACGATGCCGTGCCCGTAGGGGAGGTCGAGGGTGCGGCGGTAGGCGCCGTCGCGCCATTCCTCGACGCCGGGGACGGCGGTGGCGGCGAGGTGCCCGAAGAGGTTGTCGGGGTTGAGCGGCTGTCGGAAGGGGAGCCGCAGAGAGAGGGTTCCGGGGGTGGTGGCGCGGGGGCCGGGGCGGGCGCGGCCGCGGAGTTCGGTGGGCGCGAGGGCGAAGACCTCGCGGACGGTCTCGTTGAAGGAACGGATGCTGGCGAATCCGGCGGCGAAGGCGATCTCGGCCATCGGGAGGGTGGTGGTCTCGATCAGGAGCCGGGCGGTCTGGGCGCGCTGGGCGCGGGCCAGGGCGAGGGGGCCGGCGCCCAGCTCGGCGCGGAGCTGGCGTTCGACCTGGCGGGGGCTGTAGCCGAGGCGTGCGGCGAGGCCGGGGACGCCCTCGCGGTCGACGATGCCGTCGGCGATCAGCCGCATGGCGCGGGCGACCAGGTCGGCCCTCTCGTCCCACTGCGGGGAACCGGGGCTGGCATCCGGGCGGCAGCGTTTGCAGGCCCGGAAGCCGGCCTGCTGGGCGGCGGCCGCGCTGGGGTAGAAGCGCATGTTCTGGGGCTTGGGGGGCACCACCGGGCAGCTGGGCCGACAGTAGATGCCGGTGGTGACGACGGCGATGTAGAACCATCCGTCGAAGCGGGCGTCCTTGGACTGCACGGCGCGCAGACAGCGCTCGGTGTCGGTGTGCATGTCCTCCAGGATTCCTCAGCCGGCTGGGCACGGGCTGGCGGAAATCCGACATCAACCTCGACTGGTCGGCCCGGACACCGATTTGCCTGGGCTGGTCGGCCCGGACACCGATTCGCCTGGGCGCGTCAGTCCCCACGCCGATTCGCCTTCGTCTGCCCGTTGCAGCTGGCAGGGGCGGGCGCGCGGCGTGGCCGTCGCTCGGCGAGGGCGGTCCCGTAGGCGGTGCGGGCGCGGCCGTCGAAGATCACGAAGCGGATCTCGTCGAAGGCGTCGGGGGTGTCGGCGAGGGCGGCCCGGACGGTGGCGACGGCGGTGCGGGCGGCATCGGCGATCGGCCAGCGGTAGACGCCGGTGGAGATGGCGGGGAACGCGACGGCGCGGGCGCCCAGGTGCGCGGCGACACGCAGGGACTCTCGGCAGCAGGAGGCCAGGAGTTCGGGGCCGTCCTCGGAGGCCGAGTGGACGGGGCCGAGGGTGTGGAGGATTCACCCAGCCGTCGAAGCACCGCACCCAGCCATGAACAACCACATATCCATGCCTGCAGGATCGGACGGCCCACTTCGGCCGCCGCTTCGCGATTCTCCGCGTGCCGGCAGCGCGCCGGTTCCGGCCGATGAGGCAGCGGTCGATCATGGCGCCCGCCTTGCTCCTGGTGGCATGCGTGGCCGCTCGCGCACGGCGCCGTCACGGTGGCGGATTTCCCCGCGCGTGGGGAGCGGACCGCCCGTGCCGGCGTCAGAAGGTCAGGTAGCAGCCAAGTCGGGAACCAGTCCGGGAGTACCCGCGGCACGCCGGCGGCCAGGTAAGTCATCGCGCCGTCCAGCCGGCCGCCCGGGGCCGTCGGCTGCCGGCTGCCGGCTGATCAGCGCCGTGGCGAGGTCGGCCCGGAGGCGGCGGCGCCCGCGGTCACCGAGGCGGAGCGGCCGGGTGACGGGGAACCGTCCGGGTGGCTCCGTGTTCCGACGGGTCGTCAGCGGGATGGCCGCTTCGCCGCCTCGCCCATTGCGGGGATAAAGCCGATTTTTCCGAGCGCCTTGCCTCCGCTGCGTCACACCTTGGGCGAGCCTTGTCGCGCCTCCGTAGGCCGGACCGATCCCCGAGCACGCGAAAGGATGTGCAGTGCTCCGTTCCCGACACAGGCGCGGCCTGATGGCCATGCTCATCGCTGCACTGACCGCGATGTCCGGATTCTGGTTCTCGGCCTCCGCCGGCCACGCCGCGCGCCCCGCTCCGGCGCGACACCGCTCGTCCGACACCGGCTCCGCCGTACGACACGACACCTCTCGTACCCTGCGGTCCATGGCCGCCGCGCACGGCCACCACCGCGGGCGCGACGGCAGGAAGCAGCAAGGCCAGAAGCACCAGCGGTTGCCGCATCCACCCGCTTCAGCCCTTCCGGACAGGGTGGTGCAGCCGAGCCCCCGCGGCTCCGCCGCCCCCTCCTCGGGGGCCAACTTCGAGGGCATCGGCGCCGGCAACTACTCGGTCACCCAGATCCCGCCGGACCCGAACGCGGCCGCCGGCTCCAATCAGATCGTCGAGACCGTCAACACCGCCTACGCGGTGTATTCGAAGAGCGGGGCCACAGTCCTCGCACCGACCGACACCAACACCCTGTGGTCCGGGTTCGGCGGCTCCTGCGAGACCACCAACGACGGTGATGCCGTGGTCCGTTGGGACAGTCTCGCAAGTCGGTGGGTGGTCACCCAGCTCGCCAACATCAGGTCCGCCTCGGGCCCGTACTACCAGTGCGTGGCCGTCTCCACCAGCGAGGACGCCACCGGCAGCTACTACCGCTACGCGTTCCAATACGCCAACTTTCCGGACTACCCGAAGCTGTCGGTGTGGCCCGACGCCTACTACGTCACGTACAACATGATCAGCCCCTCCGGCGGTTTCCTGTACGCCGAGGCGTGCGCGCTGAACCGGGCGAACATGCTGACCGGCGCCGGTGCCGCGCAGCAGTGCTTCACCACCTCGCCCTCGTACGGCGGTTTGCTCGGCGCGGACCTGGACGGCCGGACCGCGCCCCCTTCCGGGGAGCCAGAACTGATGATGGACCTGGGGACCTCCAACTCGGGGCTGGCCTACTGGAAGTTCCACGTCGACTGGAGCAACCCCGCCGGCTCCACCTTCACCGGTCCGTCGACGCTGCCCGTGGCGCCCTACACCACCGCCTGCGGCAGTTCAGGGACCTGCATCCCGCAGGGCGACACCAGTCAGCAACTCGAATCCGTCTCCGACCGGTTGATGTTCCGGCTGGCCTATCGCAACTACGGCGAACACGAGTCGCTCGTGGTGAACCACGCGGTGGCCGCGGGAAGTTCGGCGGGCGTGCGCTGGTACGAGTTCCGGCTGTCGGGCGGCACCCCCACCGTCTACCAACAGGGCACCTACGCACCCGACTCCACGTACCGCTGGGTGGGTTCGATGGCCCAGGACAAGGTCGGCAACATCGGGCTCGGCTACTCGCAGTCCTCGCCGTCGGTGCATCCGTCGATCCGCTACACCGGTCGGCTGGCCGGCGACACCCCCGGGCTCATGACACAGGGCGAAGCCACCCCGATCACCGGCGGCGGCTCCCAGACAGGGGTCGAACGCTGGGGTGACTACACCTCCATGGCCGTGGACCCGGCGGACGACTGCACGTTCTGGTACACGAACGAGTACATCCCGTCCAACGGCAGCTATAACTGGCACACCAGGCTGGCCTCGTTCACGCTGCCCAACTGCGGGTCCTCCACACCGAGCAACAATCCCTCCACATCGAGCAACGACTTCTCGCTGGCGGTCAGTCCGACCTCCCCCAGCACGACCGCCGGGTCGCGGGCCACCACCACGGTCTCCACCCGGGTCACCTCCGGACCGGCACAACCGGTGAGCCTGTCGGTGTCCGGGCTGCCGAGGGGAACCACCGCGCGCTTCAACCCGACGTCGGTCACCGCGGCCCACAACACGTCCACGCTGACCCTGGCCACCTCCACCTCGACCCCGCCGGGCACCTACCACATCATCGTCACCGGCGCCCGCGCATCCACCACGCACACGGCGACCTTCACCCTCACGGTCACCGAGTGCGGCTGTAGTACGGACCCCGGCGGCGGCCTCGAGTCCGGCCACCCGGCCCGCCGCAAACCACCCGGAACCAAGCCGCCGACCGGCTCCCGGACGCACAGCGGCACGACGCGGCCCAAGCCCACGGCGCTGCACCCACCGACGGCGCCCCGCCGACCGACGGCGCCTCACCCCCCGATGACGCCGCACCGGCCAACGGCGCCCCACCCACCGACCGCACCTCGCCGACCAACGGCCACCCATCCTCCGCCCAGACCGCCTTCGCCACGCCCATCGGCGACATCGGCGACGCCGGCACACCCGGCTTCCCACCAAACGTGACCTGCTTGCCGTTCGGGACGTCATCCCGGCCCTGATGCGGCGCCGCCCGGAGTTCTTCCGCGACGGTTTCCTCGCTTCGGCGACGAGCGGCCCGCCCCGGAGCCGGCGCCTTGGTTGGAGGGTGGCCGTTGGGCGTGGGGGCGGGCTGCCGGCTCACCTCAGGTGGACGTAGCCGTCGCAAGGGTCATGTTCGCGATGACCGGCGGAACGTCGAAACGTGTGATGGCCCATTCTGGGTACGCCCCCCGTGCCACTGGGACGGCACTTCGCTGCGACTGCCGCCGGGCTGCCGCAGGTCAGAACCAGCCGAGCAGGGACCCGAAGTCGCGGAACGGCGCCAGGCCGTAAGGTCCCATGCCGACCAGCCCGGAGCCGAACCCGTCGAACAGGTTCCCCAGATCGAATCCGTCCGCGCCATCACCCGAACTGTCGCCAGCGGGACTGGTACCCACCAGACCCCCACCACCGGGACCGCTGCCAACTCCCCCACCTCCTGGACCCGTACCAGCCGGTTCCCCACCTCCTGGACCCGTACCAGCAGGTTCCCCATCACCGGGACCGGCACCGCATGGACTGGCACCGACTGGACCTGTACCAGTCGGTTCTCCACCACCGGGACCCGTACCCGTCGGCTCCCCACCACCAGGACCGGTACCCGTCGGCTCCCCACCGCCAGGACCCGTACCCGTCGGTTCTCCACCACCAGGACCCGTACCCGTCGGCTCCCCACCACCAGGACCCGTACCCGTCGGCTCCCCACCACCAGGACCCGTACCCGTCGGCTCCCCACCACCAGGACCGCCGCCGCCCGGACCGGTATCAACCGCACCGCCGCCGCCCGAGCCGGAGTCGTCGCCGCACTCGCACGCGTCGCACCCGTCGTGACGCTGCATACGGCGGTGTTCACCACTCAGCACCATGGACCGGCTCTGAGGCACGGCCTGGGATATATCGGCGATCGGGACACCGGTCGCCACGCTTACCACCACGACGGCAAGCGAACGACCTATGAACGGACGCATCGCTTCTCCTAATCGACAGGCAATCGGACGCCGAATGAGTACCTCCCCACACCCGATGTCACACAGGCGCGCCGAAAGCCCACTCCAACGGCCGACAATCATTACCCCGGTCGCTGCAGCGATCAGACACCTGCGAAGCGTGAAGCACGCCGGCCCGGGCCTGAGCAGGCCCCGGGGGCAGGGGGCGTTCCCGCGCGGGGCGGCATCCGCATGGAGACGCTGCTGTTACTCGAACTCGCACACGGCATAGACCGTGGCCGTCCCCGCTGAGAATTTCCACTCGCCACCATCTGTGACTCGCACGGTCCAGCCCTTGCCGTCATCCGTCGGGCGGCTGGCCCATGCGAACAATCTCAAGCGCCCTGAGTCGAATCCGCCGCCGACAACCGCAGAACCCTCGGGGCAGCGTGCGGTGCCCTCTCCGTACGCACCCCAGTACCCTGCCCTCACCGCGAATTCCCGCTTGACGATCCGCTTGGCGGGGGCAGCCTGTGCTGGGGTGGCAATGGCGCCTAGTAGTGCCGTGAACCCGAGAACAGCGGTGGCGATGCGATACATAAAACACCCCTTCGTCGCTGATAGTTGAACCGCAATGCAGGTTGCCTGGATTTCGCCGAATGGATACCGATTCCCTTGCCGAGATCGCCCGATCAGAGGGGGGGCAGCACTCCCACCCTTCTTTGGAGGCGCTCCGTGCCCCATGAGCCGCGCCCCAGCCAAGGCGCGATGGCCCGTACCGCCGCCGTCGAGCAGCGTCGAGGCTGATCGCTATCGGAGTTGTGCGGCGAACGCCTCGTACGCCCGCTCGTCGAAGAGGACGAACCTGATCTCCTCGACCGTGGTCCGCGTGCTCCGCACCGTCTCCACCGCGATCCGGGCGGCGTCCTCCATCGGCCACCCGTAGATCCCGGCGGAGACGGCCGGGAACGCCACCGTACGGGCGCCCAGTTCGTCGGCGACCCGCAGCGACTCCCGATAGCAGGAGGCCAGCAGTTGCGACCGGTCCTCCTCGCGGCTGAAGCGCGGGCCGACGGTGTGGATCACCCAGTGGGCGGGCAGTCGGCCGGCGGTGGTGGGGACGGCCTGGCCGGTGGGCAGGCCGCGGCCGTACCGGCTGGCGCGGAGGGCACGGCACTCGGCGAGGATGTCGGGCCCGCCGCGGCGGTGGATCGCGCCGTCCACGCCTCCGCCGCCGAGCAGGGCGGAGTTGGCGGCGTTGACCACGGCGTCGACGGCCTGTTCGGTGATGTCGCCCTGGACGAGGGTGAGAGTGGTGGTGGTCATGTGGTGAGCGTAGGGCGGGGGGAGGGGCGGAGGCGCGTACGGGGCTTCTCGGTGTGGTCGGTCAAAGGTCAAGGGAGGAGCTCGAGGTAGCCGTCGGTTCCGTGTACGCGGATCCGTTGGCCGTCTCGGATCAGCCGGGTGGCCTGCTCGACGCCCACGACGGCCGGCAGGCCGTACTCCCGGGCGATGACGGCGCCGTGGGTCATCAGGCCGCCCACCTCCGTCACCAGGCCCGCGATGCCGACGAACAGCGGCGACCAGCTGGGGTCGGTGAAGGGCGTGACCAGGATGTCGCCCGCTTCGAGATGGGCATCGGCCATGTCGAGGATGACGCGGGCCCGTCCCTCGATGGTCCCGGCGGAGACCGGTAGGCCGACCAGGGCGCCGGCCGGGACGTCGTCGCGCCGGTACGCGCCGGTCACGGCCTCGCCATCCGAGGTGAGCACCCGGGGCGGTGTGAGCGCGTGGTACGAGCGGAACGCGTCCTTGCGCTGCCGGATGAGTCGGGCGTCCACCTGGTTCGAGCGCACGACGTCGTGGAGTTCCTGGAACGTGAGGTAGAAGATGTCCTCCCGCTCAGGAAGCACATCGGTCCGTACGAGGCGCTCGGCCTCCGCCATGAGGGCCTGCTTGTAGACGAAGTAGCGGCTGATGATGCCGTACTTGGGGTATTCCCGGTAGCCGATGAAGGTTCGGACCCGGTCGATCATGCGCTTGGTCTCGTCGGCTTTGCGGTCCCCGTCCGGCAGGGCGCGCAGGCGTGCCAGCACGTCCTGTTCCTTCTGCCGCGCCTTCTGCCGCCCTTGCTCGAAGCGCCGTTCGGCGGCGCCCGGTTGGAAGTTCCGGACGTTGTCGAGGATCGCGGGGACGAGCGTGGTGGGGCGTTCGCGCCACCGTGGCCTGGTGATGTCGATCTCGCCCACGCAGCGCATGCCGTAGCGGTCGAGGTAGGTCTCGATGGCGGCGCGCGCTGCGGTCGCGCCCGGGAGCTTTGCCAGCTCGTCCAGGAAGTCCACGTCCTCGTCCTCGTCCGCGCCGCGCTGTAGGAACGCCACCGCCTCCGGATGCGGGCGGATCACGTCGGCGACGTCGAGCAGTGCCAGACCCATTTCGGATGTGACGTTGTCGGGGGCGGACAGGGTCAGCGTGTCAGCCGCGTTCTTCTCGCCCAGCCATTCCCGCAGCTTGTCGTTGAGCCACCAGGTGGCCTCCATCCCCGCCGTGATCGCCTGAAGGTTCAGCGGATCGCTGAGGATTCGCTTGTGCTCCTCGAAGGCGCTCAGCAGGAAGTCGAAGAGCGCCGGTCCGGTCTTCGTCCGGATGTCGCGCTCCAGGGCGGCGATGGACGCCCGGCTGCGCTCGATCAGTTCGGTGACGATGGCCGGGTCGGTCTCGATCGGGGTGGACGCGCCGGTGGCCAGCGGTCCGGCGGGGCCCGCGTCCGGGAGCGACGGGACGAAGTCGTCGCGGTCGAGGACGGTCTCCAGCGCGTCCCTGATCAGCGGGTCGCCTCTCCCTATGACGTCCAGGAGGCCGGCGCGGCTCGCGGGCGAGGCCAGGCGCCGGGTGACGTCGACGAACAGCCTTCCGCCGGCCTCGTGCATCGGCACCATGGCCGTCAGCTGCCACATGGAGAGCCCCAGGGGCTTCATGGGGTCGGTCATCATCTGCCCGTGACCGACGGAGACGTAGACGTGATTGTCCTGGTCGCCGGTCTCGGGGATGGGGAACAGCGTGGTGATCGGCCGGCTCTGAACGATCCGGAAGCCGTCGTCGACCAGACACCATTCGATGTCCTGCGGACGGCCGAAGTGCGCCTCGATCCGCCGCCCGAGCTGTACGAGCCGCACCGCCTGCGCGTCCGTCAGCGCCGGCTGCCGCTGCCGCTGCGGGTCGATCGCCACCTCCTGCGTACCGCCGGCCGGCAGGGCGTGGACGGCACGCTCCTTGGCGGCGATCGTCCTGGCGACGACTTGGCCGTGCCGCACCGTGAAGACGTCCGGGTTCACCAGGCCGGAGACCAGGGCCTCGCCGAGGCCGAAGCCGGCGTCCACGGTGGCGACCTTCCGGTTGCCCGTGACGGGGTCGGCCGTGAAGAGGACGCCGGACGCGTGCGGGAAGACCATCCGCTGCACGACCACGGCCATGTGGACCGTACGGTGGTCGATGCCGTTGCGCCGGCGGTAGGTCACGGCCCGCTCGGTGAACAGCGAGGCCCAGCACCGGCTGATGTGCTGGAGGATCGCCGTCGGCCCCACGACGTTGAGGTACGTGTCCTGCTGGCCAGCGAAGGAGGCCGTCGGGAGGTCTTCTGCCGTCGCACTGGATCGGACGGCGTAGGCGGCCTGCGCGCCGAGTCGGGCGAGCGCGCGGGTGATCGCCGACGCGAGATCGCCCGGGATGGCGGTCTCTTCGATGGTCCGGCGGATCCGCGCGCTGTGCGTGCGGATCGCCTCCTGGTCGTCCGGGTCCAGGCGGGACAGTTCGTCGAGCCGGTCGTCGAGCGAAGGCGCTTCCGCCATGATCCGGCGGAAGGCGTTCGTCGTCACGCAGAAGCCGCCCGGCACGGGGATGTCATCGATCTGCGACAGCTCGCCCAGGTGCGCGCCTTTGCCACCGACGACCGCGACCTGCGTCTCGTCCACCTCTTGGAGATCCAAAACATACTGATCGTTCATTGCGTTGTTCCTGGCCCCGTTCATTGCCTCGTTCGTCGCGTCGCTCACTGGGGTACCTCCGAGGCAGCCGTGCTCCGTCGTACTGGGGTGACCGACCCCGTACCTCCGCCCGGACGTCGACGACAACACACGCCCGCGCTGCCGCCGTTTCCGCAGGTTGTGGCGTCGGCGGACGATTCTGCGGCACGACCGGGGCCTTGCCGCAAGCCCCCTGGTGCGCTATATGTTGAGAGTGGCAGGGAGAGAGTTCTCCTTGCCTTTGCCTTTTTCCGTGCCTGCGCCTGTTCCTGCGCCTCTTCGTGTGCCTGAGCCTGAGCCTTTTCTTCGCTGTTTCAGGGCGATTTCATCGGCCGCTCTCAACCTGGGCTCGTCGTCTGCAGAGTCGGTGATGGCCGTCCCCGCCCGGGGACCATGGCCCGACCGAAGTTGGCGAGGCAGTGCGCAGCCTCAACTGTCCGGCGTGCTGCGGAAGGAGTGCGCCGTGCATGACTACGTCAAGCGTCTGCCTCCGGGGGCACTGCCCGAGGGCGGTGTGGAGTCCTGGTCCGTCGCCGAGGCCGAGCGGTGGCGGAAGGCTCGTGTCCCGGCGGCCTTCGCCCCGGTCGCAGGCAGTTGGGTCCTGCTCGTCCTGGTCGCCGGGGCGTACGTCCTGACCGGTGGGTTCTCGATCGCGCGGTGGGGCGGTGGCGGGTCCGCGCCCGCTGGCACCGACTGGCTCGGCTATCCCGGGGCGGTCCTGCTGGCCGCGCTGCCGTTGTGGTACCGCCATCTGCCGGTCCCGACCGTGCCGGCCGCGGTCGTGGTCGCGGTGGACGCGGCCGTGTCCCTGGCGTCACCCGGCGCCGGCGCGAGCGCCGACGACGGCCCGGCCGCAGGCGGATACCTGCTGGCCCTCGCCGTCTCCGTATGGGCGTTCACCGGTGCGTGCCTGCGCCTTCGGGCCCGCCGCAGGCAGCGGGCGCTGGCGCTCGCCGTTTCCGGCCGGCGCCGACGCGAACTCCCGGACGGGGCGCCCGAGACGGACGACTACCGCGGGTACCGGCAGGTCTACCTCGGGCTCGTCCTCTGCCTCGTCGCCGGCGCCGTCCTCACCGCCGGTCTCGTCGAGGACCTGACGGCACCGGACCGCGCGCCGTACGACGCCGTCGGGCAGCAGATCGCCGCCCTGCTGTTCCTCGTTCCCGGCACCACCGTGTACGGGCGCGGCCATGCCGCCTTCCGGGCGGCGCATCGCCTGCACGAGGAGCCCCAGCCGACTCTGATGGTGGGTGTGCGAATCGCGCCGGACGGTTACCACTGGCTGTATCCGGATGCCCTCTCCACCTCGGGGCAGCCCCTGATCGCGTACTTCCCCAAGGACCGGGACACCGACCGCACGGCGCGTCTGGTGGGCACCAGCTCCACCTTCCGACCCGACGAAGGGCACTACGACATCGATCCCCGCAGCGAACCGTTCGAAGCGGTCCTGTACGGCGCGCTCTGGGAAGGCGCCGAAGTCGCTCTGGAATACGCCGTCATCGAGCGCAGCGCGTACCAGGGGCCGGAGCAGGAACGCACCTATGCCGGCGTCACGGTCGCGCCGCTGCTGGCGCGACGCCGCCACGGCCTCGGCCCGTGGCAGCCGGCCGACGGCGCGGCCCGGGACGCCGCCCGGCGCGAACGGATCCGCAAGGAGGAGCAGGAGAAACGCGAGCGGGCGGAGCAGCTGGAAGCGCGACTGCGCCAGCAGCAACGGGCCGACGAGGGGCGGCGATCGGCCCCGCGCCGGAGCGGCGGGCCGAGGACGCAAGGCCGGTCGAACTCCTGGAAACCGGGGCAGCGCTCCAGCGGGGACCACAGCTGGGGCGGCGGGGACAGCTACGACTGCGCAAGCGGAAGCGGAAGCGGCCACAGCGGTGGAGGGCACAGTGGCGGAGGACACGGTGGTGGACACGGCGGTGGTGGGCACGGCGGTGGAGGGCACGGCTGCGGAGGGCACGGCTGCGGAGGCCACGGCTGCGGAGGCCACGGCTGCGGAGGCCACGGCTGCGGAGGCCACGGCTGCGGAGGCTGAGTGGACGGACCCGTGGCTCCGGCCGGCCGCCTAGGTCCTGTCGTCGAACTCCCGTTGTTCGCCCGGTGCGGCGAGAGTGCGTGCCGGGCGCCGGACGGCAGGCGGGAGTTCGACGACAGGACCTAGCGGCCGCTGCTCCCCCGGAGGCGGCGCCAGACGGCTCGGGCGGCGTGGTGGCCGGACATGCCGTGGACGCCGGGGCCGGGTGGGGTGGCCTGGGAACACAGGAAGACGGCGGGGTGGGCGGTTTCGTAGGGGACGCGGGTGAGTTTGGGGCGGATGAGGAGGCGGAGGCCGGCGGCGGAGCCGGTGGCTGTGTCGCCGCCGACGTAGTTGGCGTTGCGGGCGGCGAGTTGCGGGGGGCCGGCGACGGCGCGGGCGAGGACGAGGTCGCGGAAGCCGGGGGCGAAGCGTTCGATCTGGCGCTCGACGGCGTCGGTGGCGTCGCCCGTCCAGCCGTTGGGGACGTGGCCGTAGGCCCAGAAGGTGTGCTTGCCCTCGGGGGCGCGGGTGGGGTCGATGAGGCTGGGCTGGGCGGTGATGAGGAAGGGGACGGAGGGGTCGCGGCCCTGGACTGCGGCGTCGAGGGCGGCGGAGATCTCGCCGCTGGTGGGGCCGATGTGGACGGTGCCGGCGTGGTGGGCTTCCGGGGCGGTCCACGGGACGGGGCCGGACAGCGCATAGTCGATCTTGAAGACGCTGGGACCGTAGATCACGTCGCGGTAGGCGTTGCCGAGGCCGGCGATGCGGGCGAGGGCCGTCGGGGAGGTGTCGAAGACATAGGCGCGGGCCGGCGGGAGGTCGTCCAGGCGCTTGACCTCGAAGTCGGTGTGGACGGCGCCGCCGTGGGCGCGCAGGAGGCCGGCGAGGGCGTCGGAGATGGCCTGGGAGCCGCCGCGGGGCACCGGCCAGCCGTTGGCGTGGGCGGCGAGGGCGAACATCAGGGCCAGGCCGCTGGTGCCGAAGCCGCGGAGCGGGGCGATGGCGTGGGCGGCGAGTCCGGCGAGCAGGGCGCGTGCCTTCTCGTCCTGGAAGCGGCGGTTGAGCAGGGTGACCGGCTGCATGGCGACCAGCCCGAAGCGGGCGTAGGTAAACGGGTCGTGAGGCAGGCCCAGCCACTGGGTGCGCAGGAAGTCGCGGGCCAGGGCATCCCACCTTCCGGTGAACGGGGCCACGAGCCGGCGGTAGACGCCGGCGTCGTGCGCGCCGAACGACATGGCGGTCTCGCCGACGGAGTGCGCCAGGACCGCGGCGGTGCCGTCCGGGAAGGGGTGCGCCATGGGGAGGTCGGGGTGGAGCCATTCCAGGCCGTGCCGCTCCAGGGGCATGGCGCGGAAGGCGGGGGAGCCCGCGGCGAGCGGGTGCACCGCGGAGCAGGGGTCGTGACGGAAGCCGGGGAGGGTCAGCTCCTCGGTGCGGGCGCCGCCGCCGATGGTGTCGCGGGCTTCGAAGACCTCGACGGACATGCCGCGGCGGGCGAGTTCGACCGCCGCTGTCAGGCCGTTGGGCCCCGATCCGATCACGACGGCGTCGAGCATCGTCCGCACCTGCGCCACTCCCCTCGTGTCCGACCCTCGTCGGTGAGGGTCAGTTGGCGGCAGCCAGCAGTCCGAGGATACGCCGCGCCGTTTCGGCGTCCCGTGCCGCGGTGAAGGGCAGCGCGTTGCCGCCCTGGATGCGGAAGGGCCGGCCGGCGACCGTGCCGCTGGTGCCGCCCGCTTCGTGGACGAGGAGCAGGCCGGCGGCGTGGTCCCAGGAGTTCTCCCAGCTGAAGGCGGTGGCGTCGAGCCGGCCGAGGGCTATGTGGAGGTACTCCAGGCCAGCGGATCCGCAGGGGCGGGGGGCGACGCCGGGGGTCTCCAGGGCGGCCAGCACGCGCTTCTGGTCGTCGGTGGTGAAGTCGGGGTGGGAGGTGGCGACTTCGAGATCGGCGCCGGGGGCGGGGTGGCCGGCGGTGAGCCGCTCGCCGTTGAGCCAGGCGCCGGCGCCGCGGCGGGCGACGGCCATCTGGCCGAGGGCGGGGGCGTACGTCCAGGAGGCGAGCACCTCGCCGCGGTGGGCCAGGGCGACCAGGGTGGCGAAGCCGGGGTCGCCGTGGACGAACTGGCGGGTGCCGTCGACCGGGTCGACGATCCAGACCAGGGCGTCGCCGTGGAGGGCGTCGAGGACGGTGGGGTCGGCGTGCACGGCCTCTTCGCCGACGACCCGGGAGCCGGGCAGCAGGGCGGTGAGGGCGGCGGTGAGGTGCTCCTCGGCGCGCCGGTCGGCGATGGTGACGAGGTCGTGCGGGCCGTTCTTCTCGACGATCTCCTCGACGGCGAGCTGCCGGAAACGGGGCGTGATCTCGTCGGCCGCGGCCTGCCGGACGGCGGCCTCCACGGCGGCCCAGTCCAGCCCGGAGAGATCGGGCTCGGCGGCGGGCGCGGTGGCAGGGCAGGGCGCGGCCGCGGGTGCGGCGGCCGGGGTGAGGGTGACGGCGTCGGTGAGGTCCGTGGTGTCCGTGGGGTCTCCCGGAGTGCGGATGTCCAGTGCTTCGATCATGCATCCATCGAACCACGGACCACTGACACTCCGACCGGACTCCGGGTGAACTCCGGGTGCCGTACGGGCCACGGGCAGGTGCCGCGGACCGCCCTCCACGGGCGCCGGCAGCCCCCGCCCCACCGACATCTCCCCAGGTCAGCGCTTTGAGGCCGCCCCGGGACCGGTGTCCCGAGACGGCCGGCCGTCGGTCACCGCCCGACCGCGTACCCCTGCATGCCGCGCGGGTTGGCCGCGGCCGACAGCACCCCGGTCCGCGGGTCGCGGGCCACCGCGCACAGCCGCCCCTCCGACCACGCGCCGCCCACCGTCACGTCGTGGCCGCGCCGCCGCAGCCCGTCGATCACCGCGTCGCCGATCCGGGATTCGACGGTGACGCCGCCGGGCCGCATGAGGCGCGGGAAGAAGGAGCCGGGGAAGGAGTCGTGGTGCCAGTTCGGGGCGTCGATGGCGCCCTGGAGGTCGAGGCCGCCGCGGACCTGCGGGCGCAGCGCCACCGCCAGGAAGAAGTGCAGCTGCCACTGGTCCTGCTGGTCGCCGCCGGGGGTGCCGAACGCCATGACGGGTACGCCGTCGCGCAGGGCCAGGGACGGGGTGAGGGTGGTGCGGGGGCGGCGTCCGGGGGTGAGGGAGTTGGGCAGGCCCTCCTCCAGCCAGGTCATCTGGAGGCGGGTGCCGAGCGGGAAGCCGAGGCCGGGGACGACGGGGTTGGACTGAAGCCAGCCGCCGGAGGGGGTGGCGGAGACGAGGTTGCCCCAGCGGTCGACGACGTCGATGTGGCAGGTGTCGCCGCGGGTGGTGCCGTCGCGGCCGACCTCGGGGGCGCCGGGGGACGGTTCGCCGCGGCCGGGTGCGGCGGGTCCGGGGGCCATGGTCGGCTCCCCCGTGCCGCCGGCCAGGGCGCCCGCCACGTCGAACCCGCCGGCGCCGCCGGCCACCGCCTGCGTGTGCTTGCTCAGCCGCGGGGTGCGTCCGTCGGGGCTGCCGGGCCGCAGCGCGTACGAGGCGCGGTCGCCGATGAGGGCGCGGCGGGCGGTGTTGTAGTCGTCGCCGAGCAGGGCGGCGAGCGGGACGTCGGCGGCATCGCCGTACCACGCCTCGCGGTCGGCCATGGCGAGCTTGCTGCCCTCGATGAGGAGGTGGACGTATTCCGGGCTGCCGTAGCCGGGCAACTCCTCGGGCAGAAGGGCGAGTTGCTGGAGGAATACGGGACCCTGGGTCCAGCCGCCGGCCTTGGCCACGGTCCAGCCGTGCCAGTCGTGGGTGACCGGGTCCTCGTAGGTGGCGGTGTAGGCGGTCAGGTCGTCGCCGGTGAGGGTGCCGGCGTGCGGTTCGCCGGAGCTGTCCATGGCGGGGCGGGCGGCGAAGTCGGCGAGCGCCTCACCGACGAAGCCCTCGCGCCAGATGCGGCGGGCGGCCTCGATCTGTCCCTCGCGGTCGGTGGAGGCGGCCGCGGCCTCGGTGAGGAGGCGGCGCCAGGTGTCGGCCAGGGGGCGGTTGGTGAGCAGTTCGCCGGGGCGGACGGCGCGGCCGCCCCGGAGGTAGAGCTCGGCCGACGAGGTCCACTCGGTCTCGAAGAGCGTACGGACGGCTTCCACGGTCTCCCCGATCCGTTCGACGGCGGGGTGGCCGTGCTCGGCGTATCCGATGGCATAACGGAGCACCTCGGCCAGGGACTTGGTGCCGTGGTCGCGCAGCAGCAGCATCCAGGCGTCGAAGGCGCCGGGGACGGCGGCGGCGAGCGGTCCGGCGCCGGGGACGAGGTCGAGTCCGAGGGAGGTGTAGTGGGCCACGGTCGCGCCGGCGGGGGCGGGGCCCTGTCCGCAGAGCACCCGCACCGGTCCGCCGGCCGGGGCCAGGATGACGGGCACCTCGCCCGCCGGCCCGTTCAGGTGCGGTTCGACGACGTGCAGCACGAACCCGGCGGCGACGGCGGCGTCGAAGGCGTTGCCGCCGTCCTCCAGTACGGCCATCGCGGACTGGGACGCCAGCCAGTGGGTGGTGGCGGCCATACCGAAGGTGCCGTGGAGGGTGGGGCGGGTGGTGAACACGGTGGCTCCTCATCGTCGTGGGCTGTGGCATCCCTTGTGGGGCGTGGCGGCTCTTGTGGGACGTGGCGGCCCATGGCGGGCCGACGGGACGTACGGGTCCCCCGTAATCTCCCCGGCCGGATCGACTTCTCACCCCTTCCCACGCTGGCGGGCTTATCAGCCCCTCGGACCGACCGGTTCCGCCACTCCACCGGACGGGCCGGTCCCCCTCCGCCGACCAACCGACCGCCCGGCGAACCGCCCCCGCCCCCACCCCCAAACCATTCGCCCTCCCCCGCCACCTTCCGTACGCTCGGCCCATGAGCAGCACCGACGGCCGGCCCGCGCACCGCCCCCTGGTCGCGATCCTGAGCGGCGCCGGGATCTCCACCGACTCCGGGATCCCCGACTACCGCGGTCCGAACGGGCTGTGGCGGCGCGATCCGGCGGCCGAGAAGCTGGTCACCTACGACGCGTACATGACGGATCCGGAGATCCGGCGGCGGTCGTGGCGGATGCGTCGGGAGAGCCCGGTGTTCCGGGCCCGGCCGAACGCCGCGCACGAGGCGGTGGCCCGGCTGGAGCGGTCCGGGACGCCGGTGCGGGTGCTCACCCAGAACGTGGACGGGCTGCACCAGCTCGCCGGATTGCCGGCCCGCAAGGTGCTGGAACTCCACGGCACCGCCCGCGAGGTGACGTGCACCGGCTGCCATGCCCGGTCGTCGATGGCGCAGGCGCTGGAGCGGGTGGCGGCCGGCGAGCCCGACCCGGCGTGCCGGGCGTGCGGCGGGATCCTCAAGTCGGCGACGGTGATGTTCGGCGAGCGGCTGGATCCGCGGGTGCTCGGCCAGGCGGTGGCGGTGGCGAAGGCCGCCGAGCTGTTCTTCGCGGTGGGCACCACGCTCCAGGTGCAGCCGGCCGCCTCGCTCGCCGGGACGGCCGTGGAGCACGGTGCACGCCTGGTGATCGTCAACGCCGAGCCGACCCCCTACGACGAGCTGGCCACCGAGGTGGTGCGCGAGCCGATCGGCACGGCCCTCCCCCGGCTGCTGGCCGCGCTCGGCTGACGCGGTCACGCCTGCCGGGTCGGCAGCACGATCGCCTGGCGCAGGTTGACGTGGCGGGCACGGCTGGTCGTGAAGGCGATCAGGTCCGCGATGTCGTCGGCGGAGAGTCCGATCAGCGCGTCGAACATGCCGTCCAACTGGCCGGAGAGTTCCGCGTTGTCGACGTGGTCGGCCAGTTCGGTGTCGGTCAGGCCCGGTTCGATGTTGGTGACGCGGACGTCGCGCGGGCCCAGTTCGGTGCGCAGGGACTGCGAGAGGTAGGTCAGCGCGGCCTTGGTCGCGCCGTAGACCGCGTAGTGGGGGAAGGGGACGTGGGCGCCGATCGAGGAGATGTTGACCAGGTCCGCGGTCCGGCCCGCCGCGGCGGCCGCGATCAGGTCGGGGGTGAAGGCGCGGATGACGCGCAGCGCACCGGCCACGTTGGTGTCCAGCATGCGCTGCCACTCGTCGGCGCGGCCCGCCGTGACGGGGTTGGGCAGCATCACGCCCGCGGCGTTGACGACGAGGTCGACGGCGCCGTACGCGGTGTGCACCTGCCGCACCGCGGCGTCCACGGAGGCCGCGTCGGTGATGTCGGTGGGGACGGCGAGGGCCCGGCCGCCGTCCGCCTCGATCTTGGCGGCCAGGTCGGTCAGCCGCTCGGCCCGGCGGGCGAGCAGCGCCACCCGCACGCCGTACGAGGCAAGCAGCCGGGCGGTGGCCTCACCCATGCCGCTGGCGGCTCCGGTGACAACGGCGGTGCGGCCGGCGAGGGCGTCGTACGACATGGTGGCTCCTGGTTTCGCGATGTTCGCCACCGGGCGTCTCCCGGCGACGTCCACCACAGTGCAACCCGTCGACGCGGCGACCCAGGTCCACCGTTTTCCTGGGTCCGGCAGTACCAGGAAAGACGCGGGGACACGTCCTAGGATCACCGGCATGGACACACCCATAGGGCGGGAGATCGGGGACTTCCTGCGGTCGCGGCGCGCGCGGATCCGGCCGGAGGAGGTCGGGCTGCCCGGTCATGGCCGGCGGCGGGTGCCGGGGCTGCGCCGGGAGGAGGTCGCCCAGCTCGCGGGCGTCAGCGTCGACTACTACATCCGGCTGGAGCAGGGCCGTGGCCCGTCGGTCTCGGATGCCGTGCTCGATGCGATCGGGCGGGTGCTGCGCCTGGACGACACCGAGCAGGGGTATCTGCGCAAGGTCGCCCGGCCGGGCGTGCGCCGCGCGGGGCCCCGGAGGGCCGCCGCCGACCCCGCGCCCCAGAAGGTCCGCCCCGGCCTGCGGCTGCTCTTGGACACCGTCGACCGGGCCCCGGCGTTCCTCCTCGGCCGCCGTATGGACGTGCTCGCCTGGAACGACCTGGGTGACGCCGTCGTCGGCTTCTCACAGATGGCACCCCGGGACCGCAACATACCGCGCCAGGTGTTCCTCGACCCGCGGGCCCGCGAGACGTACCCGGAGTGGCCGGCGGTGGCCGCGGAGACCGTCGCGCATCTGCGCCTGGACGCCGGAAACCATCCGCAGGACCCTCAACTTGCCACGCTCGTGGGTGAGTTGTCGCTGGCGAGCGAGGACTTCCGCCGCCTGTGGGCGGACCATCAGGTCCGGGAGAAGAGCTACGGCACCAAGCGCCTGGCGCACCCCGTGGTCGGCGAACTGGCCCTGCCCTACGAGACGTTGACGGTCCCGGGCGAGCCGGACCAGATGCTGGTGGTCTACACGCCGGAGCCGGGTTCGCGGACGGAGGAGCGGTTGAGGCTGCTGGCGAGCTGGGCGGCGACGCCCACGACCCCCGGGGTGTGACGGTACGCCGCACCGTATTCACCCGCCGTGCGGTTACCGTGTCAGGAGAATCCGGCACCGTGTCGGATCACGGTGCTTTACGAGGCGGAGAGTGCGGAGTGCACGGCGAATACAAAGTCCCGGGCGGCAAGCTGGTGGTCGTCGATCTGGACGTCGAGGGCGGCCGGCTGAGAAATGTCCGGGTGGCCGGTGACTTCTTCCTGGAACCCGACGAGGCGATCCTGGACATCAACTCCGCGCTGGAAGGCGCACCGGTCGACACCGATACCGCCGGCCTGCGGGACCGTATCGACACCGCACTCCCCGAATCGGCGGTGCTTTTCGGTTTCACCAGTGAGAGCGTCGCCGTCGCGGTGCGCCGGGCCCTCGCCCAGGCCACCGACTGGAGCGATTACGACTGGCAGCTCATCCACACCGCGCCGCAGCCGCCGGCCCTTCACATGGCCCTCGACGAGGTCATCACCACGGAGGTGGCGGCGGGCCGCCGGCCGCCCACCCTCCGGGTCTGGGAATGGGACGCCCCGGCCGTCATCATCGGCAGCTTCCAGTCCCTGCGCAACGAGGTCGACGCCGCGGGCGCGGCCCGCCACGGCGTCACGGTGGTGCGCCGGATCTCCGGCGGCGGGGCGATGTTCGCCGAGCCGCAGAGCACCATCACCTACTCCCTCGCGGTGCCCGAGGCCCTGGTTTCCGGACTGTCCTTCGCGGATTCCTACGCCTATCTCGACGACTGGGTGCTCACCGCGCTCGGCGACATGGGAATCAAAGCCTGGTACCAGCCGCTGAACGACATCGCCACCGAACTGGGGAAGGTGGCCGGCGCCGCACAGAAACGGATGGTCGGCCCGGGAGGCGGCCCCGGCGCGGTGCTGCACCACGTCACCATGTCCTACGACATCGACGCCGACAAAATGCTCGACGTGCTGCGCATCGGCAAGGAAAAGCTCTCCGACAAGGGGACCAGAAGCGCCAAGAAACGCGTCGATCCGCTGCGCCGCCAGACCGGGCTCCCCCGCGAAGCCGTCATCGAGAAGATGATCGACTCCTTCCGCTCGCGCTACGGACTCACCCGCGGCGACGTCACCCCCGGAGAACTCGCCCGCGCCCGGGAGCTCGTCCTCCGTAAATTCCAGAACGAGGAGTGGACGGCGCGAATTCCCTGAACGAGAAGTAACCGAACTCCCGGAATTCCCGGGCGCATTCGTCGCCTCCGGACGGTTGGGCGGGTGGCGCGCCGGCGCGGCTCAGATGCCGTCGACCTCGGCGACGGTGAAGGGCTGCGGGTCGCTGCCGCCCATGGGGCCGCCCTTGTCGAACTGCGAGCGGACGACGAGCATCCGGCCGCCGCTGTGGACGACCGTGGTCGGAATCTGCAGCGCCGGGTCGGTGAGGCTGCGCTCCCTGCGGGCGGCGCGGCCGTCATCGGTTACCCGCCACCGGCTGATGCTGTTGGCCACGTTGTGGACGACCCAGAGGGTGTTTCCGCGCATTTCGAGGCCGTCACCGTGCTTCATGTCGCCGCCGTGCAGGGCGACTTGGCGGATCGCGCCGGTGGTCGGGTCGATGCGGTAGAGGGTGCCGGCGGTCATGTCGACGGTGAGGAGGTAGCGGCCGGAGGGGGCGGCGGCGATGCCGTTGAGGGTGACGGTGCCGGCCGGGACCGGGGGGAGTACGCGGGACAGGTCGTAGGCGGCGGTCAGCCCGGCACGTCGACCGTGCGCCGCGACCCGGGCCAGCTGACCGGGTGTGACGCGGTAGACGACACCCCGGTAGCTGTCGGTCAGATAGGCAGTGCCGTCCGGGGTGACGACCAGGTCGTTGACGAAGGACCTCGCGGTTCCCGTGACGTCGAAGCGGGCGAGGAGCCTGCGGTCGCGGAGGTCGTAGACGGCGACGCCGGCGGTCGAGTCGATGACCCACAGTCGGCCGGCGCGGTCGACCTTGAGGCCGTTGGCGGTGGTACGCCCGTCGGCGCCGGCCGGCAGGAAGATCCGGGCGGCGTGGCGTCCGGGCGTCGCCTGGTACACGGCGCCGGTGGCGTAGGAGCCGACGTAGATGTCGCCGGTGCGCGGGTCGGCGGCGACGCCCTCCGGGTAGGCGCGCTCGCCGGGCAGGTCGTAGGCGGTACGGACGTGGGCGGTACGGACGTGTCCCTGGGTGCGGGCGTGGGATTCGGGTCGGGTGCTCGCGGTGGCGACCGGCGGTACGACGACGGCCGCCGCCAGCGCCAGAGCGGCCGGCACCAGAGCGCGGCGGGCGATCGAGCAAGTCATGGGTGGGTCCCCCCCGTTGAGGCCGCCTACAGCTGACACCTGGCATCCGCAGACGACCGACTGGTCGCAAGAAACGAGTGAACGAACACGAAGGTAGATTCGAACTCTAATGCTCGTCAAGACACTAATCCTCATGTGGATGCACATTGCCGAGCGAGCCCTCACCTGCTATACGGCCATTACGATGCAGGGATGACGTCCATGCCCGTGTCCGAGCGCCTCGGTTCCTCCATCAAGCGCGCCGAGCAGGCCCTGAACGGCGCCAAGCACGCGGCGCTGAAGCCGGCCGGCCTGACGGTCCCGCAGTACGCGGCCCTGCTCTACAGCTCCGAGCGGCCCGGCATCTCGGCCGCCGCGCTGGCGCGGGCGTGCGGCGTGACGCCACCGACGATGAACACGGTGCTGAAGAACCTCCAGGAGCGCGGCCTCATCCAGCGCACCCCGCACGAGTGGCACCGGAACGTGCTGGAGATCCGGCTCACCGACGAGGGCCACGCGGTCATGGCGATCGCCGACGCGCGGGCGGTGAGCGTGGAGCGCGCGCTGGCCGACGAGTTCACGGACGAGGAACGGGCGACCCTCGTCGGCCTGCTGCAACGGTGCGCCACCCTCCTCAACTCGGTACGGCCCGACTAGACGGACGGACGATCCGGAAGGGCCGGACGGACTGGAAGGGGCAGGCGGACCGGAAGGGGCAGGCGGAGTAGGCGGACCAGCCGGACCGCCGCCCCGTCGCCGAGGCGAAGCCGAGCCAGGCGTGACGGCTGCCGGCCCAACACCAGCCCACCTTGGGGGCGTTGCGGCGCTCGCGGCCGTCCCGCCCGGCCGACGCCGCTCTCCCGGCCCCGGCCCGTCGGGCAGACGCTAAGCGTCCGCGTCCTCCCCGCGTCGGTGGCGGCGGGCGAGCACGACGAGGTCCACGGCGGCGAGGAGCGCGAGGATGCCGCAGACCACGGCCAGGACGAGCAGCGCGTTCCGGCCGGGGTAGGTGTTCGGGCCGGCGGAGTCCGCCCAGATCACCAGGCCCGCCGTCGCCGCGACGAAGACGACCAGCGCGGCGGAGGCCATGATGAGCCGCAGCCGCAGGGGGCTGCGGGCGGTCACCGGCTCGGTCCCGGTGCGTGGACGCCTCATGGCTGCACTCCTCCTGCGACGGCTCGCCGGACGGCCCCACCTCCCACTGTGGTCGCCGGCCCCCGGGGCGGCAAACGCTGACCGACCGCACCGGGGCGTTCGCCCGGATGGGCCTCCGCGCGGCTATCTGACGGCACGTCAGGCGACGCCAGACGGGCGGTTTTCGTTTCGACCGACCATGCGCCGTGCACCCGCCTGGATCTGACGAAGCCTCAGCTCAGCGGGGTGCCCGGCGACCCGGGACGCGCGTCGGCCGGGTGCGCGGCGGCCGGACGCGCGGGTGCGCCGGGATTCGCAGCCGGAGTTGGGCGATCACGCAGCGTAAGGTCGGGGGCGGCCGACCGGTCGCGGTCCGCGCGGTCCCCGGCCGGCGCGGGCCGCTGGTGCGGCGGAGTCCGGCGGGCGCGGCCCAGCGTCCGGTTCGGCGGACAGTGAGGGAAGGGAGCACACAATGGCTGACCGGATCGGCGATGTGTGGGGCAAGCGGACCCCCTATCCCGCCGGCGGCGGCTGGCCGCTCCGCGTCGATGCCTGCCTGGCGATCCCGCACGACCACGTCGAACGGTGGGTGCCGTCGGTCTGCATGCTGTGTTCCAACGGCTGCGGACTGGACATCGCCGTCTCCGACGGCCGCATCGTGGGGGTGCGGGGCCGCGCCCAGGACCGCGTCAACCACGGCCGGCTCGGCCCGAAGGGACTGTTCGGCTGGCAGGCCGGCCACGCGCGGGACCGGCTGCTCCACCCGCAGATGCGGATCGACGGTGCGCTGCGGCGGGTCGACTGGGACACCGCCATGACGGCCGTGGTCGAGCGTTCGCAGGCCGTGCTCTCCCGCCACGGCCCGCTGGCCATGGCGTTCTACACCAGCGGCCAGCTCTTCGCGGAGGAGCACTACGCCCAGGCGCTGATCGCCCGCGGCGGGATCGGCACGCCCCATCTGGACGGCAGCACCAGGCTGTGCACCGCGACCGCGCGATCGGCGCTGGTCGAGAGCTTCGGCAGCGACGGGGACCCCGGCTCGTACACCGACATCGACCACTGCGACACGCTGTTCCTCGTCGGCCACAACGTCGCCGAGAGCCAGACGGTGCTGTGGGCGCGGATGCTCGACCGGCTGCACGGTCCGGACCGCCCGCGGCTGATCGTCGTCGATCCGCGGCTGACGCCGACCGCCCGCGCCGCCGACGTGCACCTGCCCGTCCGGCCGGGCACCAACGTCGCCCTGCTCAACGCGCTGCTGCACGAACTGATCCGGAACGACCGGATCGACCGGAGCTTCGTCGACGCCCGCACCACCGGCTTCGCCGAGCTGGCCGGGACCGTCGCGGACTATCCCGCGGAGCGGGCCGCGGAGATCTGCGGCGTCCCGGCGCACCTCGTCCGGCGCGCGGCGCACCTCCTCGGGACCGCCCACCACCTGGTGTCGACCGTCCTACAGGGCGTCTACCAGTCGCACCAGGCCACCGCGGCGGCCGTGCAGGTCAACAACATCAACCTGGTACGCGGCATGATCGGACGGCCCGGGGCCACGGTCTTCCAGATGAACGACCAGCCCAGCGCCGAGAACGCCCGGGAGGCAGGCGCCGACGGCTCCCTGCCCGCCTTCCTCAACTGGCAGAACGACGCCCATGTCCGACGCCTGGCCGACCACTGGAACGTCGACGCACCGCGCATCCCCCACTGGTCGCCCACGCACGCCATGGAGATCTTCCGGCTCTGCGAGACCGGTTCGATCAGGTTCCTCTGGATCACCGGGTCCAACCCCGCCGTCTCCCTCCCCGACCTGCACCGCATCCGCTCCGTCCTCGGATCCGACCGGCTCTTCCTCGTCGTCTCCGACGCCTTCCCGACCGAGACCACCGCCCTGGCGGACGTGGTGCTGCCCGCCGCCATGTGGGGCGAGAAGACCGGCTGTGTCACCAACGCCGACCGCACCGTCCACCTGTCGCACAAGGCCGTCGAACCGCCCGGAGAGGCCCGCAGCGACTTCGCCGTCCTGCTCGACTACGCCCGGCGGATGCACCTGACCGACCGCGACGGCGGCCCGCTGGTGCGCTGGCACCAGCCGGAGGACGCCTGGCACGACTTCATCGCCCTGACCGAGGGG
Organism: Streptomyces sp. BHT-5-2; assembly: GCF_019774615.1. NCBI lineage: Bacteria > Bacillati > Actinomycetota > Actinomycetes > Kitasatosporales > Streptomycetaceae > Streptomyces > Streptomyces sp. BHT-5-2. Next base: position 2,028,823 of record NZ_CP081497.1, on the reverse strand, counting down.
CGGCCCTGCGACCAGTCCGCCCTCACCTACGAGCGGCTGCGCGGCAGCGACGGTGTGCAGTGGCCCTGCACGGAGTCCGCCCCCGACGGCACCGAGCGCCTCTACACCGACCATGTCTTCCCCACCGCCGCCGACCGCTGCGAGGACTACGGGCACGACCTCGCCACCGGCGCCCAGCACGAACCCGACGAGTACCGGCTGCACGACCCCGCGGGCCGGGCCGTCCTGAAGGCGGCGCACTACCTGCCGCCGCACGAACTCCCGGACGAGGACCACCCGTTGCAGCTGACCACCGGCCGCTGCGTGTACCACTGGCGCACCCGCACCAAGACCGCCCGCGTCCCCGAACTCGACGACGCGGCCCCGGAGGTGTGGGTGGAGCTGCATCCCGACGACGCGCACAGCCGGGACATCGCCGAGGGCGACCTGGTGCGGGTGTCCTCCCGCCAGGGCGAGATCGAGGCCCCCGCGGTGCTGCGCGGCAGCCGTCCCGGCCTGGTGTTCGTCCCGTTCCACTACGGCTACTTCGACCGGACCGACCCCGGACGGCACGACCGGGCCGCCAACGAACTCACCCACACCGCATGGGACCCGGTGTCCAAGCAACCCGTCTACAAGGCCACTCCGGTGCGGCTGACCAAGGTCGCCGATGCCGCGGAGCCGGGGCCGCGACGATGAACAGGCCCGGCGCCCTCCTGCGGGAACTCCACGACGCCGTGACGGACTTGGCGAGGACCTGCCGGAGCGTCGCCGAACGCCAGGCGGCGGACTGCGGCACGTACCACCCGGCCCACACCGTCGCCGCGCAGTGCGACCGGCACGCCGAGCGCGTCCGGGCCTGGGGCGAGCGCTTCGAGGTGCGCCTGCACGCGCAGACGACCGCGCCCGAGCCGCTGTCCGCGGTGCGGGACGCCGTCCGCCACACGTCCGCGGCGCTCCGCCGCGACCGCCGCGAGGCCGGCCTGGCCCTGCTCCACGACCTGTGCCACCTGCACGAGAAGGCGCAGCGCGTCCACATCCGCTGGGTGATGCTCGGCCAGGTCGCCCGGGCGCTGTGCGAGTGCGAACTGCTCGCCGAGGCATCCGCCCTGCACGACGAGAACCGCACCCAGATCAAGTGGATCACCACCCGGATCCGGGAGGCGACCCCACAGGCCGTCACGGTCCCCGACTGAGTGGCGCCTGCGCCTTCGGCCGCGCCCTCAGTAGTGGCTGATCATCAGTAGTGGCTGTTCATCGCGGTGCGCACCTCGGCGAGGGTGGCGTCGGCCACGGCGTTGGCCCGCTCGTTGCCCTCGCGCAGGATCCGGCGGAGCAGGGCGCGGTCCTGCGCGTACGCCCTGCGGCGGGCCCGGATCGGCGCCAGGTACTCGTTGACCGCCTCGGTCACGGTCCGCTTCAGCGCGGCGGCGCCCGCGGAGCCGATGTCGGCGGCGACCTGCTCGGGGGTCCGGCCCTGGCAGAGGGCCGCCAGGAGGAGCAGTGAGGACACCTCGGGGCGGGTGGCCGGGTCGTAGCCGATGTGGCGCTCGGCGTCGGTCTTCGCCCCCTTGATCAGCCGGGCGGTCTCATCGGCGTCGGCGGCCAGGGTGAGGGCGTTGCCCCGGCTCTTGCTCATCTTGGTGCCGTCGGTGCCGAGCAGCAGCGGCGCGCTCGACAGCAGGGCGTCGGGCCGGGGGAAGACCGTGGAGCCGTTGCCGTAGCGGTCGTTGAAGCGGCGCGCGACGGTGCGGGTGAGTTCGAGGTGCGGAAGCTGGTCCTGGCCGACCGGGACGAGATCGGCCTTGCAGAAGAGGATGTCGGCGGCCTGGTGGACGGGATAGGTGAACATCAGGCCGCTGACGGCCGACTGGCGGGAGTGGCTGATCTCGTCCTTCACGGTGGGGTTGCGGTTGAGTTCGGCGACGGAGACCAGGCTGAGGAACGGCAGCAGCAGCTGGTTGAGGGCGGGGACGGCGCTGTGCGTGAAAATCGTGCTGCGCTCCGGGTCCACGCCGATGGCGAGGTAGTCCAGGACCAGTTCCTCGACGTACGTGGTCAGGTTGTCGGCCACATCGCGGTCGGTGAGCACCTGGTAGTCCGCGATGATCACGAACAGCTCCGCGCCCAGGTTCTGCAGCCGTACCCGATTGTGGAGCGTGCCGAAGTAGTGGCCCAGGTGCAGCCGTCCGGTGGGGCGGTCGCCGGTCAGGACCCGGAACTGCCCGGGGTCGGTACGGATCAGTTCCTCCAGCACCGCGGTGCGTTCCCGCGCGGCCGAGGCCCCCAGCCGGTCGGCCGCGACAGCTTCGGAAGCCGAGGCATCCGGAAGGGCCGAGGAAGAGGCGGGGGCGGGAGTGGGCGCGGCAGGGGCGTCGAAGTCCGCGATCGGGGCCGTGGTGTCCATGAGGTCTCCTGGTGGTCGGTGGTGCCGTCGGGACGGCACCACCCCTGTTCCAGGGGACACGAAAAGGGCCGTCCGTGCGAACGGCCCTTGGTCATGCGCGAGAGGCGGCCGCTCCTACGAGGAGCGCCACCAGCTCAGGCACGACGACAGCTGCATGGGCACATCATAGGGGCCGCTGCCGGCGGCGACCACGGGATATCGCGGCTGACCCACTGCCGGAGCGCCAGAGCATCAACTACCCTGCCGTCGCGCCTGCTTCAGCTCCCGGTCGACGGCCCAGGCATCGGCGACCGGCCCCAAGTGGCCGAGCTTGTCGGGATTGAGCACCAAGCGGATGTCCTGGATCCGGCCGTCGAGGACATCGAGGGTCAGGGCGTGCAGCACCCTGCCGTCCCGGTCGTGGAAGAGGGCGCCGGGCTGGCCGTTGATCTCCCGCGGCTCGGCGGTCACCTCGATCCGGGCCAGCCAGGGGAAGACGGCAGCCAGCAGCCGGGCCACGTTCTCGGCGCCGACGACGGCGCGGGCCAGCTGCGGGGCCCGGCCGCCGCCGTCGCCGGCCATCGACACATCGGCGGCGAGCAGTTCCCGGAGGCCGTCGAGGTCGCCCTCGCGGAGGGCGCCGACGAACCGTGCCGCCAGCTCCCGGCGCTCCTGCCGGTCCGCCGTGAACCGCGGCCGCCGGTCCGCCATGTGGCGCCGGGCGCGCACCAGCAGCTGCCGGCACGCCGCCTCCGAACGCCCCACCGCCGCGGCGACCTCGTCGAACCCGAAGCCGAAGGCGTCCCGCAGCACGAACACCGCCCGCTCCAGCGGGCTGAGCCGCTCCAGCAGCAACAGCGCCGCCACCGACACCGAGTCGGTCAGCTCCGCCGAGCGCACCGGGTCCTGGTACGGATCGTTCAACAGCGGTTCGGGGAACCACGGGCCGACGTACTCCTCGCGCCGCACCCGTGCGGAGCGCAGCACATCGATCGCGATCCGGGTCACCGCGGTCGACAGGAAGGCCCGGGTCGAGGCGGGCCGGGTCGAGACGGCGTCGAAGCGCAGCCAGGTCTCCTGCACCGCGTCCTCGGCCTCGGCCACACTGCCCAGAATCCGGTAGGCGATCGAGAACAGCAGCGGCCGCAGTTCCTCGAACTCCTCGACCTTGCTCATGCCGCATCCTCCCCCTGGGGCCCGGCCGCCCGGCGCCGGGTGCCGGCGCGGCCACGGCCCGGTGATCGTCCGGGCCGTCGGCGGGCAACAGTACGCCGGGGCGCGGGGTCCGGCGGAACCGCCCCGGCTCCCGGGGCACGGGCACGGGCCGCGTGTTACGCGGACTGGAGCTCCCGGACGGCGTGTTCGGACCGGCCGACGCGGGTCAGGGCCGCGGCCAGCCGGGCGTGGTCCTTCGGGGGCACCAGGTCACCGAGGCCGCGCGGGGTGTGCGGCAGCCCCAGTTCGCGCGCGGTCCCGCAGGTCCGCTCGTCGAAGAAGGGGCGCAGCCCCGGCCAGACCGCCTGGGCCTCGCGGCAGAAGATGTCCGCGCCGACCGGCCCGATCCGGGGGACCTCCCTGAGCAGCTCCCGGAGCTTGGCGGGGTCGCCGTCGGCCTCCTGCCACATCCGCCGGAGGTCGCCGTGCCAGCGGTCGAGCACCAGCTCCGCCCCGTTGGCCAGGGTGGTCGCGGTGCTCTCGTCGTAGCGGACGTAGCGGGCTCGGCCGAGCGCGTCCACCCGGTCCTGCCAGGCGGAGTCGGCCATCGCCCGTGGTGTGCGCCAGCCCGCCGCGAACAGCTCCCGGGCGGCGGCGGTGGCGATCTCGGCCTTGATCCGGATCGAGCACAGCACCGTGAGGACCAGCAGCTGGTACAGCGGTGCGGGCTTGTCGCGGAGCGTGATGCCGGCTTCCTCGGCGAAGGTCCGGCCGTGTTCGGACAGCAGCTGGGAGACGATCTCGGTGGTCTTCATCGTGCACCTCTGTCTCCATGGTGCACCTCGTACGGCTCCGCGCCATGTCGCCGTGGTCGGCACCCCGGTCCTGCCGTGTGCGGCGGGCGGCGGCAACCGGGCCGCCGCCCACCGGGCCCGCTTCAGTCCCGCAGGGCGGGGACGACGCTTGCCCCGTAGCCGTCGATGACCTGCTCGCGGGCGTCGTGCATGGCGTAGAGCGCGAACTGGTCGACGCCCAGGGCCTTGAGCCGGCGCAGCTTGTCGATGTGCTGCTCCGCGGTGCCGATGACGCAGAACCGGTCGACGATCTCGTCGGGGACGAAGGCGGTGTCGGGGTTCCCGGCGCGGCCGTGGTGAGCGTAGTCGTAGCCGTCGCGTCCCTTGATGTAGTCGGTGAGGGCCTCGGGGACGGCGGCGGAGTGCTCGCCGTACCGGGCGACGAGGTCCGCGACGTGGTTGCCGACCATGCCGCCGAACCAGCGGCACTGCTCACGGGCGTGGGCCAGCGCGGCGGGTGAGGTGTCGTCGGTGAGGTAGGCGGGTGCGGCCACGCAGACCTTCACCGACGACGGGTCGCGGCCGGCGGCGGTCGCGGCGTCCCGGACCGCCTTGACCATCCACTCCGTCAGATACGGGTCGGCGAGCTGGAGGATGAAGCCGTCCGCCTCCCGGCCGGCCAGAGCCAGCGCCTTCGGGCCGTAGGCCGCCATCCACACCGGCAGGTGGCCGTCCCGCACCCAGGGGATCCGCAGGGTGCGGCCCTCCACCTCGGCCTCCCGGCCCTCGGCCAGCTCGCGGATGACGCGGCTCGCCTCCCCGAGCGTGGCCAGCGTGTTCGGCTTCCGGCCGGCGACCCGCATCGCCGAGTCGCCGCGGCCGATGCCGCACACCGTGCGGTTGCCGAACATGTCGTTGAGCGTCGCGAAGGTCGAGGCGGTCACCTCCCAGGTGCGGGTGCCCGGGTTGGTGACCATCGGTCCCACGACGAGGTCGGTGGTGTGTTCCAGGATCTGGCTGTAGATGACGAAGGGCTCCTGCCAGAGCACCGACGAGTCGAAGGTCCAGCCGTAGCGAAAGCCCTTGCTCTCCGCGCGCCGCATCAGCTCGACGACCGTCGATGCGGGCGGGTCCGTCTGCAGGACGATTCCGAAATCCACGCTGGGGCCTCCTAGTGCAGGTACTGACAGGTGGCGCGCGGCATGTACTGGCCATGGCCGGCGCGCCCGGTGAACTTCCGCCGGTCGATGACGAGTTCGCCGCGCGACAGGACGGTCTCCACCCGGCCGGTGACGCGCTTGCCCTCGTAGGCGGAGTAGTCGACGTTCATGTGGTGTGTGGCCGCCGAGATGACCTGCTCGGCGGTGGGGTCGTAGACGACCACGTCCGCGTCGGCGCCGGGGGCGATGGTGCCCTTCTTGCCGTACAGGCCGAACATCCGGGCCGGGGTGGCGCAGGCGATCTCGATCCAGCGGCGGCGGGTGAGGTGCCCGTCGACGACCGCCTGGTGGAGCAGGTCCATGCGGTTCTCCACGCCGGGCAGTCCGTTGGGGATCTTGGAGAAGTCGTCGCGGCCCAGCTCCTTCTGGCCGGCGAAGCAGAACGGGCAGTGGTCGGTGGAGACCACCTGGAGGTCGTCGGTGCGCAGCGCGCGCCAGAGCGCCGCCTGATGGTCGCGGGGCCGCAGTGGGGTGCTGCACACGTACTTGGCGCCCTCGAAGTCGGGCTCGGCGAGGTTGTCCGTGGAGAGGTAGAGGTACTGCGGGCAGGTCTCCCCGAAGACGGGCAGCCCCAGGTCGCGGGCGGCCGTCAGCTCCGCGACGGCCTCCTGTGCCGCCACGTGGACGACGTAGAGCGGGGCGCCGGCCACCCGGGCGAGCTGGATCGTGCGGTGCGTCGCCTCGGCCTCCAGCAGGGCCCTGCGCACCTCGCCGTGGTGGCGGGGGCCGGTCTCGCCGCGTTCCAGGGCCTGCCGCACCAGTACGTCGATGGCGATGCCGTTCTCGGCGTGCATCATGATCAACCCGCCGTTGTCCGCGGCCCGTTGCATCGCCCGCAGGATCTGCCCGTCGTCGCTGTAGAAGACGCCCGGGTACGCGGTGAAGAGCTTGAACGAGGTCACGCCCTCGCTCACCAGCCCGTCCATCTCACGCAGCGTCGAGGCGTTGACGTCGGAGAGGATCATGTGGAAGCCGTAGTCGATGGCGCACTGGGCGTCGGCCTTGGCGTGCCACAGGTCCAGCCCCTCGCGCAGCGACTGACCGACGGACTGGATCGCGAAGTCGATGATGCTGGTGGTGCCGCCCCAGGCCGCCGCGCGGGTCGCGGACTCGAAGGTGTCGGAGGAGATCGTCCCGCCGAACGGCATCTCGATGTGGGTGTGGACGTCGACGCCGCCCGGGATGACGTACTTGCCCGAGGCGTCGATGACGCGGTCGGCGGTCCACTCCTGTGTGCCGGAGGAGGCGACGGCCACGATGCGGCCGCCCTCGATCAGGACGTCGGCGTGCATTTCCTCGGCGGCGGTGATCACCAGTCCGCCCCGGACGACCGTACGGCTCATCTCGGCTCCCTACCTGACGGCACGTCAAAGCTGGTCTACACCCGTAGATTCCGGACGGGAAGCAGACACCGTAGAAGCATGTCACCCAAGGTGGCAATACCGTGACGAAGGATCAGCCGTCGGGCGGATGTCGGGACGGCGGTCAGCCGGGTGGTTGAACGGGGGCGCGCGAGGGGTCGGGGGCCGGGCCCGGGAGGGGTGCGGGGGCGGCCGGATGGGCAGGTAACAGACTCCGGAACCCACAACTTCGAAAGTCATTGAGGAACCACACCTTCACAATCGGCACTAAGGGCGTCGAAAAGCGCACAGATGATGTCAGAAAGGCGATGCGTCATGGAGCAGAGCACACCGTGGGAGTTCTCCGACGACCGCGGGCGCCTGGTGGTGGCCGGAGCACGGCCGGAACGGATCGCGGCGTACATACAGGCGGGAGCCACGCTGTGGGACCACGGCATCCGTCCGGTGGGCCTGTTCGGCTCCCAGCACGACGGGGTGGCGGCCGACCCGGCCAAGGCCGGCGACCTGCCGCTGGCCGAGACCCGCTACCTCGGCTCGGGCGCCGCGCTGCGCCCGGACACGCTGCTGGAGGTCCGCCCGGACCTCGTGGTGGCGGTGACCTACGACGGCGAGCAGGTCTACGGACTGGAGGCGAAGACCGCACAGGAGGTGGAGGAAAAGGTCCCGGTGGCCACCGTCGCGGTGGGACCGGGCCGCAGCCTGGCCGAGGTCCGGGAGCGCTTCGCGGCGCTGGCCGGCTCCCTGGGGCACGGCGAACCGCTCGTCATGGCGAGGGAGTTGGACGCCGCCGAGGACGCGCTGCGGCAGGCGACCGGCGGCCCGGTGCGCCCGCGGGTGGTGGCACTGTCCCCCGCCGGGCCGGACAAGGTGCACCTGGCCCGGCCGGGCACCTGGCCGGATCTGCGGGCGCTGGCCGAGCACGGCGTCGAGCTGCCCGAGCCGATGGCCGGCGCCGGCAGCAACTGGTCGACGGTCGGCTGGGCGGAGGCCGCCGCGCTCGCCCCGGACGTGGTCCTGATCGACGTACGGGCCAACGCCACCCGGGTCGAGGCGCTGCGGACGGACGAGAACTGGCGGGCGCTCGAAGCCCGCGTGCGGCTGCTGCCCTGGAATCCCGAGGCGCCGGTCAGCCGGCGCGCGCACACCCGCTTCTTCACCGAGGTGGCCGACGCGGTGCGCGCGGCCGCCGCCCGGAGATAGCCCCCAGGAGCCCTCGGTGCGGTGGCGGTGGGGCGTCCGCGCACCCCCTTGACGGCATCTGGAAACAAACCTAACTTTCACTCCCGTCCCATCCCCCACGTCGGGAGTCCGCCATGAAGCGACCCCTAACCCCCCACCTGCGCAAGGGCGTTGTCCTCGCGGCCGGCCTCGCGCTGACCTGCGCCTGCTCGACGGTCGCACACCAGGCCCCGGCCGCGGCCCGCACCGGTGACGCGCCCCCGGCCACCGGCCGGCACGCGGCGACGCTGTGGCGCGCCGACCCGGCCCGCGGCTCGGCCGACTTCGAGGGCACGGAGACCAAGCCGGGCACGGTGCGAGCGGTCGACGACCCGGCCGGCCGGCACGGGAACTCCTTCGAGCTGCACACCTCCGGCAAGAAGATCGACGGCCCCACCCGGGTGCGGGTGGAGACCCGCGGCCACCGCACCGGCGCCGGCCCGCTGCGCTTCTCCCGGGACGGCGACGTCTACTACGTCGGCTGGCGCTCGATGTGGGGCCCGCTGCCGACGAAGAAGGGCGACTGGGTGGTCCTGTGGCAGCTCAAGGACTACGGCTCGGGCGCCGCCACCCCGCCGCTGTCGCTGCGCGCCCGCGGTGACGGCACCGTCGACCTGGAGTACTGCGACCCGGAACTGCGGACCACACAGCTCTGGCACACCCCGCTCACCCTCCACACCTGGCACGACTTCGTCATCGGCATCAAGGTCTCGAAGGACCCGGCCCGCGGCTGGGTGCGGCTGTGGCACGACGGCACGCCCCAGCAGCTGCCCGGCGGCACCGAGCAGTACCGCGCGGCGACCCTGCGCGGCGACTGGGTCACCGACAAGTGGGGCGTCTACCGCTCCGACGGCATCGAGGGACCGGCCACCGCCTGGCTGAACAGCCCTGCGGTGGGCCGGAGTTACCGGGACGTCGCGCCGGCCGACTGATCGACCGGCCGATCCACCGTCCCGCGGTTCGAGGCGGGGCCCGAAAGGCCGGGTCGCACCGGACGGGAATCCGGTGCGGCCCGGCGGACGGGAGCCCGGCGCGGGGACGCCCTACGGCGCGTCCGCGAGCTGATGCTGCGTCCACCGCAGGGCGTCGGCGAGCAGTTCCGCGCCCTGCTCGGCCTCGGCGACGGTGAGCGTCATCGGCGGGGCGATGCGGAGCGCGGCGCCGCCCGCGCCACCCTTGCCGATCAGCAGGCCGCGCTCCCGGGCCGCCTCCAGCACCAGCGCGGCGGCCTGCGGCGAGCGCTCGTCGGTGCCCGGCCGGACCAGCTCGACCCCGATCATCAGGCCCCGGCCGCGGACCTCCCGCACCACGTCCAGGCCCGCCGCCACGGCCCGCAGCCGCTCGATGAGCAGGCCGCCGACCCGCCGGGCGTTGCCCTGGAGGTCGTGTTCGAGGAGGTAGCCGAGGTTGGCCAGGCCCGCGGCCATGGTGATCGGGCTGCCGCCGAAGGTCGAGATGGAGTTGGCCGGCAGGCAGTCCATGATCTCGGCGCGGGCCACCACCCCGCCGAGGGACATGCCGTTGCCGATGCCCTTGGCGAAGGTGAGCACGTCGGGCGGGCCGTTCCCGGCGTGTGCCTGCCAGCCCCAGAAGTGGTCCCCGGTGCGCCCCCAGCCGGTCTGCACCTCGTCGCTGATCCACAGGATGCCCTCGCGGGCCAACACCTCGCGGAACGCCGCGTACAGCCCGTCCGGCGGGGCGGTGAACCCGCCGACGCCCTGCACCGGTTCGGCGATCAGCGCGGCGACCCCGCCCGCGGTCTGCTGGAGCATGTCCTCCAGGTCCGCTACGCAGGCGGCGATGTACTCCGCGTCGTCCAGGTGCGCGTACGGGCCGCGGGAGCGCACCCCGCCGTGGACGTAGAGGGTCTGGATCGGCGAGAGGCTGGTGGGCGACCAGCTCTGGTTGCCGGTGATGCCGATGGTGGAGAAGGAACGGCCGTGGTAGCTGTTGCGCATCGCCAGGACCTGGTTGGACCGGCGGTGGGTGGTGGCCAGCAACAGCGCGGCGTCGTTGGCCTCGGTGCCGGAGGTGGTGAAGAAGACCCGGGCGTCGGGGATGCCGGAGAGCGCGGCGATCCGCTCCGCCAACTCGACCATGGGACGGGAGAGGTAGAGCGTGGAGGTGTGCAGGATCCGGCCGGCCTGCTCGCTCACCGCCTTCGTCACCTCGGGCAGGGCGTGCGCGGTCATGGTGGTGAGGATGCCGCCGAAGAAGTCGAGGTAGCGGTTGCCCTCGGCGTCCCAGACGTGCCGGCCCTCGCCGTGGGTGAGCTCCAGCGGGTGCTCGTAGTAGAGGCTCAACCAGGACGGCATCACGGCCCGGTGGCGGGCGTGCAGGCTGCCGGGGTCGGGCGTCACGGCTGGACCAGCCCCTCGTACGCGTCGGGGCGGCGGTCGCGGTAGAACGCCCACTGCCGGCGGACCTCGTCGATCAGGCCGAAGTCCAGGTCGCGGACGACCAGTTCCTCCTTGGTGTCGCTGGCCGGCTCGCCGACGAACTGCCCGCGCGGGTCGACGAAGTAGCTGGAGCCGTAGAACTCGTTGTCGCCGTACTCCTCCACGCCGACGCGGTTGATGGCGGCGACGAAGTACTCGTTGGCGACGGCCGCGGCGGGCTGCTCCAGCTTCCACAGGTAGCCGGAGAGGCCGCGCGAGGTGGCGGAGGGGTTGTAGACGAGCTGGGCGCCGTTGAGGCCCAGTTGGCGCCAGCCCTCGGGGAAGTGGCGGTCGTAGCAGATGTAGACGCCGATCCGGCCCACGGCGGTGTCGAAGACCGGCCAACCGACGTTGCCCGGGCGGAAGTAGTACTTCTCCCAGAAGCCCTTGACCTGCGGGATGTGGTGCTTGCGGTACTTGCCGAGGACGGTACCGTCGGCGTCGATGACGGCCGCGGTGTTGTAGTAGAAGCCGGACTGCTCGATCTCGAAGACCGGGACGACGATCACCATCCCGGTCTCCCGGGCGAGGTCCTGCATCCGGCGGACGGTCGGGCCGTCCGGCACCGGCTCGGCCCAGCGGTAGTGCTCCGGCTCCTGGACCTGGCAGAAGTACGGGGCGTTGAAGACCTCCTGGAAGCCGATCACCTTCGCGCCCTGCGCGGCCGCCGCCCGGGCGTGCTCCTCATGCTTCGCGATCATCGATTCGGTGTCGCCGGTCCAGGTCGCCTGGACCAGTGCGGCACGCACAACATCGGCCATGGGCTGCTCCTTTGTCGCTGCGTCGGCCCGCCGCGCGTGGATGTCTACGCGTGTGGAGGCGACGGTAAGCCGCGTCATCGGGTGTGGCAAGACCATCTCGTGGAGCGGCGCGGCGCGGTGGAGCCTGGAGCCGGTCAGGGCGCGGCGGTGAGGCCGGCGGCGCGCAGGGCGTGTGCGAGGTCGCGGTGGCGGTCCCGGGAGACGGCGCGGGCCGCGGCCAGCAGCAGCGGCCCGAGGGCGCCGGGGTCCGCCGCGGCCAGCGCGGCCGCCTCGTCGGGGGTGCGGGACCTGGCCACCCCGGCCAGCAGTTCCCCGGCCTGGCCGGGGCGACCGAGGTCGAGCAGGGCCAGCGCGGTCGCCGCGACCTCGGCCACGGGGCGGGCCACGCTCTGCCGGAGCAGCGTCGTACCGTCGGCGGAGCGGCCCGCGGCGGCCAGCGCGTCGGCGGCGGCGGCGAGCCCGGCGGGCGGCAGACCGGCCGCCTCCCAGAGCAGGACCGGGACGTCGGAGGCGAGGCCGACGTCCTCCAACGCGGCGAGGAGGAGGGGGAGTTCAGGGGCCGGGCGGGTCGCGGCGGCGCACAGTTCGGCGTGTGCGGGGCCGGTCGCGCCGGTAGCGCGGAGTCGGGCGAGGCGGTGCGCGGTGGCGGTGGCGACACGACGGGCCTCGGGGGCGGGTCCGGGGTCGGCGGGCGGGGCGTCGTCGGGTGCGCCACTCTCCGCGTCCGGTGCGGCGTACGCCCCGGCGAAGCGGGCGCCGCGCGGGGCCGGTCGGGGCGCGGCGGCGGGCCGCGCCGTGGGGGGCTCGACGGTCACCGGGTCGGCGTACGACGGCCCGTCCGACAGCTCCAGCCCGGCGAACCGCGCGCCCCGGGGGCGGGCCGTCCGCGCCCCGGCCCGGGGGCGGACGGCCGCGGCGGGCGCCTCGGGGTCGGCCTCGACGGGTAAGCCCGGGACGGCTTCGGCGGGTGGCTCGGGGCCGGCCTCGACGGATAGGTGCGGGACGGCTTCGCCGGGCGCGCCCGGACGCATTTCCGCGGGTGGTCCCGGGACGCCCGCCGCGGGGTCGACCCCCGGGCCCGGCCGGTCCGGCAGCGCCGCCAGGCGGGCCCGCAGTTCCCGCACCCGGGCCTGTGCGCGCGCCAGGTCGTCCCGGGCCCAGGCCAGTTCCCGGGAGAGCTGCGCCCCCTCGGGCGGACCGGCGGCGGTCCGGGCGACGGCCTCCAGTTCGCGGGCGCGCCGGGCGGCCCGCTGTTGCTCGCGGAGCATCAGCTCCAGCCGCTCCCGGAGGGCGGGGCGGCTGCCGGGCCGGGCGTCGTGGTCGGCGACCGCACGGGCGTGCAGCAGTCTGGCGCGCGGCTCCGCGTCGCGTACCGCCCGCTCGCCATGGCGCGCCGCGAGATCGCGCAGCAGCGACTCCACCACGTCCCAGGGCGGCACCTCCCGGCCCTCCAGGCAGGCCCGCAGGCCCTCCGGGTCGCGCCGCGCGAAGACCCCGTACCACCCGGCCGCCGGGTCGAGCAGCCGCCCGAGACCGGTCAGGTACCGGCCTAACTCCCTCGCGGGCGGAAGGAGTTGCGTGTCCGTCACTGCCGTACCCTCCCCCTCCGGACCGGACTTCTCCGGCCTGCCCGCATTGGACACCCGGCATGTTTCGGGGAGGGTGACGTGCGTGCTACGGGGACTTTTCCGAATCCTCAGGCCGCTCGCACGTCACCCCTGGCCAGCCGGTCCCGCGCGTTCGCGTTACAGCAGGTGATCCGCCTTGCCCGCCTTCACGTCGCGGATCAACGTACGCAGCGCCTCTATCGAGTCGGTGAGGTAGCGATCCTCCTGGCCGCTGACGGCGATATAGGCGTTGCCTTCGGCAGGGGGCTGGCTCTCGTCGACGCGGTCTCCGCCGCCTGGGCAGTCGTGCCGCGCCACCCCGGCGGGAAGTCCGTCGTCGCCGGGGTCCGGCTGCACGGTGAGTGACACGGGCAACACCCGACAGGAAACTTGCAAGTTTTACTTGCAAGTTTCCCTGTCTTTCTTCTAGGCTCGACGCATGCCCGACAAGAATCAGGAACGGCTCGCCACCGACCTCGGCGCGACCGTGTCCCTGCTGATGCGCCGGCTGCGCGCCGCGTCGCCGCAGGGCGAACTGACCCCCACCCAGCGCGCGGTGCTGGCGCGGATCGACGCCGACGGACCGGCCACGATCGCGGCCCTGGCCCGCGCCGAACTGGTGCGCCCGCAGTCGATGCGGGTGACCGTCGGCGCGCTGGAGGAGCACCGGATACTCGCCCGCAGCCCACACCCCACCGACGGCCGCCAGGTGGTCTTCTCGCTCACCGACGAGGGCCGCCGGGTCCTCCGGGACGTCCGCGCCGCCAAGAACGACTGGCTCGCGGTGGCCATCGCCGACCGGCTTACCGGCGACGAACAGCGGACGCTGGCCGAGGCGACCGCGCTGATCCGACGGCTGACCGAGGATTGACTTCCTCCCCCCTCGTGAACGAGGGGGGATTCCTACGACTCGCGCCGTGGGATTTTCTGCTTCACCGCCGACTGCCCGCCCGGAGTTCTCCGTTGAGGTCTTACACCAGCTCCACAGACAGACGCCGTCAGCCCGACGGCCAGGAGGTTCTTCGCCGCGTTCACGTCCCGGTCATGGGTCGTGCCGCAGCTGCACGTCCAGGTGCGGACATGCAGCGGCATCTTCTCTTGAAGGGCGCCGCAGGCAGAGCACAGCTTGGAGGAGGGAAAGAAGCGGTCAACCGCGATCACTTCCCGCCCGCACCAGGAAGCCTTGTACTCCAGAAGACTCCGGAACTCGGCCCACGCCGCATCACTGATGGAGCGGGCCAGACTCCGGTTCCTGACCATGTTGCGCACGGTCAGATCCTCGATCACGAGCGTTTGGTTTTCGCGCACGAGCTTCGAGGTGAGTTTGTGCAGGTGATCACGCCGGCGGTCAGTGATCCGGGCATGGATGCGGGCAACTCTGCGCCGGGCCTTGGCCCGGTTCGCCGAGCCCTTGGCCTTGCGGGCAAGCTCCCGCTGAGCCCGAGCGAGCCGGGCCCGGTCGTGGCGTTCGTGCCTCGGGTTAGCGATCTTCTCCCCGGTGGACAGTGTCAGCAGGTGATCCAGACCGACATCGATCCCGACCGCCGTTTCCGCGGCCGGGAGCGGCTTCACGCTCGGGTCCTCGACCAGCATCGAGACGGACCAGCGCCCCGCACTGTCCTGGGAGACGGTCACCGTGGACGGCGACGCACCCTCTGGAAGCGGCCTGGACCACACGATGTCCAGAGGCTCGCGCATCTTGGCGAGCGTGAGGCGACCGTTCCGGTAGCGGAACGCGCTAGTGGTGTACTCGGCGGACTTCCGCGACTTCTTACGCGACTTGAACCGCGGGTACTTCGCCCGCTTGCCGAAGAAGTTGGCGAACGCCACTTGGAGGTGCCGCAAAGCCTGCTGGAGGGGAACCGAGGAGACCTCGTTGAGGTAGGCGAGTTCCTCGGTCTTCTTCCATGCCGTCAGCAGCGCCGACGTCTGGTTGTAGTTCACCCGCTCCTGCCGCGCCCACGCCTCGGTACGAGCCGCGAGCGCCATGTTGTAGACCTTCCGCACACACCCGAACGTGCGCGACAGCTCGGCTGCCTGCGCATCGGTCGGGTAGAAGCGGTACTTGAACGCCCGCTTCACGCGAGAGGTCGACATGCCTCACAAACTATCATGTCAACTTGTGTGCCACTGCGGGCGGTTGGCAGGGAAGGACGAATCTCCGGGCGGCGATTCGTCCTTCCCTGGCCTGCTCCGCAGGGGCTCCGTTTCCTCCCCCACGTACATGTGGGGGTATCCACGGAGGAAGCCACGATGAGCGCCCCCGACGCCCCGGACCGGGCCGCCGGTCGCGCCGCCGGAACCGCCGGCGAGCACCCCCAACTCCCTGCGGACGAGCCCAGCTTCGGTGCCCGCCTGATGACCCCGCTGCTGCTGGGGTCGCTCCTCAACCCCATCAACTCGACGATGATCGCCACCGCGCTGGTGGCCATCGGCCGGGACTTCCGGGTCGGCGCCGCCGGCACCGCCTGGCTGGTCTCGGCGATGTACCTCGCCAGTGCGGTGGGACAGCCGGCACTGGGCCGGATCGCGGACCGGATCGGGCCGCGGCGGGTCTTCGTCGGCGGCACCGTCGCGGTCTGCGCGGCGGGCATCCTCGGGGCGCTGGCGCCGGCCTTCGCCCTGCTGGTGGTCTCCCGGATCCTGCTCGGCGCCGGCACCGCGGCGGCCTACCCGGCGGCGATGGCGATGCTGCGGGCCGAGTCGCGGCGGGTGGGCCGGCCCACGCCCCGGAAGGTCCTCGGCCGGATCTCGCTGGCCGCGCTGGCCAGTGCGGCGGTCGGCCCGACCCTCGGCGGGCTGCTCGCCGCGACGGCGGGCTGGCGCGCGGTCTTCGCGGTCAACATCCCGCTCGCGCTGCTGGCGCTGGCCGGCGCCCTGGCGTGGCTGCCGGCCGACCGGGACACCCGGGCGGCGGCCGCGCCCGACGGGGCGGGCGGCCCGGCCCGGGGCTCCCTCGACCCGTTCGGCATCGCGCTCTTCGCCTCCGCGCTGACCTGCGCGATGTTCTTCCTGCTGCGGCTGGACGCGCCGCGCTGGCCACTGCTCGCGCCGACCGCGGTGCTGGCCGCCGTCCTGGTGTGGTGGCAGCTGCGCCACCCGCAGCCCTTCCTCGACCTGCGGATGCTGGCCCGCAACCGCCCGCTGGTGCTGACCTATCTGCGGCACGGCCTGGCCTACCTGCTCATCTACTGCGTCCTGTACGGCTTCAGCCAGTGGCTGGAGCAGGCGCACGGGCTCTCGTCCTTCCACGCCGGGCTGGTGATGCTGCCGATGTCCGGCGCGGCCGCGGTCTGCTCGCTGGCCGGGGCCCGGGCGAAGGGCGTCCGCGCGCCGCTGGCGGTCGCCGCGGTCTGTCTGATCGCGGGCAGCGCGGTCTTCCTGCTGCTGCGCGGCAGCAGTGCGCTGCCGGTGCTGCTGGTCGCCGCGGCGCTGTTCGGCATCCCCCAGGGGCTGGCCTCCACCGGCAACCAGGCCGCCGTCTACGCCCAGGCACCGGCCGACGGCGTGGGCGCGGCCGCCGGGCTCCAGCGCACCGCCCAGTACCTCGGCGCGATCACCGCGGCCAGTCTGATCGGCCTGGTGTACGGGCCCCGCGCCACGGACGCGGGGCTGCACGCCATCGCGCTGACCGGCGCGGTCCTGGGCGTGCTGCTGCTCGTCCTCACGCTCGCCGACCGCAGCCTGCGCACCACCGGCCACCGGGCCCTCGGCTGATCACCTCTCGACAGCCGTTCCCCGACGAGCGCTTCCCTCACCGATCGACCCTCCCAACCACCTCTCCACACCCAGGAGTTACCGTGCCCGCAAGCGTTCTCGACCCGACCTCCGCGCTCGTGCTGATCGACCTTCAGAAGGGCATCACCGCGCTGCCCACCGTCCACCCCGCCGACGAGGTCGTGGCCCGCGGGGCCCGGCTGGCGGCGGCGTTCCGCGCCCGCGGGCTGCCGGTCGTCCTGGTGAACGTCACCGGCGGGGCGCCGGGCCGCACCGAGGCCGGGCGGGCCGGCGGCGGCACCCTGCCGGCCGACTGGGCGGAGCTGGTCCCCGAGCTGGACCGGCAGCCGGGCGACCTGCTCGTCACCAAGGAGCGGTGGGGCGCCTTCCACGGCACCGGGCTGGACGCGGAGCTGCGTCGGCGCGGGGTCACCCAGCTCGTGTTCGGCGGAATCGCCACCAGCGTCGGGGTGGAGTCCAGCGCCCGGGCCGCGCACGAGCACGGCTACCACGTCACCGTCGCCGTCGACGCGGTGACCGACCTCGACCCGGAGGCGCACCGCAACAGCGTGCAGCGGATCTTCCCGCGGCTGGGCGAGACCGACACCACGGAGGCGCTCATCGGCCTTCTGGGCTGACGTCGGCGGTCGGCGCGGGGTGTCCGTCGGGGCGCCGCTCGTGCCACCGCAGGGCGTCCTGGAGCTGGGCGGCCAGCGAGATCAGTCGGGGTTCGGCGTGTGCCGGGCCGAGCAGCTGGGCGCCCAGCGGCAGCCCGTCCGTGCTGAAGCCGGCCGGGACGCTGAGACCGGGCCAGCCCAGCACGTTCCACGGCCAGGCGTACGGGCAGGCCGCGATCATGGCCTTGTCGGTCTGCCAGCCGCTGAGCCGGGCGAGGGTGCCGACGCGCGGCGGCGGCGTCGCGGTGGTCGGCGTCAGCAGGACGTCGTAGCGGCCGAACAGCATGCCGATGCGGCGCTGTTGCCGCCGTTCCACGGCCCGGGCGCGGCGCAGCGGCGGGCCGCCGAGGAGCCGGCCCAGCCGGGCCGCCCCCTGGGTGCGGCGGTCCAGCAGCCGCGGGTCGGGGACCCGGGTCGCCCATTCGCCGACGCCGGCCGTGGCGCGCGGGACGAAGGCCAGCCCGACCAGCCCGTAGTCCGGTTCGGCCTCCTCGACGAAGTGGCCGAGGCCGGCCAGGGTGCGGGCCACCGCGGTCACCGCGTCCCGGACGTCGGGGTGCAGCGGTTTGCGGGTGAAGGTGGCGGCGGGCTTCCAGGAGAGCGCGATGCGCAGCCGCCCGGGGTCGCGACCGGCCGCCTCCCGGGCCGCGACGGCCGGTGGCCGGTGCAGGTCCCCGGCGTGGTTGCCGCTGGCGACGTCCAGCAGCAGGGCGGCGTCCTCGACGGTGCGGGCCAGCGGGCCGATGCCGGTGATGCCCTGGAACGCCTCCGGGTCGGGCCAGGTCGAGATCCGGCCGCGCTGGGGCTTGATGCCGACGAGGTGGGACCAGGCGGCGGGGATCCGGACCGAGCCGGCGCCGTCGGTGCCGAGCGCGGCGGGGACCATTCCGGCGGCGACGGCGGCGGCCGAGCCGCCGGAGGATCCGCCGGGGGTGTGCGCGAGGTTCCAGGGGTTGCGGGTCTCGCCGAAGGCCGGGCCCTCGGTGAACGGCCACTGGCCCAGCTCGCAGGCGTTGGTCTTGCCGACGATGACCGCGCCGGCCGCGCGCAGCCGCCGGACCACCTCGGCGTCCTGCTGCTTGGGCGGGAACTCCCCGGCGCAGCCGAACGCGGTGGGTTCGCCCGCCACGTCGGTGTCGTCCTTGACCGCGACCGGCACGCCGAGCAGCGGCAGCCGCTCGCCGGCGGCGAGCCGGCGGTCCGCCTCGGCGGCCTCGGTGAGCGCCGCCTCGGACCGGATCCGGCGGAAGGCGTTGACGGTGTCCTGGGTGGCCGCGATGCGGTCCAGGCAGCGCTGCGTCAGGGCGACGGCGGTGACCCGGCCTTCGGCCAGGGCCCGGGCCTGCTCGGTGAGCCCCTCCCACTGTCCGTCCAGGCGCCCGGACGGGGCGGCGGGCCCCGGGCGACGGGGGCGTTCCGGGGACCGCCCGGCCCGGCGTTCATGGTTCTCGTCGACGCTCACGGTGCGTGCCCTCCCTGGGACCGCTCACTCGAACGAACGGTTCCAGGAGGCTAATCGGCACCGCGGGGGGCGGCAACGACGCCGCGCGGCACGACACATCGACGACACACGGACGGCACACACGGCCCGTCCGGGTGTCGACGGTGTTGCCGACTGGGCGCCGGCGCTGGGTTGTTACGGCGCCGGGCGGACGACCATCGCGGAGCCGCCGCCGCGCCGGGCCTTCTCGGCCGCGGCGAGCCAGCGGCCGTCCGGAAGCCGTTCCACACCGGTGGCGGCGCCGATCTCCGGGTTGAGCTTGAAGGTGTGGCCGAGCGCCTCCAGTTGCTTGCGCAGCGGGCTGTCGTACAGGGCCGGTTCGAGTTCGGTGGCGGCGGCGTTGCGCTGGCTGGCGCGGGGTGCGGCGATGGCGTCCACCAGCGGCATGCCGCGGTCGAGGTGGTTGAGGAGGGTCTGCAGCACGGTGGTGATGATGGTGGCGCCGCCGGGCGAGCCCAGCGCCAGCACGGGCTGCCCGTGGTGCAGCACGACGGTCGGGGAGATGGACGAGCGGGGCCGCTTGCCGGGGCCGGGGAGGTTCGGGTCGGGCACGGCCGGGTCGGCGGGCGCGAAGGAGAAGTCGGTCAGCTCGTTGTTGAGCAGGAAGCCGCGGCCGGGGACGGTGATGCCGCTGCCGCCGGTCTGCTCGATGGTGAGGGTGTAGGAGACGATGTTGCCCCACTTGTCGGCGACGGTGAGGTGGGTGGTGTTCTCGCCCTCGTAGGTGGTCGGGGCGGCCCGGCCGGTGGTGCCGCAGGGCTTCGGGTGGCGCGGGTCGCCGGGGGCGAGCGGGCTGGTGAGGGCCTTGCGGTCGTTGATCAGGCACTCGCGGGAGGCGGCGAACCGCTTGGAGGTCAGGCCCTTGACCGGGACGTTCACCTGGGCCGGGTCGCCGACCCAGCGGCCGCGGTCGGCGAAGGCGATCCGGCTCGCCTCGATGTAGCGGTGCAGGTACTGCTGCTCGGTCAGGTGCGAAAGGTCGGTCTTCTCCAGGATGTTGAGCGCCTCGGCGACGCTGGTGCCGCCGGAGGAGGACGGGGCCATGCCGTAGACGTCCAGGCCGCGGTAGGTGGTGTGGGTCGGCGCGTGGCCGATCGTGCCGTAGGCGCCGAGGTCGGCGGTGGTCAGGTGGCCGGGGCGGACCTTGCGGGTGCTGCCGGCGCGGACCGGCGGGCGCTGGACGGTGCGGACGATGTCCCGGCCGATCGCGCCGTGGTAGAGCGCGCCGACGCCCTGCTGTCCCAACTGGCGGTAGGTGCGGGCCAGATCGGGGTTCTTCAGCGTCGAGCCGACGACCGGGAGCTTGCCGCCGGGCAGGAAGAGGGCGGCGGTGGCCGGGAAGTCGCGGAAGCGGGCCTCGTTGTCCGCGGTCTGGCGGCGGAAGGTCGGATCGACGGTGAAGCCGTCGGCGGCGAGCTTCTCGGCGGGCCGGAGGACCTGTGCCAGGGGGCGGCTGCCCCACTTCTTCAGGGCGCTGGCCCAGGTGGCGGGGGTGCCGGGGGTGCCGATGCTGAGGCCGCTGGTGACCGCGTCGGCGAACGGTATCGGCTTGCCGTTCTCCAGGAAGAGGTCCTTGGTGGCGGTGCGGGGGGCGGTCTCGCGGCCGTCGAGGGTGCGGACGGTCTTCGACCTGGCGTCGTAGTAGACGAAGTAGCCGCCGCCGCCGACGCCGGCGGAGTAGGGCTCGGTGACGCCGAGGGCGGCGGCGGTGGCGACCGCGGCGTCGACGGCGTTGCCGCCCTTGCGGAGCACCTCGATGCCGGCGGCGGAGGCGTCCGCGTCGACGCTGGCGACCGCCCCGCCGTAGCCGACGGCGACCGGGGTCTTGGCGGGGGCGGTGGTGCCGGGCGGGGGCGCCGCGGTGCGGGCGGCGGCCGGAACCGCCATCAGGGAGCCGGCCAGTGCGGCCGTGACTCCCAGGACGGTGAGACGACGGGCGTGGGACATACCTGGACTTCCTCCTGAGGTGGTGCGAAGGGGGCGGCAGGGGCCGGAGCCTACCCGGGCCAACAGCGCGCCGACAGGGGGTATTTCGGGGGCGGCGGCCGCTCGGTGAGGGCGGTGCGCGGGACCGGGCGGTTCGGGGACGAGCCGTACGTGCCCGCCCTATCCGCACGGACCGGGGCAAGGGGTGCGGCGCGACGGCCCGACATCGAACACCCGCCCGACAGCGGCTACGCTCGCCCGCCATGGACGACACCCTGCTGCTCCTCCTGACCGCGGCGGTGGCCCTCCTCGTGGGGCTGGCCGTCGGCTGGGCCGGGCTCTCCGCGGTCACCCGCCGCAAGCGCACCCGCGAACAGGGCTTCTTCGGGCTGCCCGACGGTTCCGAGTGCGTCCTGGTCACCCACCGGGACAGCGCCTCGGCGCAGTGGAGCATCCCGCGGCACGACGCACTGGCCCTGCTGGGGCTGGCGTCGGTGATCGAGAACTGCGGCGCGCACCCGGAGGTCGCCCCGCACGACACCGGGCTCCAGGGCTTCGGGGCGCGCACCGAGTTCTGCGTCGGCGACCCGACCGCGCACCGCCGGCTCGCCGCCCATCTGGCGAGCCTGCTGCCGGGCGTCGCGGTCCACCCGGGCGACGCGACCGGCGCCGGCCGGGGCACGTTCACCATCGGCGGGACGGCGTACCGGATGGAGCCGGGGGCGGTGGAGTACGTGCTGCTGGCCCGGCTGACGGCCGGGGAGGGTGGCCGGCCGGTGTTCCTGGCGGCCGGTCAGCGGCCGGTCACCCACCGGGCCGCGGTCCGCCATCTGGTCCGCAACCGCTCCAAGCTGGCCCGCCGGTACGGCACGGACGGGCAGTTCGCGCTGCTGCTGAAGGTGGTCAACTCGCAGGCGTACGGGCCCGACGTGGTGGAGCTGGTGGCCGATGTCAGCAAGCCGGCACTGGCACCGGCGGAGACCAAGGGCCAGCACCGGGCGACCGCCTGAGGCGACCTCACCGACGGGCGGGGGCCCGGCTTCTCTGTCAGGCTCGGGGCATGAGCCCCCGCCCGCGTACGCCCTTCCTGCACTGGAGCGGTGCGCTGCCGGTCGTGGCGGTGGTGCTGCTGGTGCTGGTGTGGGGGCGCTCGCTGCCGACCGCACTGGTCGGCGTGGTCTCGCTGTTCCTGGCCGCGGCGGTGCTGGCCGCGGTGCACCACGCGGAGGTGATCGCGCACCGCGTGGGCGAGCCGTTCGGGTCACTGGTGCTGGCGGTCGCGGTGACCATCATCGAGGTGGCGCTGATCGTCACGTTGATGGCGGACGGCGGGGAGAAGAGCGCCGGGCTGGCTCGGGACACCGTCTTCGCGGCCGTCATGATCACCTGCAACGGCATCGTCGGGCTCTGCCTCCTGATCGGTGCGCTCAAGCGGCGGGTGGCGGTCTTCAACGCCGAGGGCACCGGGGCGGAGCTGGCCTCGGTCACCACGCTGGCCGGGCTCAGCCTGGTGCTGCCCTCCTTCACCACCACCGCACCCGGGCCGCGCTTCTCCGGCCCGCAGCTGATCTTCGCGGCGATCGCCGCACTGGCGCTGTACGGGCTGTTCGTGACGACCCAGACCATCCGGCACCGGGACTACTTCCTGCCGGTCACCACGGCCGGCGAGGTGATCGACACCGAGGACCACGCCGATCCGCCGTCCCTGCGGGTCGCGCTGAGCAGCCTGGGGCTGCTGGTGGTGGCGCTGGTCGCGGTGGTGGGGCTGGCCAAGGCGGTCTCGCCCACCATCGAGTCCGGGGTGGCCTCGGCCGGCCTGCCGTCGTCCGTGGTGGGTGTGGTGATCGCGCTGCTGGTGCTGCTCCCGGAGACCATCGCGGCGGTCCGGGCGGCCCGGCGGGACCGGATGCAGACCAGCATCAACCTCGGCCTGGGCTCGGCGATGGCCAGCATCGGCCTGACCATCCCCGCGGTCGCGCTGGCCACGATCTGGCTCAAGGGCCCGCTCATCCTCGGGCTGGGCGCCAGTCACATGGTGCTGCTGGCGCTCACCGTCGCCGTCGGCACCCTGACGGTGGTGCCGGGCCGGGCCACCGTGCTGCAGGGCAGCGTCCATCTGACGCTGTTCGCGGCGTACCTGGTGCTGGCGGTCAGCCCCTGAGGGTTCGCCCCGGTGCGGCCGGTACGTGAGAGCGGTCACCCGGCGCCCCGGAGCCCCCGTTAATGGTTTACCGTTCAATTGGCAGCGCGCCCCCGGGCCGCGCCCCTCGAACCGCCCCGGCCGGGTTCCCCCGTCCGGCCGGGGCTTCCCCCGCTCCCCCCATTACCTTCTTGGTGGCCCCGCAATGGGGCGCCCGGCCTTCGGAGTTGGCATGACTTTCTCCCCCTGTCGAACGTATGGCCTGGGGGGTGGTGTCACCGGCTCCGGAGGCATCGACAGACCGCTGATTAGGGGCATGACCACCGGCTTGTCCGCAGGTCGGGAGGCTCTTCGTAATGTGGATGTGGCGATCGGTGCCGTGGGACGGCCGGGCGGGAACGACCAGAGGACGCACGTGATCGACGTCAGTGAGATCGGCGCCTTCCTCGGCCTGGACGTCGGCAAGAGCGAACACCACGCCACCGCCGTCACTCCGGCCGGAAGGAAGGCCTTCGACAAGCGGCTGCCCAACAGCGAACCCAAGCTCCGCGACGTGTTCGCCAAGCTGAAAGCCAAGCACGGCACCGTGCTCGTGGTCGTCGACCAGCCCGCCTCCATCGGCGCCCTGCCGCTGGCCGTGGCCCGCGACATGGACTGCCCCGTGGCTTACCTGCCGGGCCTGACGATGCGGCGGATCGCCGACCTCTACCCCGGTGAAGCCAAAACCGACGCCCGCGACGCCTTCATCATCGCGGACGCGGCCCGGTCGATGCCGCACACTCTGCGGGCCGTCGAGCTTGCCGACGAGGCAGTAGCCGAGCTGGAAATGATCGTGGGTTTCGACGACGACCTGGCCGGCGAAGCCACCCGCATCAGCAACAGACTGCGGGGACTGCTGACACAGATCCACCCGTCGCTGGAACGGGTACTGGGACCGCGAATGCAGCACCCAGCCGTGCTCAAGCTGCTCGACCAGTGCGGTTCGCCGGCCCAGGTCCGCAAGGCCGGACGGCGTCGGCTGGTGAACCTGATCCGCCCAAAGGCACCACGGATGGCGGAACGGCTCGTCGATGACATCTTCACCGCCCTGGACGAGCAGACAGTGGTCGTGCCAGGCACGGCCGCGGCCGCATTGATCGTCCCCAGCCTCGCCAGCTCGCTCCAGTCGGTACTTGACCAGCGCAAACTCCTCGCCACAAGGATCGAGGAACTGCTGGAGGCTCACCCTCTTTCCAAGGTCCTGACGTCCATGCCGGGGATCGGCGTCAGGACCGGAGCACGCATCCTCATCGACATCGGCGACGCCAGCAGCTTCCCCAGCGCCGCCCACCTCGCCGCCTACGCCGGCCTCGCCCCGGCAACCCGCAGTTCCGGGTCCTCCATCCGCGGCGAACAGCCATCGCGCAGAGGAAACAAACAGCTCAAACGCGCCTTCTTCCTCTCCGCGTTCGCCGCCCTGGCCGACCCCGTCTCCAGGGCCTACTACGACAAGAAGATCGCCCAGGGAAAACACCACACCCAAGCCCTCCTCTGCCTCGCCAGACGACGAGCCGACGTGCTCTTCGCCATGCTCCGCGACGGCACCTTCTACCAACCCCAACCAGCCCCCACGGGTTGACGAAACCCATAGGGGCACCCCCCGGTACGGCCCCGCGCCGTACGCCCGCGGCCGCACCACCCGTCTCGCTCCCCCCGCATGCCGCCGCGCCGGAACGCGCCTTGAATGCGAGACATGTCGTTGCCATCTGCGCCGGTCCGCCGGCGGCCCGAGGGAACCCTGCGGCGCCTCGGCGAGTGGTGCGCCCGCCACGCCGTGCTCGTCCTGGTGCTGTGGCTGGTGGGACTGGCCGGCGTGCAGGTGCTCCAGCGGACGTTGGGCGGGGTCTACGCCGACGACTTCTCGCTGCCCGGAGCCCCGTCCGTCCAGGGCCGGGAGGTGCTCACCGCACACCACCCCGCCGCCGGCGGCTACGCCGGCCAGGTCGTGCTGCACGCCGACCGGCCGCTGACCGCCTACGCCGGCCCGATCGACCGCGCCACCGCCGCCCTGGCGAAGCTGCCGGCAGCGCTGTCCGCACAGGGGCCGCTGCCGCCGCCGGGGTCCCGGACCCCGTCCCCCGCCCCCGGCACGGCACCCACCGGGCCGCTCTCCGCCGACGGCCGGACCGGATACCTCACCGTGCGGTTCCGGGACCCGCCGGGGCGCCTGGGGCCGGACGTCCTGCCGGGCACGGACCGGGCGGTGGCGCCGCTGCGCGCGGCGGGCGTCCAGGTGGAGTTCGGCGGTGCGCTGGGTCACCTGGCGCGGCCGGGCACCGACGACCGGCCGGGCATGCTGCTCGGGTTCGCGGTGGCCACGGCCGTACTGCTGGCCGTGTTCGGCGGCGTACTGGCCGCCGGCCTGCCGCTGCTGACCGCGCTGATCGGCGTGGTCTGCGGGACCGGCTGTCTGGGCCTGCTGGCCGCCGCCTTCCCCTTCGCCCCCGTCTCCCCCACCCTGGCCACCCTGCTCGGCCTCGGCCTGGGCATCGCCTACGCACCGATCCTGATCACCCGTCACCGGCAGCTGCTGCGGGACGGTGCGGACCCGGCCACCGCCGCGGGCCGGGCCGCGGCCGGCGGCGGCCGAGCCGTCCTGGTCTCGGGTGCCGCTGTGCTCGTCGCGCTGCTGGGCCTGTCCGCCGCCCGCGTCGGCCTCCTCACCGGGCTGGCCGCCGCGGCCGCGCTCACCACGGCCACCGCGGTGCTCGGGGCGCTCACCCTCGTCCCGGCGCTCCTCGGGCTGCTGGGCCGGCGGTTCGACCGGCTCCGGGTGCGCGGGCCGGCCGCCGAGACGGCCCCGGAACCGGCCGCCGGGGCGCGCCGCGTCCTCCGCCGCGCCCAGCGGGTGGCCCGCCGCCCCTGGCCGTTCCTGGCGGGCGGAGTGCTCGCCCTGACGGTGCTCGCCGGCCCGGCCCTCTCGGCGCGGCCGGCGCACCTCGACGCCGGAGCGGACCCGCCGTCGTCCACCGCCCGGCGCGCCTTCGACCTGATGACCGCGGCGTTCGGCCCCGGCGCCCCCGGGCCGCTGACGCTGGTCGTCGACCGCAGCGCGGTACCGGAGGCGGACCGCCCGGCGCTGGCCCGGCAGGCCCGGCAGGTGCTCGGCCGGATCCCCGGCACCGCCGCCGTCACCCCGCTCACGGCCGCCCCGGACGGCGCGGTGCTGACCGCCACCGCCTACCCCGCACGGGCCCCGCGGGACGCCGCCACCGCCACGCTCGTCCACCACCTGACGGACTCGGTGCTCCCCCGCGCCCTGGACGGCTACGAGGCCCGCGGCTACGTCACCGGCGCCACCGCGACCCAGGTGGACTTCCTGGACCGGGTCGCCGACCGGCTGCCGTCGGTGATCGCCCTGGTCGTCTGCCTGGCGTTCCTGACCGCGCTGGCGGTGTGCCGGGGCGTGCTGGCCGCGCTACAGGCCACGGTGCTCACCACGCTGTCGGTCGCGGCGTCGTACGGGGTGGTGGTGGCGGTCTTCCAGTGGGGGTGGGGCGGCCCGGCGCTGGGCGTCGCGGGACCGGTGCCGGTGGAGGGCTGGGTTCCGCCGGTGCTGTGCGCGATCGGCTTCGGACTGGTTACCGGCTGCGACTCCTTCCTGCTCTCCCGGGTCCGGGCGAACCGGCCGCGCTACGTCGACCCGGCCGAGGGCGCGGCGCACGCCCTGGCGGACACCTCCCGGGTGCTCACCTGCGCCGCCCTGATCACGGCCGGGGTCTTCGCCGCCTTCCTGCTCAGCGACGTCGTGGTGGTGAAGATGCTCGGGCTGGGCCTGGCGGCGAGCGTGCTGCTCGACGCGGCGGTGGTGCGGCCGCTGCTGATGCCCGCGGCGCTGGCGCTGCTGGGCCGGCGGGCGTGGTGGGCGCCCTGGTGGCTGGACGCGGCGTACCCGGAGGCGGTGCGGACGTGGCTGCGACGGCTGCGGCCCGCGGAGCCGGTGGGGCAGCCGGAGGCGACGGACCACTGACCACGGATCGGGGCCGGGCACCGGGGCGGCCGCCCGGGGCCACCGCCCTCCTGGCCCGCCCTGCGGGGAGCTGCGCCTCCGCCGATCATCGGAGTATGGCCCCGACCCCCGGGGGCGGCGCCGCGGCCCCGCCCCCGTATCCCGTGATCCGGCCGATGCTCGCCGTGCTCGGGCCGCTGCCGCCCGACCACGAGCAGGCGGCCTGGGCGTTCGAGGCCAAGTGGGACGGGGCCCGGTGCATCGTGAACACGCCGGGCGACGGCACCCTCCGGCTGGTCACCCGGGCCGGCAACGACGCCACCGCGACCTACCCCGAGCTGAGCCCGCTCGGCGAGCAGCTGCGCGGCCGGCCCGCGGTGCTGGACGGCGAGGTGGTGGTGCTGGACCCCGCCGGACGCCCCGACTTCGGGCTGCTGCAACGCCGGATGGGCGTGCTCAACCCGCGCCGCACCGCCCGGCTGGCCATGGAACTCCCCGTCCAGCTGGTGCTCTTCGACGTGATGTACCTGGGCGGGCCGCTGCTGGACGCGCCCTACCACGAGCGGCGGGCGGTCCTGGCAGGGCTCGGGCTGGACGGCCCGAACTGGTCGGTGCCGGGCTACCTGGCCGGGCACGGCCGGCGGGCCTGGGACGCGGCGCTGCACGGCGGCCTGGAGGGCGTGATGGCCAAGCGGCTGTCCTCGCCCTACCTGCCCGGGGTGCGCTCGGACGACTGGGTGAAGACCAAGTACCTACAGACGCTGGACATCGTCATCGGCGGCTGGACGGAGGGGCGCGGCGCGCTCGGCGGCCTGCCGGGGTCGGTGCTGGCGGGGGTCGCGGAGCCGGCCGGGCTGCGGTTCGTGGGCGCGGTGGGCTCCGGGCTCTCCGACCACGAACGGCAGGAGCTGGCGCGCTACTTCGGCGTGATCCCGCTGGACCGCTCGCCGTTCGTCAACGCCGTCGAGCTGACGGGGGTGCACTGGGCGGAGCCCCGGCTGGTGGCCGAGATCGCCTTCAGCGGATGGACGTCGGCGGGCCGGATCCGGCACCCGGTCTGGCACCGGCTGCGGCCCGATCTGACCCGGCTGGGCTGACCGAGCCCAACGACTTCCAGCAGTTGGCTTCCTCCCCCTCGGCTCGCGGTTGTTCTCGGCGACGAAGCCGCAGGCGGAGCACCGCTGCGACGTGTACGCGGGATTGACCTTCACCACGCGCGTGCCGGTATAGCGGGCCGCGCTGGAGAGGGCGAGTTCGAGGCGGTGCCATCGGCTGACGGTAGCCGAACGGATCTCACCACCGAGCGGACGCGACCAGCGAAAGCGCACCCAGCCCAGCTTCGGTAGTTTCGCCTGCCCCCATTTGCGAAGGCCGCCGGACTGGCGGTATCGGCCTGTGGAGCGCCGACAAGCCCAGAATCCGTTCTGGCACAGCACAACGAAGCAGGAAGCCACGGATCCCCTCCCAAAGCCTGCTCCGCGTAGCGGCACAGCGACGAGAGAGAAGGCCAGAATCCTCGGACTTCAGCCCGGGGAGCAAGTCAATCCGCCCCGGCGTCCTCCGGCGTCCGGCGGGCCAGTCCGGCCAGCACGTCGAGGGCGTCCGCGAGGACGTCGACGGGCGGCGCGGACAGCGCCAGCCGCACCGCGTTGGGGACGTGACCCCGGCCCGCGGCGAAGGCGCCGGACGGGGTGACCGCGATGCCGTGGCGGGCCGCCGCGGCCACGAAGGTGTCCGCCCGCCAGGGCTCGGGAAGTTCCCACCAGCAGTGGTAGGAGTGCGGGTCGGTACGGAGCCGCTGACCGGCGAGGCGGTCCGCGGCGATCCGCTGACGGGCCGCCGCGTCGGCGCGCTTCTCCGCCTCGACGGCGGCCGCGGTGCCGTCGTCCAGCCAGCGGACCGCCGCGGCCAGCGCGAAACCGGACGCGGTCCAGGCGCCGGAGCGGAGCGCCGCGGCGAAGTCGGGACCGGCGTCGCGGACGGGGGGCACCAGGAAGCCGAGCGTCAGTCCGGGGGCGAGGCGTTTGGAGAGGCTGTCGACGAGCACCGTGCGCTCCGGCGCCAGGGAGGCGAGCGGCGGCAGGTCGGGGCGGAGGAAACCGTAGACGGCGTCCTCGACCGCGAACAGTTCCAACTCCCTCAATTCCTCGGCGAGTTCGACCCGGCGGGCGTCGGGCATGGTGGTACCGAGCGGGTTGTGCAGCGCGGGTTGCAGATAGACCGCGCGCAGCGGCGCGGCGGCCCGCAGCGCGTCGGGGGTCACGCCGTGCTCGTCCATGGCCAGCGGGACGAGGGTGATGCCCAGCCGGGCCGCGATGCCCTTGACGACGGGGAAGGTGAGCGCTTCGACGCCCAGGCGCTCGCCGGGCGGGACGAGGGTGGCGAAGGCCGCGGCGAGGGCCTGGCGGCCGCTGCCGGCGAAGAGCAGCCGGCCGGCGTCGGGGACCCAGCCGGCCCGGGCGAGGTGCCTGGCCGCGGCCCGGCGGGCGGCGGGGGTGCCGGCGGCGGCACCCGGGCGGAGCGCCGCCGCCATCGTGTCGTCCTGCTGGAGCAGCCGGCCGAGGCTGCTGGCGAGGAGCGCGGGCTGCCCGGGCAGAACGGGGAAGTTGAGCTCCAGGTCGATCCGGTGGCCGCCGGGCTCGGCCAGCGCGGGCTCGGGCGCCGGGGGCGCCGTGCGGACGAACGTGCCGCGGCCGACCTCGCCCACCGTCAGGCCGCGGCGGCCCAGTTCGCGGTAGACCCGGGCCGCGGTGGAGTCCGCGATCCGCCGTCGGCGGGCGAACCGGCGCAGCGGCGGAAGCCGGTCCCCCGGGCGGAGCCGGCCTTCCCCGATGACCGCGGCCAGTTCGTCGGCGATGGCGCGGTAGTCGTCCCCCGGCACTTGTGCACTCCCCTCCCCGGCATTGCGCCGCCGGCATCGCACCACTGCCATGGCACTGCACTGCTGACCTGACACTGCTGACCTGCACCAGCGGCATTGCACCGAGCACATTGTTCCTATTGTGCCGAGACAATGCCCCTCATAGCATCGAGCCGTCAACTCCCGGACACGGCAAGGCCGCAGGTGATGCGGCAAGGAGAGGTGTGCCATGGCATCGGTGCAATGCGACGGGATCTCGATCGCGTATGACGACGAGGGCAGCGGCGAGCCGCTGGTGCTGATCCACGGGCACCCCTTCGACCGCTCGATGTGGCGCCCGCAGAGGGAGCACTTCAGCCGCGCCGGCATGCGGGTGATCACCCCGGACCTGCGCGGCTACGGCGAGAGCCCGGTGGTGCCCGGCAAGACCCCGCTGGAGACCTTCGCCGGGGACGTCGCCGCACTGCTCGACCATCTCGGCGTCGAACGGTGCGTGCTGGGCGGGCTGTCCATGGGCGGGCAGATCGTCATGGAGTGCTACCGCCGATTCCCGGAGCGGATCCGGGCACTGCTGCTCGCCGACACCTTCGCGGCGGCGGACACCGCCGAGGGCCGGGCGGTGCGGCTGCGGACCGCGGAGCGGCTGCTCGCGGAGGGGATGGACGGGTACGCGCGGGAGGTGCTGCCCAAGATGATCGCGCCGGCCCATGTCACGGCACTGCCGGCGGTCGCCGAGCACGTCCTGGGGATGATGCGGAACACCTCCCCCGAGGGCGCCGCGGCCGCCCTGCGCGGCCGGGCGGAGCGGCGGGACTACACCGGGATGCTGCCGGAGATCTCCGTGCCCACCCTGGTCGTGGTCGGCACGGAGGACGAGTTCACGCCGGTCGCCGACGCCCGGGTGATCCACGAGGCGGTGCCGGGCGCGCGGTTGAGGATCGTTCAGGACGCCGGCCATATGCCGAACCTGGAGCGCCCGGAGGAGTTCAACGCGGCGCTGACGGAGTTCCTGGCCGCGCTGCCGGCCCCGGCCGCCGCCCCTGAGGGCTGAGCGCGCCCCGCCCGGGGGCGCGCCCCCTGCGCCCCAACGGCCCGATTTCCCGGCTACCCGGCTACCCGGCTACCCGCCCCGAGGCCAGCAACGCCGTGTGCGGCAGCACCAGTTGCCCGTCCGGAGCGGCGAACTCGACCGCCAGGTCGCGGAAATGACGCCGGATGCGCTCGGTCGCCGCGGGGCCCTGGGAGGTCACGACCCGGCCGATGGTCGCCACGCCGGATGCCGGACCGTGCCACCACTCCTCCGGCGTGGTGCGGTGATCCCAGGAGACCGCGGAGCACACCACCCCGGCCAGGCGGCCCGCGGTGCGGAGCAGTTCCGCGAGCCCCGGCTCGGTGCGCGGGAAGTCGTCCTCGGGTGCGAGGGCGGGGATGTCCGGCGGTCGCGGTACGCCGGCCGCCTGCACCGCGCGGCCGAGCAGCGCCTGGCCCGATGCGGGCGGCGCCGCCCAGATGGTCAGCGCGATCCGGCCGCCGGGGCGGGTCACCCGACGCAGCTCCGCGAGGGCCGCCCGCGGCCGTCCGACGTGGTTGAGCACGAAGTTGCCGACGACGGCGTCGAACGATTCGTCGGCAAAGGGCAGTTGGGGCAGTGCGGCCAGCCGGACGGCGACCTCGGGGGCGGCGGCCGCGGCAGCGCGCACCATGTCGGGTTCGGCGTCCACGGCGGTCACCCGGGCCCCGCGGGCGCAGGCGGCCGCCGCGGCGGCACCGGTCCCGGTGCCGGCGTCCAGCACCCGGCTGCCCTCGGTGACGCCCGCGGCGTCCAGCAGCCGCGGGACCGTATACGCGCACAGTCGCCCGAAGCCCGCCGCGTACGCCGCGGCCCGCCCGGCCCACGCCCGCCGTTCACCGACGTCGAACGGCGTCTCCCCCGCGAACTGCGCCGACGCCTCTCCGGTGTTCGTCACACCCGCCCCTTCCGCCTTATGCATCCCATGCATCTCGCCCGTCACGTTCTACGCACCAACGCCCCGGACCGCTCCGAACTCTCCCGCCACACCTCGACGTTACCCAGCCGTAACCTACCGATGGGTTACCAACGGTAAGCAACGGACCTTACCCTCCAGTCACATTCGAGCCGCCTGGCACCCCCTCCTGTCCCCAGGTCCGCGGGACAGCGCCCCGTGCGGCTCGCATCGAGATCTGGAGCAGAAGATGACGCCCTCCCGCACCACTGTGCGCGCCGCCATCGGCACCGTCTCCGCGGCGGTGCTCGCCACCACGGCCCTCACCTGCGCCCCGGCCCAGGCCGCGCCGGCCCCGGCCCGCACCTCGGCCGCCACCGCCCGGCCCGCCGCCGCGGACTCCCCCACCCTGCGGTTCGTCGACATCACCGGCGCGGGCGGGATCACCCTCAAGGCCAACGTCTTCACCCCCGCCGGGGCCGACGGCACCCACCGGTACCCGCTCGTCGTGCTGCCCACCAGCTGGGCGATGCCGCAGGTCGAATACCTCGCACAGGCCCGGAAGCTGGCCGCCTCCGGCTATGTCGTCATCGGCTACAACTCGCGCGGCTTCTGGCAGTCCGGCGGGCAGATAGAGACCGCCGGACCGCAGGACGTCGCCGACGCCTCCAAGGTCATCGACTGGGGGCTGGCGCACACTTCCGCCGACCCGCGGAAGATCGGGATGGCCGGGGTCTCCTACGGCGCCGGGATCAGCCTGCTGGCCGCCGGGGCCGACAAGCGGATCAAGGCGGTCGCGGCGCTCAGCGGCTGGGCCGACCTCATCGGCTCGATCTACAGCGGCCGCACCCCGCACCTCCAGGCCGCCGCGATGCTCGGCGGCGCCGGCGCGCTGACCGGCCGGCCCAGCCCCGAACTCCAGCGGGTGCTCAAGGAGTTCCTCAGCGCCGACATGTCCAAGGAGAAGGACATGATCGCCTGGGGCCGGAAGCGCTCCCCGGCCACCTACCTCGACCGGATCAACGCCAACGGGGCGGCGATCCTGCTCGGCAACGCCTGGGGCGACTCCCTCTTCCCGCCCGACCAGTACGCGGCGTTCTTCGAGAAGCTCAAGGGCCCCAAGCGGCTGGAGTTCCGCCCCGGCGACCACGCGACGGCCGAGGGCCTGGGCCTGCTCGGCCTGCCCAACGACACCTGGAACGACACCAGGCGGTGGCTCGACCACTACCTCAGGGGCACCGACAACGGCATCGACCGCGAGCCGCCGGTCCTCCTCAAGTCCCGCTCCACCGGCGCCTACGAGGGCTACAAGAGCTGGCAGGACGTCCCCTCCGCACACCGCCGGATCGCGCTCGACGGCACCCGGCGCATCCGCACCGGCACCGACTCCGGCGCCGACGGCGGACTGATCTTCCTCTCCAGCATCCTCGACCAGTTCTTCCGGCTGCCCCCGATGGCGTCGATCCCGCTGCTGCCGCGCTCGGCAGCAGCGGTCTGGGAGTCCGCGCCGTACGGGAGCGGGCAGCGGGTGCGCGGCACCACCCGGCTGCACACCACCGTGACCCCCACCGCCGCCGACGGCACCGCCATCGCCTACCTCTACGACGTCGGCCCGCTGGGCCTGGGAAAACTGGTCACCCACGCGCCGGTCACCTTCCACGGCAGGGCGCCGGGCAAGCCCTTCACCCTGGACCTGGACCTCTTCGCCACCGCCTACGACGTACCCGCCGGACACCGGCTCGCGGTGGTCGTGGACACCGTCGACCCGCTCTACATCGCCCAGAACCCCGCCGGCGCCCGGCTGTCGTTCTCCTCGCCCGCCAACGACCCGTCGTATGTGTCGGTGCCGGTCCGCGACTGAACCGGCGGACGACGGTCGGCGGGGCGGCCTACGACCACCGCCCTACGGCCCGCGCCCGAAGCGCCGGGCGGCAGCGGCTCGTTAGGCTCCGCGGCATGACGAACCACCCCCCGCCCCGCGACGCCGGGCAACGCAAACGGGACGCGCTCCGACTGTTGGAGACGGAGGAGGACGCCTGGGTCTCCTCCGCCTCCCCCGACGGCGCGCCCACCCTGGTGCCGCTGTCGTTCGTCTGGCACGGGGAGCGGCTGGTGATGTCCACCAAGGGCACCAACCCCACCGCCCGCAACCTCGCCGCCCGCGGGGAGAGCCGGGTGGCGCTGGGCACCACCCGGGACGTGGTGCTCGCCGACTGCACCGTGGAGGTCCTGGCCAACGACGCGCTACCGCAGGACGCCACGGACGCCCTGGCTGCCAAACTCGGCTGGAACCCGCGCGGCCGCGATCCCTGGGTCTTCCTCCGCTTCACCCCGCACCGGCTGCTGGTCTGGCGCGAGGCGAACGAACTGGCCGGGCGGGAGCTGATGCGGGACGGCGTCTGGCGGGTCTGACGCCGGCCACTCAGCCGTGCGCCCGGTGGTCGTCCGGCCGGAGCGTCGCCGGCTCCGGCGCGGCCACCTCGTCCGTGTCGACCTTCGGACTGCGTCGCTGCCGCCGGGCGACCCAGGTGGCCAGCCAGGACAGCAGCATGCACAACCCGATGTAGACCGGCGAGACGATCATGACGACGGGGATGAACGGCAGGTCGTAGTCGAGGTTGGCGGCGATGAGCTTGCCGGCGTGCAGGAACTCCTCGTAGCTGATGAGGAAGCCCAGCGAGGTGTCCTTCAGGGCCACCACCAGCTGGGAGATGATCGCCGGCAGCATCGCCCGGACCGCCTGCGGGACGAGCACATGCACCATGACCTGGGTCTTGCGCATCCCCAGCGCGTACGCCGCCTCGCCCTGGCCGCGCTCGACGGCGTTCACCCCGGAGCGGAAGACCTCCGCCAGAACCGAGCCGTTGTACAGCGCCAGCCCACTGACCAGGGCCGTCAACGGCTCCGCACGCAGCGCCACATAGATGAAGAAGATCATCACCAGCACCGGCATGGCCCGGAAGAACTCCACCAGCAGGGTGCCCGCCCAGCGCAGCGGCCGGTGCACGGAGAGCCGCCCGGCCGCCAGCACCGCGCCCAGCGCCAGCGACAGCACCGCCGCCAGCCCGAACGCCCGCAGGGTGTTGCCCAGTCCGGTCAACAGCAGCTCCTGGATGCCCACATAGGTGAAGGGCGTCCATTTCCCCGCGGTGAACTGGTCGGTGCGGAAGAGGAGAGACAGGACCCAGCCGGCCAGGGCGAGCAGCACCAGCGTCCCGGCGAGCCCGTAGTACCGGTGCCGGCGCCGGGTCCGCGGGCCCGGCAGGTCGTACAGGACGGTGCTCATCGGGCCACTCCGTAGCGCCTCTCCAGCGCGTTGAAGAGCGCGCTGATGGTCAGGGTCACGAGGAGGTAGCCGAGCGCGATCCAGACGAACGACCAGATGGCGCTGTAGCCCAGCTCGTTGAGGGGTTTGTAGACGCCGAGGAGTTCGACGACGCTGAACGAGCCGGCGATCGCGGAGTTCTTGGCGAGCGCGATCAGGGTCGAGCCGAGGGGTGGGATGACCGAGCGGAACGCCTGCGGCAGCACCACCAGCCCCAGCGTCTGCCCGAAGGTCATGCCCAGGCTGCGGGCCGCCTCGCCCTGCCCGGACGGCACGGTGTTGATGCCGGCCCGCACCGCCTCGCAGACGAACGCCGAGGTGTAGCAGCCCAGCGCCAGCACGGCGAAGAGGGTGAAGGGCAGCACCAGGCCGAACCGCGGCAGCCCCAGCACCACCGCGAAGAACAGCAGCGTCAGCGGGGTGTTGCGCAGCACCGTCACCCAGGCCGTGCCGAAGGCCCGCAGCGAGCGGACCGGCGCGACCCGGAAGGCCGCCATCAGGAAACCGAGGACCAGCGCCAACAGCGAGGCGTAGACGGTCAGTTCGACCGTGCCCAGCAGTCCCCGGCCGTAGCGGGAGAGGTTGTCGAGGAGAACGTTCATCGGTCGGTCCCTTGGCTCCTCAGGTCGCCGGATAGCGGTCGATCGGGGGCGGCGCCGGCGGCGGCATCCCGGACACCCCGAGCGTCGCCTGGTACGCCTTCCGCCAGGCGCCGTTGCGCTCGTCGGCGGCGAGCGCGTCGTCCAGCGCGAACCGCAGCGCGTTGTCGGAGCGGGGCACGCCGATGCCGTACGGCTCCTTCGAGAACGGTCTGCCGACGACCTTCAGCTGGTCGGGCGCCTTGGCGGCGTAGCCGAGCAGGATCGCGTCGTCGGTGGTGACCGCGTCGACCTGGTAGGTCAACAGGTTGTCCACACACGCCGAGTAGGTGTCGTAGGCGACCAGCACGACCTGGGGGAAGTCCGCCTGGATGCGCTGGTACGGGGTGGAGCCGGCGGCCGAGCAGACCCGCTTCCCGGCCAGGTCCTGCGGGCCGTGGATGCCGTGCTCGTCGCGGCGCACCAGGAGCGACTGGCCCGCCATGTAGTACGGGCCGGCGAAGCCGACCTGCTGCTTCCGCTTGGCGTTGATGGTGTACGAGCCGACGTACAGGTCGATCTGGCCGTTCTGCAGCGCGGTCTCGCGGTTGGCGGAGGCGATGGTGACGAAGTCCACCGCACGGGCGGGGAAGCCGAGCGCGGCGGCCATCATCTTGGCGATCTCGATGTCGAAGCCGCGGCGGACGCCGGTCGCCGGGTCCCGTTCGCCGAGGTAGGGCTGGTCCTCCTTGCCGCCGACGACGAGCCGGCCGCGGCGCTCGGCCGCCCGCCAGGTCGGCGAGGCGGGCAGCGAGAACCCCCGGGCCACCGGATAGGCGGGCAGGTCGCCGGCCCTGGGTCCCTTGACGGGCGGGCTGCCGGGCCGGCCGCAGGCCGCCGCGGCCAGCGTGAGGAGGACGAGCAGCAGGGCGGCGAGCCGGACCGGGCGGGCGCGGCCGGGCGGCGGGGTGGGAAGGTGCGGCATCGCGCGCCCCGTTCAGTGCTTGAGGATCTTGGCGAGGAAGTCCTTGGCGCGTGCGCTGCGCGGCGCGGCGAAGAACTCCTCCGGGGCGCGGTCCTCGACGATCCGGCCGTCGGCCATGAACACCACGCGGTGGGCGGCGGAGCGGGCGAAGCCCATCTCGTGGGTGACCACGACCATCGTCATGCCCTCCCGGGCGAGTTGCCGCATCACCTCCAGCACCTCGTTGATCATCTCGGGGTCGAGGGCCGAGGTGGGCTCGTCGAAGAGCAGCGCCTTGGGATCCATGGCGAGGGCCCGGGCGATGGCGACCCGCTGCTGCTGACCGCCGGAGAGCTGCGCCGGGTACTTGGCGGCGTGGGCGGCGAGCCCCACCCGGTCCAGGAGTTCGCGGGCCCTGCGCTCGGCGTCCTCCTTGCGCTTCCGGCGGACCTTCATCGGCGCCAGCGTCACGTTGTCCAGCACGGTGCGGTGCGCGAAGAGGTTGAACGACTGGAAGACCATGCCGACGTCGGCGCGCAACCGGGCCAGCGCCCGGCCCTCCTGGGGCAGCGGCACGCCGTCGAGCAGGATGGTGCCCGACTCGATGGTCTCCAGACGGTTGACGGTCCGGCACAGGGTCGACTTGCCGGACCCGGAGGGGCCGATGATCACCACGACCTCGCCGCGGCCGACGGTGAGGTCGATGTCCCGGAGGACGTGCAGCGCGCCGTAGCGCTTGTTGACCCCGCGCAGTTCGATCAGCGCGTCACCGGCCATGCCCGGCCCGCCCCCTCTCATCCGTACGGGGAGATCGCAACCTATCCGTACGAATGGGGCACTTCGCCGGTGACACGCGCGGGGCGGGCCGTTCGGACGGGCCGGTCAGCCCTCCGCGACCTCGGCGTAGACCTGGGAGAGCTCGGGTGCGCCGTCGTCGGCCCAGGCATGGCCGGCGGTCACCACGTCGACCTCCCGGCCGGAGGCCAGCCGCACCACCGGCTGCCCGTCCGGCCAGACATACCAGACCGCGTCGCGGACCGTGCGCACCAGGACCGTTCCGAGGTAGAGCCCGGCGTCGTTGCCGAGCCAGGACAGCACCTCCGGGTCGTCGCGCCAGACCGGCTGGAGCTGGTCCAGCTCCGCCAACGACCGTACGGAGTCGTCGAGTTCGACGCCCGCGGTGGCCGCCTGGTCGCGCAGCAGCTCGCACTCGGAGAGCAGCTCGACGACGCTCTCGGGATCCGCGCGCACCGACTCGGCTAGCGGCACCGAGCCGGCCGCGTCGATGCGCCTACGCCACTTGTCCAGGAAAGACAGGTTCATGCTGCGAGGGTCCCACCCGCCCGTGTGCCACGGCCACAGGCGCGCGGCACGGCGCCGGGGGCTCCTCGGCTCCCGAGTGCGCCGCACCGGGGAGGCGGCCGGCGTGAGACCGGCTCACACGTCGAGGTCCACCACGACCGGCGCGTGGTCCGAGGCGCCCTTGCCCTTGCGCTCCTCGCGGTCGACATAGGCGTCCGAGACGGCCTTGGCGAACGGCTCGTTGGCGTAGACGAGGTCGATGCGCATGCCGCGGTTCTTGGGGAAGGCGAGCTGGCGGTAGTCCCAGTAGGTGTAGGGGTGGTCGTACTTCAGCGGGCGGGGCACCACGTCCGACAGGCCGGCCTCGCGCAGGGCGGCCAGGGCGGCGCGCTCGGCCGGGGTGACATGGGTCAGGCCCTCGAAGACGGCCGGGTCCCAGACGTCCTCGTCGGTCGGGGCGACGTTGTAGTCGCCGAGGACGGCGAACGGGCGGCTGCCCGCAGCGTCCTCGGCGACCGCCGCCTTGAGGGCCTCGAACCAGCCGAGCTTGTAGGCGTAGTGGGCGTGGTCGACCTCGCGGCCGTTGGGCACGTAGACCGACCAGACGCGGGCCGGGCCGCAGGTCGCGGAGACGGCGCGGGGCTCCTGGGCGCCGTCGTACTCCGGGCCGCCGGGCAGGCCCATGACCACGTCCGTCAGGCCCACCCGGGAGAGCAGCGCGACGCCGTTCCACCTGCCGTCGGCGTTGACCGCGGCCTCGTACCCCAGCTCGCGGAGCTGCTCGTAGGGGAACTGCTCGGCGGAGCACTTGGTCTCCTGGACGCACAGCACGTCCGTGCCGGACTTCTCCAGCCAGGCCAGCAACCGCGGGAGGCGGGCGGTGATCGAGTTGACGTTCCAGGTCGCGATGCGCATGTCCGTAAACCTACCGCCCGCCACCGACAATCAGCCCACCTCGGTGTGCGCCCCCGGTGCGAGGCGGCCGTGGTCGGCCCCGCCGAGCTTGTCGATCATGGCGTCGTAGACCGGGCGGGCGTGGTCCTGGAGCAGGCTGTCGTGGATGTCCAGGGCCCGGCGCGGGGCGACCGCGCGGACGTAGTCGATGATCTCGCCGACCTTGTTCCACGGCGCGTGGACGGGGAGCAGCAGGGTGTCGACGGTGCGGCCCTCGGGGACGGTCAGCGCGTCGCCGGGGTGGAAGACGGTGCCGTCCAGGAGGAAGCCGACGTTGGTGATGCGCGGGATGTCCGGGTGGATCACTGCGTGCAGCTGGCCGTGGACCTCGACGTCGAAGCCGGCGGCGGTGAAGGTGTCGCCCTCGCCGACGGTGTGCACCCGGCCCGGGAAGGCCGCGGAGATCTGGTCGGCGACGCTGGCCAACGTCCAGATCTCGGCCGCCGGATTCGCCTCCATGCCCCGGCTCAGCCGCTCCTCGTCGAAGTGGTCCAGGTGCTCGTGCGTCACCAGGATCGCGTCCGCGCCGACGGCCGCGTCCGCCTCGCTGAACACCCCCGGATCGATCACCAGCGTCCGCCCGTCCTTCTCGATCCGGACGCAGGAGTGGGTCTTCTTGGTGAGTTCCATGGGGCCATCCTGCCGCGCGTCGACGCACGGGCGGCTGCCTGTGAGCAGTCCGCCCCGGGCCCGCCCGCTCCTTCACCCCTCCGGGGTCGTCTCCTCCTGGATGACCTTCTGGGCCACCGCGAAGGCGGAGTTGGCGGCCGGGACGCCGCAGTAGACCGCGGTGTGCAGCAGGATCTCCTTGATCTCCACGGGCGTCAGACCGTTGCGGAGGGCGGCACGGGTGTGCAGCGCGAGCTCCTCGAAGTGGCCGCGGGCGACCAGCGCGGTGAGGGTGATGACGCTCCGGGTGCGGCGGTCCAGGCCCGGCCGGGTCCAGGTCTCGCCCCAGGCGTACCGGGTGATGAAGTCGTGGAAGTCGGCGGTGAAGTCGTCGGCGCCGGCCTCGACCCGGTCCACATGGGCGTCGCCCAGGACCTCGCGGCGGATCTTGATGCCCTGCTCGTAGGTGCCGCCGCGGACCTGGTCGGGCTGCGTCAGGCCGGACTCGATGGCGGCCGGGGCGTGGGTCGGCATGGGCGGCGCGATCTGCGCCTTGGGGGCGGCCGCGCTGATGGCGGCCGGACCGGGCTTGTCGTGCCAGGCGGTGCTGAAGTGGCGGATGAGCAGCTCGGTGACGGCGGCGGGCTGCTCGACGGGTGCCAGGTGCGAGGTGCCGGGTATCAGCGCCAGACTGGCGTCCGGTATGCCGGCGACCAGGGTGCGGGCGTCGGTGGTGGGCGTGACCTGGTCCTCGGCACCGACGACGACGAGCGTGGGCACGCCCACCCGCCCCAGGGAGGAGCGCACGTCGTAGGCGGCGAGCGCCTCGCAGGCGGCGATGTAGCAACCGGGGTCGGTGGTCCGCACCATCTGGACGGCCCATTCGACGATGGCGGCCTGGGCGCCGGCGAAGCCCGGGGTGAACCAGTGCTCCGGCGAGGTGCGGGCGATCGGGTCGAGTCCATTGGTGCGGATCACCACGCCGCGCTGCCGCCACGCGTCGGCGGTGCCGTAGCGCGGGGAGGAGGACACCAGCGCGAGGGAGGTGACGCGGTGCGGGCGGGTGAGCGCCAGCTGGGTGCCGACCGCGGCGCCGAGGTCGCAGCCGGCGTAGCCGAACCGCTCCACGCCCAGCGCGTCCAGGGTGGCCACCAGCCGGTCGGCGACTTCGGCGACGGAGTTCGCCGCGTGTGCGGGGGATCCGCCGTGGCCGGGCAGGTCGAAGCGGATGACGCGCCACTGGCGGGTCAGCTCGGGGATCTGCCGATCCCACATGTGCCAGGTCGTCCCGAGGGCGGCCCCCAAGACGAGCACGGGGGCGCCGTCGGGACCGTCGATCCGGTGCTGCAGGGTCTTCTCGCTCACCCCGACACGCTAACCGACGCCGTGACGCGGTCCTGACACTCGGGTCAGGAAGAGCCGTCAGGGCACGGCCCGCCGATCGCGCCCGAAACGGGATCCATGTAGGTCAGATGCTCACCGTGGAGACGACGTGGACGACCAGGCGACCGGGCCCAAAGACCCCGGCCCTGATCGCGAGCAAGGCACCGCGTCCGTACCAGCCGATCATGATGAGCCACGACGAGCCGGGTACGGCGATCCGCGTATCGATGTCCGGCGCAAGAGCATGGCGAGACGATTCGTATCGTCTTGACAAGTCGATACGCACCGCCCAGACTCGTCAGCACAACGAAACGGAGCGCCTCATCCCACCGACGAAAGGGGAAACCCCTGGCCAGGAGAGCAGGAAACATGCCGGGGCTCGGCGGAACCCGCGCCGATCTCTCCCGCAAGGCGATGCGCGGAGTCGGCCTGCCAGGGGTTCGCGCGGAACAGTGCGACCCAGTCCCGGACCGCGAGATCCTTGACTCGATCGGCCGGCCGCGCCCCGGCACTGCGCACGAACCGGACATGGCCGCGGCGCACCAGCGCCTGGGCGTCGGCGCGCGGTACGGAGCTGAATTCGTTGCGGGAGAAAGCCGGCCCCCTTCGAACGGATACCACGGCTCCCACTGGGCGTTGAAAAGATTGCCGCCCCAGGCACCGGTCCACTTGCCCACATACTCACGCTGAAGCAGGAATTCCCCCTGGCGCATCCGATTCGGCCTCAGCTCCAGGCAGCGCCTCAGTATCTTGGTGCCGGACACAAGGGAAGATCGCCAATCAGACGGATTGACTGCCTGGGCAGTTGCAAGGTCAGAAAGTTCTCGTTCACCACCGTGACATCGGGAAGTGATTCGGCGGTCAGTCGACTTGCCCCGTGGGCATCGATCCCCACCGCGAGCATGGAGCGTCCAGCCGACGCCAGTACCCCTGGCCACCCGGCCGGAGCCCGCGCCTATCTCAACGGTTAAACGTCGACCAAGGAGCCGGGCAAGTCGGCACAAAAAGCGTCGAGTTGATCGGAAAAACGTCAGGCAGCGGCTGCCGATGGAAAGTATCCCAGCCACCTGAAGGCGCGATCACGACCGACGAGCCCTCCGGGATTTGATGGCGTCCCCTGATTTAATGGCGGCCCCTGCCTGAACAGGCACTTCCGGCGAATCCTCCGAATGCCCCGTGAGGTCCCGGGAATTGGATTGCACTCCGGTGCGATGAGACCCGGCACTCGTCGACGTCTCTTCATGGTCGACACACGCTTGCCGCGACAGTAATTTGCCGCATAGATTGGATGTTATGGGTTCTCTGTGATAGTTGAGGATGTCGCCGCGTCGAGCTCTGCTCCGCCGCATCCATCCGTGCGCTTCTGAAACACGCCGTTCCGACGTCATCGGCCGTATCGGCGTTCTCTGTTGGGCCATCGCGCCCGGACAGCCTGTCGTGTGCGCGGATCCCCCATCCATCCTCGGCCGTTATTCAGGAGGACCTCACATGCTTACCGCGCAACTAGCCCTGCATGACATCACCAAGCGCTACCACGACCGTGTCGTACTCGACCGGGTCGGTTTCACCATCAAGCCGGGCGAGAAGGTCGGCATCATCGGCGACAACGGCTCCGGCAAGTCCACCCTGCTCAAGCTGATCGCCGGGCGGGAGCAGGCCGACAACGGGGCCGTCACCGTGGTCGCTCCCGGCGGCACCGGCTATCTGGCGCAGACACTGGAACTTGCCCCCGAGGCCACCGTTCAAGACGCCGTCGACCTTGCCATGGTCGAGCTGCGCGAGATTGCGGCGGGGGTGCGGCGGGCCGAGGCCGAGCTGGCCGAACGGCCCTATCGGGCAGGCCCGGACCGGGAACTGGCCGCTCTTCTGGAAACCTACGCCGACCTGGTCGAGCAGTACCAGGCTCGCGGCGGCTACGAGGCCGACGCCCGGGTGGACATCGCACTGCACGGGCTCGGCCTGCCGAGCCTGGACCGCAATCGCCGGCTGGGCACCCTCTCCGGGGGCGAGTGCTCGCGGCTGGCCCTGGCCGCGACGCTGGCGTCGGCGCCCGAACTGCTGGCGCTGGACGAGCCGACCAACGACCTGGACGACCAGGCGGTGAGCTGGCTGGAGGACCATCTGCGGGCACATCGCGGCACCGTGATCGCGGTCACCCACGACCGAGTCTTCCTGGAGCGGCTCACCACCACCATCCTGGAAGTGAACGCCGGCAACGTGAGTCGCTACGGGAACGGCTACGAGGGCTATCTCACCGCGAAGGCCGCGGAGCGTGAGCGGCGGCTGCGCGAGTACGAGGAGTGGCGCGCCGAGCTGGACCGCAACCGGGAGCTGGTCACCTCCAACGTGTCGCGACTGGACAACATTCCGCGCAAGGTGCCGTTCGCCGTCTTCGGCCACGGTGCCTTCCGGTCGCGAGGCCGCGGGCACGGCGCCATGAGCCGCATCCGCAACGCCAAGGAACGGATGGCCCGACTGACGGAGAACCCCGTTGCCCCGCCGGCCGACCCGCTGACCTTCACGGCCCACATCGCCACCGCGGGCCCGGACGCAACGGTGCAGGCCCCGGTGGCCGAGCTCTCCGAGGTGTGCGTCGGGGACCGGCTGGAGGTGGCGTCGGTATCCGTACATCCCGGCGAGCGGCTGCTGATCACCGGGCCCAACGGGGCGGGCAAGACCACACTGTTGCGGGTGCTGGCCGGGGAACTGGCACCGGACAGCGGGACGGTGCACGTGTCCGGGCGCGTAGGGCATCTGCGGCAGGAGCAGGTGCCCTGGCCGGCCGGGCTGACCGTGACGGAGGCATTCGCGCACGGCCGCCCCGGCCACCTCGACGACCACACCGAGGAGTTGCTCTCGCTGGGCCTGTTCGGCCCGGCGGAACTGGAACAGCGGGTGGGCGACCTCTCATACGGGCAGCGGCGGCGGATCGAGCTCGCGCGGCTGGTGAGCGACCCGGTGGACCTGCTGTTGCTGGACGAGCCCACCAACCACCTCTCCCCCGTGCTCGTGGAGGAGTTGGAGCAGGCGTTGGCGGACTACCAGGGCGCCGTGGTGGTCGTCACCCACGACCGCCGGATGCGGTCCCGGTTCAGCGGCTCGCATCTGTCGCTGTGCGAGGGCCGGATCACCGCATTCGCCACGGCGTGAATCCGGTGCGGCGTGCGCCACGGGGCGGTGCTCGGCGATGGCCGGGTACCGCCCGGTGGCGCGCCGGGGCAAGGGCATCAGAGCCGCAGCGGCAGGGCGCTCAGCCGCCAGGCGCCGGGGAAGAGCTGGCGCTCCAGGTCGGACGGCGCCACGGCCAGGGCGAGGCCGGGGAAGTGGTGCAGCAGTGCGTCGATCGCCACCTCGGCCTCCTGGAGGGCGAGGTCCGGCGCGCGCAGGGCTACGGGACGTCGACGCAACGGGTCGACGGAAACGATGTGTTTGCCGGCTTCGAGGCAGCGCGGAAAGCCGTACGGCAGTGCCGCCAGGAAGGCAAGGCTCAGGCGGCGCTGGCCCAGATGCCGTCCATGCTTCCGCGGCTGCGCGGCTGGGGGCAGTCGTTGTCCCGGTGGCGGCCTCGATCCCCTACACCTCGGGCGACCTGCCCCGGACCGCGCCGGATCCGGGCCGCAGGTCGGCGGCCTGGTAGGGGCTTTCGGCCCCGTGGGGTGACGAGATCGACCGCTCGCTGATGGAAGCGTTCGAGCGGCTGATGCAGCGCTGCCCGAACGCACCGACGGCAAGATCACGTGACGCGGTCCCGACACCCGGGTCAGGAAGGGATGGTCACCTTCAGAACCGCACGGTCGAAACGGTGTAGACGACCGGGTGCCCGGGCTCGTCGTAACTGACCACGATCCGCTGGGAGGGCTGCGGCGCCTTGCGGTCGACGGCGACGCCCCGCCAGGGCCAGTCCGCGCTGAAGTCCCAGCCGACCTTGGCGGCCTGGTCCGGCGGAATGGTGATCGCGCCCTGCTTCAGTGCGGCGGTGCTGGTGCCGACGGCCGCGAGGTACTTGTCCAGGCCCCAGTCGTTGGTCCGGAACTGCACGAACAGCGAGCTGGTCTTCCAGGAGTTGGTCTCGTAGTAGTAGACGGG
Source organism: Streptomyces sp. BHT-5-2 (assembly GCF_019774615.1). Classification (NCBI taxonomy): domain Bacteria; kingdom Bacillati; phylum Actinomycetota; class Actinomycetes; order Kitasatosporales; family Streptomycetaceae; genus Streptomyces; species Streptomyces sp. BHT-5-2. The sequence continues at coordinate 1,983,930 of NZ_CP081497.1, read as the reverse complement.
GGTGGAGCCGATGGGCACCGGGACGTCGTAGATCCGCTGCTGCAGACGGGACGGGAAGGCGTTGGTCAGGCCGGTGGCGGCGGCCTCGGACTCCTTGTCCTCTCCGCTGTCGCGGCTCTGCTCGGCCGAGATGACGAAGTAGCCGGCCGGGATCGTGATCAGCAGGAAGACGATCAGGGCGAAGAGGAACGGCCGGCGGGGCCGGGTACGCGGCGCGCTCACCGGCTGGAGTTCGTCGTGCATGGGCGATGGGTCCGGTTCGGTCATCGGCGGCCCGCCCGTTCGTAGCGCTCGTAGCGCTCCACGCGTCGACGGTTGGCGCGCCGGAAGCGGCGGGCGACCAGCCGGGCGAGGTCGGCCGCGCCGACCATTCCGGCCTCGGGGCCCAGCTGGGCCTTGGTGATGGTCGCCTCGGGGCGGTAGCCGCGGCCGGTGAGATGGCGCCGGAAGGCGTCCCGGGCCGGGCCGATCAGCAGGTCGTCGGCGGCGCTGACGCCACCGCCGATGACGAAGCAGGACGGGTCGAGGGCGGCGGCGAGGTTGGCGATGCCGACGCCGAGCCACTGGCCGATGTCCTGGAGGAGCTCGACGCACATCGCGTCGCCCTCCCGGGCCAGCTCGGTGATCAGCGGACCGGTGATGTCGCCGATCCGCCCGCCGACCCGCTCGATGATGTTGTACGCGACCGGGGAGTCGGCGGCGGCCAGCTCCCGGGCCTCGCGGACCAGGGCGTTGCCGGAGCTGTACTGCTCCCAGCAGCCGCGGTTGCCGCACGGGCAGCGGTGGCCGCCGGGCACCACCTGCATATGGCCGAACTCGCCGGCCACCCCGTACTTGCCGCGCTTTATCGCGCCGTCCTCCAGGATCGCGCCGCCGATGCCGGTGCCGAGCGTGATCATGACGAGGTGGTCCTCGCCGCGGCCGGCGCCGAACCGCCACTCCGCCCAGGCGGCGGTGTTGGCGTCGTTGTCGACCATGACCGGGACCGCGAGGCGTTCGGCGAGGCGGTCGCGGAGCGGCTCGTTGCGCCAGTTCAGATGCGGGGCGAAGAGCACCCGGGAGCGGTCGGCGTCCACCCAGCCGGCCGCGCCGATGCCCACCGCGTGCACGTCGTGCCGGTCGGAGAGGTCCAGCACCAGCTCGGTGATGGTGTCCTCGACGACCTTGGGGCTCTTGGACTTGTCCGGCGTCTCGGTGCGGACCTTCTCCAGGATGGTGCCGTCGGGGTCGACGACGCCCGCCATGACCTTGGTGCCGCCGATGTCGATGCCGACGGTGGGCACCCGGGGCGCGGTCAGGTGGGAGCGGCGCTCTCTGGCGCCGACGGTGCGGAGGACGGTGGCGCGGGCGGTGCCGCGGTGCGTCCGGTCGCGGTAGACGCTCATCGGATCACCCCTCGGACCTCGTCGCCGGTACGGCTGCCGGGGCGGCGGCCGGGACAGCCGGTACGGCTGCCGTTACGGTCTCGACGGCTGCGTGCGCGCAAGAGTCGTCTCGTCCCTGCGGGTCTCGGGGAGGCCGGGGCCTCGGTGGATGGTCCGGTGCGATTGTGCATCACCCGCGACGTCCGGCGCACCGCGGTGCCGGGTGGCGCGCCCCGTACCGGCCGGGAGCCGGGCCGGGGCGCGCCCCGGGCTTTCACTCCGGCCGGTGACCGCCGGGGAACTCCGTCGGGCCGCCGCGGGCCAGCTCGTGGCTGAGCTGCTCCAGCTCGCTGCCGCCCGCCATCTGGCGGGTCAGCTCCTCCAGCGCGATCTCCGACTTGAGGTGGCTGCCGGCCATGGTGCCGCGCTTGAGCAGGACGAAGCGCTCGCCGACCAGATAGGCGTGGTGCGGGTTGTGGGTGATCAACACCACGCCGAGGCCGGCGTCCCGGGCGGCCGCGACGTACTTGAGCACCACCCCGGACTGCTTGACGCCGAGCGCCGCGGTCGGCTCGTCCAGGACGAGGACCTTGGCGCCGAAGTAGACGGCGCGGGCGATGGCGACGCACTGCCGCTCGCCGCCGGAGAGGGTGCCGATGGGCTGGTCGACGTCGCGCAGGTCGATGCCCATCCGCAGCAGCTCGGAGCGGGTGGTCTCGCGCATGGTGTGCACATCGAGCCGGCGGAACGGGCCGACGCCGGTGGTCGGCTCCGAGCCCAGGAAGAAGTTCCGCCACACCGGCATCAGCGGCACCACGGCCAGGTCCTGGTAGACGGTGGCGATGCCGCGGTCCAGGGCCTCGCGCGGGGAGCCGAGCCGGGTCTCCTCGCCCTCGATGGTGAAGGTGCCGGCGTCGTGCCGGTGCAGCCCCGCGATGATCTTGATCAGGGTGGACTTGCCGGCACCGTTGTCGCCGAGGACGCAGGTGATCTCGCCCGCGTGCACCTCCAGTGACACGCCCGTCAGGGCCTTGACGCTGCCGTAGAACTTGCTGATGTCGCGGAGTTCGACGAGTGCGGTCATGTGGCGGCCTCCGCCCGCTTGCGGACCCAGGCGTTCAGCAGCGTGGCGAGCAGCAGCATCGCGCCGAGGAAGAACTTGTACCAGTCCGGGTTCCACTGCGCGTAGACGATGCCCTTGCTGGCCATGCCGAAGATGAACGCGCCGACCGCGGCACCGATCGCCGAGCCGAAGCCGCCGGTCATCAGACAGCCGCCGACCGCCGCCGCGATGATGTAGAGGAACTCGTTGCCGACGCCGTCGCCGGACTGGATCGCGTCGAACGAGAACAGCAGGTGCTGGCCGGAGATCCAGGCACAGAACGCGACGCCCATGTACAGGCCGATCCTGGTACGGGTCACGGGGACGCCGACCGCCCGGGCCGCGTCCGCGTTGCCGCCCACCGCGAAGATCCAGTTGCCGGCCCGGGTCCGCAGCAGGATCCAGGTGGCGACCGCGACCAGCACCAGCCACCACACGATGGTGATCTGGATGTCCACGCCGCCGACGGTCAGGTGCGAGGCGAACACCGCGCGGCCGGACGCGAAGCCCTCCATGTCGGAGATGGACTTGGTCGAGACGGTGCCGCTGATCAGCTTGGTGAAGCCCAGGTTGAGGCCGGTCAGCATGAAGAAGGTGCCCAGCGTGATCACGAAGCTGGGCAGCCTCGTCCGGGTCAGCAGCACCCCGTTGAGGACGCCGAAGCACAGCGTGACCAGCAGCGAGACCCCGACGCCGACCCAGGTGTTGGCGGTCATCTGGTAGCTGAACATCGACGAGACCAGCGCCGAGCTGACGACCATGACGCCGGCCGACAGGTCGAACTCCCCGCCGATCATCAGCAGTGCCACCGGCACCGCCATGATCCCGATCGTCGAGGAGGCGTAGAGGATCGTGGAGAGGCTGGCGGGCCGCAGGAACGGCTCGGCGACCAGCGAGAAGAAGACGAAGACCGCGACGGCGCCGACCACCGAGCCCAGCTCGGGGCGGCCCATCAGCCGGCGCGCCAGGGAGCGGTGCAGCAGTCGCTCGTCGCCCGCGCCGCCGGGGGGCGCGGGCTTCCGGGTCGGGGCGTCGGCCGCGCTCATCGGGTCCCCCGCTGCGTGTACTCCTGGAGCGCCGCGGCGTCCTTCTTGGTGATCACCTGGGGCCCGGTGAGGACCGGCTTGCCGCCGCCGAGCATGTCCGCGTTGTACTTGTACAGCCACAGCAGGTCGACCGCCTGGTAGCCCTGGAGGTAGGGCTGCTGGTCGACCGCGAAGCCGAGGGAGCCGTCCTCCAGCCCCTTGGCGACCTGAGCGTTGAGGTCGAAGGTGTCGACCTCGGCCTTGCTGCCGGCCTGCTCCCTGGCCTGGACGGCGGTGGGCGCGAACGGCGCGCCGAGGGTCACCACGGCGTCGATGGACGGGTCGGCCTGGAGCTTGGACTCGATGGAAGCCTCCACGTCGGGCATGTTGGTGCCGTCCACGTACAGCTTCTGCATCTGACCCTTGAAGGTCTTCGCGGCGCCGTCGCAGCGCTGCTCGTGACCGACGTTGCCCTGCTCGTGCAGGACGCACACCGCCTTCTTCTTGCCGCGCTTGGTCAGCTCCTCGCCGACCGCCTCGCCGGCCACCGTCTCGTCCTGGCCGATGTGGGTGAGCGCGCCGAACGCCTTGGACTCCTCGGCGCCGGAGTTCACCGTGATCACCGGGATGCCGGCCTTCTCGGCCTTGAGGACCACGTCCTTCATCGCGTCCGGCTTGGCCAGCGAGACGATCAGCCCGTCGACCTTCTGGTCGATGTAGGACTGCACCAGCTGGCTCTGCCGCTGGGCCTCCTTGTCGTGCGCGTAGACGAAGTTGATGTTGTCCTTGACGGCGGCCTGCCGGGCACCGTTCTGCACGATGTCCCAGAAGGTGTCGCCGTCTCCGGAGTGGGTGACCATCGCGAAGGTCCACCGGGGGGTGTGCACGGCGGCCTTGCCGCCGGCGGTCTGCGCGGCGCGCTCCTCCTCCGCCCGCTTGCCTCCGGTGCTGCTGCATCCCGCCAGGGAGGCGCCGAGCAGCGCCGCCAGTACGGCGGCCGCGATGCGTCCTCTTCTTCGAACCCTTGCCACGAGGACTTGCCTTTCCCGCTCTTGTCGCTGTCCCGGGTCTGTCTGGTGTCGCCGCGGAGCCGGCCGGCTACCGGACCGGGCAACCTTCCAAGTATCCGTTACCGGCGTTCTGTACCGTTTCACGGGGTCCCGGCCTCGACCGGGACGGGCGGGACGGCAGATGTTCGGAGAGTTCCGGACCGGCTGCTTCCGGGCCGGGCCGTGCTGACGTTGATCATGGTGGACCGCCTTCGCTCCCCCGCCGCCGGATTGCGGCTGGAGGAGTTCTAGCGGCGCCCGCCGAACCACGTCAATGGTTTGTCAGAACATTCTGACGACCAGCGGTCGACGCGTTCCGGTCCCGCTCCACCGTACGGCCCGGCGACTCAGGGCCTGACCAGCAGCTGGAACTCGAAGGCGTAGCGGGACGCGCGGTAGACGTGCGAACCGAACTCCACCGCACGGCCGGTGTCGTCGAAGGTGGTGCGCTGCATCGTGAGCAGCGGGGCGCCCTCGGGCTCGTCGAGCCGGGCGGCCTCCTCGGCGGAGGCGGCGCGGGCGCCGACCGCCTGGCGGGCGCTGTGCAGGGTGATCCCGGCCGCCCGCATCAGGCGGTACAGGCCGGTCTGCTCCAGGTCGGCGGTCTCCAGCCGCAGCAGCCCGGCGGGGAGGTGGTTGCGCAGGTGGGCGACCGGCTCGCCGTGGGTCATCCGCAGCCGCTCGATCAGCACGACCTCCGCGCCCTCGGCGAGCCCCAGCGCGGCGGCGATCTCGGCGTCCGCCTCGGTGGTGGTGTTCCGCAGGACCCGGGTGGCCGGCTTCTGCCCGGCCGCTTCCAGGTCGTCGTAGAGGCTGCTGAGCTCCAGGGGGCGCTTGACCTGGCTGTGGACGACCTGGGTGCCGATGCCGCGGCGACGGACCAGCAGGCCCTTGTCGACCAGCGACTGGATGGCCTGGCGCACCGTGGGCCGGGACAGGCCGAGCCGGCCGGCCAGTTCGATCTCGTTGCCGAGCAGGCTGCCGGGGGCGAGCCTGCCGTGCTCGATCGCGGCCTCCAGCTGCTGCGACAGCTGGAAATACAACGGGACCGGACTGTTCCGGTCCACGCTGAACTGGACGGGGCCCTCGGCGCCCCCGGCATCTCTCTCGCGTTTCCCCACGTTCGCGAGCGTATCCGCCCGCACAGATGACGGGAAGTCCGGAGGTCACATTGTCCGGACAAGGCCGGTCGTGGGTCCGGAGGGGCGGAGAACGCGGCGGGCCGGGCGCGGGACTACCAGGGCAGCGGACGGCCGTCGCGGAAGAAGCCGCCGGTCGGCCCGTCGTCGGGGAGGGTCGCCGCGTACAGGACGCTCGCCGCGCCCTCCGCGACCGGCCGTCCGCCCGCCCCGCCCATGTCGGTGGCCACCCAGCCCGGGCAGACCGCGTTGACGAGGATCCCGTCCGGCCGCAGCTCGGCGGCGAGCATCCTGGTCAGCGCGTTCAGGGCGGCCTTGGTGACGGCGTAGGCGGGGGTGCCGCCACCCATCGACGCCAGCGAGCCGGCCTCGCTGGAGACGTTGACCAGCCGGGGATGCGCCGAGGCGCGCAGCAGCGGCACGAAGGCGAGGGCCATCCGCCACGGCCCGTAGAGATTGGCCTCGGCGGCCTCGCGGACCACCGCCAGATCGGCGGTGGCGGCTCGCTGCCAGGTGTCGTAGGTGATGGCCGCGTTGTTGACCAGGACGTCCAGCCGGCCGAAGGTGTCGGCGACCCGGGCCGCGGCGCGCGCCACGCCGCGGTCGTCGGTGACGTCCAGCTGGAGCGGCCGGATGTCCGCGGTACCGGGCCGCGCCCCGGCGCGCAGTTCCTCGGCCACGCGCCCGGCGGCGTCCTCGTCGCGCCCGGTGAGCAGCACGGTGTGGCCGCACGCGGCCAGTTGGCGGCACACCTCGCGGCCGATGCCGCGGGTGGCACCGGTGACGAGGGCGAGCGGCGCGGTGGGAGAGTCCGGAAACTCGGGAGAGTCGGTGGGGGACGGCATGGGGGCTGCTCCTGTCGGGCGGGCGGGAAGGGAGGGACGGGGAGGGGAGGGGCGTGCGCTGGGCCGGTGATGGGGCGGTGGTGCGGTGGTGTGGGGCATCTGGCCGGATACCTGGCCGGTCGGGGGCCGGCGGTCACCGTCGTCGGGACGCGTCCGCCCGTATGGACGCCGGTTGGGACACCGCTCGGGACGCCGGCACAGACACCGGCCTGGACGCCCGTACGGCCGCCGCGTCACCCGGGAGACGACGGGGGAGACTCCGGGGCGCCCACCCCAACCCGGGGCCGGTCCACGGTAGTTGGTGCCGAATCGGCCCGCCCCGACCGGTCCGGCACGTAACATCCCGTCAACCGGTCCGCCGCCGGGCCCGGCCCGCCGAGGAGCCAAGGAGCTTCCGTGTCCGTACGTCGCGTCGTCCCCGATCTCCACATCGCCCCCGACGGCGCCCCCGAGGCGCTGGCCGGCCACCGCGCCTTCTACGGGCTGCTGGGCTTCGAGGAGGTCATGAACCACGGCTGGGTGATGACGCTGGCCTCCCCCGCGAACCCCACCGCGCAGCTCACCTTCATGACGCACGACGCGACCGCGCCGGTCGCCCCCGATCTGAGCATCGAGGTCGAGGACGTGGACGCGGCGTACGCGGCGGTCCGGGCCGCCGACGCGCGGATCGTGCACCCGCTGCGCGACGAGGAGTGGGGAGTGCGCCGCTTCTTCGCCGAGGACCCGGACGGACGGGTGGTCAACGTCCTGGGCCACCGCCGGCCGGCGGAGGACTGAAGCCCCGGCGCCCCCGCGCGCGGCCGGCCTACTTCATCCAGGCGTCCTCGTACTTCCGGTAGGTGCCGTCGTGGGTGGCGAGGTGGACCCACTGGTCCACATACGCCTTGAACTGGTCGTCGCCGCGGGGCAGCGCGTACGCCTTCTCGGAGAAGGTGAACGGCCGGTCGGGGTGGACCGCGCACAGCTCGGGATGGATCCTGGCCTGGTAGCGGGTCTCGCTGGCGTCGGTCATCATCACGTCCGCACGGCCGGCGATGATCTCGTCGAAGATCGTGGTGTTGTCCGGGTGGACGGTGAGGGTGGCCCGCTTGATGTGGGCGCGCGCGAACTGCTCGTTGGTACCGCCCGGGTTGACGACGACCCGGGTGCCGGGGCGGTCGATCTGCGCCAGGGTCTGGTACTTCTCCTGGTCCGCACAGCGGACGATGGGGGTCTTGCCGTCGGTGCGGGTCGGCTCGCTGAAGTAGACCGAGCGGGCGCGGGCCAGCGTGATCGAGACGCCGCCCACGCCGATGTCGCAGCGGCCGGCGGTCAGGTCGCCGACCAGTCCGGACCAGGTCGTCGGGACGTAACGGGGCCTGGCGTCCAGGCTCTTGGCGAGGTCCCGGGCCATGTCGATGTCCACGCCGCGGTAGCCGCCGGTGGCGGGGTCGCGGTAGCTGAAGGGGCGGTAGTCGCCGGTGGTGCAGACCCGCAGCACGCCGCGCTGCGGGACGGCGTCCAGGAGCGTGGCCGGCCGCCGGTCCCGCTGGGCGGTGGCCGCGGTGGCGGGGCCGGTGGACCGGGCGGAGGCGTGCGAGGCCGCCGGGGCCGCGGCGGTGACGGCGAGCAGGCAGGCGAGTGCGGGGAGGATCGCAGCGCGCTTCATCGTGGGCTGACTCCTGATCAGGTGGCCGAAGCGCTCAGGGTGGCAGAGCCCGGCCGCCCGGTGAAGCCCCCGCCCGGCCCGTGGACGGCGTCGGCCGAGGGGCCGGCCTGTCAGCCGCCGTACGGGTCCGTCGGGCCGGCCTCGCCCGGCTGCGGCACCGCGTCGGCGAGCCGGGCGAGCAGGACCGCGGCGCGCTTGGCCACTGTCTCGCGGTCGCCCTCCGAGAGGGCCGCGCCCATGCCGACCGCGACGGCGCCGGCCGCTATCCACTCCGGCGCGGTCTCGGGCGTCACGCCGCCGGTCGGCACCAGCGGCGCCTGCGGCAGGGCGGCTCTGACGTCGGCGACCCAGGACGGGTGGTGGCCGGCGGCGGGGAAGAGCTTGAGGGCGTCCGCGCCGAGCTCCAGGCCCCGCACGATCTCGGTGGGCGTGGAGACGCCGGCGAAGACGGGGACGCCGTAGCGGTGGCCGGTGCGGATGACCTCGGCGTCCAGGCTCGGGGAGACCAGATAGCGGGCGCCGGCGTCGACCGCCATCCGGGCCGATGCGGCATCAAGGACGGTGCCGGCGCCGATGACCGCGTCGTCGCCGAGTTCGCGGGAGAGGGTGGTGACCGCCTCCAGGGCGAACGGTGTGGTCAGGGATATCTCCAGGCTCGTGATGCCCGCCGACAGCAGGGTGTCGGCGGTGGCGCTCGCCTCGTCGTAGGTCCTGCTGCGGACGATGGCGAAAACGCGCTGCGCCAGTGCGGCCCGGGTGATCTCCCAGCGATACACGGCAGTTCGCCGCCCTTCTTCTTCTCCGACGCCTCGCCGCGGGGGCGCGGCTCACGACTGACCCAGCACTGTCCGGGGACGCGCAGCGCCGGCCGACCGCTCATGGCCCGTTTGCCGCCGATGCCCGCCCATTCCTCGTTTCTGCCGAAACGCTACCGCCAACCACCGACAATCCTCTCTCGGGGTGCGCCCCTGTGCGCCCCTTCTGCCGAGAATGGGCGGAGGAGAGGGGGAAGTGGCCGGCGGGACCGCGGTGTCCGGGGGAGCACAACGGCGGCCGGGGTGCGTGGGCACCCCGGCCGCCGTGTGTACCGCTCGTGCGGTGGTGTCGTGCGCCGGCCTCAGCAGCCGAAGTCGACGAGGTTGAAGGTCGCGTAGTGGTCGGCGGTGTAGTAGTCCTCCTTCTGCTTCTCACCGGTGACGATGCGTCGGGCACCGCGGTCCGGCGAGCCCGGCGTGACCACGGTGTACTCGTGGTAGTAGCCGGTGCCCTGGGACGGCAGGACGCCTTCGCGGTTGTCGAAGACGGTGCCGTCCTTCGGATACGGGAAGGGGCCGCCCTTGTCGATCAGGGCGAGGGTGTCGTGGGCCTGGGACGGCAGCTTGGAGTAGCAGACGCTGCCGACCGACGTCACATGGACGGTCGCGGTGCGCACCGCGGCCGGGTGCGCCGTGGCGGCCGGGGTCGCGGCGACCGCCGTGCCACCGAGGAGGAGGGTCGAAACGAGGGCGCCGGCAGCGCCGATTCTGGTCATCCGTGGGGGGATTCTCATGCGCATCAGCATGACGCGCGTAGACATGCCCCTGTCAATCCCAAGAGCCCGATGTTTCCCGGGAGTTCACACGGGACGCGCACGGTCGGCGCAAACATCCGAAATGCCCCCGCCCCGCCCGCCTCTCCGGGCGGCGGGCTTTTTTGCCTCTCAGGCAAAACTTTTGCCTCAGAGGTGAAGGCTGGCTATACCGGTGACATGACCGAGTTGCCCGATCCGCCCTCCGGCTCCGCCCCCGAGGAGCTGACCACCGTGGCCCCGCGCCTGCGCGAGCTGCGGCGGCGCAGCGGGCTGACGCTGGAGACCGCGGCCCGGCGGGTGGGGCTGTCCCCCGCGCACCTGTCGCGGCTGGAGACCGGTCAGCGGCAGCCGTCGCTCCCGATGCTGCTGGCCCTGGCCCGTACGTACGGCACCACGGTATCCGACCTGCTCGGCGAGACCGCCCCGGAGCGCGATCCGATCGTGCGGGCCGGCCGCGCCGAGCCCTCGGAGGCCGGCGGCTGGACGTACCGGACCGTCGGCGGGGCCGGACGCGCCATGCAGGCGCTGCGGGTGCACGTACCGCAGCGGGCGCAGGGCGATCTGGTGCGGGTGCACCCCGGCGAGGAGTGGCTCTACGTCCTCACCGGGCGGCTGCGGCTCACCCTCGGCGAGGCGGTGCACGTACTGGAGCCGGGGGACGCCGCGCACTTCGACTCGCTCGTCCCGCACCGGCTGGCGGCCGTCTCGCGCGGCGGCGCGGAGCTGCTGTTCGTGCACACGCTGCTGCAGAGCGGCGCCGCCGAGCTGTGCCTGGGCGACCGCGCCGCGCACCGCCGCCCGGGCTGAACCGCGCCGTCGACCGTCCGCCAGCCGCCGCCCCGTCCACCGTTCCGGAAGGGAAGGACCGTCCGCCGTGCCCGACCACACCACCCCCGCCCCGTCCACTCCCGAGGCCGGCGGCGCGCCCGACGCCCCGACCTCCCGCCGCTACGTCGAGAACAAGCCACCGCGCGGCATGTACGTACGGGTCTTCATCTACGTCGTGGCCACCCACGCGCTGCTGGCTTTCATGAGCCTGCTGGTGGTCCTCGCCAAGTCCCGATAGGGACCGGGCACCCCGGCCCCCTTGCCCCGGCCCGGCGATCGGGTGAACCCTGCTGCCGCACCGTGCCCGACGCGCGCCCGGCCGCGCGCTCTCGGCGCGACGCACGCTCCAGACTCGTCCGTGAACCTCGCTGCACCGAGGAGGACCGAAGGATGCACCGTACGCGCACCACGGCCGCCGGCGGCCTCGCCGTGGCCCTCGCCGTGATCCCGCTGGCGGGCCCGGCGGGGCCGTCCGGCGCCGCGCCGGCCCATGGGCCCGGCGGCGACCGGACCCGGCCGGCCGTCGCCTCCCTCTCCCCCGCCCCGCAGTCCGTCCACGACCGCTCCGACCACCTCACGATCACCCGGACCGTGACCCTGGTCGCCGGGCCGGGAACCGACGCCCCGGCGCTGGCGCTGGTGACCAGGGCCCTGAAGGACGCCGGCGCACAGCACGTCGTACGGACCGCACGCGCCGCCCCCGGTGGCGGGCGGCTGTCCGTCTACGTGGACGGGCCGGCCGCCGACCGCACCCTGGCCGGGCTCGGGGCGCGCGGCACCGCCGGGCTCCCCGCGGAGGGCTACACACTGGCCGTGGCCCGTGGCCGGATCGCGCTGGCCGGCAAGGACGCCACCGGCACGTACTACGCCGCCCAGACGCTCGGCCAACTGCTGCCGCACCGCGACCGTCCCGGCGCCCGAGTGCCCGGCACCGTCGTACGGGACTGGCCGGCAACCCCCTTGCGCGGTGTGGTCGAGGGCTTCTACGGCACGCCGTGGTCGCACGCCGCCCGCCTCGACCAGCTGGACTTCGCGGCCCGGCACAAGATGAACATCTACGTCTACTCCCCCAAGGACGACGCCTATCTCAGGGAGAAGTGGCGCGACCCCTACCCGGCGGACCGGCTGGACCAGATCAAGGAGCTGGTGGACCGGGCCCGGGCCCGGCACGTGGAGTTCACCTACGCCCTCTCCCCCGGGCTGTCCGTCTGCTACAGCTCGGCCTCCGACGTCCGGGCGCTGACCGCGAAGTTCCAGACGCTGTGGGACATCGGGGTGCGGACCTTCGCGGTGCCGCTGGACGACATCAGCTACACCAAGTGGAACTGCGCGGCGGACAGGGAGCGGTTCGGGACCGGCGGCGGTGCGGCCGGGACCGCGCAGGCGCAGCTGCTCGACCACGTCAACCGGGAGTTCATCGCCCGCCACCCCGGGGCCCGGCCGCTGCAGATGGTGCCCACCGAGTACTCCGACCTCAAGGCGACGCCCTACAAGGCGGCACTCGCCGCCAAGCTGGACGCCAACGTACTGGTGGAGTGGACGGGCGTGGGCGTGATCGCGCCGACCATGAGCGCCGACCAGGCCCGGCAGGCCCGGAATCTCTACGGGCACCCGATCCTGCTCTGGGACAACTACCCGGTCAACGACTACGTCAGCAAGCGGCTGATGCTCGCCCCGTACAACGCGCGGGAGCCCGGGGTGCCGGAGCGGCTGGCCGGCATCACCGCGAACCCGATGATCCAGCCGGCCGCGTCCAAGCTGGCCCTGGCCACCGTCGCCGACTACAGCTGGAACGACCGGGCGTACGACGCGCGGGCCTCCTGGAGCATCGCCATCGACGAACTGGCCGGCGGCGACGCCCGGGCCGCCCGCGCCCTGCGGGCCTTCGCGGACGTCAACTACACCTCGGCGATCAACCCGCGGCAGGCGCCCGAACTCTCCGCGGCCCTCGAACGGTTCCGCCGGGGCGGCGACGCCCGGCGGCTGGACGCGGTGCTGCGCGATCTGCGGGACGCACCGGGGGTGCTGCGCGACCGGCTCCCCGGGCGCGCCTTCGTCCGGGAGACCGCGCCGTGGCTGGACGCCACCCGGGCCTGGGCGGTCGCGGCCCGCGACGCGCTGCGGCTGATCGAGGCGGACCGGTCCGGCGACACGGCGACCGCCCGGCAACTGCGGGCGCGCATCCCGGGGTTGGTGACGAAGGCGAAGTCGTACGTCTACGTCGACATGAAGGGGAAGCGGATCCCGGTGGTGATCGGGGACGGAGTGCTGGACACCTTCGTCGCGGACGCGCTGGCCGGGCGGCGCGGGCAATGAGGTGATCCCGTGCGCCCGGCGACGGGCCGCCTGCGCGCCGCGCGGGCGGCCGGCGCCTACGCTGAGGGCCCGTCAGGCAAGCGGCGGGCCCCGGCCCCCGCCCCGTTTCCCCGCCTCGCGCCCCCGGAGGAGACCGCCATGGCCCGACCCGCCGGCCCGTCGCACGCCACCACCGTCCTCGACGAGGCGGTGCGCGCGCTCGCCCCGGAGGACGGCGCCAACCGGCTCGTCCGGCGGATCGCCGCGGGGCGGGCGCCGCGGGCGGTCTTCACCACCTTCGCCCTGGAGCAGCACCAGGTCATCGCCGCCGACCGGCTCAGCTTCCAGCACCTGGCCCGCCGGGCGGACGGCGATCCGCCGGTGGCGGACTTCTTCGACCTGCTCGCCGAGGGGGAGGCGCGGGCCCTGGCGCGGCTGGCGGCGCTCGCCGACGCCTGCGGGCTGACCGCGCGGGAGATCGCCGGGTACCGGCCGCGCCCCGGCTGCCAGGCGTTCCCCTCGTACACCGCGCGGCTGGCGCTGACCGCCGAGCCCACCGACGCGGCGATCGCGCTGACCGCCAACTTCGCGGCCTGGGGCGGCTACTGCGCCACCGTCCGCACCGCGATGCGGGAGCACTACGACTTCCCGGAGGCGGCCCGCGGCTTCTTCACGCTGTTCGCCGAACCTGCGCCGGAGCTGGCGGACGCGGCCCGCGCGGCGGTGCAGCAGGGCTTGGACACCGGCCAGGCGCGGCCCGCGGCGGCCCACCGCCACGGGCAGCTCCTCCAGGCGTACGAGGCGATGTTCTGGGACGCGCTCGACGAGTGACCGGTCGGCGCCCGATGGTCCGTCAACCCGCCCTCGATGCTCCTGATGGAACGTCAAGGGTGGGTCGACAGACGTGACATGACGTGACGTCAGCCGCCGAGCTCCCGGTGGCGGGTGGCCAGTCGGGCGGCGCCCTCCCCGGTGAGTGCGCCGTGCAGCCGGAGCCGGGCGATGCCGCCGTCGGGGAAGATGTCCAGCCGGACGTGGGTCACCGCGGGGGCGTCGGTCAGCAGGAAGCGGTGGACGGTGTCGGGCTGGAGCCGGGTGCGGGGCAGCAGTTCGGTCCAGTCGCCGTGCTCGCCGTCGCGCCCGGAGAGGGCCGCCCAGCCGGCCGCGTTGCCCTTGAGGTAGCCGGTGTCGATCTCCACCGCGCGGATCACCGACTGCTCGGTGAGGCGGTAGCGCACCCAGTCGTTGCCGGTGCCGCGGCGGCGCCGGGTCTCCCACCCGTCGTCCATCTTGCGGGAGCGGCCGGGCTGGATGGTGTGGGTGGGCGAGGAGTAGAAACGGTCCGAGGCGTCCTCGACCCGGCCGCCGTTCTCCAGCGCGGCGAGGTCGAAGGTGCCCAGCGCGGCCAGCCAGCGGGGGGCCGGGACGACCTCGCCGTGGACCCGGAGGCGGGCGATGCCGCCGTCGGGGTGCTGGTTGAGCCGGAGGTGGGTGAAGCGCTGCTCGGCGTGGACGGCGAAGCCGTTGGCGGCGTGCCCGCCGACGGCGGTGCGCGGGACGAGCGGGGTCCACTTCACGGCGTCGCCGAGGAGCTCGGCCGGCGAGGGGGAGCCCTCGACGCAGGCGCCCTCGACGCTGACCGACTGCGGGTAGTTGCCGCGGAAGTGGGCGGTGTCGACGACGATGCCGCGGATCACGCCCGGGGCGCCGAGCCGGATCAGCGCCCAGTCGTGGTCCTCGTCGGTCGGGAAGGGGTGGTCGCCGTCGGTGCCGCGGCGGCGCCTGGTCTCCCAGCCGTCCATGATCTTGCCCTTGTGGCCGAACGCCTCCGGGTCGAAGTGGGCGGCCCCGGGCGTCAGGAGGTTCTCGCGCTCGGCGAAGAACTCGTCGTTGGCGGCGAGCACGCCGGCGCCGAGCCGCCGGTCGGCGAGGTCGGGCAGGTGGGAGAAGGGGAAGCCGGCCGGTCCCGGGGTGCGGTAGTCGGCGTACGGATCGCCGCCGCCGTAGGGGCCGGCGTCCCCGGTGTAGTGCGGGAGGTCTCCGGTGGTCATGCGCGCGGCCTTTCGAGGAGTTCGCCGGTGGGCTCGGCGAGGGTGGTGCCGTCGTTGATCCGCCGGCCGCGCAGCCAGGTGGAGCGGACGACGCCGTGGAGGGTCCGGCCGGCGTACGCGGTGATCTTGTTGCGGTGCTGGAGTTCGGCGGGGTCGACGGTGAAGGTCTCGTCGGGCGCCAGCACCGCGAAGTCGGCGTCCCGGCCGGGGGCGATGGCGCCCTTGGCGTCCAGGCCGACCAGCTCGGCGGGGGCGGTGGACATCCAGCGGACCACGTCCTCCAGGCCGTGACCGCGCTCGCGGGCGGCGGTCCAGACGGCCGGCAGGCCGAGCTGGAGGGAGGAGATGCCGCCCCAGGCCGTGCCGAAGTCGGGGGTCTTGAGGTCGGTGGTGGAGGGCGAGTGGTCGGAGACGACGCAGTCGATGGTGCCGTCGGCCAGGCCCTGCCAGAGGGCGTCCTGGTTGCCGGCCTCGCGGATCGGCGGGCAGCACTTGAACTCGGTGGCGCCGTCGGGGACTTCCTCGGCGGTCAGGGTGAGGAAGTGCGGGCAGGTCTCGACGGTGATCCTCACGCCGTCGGCGCGGGCGGCGGCGATCATCGGCAGCGCCTCGGCGGAGGAGAGGTGCAGTACGTGCACCCGCGCGTCCAGCCTGCGGGCGAGGTCGATCAGGCCGGCGATGGCGTCGTTCTCGGAGGCCCGGGGGCGGGAGGCGAGGAAGTCGGCGTACTTGGGGCCGTGCGCCTCGGGGGCGGCTTCCAGGTGGCCGGGGTCCTCGGCGTGCACGATCAGCAGCCCGCCGAAGCCGGCTATCTCGCCGAGCGCGGCGGCCAGCTGCGCCTGGTCGACCTGGGGGAACTCGTCGACGCCGGAGGGCGACAGGAAGCACTTGAAGCCGAACACGCCGGCCTCGTGGAGCGGG
Organism: Streptomyces sp. BHT-5-2; assembly: GCF_019774615.1. Taxonomy (NCBI): domain Bacteria; kingdom Bacillati; phylum Actinomycetota; class Actinomycetes; order Kitasatosporales; family Streptomycetaceae; genus Streptomyces; species Streptomyces sp. BHT-5-2. The sequence goes on along the minus strand of NZ_CP081497.1, from coordinate 1,968,093 downwards.
CGCAGGTCCTTGACGTTGCCGGGGATGGCGCCGCCCCAGAAGCCGACGTCGATATGGGCCTTGCTGCGGGCGACCTCGCGCTTGATGTCGAGGTTGGCGGTGTCGGTGGTGGGCGGGAGGCTGTTGAGCGGCATGTCCACGAGCGTGGTGATGCCGCCGGCGGCGGCCGCGCGGGTGGCCGTCCAGAAGCCCTCCCAGTGGGTGCGGCCGGGGTCGTTGACGTGTACGTGGGTGTCCACCAGGCCGGGCAGCAGGACGTCGTCGCCGAAGTCCTCCAGCCGGGCGCCGGCCGGGACCGCGGCGTCGTACGGCAGGACGGCGGTGATCTTCCCGTCCCGGACGGCGACGGACGCGGCCCGCGTACCCTCCGGGGTGACGACGCGCGTGGACCGCAGCACCAGCTCTGTTTCGGACACCCAGTACCTCCCCTATCGTTGCTTCATGGTCGCGGGCCGGCGCCTGTGGGGCGCGGCCGGCGCGGCATTCCGGGGCCTCCGGAATGCCGGTTCGGCCCGTCGACATACGGAATTCAACAGTCTGTTGAATGAGTCTTCACTTCGGACCGCGGCCCGTCAAGACCCCGGTGCGGCGGCCGGGCCGAGGCCCACGCCGGACCGCGCCGACTCCTCGGCCGCCTCCACCGCCTCGCCCCTGACCTGCGACGCGATGATGTCCCGCGGGATCGGTCCGGTGCCCGCCGCGGCCCGGGCGCGGCCCGAGACCGCGGTGTAGAGCAGCCCGGAGAGCCCCATCCCGAAGATCCAGGAGAACGGCGCCACGACGTCGAAGACCGGCAGCAGCGCGAGCGCGGCCGCGACCACGGCGGCCGGCACGAACGCGATCACGGCCTTCGGGTTGTAGCCGCGCCGGTAGAAGTACGCGCCCTCGGCATCGGCCGAAAACAGCGCGTCGACATCGATCCGGCCGCGCCGCACCAGGTAGTAGTCGACCAGCAGGATCGCCACCAGCGGACCCAGGAAGGCCCCCAGCGCACCCAGGAAGTACTGGATCACCAGCGCCGAGGAGTACAGCTTCCAGGGCAGGACCAGCACCGCCAGCACCGCGGTGATCATGCCGCCGCGCTTGAAGTCCAGGTACTTCGGCAGCAGGTTGGCGAAGTCGTAGGCGGGCGAGACGAAGTTGGCCACGACGTTGATGCCGATGGTGGCGATGATGAAGGCGAGCGCGCCGACGACGGTGACCACCGGGTTGTCGATCTTCTGGATCACCTTCACCGGGTCGTAGATCGCCTGCCCGAAGACCGCGATGGTGCCGGCGGTGACCAGCACGGCGACCACCGCGAAGGCGGTGAAGTTCACCGGCAGCCCGATGAGGTTGCCCCGCCGGTAGGAGCGGTGGTCGGGGGTGAAACGGGCGAAGTCGGCGTAGTTGAGGACCAGGGTCAGGAAGGTCGCCACGGTCAGGCTGACCGCGATCAGGCTCTGCCGGACCTGCTCGGTGCCGCCGAGCCCGGTCAGGCTGCGGGTCAGCGAGATCTCGCCGTGCGACGCGACGACCAGGTACACCGCCAGCGCCAGCACCACCAGCCAGACCACCGGCCCGGTCGCGAAGTCCTGCACCTTGCGGATGAACTCCATCCCGCGCGTCAGCAGGGCGGCCTGCAGCCCCCACATCACCAGGAACGCGATCCAGCCCAGGGTGGACAGTCCCAGCACCGAGTTGTGGTTGTACGCGTCGAGCCCGGGCGCGATCTGCAGCGTCAGCAGCACCACGGCCGTCGAGGCCAGCCAGGTCTGGATGCCGTACCACGCGACCGCCATCACCGCGCGCAGCAGTGCCGGGATGTTGGCGCCGTAGACGCCCCAGCTGGCCCGGGCCAGCACCGGGTAGGGGACGCCGGTGCGGTGCCCGGCGTGCCCCATCCGGTTCATCAGCCAGTGCACGATCGTGATGCCGGCCAGCAGCGCGGCGAAGACCTCCCAGGCCGGCAGCCCCAGCACGAAGAGGCTGGCGGCGAAGGCGTAGTTGCTGATCGCGTGGGTGTCGGACATCCACAGCGCGAAGACGCTGTACGTGCCCCAGGTGCGCCGCGCCGCCGGCGCGAGGTCCTCATTGAAGAGCCGCGGGTCCGGCGGCCCCGGACGGTGCTGCGGGGATGTGCTCATGTGTCCCTCCCGGACGGGTTGGGTGGAGCTCCGGCGCCAGTCATCAGATGTCTGATGTTTCTCCGGAAAGATCGACGGGGCGGGCGGCGCCCCGCATACGGCCCGGCGCCGCCGGGGCCGTAGGCACGAGGTGACGGCTCACCGGCCAGGAGCCGATGACCTTCGGGCGGGGCGGGGCGAAACTGCGCCGGGTACTGGTGGTCAGGCCGAGGCCGACCACCGCCTCCGCGAACTTCACCGCGGCGGCGACCCCGTCGACGACGGGCACTCCCAGCGTCGCCGCGACCTCCTCCCGGAGCCCGGCCATGCCGCCGCACCCCAGGCAGATCACCTCCGCCCCGTCCCGGACCGCCTCGCGCGCGGTCTCGATGATCATCGCGACGGTCCGCTGCGGATCCTCCTCCAGCTCCAGGACCCCGAGTCCGGTGCCGCGGACCGCGGCGCAGCGCTGGAGCAGCCCGGCGGTCAGCAGCCGGTCCCGGATCTGCGGCACGGCCCGGTCGAGGGTGGTGACGATCCCGTACGCGTGGCCGAGCATCAGCGCCATCTGCGCCGCGCACTCGGTGATGTCCAGGACCGGAACGTCCAGCAGCTCCTGCGCGCCCTCCCGGCCCGGTTCGCCGAAGCCGGCCATGACCAGCGCGTCGAACGGGGTGTCCAGGGTGGCGAGCCGGTCCAGGACGGCGGCGGCACTGAGGTAGCCCTCGAAGTGACCCTCGATGGACTCGGGGCCCCAGAGCGGTTCGGTGGCGAGGATCTCAGTGCCCGGCGCGGCGACCGCGGTGGCGGTGGCGCGGATCGACGCGGTCATGGAAGCCGTGGTGTTCGGGTTCATGACGAGAATGCGCATGACACTCCAACGATTTGGAGGATTCCACAGAATGGACAGTAGGTTTCGCGCAGCAGAACGTAGCTACGGCCACTGGCACCGTCAAGAGATCTCGGGCATGCCGCCGGCCCCTACGGGCATATAGCCGCTGACCGGCAGGAACGAGTGTGCGATACGCGATGTGCCTGCGCGGTGTGACCGGTAGGCTGCTCCGGTCGGGCCCGGCGCCAGCAAGGCGTAGAGCCGAGACCGATCCGACCCGCCCCGAAAGGAACGCGACGTGCCGTCGTCCAGCGCCAGCACCTCCGCCACCGATGCCAAGCCCGCAGGCGCCAGCGGCGGTGTCCAGTCCCTTGAGCGCGCCTTCGACCTCCTGGAGCGGATGGCCGACGCCGGCGGTGAGGTCGGGCTGAGCGAGCTCTCCGGCAGCAGCGGGCTGCCCCTGCCGACCATCCACCGCCTGATGCGCACCCTGGTCGCCTGCGGCTACGTCCGCCAGCAGCCCAACCGCCGGTACGCCCTCGGCCCGCGCCTGATCCGGCTCGGCGAGAGCGCCTCCCGGCTGCTGGGCACCTGGGCCCGGCCGTATCTGGCCCGCCTGGTGGAGGAGACCGGCGAGACCGCCAACATGGCCCTCCTCGACGGCGACGAGATCGTCTATGTCGCGCAGGTCCCGTCCCGGCACGCGGTGCGGATGTTCACCGAGGTCGGCCGGCGCGTGCTGCCGCACTCCACCGGCGTCGGCAAGGCCCTGCTGGCCAACCACCCGCCGGAGGAGGTCCGGGCCCTCCTCGGCCGTACGGGCATGCCCGCCGCGACCGAGAAGACCATCACCGACCCGGACCACTTCCTCGACGCCCTCGCCGACGTCCGGCGCCTGGGCTACGCGGTCGACGACAACGAGCAGGAGATCGGCGTCCGCTGCCTGGCCGTTCCGGTCCCCAACTCCCCCACCTCCGCGGCGATCTCGATCTCCGGGCCGACCGGCCGGGTGACGGAGGCCGCGACGGACAAGATCGTCCCGGTGCTCCAGGAGGTCGCGGCCCAGCTGTCGGTGGCGCTGGCCAACCAGACTCCGGCGTGACGTCCCCGGGTGGGGCGGCCGGTGCCGCCTCACCCCCGCGGCAGCCGGCCGAAGCCGTCGATCCGCTCCCGGACCTCCGAGAGCGCCGGCGACAGCGCGCTCACCGACCCCACCGCCCCGGCGATCAGCAGCAGCGAGCGACGCAGTCGGGGCACCTCGGGCGCGCCGTGTCCGACCATCGCGTCCAGCGCCGCCAGTTCCTCGTCGGCGGCCGTCCGGTCCGGCAACTCCCCTGGTAACAGGGCCAGTTGACGGCGGAGCCGGGCCACCGCCGCGCGCAGCTCGCGGACCTGCGGGTCGTTTCCGCCCCCGGTCACGCGGCCGTCCCTCTGTACTCGTTCCCCAACGACGGCATCCTCCCCGGCCGTTGCCCGTTCCGCGATGCCGGACAGTTAACGCCACGGTGTGCGGCGAGCGCCATACGCCGGGCCGAAATATCGATCGCCCGCCCGGGAGCGACTCCCGGTCGGGGACTCGATGCGGGGGTCGCCGCGAGCATCCCGACCGCCCGCCCACGCAAGGCACTTGACGATCGACCGGGGCCACCGCGCCGGGACGGTGCGCGCGTGCCACGGCCCGACTTCCGCCCCGGCCTCCCCACCCGTCCCCCTTGGCCGGTTTTCGTCTCCCGGACCCCGATTTCCCGACCCCGTGGCCGGTTCCACGCCCACCCCGTTCGCCCCTCGGGCACCTCACACCCCGGGCGTAACCGCGGACGCCACGCGCGAATACCCGCTCCGTTTCCGACCACGCGTCAGCACGTGCGTTCCCCCGGGCACCCGTTGGCGTGGGCGTATCCCGTACAAGGCGTACGGCGCCGCGCGATGGAGCATCCTCCCTTCCGGGAAATGTCCGGCATATCACTGAATCGCACATCACTGGACCACTGGATCGGAGAACGCCATGGAGGCCAACCCAGGCCCCGACCCCGACCGCCCCGGCCCCGACTCCCGCCTCAGCGTCGTCCAGCTCATCTGCCGGGCGTACGGCCTGGCCGACGCCTCCGAGATCACCGAGGAGCACATAAACCGCTACGTCGCCGAGCACCCGCACACGGGCGGGCGGGCCGAGCAGCTCCGGAGCCGTCCGCGGCCGAGGATCCCGCGGCAGCGGACGTCGGGGGACGCCGCCTGATTCCGGGCGGCACAGGGCGCCGCGCGACGCCATGAGGTAAGCAGGTCCCATGGCACATCCAGGGGAGAGCGCGCGCGCCGGGGGGAAAGCGGGGGCCGTACGGCCCGAGGGGAAGGTGGCCGGGCTGCTGCTCGCCGCGGGCGGCGGACGGCGGCTGGGGGGACGGCCCAAGGCGCTGCTCGACCACCGGGGGCGCCCGCTGGTCGAGCATGCCGCACGGGTCCTGCGGGACGGTGGCTGCGCGCCGGTGCACATCGTGCTCGGCGCGGCCGCGGAGACCGTCCGGGAGCGGGCCGATCTGGCGCCCTACGGCGTCTCGGTCAACCCGGACTGGGCGCAGGGCATGGGCTCGTCGCTGCGGGTGGGGCTGGCCGCGCTGGCCGGTTCGGGGGCGGACGCGGTGGTGGTGTCCCTGGTCGACCAGCCGGGCATCGGCGCCGCCGCGGTGGCCCGGGTGGTGGCCGCGTACACGGGGCGGGACGCGCTGGCGGCCGCGGCCTACGGGGGCGAGCGGGGGCACCCGGTGCTGTTCGGCGCCGAGCGGTGGGCGGAGATCGCGAAAGGCGCGGAGGGCGACCGCGGGGCGCGGGCCTATCTGCGGCGGCACGCCGGGGCCCTCGCGCTCGTCGAGTGCGGGGATGTGGCCGAGGCGTACGACATCGACACCCCGGCGGATCTGCGACGGTTGGAGTGAGGAGTGAGCGGGCGGGAGGGAGGGGTGCCGGTGGGTCGGCGCCGGTGGCCCACCGCACGATCCGCGGCGGCCGGCCCGCCGGACGAGCAGAACGCCCGCCCCGGCCACGGCTCGGCGCGAGGTGGCGCGAGGTGGCGCGAATCCATCGTCCCGGAGGCGGGGTGATGGAGAGTGACCGGTGTGGCACCGAGAGCCATTCGATCAGCACTTGTGTCGACCCGGAGAATCTCGACGTCAACAAACCATTGAAGTTCCGCGATAAGGAAACTAGTCTCCACTGGTCAGAAGCGCCCTGTACCCGAACGGCGCCCGCGACCGTATCCAGGAACCCGCGGCACCCCGTGCCGCCCAGGTGCCCCGTCGGCCGCCAGGCACCGCCGCTGAATGGAGTGACAGCTCATGTCCGCACCAGCGCCGTCCCCGCTGGCCATCGTCGAAGTCGACCCCGCCCACACCCCGGAACGCCAGGGCGAGGTCCTCACCGACGCCGCGCTCGCCTTCGTCGCCGAGCTGCACCGGCGGTTCACCCCCCGCCGTGACGAGCTGCTCGCCCGCCGCGCCGAGCGCCGCGCCGAGATCGCCCGTACCAGCACGCTGGACTTCCTCCCCGAGACCGCGCACATCCGCGCGGACGACAGCTGGCGGGTGGCCGCGGCGCCCGCCGCGCTCGACGACCGCCGGGTGGAGATCACCGGTCCCACCGACCGCAAGATGACCATCAACGCGCTCAACTCCGGCGCCAAGGTCTGGCTCGCCGACTTCGAGGACGCCTCCGCTCCCACCTGGGAGAACGTCGTGGGCGGCCAGGTCAACCTGATCGACGCCTACGAGCGCCGGATCGACTTCACCGACGCCCGAAGCGGCAAGTCCTACGCCCTCAAGCCGGCCGAGGAGCTCGCCACCGTCGTGATGCGGCCGCGCGGCTGGCACCTGGAGGAGCGCCACCTCCAGTTCGAGGGCCGCCCGGTCCCCGGCGCCCTGGTCGACTTCGGCCTCTACTTCTTCCACAACGCCCAGCGCCTGCTGGACCTCGGCAAGGGCCCGTACTTCTACCTGCCGAAGACCGAGTCGTACCTGGAGGCCCGCCTCTGGAACGAGATCTTCGTCTTCGCCCAGGACTACGTCGGCATCCCGCAGGGCACCATCCGCGCCACGGTCCTCATCGAGACCATCACCGCCGCGTACGAGATGGAGGAGATCCTCTACGAGCTGCGCGACCACGCCTCGGGCCTGAACGCCGGCCGCTGGGACTACCTCTTCTCCATCGTCAAGAACTTCCGTGACGGCGGCGCCAAGTTCGTCCTCCCGGACCGCAACGCGGTGACGATGACCGCCCCGTTCATGCGCGCCTACACCGAACTCCTGGTCCGCACCTGCCACAAGCGCGGGGCGCACGCCATCGGCGGCATGGCGGCCTTCATCCCCAACCGCCGTGACCCCGAGGCCAACGAGAAGGCCCTGGCCAAGGTCGAGAACGACAAGGACCGGGAGGCCGGCGACGGCTTCGACGGCTCCTGGGTCGCCCACCCGGACCTGGTCCCGGTCGCCCGCGCCTGCTTCGACGCGGTCCTCGGCGACCGGCCCAACCAGAAGGACCGCCTCCGCGAGGACGTGGACGTCCGGGCCGCCGACCTCATCGCCATCGACTCGCTGGACGCCAGGCCCACCTACCAGGGCCTGGTCGACGCCGTCCAGGTCGGCACCCGCTACATCGAGGCGTGGCTGCGCGGGCTCGGCGCGGTCGCCATCTTCGGCCTGATGGAGGACGCCGCCACCGCCGAGATCTCGCGCTCCCAGATCTGGCAGTGGGTCGACGCCGGCGTCGTCTTCCAGGACGGTGAGCACGCCGGCACCAAGGCCACCGCCGACCTCGTCCGCCGGATCGCCGACGACGAACTGGCCGCCATCCGCGCCGAGGTGGGCGAGGACGCCTTCGCCGCCGGCAAGTGGCAGCAGGCCCACGACCTGCTCCTGAAGGTCTCCCTGGACGCCGACTACGCCGACTTCCTGACCCTGCCGGCGTACGAGCTGCTGGGCTGAGCCAGGGCGTCAGAGCCCCGAAGAGGCCGGCGGGCCGGTAGGCACCAGGTGCGTACCGGCCCTCCGGCGCGCCCCGGGTACCATCGCTGGCATGCCGCCGATACCCCCGCCGGAACCCGCTCCGAACTGCGGAAACGGCGTACAGGAGGCAGCCCGCGGGCCTAGGATGCACCCTGCGGCAGCGGGCAGCGGGCAGCGGGCAGCGGGCAGCGGGCAGCGGGCAGCGGGCAGCGGGCAGCGGGCAGCGGGCAGCGGGTCCGGTGGCCGCAGGTCGGTGCTCTTCGCGGCGCGTTCCGCGGTCGCGCTGCACCGGCTCCTGGACGTCCTGCCCGTCTTCTCCGGTGACGACCGCATCGAGCGCCGCTTCGCACTCGTCCCCGGCTCCGAGTTCGGCACCGAAGCGCTGGCCGCGCTGGACGCCGTCGGGGCCCGTTGCGTCTCCTGGGACGAGGCCGTCCGCACGCCGTACGACCTGACGCTCGCCGCGAGTCCCAAGGGCGATCTCGACCGGCTGCGGGGACCGCTCGTCCTGCTGCCGCACGGCGCGGGCTTCGGCAAGGCGCTCCCCGAGGAGGGCACCGCGGACTCCGCCTCGGGCCTGGACGCCGCCTATCTGCTGCGCCGGGGCACCCCACTGGCCGCGCTGCACGCCCTCGCCCACCCAGGCCAGGTCAACGAGTTGGCGGCACGGTGTCCCTCGGCGGCCGAACGCGCCACGGTGGTCGGCGATCCGACCCTCGACCGGCTGCTCGCCTCACAGGGGCTGCGCGACAGATACCGCACCGCGCTGGGCACCGGTGGCCGCCGGCTGGTCGTCCTCACCTCGACCTGGGGCCCGGAGTCGCTGCTCGCCCGGCACCCGCACCTGCCGGCCCGCCTGCGCACCGAACTACCGGCGGACTCCTACCAGTTGGCGCTCGTCATGCACCCGAACGACTACAGCCGCAGCGGGGCCCACGACCTCGCCGAGCACCTCGCCCCGGCCCTCGGCGCCGGACTTCTGACGCCCCGGCCGTACGAGGAGTGGGCAGCGGTGCTGGTGGCCGCGGACGCGGTGCTCACCGACCACGGCTCGACGGCCCTGTACGCGGCCGCTCTGGACCGCCCACTGCTGGCCGTCTGCGACGGCGGGGACGAGCTGATCCCCGGCAGCCCGATGGCCCGACTGCTCGATGCGGTACCGGCGTTGGGCTTCACCTGGGAGGACTCGGAGGGCTCGGAGGGCCCTGCCCGGGTCGCCGAGGACATCGTCCGGGCCGTGGCAGAACACCGGCCGGGGGCCGTGCGCGCCCTGGCCGAGCCCGCCTTCGCCGAACAGGGGCGCGCCCTGGCGTTGCTCCGCACGGCGCTGTACGCGCGCCTCGGCCTGACGCCACCGGGCACACCGGCCGAGCCCCGGCTGCTGCCGGTACCCCGCGTGCCGGCGCGCGCACCGGCAGTCCATGCGGTGACCGCCGCCGTCGACGGCGACCGCGTACGCGTCGAGCGCCGTCCGCCGCACTACGCCGGGCCGGCCGCGCACCTCGCCGCCGAGGAGGACGCGGCGAGCGTGCGGCACGCGCAGAGCGCGGCGGTCCTCTTCCGCCGCGCCCGCGGCGCTCCGGCCGACGTACCGGGGGCCGTGGAGAGTTGGACGGTGGACGGCTGGATCACCTGGGCACTCGACCGGTACCCGGGCCGCCGTACCGCCGCCGTGGTGCTCTCCGCCTCCCGTTGCGTGCTGCGCCGACGTGGCGGGCCCCTGCTGTCGGCCCGCATCGGGGCGGGCACGGAGGCCGGCCGGGTGTTCCGGGCCGATCCGGCGGCGGTGGTGTCGGCGGTGCACTGCTGGCTCAGCGCGACCGGCACGCCGTCCCTGCCGGCGACCCTCGACTGCCGTATCGGGGAGCGGAGTTACCCGGTCCGCATCGCGCCGGCCACGGATGACGAGGCGGCTCACGCGTTCTGAGCGCCGCCGGCGGACTTCAGGGCGCGGGCCGTGGCCAGGCACCGCTCGGCGGCGGCCTCGTCCCCCTCCCTTCGGTGCAGTGCGGCGAGCGCCTCCAGCACCCGCACCTGCTCGGAGATGGAGCGGCGCTCCCGTGCCGCGCCGAGGGCCGCCTCGTACAGCTCCCGGGCCTCCTCGGCCCGGCCCAGCCGCAGCAGCACCCGGCCCAGCGCGAATCCGGTGCGCGCGGTCATCCGCTCGCGCCGCAGCTCCCGTGCCATCGCATGGGCGTGCCGCAACTCCTCGACGGCGCGGTCGAGTTCGTCCAGGCCCTCGCTGGCCTGCCCGAGCAGATAGGTCAGCAGCAGCTCGCCGTAGGGGTTCTCGATCTGCTGGTGCAGGCGCAGGGAGTGTCGGTAGTCCGGGACCGCGGCGGACCACTGGCCCTGCTCGGCCCGGAGCCGGCCGCGGAATTCGAGGGCGGAGGCGTACAGCTTGCGGTGCTCGTCCTCTCTTCCGACGAGCAGGGCGGCCGCGCTCACCGCGGCGTCCAGCTCCGTCCCGGCCTCGGTGAACCGCTCGCTCTCCCACAGTGGCCGGGCGAGCTGGCAGCGCATCCGGATCACGGCCGGCAGGTCCCCGGCACGCAGGGCGGCGTCCCGGCCGAGGCGGAAGGAGTCGATGTCGTCGGCGCTGCCCGGGTGATCGAGCTGATGCGTCCACAGGGGTTCGCACAGTGCCCAGGACTCGGCGTCGAGCCCGGCGTCGTAGGCGACGCGTACGCAGGAGTGCAGTACCCGCCGCTCGCTGTGCAGCCAGTGCAGGGCCTCCGGTTTGCCGCCGAAGTCGACGTCCGGGGCGTCGGGCAGTGCCGCGACGGGTGCGGCGAGGGTCATCCGCTTCCCGGCCCACAGCTCGTCGGCGCGCTGTGCCTGGCGCAGATGCCAGCGGATGGTCCGCTGCCGCCCGCCGGCCGCCTCCCCGTCGGCCGCGTCGGTCGCCGCGCGGCGGAGGGCGTGGGCGCGCACGAGGTCGTGCATCCGCAGCCGGACGGCCCGGTCGTCGTCCAGATCCGGGACGATGTCCACCAGTCCGGCGTCCTCCAGCTCCGCCAGTGCCTCCTCGGCGGTGTCCTCCCCCGCGCCCAGGAGGGCGACCGCGGCCTGCGGACTGATGCCCGGCGCCGGTTCGACGGCGAGCAGGCGGTAGAGCGTACGGGCCGGGTCACCGAGGTCGTGGTACGTCGCGTTCCACACCGGCTCCGTCTCCGGTACGCCGTTCTGCCGCAGTTCGACGGTGAGGCCGGCGAGCAGCCGCGCCCGGTCGCGCCGCCGGTTCCTGCGGACCCATCGGCCCGCGACGCGCAGGGCGGCGGGCAGACCGGCGCACAGCCGGGCCAGCTCGGCGAGGGCCTCCGGGTCGGCGGCCGGTGCCGGATCGCCGGCGATGCGGAGCAGGAGCCGCACCGCGTGCTCCTCGGTGAGCGGGCGCAGCGGCAGCTCGACCGCCACCCCGGGATCGAGGTCGGCGGGCGTGCGCCGGCCGACGAGCACGACCGCGCTGCCGGCCGAGGCGGGCATCAGCAGCTCGGCCTCCCCCTCGAAGCGCCGCACGTTGTCGAGGACGACGACGAGCCGTCGGTGCCGGGTCGCGTCCAGATACTCCCGGCGGCGCTCGGCGAGGGAGTGCCCGACCTCGCCCTCGGAACCGTTCAGCGCCCGCAGCATCTGGCGCAGCACATCGGCGACGTCGGCGGTGCCGTCGCGGCGCCCCTCGTCGAGGTCCGCGTGGAGCACGCCGTCGGGGCAGCTCTCCAGCAGCCGTCGGGCGATCCGGAAGCCGAGGGTCGTCTTCCCCACCCCCGCCAGTCCGCTGATGCTGACGATCAGCGGACGCGCCGGGTCCGAGTCGCCCGCGAACCAGTCCTCGCCGGCCCGGTGGACGCGCGCCTGTTCGTCCTCGCGGTTCTCGAAGTGCTGTATCTCCAGCGGTAACTGACAGGGCGTCCGACCTTGCGCACCCGGTTGCGCCCCGTGCAGATGCACCGTCATGTGTCCGGCCTGCATCAGGTTCTCCACCTGAGCTTCCCCCGCCACGCTGTTCCGCGTCGTCCGCGTCTCTTCGGCCATGGGTCAACTCTATGCGCGGGCACCGACAGTGGGCGGTGACCGTGGCCGCCTGGCCGGAGGAGGGGCGGCCCACCCGGCCCGGTCACGTCACCACCGCCCCCAGGGCCACGAAGGCGCAGATCAGGACAAAGAGGAGGGCGAGGAGGGGTGCGACGAAGCGAAGGTAGGTGTCGTAGCCGACCTTGGCAAGGGAGACGCCGCCCATGATGACGGCGGTGGTGGGGACCCAGAGGTTCATCCAGCCGCTGGCGGCCTGCCAGGCGGTGACGACGACGGGGCGGGTGACGCCGGCGAAGTCGGCGAGCGGGGCCAGGATCGGCATGGCGAGGGTGGCGTGGCCGGAGGTGGAGGGGATCAGGAAGGCCAGCGGGAGGTTCACGATGAAGACGATGACGCCGAAGAGCGCCGCGGGGGTGCCCGCGACCACGCCCTCGATGGAGTGCAGCACGGTGTCGGTGACCTTGGCGTTGTTCATGATGACGGTGACACCGCGGGCGAGGACGATGACCAGCGCGGGTGCGATGAAGTCGGCGGCGCCCTGGACGAAGGTCGCGCTGAGCCGCTGCTCCCCCATCCGCGCCAGCATCCCCACCAGCACCGCGCCGACGAGGAACATCGCCGCCAACTGCGGGAACGACCAGTCGAGTTCCCAGGCGTAGGGGGGTGCGTCGGCGCGGCCGGTCACGGCACCGGCCCAGGGGATCACCGAGAAGATCATGAAGGTGAAGAGGACGGCGACGGCGATCAGGACCGTTTTGTGGAGGGCGGTGAGCGGGGGCGGTTCGGGGACGTCGGGGGCGGTCTGGGCGTGTTCGCGGTCGCCGGGGCGGAAGCCGCAGAGCGAGCGGCCGGGGTCGGCGCGGACCCGGCGGGCGTAGCGGATGACGTAGGCGATGGTGACGGCGGTGAGCACCAGCCACATCGCGACCCGCAGCGTGATGCCGTCGCCGAGCGAGATCTCGGCGGCCGAGGAGGCGACGCCGGTGGCGAACGGGTTGACGGTGGAGCACAGCACGCCGATGCCGGCGCCGAGGATGATCGTGCCGGTGGCCACCAGGCGGTCGAAGCCGAGCGCGAGCATCAGGGGGACGATCAGTCCGTAGAAGCCCAGGGTCTCCTCGGCGAAGCCCTCGACGGTGCCGAGGAGGGAGAAGACCGCCATGACGCCGGCGATGAGGAACGCGCCCCGGTCGCGGAGCCGGTGGGCGAGGCGGCCGATGCCGCGGTCCAGGGCGCCGGTGGCGAAGACGACGGTGATAAAGGCGCCGATGGCGAGGACGAAGAGGAAGACCCCGGCGCTCCCGTACAGTTCGCCGGTCAGGTCCGGGCCCACCAGGCCGGTGCGGGCGTCCTTGATCCCGTACAGGCCGTTGACCGGGGAGAGGAAGAGGTCGCCGAGCCGTTCGGGGAAGGTCCGGCCGGACGGGATGCGGTGGTAGGAGCCCTGGAGGGGGCGGCCGGCGGCGTTGCGGACGTAGGTGCCGGAGGGCAGCACGAACGCCAGCGCCCAGACGACGACCGTGACGAGGGCGAGGACGGTGAGGGCGCTGGGAAAGGTGAAGCGGCGCCGCTCCTCCCCGTCGGCGGTCATGCCACGCCTCCGGGGCGGTGCGCGGCGGCGAACTCGGCGAGGAAGAGGGGCTCGGCCAGAAGCGCCCCGCGGAGTTCGGAGAGCAGGACCCGTTCGTTGGGGCCGTGCAGGTTACAGAGGTCGTCCATCGGGCCGTCGACGGTGGCGGTCAGCTCTGCCGCCGTGGGCGACTTCGACGCGTGGGCTTCGTGGGGCACCGAGGGCCCCCTCTCTGTGGCGCCCGGCTGCGCGGACGCGCACGTTGAATACCTGTCACTTTTCCGCAGACCGCAGCATATCGGTGCATCTTGCCGATGGTCGGCCGCCGCAAACCCTGGTGGAATCGCACTACTATGGGCGTAGTAGCGGAGTTGTAAGGGCGGGTGGAGTGTTGGCGCGGCGGCGGGAGCAGGTGCTGGACGCGGCAGTCGAGGTACTGGGGACGGAGGGGGCGCGGCGCCTGACGTATCAGGCCGTGGACCGGGCCGCCGGGGTGCCGACGGGGACCACGTCCAACTACTTCCGCAGCCGGGCCGCGCTCGTCGGCGGCATCGTCGAGCATCTGACGGCGCTGGAGCGGCGGGAGTGGGAGGCGCTGGCGGCACGGCCGGCGCCGGCCGGGTCGACCGAACTGGCGGCGGCGATGGCGGCGTTCGCCCGGCACGCGGCGGGCCCGGGGCGGTCGCGTACTGCCGCGCGGTGGGCACTGCTGCTGGAGTCCGCGGCGCGCCCCGAGGTGCGGGCACCGCTCGGACGGGGGCGGCAGGCGGTGCTGGAGCGGAGCACGGAGTGGGTGCGCCGGCTGGGTTCCGGCGCACCGGAGCGGCACGGGCGGATCCTGGTCGACCACCTCGAAGGGGTGGTGATGCGCCAACTCGCCTTTCCGGACGGGGCGTTCGACCCCTCGGAGGAGATGCGGGCACTGGTGGACGGGCTGCTGGCCGACCCGGCGGTGCGCGGACGCACGGGCTGACCGCGGACGCCGCCCCGATCCCCGCACCGCACACCATGCATCGCGTGCCGCACACAGGTATCGCATGCCGCGCACCAGGTGCCGCACAGCGCGTATCGCGACCGGCCGTCACGGCCCAACTGGACGTCGAACAAGGCATGTTGGCGCTTCCGATGGCTAGGCGGCACTCCCGGAGTCTGGTAGGAAAGCTTCCTAACGATTGGGGAACCCCCCACGGCCACTCCGACACAGGAGGACTCCATGCGCTCCCGATCGATAGCCAGGGCCGCCGCCCGCGTCACGCTCGGCGTGGCGCTGCTCGCCGTCCCCGCGACCGCGGTCGCCGCCGCACCGGACGGCCGGGCGGCGGCCCCGTCCCCCACCGCACCCCGCACCGCACGCGCCGGCGTCGGGCTGGACGACCCGGCGAAGAAGGAGATCGCCATGCAGCTGGTGTCCAGCGCGGAGAACTCCTCGCTGGACTGGAAGGCCCAGTACACGTACATCGAGGACATCGGCGACGGCCGCGGCTACACCGGCGGCATCGTCGGCTTCACCTCCGGCACGCACGACATGCTGGAGCTCGTCGAGCTGTACACGAAGCGGGAGCCGGACAACGTCCTGGCCAAGTACCTCCCGGCGCTGCGCAAGGTGGACGGCAGCGACTCGCACGACGGGCTGGACCCGGACTACCCGAAGGACTGGCACACGGCCGCGCAGGACCCGGTCTTCCGCAAGGCGCAGGACGACGAGCGCGACCGGGTGTACTTCGATCCGGCGGTCGGGCAGGGGAAGGCCGACGGGGTCGGCGTACTGGGGCAGTTCGCGTACTACGACGCGCTCGTGATGCACGGCGACGGCGACGACCCGACGAGCTTCTCCCACATCCGCAGGCGGGCGCTGGCCACGGCGCAGCCGCCGGCTCAGGGGGGCGACGAGAAGACGTATCTGAACGCCTTCCTCGACGCCCGGGTGTGGGCGATGAAGCAGGAGCAGGCGCACAGCGACACCAGTCGGGTGGACACCGAGCAGCGGGTGTTCCTCGGGAACGGCAACCTGGACCTGCACACGCCGCTGAACTGGAAGGTGTACGGGGACAGCTACCACATCGGCTGAGCCCACGCTCCCGGACCCGGTACCGGCCCCTGGTCCCGGTCCTGGTCCCGATCCCGGTCCCGTTCCTGGTCGCCGGGAAGCCCAACGGCCCGTAGGGAGACGGCGGTTGCCGGTCCGTACGGGCCGTTGTCGGTGGGGCGGAACCTCAGTGGGTGGGCGAAGTGGCGGTCTCGCCGTCGTCCATGCGGCCGCGGTCGGGCTGCTGGGGTATTTCGGGGACGGCCGCCGGGTCGTCCGGATCGGCGGAGTGCGGGGCGGCGGCATGCGGGCCGTGGGGATCAGGGGCGTGCGGGTCCGCCCCGGCGGATGCGGTCTTCTTCCCGCCGAAGTGGTTGAAGGCGAGGTTGAGGACGATGGCGACCAGGCAGCCGGTGCTGATGCCGGAGTCCAGGACGACCAGCAGGTCCTTGGGGAAGTTGTGGTAGAACTCCGGCGCCGCGATCGGGATCAGGCCGATGCCGATCGACGCGGCGACGATCAGCGAGTTCTCGCCCTTCTCCATGGCGGCGGTGGCCAGCGTCTGGATGCCGCTGGCGGCGACCGAGCCGAAGAGGACGATGCCGGCGCCGCCGAGGACCGGCAGCGGCACCAGGGAGATGATCGAGGCGGCGACCGGACTCAGGCCGAGCACGAGCAGGATCGCCCCGCTGGTGGCCACCACGAAGCGGCTGCGGACCTTGGTCATCGCGACCAGCCCGATGTTCTGGGCGAAGGCGCTGTTGGCGAAGCCGTTGAAGAGCGGGCTGATCGCGGTGCCGAGGGTGTCGGCGCGCAGTCCGCCCTCGATGGTGCGCTCGTCCGCCGGGCGGCCCACGATCTTGCCGAGGGCGAGCATGTCGGCGGTGGACTCGGTCATACAGACCAGCATCACGATGCACATCGAGACGATGGCCGCGACGTCGAACTGCGGGGCGCCGAAGTGGAACGGCGTCGGGAAGCCGATCAGATGCGCCCTGGTCAGCACCGAGAAGTCGGTGAGGCCGGCCGGTATCGCGAGCAGCGTGCCGGCGACCAGGCCGAGCAGGATCGCGATCTGCTGGAGGAAGCCGCGCAGCACCCGGCGCAGCACCAGCACGATCAGGAAGGTGACCGCGGCCATCGCGATGTTCTTCAACGAGCCGTAGTCGGCGGCCTGTTCGTTGCCGCCCTGGGACCAGCGGAAGGCGACCGGGAGCAGCGAGATGCCGATCAGCGTGATGACGGTGCCGGTGACCACCGGCGGGAAGAAGCGGACGAGTCTGGAGAAGTAGGGGGCCAGCAGGAAGCCCAGCACGCCGGCGACGATGACCGCGCCGAAGACGATCGGCAGCGCGTCGTGCGGACTGTGCTCCTTGGCGATGGCGACCATGGGGGTGACGCCGGCGAAGGAGACGCCGTTGACGAAGGGGAGCTTGGCGCCGACCTTCCAGAAGCCGAGGGTCTGGAGCAGGGTGGCGATGCCCGCGGTGAAGAGGCTGGCACCCATCAGGAACGCGGTCTCGGTGGGGCTGAGCCCGCAGGCGGGCCCCACGATCATCGGCGGGGCCACCACACCCGCGTACATGGCGGCCACGTGCTGGAGGCCGCTGGTGAACATCTTGAAGGGCGGGAGGGTCTCGTCGACCGGATGCTTCCGGTCCTCCTCCGGCTTCTGCCCGGTAGTTGCGGCCACTGCGGGCCTCCTGTCGATTTCTGCTCCGCCGGGGGGAGTTGGCGGGCGAGGCTGTCACGGAGGGCGTGCGATGTGGTGCGGGTGGGCCGGACGTCGCGCTGGTGAGCGTGCGCATGGCCGCGCTTGTGGCGCGTGGGCGGGGTGTGGGGGCCACCGGCCCGGGGGTACGGAGCGTTCCGCACCCCCGGGTCACGGCGCTTGCGGACCCCGCTCGGGTCCGCAAGCCCGGCCGGGAGCCGTCCCTCCCGGCCGAGTCTTGGGGGTGTGCCGCGTCCGGGGGATCAGCCCTCGGCCGCGATACGGGCCAGACGCCGGGCCTCGGCCCGCGCGGAGCGGGCGATGGCGTCCTCGTCGATGTTGGTGAGGTGGTTGTCCTCGACCACCGGCTTGCCGTCGACCAGCGACAGCGTGACCGGGGCGGCCGGCCCGAAGACCAGGGCGGTGACCGGGTCGGCGATCGAGGAGTGGCCGAGCCCGTCCAGCTTCCACAGGACCAGGTCGGCGAGCTTGCCCGGCTCCAGGGAGCCGATCTCGCCGGTCCGGCCGAGGACCTGGGCGCCGCCGTAGGTGCCGAGTCGCAGTGCCTTGCGGGCGTCGAGGGCGGCTTCGCGGTGGGCGCCGAGGCGGTTGATGAGCAGCGCGTTGCGCAGCTCGGTGTGGAGTTCGCCGGACTCGTTGGAGGCGGTGCCGTCCACGCCGAGGCCGACCGGGACGCCGGCGGCCAGCATGTCCGGGACGCGGGCGATGCCGGCGGCCAGGCGGGCGTTGGAGGACGGGCAGTGCGCCACGCCGGTCTTCGTACGGGCGAAGGCGGCGATGTCGGAGTCGTTCATGTGGACGCAGTGCGCCATCCACACGTCCTCGCCGAGCCAGCCGGTGGACTCGAAGTAGTCGGTCGGGCCCATGCCGAACAGCTCGTGGCAGAACTTCTCCTCCTCCACGGTCTCCGAGCCGTGGGTGTGCATCCGGACGCCCTTGCGGCGGGCCAACGTGGCGCCCTCGCGGAGGAGTTCGGTGGAGATGGAGAACGGCGAGCAGGGGGCCGCGGCGATGTGCACCATCGAGCCGAAGGAGGAGTCGTGGTGCTTGTCGATGGCCTCCTCGGTGCCGAGCAGGGCGCCCTCGGTGGTCTCGACGGCGAAGTCCGGGGGCAGCCCGCCGTCCTTCTCGCTGCGGTCCATCGAGCCGCGGGCGAGGGTGATCCGGGCGCCGATGTCGGCGACCGCGGCGAGTTCGGCGCCGACGAGGTCCCCGGCGCCCCGGGGGAAGACGTAGTGGTGGTCGGAGGCGGTGGTGACGCCGCCCTTGACCATCATGCCGAGCGAGCCGTGGGTGGCCGCGGTGAGCATCTCCGCGTCGATCCGGGCCCAGGTCGGGTAGAGCGCGACCAGCCAGTTGAAGAGGTTGTGGTCGGTGGCCAGACCACGGGTGATCCACTGGTAGAAGTGGTGATGGGTGTTGATCAGGCCGGGGGTGACCAGGTGGCCGGTGGCGTCGATGCGCCGGACGACGTTCGCCAGGCCCTCCGGTGCCCTGCCGGCGCCGACGGACTCGATGACGTTGTCGGCGACGACGAGGTGGCCGCTCGCGTACTCGGTGTCGTCCGCGTCGACGGTCGCGATGGCGCAGTTCTCGATGACGATGCGCTGCTTCACCGCACTGTCAGGGGATGCCGGTGCAGGTGCCATGGTGCTTTCCTCGTTCTTTCAGTGGCGGTTGGGCACGGCATGGCCCTAGGGGATTTGAGTGCCGGAGCCGGGCGAGGCGGCTGACAGTACCGCTGCCCGCGGAGTGCTCCGGGTGCCGAGATGGTGGAAGAACAGGTTGAGCGCGACCGCGACCAGGGCTCCGGCGCTGATCCCGGAGCCGAGCACGGTCTGCGCCCAGGCGGGGAACCCGGCGTAGAAGGTCGGCGCGGCGAGCGGGATGATTCCCGCGCCGAGCGACACGGCCACCAGGATGATGTTGGAGCTGTCATCGAGTCCGGCTTCGGAGAGCGTACGGATGCCACTGACCGCGATCGATCCGAACAGGACGATACCCGCGCCGCCGAGGACCGGCATCGGTACGAGCGAGACCACGGCGCCCAGGACGGGGAAGGCACCGAGGATCAGCAGCACCGCGCCGGCCAGCGCGACGACATAGCGGCTGCGCACCCGGGTCAGCGAGACGACGCCGACGTTCTGCGCGAAGGCGCTGGTCGGGAAGGAGCCGAAGATCGGGCCGAGGAGGGTGGCGATGCCGTCGGTGCGCAGCCCGCGGGTGATGGTGGTGCTGGTGGTCCGCCGGTCGCAGATCTCGCCGAGGGCGAGCATCCCGGCCGACGACTCCGTCATCAGCACCAGCATCACGATGCACAGCGAGAGGATCGCGGCGGGCTGGAACTCCGGGGGCCCGAAGGCGAAGGGGGTGGGCAGCGCGGCGATCGGGGCCGAGCGCAGTCCGTCGAAGCCGGCCATGCCGAACGGGATCGCGGCGAGGGTGCCGACGACCAGGCCGATCAGCAGCGCGATCTGCTTGACGAATCCCTTGGCGAAGCGCTGGACGAGCAGCACCACGAGGAGGGTGAAGCCGGCCAGTGCGAGGTTCTTCATGGAGCCGAAGTCGGCGGCGTGTCTGTCGCCGCCCTGTGCCCAGCCGACGGGTACGGGCATCAGCGTGACCCCGATGAGGGTGATCACGACGCCGGTGACCAGCGGCGGGAAGAACCGCAGCAGCCTCCCGAAGAAGGGTCCGACCGCCAGGCAGAACACCCCGGCGCACATCACCGCCCCGTAGATGGCGGGGAGTTGGTGGCCCTTGGCGGTGGTCTCGGCGATGGCGAGCATCGGCGTGATGCCGGCGGAGCTGGCGGCGTTGACGAACGGGAGGCGGTTGCCGGCGAAGGTGCCGACGCCGAGCGTCTGCAGCAGGGTCGCGAGGCCGGCGATCAGCAGGCTGGCGGCGATGAGCCGGGTCCGGCCCGCGGTGTCCAGGCCGACGGCCTGGCCGACGATGAGCGGAGGGGTGACGACACCGGCGTACATCGCCGCGATGTGCTGGAGCGCGGCGGGGACGAGCCGCCTCACGGCCGGCTTCTCGTCCACCGGGTGGACCGGTGGGGCTGGGTGGTGCGGGGCTTGCTCTTGCTGTGCCATGGGTCGTTCCCCTCGGAGATCGCGTCCCCTCCCCGCTGCGGGGTGGGGAGGGGACGCGAGGCACGGCGTTCCGTCGAGCCGCTAGAGGTTCGTCAGATCCATCGGGATCCGGGCTTCGACGCCGTCGCGCAGAACAGTGGCTTCGATCAGGCCGTACGGGCGGTCCGCCGCGTAGTAGACGGCCCCCTCGGCGGTGTCGTTCTTGAGCCCGAAGGGCTCCAGGTCCACGAGGAAGTGGTGCTTGTTCGGCAGCGAGAACCGGATCTCGTCCACCTCGGACCTGTTGTTGATGATGCGCGAACCCATCTGGTACAGGGTCTGCTGGAGCGACAGGCTGTAGGTCTCCGCGAACGCCTGCAGCATGTGCTTCTTGACCTGCTCGTACGAACGCTCCCAGTTGGGCATCCGCTGGTCGTCGGAGGTCCAGTTGAAGCGCCAGCGGCTGGCCACCTGGGTGGCCAGGATGCGGTCGTACGCCTCCTTCAGGGTCGTGTACTTGTCCTTGATGTACCCCCAGAACTCCGAGTTGGTGGAGTTCATCACGATCAGGTCCTTCAGACCGGAGATGACCTGCCAGTTCTCACCGTCGTAGGTGATCTCGGTCAGGCGGACCTCCTGGCCCTTGCGGACGAAGGAGTGCTTGACCTCGTCGGCCCCGATGAAGCGGGAGTTGCCGTCCGAGGTCCCGATGCGCTCCCAGGCGTACTCCTCGATCCGGATCCGGGCCCGCTTGATCGGCTCCTGGCTGGTGACGAAGTGCCGGGCCAGGTGGATGCCGAACTGCTCGGCCGACTCGATCCCGTACTCCTTGGCGAAGGCGTACACGGTGTTCTTGGTCGTGTCGGTGGGCAGGCAGTTGGCGTTGGAGCCGGAGAGGTGGACCTCCTCCAGGTCGCCGGAGAGCGCGACCGAGACGTTGAGGTCCTTGATGTGGTGCGTGGTGCCGTCACGGGTGATCTTGACGACGCGGTTTTCCGCCTTGCCGTACTGGTTCTGGCCGAGAATCGTGGGCATGTCGGTGCTAGCTCCCTCGGTATACGGAGTAGCCGAACGGGTTGAGCAGCAGCGGTACGTGGTAGTGCTCGCCCGGCTTGACGGCAAAGGTGATTGCCACCTCCGGGAAGAAGGCTCCGCTGTCCCGTAGCGCGGGGGCGTCCTGCTGTTCCTCGGCTTGCTGGTTGACGCTGTGCTGGCTGGAAAGGCTGTGCTGTTCGGAAGGGCTGTGCTGTTGGGAAAAGAAGTACGCCTCGGTCTCGAACGCGATGCGTACGTGGGTGGTGCCCTCCGGCAGTGCCGGCAGGTCCTTGCAGCGTCCGTCGGCGTCGGTGCTGCCCGCGCCGTGGACGGTCCAGTCGCCGCTGCTGCCGGAGCGCACCGAGAGCGTGAGGGCGACGCCCCCGGCGGGGCGGCCCACGCTGGTGTCCAGGATGTGCGTGGACACCGACGTCGGTGCGGCCGTCTCGCTGCTCATGCTGGTTCTCCCTCTGCGATGCGGTTCAGGCGGATGCGGTTGATCTTGCCGAGCTCCACACGGACGATCTCGCGCTCCTGTTCCGGCGTGTTGTCGATCCGGTTACGGATCGCGTCACGCATCTGCTCCCCGGTACGGCCGGAGGCGCAGATCAGGAAGACGTGGCCGAACTTCTCCTGGTAGGACAGGTTGAGTTCGAGCATCTCCGTCCTGAGTTCGTCGGAGGCGCCGGCCATGCCGCTCTGCTCGCGGTTCGACGTGGCGTCGCCCGGCTTGGGCCGCCCTATGGGCGGGTGCCCGGCCATCGCCTCGGCCAGGTCGTCCGCGGTCAGCTCCGCCATGGCGGCGTCGCTGGCGGCGAAGAGGGCGTCGGCGGTGGCGTAGGGGCGCCGGGCGAGGATGCTGCTCCCCCAGGCCCGGCTGGCACACACCTCGTGCAGGGCGGCCTGGGCCTCACCGGCATCGGCGGTGTTGAACCGGGTAAGTCCTTGGGGCGTACTCGAAGACACGGGAAGCCTCCGTGGCCTGGTGCTGGACAGCTCTGGTTGGCTGGAAACAGCTAAGACCTCCGGCAACATCACGTCAACACTTTGTTGAAAAGTCGGCAACACAAAAGCTGCCATCCGGGGCCTCCGGACGGCGGCTGCGACCGTTGAGCATGGAGTTGCGCCCGGACGAGAGGTCCGCCCCGATTCGCCTCAGTCGGCGTCCTTCGCGGCGCTTTCCCTGTTCGGGCAGTTTGCTCACCACCACGTCCGTACCGTCCAGACATTCCACGAACCACCGCAAACATCCAGGTCAGAGACCTCCTACCCACCTCCTCACAGCCAATCCGTGAGAAATCCGTGAGTGAGACGACGAAGCGGGCCACGAGGGGGCTGGGCCAGCAGTCGATCAAATGCTTGGGCCGCCACCCGAAGGTGCTCGGGATCCACAGTGACATAGCCCCGCTCGATGAAGGCAGCGTTTGAGCTACCGGCCCACGCGGCAAGCACCGCGTCCGGCACCCCGCTGGTGGCCGGAAACGTCAGGGCGCTGTGGCGTGCGCCGCAGGGACGGACCTTGCGCACGCCGACCTCCCGCATGAGCCGGTACGCGTGGTAGCGAAGCCGCTCCGAGGCGAAGGGCCTCCCCCATCGGCCAGCGAGGACACAGCCGCCCCAGGGAAAATGGAGCCGTTGCACCCATAAGGAATGATCGAGCCAGGCACCCAGAGTCTGCCGAGCATGACCTCGGGCGGGCAGATCAAGGCACGAAGCGCTGCTTCCCGGACGACGAGGTGAAAGCGCCGTCCCGGCTCGTGGAGGGCTTGCCGGCGCTTCGTGCGAGCGCGGACGCCCTCGCCGATACCGGTATCCGGTGCGCGGTGCAGCAGCTCGCGAAGCATCCGGCTGCGACCAGTCGGCGGCGGGCTGGAGTGGGACGCGAGGCGTGAGGACATCCAGTCAGCGGATCTCACGGGCCGCCTTGCAGCCGGCCTTCGAGCACCATGCGCGAGCTTGGCTTGAGAGGGGAGGGGACGACACGAAGGCGACGGAGGCAGACGGCCTGGAGGAAGGCATCCCTGCCACCACGCTTCGGCCCGGCCACATCATGGCGCGGGAAGGAGCGTTCCTGGCGAAAGAGCAGCGGAGCGCCTCGCAGGAAGATGCGTACCGCCAACAGGCTCCGCGCTCTTGGGCGTTACGGCGCTTCTTACAGCACGGTGGACGGCGATGCTCCCGACCGGATCAGCCTTGAGGAGCCGGTCGCGTTGTGGAGTGGATCCCACTCTTCGCTGCGCCATCACCTGGCTCCGCGCGATCGAATGACCCGGGGCGCGATTCGTTGCCCGCGCGCCCACACAGCGCCCCTGAATGACCGTTTTTCTCCAACTGCGCCCCTCAGTAGCCCCTTACGGTGAAACGTCGGAAACATACATGATATTTACGGCGAGCAAGGCCGGCCCACCGGAAGCTTCCTGATGGACGTCCGTGCCCTCGCCGGTCCTCAGCCATGGTCACAACTCAGATCAGCACGGGATGAGCTCAAGACATCCCGCGAACTCTCTTGCCGGCAGGCCGGGTAGCAACGCTGCCTTGAGGCCGGCTTGTCGGCCAACCAGGTCTTTCACGGGGCGACTTCGTGTGCGGACCGGGAGGCGACGGCACGTCGGACTCAAGGGCGTCACCGTCTCGATCGGGATACCGACCCACGCCGGAACGTCGAGTCGCCGTGTCACAGAGAGGTGTCATCGATGTCCCTGATCTACGTCGCCGATCTACGGGGGAATGCGGTCTCGGTCATTGACCCGACGACCGACACGGTCGTCTCGACCATCCCGGTCGGCCGGTTCCCCGAAGGGGTCGCGGTCTCCCCGGACGGCGCCCACGCCTACGTCACCAACGATGCGGACAGCACCGTGTCGGTGATCGACACCGCAACGAACACCGTCACCGCCCTCATCCCGGTCGGCCGGTTCCCGAACCCCGTGGCCTTCGCCCCCAACGGCGCCCACGCCTACGTCGGCCGCTTCGTCAGCCCAGGCATCGGCGGCGTCGACGTCATCGACACGGCAACGAACACCGTCACCGCGACCGTCCAGGTCGGCAACCAGCCCTTCGGTATCGCCGTGACCCCCGACGGCACCCACGCCTACGTAGCGTGCTTCGTCGGCAGCAGCGTCTCGGTGATCGACACCGCCACGAACACCGTCACCGCCACCGTCCCAGTCGGAAACACCCCGTTCGGCCTCGCCGAGGCCACCGCCCCGCCGGCCGTCACCGCACTCGACCCCACCCACGGCCCGGAAGCAGGCGGCGGCACCATCACGATCAGCGGCACCCACCTGTCCGGCGCCCAAGCCGTCGACTTCGACGCGACCCCCGCCACCGACGTCACCGTCGTCAACGACTTCACGGTCACGGCCACGATCCCGGCGCACACCGACGGCACCGTCGACGTCACGGTGACCACGCCCGCCGGCACCAGCCCCACCGACCCCGCCGACCAGTACACCTACGACGAGCCCGCCCCGACCGTCACCGCCCTGAACCCGACGCACGGATTCGCCTCCGGCGGCACCAGCGTCACCATCATCGGCACCGACCTGCTCGGCGCCACCGCCGTCACCTTCGGCACCACCCCGGCCACGTCCTTCACCGTCAACGACGACACCTCGATCACCGCGACAGCCCCGGCCGGCACCGGCACCGTGGACGTCACCGTCACCACCCCCGCCGGCACCAGCGCCACCAGCCCCGCCGACCTCTACACCTACGACCCCGACACCACCAACCTCACCGCCCACCCGATCGTGGCCTCCGTCACCCCGCCCGGCCCGCCGGACATCTTCCTCGACCTCTCCGCCACACTGACCGACACCGTCACCGGACAACCCGTCCCAGGCCAGACGATCACCTTCACCGTCCTCACCCGCACCGTGTGCACCGCGGTCACCGACAGCACCGGCACCGCAACCTGCCACGGCCGAGTCGCCTTCGTGGAGGCAGTGCGCGCCCGGCAGTACACCGCCACCTTCGCCGGCACCCCCACCCTCGCCCCCGCCACCGACACCGCACCCCTCATCGTCATCCACCACTGACAACGAACCAACCGAACCTCACCATCCCGGCCGGCGCCGACCCCACCGGCCGGGGCAACAAATCAATTTGTACGTCATCAGCCTTCCGCAGAGAGCCACCGGCCGAAGGCGCAGATCCTGAAAATCACGCAGAGACGACAAGGGCTCGACGGAGCGAGATGGGCATACCGCGCCAAGAGCCTTGTCAGGTTCTGATGACTTGCAGAATGAAGAACCGAGACGGGCTGCAGGGAGACCAGGAAGGAGGTACAAGCCCCACCGCCCGCAAGACAGGGAGACCGCTTTTCGCGGTCTCCCATTTTGTGCGCGGCTACAGGCTCACCAAGCACCCCTCCCTTCCTTGACGGGGCATGCTGCCGCGGATTCCCTGCACGTCAAAGAACCCAGTCCATTCGGTCAGTCTGCGCATCCTCGACTCCGCCCCAGCATCACCCATCTGGCCTACATCTAGCTGCAGGACGCGGGGCTCTGTGGAGCACTGGACGCAGGGCCTTGCCCGAGGAATATGCGACGAGACGGGCTGCGGTCAGCGGTCGTCCGCTGGGTCCGGGGCCGTCAAATGAATGATCGAGACTCAAGCGAGAGGTGCTGCCATGGCAGAACAGCCGGCACCAGAAGAGCTAAACCTCCTCCATCTGGAAGCGGTCTCGCTGAAGCGATTCGCCTTCGTGGCCAAGGCGATCAGCGAGAACGGCCTCTGGGATGAGGTGCTAGCGCACCTCAAGGACAAAAGCTGCGACTCGATCGTGGTGAGCATTGAACCTGTGCGGTCCGTGCAAGCCATGCTGCGCGAGCGGAAGGCACTGGCGTCCGAGGGGGAGTCACCCGAAGCTGTCGAAGAAGACGGCGCAGGACAGCACCTCAACCAGTTCATGGAGAGCATCACCTGCGGTCCTAAACATCCACCTTGGCCTCCTGACCACTGGCCTCCCGGTCCGTGGGATCCACCGAAGAAGCGTCTGGAATAAGAGCGGTAACGCTACACGGCCTTTGCCACCCAGCCTCACAAAAGGAAGTGCTCGCAATGCCTCAGCATGGATTCGATCACGTCACCCCGACAACCAATACAGACGAGGATGCCCTCGACCGTGCGCTGGCCTCCGGACAGGCAGCCGCAGAAGAGCCCACCACGGCGGGCGCCAGTACGAGCCGAACCCGCCCCGGCGGAGGGCCAAAGGCTCAGGCGAAGACAAAGAGCACCGGCACGGCAGTCAGAAAAGAGCCGATTTAAGGCAAGGAGGCGTCATGTCGCTAACGTTCGCAAACCAGCACTACTCCTCCATATGGGCAATGGTCGAGTGGTATCGACCCAACTGCCCTGACGGGGGCGACTGGATCAAAAAAGGCTGGTGGAAAATCGACGCAGGGCAATCGGCTGTCGTCTACGGCGGCGATGTCCGTGAGGTGAATCAGTATTGGTACTGCTACGCCCACTCGATTGATGGGTACCAATGGCCGGGAACCGACGGTTTTCCGGAACTGGTGCCCATCAATGCCTTCGAGTGGTGTAACCAAGTGGCAGACACCACCTCACGGCAAGTCTTCATGGACCAGTTCAGCGTGGGGCTGCCGAACCACGTACACACCTTCCTGGGGCCCTGAGGGCCTGCTGCGGCCACACGGCCATGACCAAAAAGCCTGTGGGAAATTGTGGGACGGTCGGCTCCAGACGGGAGTCGACCGTCTGGTGATCAGCCTTCTGCCTGCGGGTTCGTATCCCGCTGGGCATTCTCCCGGTTCAGGTAGTTGTACACGGTGAAACGGCTGACACCGAGGGCGCCGGCGACGGTCTCCACCCCGTGCCGCACCGAGAAGGCGCCCCGGCTCTCCAGTATCCGCACCACCGACTGCTTGGTCTTCCGGTCCAGCTCGGCGAGCGGCATGCCGTGCCGGCGCTCCAGCTCGGCCAGGATGTGGTCGAGCGACTCCGACAGGTGCGGGAGCCGGACGGCGACCCGGTCCTGCCCCTCCCAGGCCAGCACGACGTCGTCGCCCCGGGCCTGCTCGGGCGCGACCATCCGGCCGCCCATGGCGTCCACCAGCGGCTTGACCGCCCGGACGAAGGGGTGGTCGGCGGGCTCGATCACGTCACGTCCCCCTCGCCCGTCGCCGCGCCGCCCTGCGGGCCGTCCGCGATCACGTTGACCTGGAGCGAGACCCGGGTCGCGCCGGCCTCCAGGGACTGCCGCAGCAGGGCGCCGACCGCGTTCAGCACCCGGTCCGCGTCGCCCTCCGCGGTGTTGCCGAAGGGCCCGACGTCGACGGCGTCCAGCTCGGCGCCGGTGACGATCTCCCGCGCCACCACGGCATGGGCCGGCGCCTCGTCCAGATCGAACGGTTCGGTCGTGAACTCAACTCTCAATCGCACGCGGTTCAACCTACGCGCGGTTGGCCCCGCCGACCAGAAATTGCCCAGGACCCCCCTTGACAGCTTCGCCACCCGCCCGGCAATGTTCCATTACGCAGAAACTAAGTTCCGCTATCCGGAAGGAGCGTCGGGCCCTATGGGTTTCACGGACACGCGCTTCAACGTCAATCTGTCGATCCTGTTCACCGAGCTTCCGTTGCTGGAGCGGCCGGCGGCCGCGCGGGCGGCGGGTTTCACGGCGGTGGAGCTGTGGTGGCCGTGGGTGGACGCCCCGACCCCGGAGCGGGCGGAGCTGGCGGCGCTGGCCGATGCCCTGCGCGATGCCGGTACGCAGTTGACCGGTCTGAACTTCTACGCCGGACAGCTGCCGGGGCCCGATCGTGGTGCGTTGTCGGTTCCGGGCGAGGAGTCGGAGCGCTTCCGTGCCAATGTGCCGGTGGCGATCGACTTCGCCGCCGCGCTGGGCTGTACGACGTTCAACGCCCTGTACGGCAATCGCGTCGAGCAGGCCACGCCGCAGGAGCAGGATGCGTTGGCGCTGGAGAACCTTGCGTTCGCGGCGCGGGCGGTGGGCGAGGTGGGCGGGACGTTGCTCATCGAGGCGCTCAACGCGCCGGAGTCGCCGGCCTGTCCGATCGTCTCGGCGCCCAAGGCGGTCGAGGTGGTCGATGCGGTCAACGCCGCCACCGGGTTGGACAACGCCCGATTCCTGATGGATCTGTACCACCTGGCGATGAACGGCGAGGACCTGGTGGAGGTCATCGACCGCTACACCGCAAGGACCGGCCATGTGCAGATCGCCGACAACCCGGGCCGAGGTGCTCCGGGGACGGGCTCCCTCCCCCTGGAGGAACTGCTGGGCCGGCTGCGCAAGGCCGGCTACGAGGGGTGGGTGGGTCTGGAGTACAAGCCGGGCGAGCGCCCCAGCGCCGAGTCCTTCGGCTGGCTCCCCCCGGCCCTGCGCGCGGCCCGCTGAACCCGGCGCTCGCGTCGCCTGCCGCCCTCCCCCTTTACGTTTGCGTGTGAAAGAGGCTTTTCGATGAGCAGTCTTCCCAAGATCGCCTGGATCGGGTTGGGCATCATGGGTTCGCCCATGTCCGAGAACCTGATCAAGGCCGGTTACGACGTGACCGGCTACACCCTGGAGGCCGACAAGCTCCAGCGGCTGGCGGCCGCCGGTGGCACCGCGGCCACCTCGATCGCCCAGGCCGTGCGCGAGGCCGACGTGATCATCACGATGGTCCCGGCCTCCCCGCAGGTCGAGGCCATCGCCTACGGCCCCGACGGGATCGTCGCGAACGCCAAGCGCGGCGCGCTGCTGATCGACATGTCCTCGATCACCCCGCAGACCTCCATCGACCTGGCCACGAACGCCGCCGAGAAGGGCATCCGGGTGCTGGACGCCCCGGTCTCCGGCGGCGAGGCCGGCGCCATCGAAGCCGTCCTGTCGATCATGGTCGGCGGCAACCGCGACGACTTCGACGCCGCCACCCCGATCCTCCAGGCCCTGGGCAAGACCATCGTGCTGTGCGGGCCGCACGGCTCGGGCCAGACCGTCAAGGCCGCCAACCAGCTCATCGTCGCCGTCAACATCCAAGCCTGCGCCGAGGCCGTGGTCTTCCTGGAGAAGTCCGGCGTCGACCTGCCCGCCGCCCTCGACGTCCTGGGCGGCGGCCTGGCCGGCTCCACCGTGCTGGCACGCAAGACCGGCAACTTCATCAACCGCGACTTCAAACCCGGCTTCCGCATCGACCTGCACCACAAGGACATGGGCATCGTCACCGACGCCGCCCGCACCGTCGGCGCCGCCCTGCCCGTCGGCTCCGTCGTCGCCAACCTCGTCGCCTCCCTACGCGCCCAGGGCGACGGCAACCTCGACCACTCCGCCCTCCTCCGCGGCGTCGAACGCCTCTCCGGATACGACCTCAAGAGCTGAGACCCGGATCATGGGGGCACGTCGGATTCCCGCCGTACAGGCGGCCGTTGAGATCATGAAGGACGAGGGCGCCGACACCGTCTTCGGCTGCCCCGGCGCCGCGCTGCTGCCGCTCTACGCGGCGATGGAGCGGGCCGGCGGCATCGCCCATCTGTCCGCGGGCCACGCCGAGGGCGCCGCGCACATGGCCGACGGCTGGGCCCGGACGACCGGGCGGGCCGGCGTGGCCGCGGTGGCCGGCGGCCCCGGGGCGGTCCGGCTGCTGAGCGGCCTGTACGCGGCGCAGCAGGACGCGGTCCCGCTGGTGTGCGTCACCGGCCGGGCGGCGTCCGTGCCGCCCGCCCCCGCCGTACCGCTGCGGCACGCGGGCCACCGCCCGCCGGATCTGGTCCGGCTGGCCGGTGCGCTCACCAAGCGTGCCGAGCGGATCGAGGATCCCGCGCGGATCCCGGGCGCCTTCCGCGAGGCGTTCCGGATCGCGCGGGCGGGCCGGCCCGGGCCCGTGCTGATCGACGTTCCGGCCGATCTGGCCGCGGCGGAGATCGTGTGCGGTCCGGGGCCGGTGGCCCCTTCCGCTCCCGGCGCCGGACCGGCACTGGTGGACGGCGACCGGTCCCCGGCGCCGGGAGCGGTGGTACCCCTGGCCGTACCCGCGGACCGGGTGGCCTCCGGGGTGCACCGGGCCCTGGTGGAGCTCGCCGAGGTCTTCGGTGGACGGTCGCCGGCGGACACCCATGTCGTCAGCGGACTGCCGGAGGTGTGCGCCGGCGGCGCCGGCACCGGGCGCCGCCACCGGGTGCCGCGCCGGAACGGCCCGCCGGGCTGGGAGGTGCCGACCGCGATCGGGGTCCGCAAGGCGCTGGACTCCCGGGGCGAGCGGGCGGCGGAGGTCGTGGTGGTCGTCGACGGCCGCGGCTTCCCGCTGACCGCCGGGGAGTTGGCCGCGGCGGCACAGTACGAAGTGCCGTTCGTGGTGGTGCTGCTCGGCGGCCCCGAGGACGCCGACCCGTTCACGGACCCGGTGAAGCTCGCCGAGGCGTACGGCTGCACGGGCCGCGACGTGCTCGATCCGGCGGAGCTCCGGTCGGCGGTCGAGTGGGCCCGCAAGGAGGCCGTCTCCACCCGGCGGCCGGTCCTGGTGGAGGTCCGCACCGAGCGCGCGGCGGACGCCCGCGGCGGGCTGCCGGCGGGCCTCGCGCAGGGCCGTGCGTACGGGACCTGAAAGCCCCCCGCGGAGGGGCTTCCCGGGCCCGTCGAACCAAGCTTCCGGGCGGTGGTCGCGCTGACACCTGTCCTGTCGCGCCCAGGCGCGGCCGCCGCCCGGAATACCCGCCCCTCAGCAACACAGATTGTTTCAACAAACTGTTGACGTTTGGTCGGAGCGCTTTCTACGCTCCGACATGCGGAAGCCAACTTCCGCGCTCTCGTACGGAAGGTCACCATGTCGAAGCCCACGCTGACGACCGAGTCCGGCGCCCCGGTCGCCGACAACCAGAACTCTTCGACCGCCGGCGTCGGCGGCCCGATCATTCTCCAGGACCAGCACCTGCTGGAGAAGCTCGCGCGCTTCAACCGCGAGCGCATCCCGGAGCGGGTCGTGCACGCCCGTGGCTCCGGTGCGTACGGCTACTTCGAGGTGACCGACGACGTCACCGCCTTCACCCGGGCCGGCTTCCTCGGCACCGTCGGCAAGCGGACGGAGCTGTTCATCCGCTTCTCGACCGTGGCCGACAACCTCGGTGGCGCGGACGCCGTGCGGGACCCGCGCGGTTTCGCGGTGAAGTTCTACACCGAGGAGGGCAACTACGACCTCGTCGGCAACAACACCCCGGTGTTCTTCATCAAGGACCCGATCAAGTTCCCCGACTTCATCCACTCGCAGAAGCGCGACCCGTTCACCGGCAAGCAGGAGCCGGACAACGTCTGGGACTTCTGGGCGCACGCCCCCGAGGCCACCCACCAGGTCACCTGGCTGATGGGCGACCGCGGCATCCCGGCGTCGTACCGGCACATGAACGGCTACGGCTCCCACACCTACCAGTGGACCAACGCCGAGGGCGAGTCCTTCTTCGTCAAGTACCACTTCAAGACGAACCAGGGCATCCGCAGCCTCTCCGCCGAGCAGGCCGCGGAGCTGGTGGGCAGGGACGCCAACAGCCACCAGACCGACCTGCTGCAGTCCATCGAGCGCGGCGTGTACCCCTCCTGGACCCTGTACGTGCAGGTCATGCCGGCAGCCGAGGCGGCGAACTACCGCTTCAACCCGTTCGACCTGACCAAGGTGTGGCCGCACTCGGACTACCCGCTCCAGCGGGTCGGCCGGATGGTCCTGGACCGCAACCCCGACAACGTCTTCGCCGAGGTCGAGCAGTCCGCGTTCTCGCCCAACAACTTCGTGCCCGGCATCGGCCCGTCCCCGGACAAGATGCTGCAGGGCCGGCTGTTCGCCTACGCCGACGCGCACCGCTACCGCCTGGGCGTCAACCACACCCAGCTCGCGGTCAACGCCCCCAAGGCGACCGAGGCCAACAACTACGGCCGGGACGGCCTGATGGCGACCAACGCCTACGACCGCCGCGCCAAGAACTACGAGCCGAACTCCTACGACGGCCCGGTCCAGACCGACCGGCCGCTCTCCGCGCCGCTGGCCGTCTCCGGATACGTGGGCACCCACGAGGCCCCGGCGCACACCAAGGACGACGACTTCTTCCAGGCCGGTGAGCTGTACCGCCTGATGTCCGAGGACGAGAAGAAGCGCCTGGTGGAGAACATCGCCGGCGGTCTCTCCCAGGTCGGCCGGGACGACGTGATCGAGAAGAACCTCGCGCACTTCCACGCCGCCGACCCGGACTACGGCAAGCGCGTCGAGGCGCGCGTCCGCGAGCTGCGCGAGGACTGACGGGAGGTCGACATCCTTGCGCTCCCGTACCGGCCGGCCCGTTGAGGGGTGGTCGGCCGGTACGGGGAGGTAGCGCGGAGCTCCGCGGAACCCGGGGAGATTCCAGTGCGGTGGCAGGCCCGCCCGTCAAGGAGGGCGGGCCGCCTCCCCGCCGCGGAGCCCGCCTGCTGCCCCATGAGAACCACCCCTCTCCCCTGCTCCGTCCGGCGGTGCGATGTCCCGTCGCGCCCATCTCTCGCACTGTCGGGCGGGACCCACTCACAGGGCCCGGTACGCGTACGGTCACGCGTGCCGGGCCCTGTGCCGTGCCCGCGCTCCCCCGTGCCCCCTTGCGACCGGCGGCTCTCGGCGCATTCCCGCCCCGGACGGGCGCTTTTGGAGGGACCATGGACGCCCAGCAGAGCCGACCGACCGCCTGCCCGACCTGCCCGGAGCCGACCATGGCCGACAGCGTGCCGGTGCGGTGCCCCACGTGCCGCCGCGAGAACGCCTTCACCCCGCCGACCTTCCCCTGCGCCTGCGGTGCCCCGCTGACCCTTCCGGTGCTGCGCGGCGGGATGCCGGTCGAAATACTGCACCGCACCTGGGAAGCGTCCTGGGTGGAGGTCCGGTGTGAGGTGTGCGGACGGCAGGACGCCTGGCCGGCGCCGGAGAGCGGCTGCGCCTGCGGCACCGTCGTCCGGGTGCCGGTCGACCCGCCGCCCGTGGTGCCGGCCGCGCCTGGACCGCCCACCGGGCCGCTCCCCTCCTCCGCTGCCGCCCGTCCGGGGCCCGGTCCGGACGCCGAACCACCGGCGCAGCGGCCGGTGTTCCGCCCGGTGACGATCCGGACCGCGCGGGACTGCGTCACCGCGGCCGCGCAGTACCTGAAGTGGCTGGGCTTCCCCGACGTGGCCCGGTCCCAGGAGCGGACCGCCGCCGGCGTGGACCTGCGCGGCACCGGCCTGGTGGCCCAGGTCGATCCGACGACCCGGGCCACCACCCTCCGCGACATCGAGTGCCTCTGGCTCAACGGCCTGGCCGACTCCGCGATCGCGGTCTTCTTCTCGCTGGCCGGCTACGCCCGCGACGCCCGGTCGCGCGCCGACGAGCTGCACGTCCCGCTGTTCGTCATGGACCTCACCGGCACCCCGCAGCCGGTCAACGACGCGGCCGACGAGCTGATCGGCGAGGGGGACCGCCCGACCGGCTGAGCCCACCGCCCCACCGGCCGGCCCCGGCGCCGGAAACCCTCCCCCATCGCCGTGAGGGCAGGGGAGGTACCCCCATGCCCCGAGCATCCCGGGCGGCGATACTGGGCGCATGCTCATCCGCGTCCCGGACCCCGCCGACCTGACCGCCCTGCGCGCCCTCGAACGCGCCGCCGGAGAGCCGTTCCGGGCCCTCGGCATGGCGCCGATCGCGGACGACGAGCCGCCGCCGGCCGAGCTGTTGGCCGAGTACCGGCGGGTGGGCCGGGCCCTCGCCGCCTACGACACCGGGCGCCCGGGCGAGCCGCCCCGCGGCTACCTCCTGTGGGACCGGGTCGACGGCTGCGCCCACGTCGAGCAGGTCTCGGTCCACCCGGAGCGGGCCCGGCGCGGCATCGGCCGGGCGCTGATCGACCGCGCCGAGCAGGAGAGCGGGCTGCCGGCGCTGACCCTGACCACCTTCGCCGAAGTGCCGTGGAACGCCCCGTACTACGCCCGGCTCGGCTTCCGCCGGCTGGCCGTGGACGAACTGACGCCGGGCCTGCGGGCGATCCGCGCGCACGAGGCGGAGCTGGGACTGGACCGCTGGCCCCGGGTCTGCATGCGCCGGGAGGCGGCGGCACGCACCTGATATGACGCTCCATCAACACTGTCGGCGCCGCGGGCCATAATGTGCCGATGATCGATGCGAACGCCCTCCGTGCCGCCTGCCTGGGGTTCAACGGCGCGACCGAGGAGAATCCCTTCCCCCGGCACCCGGAGGTCTCGACGTTCAAGGTGGGCGGCAAGATCTTCGCGCTGACGTCGCTGGACGCCGCGCCGCTGACCGTCAGCCTCAAGTGCGACCCCGAACTCGCCCAGCGGCTGCGCGCAGAGCATTCCGAGGTGGTCCCCGGCTACCACCTCAACAAGCGTCACTGGAACACCGTTTCACTCACCGGCGGCCTGCCCGACCGGCTGGTGCGGGAGCTGCTGGAGGACTCCTACGACCTGGTCGTCGCCTCGCTCCCGCGCGCCCAGCGGCTCCTCCTGGACTGGCCGGGCGAGCGCCGGTGACCGCCGCCGGCCGCGGTACCGGCGCCACGCCCCGCGGCCGGGCCTCCCACCGGGGCCGGCCCTCCGCGGCCGGCCAGGAGCGGCTGCGGGGCGTCGCGCCGGGCCGGCGGTCAGCCCTGCGGCGGCAGGACGGCGCGGATGCCGCCCTGTGCGGTGGCCGGCGCGACGGTGTCGTAACCGCCGTTCACCGCGCCGTTGCCGGCGTACTCGGCGGTGTAGCCGCCGCGCAGCACGTCCGCGCCGGAGCGCGGCCGCACGGCGTCGCAGGACGCCTGGCCGGCGATGTCCGTGCGCGCCACGCACAGCACCTTGCCGGTGGTGTCCTTGAAGGTGACGGTGGCGTTCCAGATGGCGTCCTGCGGACCGGCGGCGCGGGCCCGCACCAGGGTGGCGTGCAGCCCGACGACCTTCAGCGGCCGGGTGGACAGCGTGGCCTTGCCGGCGGTCAGCCGGGTCGCCATCTCGGGTACCGTGGCGGCCGGTTCGCACAGGCCGCGGTTCCAGTCGAAGAGACCGCCGGGGGTGCAGGTCGCGTGCCCGTCCCCGGTCGCGACGCGGTGGGTGACCGGGTCGCAGCGGTAGAAGCGCGCGGCGCTGTCGGCGTCCACCACGGTCGGCGCCACGGTCGCCGCGTCCTCGCCGCTCGCACAACCGGCGGTGAGCACCTCGCGGGTGGGACCGTCCGGAGTGCCGGGCTGGACGACGTCGGCGTAGGCGGGGGCGGCGAAGCTCCCCAGGGCGGCGGCCACAGCGGCGGCAGTGGTCGCCCAACGTGCGATACGGGTCATGAATGTCCCCTCTTGGCGGGAATCCCGCGGGAATTCCGGCCTGGTTAACGGCCGTACTGTTCGGCCTGGTTGACGGCCTTTCACCCGCTCCCGACGACGGGGAACGAGCCAGCTCAGGACCCTATCGGCCGGGCGGGCGGGGACCGACGGCGACCCGGTGGCGGGGCCGAACGTCACCCCCCGGCCCGCCGGCCCGCCCGGGGCGCTCCCCCGGCTCCCCTCCTCGCCCCACCGCCCACGCCGGACCGTTCAGCCCGTCACACCGTCCCCAGACTGTCCTCCCGGGCCGCCCCGGCGGCTTTTCCCGGCCGCTCCGCCGCGGTCGCCGCCCGGGGCTCCGCCACCGGTGTGCCCCACTGCGCCGCGAGCCGCTCGCGGAGCTCGATCTTGCGGACCTTGCCGCTGACGGTCATGGGGAAGGCGTCGGTGATCTCCAGGTAGCGCGGCACCTTGTAGTGCGCGAGCCGGGAGCGGCAGAAGCGGGCCAACTCGTCGCGCGTCAGGGTGTCGGCGGGATCGCGGAGGATCACACAGGCGGCGATCTCCTCGCCGTACTTGGCGTCCGGGACCCCGACGACCTGCACATCGGCGATCTTGGGATGGGAGTAGAGGAACTCCTCGATCTCCCGCGGGTAGACGTTCTCTCCACCCCTGATGATCATGTCCTTGATGCGGCCGACGATCCGGACGTAACCGTCGTCGTTCATCACCGCCAGGTCGCCGGTGTGCATCCAGCGGGCCGCGTCGACGACCTCGGCGGTGCGCTCCGGGTCCTCCCAGTAGCCGAGCATCACGCTGTAGCCGCGGGTGCACAGCTCGCCCGGGGTGCCGCGGGGCACGGTCACCCCGCTCGACGGGTCGACGACCTTGACCTCGATGTGCGGCAGCACCCGGCCGACGGTCCCGGTGCGGTGCGCCAGGTCGTCGTCCCGCCGGGTCTGGGTGGAGACCGGCGAGGTCTCGGTCATGCCGTAGCAGATGGCGACCTCGGCCATGTGCATCTCGGACATCACCCGCTTCATCACCTCCTCCGGACAGGGTGAGCCGGCCATGATGCCGGTGCGCAGCGAGGAGAGGTCGTAGTCGGCGAAGTCCGGGAGGTTCAGCTCGGCGATGAACATGGTGGGCACGCCGTAGAGCGAGGTGCAGCGCTCGTCCTGGACGGCCCGGAGGGTGGCGGCCGGCTCGAAGGCGGGCCCCGGGACGACGATGCAGGCGCCGTGCGAGGTGATGCCGAGGTTGCCCATCACCATGCCGAAGCAGTGGTAGAAGGGCACCGGCAGGCACACCCGGTCGTGCTCGGTGTAGCCGAGCGTCTCGGCCACCCAGTAGCCGTTGTTGAGGATGTTGTGGTGCGAGAGGGTGGCGCCCTTGGGGAAGCCGGTGGTGCCCGAGGTGTACTGGATGTTGACCGGGTCGTCGGCGGTCAGGGCCTTCTCGCACTCGGTGAGCCGGGTGTGCGGCACGGCCGCGCCGGCGGCCAGCAGCCCGCCCCAGGTCGGGTCGCCGATGTAGACCACGTCGCGGAGCGCCGGGCAGTCGGCCCGCACCTGCTCGATCATCCGCCGGTAGTCGCTGGTCTTGTGGGCGACGGCGGAGACCAGCACGGTCACCCCGGCCTGCTTCAGCACGTACGCCAGCTCGTGGACCCGGTAGGCGGGGTTGACGTTGACGAGGATCGCGCCGATCCGGGCGGTGGCGTACTGGACGAGGACCCACTCGGCGCAGTTCGGCGACCAGATGCCGACCCGGTCGCCCTTGCCGACGCCCTTGGCGAGCAGCCCGAGCGCCACCTCCTCTACGGCGCGCCCCAGTTCGGCGTAGGTCCAGCGGC
This sequence comes from Streptomyces sp. BHT-5-2, assembly GCF_019774615.1. NCBI lineage: Bacteria > Bacillati > Actinomycetota > Actinomycetes > Kitasatosporales > Streptomycetaceae > Streptomyces > Streptomyces sp. BHT-5-2. Next base: position 1,930,579 of record NZ_CP081497.1, on the reverse strand, counting down.
GGCCGGCGGCGACCTCGACGAGCGCCTCCCGGTCGCCGAAGCGGGCGATGGTGCGGGCCAGGTCGGCGCCGATGGTGCGGCCGAGCAGCGGCCGGTCCGCCGCCCCGCTCGCGTACGACAGCTCGGTGTGCGACTGACTGCTCAACGGTCGTTCTCCTCCCAGTACTCGGCACCGCCGGCCCCCCGCGCGGTGCGCTCGCGCGAGGCGGTGCGGCGGATCTCGCCGGAGACGGCTTCCCACGAACATCCCGTTCGTGCCCTGCCCAGCATGGCGTCCGCCGGGGTCCGACGCGATGCCCGGCCACTCCACGGGTCCCACCTTCGCCCGGGCGTCATCCGTTCAGCAGAAGCCGGTCGGCTGCGGGACACGACGGCCTCCGCGACGGCCGGCCCCACCACCGGCCCGACGGCCGAGGCGACGGGCGGAGCGACGGTCGCAGCGAGGACCGCCGGCGCGGAACCACGCACCGAAGCCGGCGTCGCACCGGACCACCCGCGGGGTCTCACCCGGAATGGTGACCCCGGTCACCAACAGGCTTGCAGTGTCGGCCCGTTGCCCGTGCAGCCGCCGGCACCGGACCGGTGCTCGCCGCCGGTGCCGGCGAACGGTCCGATCCGTCGGTCGGGAATCTTCATGGCCACATCATGCGCTCCGGGCGCGGCCCCGGGGACCCGTGGCGGAATTCCGTGACTTGACCGCGCTCACCGCCCGGACCGTCGAACTCCACACCGCCGACTCGGTGTTCCCTCCGCACTCCGGCCAGACTCCGGTACGGGGACGCGCGGCCGTTCGCGAGGCAGCGGCCCGGCCCGCCGCCGACCTGCCCGCTCAGCCCCGTACTACGTCCTCGTCGCCGGGGGTCGCCCCGGCGGCGGCAGGGCCCGGCATGCTGTGCCGGGTGAACGCCCACAGCACGAGCCCGAGGCAGCTGAACGTGGCGCCCAGGGCGCATACGGCGCCCCAGCCGGCCGCCGTGTAGAGGGAGGTCGCGGCGATGGCGCCGGTGGCGCTGCCGATCGAGTAGAAGACCATGTAGCCGCCGATCAGCCGGCTGCCCGCGTCCGGGTGCAGCGCGTAGATCAGGGTCTGGTTGGTGACGTGCACCGCCTGCACGGCGAGGTCGAGCAGGATCACCCCGGCGAAGAGGGCCCACAGCGAGCTGCGGGTGTAGGCCAGCGGCACCCATGAGACGGCGAGCAGCGCCAGGGCGATCCCGGTGGTCCGCCGGGAGAGGCCGCGGTCGTTGAGTCGGCCCGCCACGGTCGCGGCCAGGGCGCCCGCGACACCGATCAGCCCCAGCGCACCGATCGCGCTGTGGGACAGGAAGTACGGGGCCTCGCTGAGCGGCAGCGCGATGCTGCTCCACAGGGTGCTGAAGGCGGCGAAGACCAGCAGACAGAACAGGGCCCGGATCCGCAGCAGCCGTTCCCGCGCGAACAGGGTGAGTGTGGAGCGCAGGAGCTGTCCGTAGCGCAGGGTCGTCCGCGGGGCCGCGTCGTGCCGCGGCAGCACGCGGTACAGGACCAGGGCGAGCAGGGCGGTGAGCGACGCCGAGGCGAGGTAGACGGAGCGCCAGCCCGCGAGATCGGCGATCAGGCCGGACGCGGTGCGGGCGAGCAGGATTCCGATCACCACGCCGCTGGTGACCAGGCCGACGATCCGTCCCCGCCCGGCGGGCGGGGCCAGGGACGCCGCGAAGGCCACCAACGTCTGCGTGACGACCGCGAGAAGCCCCGTCGCGGCCATGCCGGCGAGCAGCACCGCCGCCGTACGGGCGACGGCCACCACTACCAATGCCACGACCAGCAGCAGCAGTTGGGCCACGACGAGCCGTCTGCGGTCGGCCACGTCGCCCAGCGGCACCAGGAAGAACAGCCCCAGCCCGTATCCGACATGCGTCAGGGTGACCACGCTGCCGACAAGTGCCGGGCTCATGGCCAGGTCGTGGCCCATGGTCACCAGGAGCGGCTGGGAGAAGTAGACGTTGGCCACCGCCGCCCCGCAGGCGACGGCGAAGAGTATGACGACGCCACGGGACAGTACGAACGCGGGCCCCGCCCCGCCTCGGGCCTCGGTCCGTCGTGTCACGGCCCCACGGTTGCCAGGCATCGGCACTCCCCACTCCCCACTGACGTGCTCGTCGGAGGTCTCGGCATTCGGTTTCAACTTGAAACCAGCGCGACAGTAACCTCCCCTGGTAGCATGTTGCAACCATCGTGAGAGTGAGGGACGCCATGGTGACCAGAACCCGCTTCGACGACAGCGAATGTCCCGTCGCCCGGTCCGTGGACGCGATCGGCGACTGGTGGTCCCTGCTGATCGTGCGGGACGCCTTCGACGGCAGCCGGCGCTTCGGGGAGTTCCAACGCAGCCTGGGCGTGGCGAAGAACATCCTCACCGCGCGCCTGCGCACCCTCGTCGCCGGCGGCGTCCTCGAATCCGTCCCCGCCTCCGACGGCAGCGCCTACCGCGAGTACGCACTGACTCCGAAGGGCAAGGCGCTCTTCCCCGTCATCGTGGCGCTGCGGCAGTGGGGCGAAGCGCACTTCTTCGCCCCTGGCGAACCGCACTCCGAGTTGCTCGACCGCCGCCGGGGACAGCCGCTCCGTGCCCTGGAAGTGCTGTCCGCGGACGGGCAACGGCTGGACCCCGACGACACCACCGTCCACAAGGTCGCCGCCCCCTGACCCGAGGCAGGAGACTTCGGGCGGCTGTCACCTCGCGGTGGGCCGGCAGCGCCTGCCGGCCGGCTCCTCTCCGTCGAGGGTCCGGTCTCAGTTGACCTCTCGGTCGAGGTCGGCCCAGTACGGCCGGCGGAGTCTGAACTTCTGGATCTTGCCGGTGGCGGTGCGCGGGATGGAGTCGCGGAACTCGACGGAGGTGGGGGCCTTGTAGCCGGCCAGGTGCTGCTTGCAGTGGGCGATGATGTCGGATTCCCGGGCCGTTGCGCCCTCGGCGAGGACGACCAGGGCCTTGATGGTCTCGCCCCACTTCTCGTGGGGGACGCCGATGACGGCGACCTCGGCGACGGCCGGATGGCCGAAGATGGTGTCCTCGACCTCGATGGAGGAGACGTTCTCGCCGCCGGTGATGATGACGTCCTTCTTGCGGTCGGAGATCGTCAGGTGGCCGTCCTCCTCGTCGAGGGTGCCGCCGTCGCCGGTGTGGAACCAGCCGTCCTCCAGAGCCTGTGCCGTCTCCTCCGGCTTCTCCCAGTAGCCGTCGAGGACCGTGTTCGAGCGGGCCAGGACCTCGCCGTCCGCCGAGATCCCCAGTTCGACGCCGAGTGCGGGGACGCCCGCGCGGGAGAGCCTGCGGGCCCGCTCCTCGGCGGGGAGGCCGACGTCCGCGGGGCGGGTGCGGTTGAAGGTGAGGAGGGGGGAGGTCTCGGTCAGGCCGTAGATCTGGGTGAACTCCCAGCCCAGTTCCTCCTCGACGCGCTGGATGGTCCTGGTGGGGGGCGGGGCGCCGGCGCAGACGACCCGGACCCGGTCGCGGCCCGGGATCTCGCCCTGCCAGGTCGTCGCGGCGTCGAGGACCATGTTCCAGACGGCGGGCGCGCCGCACATGAGGGTGACGCCGTGTTCGTCGACGCGCCGGAGGATCTCGGCGCCGTCGACCTTGCGCAGGACCACCTGCTTCACGCCGAGCCCCGCCATCACATACGGCATGCCCCAGCCGTTGCAGTGGAACATCGGGAGGGTGTGGAGGTAGACGTCGCGTTCCCAGACGCGGGTGTGCAGGCCGAAGGTCATGCCGTTGACCCAGATGTTCCGGTGGGTGAGCTGGACGCCCTTAGGGCGGGCGGTGGTGCCGGAGGTGTAGTTGATCGTGGCGGTGGCGTCCTCGTCGGGGTGGGACCACGGGCGGGGGTCGATGCCGAACCGCATCAGCTCGGTTTCGGTCTGCTCGCCGAGGACGAAGCGGTGGCGCACCTTGATGTGCGAGAGGGCGTCGTCCAGCTCGGGGTCGACGAGGAGGACGGAGGCGCCGCTCTGCTCCACCAGGTAGGCGACCTCTTCGGGCTTGAGGCGGAAGTTGATCGGGACGCAGATGCGGCCGCTCATCGGGACCGCGAAGAGGAGTTCCAGGAGGCGTGCGGAGTTGTGGGCGGCCACTGCCACCCGTTCGCCCTCGCCGACTCCGAGGGCGTCCAGGCCCGCCTGCCAGGCGCGGACGCGTTCGGCGAACCGTCCATAGGTCGCCTCGGGCACCGGCGGGGCGGGTTGCCGCGGCTCGTCGACGACGCCGGGGCTGTGCCGGAAACCCCACTCGGCCCGGTCGAGGAAGTCGGCGATCGTCATCGGTGTCCGCATGCGTTCTCTCCTGTGCTGGTCGTGCCCGGGGCATTCGCGTGTGCACGTCGATGCGCGTCATGTGTGCAGGTGGAAGTGAGTGTGGCAGCTGGCACGGCCGACGGCAGCTCCTGTGGACGCAATCGTCATGCGGTCGGCCGTGATTGGGGGAAGAACGGGACCGAGGGGCGCCCCGGGAGGGACGGCTCGGGCGGTCTCACCGCGGGGCGGTCCTCGCGGGGCCTGGCGGGAGCACGGGGGCGGCCGGTGCGTTGCGGTCGGCCGCCGTGGCGCAGGCGCGCAGCAGGAGGTCGACGCCGTCGGGCGGGTCGGTGCGGCGGACCGCGAGGGAGGTGGTCAGCTCCATGCCCGGGCTGCGGAACGGCAGATACGCCACGCCGGGCACGGGCAGTCGGCGGGCATGGGCCGCGTGGACGGCGGTCCACATGGCCTCGGGGGCGGCGCAGGCGCCGATCGCGGCGAGGGCGGTCAGGCCCGGGCCGGTGCCCCAACAACGGCCGCCCCCTGGTCAATTCCCTTGCCGCGCGGGCGACGGCGCGGACATCATCTCTCCATGATCGATGCCACCGCGCTCGCCGAGAAGCCGGTTCTCGAAGGCGACCGGATCCGACTGGTGCCGCTGTCCGAGCGGCACGCCGACGCCTTCCACGACAACTTCCAGGACCCCGAGACCAGGCGCCTGACCGGCACCCACCAGGACTGGACGCGGGCCGGGATCGGGGCCTGGGTCGCCCAGTGCGCACAGCGCACCGACCGGCTGGATCTGGCCATCGAGGACCGGGAGACCGGCGCCTTCCTCGGCGAGCTGGCGCTGAGCGGCATCGACCGGGACAACGCCCATGGCGCGTTCCGGATCGCGCTGGTCCCCGCCGCCACCGGACGCGGCCTGGGCCCGGAGGCGATCCGGCTGCTGCTCGGCCACGCCTTCGACCGGGTGGGCCTGCACCGCGTCCAGTTGGAGGTCTACTCCTACAACGAGCGGGCCCGGCGCGCCTACGAGGCGTGCGGCTTCGCCCTGGAGGGCCGGATGCGCGAGGCGCTGTACTGGGACGGTGCCTGGCACGACGTGCTGCTGATGGCGGCGCTGCGGCCGTCGGACCCGGCCCGCACCGCGCAGTAGCCACCCGGTGCCACCACCGGGCACCGCCACTGGGGCGCCACAACCGTGGCGCCCCGGCACCGATCACCTCACAGCCACCCACCCCTCACAGCCACTCGCCGAAGCGGCGGATGTACCAGCCCTTGACGCCCTGGGTGAGCAGGCAGTACGCCGCCAGGGTCGCGGCCAGCCACGGGAAGTAGGCCGCCGGCAGCGCCTGCATGCCCAGTGCCCCGGCCACCGGCGAGAACGGCAGCCACAGGCCGACGGCCATGACCAGCGCGGTCATCACCAGCACCGGCCAGGCCGCCCGGGACCGGACGAACGGGATCCGGCGGGTCCGCAGCATGTGGACGACCAGGGTCTGGGTGAGCAGGCCCTCCACGAACCAGCCCGACTGGAACAGCGCCTGGTGCACCTCGCTGTTCGCGCCGAAGACGTACCACATCAGCGCGAAGGTGGTGATGTCGAAGACGGAGCTGGTCGGGCCGAGGACGAGCATGAAGCGGCGGATGCCCCGGGCGTCCCACCTGCGCGGGGTGCGCAGGTAGTCGGCGTCCATCCGGTCCCAGGGCGTGGCCAGTTGGGAGATGTCGTACAGGAGGTTCTGCACCAGCAGCTGGAGCGCCAGCATCGGCTGGAACGGGATGAACGCGGACGCGGCGAGCACCGAGAAGACGTTCCCGAAGTTCGACGAGGCGGTCAGCTTCAGGTACTTGATGGTGTTGCCGAAGGTCAGCCGGCCGCGCAGCACGCCCTGGCCGAGGACGGTGAGGTCCTTCTCCAGCAGGATGATGTCGGCGGACTCCTTGGCGATGTCGACGGCGGTGTCGACGGAGATGCCGACATCGGCGTCGCGCAGCGCGGCGGCGTCGTTGATGCCGTCGCCGAGGAACCCGACGGTGTGCCCGTCGGCCTGGAGGGCACGCACGATCCGGGCCTTCTGGACGGGGTTGACCTTGGCGAACAGGGTCGCGGTGCGCGCCCGCTCCAGCAGCTCCAGGTCGTCGAGGGCGTCGATCCCGGCGCCGGTGACGGGGGTGCCGGGGGCGATGCCGACCTGCTCGCAGACCCGGGCGGCGACCAGTTCGCCGTCGCCGGTGACGACCTTGACGGCGACGCCGTTGTCGGCGAGCGCCCGCAGCGCCTCGGCGGCGTCCCGCTTCGGCGGGTCGAGGAAGGCGAGGAAGCCGATGAGGGTCAGCCCGGCCTCGTCCGCGACGGTGTAGCAGGCGGGGGTGCCTTCCGGGCCGCCAGGACCGTCCGGAGCGGTGGGGCCGTCCGGGGCGGTGGCGGGCAGGGTGCGGGTCGCCACCGCCAGTACCCGCAGGCCCTGCCGGGCGTGGTCCTCGGCGGTGCGCAGCACGGTGTCCCGCAGCGCGTCGGTGAGTTCGACGGTGTCGCCGGCGTGCACGGCCCGGTCGCAGCGGTCGAGGACCTCCTCCACCGCGCCCTTGGTGATCAGCAGGTGCTCGGCGGCGGGGCCGTCGAGGTCGTTGCGGCGCAGCACCACCGACATCCGCCGGCGCGCGAAGTCGAAGGGGATCTCGTCGACCAGCGTGAAGCGGGCGTCGACGACAACCTCCTCGGCCTCGTGCATCCGGTCGATGACGGCCTGGTCCATCAGGTTGCGCAGCCCGGTCTGGAAGTGGCTGTTGAGGTAGGCGAGTTCGAGGACCTCGGTGTCGGGCCGGCCGTGCACGTCGAGGTAGCGGTCCAGGACGATCCGGTCCTCGGTGAGGGTGCCGGTCTTGTCGGTGCACAGCACGTCCATGGCGCCGAGGTTCTGGATGGCGTTGAGCTGCTTGACGACGACCTTGCGGCGGGAGAGGGCGACCGCGCCGCGCGCCAGGTTGGTGGTGACGACCATCGGCAGCATCTCGGGGGTGAGGCCGACGGCGACGGCCACCGCGAAGGTGAACGCCTCGGCCCAGTCGCCCTTGGTGAGGCCGTTGATGAGGAAGACCACCGGGACCATCACCATCATGAAGCGGATCAGCAGGAAGCTGACCTTCCTGACGCCGATGTCGAAGCCGGTCTCCGGGCGCTCGCCGACCAGCGCGCCGGCCATCGAGCCGAGGTAGGTGTCCGAGCCGGTGGCGACGACCACGCCGGCGGCGCTGCCGGAGGTGACGGAGGTGCCGGTCAGCACGAGGTTGCCGGCCTCGACCGGGTCGGCGGTGGTGTCCTGGCCGCGGTCGGTGGCCAGCTTGGTGTCGTCCTTGGCGACCGGCAGCGACTCGCCGGACAGCGCGGCCTGACTGACCATCAGATCCTTGGCGGCCAACAGCCGCAGATCGGCCGGGACGAGGTCGCCGGCGGCCAGCCTGACGACATCGCCGGTGACCACGTCGGCCATGGGGACCTCCACGGTGGCCGGCGCCCGGCCGCGGCCCGCCCGGCGCTGCACCGCGGTGGTCGTGGTGACCAGGGCGCGCAACGCGGTGGCCGCGGCCCCGGAACGGTACTCCTGCCAGAACCGCAGCCCGGCGCTGATCAGCACCATCGCGCCGAGGATGGCGATCTTCGGGTCGAACGGCTCGGTGTCGGCGACCTGTAGCCACTGCCCGTACATCACGACGACCAGCACCGCGAGCACCAGGATGAACGGGTTCCAGAACGCCTTGGCGAGCTGCACGTACCAACGGGCCGGGCGCTCCTGGGCGATGGTGTTGGCACCGTCCCGCTCCCGGCGCAGCGCCGCCTCGCGGTGGGAGAGGCCGGCCGGAGTGGCGGCGAGGTCGCACAGGACCTGCTCGGCGGGGCGGGCGCTGTACTCGGCGAGCCGGCCGGCGACGCGCCGGGTGCGGGCCTCCAGCTCGGCGGCCCGGCGCTCCCGGCGGGGACGGCGGCCCGGCGGAGCGAGCGTCCCCTTCGTGGGCGGGGTGGTCGGGGTCATCGTGGTCATGGCGAAACCTCCTGACGCGCACGCGGGCAGCCGGAACCGACCGCCGCCGAAGGCCGGCGGAGCCCGGGAGGAACCCCCGAAGGAATCCGGGGAAACTGCGGAAGAACACCGGGAGAGAGCGGAGAACGGGCCCCTTCGCATCAGCCGCGGAAAGCTGCCGAAATCCATGGAAAGCCGCAGCAGGCCGCAGAGAAAAACAAAGAAATCCCTACGACGGAATGCGGAAAAAGCCTGTGGCCGCTCCGTTGAAATGTTTTCGGGCAGGCCGAAAAATCCGGTGCGCGCGGGCGCTGAGAAAGACGGAAAACTACCGGTCAGGGCATTCTTCGGTGAACCGGGCCCCAGCGGGGACCGCCAGGTCGACGGGGAGCGCAGGGCGCCCGGAACTCACCGGTGGAAGCACACAGCAGTGCGGAGAAGAGCCGCGGTCACGGTCGCGCGGAGAACGGCACGATCAGCTGGCGGCAGCGCTGCGGCAAGGACTTCCTTCGGGACTCATCCCGATCACCTCCTTGCTCGCGCGGACATCGCCGGGCGCCCCTTGGAAGGGCTCCCTCGCTGCCCCATCCTGCCATACGTTCACCCATCGCCCGTCGTCCTTTCGACCCATTCCGTCATTACGGGATGTGAGGTGCGTCGCGTTGTTCGCGGGCGTTGCGTTCGTCATAGGCGGCGCGGGCGGTCGCGATTTCGTCTTGGTGTTCCTCGGTCCAGGTGACCAGGGACTGGATGGTGTCGTGCAGGGTCGCGCCCAGCGGCGTGAGTTCGTAGTCCACCCGCGGCGGGACGACCGGGTGGACGGTGCGGCGGACCAGGCCGTCGCGCTCCAGTTGGCGGAGGGTGACGGTCAGCATCCGCTGGCTGATGCCGTCGACCTCCCGGCGGAGTTCGGTGAAGCGCAGCACCCGCCGGTCGAGCAGGGCGATGACCAGCAGCGACCACTTGTCGGCCACCCGGTCGAGAATCTGCCGGACCTCGCAGCCCTCCCGGACGTCCCACTGGCGGGCGTCGTAGTCGCAGTCGACGTCGGCCGCGGCGCCGTCGGCGCAACCCGTGGGGCCGGTGGGGGCGTTGGCCGGTTCCCCGTGCATGGTTCCTCCGGAGTGACCGGGTGACTTCACAGTGCCTTCTTCCATGATCCTCCACGGTGCCGCACGATGCGGTCAGTAACAAGAGGTAACCATCGAGGTCATGTGAGGGAGCATCGCTATGTCCCGGTCCCCGGCGGCGTCCTGGCCGCTGCTGCTCGTCCTGTGCGGGGCGATCTTCCTGGAGGGCATCGACATCGGGATGCTGAATGTCGCGCTGCCGTCGATCCGCGCCGAACTGGGCCTGTCCACCGGCGAGTTGACCTGGGTGATGAGCGCGTATGTGCTGGGCTACGGCGGGTTCATGCTGTTGGGCGGGCGGGCCGCGGACCTTTTCGGACGCCGCCGGATGTTCCTGGTGCCGCTCGCGGTGTTCCTGGTGTTCTCGGGACTGGGCGGGCTGGCGACCGAGGGGTGGACGCTGATCGGGGCGCGCTTCGTGACCGGGGTGTGCGCGGCGTTCATGGCCCCCGCCGGGCTGTCGATCATCACCACGAGCTTCCCGGCCGGGCCGCGCCGCGACCGGGCGCTGCTGATCTACTCCGGGACCTCCGGCGGCGGGTTCTCCGCCGGGCTGATCGCCGGCGGGCTGCTGACCGCGGTCGACTGGCGCTGGGTGTTCTTCGCCCCGATGGTGCCGGCGCTGCTGGTGCTGGTCGCCGGGTGCCGCCTGGTGCCACGGGACGCGCTGCGGGACGGCGCCCGGCCGTCGGTCGACATGGCCGGTGCGCTGACCGTGACCGGCGCCGCGCTGCTGCTCGTCCTCGCCGTCGAACAGGCCGCGCACGCACCGGTGGTGCGCACCGCGGCGGTGCTGGCCGCGGGGGCGGCGCTGCTGACCGCGTTCGTGGCGATCGAGCGGCGGTCCGCGGCGCCGCTGGTCCGTCCGGGCCTGCTGCGCTCCTGGTCGCTGGTCCGGGCGAACGTGACGGGGCTGCTCTTCACCGCGGGGTTCTTCGGCTTCCAGTTCGTCGCGGTGCTCTACTTCCAGGAGCTGCGCGGCTGGTCGGCCGAGCGGACCAGTTACGCGATGCTGGCGATGGGCGCCGACGCGGTGCTGGCGCCGGTGCTCACCCCGCGGCTGGTGCGGCGGTTCGGGCACGCCCGGGTGATCGTCGCCGGGCTGCTGTGCGCCGGGCTGGGCTATGCGCTGTTCCTGCCGGTGGGCGCGGACTGGCCGTACCCGGCGATGTTCCCGAGCATGCTGCTGGTCGGCGTCGCGTTCGCGCTGGTCTACGGGCCCCTGACGATCGTGGCGACGGACGGGGTGGCGGCCGCCGAACAGGGCCTGGCCGGCGGCCTGTTGTACACCTCGTTCCAGTTCGGCGCGGCCTTCGGGCTGTCGGCGGTGACCGCGGTGACGGTCGCGGCCACCGGCGCCGGCGGCACCCCCGGCGCGGTACTGGCCGGCTACCACGCGGGACTGGCCGTGCCCGCCGGGCTGACGCTGACGGCCCTGCTGGTGGCGGCGGCCGGACTGGTGCGGCGGCGCCGTGCGGGGCCGCCGGACGGGCCGGGCGGCCCAGGCCGCGGCCCGGAAGCGCGCCGACACGGGCGCGACCCCCACCCTGCCGCGCCCCGTGCCGTGACCGGGTGACGGCGTTCCTAGGCGCCACCACCCCCCTTGGCGTGCCGCGCACTTGACGCCAAGTCAGGCAACCTCGCCGATCCGCCCCACCGGCCGGGACGTCTCCCGGTGGATGGGGGTGTGCGCGCCGGTCAGCGGGGCGCCGGTGCCCCCGCGGCGGTTGGCGACGATCTCGGCGGCGATGGAGAGCGCGGTCTCCTCGGGGGTGCGGGCGCCCAGGTCCAGCCCTATGGGCGAGCGCAGCCGGTTCAGCTCCAGCTCGGTGAGTCCGACGTCGCGCAGCCGCTGCTGGCGGTCGAGGTGGGTGCGGCGGGAGCCCATCGCGCCGACGTAGGCGACCGGGAGCTTGAGCGCCCGCTCCAGCAGCGGGATGTCGAACTTGGCGTCGTGGGTGAGGACGCAGAGCACCGCGCGGGAGTCCAGCTGCTGGGAGTCGAGGTAGCGGTGCGGCCAGTCGACGACGATCTCGTCCGCGTCCGGGAAGCGGGTGCGGGTGGCGAAGACGGGGCGGGCGTCGCAGACCGTGACGTGGTAGCCCAGGAACTTGCCGACCTTGACCAGCGCGGACGCGAAGTCGATCGCCCCGAAGACGATCATGCGGGGGGCCGGGACGGAGGATTCCACGAGCAGGACGACCGGCCGGCCGCACTGCGAGCCGTCCGCGCCGATCTCCAGCGTCGTGGTCCGCCCGGCGTCCAGCAGGGCCCGGGTCTCCTCGACCGCGGTGCGGTCCAGAGCCGGGTGTCCGCCGAGGCTGCCGGTGTGGCTGCCGTCGGGGCGGACCAGGAGGGCGCGGCCGAGCAGTTCGGCCGGGCCGTCGATGATCCGCGCGACCGCCGCCGCCTCCCCCGAGGCGGCGGCGGCCAGCGCGGAGGCGAGCGTCGCGGCATTGCCGTCCACCACGTCCCCCGCGGCACCGCCGCCGTCGGCGGGAGCGCTCGCCCGTACCGGAGTGATGAGGATGTCGATGATTCCGCCGCAGGTCAGGCCCACCGCGAAGGCATCCTCATCGCTGTATCCGAAGCGCTCCAGGACCGGGCGGCCGGTCTGCAGGGCCTCCTGGCACAGCTCGTAGACCGCTCCCTCCACGCATCCGCCGGAGACCGACCCGATCGCCGTGCCGTCGCTGTCGACGGCCAGTGCGGCGCCGGGCTGGCGGGGGGCGCTGCCGTTGGTGGCCACGACGGTGGCCACGGCGAAGGTGCGTCCCTGCTCCATCCACCGGTTGAGCTCGTCGGCGATGTCCAGCATGTCGGTCTCCTTACGGACGGGGAGAGGGCGGGCGCTACTTGACGCCCAGCCACTGCTCGATCGGATGGAGCGAGAAGTAGACGAGGAAGATGCCGGTCAGCACCCACATGAAGGCACCGATCTCGCGCCACTTGCCCTGGGCCGCCTTGATGGCGGTGTAGGCGATGACGCCGGCACCGACGCCGGTGGTGATCTGGTACGTGAACGGCATCAGAGCCACGGTCAGGAACACCGGGATCGAGGTCGCCCGGTCGCTCCAGTCCACATGCCCCGCAACACTCATCATCATCGACCCGATGACGACCAGCGCGGCGGCGGCCACCTGGGCGGGCACGAGCTGGGTGACCGGGGTGAAGAAGAGGCAGGCCGCGAAGAGCAGACCGGTGATCACCGACGACAGGCCGGTACGGGCACCCTCGCCGACGCCGCTGGCCGACTCGATGAACACGGTCTGGCCGGAACCGCCGGTCAGGCCGCCGATCGCACCGCCGGCGCCGTCGACGAACAGCGCCTTGGACAGGCCCGGCATCCGGCCCTTGTCGTCGGCGAGCTTGGCCTCGGTGCCGACTCCGATGATGGTGGCCATCGCGTCGAAGAACCCGGCCAGCACCAGGGTGAAGACGATCATGGCCACGCTGAGGGCGCCGATGGAGCCCCAGCCGCCGAACTGCACATGTCCGAAGAGCCCGAAGTCCGGCATGGAGACCGCCGAGCCGCCCAGCGCCGGGGGCGTGCCGCCCCAGTCCTTGGCGGTCAGCCCGCCGAACCTGGTGGCCCCGATGGCGAGCGCGGAGCCGACGACGATGCCGATCAGAATGGCGCCGGGCACCTTGCGGGCCTGCAGCATGAAGATCAGCAGCAGGGTCAGGCAGAAGAACAGGACGGGCCAGCCGGAGAGGTCTCCGGTGGCGCCGAGGGTCACCGGGGTGCCGATGCCCTTGCCGACGAACCCGGCCTTCACCAGGCCGATCAGGGCCACGAACATGCCGATGCCCATGGTGATCGCGTGCTTGAGCGCGAGCGGGATGGCGTTCATGACCATCTCGCGCAGCCCGGTGACGACCAGCAGGCAGATGACGACGCCGTACATCACGCACATGCCCATGGCCTGCGGCCAGGTCATGTTGGGGACGACCTGGGTGGTCAGCGCCGCGGAGACGTTGAGGCCGGCGGCCAGGGCCAGCGGCACCTTGCCGACGAAGCCCATCAGCAGGGTGCAGACGGCTGCCCCCAGGGCGGTGGCCGTCACCAGGGCGGAGTGATCGAGGCTGTGCTTCTGGACATCCTGCACCGACCCCAGGATCACGGGGTTGAGCAGCAGGATGTAACACATTGCCATGAAGGTGGTGATGCCGCCGCGCGTCTCGCGCGCGAGGGTCGACCCTCTGTCGGATATGTGGAAGTACCGGTCGAGCCAGGATCGGCCGGCGGGCGGGCGCGAGCCGTCACCGGCGTCTTCCGCCGTGGTCCTCGGCTCGGTGGACTGCTGGGTCATGGTGCCTTACTCCCAAGGTTCACAGGGGCACTCGCGAGGGGGCGAGATTTGGGATGAAACTTCGGCTGCACGACCCGGGGGACGGCCCGAGACGAACGTGGTACTGCCTGCGCGGAGTTGTGCAGGTCAGCCTGGGGTTGGTGCGGTGGGGACTCCGGGCGGTGCGCTGAGGAGGACGGACAGGACACCCCTTGCTGCACACCGCCCGGAGGGTTCGAGGGCCTGGGGGGGGTGGCCCCCAGGCGGTCCCGTTAGGTGCCCGTCAGGTGCTCGGGACGTACCGGGGTCCGGTTGAGCTCCAGCCCGGTCGCGTTCCGGATCGCCGCGAGGACGGCCGGGGTGGACGACAGGGTCGGGGCCTCGCCGATGCCGCGCAGCCCGTACGGGGCGTGCTCGTCGGCGAGTTCGAGGACGTCGACCGGGATGGTCGGCGTGTCGAGGATGGTGGGGATCAGGTAGTCCGTGAAGGAGGGGTTGCGCACCTTCGCGGTCTTGGGGTCGACGATGATCTCCTCCATCACCGCCACGCCCAGGCCCTGGGTGGTGCCGCCCTGGATCTGGCCGACGACGGAGAGCGGGTTGAGCGCCTTGCCGACGTCCTGGGCGCAGGCCAGCTCGATCACCTTCACCAGGCCGAGCTCGGTGTCCACCTCGACCACCGCGCGGTGCGCGGCGAAGGAGTACTGGACGTGGCCGTCGCCCTGGCCGGTCTTGAGGTCGAAGGCCACGGTGGGCCGGTGGCGCCACTCCGCCTCGATCTCGACGACCTCGTCCTCCAGCACGTCGGCCAGGTCCGCGAGGACCTCGCCGCCGTCGGTGACGACCTTGCCGCCCTCCAGGAGGAGTTCGGCGGTCGCCCACGCCGGGTGGTACGTGCCCATCTTGCGGCGGCCGGTCTCCAGGACCTTCTCGCGCACCAGCTCGCAGGCGTTCTTCACGGCGCCGCCGGTGACGTAGGTCTGCCGCGACGCGGAGGTGGAGCCGGCCGAGCCCACCTGGGTGTCGGCGGGGTGGATGGTCACCTGGGTGACCCCCAGCTCGGTGCGGGCGATCTGCGCGTGGACGGTGACCCCGCCCTGGCCGACCTCCGCCATGGCCGTGTGCACGGTGGCCACGGGCTCGCCGCCGAGCACCTCCATGCGGACCTTGGCGGTGGAGTAGTCGTCGAAGCCCTCGGAGAAGCCGACGTTCTTGATGCCGACCGCGTAGCCGACGCCGCGGACGACGCCCTCGCCGTGCGTGGTGTTGGACAGGCCGCCGGGCAGCTGCCGGACGTCGGCGCCCTCGCTGGACTCCCACTGGCGCTCGGGCGGCAGCGGCATCGCCTTGATGCGGCGCAGGAGTTCGGCGACCGGGGCCGGGGAGTCGACGGGCTGGCCCGTCGGCATGATCGTGCCCTGCTCCATGGCGTTCAGCTGCCGGAACGCGACCCGGTCCAGACCCAGCCGGTCGGCCAGCTTGTCCATCTGGGCCTCGTAGGCGAAGCACGCCTGGACCGCGCCGAAGCCGCGCATCGCGCCGCAGGGCGGGTTGTTGGTGTAGAGCGCGTACGCCTCGATGTCGACGTCGTCGATCACGTACGGGCCGACCGACAGGGACGAGGCGTTGCCGACGACGGCCGGGGAGGCGGAGGCGTAGGCGCCGCCGTCCAGGACGATCCGGCACTTCATGTGCGTGAGCTTGCCGTCCTTGGTCGCGCCGTGCTCGTAGTAGAGCTTGGCGGGGTGGCGGTGGACGTGCCCGAAGAACGACTCGAACCGGTTGTAGACGATCTTGACAGGCTTGCCGGTGCGCAGCGCCAGGAGGCAGGCGTGGATCTGCATCGACAGGTCCTCGCGGCCGCCGAACGCGCCGCCGACGCCGGAGAGCGTCATCCGCACCTTCTCCTCGGGCAGGCCGAGCACCGGCGCGATCTGCTTGAGGTCCGAGTGCAGCCACTGGGTGGCGACGTAGAGGTCGACGCCGCCGTCCTCGGCGGGCACCGCGAGCCCGGACTCCGGGCCGAGGAACGCCTGGTCCTGCATGCCGAAGGTGTACTCGCCCTTGACGATGACGTCGGCCCGCTCTGCGGCCGCGTCGGCGTCGCCGCGGACGATCGGCTGGCGGTGCACGATGTTCGGGTGCGGGACGTGGCCGATGTGGTGGTCGTCGCGGTGCTCGTGGACGAGGATCGCGTCCGGCGCGGTGGCGCTCGCCTCGTCGGTGATGACCGGCAGTTCGCGGTACTCGACCTTGATCTTGGCTGCGGCGCGGCGGGCGGTCTCCGGGTGGTCGGCGGCGACCAGCGCGACCGGCTCGCCGTGGTGGCGGACCTTGCCGTGGGCGAGCACCGGGGTGTCCTGGATCTCCAGGCCGTAGTTCTTCACCTCGGTCGGCAGGTCCTCGTAGGTGAGGACGGCGTAGACGCCGGGGGTCGCCAGGGCCTCGCCGGTGTCGATCGAGACGATCTCGGCGTGCGCGACCGGGGAGCGCAGGATCTGGCCCCACAGCATGTCCTCGTGCCACATGTCGGACGAGTAGGCGAACTCGCCGGTGACCTTCAGGGTGCCGTCGGGGCGGAGCGTGGACTCGCCGATGCCGCCCTTGGTCTGCGACCCCTGGGTGACCTTGAACGGGATACCGGTGGTGCGTGTGTCTGCCATGGTGTCAGGCTCCCTGGCTCGGAACAGCCTCGGACTGGCGGGCCGCGGCGAGCCGCACCGCGTCCATGATCTTCTCGTAGCCGGTGCAGCGGCACAGGTTGCCCGAGAGCGCCTCGCGGATGTCCGCGTCGGACGGGTTCGGGGTGCGCTCCAGGAGTTCGTCGGAGGCGACCAGCAGGCCCGGGGTGCAGAAACCGCACTGGACGGCGCCGGCGTCGATGAACGCCTGCTGGATCGGGGCCAGTTCGGCGCCCTCGCCGGTCTGCGAGTCGGTGCCCTTGGCGGACCAGCCCTGGGCCTCCTGGAGGGAGGTGCCGCCGGCGCCGCCCTCCTCGTGGCCGCCGCAGGAGCGGTTCTTCGCGAAGTCGGCGAGGCCCTCGACGGTGACGACCTCGCGGCCCTCCACCTGGCCGGCGGCCACCAGGCACGAGCACACCGGCACGCCGTCCAGGCGGACCGTGCACGAACCGCACTCGCCCTGCTCACAGGCGTTCTTGGAACCGGGCAGGCCGAGCCGCTCGCGCAGGACGTACAGCAGCGACTCGCCCTCCCACACGTCGTCGGCTTCCTGCTTGCGGCCGTTGACCGTGAAATTGACGCGCATTACGCGACGCCCCCCTTCTGAGAAGTGGCCGCACCCGGGCCGCGGTAGGACTCCCAGGCCCAGGTCAGCGTGCGGCGGGCCATGATGCCGACCGCGTGGCGGCGGTACGAGGCGGTACCGCGGACGTCGTCGATCGGGTTGCAGGCCGCCGCGCACAGGTCGGCGAACTGCTTGGCGACCGACGGGGTGATGATCCGTCCGTTGTCCCAGAAGCCGCCCTCCTCCAGGGCCGCGTTCAGGAACTCCTCGGCGGCCTTGGCCCGGACCGGGGTCGGGGCGGCCGAGCCGATGCCGGTGCGCACCGTGCGGGTCTCGGGGTGCAGCGCGAGGCCGAAGGCGCACACCGCGATGACCATGGCGTTGCGGGTGCCGACCTTGGAGTACTGCTGCGGGCCGTCCGCCTTCGCGACGTGCACCGCGCGGATCAGCTCGTCGGGCTGCAGCGCGTTGCGCTTCACGCCGGTGTAGAACTCGTCGATGGGGATCATCCGGGTGCCGCGGGCCGCGGACTCGACCTCGACCTCGGCGCCGGCCACGAGGAGGGCGGGGTGCGCGTCACCGGCCGGGGAGGCGGTGCCGAGGTTGCCGCCGACGCCGCCGCGGTTGCGGATCTGCGGGGAGGCGACCGTGTGCGAGGCGAGCGCGAGGCCCGGCAGCTCGGCGCGCAGGTTCTCCATGATCCGGGTGTACGGGACGGAGGCGCCGACCCGGACGGCCCGCTCGCCGACCTCCCACTCCTCCAGGTCGCCGATCCGGTTCAGATCGAGCAGGTACTCCGGGCGGCGGTGGTCGAAGTTGATCTCGACCATCACGTCCGTACCGCCCGCGATGGGTACAGCGGTAGGGTGCTCAGCCTTGGCGGAGAGCGCCTCCTCCCAGCTGGCGGGGCGAAGGAAGTCCATGGTTGGCCTCTTCTACGAAATGGGGTCGTCCGCTGCTCATGGTCGGGACCTCGGGCCCTTGTCGCCATGGCGCCGTTCATGTCTTGTTAACGCGGTTGGCCTTAGTGAACGCGCCCGGCACCCACGTGGTGCAGTCACCGAAACCATGAAGCGGTTGGCTGGCCACGCTGCCCGTCTTGTAGATTCGAACGAAAGACGAGGGATCATTACCTCGCGGCATTCCACCGGCAACACAAGACAGCACACAGAACGGCGGGCGAGGTCATGCGGCTCCGCGCACTCCTGGACACACACTCTCTGGGCCTCACGCTACTCGGGGGCGATGAGGAGCTGGACCGCACCGTCCGTGGCGTGATGACCACCGACCTGCG
This sequence comes from Streptomyces sp. BHT-5-2, assembly GCF_019774615.1. Lineage (NCBI taxonomy): Bacteria > Bacillati > Actinomycetota > Actinomycetes > Kitasatosporales > Streptomycetaceae > Streptomyces > Streptomyces sp. BHT-5-2. The sequence continues at coordinate 1,912,314 of NZ_CP081497.1, read as the reverse complement.
GGATCCCAGCCGGTACCTCTCCGGCGGCGAGCTGGTCCTCACCGGCCTGGCCTGGCGCCGGGAGCCGGAGGACTCCGAGCGGTTCGTCCGCATCCTGGCCGGCGCGGGCGTCGCCGGGCTGGCCGCCGGCGAGGCCGAGCTGGGCGCCATCCCCGACGACCTGGTCCAGGCGTGCGCCCGGCACCGGCTGCCGCTGTTCTCGGTCGACGAGAAGGTCTCGTTCGCCTCGATCACCGAGCACGTCGTCCGGCAGGTCTCCAGCGAGCGGGCCGGCGACCTGGCCGCCGTGGTGGACCGGCACCGGCGGCTGATGACCTCCGGCCCGGCCGGCGGCGGCCCCGAGGTCGTCCTGGACCTGCTCGGCTCCGACCTCGACCTGCGCGCCTGGGTGCTCTCCCCCACCGGCCGGCAGATCGCCGGCTCCACGCTGGCCGACGCCGGGCCGGAGCTGCCCGCGGAACTGGGCGCCCGCCTGGCCGGCGAGCACCTGGCCGCCGCCCGCGGCGGCCGCCGCGGCCCGCACCGGATCGCCCTCGCCGGTGCCACCTACTCGCTCTTCCCGATCCGCCACGAGGGCCGCGACCTGAGGCAGACGGTGCTCAGCGACTGGCTGCTGGCGGTCGAGGCGGACGCCGGCGACTGGTCCGAGGAGCGCCTGGACCTGCTGCACGGCGTCACCCAGCTGATCGCCGTCGAACGGGACCGCCGGGAGGCCGCCCGCACGGTCCGCCGACGGCTGGCCCAGGAGGTCCTGGAGCTGGTGCAGACCGGTGCGCCGCCGGCCGAGATCGCCGCCCGGCTGCGGGTGGCCGCCCCCGTGCTGCTGCCCGGTCTGGGTGCGGCCCCGCACTGGCAGATCGTGGTGGCCCGGGTCGAGTGGGAAGGCGGCGACGTGCCCGGCGGCCCGGTGGCGCAGAGCCTGCTGGAGGAGATGCTGATCGACCCCGGCACGTTCGGCCCGGAGCCGTCGGACCGCATCGCGGTGGCGCACACCGGCGACGAGGCGGTGGCTCTGGTGCCGCTGCCGGCCGTCCCGGAGGAATCCGCCGACACCGCCACGACGGACGGCCTGCACGCCGACCGGCTGCTGCGCGCCGTCCAGGAACCGCTGGCCCGGGGGCTGGCCGACGACGGCCGGCTGACCATCGGGGTCAGCGCCTCGGTGCACTCGGCCGAGGGGCTGCGCGGCGCCCTGGAGGAGGCCCGGCACGCCCGCCGGGTCGCCGCCGCCCGCCCCGGCCGGGTCTGCGCCGCCGGCCACGAGGAGCTGGCCTCGCACGTGCTGCTGCTGCCGTTCGTCCCCGACGACGTCCGACGGGCCTTCACCGCCCGGCTGTTGGACCCGCTGCGGGACTACGACCGCCGCCACCGGGCCGAGTTGATCCCGACCCTGGAGGCGTTCCTGGACTGCGACGGCTCCTGGACGCGCTGCGCCACCCGCCTGCACCTGCACGTCAACACCCTCCGCTACCGCGTCGGCCGGATCGAGCAGCTGACGGGTCGCGACCTCTCGCGCCTGGAGGACAAGCTGGACTTCTTCCTGGCCCTGCGGATGAGCTGACGGGCCGTCGGGCGAGGTGACGGGTCGCGGCCGGCCCGGACCCCGTCCCGGGGTCCCCCGATCGGGCGGCATCGCGTCGACGCCGTTGCCGCGCCCGGCGCACGGCCCGTGGCGTACGGCGGCCAAACCACCGCGTATCGGCCACCGCGACCGCCCCGCGCGATTGTGAAAACTTTCACCCATCCCCTTGGCCCGGCGACGGGATTCGTGCTGAGATGCGCCCACTGCATCCTGCATTCCCGCTCAATGGCGCGCTCGGGGAGGGCACTGTGGCGGATACCGCCATGTCCGGATCCGCGGATCCCGCGGATTCCATGAGGTCCGCGGATCAGGTACCGGTCCCGGCACCGCGGCCGGGAGCCGCGCCGGGAGCGGGCGGCCCGGCGGGCGACGATCCACTGGACCGCGCCGTGTGGCGGCTGCGCTCCCGGGGCTGCTGGCTCGACGCGGCCGCCCTCCTGGAGCCGTACGCCGCCCGGCAGGCCCCCGCCGCACTGCGCCGCGCCGCGCTCCTGGTGGAGCGCTGCATGTTCACCGCCGCCGGCTTCGCCGAGGCCGAGGACGCGCTGCGCACCGCGGAGGCGCTCGCCGGCGGCGACGGCGAACGCGGCGCCGCGGCCTGCGAGCGCGGCCAACTCGCCTACACCTCAACGGTGTTGGGCGTCCGCGACCGGGCCGACGAGGCGCGGTCGGCGCTCGGCCGGGCGGCCGCGCTGCTGGCCCCCGGCGAGGCCGGCCGGCCGCTGCTGGACTACCGCCGCGGGCTGATGGCCGAGCACATCGCCGACAGCCCGGACGCCGCCCGCGCCGCCTACCGCCGCGCCCACGCCGGCGCCGCCGACCAGGGCGACGCCTTACTGCTCTCCTTCACCTGGCGCCACCTCGCCGGACTGGCGCTGCGCGAGGGGGAGTTGGCGGAGGCCCGGCACGGTTTCACGGAGTCCCTGCGGATCCGCGAGGAGCTGGGTTTCCTGGTCGGCACCGCGCCGGCGCTGGCCGCACTGGCCGACGCCGTCCCCGACGACGAGGCGGTCCGCCTGCGCACCGAGGCCGCCCGCCTGTTCCGCCTCATGGGCGGCCTCCCCACCTGGCTCGCCGCCCAGCTGCCCCCGGCCCCGCCGGAGGAGCCTGCGGCGGCCGCGGAGGGCACGGCGGGCTAGGGCGGGCCACCCGTCCGGCGGCTCCGGCCCGGACGGCCCGAGCCCCGGTCCCCGGGCCACCCGCCACCCGCCCTCCACCGCCCGCGGCCGCGCCCTCCGGCCGTCAACCACCCCGCCTCGGCCATGCCGCGTCCCGCGTCGATTGGCCGGATCCGGACCCTGCCGGCGGCGGATCGGCCGGGTCGAGGGGGCTGCCGGGCGTCGATCGGTCGGTAGCGCCATGCCCCACGTGCCCCGAGAATGGCCACAAGTCGCACTGCGACCGGGCGGCGCGGCCTGGATGCTGGTCCGCGACCAGCTCCCTCTGGCAGAGCCTTCAGGAGGCGCACCGTGGCAGGAGTGACCCACACCACCAGCACCGGAACCGACTGGGGCAAGGCGCATTTCGAGGCGATCTACAACTGCCCTGATCCGCGCCGCTATTTCGGCACGCTGCAACCCCTGGAGTACCAGATCCCGCACCACGGCCAGGCGGTGTTCCGCGCACTGGCCGACGCGCTGCAACGCCGCCGCGGCGACCGTCCGCCGCTGCGCGTCGTCGACCTGTGCTGCTCGTACGGGGTCAACGCGGCGCTGCTCAACCACCGGCTGACCCTCGACGACCTCTACGACCGCTACACGGGAGGCGGGCCCGGCGCCCCGGCGGGCGACGCCCTGGCCCGCGCGGACCGGGCCTTCTACGCCGGGCTGCGCCGCCCCGGCGCGGCCCGGGTGACCGGCATCGACGCCGCGGGGCACGCGGTCGGCTACGCCGTGGCGGCCGGCCTGCTCGACGACGGCTTCGCCGAGAACCTGGAGGCGGACGCCCCGAGCCCGCAGCTGTGCCGGACGCTGGACGGCACCGACCTGATCACCGTCACCGGCGGCGTCGGCTACATCACCGCGCGCACCTTCGGCCGGCTCGTCGACTGCGTCACCGCTCCGCCGTGGGTCGCCGCGTTCGTGCTGCGCACGGTGTCGTACCGGCCGGTCTCCGCGCTGCTGGCGCGGGCCGGGCTGGTCACCGAGCGGCTCACCACGCGGACGTTCCGGCAGCGGCGGTTCGCCGACGAGGCCGAGCGGCGGGCGGCCTTCGAGGCGCTGGCGGCCCGCGGACTGACCACCGGCGGCAAGGAGGCCGACGGCTTCTACCACGCCGAGCTCTACGTCTCCCGGCCCGCCGCCGACGTCGCGGCACTGCCGCTGGCGGAACTCCTGCCGGTCTTCTGAGCCCGCGGGCCCGGCACCCGGGCCCCGCGACCGCCGCCGCCTCAGTGCGGGTGCCGGGCCGCCGACAGGTGCTCGCGGGCGATCCGCTCGACGACCGCGTACTCCGAGGCGACCAGCGCGTCGAGCAGGGCCGTGTGCTCGGAGGCGTCGGCCAGCAGTTCGGCGGTGCGCGGCCGGGCGCCGCCCCCCGACCACTGCGCGCGGCGCAGCAGATCGCCGGTGACCTGGGTGAGCCGGCGGTTCCCGGTGAGCGCGATCAGCGCCTGGTGGAAGGCGTGGTCGGCATCCGCGTACCCGGCCCGGTCGCCCCGCGCGGCGGCGGCCACCCCCTCCTCGGCCAGCGGCCGGAGCCCCTCCCAGCGCTCGGGGGGCACCGCCCGGGCCAGCCGCACGATCGCGGGCAGCTCCAGCATGGTGCGGACCTCGGCGAGCTCGGCGAGGTCGCGGGAGCTGCGCTCGCAGACCCGGAAGCCGCGGTTGGGCACGACCTCGACGGCGCCCTCCCCGGCGAGCTGCTGCATCGCCTCGCGGACCGGGGTCGCGGAGACGCCGTACCGCTCGGCGAGCACCGGCGCGGAGTAGACCTCGCCGGCGAGCAGCTCCCCGCTTGCCAGTGCCTGGCGCAGCGCGTCCAGGACCTGGCCGCGCACCGAGTGACGGTGCGGCCGCGGCCGGGGCAGCAGGCCGCCGGCCCCGGGCATCCGCACCCGGGCCTCCGGCTGCGGCTCCGCTGTGCCCTGCTCCATGGCGCTCCTCCTGCTGCTGACGGCTTGCGTGGATCCGCCGGCGCGAGGCCGGTGTCCGGATCCGGGGTGTCAGCACCATAAGCGCCCGAAGTGCCGGTTCACACCTTCGCGGGCACGGGTAGAGATGTCGGATAAGGTAAGCCTTACCTGCCAACGATCGCGATTCGGTGGTCCTCCGCATGCCTCCTGCCGCTGCTGCCGCGCCCGCCGCCCACTGCGCCCACCCCGCCGGGGACGCCTACGCCCGGCTCGCCGAGGTCTTCCCCGGCCTCCAGGTGACGGTGTGGGACAGCACGCCACCCGAGGGCGACGGCTGGCTGGCGGCGTCCGACCTGGCCGCGGGCGGACCGGCGCTGGAGACCTTCCTCGCCGACGAGGCGGACCGGATCGCCCGGGACTACGGACAGCCCGCCCGCCCCGACGTCGTCGCGAGCTTCGCGCTGCACCGCTACGCCTGGCCGGCCTGCCTGCTGATCACCCTCCCGTGGTTCCTGCACCGCCGGGTGCCGTACCTCTCCACGGAGGACGTGCGCTTCCACCGCGGGCTGGGCCGGATGGCGGTGCGCGCGGCCTCGTTCGGGTGCCTGCCGGACGACCCGGCCGCGGCCCTGCCCGGCGCACGGGTGGTGCCGGACGAGGAGGCGCTGCGCGCCGAGGTCCGCACCGCGGTCGCCGACCATCTGCGGCCCCTCCTGGAGGGCCTCCGCGGCCGGATGCGGCGCGGCCCCCGGGCGGCCTGGGGCATGGCCTCCGACGAGATCGTCGAGGGGCTCTGGTACGTCGGGCACCTGCTGGGCGAGGAGGCGCGGGCGACGGCCGAGCTGGCACGGCTGCTGCCGGGCGCCGTCGCGCCGTACGTGGCCGGCGCCGGCTTCCGCGAGCTGACCGGCCCGGACGGCGCCACGCTGGCCACCCGGGACCGCGCCAGCTGCTGCATGTACTACACGCTGCGCCCCGAGGACACCTGCGTCACCTGCCCGCGCACCTGCGACACGGAACGCGTCAGCCGCCTCACCGCGACCGCCTGAGCCGCCCGCCGCCCCCGCGGACCGCCGCGATCGACCGCGATCCGCACACAACTCCCCCTTGACGCAAAGAAGTTCGAGACCTCTGGGTCATTCCGCCGCGGGACCCGGTACACCTTGGCGTTCTCTTGCCCCGAAACCCCCTGCAACCGGGGTCGATCCCGTAAGGATGACGCGCGCACTCGCGGACCCGCGGACGTGCCGCCATCCCACCAAGGAATCCCGGGGTAAGAATGAACGAGATATCGCTGAATTGGATGATTCCGACGTTTCTGCTGCTCGCCGGGGGCACCGCCGCCGCCTTCCGCTTCCGGCGCGGCAGGCACGCGGGCCGGCGGACCGGCACCGACGAGTCCTGGGAACGCACCGTGGACCGCCGCCGGCGCAAGGAGGCGGTCTTCGCCTCGGCCGCCTACGTCCTGCTGTTCTGCTGCGCCGCGGTCGCCGCGGCCCTCTCCTTCCACGGCCTGGTCGGCTTCGGCGTCCAGAACCTCGGGCTCACCGGGGGCTGGGAGTACCTGGTGCCGTTCGGACTCGACGGCGCCGCGATGTTCTGCTCCGTCCTGGCGGTGCGCGAGGCCAGTCACGGCGACGCGGCACTCGGCTCCCGGATACTGGTGTGGACGTTCGCCTGCGCCGCCGCCTGGTTCAACTGGGTGCACGCACCGCGCGGACTGGACCACGCGGGCGCCCCGCAGTTCTTCGCCGGGATGTCGCTGTCGGCGGCGATCCTCTTCGACCGGGCGCTGAAACAGACCCGCCGGGCGGCGCTGCGCGAACAGGGCCTGGTGCCCCGGCCGTTGCCGCAGATCCGCATCGTCCGCTGGCTGCGGGCGCCCCGCGAGACCTTCGCCGCCTGGTCGCTGATGCTGCTGGAGGGCGTGGGGACGCTGGACGAGGCGGTCGAGGAGGTCCGCGACGACAAGCGGGAGAAGACCCGGAACCGGCTCCACCGGCGCGAGCAGGACAAGCTCGACCGGGCCCGGATCAAGGCCCTCAACCGGCAGCACCGCTCCTGGGCCAGAAGCGGTGGACGCCACGCCCTCCCGGCGGGCGCGCCCCTGCCGCCCGTGGAGGCCGGCCCGGACGCCGTGGGGCCGGTCGATCCGACGCCGCTGCCCCCCGGCGACGCGGCCAACCGCCCCCGGCCGGCCCTGAAGGCCGTGAACGGTACCGAGCCCGAGGGCTCCGCCATATCCGGGCGGCGCAGCGCCGTCGACCTCACCGCCGAGGACGACACCCAGACGATCCCCCGGCTGGACTCCCTGGAGGAGAAACTCGCCGAGATCGAAAGGCAGTTCGGCTGAACGGTGGCGGACCGCGCCGACCCTCACCCCCGGCTTCGCGTCAGGCCGGTCCGCCGCCCAGCTCGAACCACACGCACTTGCCGACCCCCTCGGGCCGGATGCCCCAGGCGTCCGCCAGGGCCCGTACCAGCATCAGCCCCCGCCCCGAAGTGCCGTCGACCGACGGGGCGCGCGGCTCCGGACAGCGTTCGGCGAAGTCCCGCACCTCCACCCGCAGGCGGTCGGTGACCCGGACCGTCACCACCGCCCCGCCCTCGGTGTGCAGCAGGGCGTTGGTCACCAACTCGCTGGTCAGCAGCGCCGCCACCTCGGGATCCGCCGGAGCCCCGCCGTCCGGCGGCGCCCAGCGGCACAGTAACTCCCGCAGCTCTCCGCGGAGTTCGCCGACCGCCTTGAGGTCGGCCTGCCGCACCTTGCGCTCCAGTACTCCGGGCGCGCGCAGCGCGACCGCGCCGCTCCCGTCACCCCCTTCCGTGCGCTGTCGTCTGTTCCCTTCCTCGCACCGCACAGGCCGACGCATCTCTCCCCCGCCCCCCAGACGAACCACCGGCGCTCTGCCTCGAACAGCCTCACGCTCAGCATTCCCATCGGGCCCGTCGCCATGCTTCCGCTTGCCGCCCGCGGGCGCGCGGCCGGCGCACGCCCGCGGCGGGCGGTCTGCGACGCCCGGCGGGACGGGGCCCCGGCGGGCCGGGGTGGGTATACGTTCCGCGACCGCCCGGAGCGGGCCGGTCCGCCGGCCGGTGCCGGGTCCGCGGGCCGTACGAGCGTGAGGAGCCGCCGTGCACGACGACCGACTGCTGGTGGAGGGGCGCCTCGCGCGGGCGCTCGAACAGCACATCCGGCCCGCGCAGTACCCGGCGCGGCACCCGCTGCGGCTGGAGGTGTGGCACGTACCGGGCAAGCCCAGGGCGGCCGCCGAGGCGCTGACCGCCGACTACGAGCCGTTCGCGGTCGGGGACGCCTGGGGGCCGCCGTGGTCGACGAGCTGGTTCCGGCTGACCGGCGAGGTGCCGGCGGAGTGGGCCGGGCGGCGGGTGGAGGCGGTCCTCGACCCGGGGTTCACCGGCGACGGGCCGGGATTCCAGGCGGAGGGGCTGGTGTACGACGCCGCCGGGGTGCCCCTCAAGGGCGTCCACCCGCGCAACCGGCACGTCCCCGTCGCGGCCCCGGCGCACGGCGGCGAGGAGGTCCGGCTGCTGCTGGAGGCCGCCGCCAACCCCGCCGTGCTGCGCGACTTCCGCCCCACCGACCTCGGCGACATCCGCACCGCCCCCCGCCGGCCGCTCCACCGCTTCGCGGCCGCCGATCTCGCGGTGCTCGACGAGACCGTCTGGCAGCTGGTGCTGGACGTCGAGGTGCTGTGGGAGCTGATGCACGAGCTGCCCGTCGACCGGCCGCGCCGGCACGGCATCCTGCGGGCCCTGGAGAACATGCTGGACGCGCTCGACCTGCACGACGTCGGCGGCACCGCGGCCGCGGCCCGCGCCGAACTGGCCGACGTGCTGAGCCGCCCGGCCACCGCCAGCGCACACCGCGTCTCGGCCACCGGGCACGCCCATATCGACTCCGCCTGGCTCTGGCCGCTGCGCGAGACCGTCCGCAAGGCCGCCCGCACCTTCGCCAACGTCACCCAACTCGCCACCGAGTACCCGGAGTTGGTGTTCTCCTGCTCCCAGGCGCAGCAGTACGCCTGGGTGCGGGACAACCAGCCGCACCTCTGGGCCCGCATCAAGAAGGCGGTGCGGAACGGCAACTGGGTGCCGGTCGGCTCGATGTGGGTGGAGTCCGACGCCAACATGCCCGGCGGCGAGGCCCTGGCCCGGCAGCTGGTGCACGGCAAGCGGTTCTTCCTGGACGAACTGGGCGTGGAGACCGAGGAGGTCTGGCTGCCCGACTCCTTCGGCTACACCGCCGCCTTCCCGCAGCTGGCGCGGCTGGCCGGCGCGAAGTGGTTCCTCACCCAGAAGCTGTCCTGGAACGAGAGCGACCGGATGCCGCACCACACCTTCTGGTGGGAGGGCATCGACGGGACGCGGGTGTTCACCCACTTCCCGCCCGTCGACACCTACAACTCCCAGCTGCACGGCCGCGAACTCGCCCACGCGGAGCGGAACTTCGCCGAGCAGGGGCGGGCGACCCGCTCGCTGGTCCCGTTCGGCTGGGGCGACGGCGGCGGCGGTCCGACCCGCGAGATGCTGGAGCGGGCCCGCCGGCTGCGCTCCCTGGAGGGCTCGCCGCGGGTCGCGGTCGAGCCGCCGGCCCGCTTCTTCGCGGCGGCGCACGAGGAGTACGCGGCGGCGGCGCCCGTCTGGTCCGGTGAGCTGTACCTCCAGTTCCACCGCGGCACCTACACCTCGCAGGCCGGGACCAAGCAGGGCAACCGGCGCTGCGAGCACCTGCTGCGGGAGGCCGAGCTGTGGGCCGCGACCGCGGCCGTGCACACCGCCACGGCGCCCGGCGACGCCGCCTACCGCTATCCGTACGCGGCGCTGGACCGGCTCTGGAAGACCGTGCTGCTGCACCAGTTCCACGACATCCTGCCCGGCTCGTCGATCGCCTGGGTCCACCGCGAGGCCCGCGCGACCTACGCGGCGGTGGCGGCCGAGCTGACCGCGCTGACCGAGGAGGCGCTGGCGGCCCTGGCGGCCGGGACGGGGGAACCGGCGCCGACGGGGCGCCCGGCCTCCGACGCCGTCTTCAACGCCTCGCCCTACGACCGCCTGGAGATCGTCGAACTGCCCGCCGGCGGCACGGGCCCGGCCGCCGTCGCCGTCCAAGTCCCCGCCCTGGGCTCCGCCCCGCTCCCCCCGTCCGGCGCCGCCGCCCCCGCCCCCCGGCCCGTGCGCGCCACCGCCGGCACCCGCGACCTCACGCTCGACAACGGGCGGCTGCGGGTCCGTATCGACGCCGACGGCCTGCTGGCCTCCGTACGCGACCTGGCCGCCGACCGGGAAGTGCTGGCGCCCGGTGCCCGCGGCAACCTTCTCCAGCTGCACCCGGACCACCCCAACCAGTACGACGCCTGGAACCTCGACCGGCACCACCGCAACCGGCACACCGACCTCACCGCCGCCGACTCCGTCGAACTGGTCGCCTCCGGACCGCTCACCGCCACCGTGCGGGTCAGCCGCACCTTCGGCGACTCACACCTCACCCAGGACCTGACCCTGCACGCCGGCTCCCGCCGCCTGGAGATCACCACCGACATCGACTGGCACGAGTCGGAGAAGGTCCTCAAGGCCGCGTTCCCGCTGGACGTGCACGCCGAACGGTCCACCGCCGAGATCCAGTTCGGCCACGTCCACCGCCCCACCCACGCCAACACCAGCTGGGACGCGGCCCGCTTCGAGATCTGCGCGCACCGCTGGCTCCGGGTCGCCGAACCCGGCTACGGCGTCGCCCTGCTCAACGACTCCACCTACGGCCACGACGTCACCCGCACCCCCCACGAGGACGGCGTCGGCACGACCGTGCGGCTCACCCTGCTGCGCGCACCGCACAGCCCCGACCCGGAGACCGACCAGGGCACCCACCGCTTCCGCTACGCGCTGCTGCCCGGCGCCGGGACCACCGACGCGGTCGCCGGCGGCCTCGCGCTCAACCTCCCGCTCCGCACCGCCCCCGCCCCGGCCGCCGGGCACCTCGCCCCCCTGGTGCGCATCGACAACCCCGCCCTGACCGTCGAGTCGGTCAAACTCGCCGACGACCGCAGCGGCGACGTCGTCGTCCGGCTCTACGAGTCCCACGGCGGCCGGGCCACCGGCACCCTCTCCCCCGGCTTCCCGGTCGCCCACGCCACCGTCACCGACCTGCTGGAACGCCCACTGCGGGACGAGGAGGAGGGCCCGACCTCGGAACTGACGCTCACCCTCCGCCCGTTCCAGATCCGCACCCTCCGGCTCCGGCCCGTGCACCCGGCCGCCCCACCGGACTGACCCGCCCACCGGGTGCGCCGCCGGACCGTCCCGGCCGCGCCCCCGGACGCACCGTCACACCCGGGGGATGTTCCGCAGGTTGGAGCGGGCCATCTGCACCATCCGGCCCACCCCGCCGTCCAGCACGATCTTCCCCGCGGAGAGCGCGAAGCCGGAGACCATCTCCGCGCTGATCTTCGGCGGGATGGAGAGCGCGTTGGGGTCGGTGACCACGTCGACCAGCGCCGGCCCCTTGTGCCGGAAGGCGTCGCGCAGCGCCCCGCGCAGCTGCCCGGGCTTCTCCACCCGCACGCCGAACGCCCCGGCCGCGCGGGCGATCGCGGAGAAGTCGGGGTTGTGGTTGGTGGTGCCGTACGCGGGCAGCCCCGACACCATCATCTCCAACTCCACCATCCCCAGAGAGGAGTTGTTGAACAGCACCACCTTCACCGGCAGGTCGTACTGGACCAGGGTCAGGAAGTCGCCCATCAGCATCGCGAAGCCGCCGTCGCCCGACATCGACACGGTCTGCCGCCCGCGGTCCATGAACTGGGCGCCGATCGCCTGCGGCAGCGCGTTGGCCATCGAGCCGTGGCTGAACGAACCGATCACCCTCCGGCGCCCGTTGGGCGTCAGATAGCGCGCCGCCCAGACGTTGCACATGCCCGTGTCGACGGTGAAGACGGCGTCCTCGGCGGCCTCCTCGTCGAGCACCGAGGCGACGTACTCCGGGTGGATCGGAACGTGCTTCTCCACCTTGCGGGTGTACGCCTTGACCACGCCCTCCAAGGCGTCGGCGTGCTTCTTCAGCATCCGGTCCAGGAACCGGCGGCTCTCCTTCACCCGCACCTTCGGGGTCAGGCAGCGCAGCGTCTCCCGGACGTCGCCCCAGACGGCGAGGTCCAGTTTGGTGCGCCGGCCCAGGTGCTCGGGCCGCACGTCCACCTGGACGATCCGCACGTCGTCGGGGAGGAAGGCGTTGTAGGGGAAGTCCGTGCCGAGCAGGATCAGCAGATCGCACTCGTGGGTGGCCTCGTAGGCCGCGCCGTAGCCGAGCAGCCCGCTCATCCCGACGTCGTACGGGTTGTCGTACTGGATCCATTCCTTGCCGCGCAGCGCATGGCCCACCGGCGACTTCACCCGCTCCGCGAACTCCATCACCTCGGCGTGCGCGCCGGCGGTGCCGCTGCCGCAGAAGAGCGTGACCTTGTCGGCCGCGTCGACCATCCGGGCCAGCGCGTCGATCTCCTCGTCACCGGGGCGGACCGAGGGGCGGGTGGTGACCAGGGCGTGCTGGAAGGCGCGCTCCGGCGCGGGGTCGGCGGCGATGTCGCCGGGGAGCGAGACGACCGCGACACCGCTCTGCCCGACGGCGTGCTGGATGGCGGTCTGGAGCACCCGCGGCATCTGGCGGGTGCTGGAGATCAGCTCGCTGTAGTGGCTGCACTCGGAGAACAGCCGGTCCGGGTGGGTCTCCTGGAAGAAGGTGGTGCCGATCTCGCTGGACGGGATGTGCGAGGCCAGCGCGAGCACCGGGGCCATCGACCGGTGCGCGTCGAACAGCCCGTTGATCAGGTGCAGGTTGCCGGGCCCGCAGGACCCCGCGCAGGCCGCCAGCTTCCCGGTGAGCTGCGCCTCCGCCCCGGCCGCGAAGGCGGCGGTCTCCTCGTGCCGGACCTGGATCCAGTCGATGGCGGAGTTGCGGCGGATGGCGTCCACCACCGGGTTCAGGCTGTCCCCGACGACCCCGTAGAGCCGTCGGACACCGGCCCGCACCAGGATGTCGACGAACTGCTCGGCCACGGTCTGCTTGGCCACGAGGAAACCCTCCTTCACCACGACGAACGGGCCGGCGGCCGGCCGGCCGGCCGCTCCGTCCCGACGGCCCTCCGGCTCCTTCCCATGAACCCATGGGGGGACGCACTCCGCCTCCGGGGGCCGGACTCCGCTTCCGTGCGCTACGCCTCCCAGATGCCCACCGCAGTGCGGTCCTTGGTCTCCCCGGGGCCGCGCGGCTGGACGGCGGCGAGGAAGCCGACGAGGTCGGGCGGGCCCGGGACGGACCATGCGGCGGCGAGCCGGGCGGCGAAGTCCGGATCGCCGCTCAGCGGTGCCGCGACCCCGGCGCCGCACAGCAGCAGCACGTCCCCTGACCGGCCCGGCACGGCGCGGAACCGGAAGGACGCCGACGGGCACGCGGGAGAAGGAGCGGGGGCGGCGGCAGGGGCGGCGTCCGGGGCAGTGTGGGCGGCCGGTGTCGCGCCGGCCGGGGCCAGGTCCTCCCAGCCGTCGTGGCGGAGCCGGAACAGTCCGCCCGCGCCGGTGCCGAAGAACACCCGCGTACGGCAGTCCGGGTCGTCGGGCACCAACAGGCAGCACAGCGCGGCCGGGTCCGCGTCGGCCGCCACGCCCAGTTCCGCGGCCCGGCCGCGCAGCCGGCCGAGACCGCGGGCGGTGAGGCGCTGCAACCCCGCCCGGAGCGCCTCGCGCCGCTCGGCGCGGAGGTCCTGGGCCAACCGGGTGGCGCAGCGGCCGACGGCATCGCCGGCCCAGGCGCAGGCCGCGCGGGCCGCGCGCTGGGCGGCCGCTCCCCTGGGGGACAGACCGGTGGCGACGGCCACCAGGAGGACCGCGTCGGCGTCCGCCCCGAACCGGGCGACGAGGAACGCCTCCCCGCGCGCCTCGCCCCGCCGGCACGCGTCGGCGCCGCGCTGCGAGACGGCACGGACGTCGACCGGACCGAACCGCGCGCCGCCCAGGACCGTGTCGGGCACGGGCTCGCCGAGCGCGTCCGGATCCGCCTCGGAGGAAGACGAGGGGAAGGGGAAGGGAAGGGTGACGGGGGCGGTCGTCCAGGCGACGGGCTCGGCGTCCATGACGTCGTCGAACGGCACGTCCGCCGTCCCGGCGACACCGGTGGCCGGCAGGGGCGGCGGGGGCTCCGCAGGTCGGGGCTCCACGGGCCGCTCCGCAGGCCGGGGCTCCACGGGCCGGGGCTCCGCGGGGCGGGACTCCGTGGGCCGGGGCTCCGCGGGGCGGGACTCCGTGGGCCGGGGCGGGGACGGCGCCCGCCGGGCGGGCGGGTCCCAGGACGGCGGTTCCCAGGCGCTCGGCTCCCACGGCCGGGGCTCGAACGCCGTGTGGGAGTCCTCCCCGGGAACGGCTGCCGCGGACGGGGAATCAGGGTGCGACGACTCAGGGAGCGAGGAATCCGCGGGAGGGGACTTCCTGGGAGGGGACTCCCCGCGAGCGGGCTCCCCGGACGCGGCACCCCCGCGCCGCCCCACCGTCCGCAACACCGACTCGATCCGCTCGTCGAGCGTGTCGGCGGTGTCGCGGGCGCCGGGGGCGTCGCGGATGTCGGGGGTGCGGGGCGTGCCCGGGGCCTCGTGGACACCGCGGGTGCCGGGCCCGCCCCGGCTACCGCCCCGCGGCCGCTCGCCGGGCCGCTCCCCCGTCCCCTCCCCCGCTCCGGAATCGTCGCCGTACAGCTCCCGCCACCACCAGTCGTCCTCTCTTCCGCGGCCCGCCCCCTGCTGCTTCATGGGCCGCATTGTCCCGTGGCGCATGCCGCCGAAACAGGGCGCGAACAGGGCATTCCAGGAAGCGCCGGCCGCCCCCTTCCGGCAGGCTTGGGCCATGCGGGCCGTGAGCGAGCGCAGCGTTCGGGCCCCTGCCTGGCGTGCGCCGTCCGGGCCGTGCCGGTGCGCCGGCGGCTCCGGGGCCGGCGCATGAATGCCTGGCAGCTGATCGGCGTCGGGCTGGTGCTGCTGTTCGGCGTGTTCGGGGTGCTGGTCCCCGGCCTCCCCGGTCCGCTGGTCATCTGGGCGGGGCTGCTGTGGTGGGCGACGGCCGAACGGTCCGCCCTGGCCTGGACGGTGCTGATGGCCGGCACCGGCGTGCTGCTGCTCAACCAGGTGCTCAAGTGGCTGCTGCCGACCCGCAGTCTGCGCGATGCGGGCGTGCCCTACCGCACGCTGCTCCTCGCGGGCGCGGCCGGTGTGGCGGGGTTCTTCCTGCTGCCCGTCGTCGGCTGTCCGCTCGGCGCGGTCGGCGGCCTCTACCTCCTCGAACGCGTCCGCCTGGGCAGCCACGGCGACGCCCGGGCCTCGACCCGTACGGCGCTGCGCGCCATCGGCCTGAGCGTGCTGGTCGAACTGTTCGCGTGCCTGCTGGTGGTGGGTGCCTGGGTGGGGGCGGTGCTCGCGGGCTGAGGGGCGGCGGGCCCGGGCCGCGGCCCGGGGCCGCCGCCCCCCCCGCGTGCCCCGTGCCTACCGGCCCGTCCGCCGGCGCCCGGCCGCCGCCGGCCCCCGCTTCTGTTCCATCTGGTGCCGGCCCAGTGCCTGCTTCTGCTTCCAGTCGCGCCGGATCTCGGCGCGCAGCCGGGCGTCGGTCTTGGCCACGATGCGCTGGTTCTCCCGTTGCAGCTTGCGGTAGCTCTCCAGCCGACGGTCCGTCAACTCACCATGCTCCACCGCCTCTTGGACCGCACAGCCGGGCTCGGCGCCGTGTGCGCAGTCGTGGAAGCGGCACCGTTCGGCCAGTTCCTCGACGTCGGCGAACGTCCGGGCCAGACCGGCCTGTGCGTCCCACATTCCGACGCCGCGGAGTCCCGGCGTGTCGATCAGTACGCCGCCTCCGGGCAGCACCAGCAGATCGCGGGTCGTGGTGGTGTGCCGGCCCTTGCCGTCCTGGTCGCGGACCGCCCGCACGTCCTGGACGTCCGAGCCGTGCAGGGCGTTGGCCAGGGTGGACTTGCCGGCCCCGGACCGCCCCAGAAGGACGGAGGTGGCGCCCGCGAGCACGGTGGAGAGCGTGTCGACGCCCTCCCCGGTGGCCGCGCTGACCGCCACCACCCGCACACCGGGGGCGGCGTCCGCCGCGTCCGCCACGAGATGGCCGAGCGTGACCGGGTCCGCCACCAGGTCGGCTTTGGTGAGGGCCACCACCGGCTGCGCCCCGCTCTCCCACACCAGAGAGACGAACCGCTCGACGCGGTCCAGGTCCAGGGCCTCGGCCAGGGAGACCGCGACCACGGCGTACTCGACGTTCGCGGCGAGGACCTGGCCCTCGGAACGCTTGGTCGAGGCGGACCGCAGGATGGCGGTGCGGCGCGGCAGCAACGCCCGTACCACGCCGTCGAGATGGTCGCCGACGCGCCCGTTGTGCAGGTCGAGCACGGCCCAGTCGCCGGTGCAGGGGACCCGCGTCGGGTCGCTGGTCGCCACCAGCGCGGTGTCCGCCAGGACGGTGCGGACGCCATCGCCGTCCGGCACCACCGCGTCCACGCGGCCGCGGTCGACGCGGACGATACGGCCGGGCACGAACCCCTGCCCGGCGAAGGGGGTGAACAGCTCCGCGAATCCGTCGTCCCAGCCGTAGTCGGCGGTCAGCGGATGGGCAGCGGAGAGAGCGTGATCGAACAACGGGAGGGCCCTTCGGAAAGGCGCGGTCCCGGCCGTGCGTGCGCGGTGCGCCGGGCGGGGCCCGACACACGCAAGGAGCACGCGGAGGAACGAGAAGGGGTCGGCTCAGCCGAGGACCGCGGGGAGGACATCGATGGTCTTCTGGATGCGAGCGGTGCCCGTGGCAGCGGCAGTCATCAGATGCCACCTCCCTCTTCGGTGCCGTTCCCCGGCGCGCAGCACACCGGGCGCCGTCGGACGGTGTCGACGACGGATCAGACGGTAGACGGGGCGCGCCGGCGCGCGCCAACGATTTATCCGCCGCCCGCCCCGCGGTGGCACCGGCGGCGGGGACCGGCTCGGTGGCGGAGGGCGGATCACCGCGCGGTGCGGGAGACTGGCCCGATGACGAGTGAACCCCCCGACTCCCCCCAGGAGGAACCGACCATCATCTGGGAGGGCGCCGGGCCGGTCGGTCCCGACGGCCTCACCGTCGGCCGCACGGCCGCGCTGGTCGGGGTGAGCGTGAAGACGCTGCACCACTGGGACACGATCGGTCTGGTGCGGCCGAGCGGGCGCACCTGGGCCGGGTATCGCGTGTACTCGGCGGACGACGTCGCCCGGATCCACCGGGTCCTCGTCTACAAGGAGCTCGGCTTCCCGCTCGCACAGATCGGCCGGCTGCTCGACGACCCGGACACCGACGCCCGCGCGCATCTGCGCCGGCAGCGGTCACAGCTCGTGGACCGGATCGCCCGTCTGGAGAAGATGGTCGGCGCGGTCGACCGGATGCTGGAGGCGTCCAGGACGGGCCTGCGGCTGACCCCGGAGCAGCAGGTCGAGATCTTCGGCGCGGACTGGCAGCCGGCCTGGGTCGAGGAGGCCGAGGACCGCTGGGGCGACACCGCGCAGTGGGCCCAGTACGCCGAACGGGCGGCCGCCATGTCGCCGGAGGACTGGAAGGAGGTCGCGGCGGCGACCGACGCGCTCAACGCCGACCTCGCCACCGCCCGGCAGGCCGGTGTCGCGCCCGGCTCGGACGAGGCGAACGCCCTGGCCGAACGCCATCGTGCGCTGCTCTCGCGGTACTTCGACTGCTCCCATGCGATGCAGGTCTGCATCGGGCGGATGTTCGTCGACGACCCCCGGTACGCCGCGTACTACGACACCGTCGCGCCGGACCTCACCGTCTGGCTGCGCGATGTGATCTTCGCGAACGCGGCGGCCCACGGCGTGGATCCGGAGACCGCGACCTGGGAGTGAGCGGGCGTCGGTCCGCCGCCGGCTCAACTCACCGCGTCCGCCGTGTCCGTCGAGCCCACCCCAGACAGGGCCGGATCTGCTTGATGATGCGGGTCGGCAGTCCGGCGGCGAGCAGCCCCTGCTCCTCGTAGTAGCGCAGCAACCGCCGGGGCCTGCCGGTGCGTTCCGACAGTTCTCCGATCCGCACGGCCGCCCCTCCCGTATCGCCGACCCGGCCGGGCTCGGCATACGGGCGCGCGCCGTCGCGGCCCGGGGTCCCGGCGTCCGCTCAGTCGTGCGGCGGCAGTTGGCGGACCTTGTGGTCGGCGGCGTTGAGGGCCTCGTCGACCAGGCGCCGCAGATGGCCGTGGCGCAGGGCGTACACGGCGCGGCGGCCGTCCTTGCGGGTGGTGACCAGCCCGGCCAGCCGGAGACGGGCGAGGTGCTGGCTGACGGAGGTGCGGGAGGCGCCGCAGGCTTCGGTCAGGGTGGTGACGTCGGCCTCGCCCGTGCCGAGGCGCCGCAGCAGGGTGAGCCGGGTGCGGTCGGCGAGCAGGCCGAGGATCTCCACCGCGGCCGCGATCCGCGTGCCGTCGTCGGGCTCCTGCGCACCGTGCGCAGCTGATAGGTGCATGCGTGCGCTCATACGCACATAATGGGGTGACGAGGGCGGCGGCACAAGCCGCGCCCCGGACGGCGGGAAGGTGCGAAGCCTGTGAACGCGCACGAGTCGGTCCCCGAATCCCACGGCCACGCGCACCACCACCCGCACCCGGCCCGCGGCGGTCGCTCCCGGGCGGCCCGGCTGCGGCACCGCCTCGCGCACGCCGTCACCCCGCACAGCCACGAGGCCGCGGACAAGGTCGACGCCGCGCTGGAGAGCTCCCGCGAGGGCCTGCGCGCGCTCTGGCTCTCGCTCGCGGTCCTCGGCCTGACGACCGTGGTCCAGGCGGCGGTCTTCGTGCTCTCCGGCTCGGTGGCGCTGCTCGGCGACACCCTGCACAACGCCGCCGACGCGCTGACCGCCGTCCCCCTCGGCATCGCCTTCGTCCTCGGCCGTCGGGCGGCCAACCGCCGCTACACCTACGGCTACGGCCGGGCCGAGGACCTGGCCGGGGTGGTCATCGTGCTCACCATCGCCGCGTCCGCGGTGCCCGCCCTGTACACCGCCGTCGACCGGCTGCTGCACCCGCGCGACGTAGCGCACCTGTGGGCGGTCGCGGCCGCCGCGCTGGCCGGTTTCGTGGGCAACGAGTGGGTGGCCCGCCACCGCATCCGCACCGGCCGCCGGATCGGCTCGGCCGCCCTGGTCGCCGACGGGCTGCATGCCCGCACCGACGGCTTCACGTCCCTGGCGGTGCTGCTGGGTGCGGGCGGTTCCGCACTGGGCTGGCGGGCCGCCGACCCGGTCGTCGGCCTGCTGATCACCGCCGCGATCCTGCTGGTCCTCAAGGGCGCCGCCCGCGAGGTGTTCCGGCGGCTGATGGACTCGGTGGACCCGGCGCTGGTGGCGGCCGCCGAGGCGGCGCTGAGGGCGGTGCCCGGGGTGCGCGGGGTGGGGCAGTTGCGGATGCGCTGGATCGGTCACACCCTGCGGGCCGAGGCGGACATCGTCCTCGACCCGCGGCTGACCGTGGCCCGCGGCCACCGGATCGCGGTGGCCGCCGAGCACGCGCTGATCCACGGCGTGCCGCGGCTGACCGCGGCCACCGTCCACCTCGACCACACCCCGGAGGACGGCGCCGCGGATCCGCACGCGGCGCTGGACCACCACGCCGCGCCGGCCCGGGGTCGGCCCGCGCCGGCTCAGCTCAGGATGGGGATCAGCCCGAGTCCGAAGACCACGTAGAAGCCGGCCGCCAGGGCCAGCCGCCGCGGGGTGAGCCGGTGGGCGCGCATGGTCAGCAGGAGGTAGCCGATCGCGACCATGGTGATCAGGCCGGACCACAGCAGCGCGGTGTCGAAGTGCCAGCTGGTGAAGAGCAGTCCGAGGCCGCTGGGGACGGTCGCCTGGATCATCATGGCACCGGAGATGTTGGCCAGCGCCAGCTTGGTCTTGCCCTGCCGCACCCAGATCACCGCGTTCATGATCTCCGGCAGCTCGGTGGCGACCGGGGACAGCAGCAGCGCGGTGACCGAGGCGGAGAGTCCGAGCATCGGGCCGATGGCATCCAGCTGGTGGACGAAGAGCTGCGAGGCGAAGAAGATCACCACCAGGGTGACCAGGGTCTGGGCGACGACCGCCCAGGTCGCCGGGGACTCGGCCTTCGGCTGGAACTTCAGCGGCTCCAGCTCGGCACCCTCCTCGTCGTCCTCGTGGTCGCCGCGGATCTCGCGCCAGAAGTACAGCGCGTACACCGCGAAGAACGCCACGCCGAGCACCGGCTTGAAGGCGAAGGCAACCAGGCCGAGCACGACCTTGACGACGAAGACCGGCAGGAACCACGTCTGGTCCTTGGCCAGCCGCCGCATGTCCCGCTCCGTGCCGAGGGCCTCCCCCGGCCGCTCCGCGGTGGCCGTCCCGCCGCCCGCGCCGGCGGAGCCGCCGGCCGCGACCTCGGCGCGCCGCCTGCGCCGCTGGAGCAGCAGCATCACGCCGGTCACGCCGTACGCCACGGTGGCCAGCGCCAGCGGGCCGCCCATCGCGGCGCCGACGCCGATGTCCTTGGCCTCCGGGGTGGCGCCGGTGGTCACCGCGACCAGCGTCACCACGGACTCCGGCAGGGCGGTGCCGAAGGCGGCCAGGATGGTGCCCACCGCCATCCGGCCCACGTTGAGCCGCTCACCGAGCCATTCCACGGCGTTGACGAACCACTCGCAGGAGAGGTAGATCGCCACCGCGCACGCGATGAGCAGGACGAAATGCAACACGCTGATCGTCAGCCTTTCCGCACCGGCGGGCATCGAGGGCGACCGGCGTGGGAGCGGCGGACGGCTTCGACCCCGCCGACGCGTTCGAATCGTCGACAAGGGGCCGAAGGTCTCGCCCGCCCGCACCGTGAGGCGCGGGCCCGGCCACCGGGAGCCGCCTGCGGCTCCAGTGTGTCGACGACCGGTTTGCGGGGCTACTCCCCTTCGCAGCCCCCCACCCTACACACCACGGGCACACCACGGCCTCCGCACGGACGGCGGGGAGGCCGGGGAGGCCGGGGAGGCCGGCCGGGATCAGCCGGACTGCTGGAGCCGCCGGAGCGACGCGGCCAGTTCGTCCACCTCCTCCGGGGTGTTGTAGAGGGCGAGCGAGGCGCGGGCCGCGCTCTCCAGTCCGTAGTGGGCGAGAGCCGGCTGGGCGCAGTGGTGGCCGGCCCGGACCGCGATCCCGTCCTGGTCGAGCCACTGCGCGATCCGGGCCGGGTCCTGGCCGGCCAGGGTGAAGGTGAGCACCGCGATCCGGTCGGGGGCGGAGCCGATCAGGTCCAGGCCGGGAACCGCGGCCAGTGCCTGTCGGGCGTGGCCCAGCAGCTCCGTCTCGTACGCGGCGACGGCGGACCGGTCGAAGCCGGTCAGCCAGTTGATCGCGGCGAGCAGGCCGACCACGCCGGCGATGTGCCCGGTGCCGGCCTCCAGGCGGTGCGGCACGGGCGCGTACGTGGTGCGGTCGAAGGAGACCGAGTCGATCATGTTGCCGCCGCCCTGCCACGGTGCCATCTCCGCCAGGACCTCCGGCTTGGCGTACAGGGCGCCGATGCCCGTGGGGGCGAACAGCTTGTGGCCGGAGAAGACGTAGAAGTCGGCGTCGAGGTCCTGCACGTCGACCGGGAAGTGGGCCACCGCCTGGGCGCCGTCCACCAGGACCTTGGCCCGGTAGCGGTGGGCGAGCGCGGTCATCTCCTTGACCGGCGGGACGGTGCCGAGGACGTTCGACGCCTGGCCGAGCGCGACCAGCCGGGTCCGCATGGAGAGCCGGTCGGCGTAGGCGTCGAGGTCGATCTGCCCGTCCGGCCGCAGCGGAACCGGCACCACCCGGGCCCGGGTCTCCTTGGCCACCATCTGCCAGGGGACGATGTTGGAGTGGTGCTCCAGCACCGGCACCAGGATGTCGTCGCCGGGGCCGAGGTTGGCCCGCCCCCAGCTCTGGGCGACGAGGTTGATCGCCTCGGTCGTGCCGCGGGTGAAGACGATCTCGTCCGGGGACGCCGCGCCCAGGAAGCGGGCGACGGCGGTGCGGCCCGCCTCGTACGCCTCGGTGGCCTCGCGGGCCATCGTGTGCGCGCCGCGGTGGATGTTGGAGTTGCCCGCGCCGTAGAAGCCGGAGACCGCCTCGATGACCTGGCGGGGCTTCTGGGTGGTGGCCCCGTTGTCGAGCCAGACCAGCGGCTTGCCGTTGACGGTCCGGTGCAGGATCGGCACGTCGCGACGCGCGAACTCGGGTGAGAAGGAGGGCTGTTGGGAGAGGTGACGGCCCGTCGGTTCGGGGCCGTTCCAGGGGGTGCCGGCGGACTCGGGGGCCGGCGCGGGGGCACCGGTGCCGGCGCCGGACGCGGCCGCGGGCGCCGCCGGGACCGCGGCGGCGCCGAGGCCGGGCACCGCCGCTCCGGTCGTGGGGACGCCCGCCGCGCCGGTCCCGGCCGACGGGAGCCCCAGCAGGTCAGGCGTAGTCATGGTAGTGGGACACCTCGACGTTCTGGAGGACGGCGAGGGCGTCCTCGACGAGGACCGCGGCGTTGAAGTATGCGGTCATCAGGTACGAGGTGATGCCCTTCTTGTCGACGCCCATGTTCCGCATGGACAGGCCCGGTTCGATCTCGTCGGCGACGTTCGCCGGGCGCAGGCCGACCACGCCCTGCTCGGCCTCACCGACCCGCATCAGCAGGATCTCGGTGGTGCCGGTGTCCGCCCCGCCGGCGAACCGCACCTTGTCGGACGGGAGCAGCGGCACCCCGCGCCAGGTCAGCAGCGGGCTGCCGAAGCTGGTGTCGATCACCGGGGGCACACCCCGACGGGTACATTCCCGGCCGAACGCGGCGATGGTCCGGGGGTGGGCGAGGAAGTAGCCGGGCTGCTTCCAGACCCGGCTGAGCAGCTCGTCGAGGTCGTCGGGGGTGGGGGCGCCGTAGCGGGCCTGGACGCGCTGGCCGGGGGCGACGTTGCTGAAGAGGCCGTGCTCGGGGTGGTTGAGGAGGGCGTCCTCCTGTCGCTCGCGGAGCGCGTGCGCGGTGAGGTTGGCCTGGGTGCGGACCTGGTCCATGGTGCCGCTGTAGAGGTCGGAGACCCGGGTGTGGACGCGCAGCACGGTCTGGGCGAGGTTCATGTGGTACTCGCGGGGCGCGTCCTCGTAGTCGACGAAGGTCGCCGGCAGTTCGGGTTCGCCGGTGTGCCCGGTGCTGAGGTCGACGGGCACCTCGCTGCCCGGCAGTACGCCGTCCGCGGCGAGGTAGGCGTCGGTCGCGGCCCGCAGCGCCGGGTCGCGGTCGCCCAGGCGGGCCAGGGTGGCGCGGTCGAGGCTGAGCGCGGTGCCGGGGGTGAGCGCGGTGACCCGGTAGGGCATCGGGGCCGAGCGGGTCCAGGCGTCGAGGTCGAAGAACTGGCCGTCGCCGATCACTTCGAGCAGCGCGTCCTCGCCGTAGCGGCCGCGCGCCCGCTTCTCGGCGCGGCCCTGCACCACGACGAGCAGACGGTCCGTCACCTCGCCGCTCTCGGCGAGGACTTGACCGGCGTCGAAGGGCATCATCTGGAATGCACCGGCGAGTTCGGCCAGCAGGGCGTCGTCTGCCTCGCGCAGATACGGCAGTTCGCGCAGGTCACCGGGGATGACGCGGTGGGTCTCGCCGTCCTGGTAGGTGCTGATGCGGTCGTCGCCGAGGACGTAGGTGCGGCGGCGGTTGACGCGGAAGACGCCGGATTCGACGTCCACCCACGGCAGGGCGCGCAGCAGGTAGCGCGGGGTGATGCCGCGCATCTGGGGGGTGGTCTTGGTCGTGGTCGCGAGTTGCCGTGCCGCATCCGGGGCGAGCGTCATCCGGTCGTTCACAGGGGACCTCCATACGGGACCGAAGGCATGCCGGCCACCCGGCGCGGGGGCCGGCGACATGCGGGACACCGGGATGGTCGGGGCCGGAATATGCGGCCCGCAACGGCCCGTCGACGGGTCCGCGGCCGGAATCACTCGGAACCCAAAGCTCACCATGACGGAACTACGTGCGATTACCTTGCGTTGCACGGCCATCACGCCGCGTGGAATCGGCCTTCACGGGCCACCCGACGGGGCCTCGGGCGCCGTCCGCCGACGCCCGGGCACACTTCACAACCGACCAAATTTGCCCTCACAAAGCCGCTTTGTCATTCCAAAAGGAACGCTTATGAGGGCGCGCAACCGGTCGCTGCCCGAGGGCGCACAATGCTAAATATGGCGCGTGATGGAAAATTTCGAGCGAAAGAGACATTTCAGGCGTGATGTCGGGCGCCGTCTCCGCTCGGTGCTGAGCGTGCACAGCGTCGCGGGCCAGGTGCTCGTCCTACAGCTCGCCCTCGTCGTGCTGCTGGTCGCGGCCGCCGGGATCGCCCTCGCCCTCCAGGCCCAGCAGGCCAGCCTCCGGGAGGCCGAACAGCGTTCCTCCGTCGCCGCGCTGGCCTTCGCACACGCCCCCGGAACCGCCGCCGCGATGCAGTCCGCCGACCCCACCACCCGCCTCCAGCTCCGCGCCGAGGACGCCCGCCGGGAGGCCGGGCTCGACTACCTCGTCGCGTTCAGCCCGTCCGGGATCCGCTGGACCCACCCCGACCCCGGGCTGATCGGCAAGCACGTCCCCAGCGGCTACGGCCCGGCACTCGCCGGCCGGACCGTCACCTCCACCTCCTCCTCGGCGTTCGGCCGCGCCGTCGACACCACCGTCCCGGTCAAGGACGCCGGCGGCCGCGTCGTCGGACTGGTCGCGGCCGGCATCAAGGTGCAGCGCACCAACGAATGGGCCCTGCAACGGCTCCCGCTGCTGATCGGCTGCGCCGCCGGCGCCCTGGTCGTCGGGGTCTGCGGGACCGCCCTGGTGAGCCGCCGACTGCGACGGCAGACCCGCGGCCTGGACCCCGCCGAGATGACCCGGATGTACGACCACCACGACGCCGTCCTGCACGCCGTCCGCGAGGGCGTGCTCATCATCGGCAGCGACGGACGCCTGCTGCTCGCCAACGACGAGGCCCGCAGGCTGCTCGACCTGCCCGACGACGCCGAACGCCGCCGGGTCACCGAACTGGGCCTGGAACCGGGCACCGCCGCCCTGCTGGCCTCCGGGCGGGCCGCGACCGACGAGGTGCACCCCGCCGGCGACCGGCTGCTCGCGGTCAACATCCGCCCCACCGGCCCCTACGGCGGCCCGCCCGGCACCGCCGTCACCCTGCGGGACACCACCGAACTCCGGGCCCTGACCGGCAAGGCCGAGGTCGCCCAGCGGCGCCTGAAACTGCTCTACGACGCGGGCATGCGGATCGGCAGCACACTGGACGTCCGCCGCACCGCGGAGGAACTGGCCGCGGTCGCCGTGCCCCGGTTCGCCGACGTGGTCTCCGTCGAACTTCTGGAGCCGGTGCTGCGCGGCGACGAACCGACCGGGGAGCACGCGCCGATGCGGCGGCTGGCCGTCCACGGCGTACCGGAGGGCTCGGCGGTCTACCGCGTCGGCGAGCAGATCCGCTTTGTGCCCGGCAGCCCCATCACCGCCGGCATCGCCGACGCCCGCCCGGTCCTCGTCAGGGACCTGCGCGCCGAACGCGAGTGGCGGGAGCAGGACCCCGACGACACCGGCCGCATCCTGGACAACGGCATCCGCTCGCTGATCGCCGTGCCGCTGCGGGCCCGGGGCCTGGTGCTGGGGCTGGCCAACTTCTGGCGGGCGGCCGGCGCCGAGGTGTTCGGCGAGGAGGACCTGTCGTTCGCCGAGGAACTGGCCGCGCGGGCCGCGGTCTCCATCGACAACGCCCGCCGCTACACCCGCGAGCACGCCACCACCATCACCCTCCAGCGCAGCCTGCTGCCGCGGGCGCTGCCCGCGCAGTCGGCCCTGGAGGT
This sequence comes from Streptomyces sp. BHT-5-2, assembly GCF_019774615.1. Classification (NCBI taxonomy): domain Bacteria; kingdom Bacillati; phylum Actinomycetota; class Actinomycetes; order Kitasatosporales; family Streptomycetaceae; genus Streptomyces; species Streptomyces sp. BHT-5-2. Next base: position 1,886,740 of record NZ_CP081497.1, on the reverse strand, counting down.
GGCGCACCGCTACCTGCCCGCACAGGCCGGGGTCGGCGGCGACTGGTTCGACCTGATCCCGCTGCCCGGCGCCCGGGTAGCCCTGGTCGTCGGCGACGTCGTCGGGCACGGCCTGCACGCCGCCGCCACCATGGGCCGGCTGCGCACCGCGGTCCTCAACTTCTCCGCCCTTGACCTGCCGCCCGACGAACTCCTGGGCCACCTCGACGAACTCGTCAGCCACATCGACACCGACGAGGCCCGCCCCGGCGGGACGGGACCGGACGGGGACGACAGGAGCGGGGGCAGGGGCGGGGCCGCGGGCGACGAGGACCCGGCCGGGACGATGGCCGACGAGGCGTCGGCATCGGGCGGGGACACCTCCCTGGTCGGCGACGGCGTGGCCGGCATCACCGGCGCCACCTGCCTCTACGCCATCTACGACCCGGTCGGCGGCCGCGTCACCCTGGCCCGCGCCGGCCACCCGGGGCCGGCCCTGGTCCTCCCCGACGGCACGGTCTCCTTCCCCGAGGTGCCGGTCTCCCCGCCGCTCGGACTCGGGGGCGGGCTGCCCGTGGAGACCGTCGAGCTGGCCCTGCCCGAGGGCTCCCGGCTCGTCCTGTACACCGACGGGCTCGTCGAGGACCGCGAGCGGGACATCGACACCGGCCTGGAACTGCTGCGCACCACCCTCGCCGACGGCCCGGACCGCTCCCCCGAGGAGACCTGCACCGCCGTCCTGGACGCCGTGCTGCCCGCCGACCCCAGCGACGACATCGCCCTGCTGGTGGCCCGCACCCGGCTCCTGGACCGGGACCGGATCGCCGAGTGGGAGGTCCCCTCCGACCCCGCGGCGGTCGGCCCCGTCCGCTCCGCCTGCATGCGCACCCTGGAAGCCTGGGGGCTGGGCGGGATCGGCTTCACCACCGAGCTGATCCTCAGCGAGCTGATCACCAACGCCATCCGCTACGGCGCCCAGCCCATCCGCGTCCGCCTCCTCCACGACCGCGCGCTGGTCTGCGAGGTCTCCGACGGCACCAGCGCCTCCCCGCACCTGCGGCGGGCCGCCACCACCGACGAGGGCGGGCGCGGGCTGTTCCTCGTCGCCCAGTTCGCCCAGCGCTGGGGGACGCGCTACACCCCCGACGGCAAGGTCATCTGGACCGAACAGACCCTGGACGCGGCACCGCCACCGGGCGACGCCGGGAACGACGGCATCGACACGCTCCTCGACCAGTGGGACGAGACGGCCTGGTGAGACGGGTCGGCACCTACCGCCGTCCGCCCGGGAGGCGCCGGGCCGGCCCGTGCCTCAGTCGGCGCCGGCGCGCCGATCCCGGGCCGTCCGGGCGGCGCGGAAGGCCACCGCGCACCCGGCCGCGGCCAGGCCGGCGCCCGCCAGGACCCACAGGCTCGTCCGGTCGGCCGGCTGCCAGCCGAGTTCCGCGTGCCGGTGCACCACGAAGCCGTCGTAGAACAACCAGGAGACGGCGACCACGGCGGGGACCATGAGGGGCCGGGCCGCGGCCGCGACGGCGACCGTCAGCAGCGCGAACACGGCGAGCGAGAAGGCCGGATGGGCGGCGGCCCGGCCGGTCGCCAGCAGCGCGGTCACGGCAAGGGCGGTCAGCGCCGCGCCGACCGGCAGCGCGAGTTCGCGGCCCAGCTCGTCGGCGGGCCGCCGCGCACCGGCCACCGGCCCGAGCGGAGCGCCGGACGTACCGGACGCCGCCGGTCCGGGGCCCGGGGCGGGCGGCGGGAAGCGCGGGACGGGCAGCGGATGGGCGGGGACGGGGTGGTGAGCGGTGGCCATGAGTGCACCTCCTGGGACCTGTTGCCAGGGTGCGCGGACCGGGGGCCGGGGGAAGCCCCGGGCGGGGAACTTAACGCGGTGCCTACGGGCCGGGGGATATTTCTGACGCATCCCTGACGTCACGGGAAGGGCAGCGGGAAGGACACGAGATGGTCCCGGACGCGCCCCGGACGCCGAGTGGCGCGGAAGTGTGTTGCATACTCGCTCCTCGTTGCCCGGCACACCGGACGACGACCGGTGGCGAAAGCGACAAAAGGCGGCAGGAAGAGAGAGTTGGACGGAATCGGCCTTTATAGGGGTAGGCCGCCCATATGCCGGATTGGGCGCTTTCGGAGCGGCCTCCGCGGCGCCCGATGCGACGCCGCGTTCCGCCCACGCCCCCGCCCGGCCCGCACGTGGACCGCGCGGCCGGAACCCCCTCGACAGACCCGCACCCCTCGACCCACCACCCGACCGACATCCGTGACCGTCGGCGGGCCGAACCACGATCGGCAGGACGTAGCCGCATGACCAGTACCCAGGTGGACCCCACTCCGCCGCCGGCCGCCGCCCCGCCGAGGTGGCGGTCCTGGCTGCTGGACGGACTGAGCGAGCAGAGCGCCCGCCACCCCGGGCCGCACGGCACACCGCCCGCCGAGCACAAGGGCAACTCATGGTGGCGGGTGATGTGCCTGACCGGTGTCGACTACTTCTCGACACTGGGCTACCAGCCGGGCATCGCGGCGCTGGCGGCCGGACTGCTCTCGCCGTTCGCCACGCTGGTGCTGATCGCGCTGACGCTGCTGGGCGCGCTGCCCGTCTACCGGCGGGTCGCCAAGGAGAGCCCGCAGGGCGAGGGTTCGATCGCCATGCTGGAGCGACTGCTGCCCTGGTGGGCGGGGAAGCTGCTGGTGCTGGTGCTGCTCGGGTTCGCCGCCACGGACTTCGTCATCACGATGACGCTGTCGGCGGCCGACGCCTCGGCCCACGTCGTGGAGAACCCATTCGCCCCGGCCGCCCTGCACGGCGCCAACCTCTGGATCACCCTGCTGCTGCTCGCCGCGCTGGGCGCGGTCTTCCTCAAGGGCTTCCGCGAGGCGATCGGGATAGCCGTGGCGCTGGTCGGCGTCTACCTCGTGCTCAACGTGGTCGTGCTGGCCACCTCCGCCTGGCAGGTCCTCTCCCACCCGGTGGCCATCGGCAACTGGTGGGGCGCGATGACCGCCCAGCACTCCTCACCGCTGGCGATCGTCGGCGTCGCCCTGCTGGTCTTCCCGAAGCTGGCGCTGGGCATGTCCGGCTTCGAGACCGGCGTGGCCGTGATGCCGCAGGTGCGCGGTGACGCCGGCGACGACCCGGTCAAGCCGGCCGGCCGGATCAGGGACACCCGCCGGCTGCTGACCACCGCGGCGATCATCATGAGCGGCTTCCTGCTGCTGTCCAGTCTGGCCACCACCATCCTGATCCCGCAGAAGGAGTTCGCCCCCGGCGGTGCGGCCAACGGGCGCGCGCTGGCGTACCTGGCGCACCAGCACCTGGGCGAGGCGTTCGGCACGGTCTACGACATCTCGACCATCGCGATCCTGTGGTTCGCCGGCGCGTCGGCGATGGCCGGGCTGCTCAACCTCGTCCCGCGCTATCTGCCGCGCTACGGCATGGCGCCGGAGTGGACCCGGGCGGTGCGCCCGCTGGTGCTGATCTTCATGGCCATCGCGTTCGGGATCACGTTCGTCTTCGACGCCAGCGTCGACGACCAGAGCGGCGCCTATGCGACCGGTGTGCTGGTGCTGATGCTCTCCGCGTCGTTCGCCTCGACCGTCGCCGCCCGGCACCGCGGCCACCGGGGCGCGGCCATCGGCTTCGGCACGATCACCCTGGTCTTCGGCTACACCCTCGTCACCAACGTCATCGAGCGGCCGGACGGACTGAAGATCGCCCTGCTGTTCATCCTCGGCATCCTGCTGACGTCGTTCGCCTCGCGGGTGCACCGGGCCTTCGAACTGCGCGCCGCGGACGTGGTGTTCGACGAGGCCGCGGAGCGGCTGATCGACGAGGCGATGACCGCCGGCCCGCTGCGGTTGATCGCCAACGAGCCCGACGAGCGCGACGCGGCGGACTACCGGGAGAAGGAGTACAGCCAGCGCGAGGAGACCCACATCCCCGACGGCGGGCCGGTGCTCTTCCTGGAGGTGCTCGTCGAGGACTCGTCGGACTTCACCGCGGAAGCGCAGGTGCACGGCGTGGAGGAGTACGGCACGCGGATCCTGCGGGTGCAGGGCGCGGGCGTGCCGAACACCATCGCGGCGGTGCTGATGCAGCTGCGGGAGCGGACCGGCCAGGTGCCGCACATCTACTTCAACTGGACCGAGGGGCATCCGCTCAGCCATCTGCTGCGGTTCCTGGTCTTCGGTGACGGCGAGGTCGCGCCGGTCACCCGCGAGGTGCTGCGCCGCGCGGAGCCGGACCTCAGCCGCCGCCCGCGGGTCCACGTCGGCTGACGCCGCCCGCTCCCCCGCCCCGCCTCGGCCGCCGGATCACTTCCGGCGGCCGAGCGCTTTGGCCCGCCCGTGCGCCCAGCCGGCGAGCACGACGCCGACGGCGGTGACGCCGAGATAGGCGGTCAACAGCAGCGGAAAGCCGGCGCCGAGCCATCCGAGCAGCCCGGTGTTCCCATGGTCGACCAGCAGCCGGACGGCCCCCTGACCGGCCAGCACCACCAGCACCGTTCCGGCCCCCTGCAGGATGTCGTACTTCATAACGCTCCTCGCACTCCTCACGACGTCACCCGACAACCCACCCCACGAACGCCACCGCCGACGCGACGTTGTGCCGCCCACGGGGACGTTACGAACGTATCAGCGCCCCCACCCCCGTATTAGGCTTCAGCCCTACCGATTTCGCTTTTCGTCACAGTATTTGCGAGGTGCCGAATGGGCTTGCAGCGTGCGGAAATTCCGCCGTCCCGCCGGGTGTGCGACGCCTGCGGAACCCCCCTTCCCCCACCCGGCCTGGGCCGCCCCGCCGTCTACTGCTCGCGCAGCTGCCAGGCCCGGGCCTACCGGCGCCGCAAGCACCCGCCGGCCCCACCGCCGACCGCCGAGGCGGGCCCGGCGACGGACCCGGCCGGCGGCGCGGCGGCGGCGAAGCGGCGGCGGATCATCGAGGCGGTGTGGCGCATCGCGGCGGAACGCGGGCTGCACGCCGCCAGCATCCGGGAGGTCGCCGCCGAGGGCGGGGTGTCGGTGCGCGCGGTGCAGTACCACTTCGCGGACAAGCACCGGCTGCTGGTGGACGCGCTCCGGTTGCTGCACGAGGAGAACGAGCGGATCGCCCGGTCCCGGATCCGCGTCGACCCGGCGGACCCGCGGGGCCTGCTGCGGGCCGTGCTGGACGAGTTCCTGCCGCTGGACGCCCAACGGGCCGCCGCGCTGCGGGTGTTCGCGGCGTACTACGCGCGCAGCCTGACCGATCCGGCGCTGGCCGCGGTGTTCCTGGCCGAGGAGCACCCGCTGGAGGACATGGTCGCGGGGCTCATCGCGGCGGCGCGGGACGCGGGGCGGACCGCGCCGGGGCTGGACGCGCGCCTGGAGGCCGACCTGCTGGTGGCGGCCGCGGTGGGACTGGGCGGCGATGTGCTGCACGGCCGGCGGTCGTTGGCCCAGGCACGGCGGGCGCTGGACTACCGGCTGGGGACGGTCTTCCCGGAGTGAGCGACAGGGGCCGCGGGAAGGGCGGGCGGGACCGGTTGGGGTGGCCCCGCCCGCCCGGGGCGGTCGGTGAGGTCAGCGCAGGGCTGCGTCCGGGTAGAAGTTGCGGGGGTGGCCGTTGGTGTCCTTGAGGCGGGCGAGGAGGCCGGCGGGGTACTCGATGAGCCAGTAGCTGGCGGCGGCCGTGACGAGGGCGGCGACCAGGACGATCAGCAGGGCCCAGGGGAAGCCGGAGGTGCCCTGGGGCAGCAGGCCGGCGTTGTGGAGCAGGAGCATGACCGGCTCGTGCCAGATGAAGAGGCTGTAGCTGACCAGCCCGATCGGGGTGAGCCAACGGGCCGACAGGAAGCGGTTCCAGACGGTCCGCCGGCGGATGTGCAGGGTGCTGAAGAGCAGCAGCACCCACAGCGCGGAGGCGATCGGGTGGTAGTAGGTGAAGGTGAAGCCCTCCGCGTCGGACTGGAGCGAGAGGCAGAAGAGGCCGGCCAGCGCCAGGGCGGTCAGCGGCAGCGCGGCGCGCCGGGGAAGCCGGGCCCGGTCGCCGAGCGCGGCCAGCGCCACCGCCAGTCCCATGCCGGCCGCGAAGCCGCCGAAGCGGGCCTGCGGGCCGAAGTAGGCGACCCAGTCGGTGTGCGGGATGTCCAGGGCGTAGTGCGCGACGGTGATCCAGGCCAGCGGTGCGGCGAAGAGGAGGAGGCAGCCGGTCGCGCAGAGCGCCACCCTGCTGCCGCGGCGGCGCAGGCGCCGGCAGGCGCGGACGGCGAGCGGGCCGAGGCCGACGAGGACGAGGTAGAAGAGCACCTCCAGGGAGAGCGACCAGGTCGGGCCGAGGGTGTAGAAGATCCGGTCCTGATCGAAGACGTGGGTGAACGTGAGGTGTTCGAGGAGGTCCCGCCACTCACCGGGGAGGGTGGGGTTGCGGGTGGCCCAGACGACCACGACGGCCAGGACGTAGAGCGGCAGGATGCGGATGGCGCGGCGGAAGAGGAAGGCGCGGGCCGGGCGGGTGGAGCCGCCGTCGAGGGCGGCTCGGGCATAGGACTGGGTGAGCAGGAACGCCGAGAGGACGAAGAAGATGTCGATGACTTCGAGGGAGAGGACGGCGTCGAGGGCCGGGTTGGTCACCGGCGGGTGGGTGCCGCGTGCGTCGTAGAAGGTGTACTGCTGCCAGACGTGGAAGGCGACGGTACTGAGCGCGGCGAGGCCGCGGAAGCCGTCGATGTCCCCGGTGGGGCGGCGGCGGGTCGGACTCCCGGGTGTGGGCGGCGAGTCGGTGGCGGTGGCGGTGGTGGTGGTCATCGGCGGGCCACCGCCTCGGCCGCCCGGGTGCGCGGGGTGACCCGCCACTGGCGGTCGCCGAGGGCCTCCTTGAGGTGGGCCTGGCGGGCGACCATGTTCTTGAAGTGGCTGTAGAAGACGGTCGACACCAGGAGGTAGGACCAGAACCAGCCCCGGCGCGCCCGGAGTTCGGGGACGGCCAGCCGCCAGGCGAAGAGGGCCTGGACGGGGCCGGCGGCGAGGGTGAGGAGCAGGGCGAGCACGCAGACCGGTACCGCCCAGTTGAGGTGGCCGGGCCCGCCGGTCTTCCACATGGCGTAGAGCAGGATCGGGAGGATCTGGAGGGTCAGCCAGGGCTGGATCTCGCGCCAGCCCAGCAGGACCAGCAACCCGACCTTCTGACGCAGCGTCAGCACGGGGGAACGCAGGCCGTTCCGGAGGTGTTTGAGGGAGACCTGGAGCCATCCCTGGGCCCAGCGGGAGCGCTGGTTCCACAGGGCGGTGAGGGTGGTGGGGGCCAGTTCGCGGGAGATCAGGGTGCGGTCGACGGCGATCCGGGCGCCCGTGGTGAGGGTGCGCAGGGTGGAGTCGATGTCCTCGGTGAGCATGGAGCCGTGCATCCGGGTGCGGGCGAGCAGGTCGGTGCGCCAGAAGCCGTTGGAGCCGCCGAAGACGCCGAAGTCGTAGAGCCGGGTGCGGCCGGGGTGGCTGACGGCGTAGATCGCCTCGAACTCGACGGCGACGAGCCGGGCCACGCGGGAGCTGTCGCCGTTGCGGACGACGCAGTGGCCCTGGACGACGTCGTAGCCGTGGGAGAGCCAGTGCCAGGCGTGCCGGAAGGAGTGCGGGGCGGGGTGGTGGTCGGCGTCGAAGATGCCGACGAACTCGCCGCGGACGCGGGTGACCGCCGCGTTGACGTTCTGCGCCTTGGAGGTGCTGCCGGCGACGGGCAGGAGGACGAGGCGGGGGTCGCGGGCGGCGATCTCGCGGAGGGTGTCCTCGACGGGGAGCGGGTGCGGGGTGTTGTAGGCGAGGACGATCTCCAGCTCGCCGGGGTACTCCTGGCGCAGGAACGATTCGACGGTGTCGACGATGGTGGCCGCCTCGTTGGGGAGGTACGCGGCGATCACCGCGCTGGCCGCCGGGTAGGGGGCGCCGGGTCGTTGCGGCCGGGCCGGCGCGTCCAGCGCGTAGAGGCATTCCAGGACGATGAGCAGCGCGGAGAGCACCAGCCCGGCGACCACCGCCCAGTACATGCCGGAGCCGAGGTCCCAACCGGCCAGGTACGCCTGCTGGTAGAGGACGAACGGCACGCCGATGCCCAGGAGCAGCGCCAGGACCGGGGAGAGCGCGGAGAGCGCGGGGCGGAGCAGGGCGCGCAGCGGTGGCCGGCGGTGGCGGCCGGGGGTGCCGCGCATCCAGGGGGCGTGGCGGACGGGGCGGAGGTCGCGGTGGCGGAGCGCCTCGCGGGCCGCGTCGCGGGCCCGGTCGACGGCGTCGGCGGCGTCGGCGGCCTCGGCGAGCGGGAGCCAGCCGACGGCGGGGGTGAGGCGGACGTTCTCGTCGGCGACGACGAAGCGGGTGCCGGCCGCGGTGGTGGCGAGGGCGCTCAGGCCGCGTACGGCGGTCTCCTCGTCGATGCCGGGGAGCAGCATCAGCAGGTGGCCGTCGTCGTCGCGGCCGAGCCGGTCGCAGGCGCCGCCCAGTTTCTCGGCGACCGCGGCCAGCCGTTCGGCGATCTCGCGGCGGACCCGGGGGCCGAGCCGCTCCTCCAGGGCGGCGAGTTCGGCGACCGCGATGACGGCGAGGACACCGTGGTGCCGGGCGGCGTCCGGGCGCTTGAGTTCGCGGTCGAGTTCGTCGAGGAAGTGGGGGCGGGAGTAGAGGCCGGTGCGCGGGTCGCGGAGCAGGTGCTCGACGGGGACGGGGACGCGGCGGAGCTTGGCCTCGATGCGGGCGGAGAGTTCGTCGGGGTCGGATGCCTCGGATATGCAGTCGTCGGCTCCCCGGCGGAGCAGGTCGGCGACGCCCGTGGGGCCGGGGGCGCCGGTGACCATGAGGAGCGGCAGGGCGCGTCCGGCGGGGGCGGTGCGGACCTCGCGGATGACGTCGGCGCCGGTGTGTCCGGTGGCCGGTTCGTCGAGGGCGACGACGGCGTCCGGGGGTGTCTGGTGGAGGCGGGGGCCGGCCTCGCCGGGTGGTGCGTGGGTGACGTCGTGTCCGGTGGCGCGGAGGGTGTGGGTGAGGCGTTCCAGGCGTGGGCCGGGGGTGCCGACGACGAGGACGTGGCCGGCGGGGTGGGGGGCGGTGGGGGTGGGGTGGTCCGTGCCGCCGAGCAGGGCCGTGGGTGAGCCGCCCTGGGAGTGTGCGTGGTGCGAAGTGAGCACCTGAGGTGGTCCTTTCTGGCTGCGGGGCACGCGGAGGCCGGCGGTGGGGCGCCGGTGGCCGGGAGCCGGTCGGGCTCCTCGGGGCGGGCCGGACCCGGTGGCCACGCGGGCAGGGCGGAGCAACCGCCCTTGCGCGGCGGCGAGTTGGGCATGCCGGGTGGCCGGCGGTGAGGCGCCGGCGGCTCCGTGGTGCGCGCGATGCGGGGAGGGTGACGATCAGGCGGGCGCCGGGCGGCACTCGGGGGCGAGGGCCGGCGACGCGCAGTCGATTGTCAGATGCATGACAGCTGGAGAGGGCGCGCCGGGGTGCGTCTTCTCCCGGCGGGACGGGCGGCGGCGCGGTGGCACGCGGCCCCGGCGGGCGGCACGGCGGACGGCAGGCATCGGGCCGCACGGGGGCGGTCGAGCGCGTATCGCATAGGAAGGGTCCCATCCTGATCGGATCGTGGGGGGAGGACCGGATGTCTGGTGTACACCGACGGGCCCCGCTCGGCAAGGCCCGTAGGCACCCGCCAGCCTCGGCGACCACTGTGACGCGGCACCGTCATCCACGTAACGCCTTCATTACGTCCCGCCCTCGTGACGATCCCAACTGCCGCTACCACCCGGTAGACAGCGGCGCATCGGCTATACCCGGTGAGGAGAACCGGACTGGAGGTTCGTACGTCTGGCCGATCTGTTAACCTGCCCGCTCCTGGATGTTCCTCCATGTCCGCTCATTTCTCCTCCCCCCAGCACCCCCAACTCACCGGGTGCAACGAGGTGTCGCGTACGTGAACAGCGTTCCGTTCTCTCCCGCTCAGGCCCGCTCCGCACGGGCCCGAGTGGGCCTGACCACGAGTCAGGTCGCCCAGTCCATGGCGGCGTGCGGTGCGCCGGTGCGCCCCGAGGTGATCGAGGCGTGGGAGTACGGCTCCCTGCTGCCCACCGAGCCGCAGTTGTTCGCCCTGGCGGATGTGCTGTGGTGCCCGCCGGCGGTGCTGATGGGGGTGGAGCCGCGGACGCTGGCGGAGCACCGGCTGGCCCGGCAGTTGAGCGGGGAGCGGCTGGCGCAGCTGGTCGGGATGGCCCCGGAGGAGTACCACGCGGCGGAGGCGGCCAACGAGTGGCCCGGCGACTACCGGCAGACCAAGGCGCTGGTGGAGGCGCTGGGGCTGTCGCTGCGCAAGCTGATCGGGGTGATGGGGCGGGTCGAGGAGCTGGCCGGGCATCTGCGGGCGGCGATCGAGGGCCGCTGGAAGCCGCATGTCGGGCCGGTCACCGAGATCACCACGCTGAACCGGACGCGGGTGGGCGACGCGCTGCGCACCATGCACGCGGAGTTCGCGGACTTCTCCGAGCGGTACATGGCGCATGTGGTGGCGCGGAACGCCGATGCCCGGCTGAAGGAGATCGCGGCGGAGCGGTCGGCGTATCTGCGGCGGCTGGTGGACCACTTCTGGGAGCTGATCGGGGAGGCGGGCGAGGCGCCGCCGTTCAACTCGGTGCACTGAGGCGGCCGGACGGCGGGGCGGGGCCGGTGGTGGGCCCGCCCCGCACGTCCGGCCGGGGGCCGGTGCGCGGGGTGCCGCGCGGTCAGTAGGCGCCCGGCCCGAAGGCGTTCGGGGAGTGCGGCGGCGGGCCGGCCGGCGCCGGCCCGTCCGCGGCGGCCACGGCCTCGTCCTCGGGCTCGTCCGCCGCGAACTCGTCCCAGTCGATCTCCACCGACCTGCGGCGGGTGAGGACGTTGAAGATCAGGTTCAGCACGATGGCGGTCAGTCCGCCCAGGGTGATGCCGGAGTCGAGCACCGCCCGGAGGCCCTGCGGCATCCGCTCGAAGAACGGCGCGACCGCGGTGGGCAGGAACGCGGCGCCCAGACTCACCGCCAGGATCAGGGCGTTGCGCTCCTCGCGCAGGTCCACCTTGCCGAGGATCTGGATGCCGACCGCGGCGACCATGCCGAACATGGAGAGCGCGGCGCCGCCGAGGACCGGGTGCGGGATCGCGGCGACCACCGAGCCGGCCTTGGGCACCAGGCCCAGCACGACCATGAAGCCGCCGGCCGCGACCACCACGAACCGGCTCATCACCCGCGACATCCGCACCAGGCCGATGTTCTCGGCGAAGGCCACGTACGGGAAGGAGTTGAAGATGCCGCCGAGGACGGTGGCGACGCCGTCGGCGCGCAGTGCCCGGGCGACGGTGTCGTTGCCGACCTGCTTGCCGGTGATCTCGCCGATGGCGTAGACGTCGCCGGTGGTCTCCACCATCGTGATCAGCATGACGACGATCATCGCGATGATCGGGAACGCCTCGAACTTGGGCATTCCGTAATGGAACGGGGTGCTGACGCCGAACCAGTCGGTCCGGCCGACCCCGCTGAAATCGACGTCACCGAGCAGCCAGGCCACGGTCGTTCCGCCGACGAGTCCGAGCAGTACCGCGATGCTGCTCAGCAGCGGCTTGCCGATCCGCACGATCGCGAGAATCAACAGCAGGGTGCCCAGCGCGTATCCGAGGTTCTTCAGGTCGCCGAATTCCGGTTTGCCGGCCAACTGCGCGCCGCCGGCCGCGTCCTGGAGCGCCTGCGGGATGAGGGTGAGGCCGATGATGGTGAGAATCGTGCCGATGACGACCGGCGGGAAATACTTCACCAGTTTGCTGAAGAACGGGGCGAAAAGGAAAGTGGCGATTCCCGCGGTGATGACCGCGCCGTAGACCACCAGCAGTCCGGCGGTGCCGCCGCCCGCGCCCAGTCCGATGGCGATCATCGGGGAGACCGCGGTGAAGGTGACACCCTGGACAAGGGGCAGCCGGGCGCCTATCTTCCATATCCCGAACGCCTGGATGATGGAAGCGATTCCGCAGGTCAGCAGGTCGGCGTTGATGAGGTAGACGAGTTCCCCGCGGGACAGTCCGAGGGCGTTGCCGAGCATGATCGGGACGATGACGGCGGCCGCGTAGAAGGCGAGGACGTGCTGGAAGCCGTAGAGGGCGAGTTTGCCGAACGGCAGCACCTCGTCGACCGGATGGGCCCGCTGCCGGGGAAACTGCCGAGGGGATTTACGCGCGAGTCGTGCCATCTCTGCCTTGCCTTCACGAGGTAGGTGAATAAGAAGGAACCCGGGCCCGGTGGTGCGTTGCCCTGCAGGTGCGATGCGTCCCGGTTCGCCGGGGCATCCTTTGATCTGCGGACCGAAGTCCGGTAATTCCGTGGAATGCGCAGGTGCGGGCTCATCGGGGCGCTCACACTAGTTGACCTCCGTCGCTCCGCGCGAGTAACCAGGAGCGAGGGCGAGGAATGCGCCGTAAAATCTGAAATATGGCTGAGCGGCCGGATGCGTCCCGTGCGCCCGAGCTCCTCGTGGAGTCCGACGGGGTCACCCAGGTGATGAGTCCGGGGCACGACTACCACGTCGGCCGGGACCCGCACAGCGAGCTGGTGCTCCGCGACGACCGGGTGTCCTGGCACCACGCGGTGCTCCGGGCCTCCGAGGGCCACTGGCTGGTGGAGGACGAGGGCAGCACGAACGGTACGTACACGGACGGGCATCGGGTGTCGCGGTCCGGGGTCGGGCCGGGGAGCGTGATCCGCTTCGGGAATCCGGCGGACGGGCCGTGCGCGGTGCTCGCCGGCGTCCCCCGCCCCACGACCGTCGGCCGGCCGTCGTCGGTGTCGCACCCGGCGGCCACCCACACCTTCCGGCGGCCCAGCACCGTCCGGCCGCTGCCGCCGGCCCGCACCACGCGGATCGGCCGGGCCACCGACAACGACCTGGTCGTGGACGACCTCGCGGTCTCCCGCCGGCACGCCGAACTCCGGTCCGGCCCGGACGGCTATCTCATCGCCGACCTGGGCAGCCACAACGGCACCTACCTCAACGGCCGTCCGGTCGACGTCGCCCCGGTGCGGCCCGGCGACGTCATCGGCATCGGCCACTCCTCGTTCGTCCTGGTCGGCGACCGGCTCCAGGAGTACGTCGACACCGGCGAGGTCTCGCTGGACGTGCAGCGGCTGTCCGTCCGGGTCGGCACCGGCGCCGCGCGCCGGACGCTGCTGGGCGGGGTGTCGTTCCCGGTCGGTGAGAAGTCGCTGCTGGCCGTGATCGGCCCCAGCGGTGCGGGCAAGTCGACGCTGCTGAACGCGCTGACCGGGCTGCGGCCCGCCGACGAGGGCACCGTGCTCTACGACGGCCGGGACCTCTACCGGGACTACGCCGAGCTGCGCCAGCGCATCGGGCTGGTGCCGCAGGACGACATCCTGCACACCCAGCTGACGGTCCGCCGGGCGCTGGGCTACGCCGCGGAGCTGCGGTTCCCCGAGGACACCGCGCCGGCCGAACGGGCCGCCCGGGTCGAGGAGGTGATCCGCGAACTCGGCCTGGTGGAGCGGGCCGGGCTGCCGATCCACAAGCTCTCCGGCGGGCAGCGCAAGCGCGTCAGCGTGGCGCTGGAGCTGCTGACCAAACCGTCGCTGCTCTTCCTCGACGAGCCGACCTCCGGTCTCGATCCGGGGATGGACCGGTCGGTGATGCACATGCTGCGCGGGCTGGCCGACGACGGCCGGACCGTCATCGTGGTCACCCACAGCGTGCTGAGCCTGGACGTCTGCGACCGGCTGCTGGTGCTGGCACCGGGTGGCACCATCGCCTACTACGGGCCGCCGGAGGAGGCGCTGCCGTACTTCGGGTTCGGGCAGTGGCCGGAGGCGTTCGAGGCGTTCGAGAACGACCGCGGGCGGGACTGGGCCGCGGAGTTCCGGGCCTCGCCGCTGTACGGGCGGTACGTCACCGGGGAGACCCGGCAGCCGCCCGCGCCGCCGGTGCCACGGGCCGCCGTTGCCGCGGCGCCGCCGCCGACCCGGCGCTGGGGCGCGCAGCTGTGGACGCTGATGCGGCGGTACGCGGCGGCGCTGTCCTCGGACCGGACGTTCCTGATCATCATGGTGGCGCTGCCGTTCGTGATGGGGGCGATGGCGCACGGCCTGAGCGGCGGGCGGCTGACCGCGGACACCGCGACGAACGTGCTGCTGATCCTGTGCGTGGGCGCGGTGCTCACCGGGGCCGCCAACGCGGTGCGCGAGCTGGTCAAGGAGCGGGTGATCTACCAGCGGGAGCGGGCGGTGGGGCTGTCCAGGTCGGCGTACCTGATGTCGAAGGTGCTGGTGCTGGGGACGGTCACGGTGGTCCAGGCGGTGGTGCTGACGGTGGTCGCGCTGTTCGGGGTGGGGCTGGGGGCGCCGGGCGGCGCCGGGGTGCTGATGCCGCCGCTGCTCGAAATCACCCTGGCGGTGGCGCTGTTGGCGTTCACCGCGATGATGCTGGGGCTGCTGGTGTCGGCGCTGGTGCGCAAGGAGGAGGTCACCATGCCGCTGCTGGTGCTCCTCGCCATCGTGCAGGTGGTGTTCTGCGGGGCGCTGCACTCGCTGCGCGGCACACCGGTGCTGGAGCAGGTCTCGTGGCTGGTGCCGTCCCGCTGGGCGCTGGCGGCCATGGCGGGCACCGTCGACCTGCACCGGATCCTGCCGCCGCAGCCGCTGACCGAGGACCCGCTGCTCCGGCACGCGGTGGGCCCCTGGCTGCTGGACATGGGGATGCTGGTGGTGCTGTCGGCGGTGTGCGGCTTCCTGGTCCTGCGGCTGCTGCGGCGCCATGAGCCCGAGATCATGCGCCGGTAGCCGCCGGGACCGTCGGCGCGTACGGCGCCGGGGCCGTGCGCGAGGAGCGTGGAGGAGCCGCCTGTGACCACGCCGGACTTCCGCCCCAGCCATGTCGTCCCGCCGGACGGGATGCCGACCTGGGCGGCGCCCGATGCCGCCCGTCCGCTGGTGCCGCTCGATCCGCTGCTGCCCGTCGAGGTCGTCCGGCGGCGCGGCGACTGGGCGCTGGCGCGGTGCTCCAACGGCTGGTCGGCGTGGGTGGACGGGCGGCGGCTGCTGTCGGTGCCGCACGGCCCGCCGACCGCCGGGCGGCCCACCGCCCGGACCGCGGACCCCCGCCCGCTGCTGGCCGCCGTCGAGGACGCGCTGGCCCGGTACCGGCAGGGGGTCGAGGAACTGCTGGCCGGGCGGCTGGACCGGGAGGCGTTCGCGGAGCGGACCGGCGGGAGCCGGATCGGGGCGGTGGTGGACGGCGACGCGGTGTGGCTGTACGACGCGCCGCACGAGCGGTGGTGCTTCTGCGACGGGGTGTCGCTGGAGACGTTCGCCGTGACGGACGAGCCCTCGGCGGACGGGGCACCGGAGGACGGGACTTCGGGGGACGGGCGGGTGCCGGAGGAAGCCGGGCCGGCCGGCGGCGCGGAGGACGCGAGGAGCGCGGGGGGCGGGGGCGGGCTGCCCGGTGAGGCGGAGTTCCCGCCGCCGTTCCCACCGCCCGGCGGGCCGGGTGACCGGACGTGAGCGGGTGGCCGGGCGGCGAGCGGGCCGGTGAGCCGGCGGGCGCCCGGCCCCGGGAGCGGTCGCCGGCGCCGGACTCGGGCGGGCTGAGCGGCCGGCGGATCGCCGGGTACCTGCTCGGGGAGGAGATCGGCCGGGGCGGGATGGCGGTGGTCTACAAGGCCGAGGACCTGCGGCTGGGCCGGACCGTGGCGGTGAAGCTGCTGGCCCCCGAACTCGCCCGGAACGACACCTTCCGCAAGCGCTTCGCGTACGAGTCGCGGGTGGCCGCATCGCTCGACCACCCGCACATCGTGCCGGTCTTCGAGGCCGGGGAGGCCGACGGGCTCCTCTACATCGCGATGCGCTACGTCGCGGGCCGCGATCTGCGGGCACTGCTGGACGCCGAGGGCCGGCTGCCGCTCGCGACCGCCTGCCGGATCGCCGGCCAGGTGGCGTCCGCCCTGGACGCCGCGCACGCCCGCGACCTGGTGCACCGCGACGTCAAGCCCGGCAACGTGCTGATCGCCGAGGGCACCGACAGCGACCGGCCCGAGCACGTCTATCTGACCGACTTCGGGCTGATGAAGAAGTCGCTGTCGCTGACCGGCTTCACCAGCGTCGGCCAGTTCATCGGGACGCTGGACTACGTGGCGCCCGAGCAGATCGCCGGACGCCCGGTGGACGGCCGGTGCGACGTCTACGGGCTGGCCTGCGTGACCTACGAGATGCTGGCCGGGACGCCGCCGTTCGTCCGCGACGACGACCGGGCGCTGCTCGGCGCCCATCTGCACCAGCCGCCGCCGGCGCCCGGCGCCGCGCGGCCCGACCTGCCGCCGGCGGTGGACGCGGTGTTCGCCCGGGCGCTGGCCAAGACACCGGAGGAGCGGTACGGGACCTGCCGGGGGTTCGTGGCGGCACTGCGGGCGGCCGGGCGGGTCGGGTCGGCGGGGATGCCGGCGCCGGTGCCGACCCGGTCGGACGTCCCGGCCGGCGGGGCGGACCGCGGCACCGGCCCGGGGACCACTCCCCCGCCGCCGCCGAGTTGGGCACTCCCGGTGTTCCCGGCACCGGGCACCCGGGGGGCGTAGCCCGGCGGGTCGTCAGGGACCCGGCGGACGGGCGTCGCGGATCTCACCGGGGTGCCGGACCCGGCGCGCCGCGAGGCCGCCGGCGAAGCCGGTGACCAGGCCCCAGGCGGCGCCCACCCCCACCAGCCGCCACAGCTGCGGCTGCAGCGTCACCGCGCCGCCCAGGTCGCCGCCGAGGTCGCCGACGCCGATCAGGGAGAGCCCGTAACGGGCGTCCACCCGGGTGAGCAGCCCGACGACGAGGAGGGTCAGCGCCAGCGCCACCGCCATCTCCAGGGCGTGCCGCCACAGGGGCGTCCGGGCCGGGGCGCGGACCGCGGCGGCGAACGCGGCGCCGAGCAGCACCACCGCGGCCACCGCGACCAGCAGCCGGACCCGGCCGTCCTCGGCGCCGAGCGAGCCCAGGTCGACGGTGTGCGTCCCGCGGTGCCGCAGCACCTCCTCCAGGGCGTGCGGCAGCGGCAGTCCGAGCGCCTTGTCGACATGGCCGGTCCAGGCGCCGCCGGTGCCGATGCCCAGCGCGAGCCAGGCGAGGTTGGGCAGGCCCAGCAGGATCACCGCGAGGGTCCGGGCCGGTTCGCCGCGGGCGATCAGCTCGGCGATCCCGACCAGCAGCCCGAGCCCGGCGTAGACCAGCAGGGTCAGCAGCATCGCGTGGGCCGGCGGGCGGACCGCGTCCTGGAAGCGCAGCAGCCGGGCGGAGAGCGGCGCCCCGCGCGAGACGAGGAAGGCCAGCGCCAGTACGGCGAGCACCCACAGCAGGCCGTAGCCGAGGGTGGCCGGGACGTCGGCGCGGAAGCCGACGGTGGGGGTGCTGCCCAGGAGGGCGCCGATCCGGTCGGCGAGGTCGTTGCCGACGGAGACGGTGAAGTCGTGCCGGGCGGCGAGCGCGATCAGCCACAGCAGGACCAGCCAGCACACCGCCGTCCGGGCGATCCGGCCGAGCAGTTCGCCGGCCGGGGCGACCGCGCGGTGCCGCAGCGGCCGCAGGAAGACCGCGGCGGTGACCAGGGTGCCGGCGAGGGTCACCGACAGCGGGACGGCGTCCACGGCGGCGTGTGCCTCGGCGATGATCCCGGCGTCTCCGGTCGCGTGCAGCGAGCCGCCGGCCGCGGCGACGACGGCGGCCGCGACCACGGAGGGGAAGCCGCCCGCGGGGAGGTCGGCCGCGCCCGCCGCCCACAGGCCGAGCGCGGCGGTCACGACCATGGTCACCAGGCCCGCCACCGCGGCGCCGAGCGCCTCCGCCCAGCCCCGCAGGACCGCCGGGACACCGTGGGAGGGGCTCTCCGGACCGGTCGCCGCCGGGCCGCGCGGCTGGCTCACGACTGCCTCCTGCGGGTGTCTCGTGCCGGGCGCGGGGCCGAGGCGCCGTCCCGGCCACGGTACGCACGTTCCGTACCTCCCCGCTTGCGGAGCGCGCCCGACCTGAGCACACAATTGCCCATAAGCACACGCGCATATGCCGATACCTGCTCCTACACCCGCAAATCCGGGCTCAGTTCGCCTTGCCCGATGGCCCCAGCACGCCGGGAAGAGGGACCCGTGACATCTTCACCGCCACCGGACGACCAGCCGGGACGCGAGCCGATCGGCCCGCCGTCCGGGCCGCTCACCCCCACCGGGGACTCCCACCCGCCGACCCGCGTGTCGCCGCAGCCGGGGCGGCCCACCGTGCCGGGCACCGGCGGCGCTCCGCCCCCGGTCGACACCGGCGGCGGAGGGGGCGGAGGGGGCGACGGAGGCGGAGGGGACGGCGATCGGGGCGGCCCGGGCGGCGGGCCCCCCGGCCCGTCCCGGCCCTGGTGGCGGTCGGCTCCGCGGATCGCGCTCGCCGCGGCCGTGGTGGTCGTGGCCGTGGTCCTCGCTGTGGTGCTGCCCCGCCTGGGCGGCGGCGGGACCGCGGGCGCACTGCACCTGGAGTCGGCCGGCTCGTCGGGCCCGGCCCCGTACACCGACTCCACGGTGAACGGTGACGGCACCGCGTCCCCGACGGCCACCCCGTCCGTCGCACCGCACGGCGACCACCAGGCCATGAGCGTGTCGGGGGCGGCGCCCGGCCTCTACGGCGGCAGCCAATCCAAGGCCAGCTGCGACGTGGAGAAGCAGATCCGCTATCTCGACCGCGACCGGGACAAGGCGCAGGCGTTCGCCGGCGTGGTGGGGACGAGCGTCGGGGAGCTGCCGACGTATCTGCGGTCGCTGACGCCGGTGCAGCTGCGGGTCGACACCTGGGTCACCAACCACGGCTACCAGGACGGGAAACCCACCTCCTACCAGGCGGTGCTCCAGGCGGGCACGGCAGTGCTGGTGGACGCGCTCGGGGTGCCGCGGGTGCGCTGCGCCTGCGGGAACCCGCTGACGAAGCCGGCGGCCGGCGGGCAGGGACTGACGACGCAGGGCAAACCCTGGCCGGAGTTCCGGGACTCGGACGTGGTGACGGTGCAGCCGGCGCCGGAGCCGGTGCAGACGTTCGTCCTCAAGGACGGGGTCAACGGGCAGTACTTCAGCCGCCCGCAGGGCACCGACGGCAGTACGGACCAGCCGGCGCCGGCGCCGTCCAGTTCGCCGTTCTCCCCGCCGCCGTCCGCCCCGTCATCCCCCAGTTCGCCGGGGAGTGGGACGCCGCAGTCACCTCAGTCGCCGGGCGGCACCTCGCCGGAGTCCCCGTCGAGTCCCGGCTCGACGCCGGGCAGTCCCTCGACCCCCGAGCAGCCCACGCCCGGGTCCACCACACCGGAGCAGCCCGGCGGGAGCGTGACCCCCAGCACCCCGACCGGGTCCGGATCCAGTTGATCCGCGCGGCGCCCTCCGGACTTCGATATCGAACTGTGTCCTAATAAACCGGCGCACCGCACAACCTCTGAAGCGGACAAAACATCTGTATATGCGGCGGATGCCTCCGGCTCCGCCGCTGTCCGTTGTTCAGCTTTGGAGGGACCCTCGTGCACGCCGGAACACGCCGCCACACCGCCCGGTTGATACCCGCCGCCCTCGCGGCGGGACTGCTGCTGACCGCGTGCGGGACCGGCGCCGGCTCGTCCACGGCGGCGGAGCCGGCGGCCAAGGTGACCGTCACCCCGGCCGCCGGCGGCAACGCCGCGAAGCTCGGCTCGCCGATATCCGTCAAGGCGGACGGGGGCAAGCTGACCGCGGTCGACGTCAAGGACGACAAGGGCGACAAGGTGCCGGGCCACCTGGCCGCCGACGGCGCGTCCTGGACGTCCGAGGGCAAGGTCCGGCCGAAGACCACCTACACCGTGACCACCAAGGCGAAGTCCACCGGCGGCAAGGAGTCCTCGGCCACCTCGACCTTCACCACCGAGCAGGCCGAGAAGGTCAACAAGCTGACCAACACGCCGGGCAACGGGCAGACGGTCGGCACCGGCATGCCGATCTCGATCAAGTTCGACGACAAGGTGGACAAGAGCCGGCGCGCCGAGGTCGAGAAGGCGCTGAAGGTCACCAGCCAGCCGAAGGTGGAGGGTGCCTGGGGCTGGGTGCGGGACTGGGACGGCAAGGACCGGATCGACTGGCGGCCCAAGGACTACTGGCCGAGCGGCACCAAGGTCTCGGTGCGGGGCGCGCTGGGCGGGATAGATTCCGGCGGCGGCCGCTACTTCGCGCGG
Organism: Streptomyces sp. BHT-5-2; assembly: GCF_019774615.1. Taxonomy (NCBI): domain Bacteria; kingdom Bacillati; phylum Actinomycetota; class Actinomycetes; order Kitasatosporales; family Streptomycetaceae; genus Streptomyces; species Streptomyces sp. BHT-5-2. The sequence goes on along the minus strand of NZ_CP081497.1, from coordinate 1,866,521 downwards.
GACTACGACTTCGACTTCAAGATAGGCGCCGACCACAAGGCCGTCATCGACGTGCCCTCGCACAGCATGACCCTGTACGAGAACGGCAAGGCGGTCGACACCATCAAGGGCTCGGCGGGCTCCCCGGAGGCCCCCACCCGCGGCGGCATCCACACCGTCCGCAGCAAGAACGCCGCCGAGACCATGGACTCCGCCACCATCGGCTACGGCAACCAGTGGATGCTGGACTCCAAGTGGGTCACCCACCTCACCGCGTCCGGCACCTTCCTGCACTCCGCGCCCTGGAACCAGTCCATCGGCGTGGTCAACAACAGCCACGGCTGCTTCGGCATGACCACCTCGGACGCCAAGAAGGCGTACGACTTCCTGAGCATCGGCTCCACGGTCGAGGTGAAGGGCACCTCCAGCACCGCGAAGACCGACGTCGGCAACGGCCTGGAGGTCTGGCAGGAGAACTGGCAGCAGTGGCAGCAGCGCAGCGCACTGAAGTGACGGCGCGCTGAGGCAGCCGCACCGGCCGCATCAGACCGGAAAGCGCCGCCGCCCGGGACGTCCGGGCGGCGGCGTTCCGCGTACCGGCCGGGCTCCGCGGGGCGCGGGCGGAGGTACGGACGGTCAGCGGATGTCGTGGACGGTGCGCCGGTAGGTGGAGCGCCGGTCCTCGATGGCGGCCCAGCGGTCGCCGTAGACGGTCTCGGTGATGCCCGGTTCGCGGAGGAAGGCGTGCGGGAAGCCGAGCGGGACCGCGCTGGTGGCGTCCAGCCGCGCCAGGGCGTCCGGGTCGAGGGTCACCTCGACGCTGCCGAGGTTGTCGGCCAGTTGGTGCTCCTTGGTGGCGCCGATGATCGGGACGATGTTGCCGGGGCGCTGCCGCAGCCAGGCCAGCGCCACCTGGGCCGGGCTCCAGCCGCCCTGCTCGGCGATCTCCAGGACGGCGGTGACGGTCTCCTCGGCGTTGTGGTCGGCGCGGTTGTCCCAGTCGTGGTCGTCCAGCCGGCCGGACTCGCCGCGCCGGTACTTCCCGGTGAGCTTGCCGGCGGCGAGCGGTGCCCAGGCGAGGACGGCCAGGTCGAAGGCGCGGGCCTGGGGCAGCAGTTCGCGCTCCACGGTCCGTTCCAGCAGGTTGTAGCGCAGCTGCGAGCCGGCGAACGCGGTCCAGCCGCGCAGCTCGGCGAGGGTGTTGGCCTGTGCGATCTCCCAGGCGGGCCAGTCCGAGACGCCGAGGTAGAGCACCTTGCCGGAGCGCACGAGGTCGTCCAGGGCGCGCATCACCTCCTCGACGGGGGTGAAGTTGTCCCGGGCGTGCACCCACAGCACGTCCAGGCGGTCGGTGTTCAGCCGGCGGAGGCTGGCCTCGACGGACTGCACGAGGTTCTTGCGGTGGTTGCCGCCGGCGTTGACGTCGCCCTGGGCGGTGGCGCAGGTGTACTTGCTGGCCAGCACGAAGCGGTCCCGTCGGCCGGCGAGCAGCTCGCCGAGCATCGTCTCGGAGGTGCCGCCGGTGTAGTTGTTCGCGGTGTCGAGGAAGTTGCCGCCGGCGTCCGCGTAGGCGTCGAGGAGGCGCGCGCTGGTCTCCTTGGCGGCGCCCCAGCCCCAGTCCTCGCCGAACGTCATGGTGCCCAGGGCGAGTTCGCTCACCCGCAGACCGGTCCTGCCGAACAGTGTGTACCGCACGTGTTCCCCTCTGGTCGGTGGTGGGGCACACGCTAGGAGCTGGAGTGCGCTCCAGGGCAAGGCGACATTCCCGCCGGTGGGTTGGCGGGCGGGGGCAGGCAGCGGTGGGGCCGGGAGGCGCCGGTGCCGGGCGCCTCCCGGCCGGGCCGGTCAGGCGGTGTGCAGTGCCGGGTCGCTGACGCCGGGCTTGCCGGTCTCGACGTGGCCGGCGAGGCGGCGCAGGAAGCCGGCGTCGGTGTCGGCGGTGACGGTCAGGTCGTACCAGCGCTTGCTCGCGGTGAGGTCCACGCGCTGCGTGACGGTGCCGCCGGGGTCGACCCGCACGGTCTGCTTGGCGCCGCCGTAGGCGTTGGCGACGGTCAGGCGGACGGGGGCGGTGCCCGGGTTGGTGAAGGACAGCTCCAGCCTGCCGGAGGCGGCGTCGTGGCGGGCGGTCACCTCGGGGGTCGCCTTCTTGCCGGGGCCCCGGAAGGTGCGCAGGAAGCCGTTGGGGCCGTGCACCGTCAGGTCGTGACTGCCCTTGGAGTAGGCGGAGTTCCAGGTGTCGGAGAGGGTCTTGCCGGCCTCGGTGGTGTACGTCCAGGGGCCGTCGGTGCGGTTGCCGGAGGTGACCAGGAAGCAGGCGCCGGCGGCGCCGCCACCGCTGAAGGTGAGGGTGAAGCGGCCCCCGGCGACATCGGCCTTGCCGTCGGTCAGCGGGGCGTAGCGCAGCGGGCGGCTGGGGCGGGAGCCGGCCTCCTGCTTGGGCAGCACGGGGTTGGCGGGCGGCGTGGGGTGGTAGCTGTCGTGCCGCTTGTGGTCCGGCGGCTGGTACCCCTTGGTGTCCGGCAGCGAGGCCGGCTTGGTGTTCTCCAGGGAGAAGTCGAAGGCGGAGGTCAGGTCGCCGCAGATGGCGCGGCGCCAGGGCGAGATGTTGGGTTCGTGGACGCCGAAGCGGCGCTCCATGAAGCGGATGACGGAGGTGTGGTCGAAGACCTCGGAGCAGACGTAGCCGCCGGTGCTCCAGGGGGAGACGACCAGCATCGGGACGCGCTGGCCCAGGCCGTAGGGGCCGGCGGCGTAGGTGGCGTTGCCGGGGAAGTGCTCCAGGGCGGTGTCCACGGTGGAGCGGCCCTGGTCGGCGGAGGCCGGCGGGAACGGCGGGACGACGTGGTCGAAGTAGCCGTCGTTCTCGTCGTAGGTGATGAACAGCGCGGTCTTGCTCCACACCTCGGGGTTGGAGGTGAGCGCGTCCAGGACCTGGGAGACGTACCAGGCGCCGTAGTTGGCGGGCCAGTTGGGGTGCTCGGAGAACGCCTCGGGGGCGGCGATCCAGGAGATCTGGGGCAGCTTGCCGGCCTTGACGTCGGCCTTGAGCTGGTCGAAGTAGCCGCCGCCCTGCTTGACGTTGGTGCCGGTGCGGGCCTTGTCGTAGAGCGCGTCGCCGGGCTTGGCGTTGCGGTACTGGTTGAAGAAGAGCAGCGAGTTGTCGCCGTAGGTGCCGCGGTAGGCGTCGTCGATCCAGCCCCACTTGCCGGCCGCGTCCAGGCCGTCGCCGATGTCCTGGTAGATCTTCCAGGAGATGCCGGCCTTCTCCAGGCGCTCGGGGTAGGTGGTCCAGCCGTAGCCGGCCTCCTCGTTGCCGACGACCGGGCCGCCGCCGGTGCCGTCGTTGCCGACGTAGCCGGTCCACATGTAGTAGCGGTTGGGGTCGGTGGAGCTCATCAGCGAGCAGTGGTAGGCGTCGCAGATGGTGAAGGCGTCAGCGAGCGCGTAGTGGAAGGGGATGTCCTTGCGGGTCAGGTACGCCATGGTGCCGGTGCCCTTGGCGGGGATCCACTGGTCGTACCGGCCGTTGTTCCACGCCTGGTGGCCGCCGTGCCAGTCGTGGTTGAGGCCCTCGATGAACTGCATGCCGAGGTTCTCGGCGTCGGGGTGGTAGGGCAGCAGGTCCTTGCCGCCGTCGGACTGGTACCAGACGGACTTGCCGTTCGGCTGGGTGACCGGGCGCGGGTCGCCGAAGCCGCGGACGCCGCGCAGCGAGCCGAAGTAGTGGTCGAAGGAGCGGTTCTCCTGCATCAGGACGACGATGTGCTCGACGTCCTTGATGGAGCCGGCGCTGCGCCGGGCGGGGATGGCGGCGGCGCGGGCGATGCTGCTGGAGAGGGCGGTGGCGCCGGCGGTGGCGCCGGCTATCTGGAGGAAGCGCCGGCGGTTGATGTCAGCCATGTGTCTGGGGACCTCGTGTGGGTGGGGGGATGACGGACGGTCGGGTCGGGAGGGCGGTGCGGAAGGGGTCGTTCGGATACCGCGGGTACAGCGGTCAGCAGAGTGTTCCAAGAGGAACGAGGGTCCGGGAAGGGGGGGTGTCCCGGAGGTGACACCTCGCGGTACGGAGGGCGAACTCGCCGGCCGGCGGCGCCCGGGCAGGACAAACGGCCGGCGGGTCACGGTGGTTCTACCGTGACCCGCCGGCCGTTCGCGGTGCCGAGCCGGGGCTGGGGCCTGTCCTAGACCAGCGTCGCCTCCGACGGGGACGGGCCGGTGGGGGCCGGGGCGGCGGGGGGTGCCGCGGGTTCGGCCGCGGGGAGGGGCGGCTGCGGGGCGGGCGGGGGCGGCACCACGTCGGGCACGCTGCGCAGCGGGGCGGACGGGGCGGACCGGGCGGTGCGGGCCGCGCCGACGCGGCGGGTGAACCAGACGACCTTGCCGTCGGGCGTGCCGCAGGTGCCCCAGCTGTCGTTGCGGGCGGCGATCCGGGCGAGTCCGCCGTCGGCGGCGGACTCCAGCCGGGGCAGCCGGGGGCCCTCGTCGGCGACCGCGGCGGTCAGATGGCGGCCGGTGCGCCGGAGTTCGACCACACAGCGGGCGTCGGGGCCGACGTGGCGGTGGACGTTGGTCAGGAGTTCCGCCACCCCCTCGCACACGGCCGGGATCTGCGGTTCGAGGTTCCAGTGGCGCAGGTGCGCGGCGACGATCCGCCGGATCTGGGGGACGCGCTCCGCCGAGACGTGCAGTTCGACCGTGTAGTGCCGGTCGCCGGGTGGTGTCATGTGGTGGCTCCTCACCGCGAGGCTCACGTCCTTCACCTCGTCGGACCAACGAACCCCGAACACGAAGAGTGAGCAACCGTCAGTATGGGTGGACTGCCATGCTGACCCGCGGCATCCGGGCCCGCAACGCGGGAGGTCCGTTTGAGTCGACCGGCTCTCAGGTGAGCGGCACGGCCAGCGCGGCCAGGACCTTGTCCGGTGTCAGCGGCAGCTCGCGGAGCCGGACGCCGATGGCGTGCCACACCGCGTTGCCGATCGCGGCCGGGGTGCCGACGATGCCGATCTCGCCGATGCCTTTGCTGCCCATGGGGTTGAGGTGCGGGTCCTCCTCGTCGAGCCAGTGCGCCTCGACGGCCCGGACGTCGGCGCAGGTCGGGACGTGGTAGGCGGCCAGGTCGCGGGCGGTGAAGTCGCCGAAGACCGGGTCCAGGGCGCTGTCCTCGGTGAGTGCCATGCCCAGGCCCATGGTCATGCCGCCGACGAACTGGGAACGTGCGGTGCGGGGGTTGAGGATCCGCCCGGCCGCGTACTGGCCGAGCAGCCGCCGGACGCGCACCTCGCCGGTGCGGGTGTCGACCTGCACCTCGGCGAAGACCGCGCCGAAGGAGTGCCGGGCGTAGGGGGAGGGTTCCGCGGCCTCCCGGCGGGTGTCCTCGGCGACCGTGATCCCTCCGGCGGGGAGCGGCCCGTCGTGGTCGCGGAGCCGGGCCCGCAGCGCGGTGCACGCCTTGTGGACGGCCCAGCCCCAGGAGGCGGTACCGGAGGAGCCGCCGGCGAGCACGGCGGACGGCAGGTCGCTGCTGCCGATGTCGACCCGGACCCGGTCCTCGGGGACACCGAGCGCGGCGGCGGCGACCTGGGTGAGGACGGTGCGGGCACCGGTGCCGATGTCGGTGGCGTTGACCCGGATCCGGTAGCCGCCGTCGGGGTCGGCGTGCGCCTCGGCGTCGGAGGCGGAGATCAGGACGGGGTAGGTGGCCGCGGCGACGCCGGTGCCCAGCAGCAGGTCGCCGTCGCGGCGCACGCCGGGGCGCGGGTCGCGGGCGGGCCAGCCGAAGCGCTCGACGCCGGCGCGGAGGCAGTCGGCGAGGTGGCGGCTGCTGAAGGGGCGGCCGGAGTCCGGTTCGGTGTCGGGGTCGTTGCGCAGCCGCAGTTCGACGGGGTCGAGGTCCAGGGCGGCGGCGAGTTCGTCGACCGCGGACTCCAGGGCGTACATCCCGGGGGCCTCGCCGGGGGCGCGCATCCAGGAGGGGGTGGGGACGTCGAGGGCGGCAATGCGGTGGACGGTGCGGCTGTGCGGCGAGGTGTACATCATGCGGGCCGGGATCGCGGCCTGTTCGACGAACTCGGTGAGGGTGGAGGTGTGGCTGACGGTCTCGTGGGCGAGGGCGGTGATCACGCCGTCCCGGCCGGCGCCGATCCGCACCCGCTGGAGGGTGGGTGCGCGGTGGCCGACGACGGCGGACATCTGGCGGCGGGGCAGGGCCAGTTTGACCGGGCGGCCGGTGTACCGGGCGGCCATCGCGGCGAGCACGACGTGCGGGCGGGGCGTCCCTTTGCAGCCGAAGCCGCCGCCGACGTGCTCGGAGCGCACGGTGATCTCGTCGGTGCCGAGCTTGAAGAGGGCGGCCAGGTCCTCGCAGACCCTGGTGGAGCCCTGGCTGGAGTCGTGGACGGTGAGGTGGCCGTCCGCCCACTGGGCGGTGGCGGCGTGCGGCTCCATGGGGTGGTTGTGCAGCGGCGGCACGGTGTAGGTGACGTCGACGGTCGCCGGTGCGGCGGCGAACGCCGCGTCGAAGTCGCCGCGTTCGCGGGCCCCCGGGCCGCCGAAGACCTCCTCCGGCACGTACAGCCGGGGGTGGTCCGCGGTCAGGAGGACGTCGTGTTCCTCCTCGGCATAGCGGACGCGGACGGCCTCGGCGGCGTCCCGGGCGGCCTCCAGGGTTTCGGCGACGGCGAGCGCGACGTACCAGCCGCGGTGCGGGACGCGGTCCTCCTGGAGCACGGCGAGGGTGGGGTCGTCGGTGGCGGCCAGGCGGGGCGCGTTCTCGTGGGTCAGGACGGCGATCACCCCGGGCAGGGCCAGCGCCGCGGCGGTGTCGACGGCGGTGATCCGGCCGCGGGCGACGGTGGCCGGCACCGGCCAGGCGTGGGCGCAGCCGGGCGGGGTGTGCTCGGCGGCGTAGCGGGCGGTGCCGGTGACCTTCTCGCGGCCCTCGCGGCGGACCAGGGGGGTGCCCAGCGGGTGCGGTGGCGGGCCCGGCGGGAACGGAGCGTGGTTCATGGCGCGGGTCCTTGCGGTCGGGGGGCGGGGCGGCCGGGCGCGGCGAGGTCGGTGAGGACGCCGACGGCGAGGGCGTGCGCCAGCGGGACCTTGAAGCCGTTGTCGCGCAGCGGTGCGGCGGCGGCGAGTTCGGCGTCGGCGGCGCGGGCGAAGGTCTCCTCGGTGGCGGGCGCGCCGTGCAGCACGGCCTCGGCGGCGCGGGCCCGCCAGGGGCGGTGGGCGAGGCCGCCGAAGGCGAGGGCGGCGTGCTCGACGAGGCCGTCGCGGACGGCGAGGACGGCGGCGACGGAGGCCAGCGCGAAGGCGAACGAGGCGCGGTCGCGGGCCTTGCGGTAGCGGGAGCGGGCGCCGGGGCGGGGCGGCGGCAGGTCGACGGCGGTGAGGAGTTCGCCGAGCCGGATCTCGGTGTCCCGTTCGGGGGTGTCGCCGGGCAGCCGGTGGAAGTCGGCGGCGGGGACGGTGCGTTCGCCCTCGGGGCCGTGCAGGCGGACGGTGGCGTCCAGGGCGGCGAGGGCGACCGCCATGTCGGAGGGCTGGGTGGCGACGCAGTGCGCGGAGTGGCCGAGCACCGCGAGGTCGCGGTGGGCGCCCTCGCGGGCCGGGCAGCCGCTGCCGGGCTCGCGTTTGTTGCAGGGTTTGGCGGTGTCCTGGAAGTAGCCGCAGCGGGTGCGCTGGAGGAGGTTGCCGCCGGTGGTGGCGACGTTGCGGAGCTGCCCGGAGGCGCCGGCCAGCAGGGCCTGGGACAGCGCGGGGTAGCGGTCGCGGACGGCGGGCGCCGCGGCGAGGTCGGCGTTGCGGACCATGGCGCCGATCCGCAGGCCGCCGCCCGGGAGTTCCTCGATGCGGTCCAGCGGGAGCCGGCCGACGTCGATCAGGGTGCGCGGGGACTCCACGCCGAGCTTCATCAGGTCGACGAGATTGGTACCGCCGGCGAGGAACTGGGCGCCGGGCTGGCCGGCCGCCGCGCGCACCGCCTCGTCGACGCTGCCGACCCGCAGGTACCCGAAGGGCCTCATCGGCCGGTCACCTCCGCCCCGGCGGCCGCCGCGTCGGCGACCGCGGCGACGATCCCGGGGTAGGCGCCGCAGCGGCACAGGTTGCCGCTCATCCGCTCCCGGATCTCGTCGTCGGTGAGCGCCACCGGTTCCCCCGACGGGGCGGTCTCCGGGGTGACGAGGGAGGGGAAGCCGGCGGCCGCCTCGGCCAGCACGCCGGCGGCCGAGCAGATCTGGCCGGGGGTGCAGTAGCCGCACTGGAGGGCGTCGCGGTCCAGGAAGGCGGCCTGGAGGGGGTGCAGCCGCTCGCCGTCGGCGAGGCCCTCGACGGTGGTGATCCGGCGGCCGTCGAGCGTCACGGCCAGCAGCAGGCAGCTGTTGGCGCGCCGGCCGTCGACCAGCACGGTGCAGGCGCCGCACTGCCCGTGGTCGCAGCCCTTCTTGGCACCGGTGAGGCCGAGGTGTTCGCGGAGCAGGTCCAGGAGGGTGGTGCGGTGGTCGAGGGCGAGGGTGTGCGGGGTGTCGTTGATGGTGAGGGCGAGCGAGGAGTGGCCGCCGTTGACCGGGTGGGGGCCGGTGTCGGTGGTGTCCGGGAGGCCCTCCCCCGGCGCCATCAGGGGGCGCCCTTGGTGACGGTCCGCCGCAGCGTCTCCAGCCGCAGCTCGACCTCCTTCTCCTGGTCGCCGGCGGCCATGCCGAGGACGGTCACCGCGAAGGCCGGCTTCAGGCCGGCGCACAGCTGGTCCACCGCCCAGTAGCCGCCCTGGAGGGTGACGACCACCGGGGCGGTCAGCGGCCGCGGTTCGGGTTCGGTGCCGCGCTCACCGACGTCGACGGTGGAGGTCCACACCGTCGTGCCCGGCCCGGCCATCTCCCGGGGGACGTCGTCCGCGGCGCGGTCGGAACGGAAGGCGGTGCGCAGGGCGCCGAAGACGGCGTGGGCGTCCGCCGCAGCGCAGCCCTCGACCTCCACCACGACCTCGGCCGATACGTGTTCCGGGGATGACGCGTGTTCCGCGCTGTTCACTGTGGGCCCTTCCTGTGGGTGCCGCACGGGGGTTCCGGACGCTTCCAGGCTCGCTCCGCGCCCCGGTGTGTGCGACCGGAGGCTCGAACGAGTGGTTTAAACGGGCGCACCTGCTCGCCGCACCACCACGGAGTTACGTTGTGTAGTCAGAGCGTGCGCTCCGTAGTCGCTCTGCGTCCGAGCCGTCCGCTTCTCCCGATCTCCCAGGAGCACCCGTTGACCAGTTCCCTCGTCGACCAGCAGGCCACCGGCTACAGCCTCCGTCAGGCACTGTGCATGGTCCGCGCAGCCGAGCTCGCGTACCAGGACGAGCCGACCATCGAGGCGGCGGCCGGGAGGTGGGGTTTCGACCGGGTGCGCCACCACCACACCGCGTTCCGCCCGCCGTTCCCGCTCCGGGACACCCAGGCGTACACCCTCGGCGGGCGGCACATGATCATCACCGCGTTCCGCGGCACCGAGCCGGCCGAGCTGCGGGACTGGCTGTCCGACGCCGACACCCCGCCGTGGCCGGGCCCGGGCGGCCGGGGCGCCGTCCACCACGGCTTCGCCGAGGCGCTGGAGTCGGTCTGGCCCCAGCTCCTCACCACGCTCAAGGAGTTCCGGGACGACGACCAGGCGCTCTACTTCACCGGCCACAGCCTGGGCGGGGCGCTGGCGATGCTGGCCGGCGCCCGGCTGCACTTCGAGGACCCCCGGCTGACCGCCGACGGCGTCTACACCTTCGGCCAGCCCCGCACCTGCGACCCGACCCTGGCCCGGGAGTTCAACTCCGCCTTCACCGAGCGGATGTTCCGCTTCGTCAACAACAACGACATCGTCCCCCAGCTCCCCCCGGAGCCGGTCTTCCGCCATGTCTCCGCGCTGCGCTACATCGACTCCCGCGGCGCGTTGCACAACACCATGCCGCTGCTCGGCGGCCTGCTGGACCGCGGCCGGGGCCTGACCGCCGATCTGCTGGCCCCCGCCACGGACGGCGTCCGGGACCACTTCATCACCGCGTACGTCAGCGCGCTGGAGAAGGCGGCGGCCCCGCAGGACTGAGCCCACGACCGGAGGCGGCGGGGGCGGGTGGGGCGGGAGGGAGGGGAAGGGAGGCGAAGGGCACGGCGACGGCGTGCGGGACGATCTCGACCTCGTCGCCGAGCGCCCACTCGGCGGCCCGGGAGGACATCGCGGCCGGCACGACGCCGCTGATGCCGGGCGCGGCCGGGATGTCGTAGGTGGCGTGCGCGTCGTGCGGCAGGACGACGCGGTGGCCCAGCGCCAGCGCGGTCCGCGCGGTGGCGGCCACGCACATCTCGGAGAGCACCCCGCACACGGCCAGTTCAGTGGCGCCGGCGCCGGTGAGCAGGGCGCCGAGCCGGGTGTCGGCGAAGCCGTCGTCCTCGGTCTTGCGGACGACGTGCTCGCGCGGCCCGCACTCCACGGGGAGGTGGAGTTCCCAGCCGGGGGTGTGCGGGGCGTCGACGCTGCCGGGCGGGCCGTCGTTCTGGAGGTGGACGACGAGGGCGCCCGCCGCGCGGGCCCGGCCCAGCAGGTCGCGGGCGCGGTCCAGGACCCGTTCCGCGTCGGGGACCGCCTCCTCTCCGGCGACGAACGCGGACTGCACGTCGACGACGAGGAGCGCGTGGACGGGGCGGATCGGCCGGGCGGGCGGGGCGGGCGGAGCAGCGGTCATGCCTGCCATCATCGCGCCCCGCGGCGCTGGTCCGGTCGGGCGGGACGACTTCCGGCCGCACCCGCATGGTTGCCACAGGCATCGACCCGGGCGGATCATCCCTAGGTGCCCGGTGGGGCGCGGCACACGACCGCACCGCGACGACGCGAGGAGAGGCACCGTGGAAGCTGCCACCGTCAACGGCCGGTGCGCACCGGGTTTCGAGGGGGTGCGGACGGCGTTCGAGGGGAACTTCCGCGCGGGCCGCGAGGTCGGGGCGGCGGTCGCCGTGATGCTCGACGGGGAGCCGGTGGTGGACCTGTGGGCCGGGCGGGCGGACGCGGACGGCGTCCGCCCGTGGGAGCGCGACACCCTGGTCAACGTCTACTCGACGACCAAGGGGATGACCGCACTGTGCGCCCATCTCCTGGTGGACCGCGGCGAGTTGGACCTGGACGCGCCGGTCGCGCGGTACTGGCCGGAATTCGCCCGGGAGGGGAAGGAGTCCTTACCGGTGCGCTGGCTGCTCTGCCACCGCGCCGGGCTCCCGGCGCCCCGGGAACCGCTCGCCGAGGGCCGCGCCTACGACTGGGAGTACGTCTGCTACGCCCTGGCGAACACCCCGCCCTGGTGGGAGCCGGGCACCGCGCAGGGCTACCACGCCACGACGTTCGGCTACCTGGTGGGCGAGGTGGTCCGGCGGATCACCGGACAGTCACTGGGCACGTTCCTGCGCCGGGAGATCACCGGGCCGCTCGGCGCCGACCTCTTCGTCGGCACCCCGGCCGCGGAGCATCCGCGGTGCGCCGACATGGTGGGGCAGCTGGACGAGGAGCTGTTCGACGAGCGCTACCCGCACCTGCCCAACCCCCCGGTGCGCGGGATCGCGGAGCACCCGCTGGCCCCGGTCACGCTGGCGCTGCGCTACGTCCCCATCGGCGACGTCAACAGCGCCGCCTACCGCTCGGCCGAGATCCCGGCCGGCAACGGCCATGCCACGGCGCGCGGGCTGGCCGCCGTCTACGCGGCGCTGGCCGGCGGCCGGCTGGTCGGCCCGGCCACCCTGGAGGCGATGCGCCGCTCGCAGAGCCGGCCGGACGAGCCGGACCTGACGCTCGGCGCGTTCGCCCCGGCGGGCCGCGGCTCGGCGTACCGCTGGGGGCTGGGCTACATGCTCAACGACCGGGGCCAGGCGGGCCCCAACCGGCGGGCGTTCGGGCACGGCGGCGCCGGCGGTTCGTACGCCTTCGCCGACCCGGAGAACGGGCTGGCCTACGCGTACACCATGAACCGCTTCGGGGGCGGGACCAGCGGCGAGGATCCGCGGAGCCGGGCGCTGGTGGCCGCGGTGTACACGGCGCTGGCGGAGATGCGGAGCCGGTCCTGAGGGCCGATCCTGAGGGCCGGTCCGGACCCTTCCGGCGCGCCGCTGCGGCGCGATAATGGGTGGTGCGGCATGGATCCGTCCGGCGCCGCCGCGGCTGCGACGGCCCGGGGAGAGGGCGTGGTGACGATGGAGAGGGACACCGAGACGGTTCACGAGGCGTACGCGTTCGTCTGCCTGCACTGCGGTCACGGCTGGGAGGAGGAGTACGAGATCCGGCACACCACCGATCTCGCCGGCCACCGGCGCGCCGACTACTTCGCGCACGGCCACCGGGTGCCCTCACCGCTGACCCGCGCGGACTGTCCCGACTGCAACCGCGGCCCGATCCGGATCCTGCGCCCCGGCCGGGTGAACAGCGCGCGGACGTACCTCCCGTAACCCCTCCGGTCCCCGCCGGCCGACGCCGCCCGGTGCTGCTGCGATTCGGTAACGGCGGTCCGGCCCCCGTCGGCCAGTCCGGCAAATGTTGCATATGCTCAGGTCGGGGGCCCCAGGGCCGGTTTTGGACATGTGACGGACCGGTGGTCGGCCCTTCGCGCCCGATCGCCTCCCCGGGACCGCCGGCCGGCCGGTCCCGGGCCGTCACAACGCCGGAGTGGACCTTTGACCGTGGAGAAGGGGGAGCAGCGCACCCGCTCCCGTGCGCTGGCGGCGCTTCCGTATCTGGTCATGACCGCGGTCGGCGCGGTGGACCTCACCGCGGGCCCGGGGGTCGGCTTTCTGCCCCTGGTGTCGCTGGGGCCGGCGTTCGCCGGTCTGGTCGGCGGCTGGCGGCGGACCGCGCTGGTCGGGCTGACCGCGGCCGTGCTCTGCGTCGGGCTCAGCGTGCACAGCGGGCTGTTCGAGAACCGACGCGGGCTGACCGCGCTGCTGTCGGTGGCCGGGGTGACCGCGGCCGGTGTGGTGGCCGCGGTGATGCGGCAGCGCCGGGAGGAGGAGCTGGCCAGCGTCCGGTCGATCGCCGAGGTCGCCCAGCGGGTGCTGCTGCGGCCGGTGCCGCGCGGCGCCGGCCCGCTGCGGATCGCGGTGTCGTACACCTCGGCGGTGGCCGAGGCCCGGATCGGCGGTGATCTCTACGAGGTGGTGACCTCGCCCGCGGGGGTGCGGATCATCGTCGGGGACGTGCAGGGCAAGGGCCTGGAGGCGGTGGAGAGCGCGGCGGTGGTGCTCGGCGCGTTCCGGGAGGCGGCGCACGACGAGCCGGACCTGCCGGCGGTGGGCGCCCGGGTCGAGCGGGCGCTGAACCGCCATCTGTCCGGTGAGCGGTTCGTGACCGCGGTGCTCGCCGAGATCGGCGACGGGCCGAACGCGACGCTGCTGAACTTCGGTCACCCCTCCCCGCTGGTCGTCCGCCCCTCCGGCGAGGTCCGCTACGCCGCGCCGTCCGAACGCGCCCTGCCGCTGGGCCTGATGGACCACCGCCCGGACGCGCCGGTCCCCTACGAGGTGCCGTTCGCCCCGGGCGACCAGCTGCTCTTCTACACCGACGGGGTCACCGAGGCCCGGGACTCGGCCGGCTGGTTCTACCCGCTGGACGAGCGCGCCCATCTGCTGAAGGACCCCGATCCGGAGGCGGCGCTGCAGGCGGTCCGGGAGGACGTGGTCGACCACGCGGAGGGGCCGCTGCACGACGACGCGGCGATGCTGCTGGTGCGGTACCGCAGGGGGCGTCCGGCCCCGGAGCGGCCGGGCCCCGGGGCCGGTCAGGGCAGCGGCAGTCCGGTGTAGTTCTCGGCGAGTTCGGCGGCGGCGTGCCGGGAGCCGGCGATCCGGTCGAGCGCGGCGAGCTGGAGCCGGGTGTCGAAGGGGCTCTGGTCCGGGGCGGTGTGCAGGGTCGTGGTCATGAAGTGCGAGAAGTGCTCGGCGCGCCAGACCCGGCGCAGGCAGGTGGCGGAGTAGCCGTCGAGCAGTTCGGCCGAGCCGGTCCGGTGCCGGTGCACCAGGGCGCGGGCCAGGACGGTGACGTCGGCGACGGCGAGGTTGAGGCCCTTGGCGCCGGTGGGCGGGACGATGTGGGCGGCGTCGCCGGCCAGCAGCACCCGGCCCCAGCGCATCGGCTCGGTGACCGAACTGCGCAGCGGCAGGACCGCCTTGGCGGTGAGCGGGCCGCGGACCGGATTCCAGGGGGCGGTGTCGACGGCGGCGCGGGCCCGGAGCTCGTCCCAGATCCGCTCGTCGGGCCAGTCCGCCGGGTCGGTGCCGTTGGGGACCTGGAGGTAGAGCCGGGAGACGGTGGGGGTGCGCATGCTGAGCAGCGCGAAGCCGCGCTCGGAGTGGGCGTAGACCAACTCGTCGTGGGCGGGCGGGGCGTCGGCGAGGACGCCGAGCCAGGAGTAGGGGTAGCCGCGGGTGTAGGTGCGGCGGGCGGACTCGGGGACCGCCTGCCGGGCCACGCCGTGGAAGCCGTCGCAGCCGGCGACGTAGCCGCAGGTGAGGGTGTGTTCGCGGCCGCCGTGGGCGTAGTGGATGCGGGGCCGGTCGGTGTCCGCGCCGGTGACCGCGAGCGCCCGGGCGCCGAACAGCAGCGGCGGCCCGTCGGCGAGTTGGAGCGCTATCAGGTCCTTGACGACCTCGGTCTGGGCGTAGACGGTCACCCGGCGGCCGCCGGTCAGCGCCGGGAAGTCCAGGCGGTGGGCGCGCCGGTCGTAGCGCAGCTCGATGCCGTCGTGGACGAGGCCCTCGCGGTCCAGCCGCTCCCCCGCCCCGCAGGCGCGCAGCACGTCGGTGGTGCCCTGTTCGAGGATGCCGGCGCGCTGCCGCTGCTCGACGTAGTCGCGGTCGCGGCTCTCCAGGACCACGCAGTCGACACCGGCGCGGTGCAGCAGCCGGGCCAGCAGCAGCCCGGCGGGCCCGCCGCCGATGATGCCGACGGCGGTCTCGCGCGGTGGGGCGGCCCCGCGGGGCATCAGAGGTCCGTTCCCGGGTCGGGGTGGGTGTGGAGGGGGGCGAGGTGGGCGAGGAGGGCGGCGAGGACCTCGGCGGGGCGTTCCACGCCGGCGAGGTGGGCGGCGCCGGACAGTTCGACGAGGTGGGCGCCCGGGATGCCGTCGGCGAGTTCACGGGCGTGCGCGGGCGGGGTGGCCGGGTCGGCGCGGCCGGCCACGACGAGGGTGGGGGCGGCGATCCGGGGCAGGGCGGAGCGCAGGTCGAAGGCGGCGAGGGCGTCGCAGCAGGCCGCGTACCCCTCGGGGGTGACGTCCGTGCGGAGTGCCTCGACGAGGGCGGTGGCCTCGGGGGCGGTGGCGAAGGCGGGGGTGAACCAGCGGCCGGCGGCCGTGTCGGCGACCGCGTCGGTGCCCTTGGCACGGACCAGGGCGGCCCGTTCGCGCCAGCCGGCCGGCTCGCCGAACCACGCGGAGGAGCAGATCAGGGCGAGCGAGGCGATCCGGCCCGGGTGGTGCGCGGCGATCCAGGCGCCCACCGCGCCGCCCAACGAGACGCCGGCGTAGGCGAACCGGTCGAGGCCGTGGGAGTCGGCGAGGGCGAGGACCAGCCCGGCCAGTTCGGGGACGGTGGCGGACCGGGGGTCGGCCAGGGCGTCGACGGGGCTGCCGCCGTGGCCCGGGAGGTCCCAGCGCAGGACGTGGAACCGGCGGACCAGGGCCGGGAGTTGGGCGTCCCAGAGGGTGAGCGCGGTGCCCAGGGACGGGCCGAGGACGAGCGGCGGGGCGCCGGGCGGGCCGTCGGCGGTGTGGTGCAGTGCGGGGGCGGCGGGCGGCGTCATACGGGCTCCTGCGGGTCGTACCGGTCGTGCGGGTGGTGCGGATGAGGCGCGGGGCGGTGCGCGGGGTGACGTGAGGTGCGTGTGGTGCCGTGGGCGGGGTGCGGGCCGGGCGGCGGGCGGTCCCGGGCGCGGGGTCCCGGGCGGCGGGAGTGCTCCGACGGCCGGCGGGGGCGGCGGCCCGTGCCGGCCGGCGCCGGCCTCCCGTAGGCCCCGCCGCGGCCGGTCAGGGCGGTGAGGGCCGCGGCGAGGCTGCCCCGGACCGCGCCCGGGGCCCCCAGGGGGGCGACCGGATGCCCGGCCGTACCGAGGTTGTACCGCATCGGCGGCGCCGGCCCCGGCAGGCCCGCGGACGGCCGGGCCGCGGGGCGGGCCGAGCCGGTGCCGGCGCCGGTCGTTCGGCCGGAGGCGGGTCAGCCGAAGGCGGGTCAGCCGAAGGCAAGGAACACCGTCTCCTCGGCGGAGCCGTCCGCCGGCTGCTGGAGCTGCACGTCGAAGCGGTAGCGGCCCGGGCCGTCGGGACGGGCCAGCAGGGTGCGGGCGCGCTCCCCGGGCAGCCCCGCCAGCAGCGGGTCGGCGGCGTGCGCCGCGGCGTGCTCGGGGAAGTAGACCCGGGTGAACAGGTGGTGCAGCAGGCCGCGGGCGTGCACGCAGACCGCGAGGTGCGGCGCGGCGCCCGGGCTTCCGGCGGGCAGCAGGGTGCGCACCGCGTACCGTCCGTCGGCGTCGGTGGGGACCCGGCCGAAGCCGGTGAACACCGCGCCGCGGCCCGGTGCCTCGCCGGTGGCCCGGTCGCGGCGCAGCGAGCCGGACGCGCCGGCCGGGCTGCCGTCCGGTCCGGCCTGCCAGAACTCCAGCAGCGCGTCCGGCACCGGCGCGCCCGCCCCGTCGCGCACCCGGCCGTGCACGGTGACGGCGTCGGGGTGCCCCTCGGGCGCGATCAGGCCGCCACCGGGGTGCGGGAGGGCGTGGCCGAAGAAGGGGCCGATGGTCTGGGCGGGCGTCGGGGCGAGCGGCCCGCGGCCGTCGGTGTCCGGCATCAGCGGCCCTCCTCGGTCCGGGTGGCGGACGGGCCGTCGAGGACCACGTCCCAGCGGTAGGCCAGCGGTCCCGCGGGGAGCGACAGTTCGTGGTCGTAGGCGGCGACCAGGCGGTGGCGGTCGGCGGGGTCCGGGACCGACGCGAGGATCTCGTCGTAGGGCAGGAGCGGGTCGCCGGGGAAGTACATCTGGGTGACCAGCCGTTGGGTGAAGGCGGTGCCGAAGAGGGAGAAGTGGATGTGGGCCGGGCGCCAGGTGCGCTCGTCGGGCAGCGGGTAGGCGCCGGGCCTGATGGTGGTGAAGGCGTAGCGGCCGTGGTCGTCGGTGAGGCAGCGGCCGACGCCGGTGAAGTTCGGGTCCTGCGGCGCCGGGTTGCGGTCCTGCCGGTGGGCGTACCGGCCGGCGGCGTTGGCCTGCCAGATCTCGACGAGCTGGCCGCGGACCGGGCGGCCGGCGCGGTCCAGGACGTGGCCGGTGACGGTGATCCGCTCGCCGAGCGGCACGCCGGGGTGCTGCCGGGTGAGGTCGGCGTCCAGCTCGCCGACGTCGGAGAGGCCGAAGACCGGCCCGGTCAGCTCCACGGCCTCCGGGTCGGTGCCGGGGGCGACGGGGAGGCGCGGGTGCCGGGGGTGGCGGTCCGGCGCACCGCGGTACGGCGCGGGGGCCGGGGACGGCGGGGCGGAGGGGGCCGGTGCGGTCATGGTGTCCTTTCCCTGCGATGGACGGGTACGGACCGGGCGGCGGACACCGCTGCTGCCGGGACGCGGTCCAGCGTGCCGACGATTTCCCCGGCGGTCACCGGGGCGCGCCGGGGCGGCGGCCGCGGCGTCCTGCCGAACACCCGTCAGGACCCGGCCGGACGCGGTGCTCCGGCCGCTCGGGCGGGTCAAGTCCCTTCCAGGTCAAGGGCGTTCGCCCAGTGAACTGGAGTTCACCTCGTGCGCTGACCCGAGTCTGGTACCGGCCCCGGGTCGTGTCAACGGTGCGCCCGGTACGGTTCCGGACTGCCCCGGACCATCTAGGAGAGCCCCTTGCCGCCGTCCGCCCGCCCCGCCCCGTCCGCCCCGACGCCGCCGCCGGAGGCGGTGACGCCGCTGCTGCGCACGCTGGCCGTGCTGCGTGCGCTGACGGATGCCGGCGGCCGGGCGGCGGTGAGCGATCTGGTGCGGACCACCGGTCTGGCGCGCGCCAGCGCGGACCGGATCCTGAGCACCCTCGCCGCCCTGGGCCACGTCCGCGCCGAGGGCCGCGAGGCGGCGCTCGCCCCCGGCCTGCTGGAACTGGGCAACGCCTATCTGGCCGCCACCGGCCTGCCGGACCGGCTCGGTCCGCTCGCCGACCGCCTCGCCGACACCCTCGACGAGTCGGTGTCGCTGGCCGTCCCGGACGGCGACGGGGTGCGCTTCGTCCACCAGGCGACCCGGCGCCGCGCCATGTCGCTGGCGTTCCGCATCGGCGATCTGCTGCCGGCCGAACGGGGCGCGCCGGGCGCGCTGTTCGCGGCGGACTGGAGTCCGGCGGAGTGGCGCCGCTGGCGGGCGCGCCGGGCCGCCGACCCGGCCGACGCGGGCTTCCCCGCCGTACCGGCCCGGGCCGCCGGCGAGGCCGCGCCGACCGGGGCCCGCCGGATCGCGGCGGACTTCGCGGCGCGGGTGGCCGCGGCCCGGACCGCCGGCTGGTCCTTGGACGACCAGCTCATCGAACCGGGCCTGATCGCGGTGGCGGTGCCGGTCCGGGACCCGGCCGGCGGACCGGCCTGCGCGGTGAGCGTGGTCAGCCACACCAGCCGGCACAGCGCCGCCGGGCTGCCGGAGGCGGTCCTCCCCCGGCTGCGCGAGACCGTCGCCGCCATGGAGGCCGCCCTGGCCGCGCCGGGCGCGCCGGCCGCCCCCGCGGACCCGGACGCCGGCCGCCGGACCGCGGCCCGGCGCGCCGCCAAGCGGCAACTGGGGCCCGGATTCGTGGAGTCCGTCGCCCGCGGGCTGGCGGTCCTCACCGCGTTCGGCGCCGGCCGGTCCGCGCTGACGCTGTCCGCCGTCGCCGAGGCCACCGGGCTCCCCCGCGCCACCGCCCGGCGCGCCCTGATCACCCTGGAGCACCTCGGCTACACCGCCTCTTCCGAAGGACGCCACCGGCTCACCCCGCAGGTACTGGACCTGGGCTTCGCGCGGCTCTCCGGGCTCACCCTGCCCGACCTGGCCCGGCCCCACCTGGCCGCGCTGGCCGAACGGGTCGGCGAGTCGGCCTCGTTGGCGGTGCTGGCCGACGAGGACGACGTCGCCGGCCGCGCCCACCGGGCCGTCCGGTACGTCGCCGCGGTGCCCGCCGCCCGCATCATGAGCGTCACCGTCAGCCCGGGCGGGCGCGCCCCGGCGCGGGCCACCGCGCCCGGCCGGGTGCTGCTGGCCGCGCTGCCGCCCGCGGGGGGCCCGGCCGGGCCGCCGGGCTCGCTGGACCGGGTCCGCACCGACGGCCACGCCCTGGTGGACGACGAACTGGAGGCGGGGCTGCGCTCCGTGGCGGTGCCGGTGCGGGACCGTACCGGGCGGACGGTGGCCGCGGTCGCGGTGTCCGCCCATGCGGCGGGCCGGGCGCCGGCGGCCGCCCGGGACGCCGTGCTGCCCGCGCTGCGCGAGACCGCCGCCGCCGTGGAAGCGGAGCTGCGGGTGGCCGGGCGCTATCTGCCGGTTCCGGTGCCGTGAGTCGGGCGCTGTCATGGGTCGGGCGCTGCCGTGCACCGTGACGCTGTGCCGACAACCGGGGGCCGCCGCGGGTCAGTCGTCGTCGCCGTCGGCTCCCGCACGGCTCCGTTCGCTCTCCGCTCGGGCGGCGGCGGTGGCGACCGAGGGCCACACCCGGTCCAGCGCGGCGTTCATGGCGGCGCCGACCAGGACGGCGAACGCGGAGACGCCGATCCACAGCAGGACCGCGACCGGGGCCGCCAACGAGCCGTAGATGGTGGGTCCCTCGACGGCCGCCGTCAGGTAGAGGCGGAGCAGGAAGCTGCCCAGGACCCACATCGCCAGTGCGACCACGGCGCCGGGGATGTCCTCGCGCCAGGGCGAACGGACCGGCACCGACACGTGGTAGAGGGTGGTGAGGAAGGCGATGGACAGCACCAGCACCACCGGCCAGTACAGGATGCGGACGATGTCCTGGCCGGCGGGGAGCCAGCCGACGACGGCGTCGGGTCCGGCCACCATCAGCGGCAGGGCGACGGCGCCGGCCGCCAGCGCGGCGACGTAGAGCGCGAAGGACAGCAGCCGGGTCCGGACGATGCCGCGGCGGCCGTCGAGCCCGTACATGATCGTGATGGTGTCCACGAAGACGTTCAGCGCGCGGGAGCCGGACCACAGGGCGATGGCGAAGCCCAGCGAGATGACGTCGGGGCGGCGGCCGGTGAAGACGTCGGTCAGCAGGGGGCGGGCGATCTCGTCGACACCGCGGTGGGAGAGCACGGTGCCGGCGGCGCGCAGCAGGTGCAGGCGGAAGTTCTCCAGCGTGGTGTGGCCGATCCACGCCTCGGTGTATCCGAGGACGCCGAGCAGGCCCAGGATCAGCGGGGGCAGGGAGAGCAGACACCAGAACGCCGCCTCGGCGGCCAGGCCGGTGACGCGGTAGCGCATGCAGCTGCCGACGATGTCCTTGAGCAGCAGCCAGACCAGCCGCCGCTTGGAGACGTTGCGGTAGAGGACCCGGGCGCGGGTGAGGCGGCCCCGGGGCGGCCCGTGCGGTTCGGTCGGTTCGTTCGGCGGCTGCACCTCCTTACCGTATCGGGCATGGCACCTACCACACCTTGTACGCATACCGTGACGAACCAACCGCCGCCGCTGACCGGCTACGACGTCTTCGCCGCCGACCCGGCGCTCACCGAGGGGGTGGCCCGGTACGTCGCCGGGGAGCACCTGGGCGAGGCGCGCGAGGAGCTGGGCCGGCTGGGGCAGGCGGCCGGTTCGGCCCAGGCGCAGCGCTGGGGCGAACAGGCCAACGCGTATCCGCCGGTGCTGCGCACCCACGACCGCTACGGCCACCGCATCGACGAGGTGGAGTTCCACCCGGCCTGGCACCGGCTGCTGGGGCACGCCGTCACGGCCGGGCTGACCGACGCCTGGGAGCGCCCGCACGGGCACGTCCGGCGCACCGCCGGCTTCCTGGTGTGGACGCAGGTGGAGGCGGGGCACGGCTGCCCGCTGTCGATGACCCACGCCGCGGTGCCGGCGCTGCGCGCCGAGCCGGAGCTCGCGGCGGTGTGGGAACCGCTGCTGACGTCACGGGTGTACGAGGCCGAACTCCGGCCGGCCGCACGGAAGTCGGGCGCGCTGGCGGGGATGGCGATGACGGAGAAGCAGGGCGGCAGCGACGTCCGGGCGAACACCACCCGGGCGCAGCCGCTGGCGGCGGCCGGGGAGTACGCCCTGACCGGCCACAAGTGGTTCTGCTCGGCGCCGATGTCGGACGCGTTCCTGGTGCTGGCGCAGGCGCCCGGCGGGCTCACCTGCTTCCTGCTGCCGCGGGTGCTGCCGGACGGCACCCGCAACACCTTCCGGATCCAGCGGCTGAAGGACAAGCTCGGCAACCGCTCGAACGCCTCCGCGGAGGTGGAGTTCGACGGGCGCACCTGGGCGCGCCGGGTCGGCGAGGAGGGGCGCGGGGTGGCGACGATCCTGGAGATGGTCGCGGCGACCCGGCTGGACTGCGTCACCGCGTCGGCGGCGGTGATGCGGCAGGCGGTGGCGCAGGCACTGCACCACACCGCGTACCGGGAGGCGTTCGGGCGCAGGCTGGCCGAGCAGCCGCTGATGCGCAACGTGCTGGCCGACCTGGCGGTGGAGTCGGAGGCGGCGACCACCCTGGCGCTGCGGCTGGCGGCGGCCTACGACGGCGGCACCGCGCGGGACCGGGCCTTCCTGCGGCTGGCGGTGCCGGCGGCCAAGTACTGGGTGACCAAGCGGTGCACGCCGCTGGTGGCGGAGGCGCTGGAGTGCCTGGGCGGCAACGGCTATGTGGAGGAGTCGGGGCTGCCGCGGCTGCTGCGCGAGGCGCCGCTGAACTCGATCTGGGAGGGCGCGGGCAACGTCCAGGCGCTCGATGTGCTGCGGGCGCTGCGGCGCGAGCCCGCGGCGCTGGACGCGTATCTGTCCGAGATCGGCACCGCCCGGGGCGCCGACCACCGGTTGGACCGGGCGATCCGGGGGCTGCTGACCGAACTCGCCGATCTGGAGGGCATCGAGGCCCGCGCCCGGCGGCTGACCGAGCGGCTGGCGCTGGTGCTCCAGGGGGCGCTGCTGGTGCGGTACGCGCCGCCGGAGGTGGCCGATGCGTTCTGCGCCGCCCGGCTCGGCGGCGACGCGGGGGCGGCGTTCGGCACACTGCCGCACACGCTGGACCTGGCGGCGGTGGTGGAACGGGCGCGACCGGAGGTGACCGGGTAGCGGAGGCCACCGGGCGCGCCCGCCGGGCCCTCGGTGGCGCGGCGGCGGTTCCGCGTCCCCCGAGGAGCGCGCGGCCAGGCGGCTCCGAGCAGGGGATGCGACAGGGGAAGAACCGCCGCCGCGCCGGGCGGGGAGCGGTGCCGCGCCGACTCGGCACCGGTCCCGGTCTTCAGGACCACGTCGGCGGCCGCGGCGCGGTGCGCCCACGCAGCGCCGCGTCCACGGCCACGATGATCTCGGCGTCCGGCACGTCCGGCCGGAAACCGACCAGGACGCCCCGCGCCTCGTAGTAGCGGATCACCCGGGAGGCGTCGCCCGTGCCGTCCCGCTCCGCCTCGCGCAGGTGCACGACGAGATCGGCGAAGGCCGGTACGGGCAGCGGACCGCCGAAGCGCGCGACCCGGTCGAGGAGTTGCGGCGCGCCGTCGATCACATATCCCGCGGCCGGCAGCGGCTGACGCCTGATCAGGACGTCGACCGCGGACAGCCGGGGCACGCCGTAGTGTCCGGCAAGCCGGCCGGCGCGGGCGATCCGGCCGCCCTCGCCGGTGCCGATCACCACGACACGCGGGGCGGCGGCCACCATGGCGAGCCCCCTCCCACACCGTGCCGACGACGCGGGCGGTCGATCGCGTCCTTGGTGGGCACCGGCGGGTTCTCCGTCGGGTGTCCGGCGAAACCTCCGGGCCCCCCATGCCGTGCGGCGTGGGGACAGGACGCCATCGACCGCTGAGAACACAGTTCCCCGCCGGCGTCATAGGCCACAACGGTTGCAGCTCGTTGCAACCGATCTGGCCAATGGGCCCTCCCCGGGCGGCGGCTGACGGCACGATGGGCACGGCACCGACCGCAGCGGACCGGCAACGGACCGGCGGCGGACCGACGGACGGGCACGACGGAGAGCAGTGTGAGCGACAGACCGATCGACAGGGCCGGGGAGCGGCCGGCCGGACAACCGCTCGAGAGCGCCGTCCGATCGGCCCAGGACATCCGGGAGACCGCGCGGCGGCTGGCCGGCCTGCACGAGACGGCGCTGACCGGCGACCACCTGCCGGCGGACCTGCCCCGGGACACGCCCCGCACGGTGATCGGCGAGTCCTGGCGGCGGGTGCTGGACCGCGGGGTGGACCCGGAGCGCGGCAGCGACCAACACCCGCTGTCCGTCGCGGAGTTGGAGCACCGGCGGCAGAAGTCGCAGCTGGCGTCGATACTGCCGGTGCTCGGCGGCGGACTGCTGCCGACCGCCGACGCCGCCCAGCAGATCATGGTGGTCACCGACGCCGACGGCCGGGTGCTGTGGCGGGAGGGCAGCGCCCCGATCCGGCGGATGGCCGACCGGCTGGGCTTCGAGAGGGGCGCCGACTGGACGGAGGGGACGGTCGGCACGAACGCGATCGGCACCGCGCTGGTGGCCCGCAGCCCGGTGCTGGTGCACTCCGCCGAGCACTTCCTGCGCAGCCACCACACCTGGACGTGTGCCGCGGCGCCGCTGCACGACCCGCGCGACGGGCGGTTGCTGGGCACGGTGGACGTCAGCGGCCCGGCCCACTCGTTCCATCCGACGACGCTGGCCCTGGTCTCCGCGGTGGCGCGGCTCGCCGAGGGCGAGTTGCGGAGCCGGCACCACGCGTCCCTGGAGCGGCTGCGGGCGAGCGCGGCGCCGGTGCTGGCGCGGATCGGCGGGCGGGCACTGGCCGTCGATCCGCACGGCTGGACGGCGGCGGTGACGGGCATGACCCCGCCGGACCGGGTGGCGCTGCCCAAGGAGCCGGCGGCCGGGCCGCTGTGGCTGCCGCGGTACGGGATGTGCACGCTGGAGCCGCTGCCGGGCGGCTGGTTGATCCGGCCCGGCCGGCCGGAGCCGGCGGCCGGGCCGCACCGGGTGGTGCTGGACCTCGGCGGGCCCGGCGGCCCGGCGGTCACGGTGGCGGGCCCCGCGGGCAGCTGGTCGCACGCGCTGACCCCGCGCCATGCCGAGCTGCTGTTCCTGCTGGCCGCCCGGCCACCCGGCCGCAGCGCCGCCGAGCTGGCCCGGGACCTCTTCGGCGACGGCGGACGGACGGTGACGGTCCGGGCCGAGCTGTCCCGGCTGCGGCGCCATCTCGGCGGGGTGCTGGCGCACCGGCCGTACCGCTTCGCCGACGGGGTGGAGGTGGATCTCCGGCTGCCGGCGAGGCCCGCGGAGCTGCTGCCGCACTCCACGGCGCCCGCGGTACTGGCGGCCCGCCGTGCGGGGGCCGGCGCCGGCCGGGGCTGAGCGGCCCGACGGCCCCGAGGTACTGTGCGGCGGAAGCGTACCGGCCGTGGTGGAGCGGGTGGCCCGGTGGGGCGACGGCCTCCGCGGCGCGGCCCTGCCGTCCCAGCAGATGGACGGCCCGTTCCGTGATGTGGCGGCGACCCCGGAGCGCGCCGGACGGCCCGGCCGCCCCCGGCTGCCGGCCCGGGGGGGACGTCGCCCTCGACCCGAACCCCGGGGCGGGGCCCCGTCCGTTCCGCGGACCGGCCCCGGGCCGCCTCCCCCGGTGTGATGTGCTGGCGCCATGAGCCACACCGTCACCACCTGGTATCTCGAACAGACCGCGCGCACCGATCTCGCGCCCGCCGTCGAGCCGCCCGCCGAGCAGGGGGTACGGATCGTCCGGTCCGAGGTGCCCTCGCCCGAGTTCAGCCGGTTCCTCTATACGGCGGTCGGCGGCGACGTCCGGTGGACCGACCGCCTGGGGTGGCCGTACGCGCGGTGGAGCGAGCACCTCGCCGAGCCGGGGACCGAGACCTGGGTGGCGTACGAGCGCGGGACGCCCGCGGGGTTCATCGAGCTCCGGTCCGGTCCGGAGGGCGCGGTGGAGGTCGGCTACTTCGGGCTGCTGCCGGCGTTCCGGGGGCGGCGGATCGGCGGGCATCTGCTGGGGTACGGGACCGCGCGGGCGTGGGACCTGGCCGAGCGGTGGCCGGGGCTGCCGGAGACCCGGCGGGTGTGGGTGCACACGTGCAGCGACGACGGGGTCCATGCGCGGGCCAACTACGAGCGGCGCGGCTTCCGGGTGTACGACACCACGGTGACCGAGGAGCCGGAGGTCGAGCAGCCCGGCCCGTGGCCCGGCGCGGGCCCGGTGCCGGCCGGCGCGAACTGAGGCACCGGCACGGAGTGCGGCCGGCCGCACCGGACGCATCCGTTCCGCCACGTGACCGACGCCACACTGTCTCGCGATGCGGGACATCCATGTCCACATCCTGGATGACGGTGGACTGTCCGGAGAGCCGCGTGCCACGCTTCCGTCATGTCTCGAGCTGGAATTGCCTTGGTGAGTCGACGCCACGTCGACCTCGGCCGCATGTCCAGCGCCATTTGTCGGACAGGCTGACGCCGTACGCGTGAGGGCCCCGCCCCGCGTCACCCCGGACAGCCCCCGGCATCACCGCTTCGCACGCCGTCCCCACCGTCGCGGACGCGTCGCGCCCCCGACCCCGCAGCCCACCGCGCAACGCGCCCGCCCGCGCCGCGCCGTGGCGCGTCCGCGCAGGTCGACGGGGGTGCACCGCATCCTGCGCGCCCCCTTTGAGCCGCCCAGAAGGACGTAAACCCATGGCCGCCACCCCGGACAGCCCCACCGCCACGACCCGCCGCAAGGCCGGCCGCCACCGCGGCGAGGGCCAGTGGGCCGTTGGTCACTTCACGCCACTCAACGGCAACGAGCAGTTCAAGAAGGACGACGACGGTCTCAATGTGCGGACACGCATTGAGACGATCTACTCCAAGGCCGGTTTCGACTCCATCGACCCCAACGACCTGCGCGGCCGGATGCGTTGGTGGGGCCTGTACACCCAGCGCAAGCCCGGGATCGACGGCGGCAAGACCGCAGTGCTGGAGCCCGAGGAGCTGGACGACAAGTACTTCATGCTGCGGGTCCGCATCGACGGCGGCCGGCTCACCGTCGCCCAGCTGCGCGCCGTCGGCGAGGTCTCCGAGCAGTACGCCCGCGGCACCGCCGACATCACCGACCGGCAGAACATCCAGCTGCACTGGATCCGGATCGAGGACGTCCCGGCCATCTGGGAGAAGCTGGAGGCCGTGGGCCTCTCCACGACCGAGGCGTGCGGCGACTGCCCGCGCGTGATCATCGGCTCCCCGGTGGCCGGCATCGCCGCGGACGAGATCATCGACGGCACCCCGGCCGTGGACGAGATCCACGAGCGCTACATCGGCAGCAAGGAGTTCTCCAACCTGCCGCGCAAGTTCAAGACCGCGATCTCCGGCTCGCCCGTCCAGGACGTGGTGCACGAGATCAACGACGTGGCCTTCGTCGGCGTCGTCCACCCCGAGCACGGCCCGGGCTTCGACCTGTGGGTCGGCGGCGGCCTGTCCACCAACCCCAAGCTCGCGCAGCGCCTGGGCACCTGGGTGCCGCTGGACGAGGTCGCCGACGTGTGGGCCGGCGTGGTCGGCATCTTCCGCGACTACGGCTACCGCCGGCTGCGCAACCGCGCCCGGCTGAAGTTCCTGATGGCCGACTGGGGCGCGGAGAAGTTCCGCCAGGTGCTGGAGGACGAGTACCTCCGGCGGAAGCTGGTCGACGGCCCGGCGCCCGAGCAGCCCGCGCACAAGTGGCGCGACCACGTCGGCGTGCACCGGCAGCAGGACGGCCGGTTCTACGTGGGCTTCGCCCCGCGCGTCGGCCGGGTCGACGGCGCCACCCTCACCAAGGTCGCCGAACTCGCCGCCGCACACGGCTCGGACCGGCTGCGCACCACCGTCGAGCAGAAGCTGATCATCCTCGACGTGACCGAGGACCGGATCGACTCCCTGGTCGCCGGGCTGGAGGCGCTGGACTTCCAGGTCACCCCGTCGCCGTTCCGGCGCGGCACGATGGCCTGCACCGGTATCGAGTTCTGCAAGCTCGCCATCGTCGAGACCAAGGGCCGGGGCGCCACGCTGATCGACGAACTGGAGCGCCGGATGCCGGACTTCCAGGAGCCGATCACCATCAACCTCAACGGCTGCCCGAACGCCTGCGCCCGCATCCAGGTCGCCGACATCGGCCTCAAGGGCCAGCTGGTGCTGGACGAGGACGGCCGGCAGGTCGAGGGCTACCAGGTGCACCTCGGTGGTGCGCTGGGCCTGGAGCCGGGCTTCGGGCGCAAGGTCCGCGGTCTGAAGGTCACCGCGGACGAACTGCCCGACTACGTCGAGCGGGTGCTGCGCAACTTCGAGGCGCAGCGCACGGAGGGCGAGCGGTTCGCCACCTGGGCGGCGCGCGCCGAAGAGGGGGCACTGAAGTGACCGAGCGCGCCGTGCCGTTCCACTGCCCGTACTGCGGGGACGAGGACCTGCGGCCCTCCGAGGAGGACGGCCCCCGCGGAGCGGGCGCGGCCTGGGAGTGCCGGGCGTGCAGCCGCGCCTTCCGGCTGAAGTTCCTGGGACTGCTGGCCCCGGGAGCCGCCGGTTCCGCCCCGTCCCCCTCCCCTTCAGCAGCTCCTTCCGCTTCCGACGGAGGTACGCCGTGACCACCACCGACCTTCAGCGGCTCGCCGAGCAGGCGGGCCGCGACCTGGAGGAGGCGCCCGCCCTGGAGATCCTCCGGTGGGCCGCCGAGACCTTCGGTCCGCGCTTCTGCGTCACCTCCTCGATGGCGGACGCGGTCGTGGCGCACCTGGCCTCGCGGGCGTTCCCGGGCGTGGACGTGGTGTTCCTGGACACCGGCTACCACTTCCCGGAGACGATCGGCACCCGGGACGCGGTGGCGGCGGTGATGGACGTCAACGTCCTGACGCTGACGCCCCGTCAGACGGTGGCGGAGCAGGACGCCGAGTACGGACCGCGACTGCACGACCGCGACCCCGACCGGTGCTGCGCGCTGCGCAAGGTCGCGCCGCTGGAGGAGGGGCTGGCCCACTACGACGCGTGGGCGACCGGGCTGCGCCGGGACGAGTCGCCGACCCGGGCGGACACCCCGGTCGTCGGCTGGGACGCCCGGCGGCGGAAGGTGAAGGTCTCGCCGATCGCCCGCTGGACGCAGGACGACGTGGACGCCTATGTCGCCGAGCACGGGGTGCTCACCAACCCGCTGCTGATGGACGGCTACGCCTCCGTCGGCTGCGCCCCGTGCACCCGCCGGGTGCTGGCGGGCGAGGACGCGCGGGCCGGCCGCTGGGCCGGCACCGACAAGACCGAGTGCGGACTGCACTGATGACGGCAACGACGGAACTGACCGCACCGGCGGCAGGGTTTCAGGAGATACGGATGACGGGCGCCACGGTCTGGCTGACCGGTCTGCCGAGCGCGGGCAAGACGACCCTCGCACGCGAGCTGGCCGACCGGCTGCGCGGCGAGGGCCACCGCGTCGAGGTGCTCGACGGCGACGAGATCCGCGAGTTCCTCTCCGCGGGCCTCGGTTTCAGCCGCGAGGACCGGCACACCAATGTCCAGCGGATCGGCTTCGTCGCCGAACTGCTGGCCCGCAACGGCGTGAAGGCCCTGGTCCCGGTGATCGCCCCGTACGCGGACAGCCGCGAGGCGGTGCGCAAGCGCCACCGGAGCGAGGGCACCCCGTATCTGGAGGTGCATGTCGCCACTCCGGTCGAGGTGTGCTCCGAGCGCGATGTGAAGGGCCTGTACGCCAAGCAGGCGGCCGGCGAGATCTCCGGCCTGACCGGTGTGGACGACCCCTACGAGGCGCCCGCGGCACCGGACCTGCGGATCGAGTCGCACACCCAGACCGTGCAGGAGTCCGCGGCGGCGCTGCACGCGCTGCTCGTCGAGAGGGGGCTGGTGTGAGCACTGTCGCTTCCGTTTCCGAGGAACTGGACAACCCGTACGCGCTGTCGCACCTGGACGCCCTGGAGTCCGAGGCGGTGCACATCTTCCGCGAGGTGGCGGGCGAGTTCGAACGTCCGGTGATCCTCTTCTCCGGCGGCAAGGACTCCATCGTCATGCTGCACCTGGCACTGAAGGCGTTCGCGCCGGCGCCGGTGCCGTTCGCCCTGCTGCACGTGGACACCGGCCACAACTTCCCCGAGGTCCTCGACTACCGCGACCGCGCCGTGGCACGGCACGGGCTGCGGCTGCACATCGCCTCCGTGCAGGACTTCATCGACCGCGGCGAGCTGCGCGAGCGCCCGGACGGCACCCGCAACCCGCTGCAGACCGTGCCGCTGCTGGACGCCATCGAGAAGAACCGCTTCGACGCGGTCTTCGGCGGCGGCCGCCGGGACGAGGAGAAGGCGCGCGCCAAGGAGCGGGTGTTCTCGCTGCGCGACGAGTTCGGCGGCTGGGACCCGCGCCGGCAGCGGCCCGAGCTGTGGCAGCTCTACAACGGCCGGCACTCGCCCGGCGAGCACGTCCGGGTCTTCCCGCTCTCCAACTGGACCGAGCTGGACGTCTGGCAGTACATCGCCCGCGAGAAGATCGAACTGCCCGCCATCTACTACGCCCACGAGCGGGAGGTCTTCGCCCGCAGCGGGATGTGGCTGGCGCCCGGTGCGTGGGGCGGGCCGAAGGACGGCGAGCACCTGGAGGTCCGGCAGGTGCGCTACCGCACCGTCGGCGACATGTCGTGCACCGGCGCCGTCGAGTCGGACGCGGACACCATCGAGGCCGTCATCGCGGAGATCGCCGCCTCGCGCCTCACCGAGCGGGGCGCGACCCGGGCCGACGACAAGCTGTCCGAGGCCGCCATGGAGGACCGCAAGCGCGAGGGGTACTTCTGACCATGAGCTCCACCAATGTTGTTGAGGGCGTGGTGGACGCGGGCGCGACCTCGCTGCTGCGCTTCGCCACCGCCGGCTCCGTGGACGACGGCAAGTCGACCCTGGTCGGCCGGCTGCTGCACGACTCCAAGTCGGTCCTCGCCGACCAGCTGGAGGCCGTCGAGCACGCCTCCCGCAACCGCGGGCAGGAGGCGCCCGACCTGGCGCTGCTGACGGACGGGCTGCGTGCCGAGCGCGAACAGGGCATCACCATCGACGTGGCCTACCGCTACTTCGCCACCCCGCGCCGGCGCTTCATCCTCGCCGACACCCCCGGGCATGTGCAGTACACCCGGAACATGGTGACCGGGGCCTCCACCGCCGAGCTGGCCGTGGTGCTCGTCGACGCCCGCAACGGCGTGGTCGAGCAGACCCGCCGGCACGCCGCGGTCGCCGCCCTGCTGCGGGTGCCGCACGTCGTGCTGGCCGTCAACAAGATGGACCTGGTCGACTACCAGGAGTCCATCTTCGCGGCCATCGCCGAGGAGTTCACCGCGTACGCCGGCTCGCTGGGCGTGCCGGGCTGGGGGTCTGGGGAAGACCCCCAGGAAAACTGGTGCACCGCCATCCCGATCTCGGCGCTGGCCGGCGACAACGTCGTGACGCCGTCGGCCACCATGGACTGGTACGGCGGGCCGACCGTGCTGGAGCACCTGGAGACCGTGCCGGTGGTCGCCGACCCGTCGGACGACCCGGCCCGTTTCCCGGTCCAGTACGTCATCCGCCCGCAGTCCGCCGCCCACCCCGACTACCGCGGCTACGCGGGCCAGGTCGCCTCCGGTGTGCTGCGTGTCGGCGACGCCGTCACCGTGCTGCCGTCGGGCCGAACCAGCACGATCGAGGGCATCGACGCGCTCGGGCAGAGCGTGGACGTCGCCTGGGCGCCGCAGTCGGTGACCGTCCGGCTCGCCGACGACATCGACGTCTCCCGCGGCGACCTGATCGCCCCGGCCGACGCGGCGCCGCCGGTCACCCAGGACGTCGAGGCCACCGTCTGCCATGTCGCCGACCGGCCGCTGGCCGTCGGGCAGCGGGTGCTGCTCAAGCACACCACCCGCACCGTCAAGGCGATCGTGAAGGAGATCCCGTCCCGGCTGACCCTGGACGATCTCTCCCAGCACCCGGCCCCCGGCGAACTGGCCGCCAACGACATCGGCCGGGTCGTGCTCCGCACCGCCGCACCGCTGGCGCTGGACGCCTACGCGGACTCCCGGCGCACCGGCTCCTTCCTGCTGATCGACCCGGCGGACGGCACCACGCTGACCGCGGGCATGGCGGGCACCGCCTTCGCGGAGGCGACCGCGGACCCCGCGCCGGAGGATGCGTCGGACGACGAGGGGTGGGACTTCTGATCATGCTCAGGGACATGTTCTCGACCTTCGCGAAGGAGGGGGGCCGCGTCGGCAGCGGGGCCCTCGGGAGCGGCCAGGGCGGAGTCGGCCGATGTGTGTGCTGACCGGACCCGACCGCGTACCCCCCACGTCCCCCTTCCGCAGTTCCACCCTTTCGGCGGGCGCGCCCCCTTAGCGAGGCGCGTACCGCCCCGGCCCTCCGAGAGGAACACCTCCCGTGTCTGCCGTTCGTCATCGCCTCCTGGCGGCCGCCGCCACCGTCCCGTTGCTGACCGCCGCGCTGGGCGCCTGCGGCTACGGCTCGCAGGCCCCCAAGGACACCGCGGCCTCCGTCGCCCCGAAGGGGCCCAAGGTCGACGGGCTCGACCAGGTCAAGATCGGATTCTTCGGCAACACCACCCATGCCACACCGCTGATCGGCCTGCGGACCGGCCAGTTCCAGAAGGAGCTGGGCGGCACCGCGGTGAAGTCCTCGGTCTTCAACGCCGGTCCCGCGGAGATCGAGGCGCTCAACTCGAACGCCATCGACATCGGGTGGATCGGCCCCTCCCCCGCGATCAACGGCTATGTGAAGTCGCACGGCAAGAGCCTGAAGATCATCGCTGGTTCGGCCTCCGGCGGTGTCTCGCTGATCGTCGACCCCAAGAAGATCAAGAGCCTGGACGACCTCAAGGGCAGGACGATCGCCACCCCGCAGCTGGGCAACACCCAGGACGTCGCCCTGCTGAACTTCCTCTCCGGCAAGGGCTACAAGGTCGACGCCACCAGCGGCAAGGGCGACGTCACCGTCCAGCGCATCGACAACAAGGTCGTCCCCACCGCCTTCAAGCAGGGCAGCATCGACGGTGCCTGGGTCCCCGAGCCCACCGCCTCCAAGCTCGTCGCCGCGGGCGGCAAGCCGCTGCTGGACGAGAAGAAACTGTGGAAGGACGGCAAGTTCGTCATCACCAACGTGATCGTCTCGCAGCGCTTCCTCAAGGAGCACCCGAAGGCGGTCGAGGCGGTGCTGCGCGCCTCGGTGACGACCAACGCCTGGATCCGGTCGCACCCCGCCGAGGCGGTCAAGGCGCTCAACGAGAAGCTCGCCGATCCCGCGATCGCCGGCAAGCCCCTCCCGGACGGCGTCATCGACCCGGCGTTCAAGAACGTCGACATCACCGACGACCCGCTGGCCGCCACGCTCCAGGAGGAGGCGGACCACGCCGTCAAGGCAGGGCTGCTGCAGAAGCCCGACCTCAAGGGCATCTACGACCTCACCCTGCTGAACAAGGTGCTCAAGTCCGAGGGCAGGCCGCCGGTCGACGACGCCGGCCTCGGCGGCAACTGACCCCGGCCCCCCGATCTCCCAGGAGGTGACACCGATGACGACCAGCACGCTCACCAAGCCCGCCCCGGCGGACGCCGGCACCGCCGGTCCGTACGCCGCTCGCATCCACCATGTCTCGAAGTCGTTCGGCCGCCCCGGCGCGCGGCAGCAGGTGCTCGACGACATCGAACTCGACGTCGCCCCCGGCGCGTTCGTCTGCCTCCTGGGGGCCTCGGGGTGCGGCAAGTCCACCCTGCTCGGCCTGGTGGCCGGTCTGGACGAGCCGACCTCCGGCACCATCGAGACGCCCGGCGGCCGGCCGGCGCTGATGTTCCAGGAGCACGCGCTGTTCCCGTGGCTGACCGCGGGCCGCAACATCGAACTGGCGCTGCGGCTGCGCGGCGTGCCGCGCGCGGAGCGCCGCGAGGAGGCCGAGCGGCTGCTGGAGCTCGTCCGCCTCAAGGGCGCGTACGGCAAGCGGGTGCACGAGCTGTCCGGCGGGATGCGCCAGCGGGTGGCGATGGCCCGGGCGCTGGCCCAGAACAGCCGACTGCTGCTGATGGACGAGCCGTTCGCCGCCCTCGACGCGATCACCCGCGATGTGCTGCACGACGAGCTGACCCGGATCTGGCAGACCCAGAACTCCGACGGCTCCGCCGGAAGCAGCCTCTCCGTCCTCTTCGTCACCCACAACGTCCGGGAGGCGGTGCGGCTCGGCGAACGGGTCGTGCTGCTCTCCTCCCGTCCCGGCCGGGTCGCCCGGGAGTGGCAGGTGGACATCCCCCAGCCGCGCCGCATCGAGGACTCCGCGGTCGCCGACCTGTCCGTCGAGATCACCGAGCAGCTCCGTGGGGAGATCCGCCGCCATGGCCAGCACTGAGACCGCCTCCGCCGCCGCGGGAAGCCCCGGCGACGCCCCCACCGGACCGTCCACCGCCCCGGCCACGGACACACCGGACGCCGACGACGCCTCCGGGCCCGAAGCGGCCACCAGGACCGGCACCGAGGCCGCCGCCCCCGGAGACCTCGCCGGTCTGGAGGCCGGGCTCGACGCGCTCGACTCCACCGTGGTGGCCCGGCAGCCGTGGCTGCGCACCGCGCTGTCAAAAGCGTTCCCTCCCCTCATCGCGATCGTGATCGTGCTCGGGCTGTGGCAGCTCGCCTACCACTTCCAGCTCAAGCCGCACTATCTGCTGCCGAGCCCGCTCGACGTCTTCCGCTCGCTCCAGCAGAAGTGGCTGGAGGGCACCCTGCTGAGCTTCGTGTGGACCAGCGTCTCCCGCGGCGCCCTCGGCTTCGTGGCGTCGGTCGCCATCGGTACGGTGCTCGGTCTGATCGTGGCCCGCGTCAGGCCCGTGCGCGCCGCGATCGGCCCGATCCTGAGCGGGCTGCAGTCCCTCCCCTCGGTGGCCTGGGTCCCGGCGGCGATCATCTGGTTCGGGCTGAGCGACGCCACCATCTACGCGGTGGTGCTGCTCGGGGCCGTCCCCTCGATCGCCAACGGGCTGGTGTCCGGTGTCGACCAGATCTCTCCTCTCTATCTGCGTGCCGGCCGCAGCATCGGCGCGACCGGCCTGACCGGCGTCCGCCATGTGCTGCTGCCGGCCGCGCTGCCCGGCTACCTCGCCGGGCTCAAGCAGGGCTGGGCCTTCTCCTGGCGCTCTCTGATGGCCGCCGAACTCATCGTCAACGCGCCCGATCTCGGCACCGGCCTGGGCCAGCTCCTGGAGCAGGGCCGGGAACTCCAGGACATGTCCTGGGTGTTGTCCGCGATCCTGCTGATCCTGATCGTCGGCATCGGTATCGAGCTGTTGATCTTCGCCCCGATCGAGCGCCGGGTGCTGCGCAGCCGCGGCCTCCTCGTCAAGAGCTGAAACCATGAGCACACCCCCCACCCTCCTCGTCATCGCCCACGGCAGCCGCGACCCACGGCACGCCGCGACCGTCACCGCGCTGTGCGCGCGGGTCCGGAAGCTGCGGCCCGGGCTGCGCGTGGAAGTCGGCTATCTCGACTTCAACGCGCCCCGGGTGCCCCGGGCGTTGGAGCGCCTCGCGGCCGAGGCGGAGGGGTGGCACGAGGGCGGGCGACGGGCGGGCCAACGGCACGTGGTGGCGCTTCCGCTCCTCCTCACACGCGCCTTCCACGCGAAGTCCGACATCCCCGCGGTGCTGCGCGAGGCCGCCGCGCGGCTGCCCCGGCTGACCATCCATCAGGCCGACGTGCTCGGCCCCTCCCTCCTCCTGACCCACGCCCTGGAGCGTCGGCTGGAGGAGGCCGGGCTGCGGCCCGGAGACCGCCGCTCGACCGGGGTCGTACTGGCCTCGGCGGGCTCCTCCGACCCGGAGGCGATCGCAGTGATCGCTGAAATCGCGCGGGAGTGGCGGCGCACCGCCGAATGGTGTGCCGTGCGACCTGCGTTCGCCTCCGCATCCCTGCCCCGTACGGCCGACGCCGTGCGGGCCCTGCGGGACGAGGGCGCCCAGCGGGTGGCCGTCGCGCCGTACGTCATCGCGCCGGGCTTTCTGCCGGACCGGATCGCCGCCGATGCCCGCGAGGCCCGTGCCGACATCCTCGCCCCCGTGCTGGGCGCCGCCCCCGAGCTGGCCCGGCTGCTGCTGCGCCGCTACGACCAGGCCGTCCGGGCCCGTGCCCGGGGCGGCCCGACGGCGCTCACCGCCTGAGGCACAACCGCCGCCGGCGCCCCCGCCCCGGCTCACGTCACCATGGCGACCGCCCTCCCCGAGGGTGTGTCGGCGCGCCCCTTCTCATAGACCGTGAGCCCCCGCGCCAGGTGCAGGGGCACCAGCAACAGCTCCACGACCAGGGCCTTCCAGGCGTAGACGACGTTGACCGCCTTGGTGGCGTAGGCGCACGGGATGTTCACCAGCACGCCCCACAGGGGCAGTCTGCGGCGCCGGGCGGCGTACACCAGTGGTGGCAGCGTCATCAGGAGGTCGGACCCGGCCCACCACACGAGGGCGGCCGGCGGTGACACCCCCGTCGTCGCGGTGAGCACGAACGGGGTGACCCACCACAGCGGAGCGGTGACGATCTCGAAGAGCGCGAGCAGCACCCAGACCGCCAGCAGGGGTTTGCGGACGAGGAGCGGGCCGAGGTGGAGCCGGACGTTCTGGCAGAAGCCGGCCATCCAGCGCTTGACCTGTTTGCGGAAGTAGGTGAGGTTCTCCGGGTCGGCGGCGAGGGCGACCGCGTCGGAGACGTACACCGCGCGACGGCCGGCGATCTGCCGGGACCAGGTGTAGTCCATGTCCTCGACGATGGTGCGCTCGGGGAATCCGCCGCAGGCCGCCAACTCCTCGCGGCGGAAGACCGAGCAGCAGCCGGAGCAGACCATGGGACTGTCGGCGAGAGCCTGGATGGGTCGGTGGAAGTGGAATCCGAAGAGGTACTCGGTGGAGCGGCCCCGCTCCCAGACCGTGCGGGTGTGTCGGGTGCGGACCGTGCCCGCGGCGACGGCGACCGCGGGGTCGTCGAAGGCCGGCAGGACCCGTTCGAGGTAGTCCGGGGCGAGGACGGTGTCGGCGTCGACGGCCAGGACGAGGTCGGTGGTGCACCGCGGCAGGGCGTAGTTCTGTGCCCGGGCCTTGCTGCCGAGGTTGCGCGGTGGGCGGAGCACCGTGACGCCGTGTGCGGCGGCTACCTCGCCGGTGCGGTCGGTGGAGGCGTCGTCGACGACCAGGATCCGGTCGGGCGGGACGGTTTGCCGGGCGAGGGACGCCAGCGTGGCCGGCAGGCCCTCCTCTTCGTTGTGGGCCGGGACGATGACGGTGACGGTGTGCATGGCGGGCTCCCCCCTGTCCTGCGGACCGCGCCGGCGACGACGCAGACCAGTCCGATGAATCCGTAGACGATGGTGCTGATGCCGAGAATCGGCGTGACTCCGTGCATGTCTCCGACGGTAGTCACACCCGGCAGTCCACGGTTCCGGAGGGAGCCTCCTGTGGATAACCCGCCGCGGGGCAAGGGGGGTTGGGCGGCCCGGGCACGGCGACGCCGGCCGCCGCGCCCCGTGGGGGCGAGCGCGACGGCCGGCGTGCGAACCGAGTGGCCCGAGCGGCTACTTCACGATCTTCAGCAGCTTGTTGGGCGTGCCCTGGCCCGGGTTGCTGATCTTGTCCGGGGTGGCCCCGTCCGTCAGCGCCTTCTCCACGTCGGCCGGCTTGGCGTCCTTGTGGTCGGCCAGGTAGACCGCGGCGGCACCCACGACGTGCGGGGTCGCCATCGACGTACCGGAGATGGTCTTGGTGGCGTCGTCGCTGCCGTTCCAGTCCGAGGTGATGTCGGAGCCCGGAGCATAGAGGTCCACGACGCTGCCGTAGTTGGAGAAGTCGGACTGCTGGTCGTCCTTGGTGCTGGAGGCGACCGTGATGGCCTCCTTGACCCGCGCCGGGGAGCCCTGGCCCGCGTCGGTGGACTCGTTGCCGGCCGCCACGCCGAAGGTGACACCGGAGTCGATGGCCTTCTTCACCGCCGCGTCGAGCGCCTCGTCGGCGCCGCCGCCGAGCGACATGTTGGCGACCGAGGGGCCCTTGTGGTTCTTGGTGACCCAGTCGATGCCCGCGACGACCTGCTCGGTGCTGCCGGAGCCCTGCCCGTCGAGCACCTTGACGGCGACCAGCTTGACCTTCTTGGCGACGCCGTGGGCGGTGCCGCCGATGGTGCCGGAGACGTGGGTGCCGTGGCCGTTGTCGTCCTCGGCCTTGTTGCTGTTGTCGATCGCGTTGAAGCCGTAGGAGGCGCGGCCGCCGAAGTCCTTGTGGCTGATGTGGATACCGGTGTCGATGACGTAGGCGGTGACGCCGTCGCCCGCGCTGTCCGGGTAGTTGTACTTGCCGTCGCCCTTGGTGTCCGTCTGGTCGATACGGTCCAGGCCCCACGACGGCGGGTTCTCCTGGGTGCCGTCGACGTGGAAGGTGTGGTTCTGGACGACCTTGTCGACGGCCGGGTCGGCGGCGAGGCGCTTGGCGTCCTCGGCGGACATGCCGGTGGTCGAGAAGCCGTCGATGGCGGAGGTGAAGGTCCGCTTGACCTTGCCGCCGTACTTCGCGGCGAGGTCGCCGCTCTCGGCGGCGCGCACCGAAGCGGTCTTCTTCAGCATCACGATGTAGCTGCCCTTGACGGCGCCCTTGGCCTCGGCGCCGTAGATCCTGCCCTCGGCGGCGGGCGAAGCGCCCGCGGTGACCGCGGTGACGGCGGCGATACCAGTAGCGGCGACGGCGGCTGATATCGCCGTCACGAGCCGCTTCTTGCTGGAACGCTTATGAGCCATGGCGAGGGTTCTCCTCGTTCGTGGTGTGGGGGGAAGCGTTGCGTATGGCCCGCAGGACCCGAAGATCCGGACCGGGCTGGTTCGAAACCCTGTCGGATTGACGAGTGCAATTCAAGGGCCGCCGAGCCGTGTGAGATTCACAACAACCCTCCATAAATGCAAAAGCCCGCAGAAGCAGGCAAAGCGAACGAGGGAGTTGACGGACGGCGACTCAACTCCGTTTACATTTACGCAACGAAGGGAGACAGCTGACGATTCGTTTGCTCGTTCAACTGTCCTGCTGTGGCATGCTCGCGCCTCGCAAGATCCCCATACCGGCGGTTACTTCAGCGAAGGATGCACCTCGACGTGCCTCGCGGGCCCGCCGGCCCTGCGGCACCTTCCATCCGATGACGGTCGACGAGGGCCCGAACGCCACCGGCCCCGAG
The DNA here is from genome assembly GCF_019774615.1 of Streptomyces sp. BHT-5-2. Classification (NCBI taxonomy): domain Bacteria; kingdom Bacillati; phylum Actinomycetota; class Actinomycetes; order Kitasatosporales; family Streptomycetaceae; genus Streptomyces; species Streptomyces sp. BHT-5-2. The sequence continues at coordinate 1,828,149 of NZ_CP081497.1, read as the reverse complement.
CGCCGGCAAGCGGTCACCCCTCCCCCGGCAACGCCCCTTCCACGGCGGGCAGTTGAGACGTCGGACGGACCGACGCCGGGCCGACGGGCGCCGGGGTGCCGGCCGGTACCTGCGAGACTGGGCGGGAGAACGCACCTCAGGAGGCAACCCGATGACCGAACCCCGCACCGCCTTCACCGAGGCGCGCGCCCGGGAGGTGCTGGCCGCGGCCGGGCACCCGGAGGCGGCGGCGGACGCCCGGCTGCTCGCGCTCGGCGAGAACGCCGTCTTCGCGCTGGAGGAGCGCGGCGTCGTCGTACGGGTCGGCCGCAGCCCCGAACTGCTCGCGCGCGCCGAGCGGGAACTGGTGGTGGCCCAGTGGCTGGCGGCCGAGGGCGTCCCGGCGGTGCGGGCCGCGGAGCCGGCCGCCCGGCTCGTCGACGGGCACCCCGTGACCTACTGGCGGCAGCTGCCCGAGGCCGTCCGGCCCGCGGCGCCGCAGGACCTGGCCGAGCTGCTCCGGCGCGTCCACGCGCTCCCCGAGCCGCCGTTCGCGCTGCCCCGGCGGGAGTTGCTGGACGGTGTGGAGCGGTGGCTGCGGCTGGCCGGCGACGCGGTGTCGCCGGCCGACGCGGAGTATCTGCGCGGACGGCGGGACGCCTTCGCGCTGGCCGCGACGGCGCTGGAGCCGCATCTGCCGCGCGGACCGATCCACGGCGACGCGCTGCCCCGCAACGTCCACATCGGGCCCGACGGGCCGGTCCTCGTCGACCTGGAGACCTTCTCCTCCGATCTGCGCGAGCACGACCTGGTGGCGATGGCGCTGAGCCGGGACCGCTACGGGCTGGGCGTGGACGCCTATGAGGCCTTTGTGTCGGTGTACGGCTGGGACGTCCGGGACTGGGAGGGCTGCGCCGTCCTGCGCGGGTCCCGGGAGACCGCGAGCTGCGCCTGGGTCTCGCAGCACGCACCCGGGAACCCGGCGGCCCGCAAGGAGTTCCAGCGCCGGGTCGCCTCGCTGCGCGAGAAGGACACGGCGGTCCGGTGGTACCCGTTCTGAAAGCGGCCGCGCGGCCCACGGGCCGCGCGCCCCGTCAGCGCTGATACGGGATCAGCGGCCAGGCCGGCTCGACTCTCGCCTCCGGGTCGCCGGATCGGCGCAGATACGCCTGGAACGAGGCGGCCTGCTCGGCGGCGGCCTGCTCCTGGAGGGTGTGCAGGGCGCGCGGCGAGGGCAGCGCGACGGCCGGGTACTTCTCGCCGATGCGACGGGCCACCCCGACCGCGGCGGCCGCGTCGGCCCCCGCCTCGTGCGCGCCGTCGAGCCGTACGCCGTAGTGCCCGCAGAGCGCCTGGAGTGCGCGCTTGCCCTTGCGGTAGCGGTCGACGTGCTTGTCGAGGACGAGCGGGTCGATGACCGGGGACGGCGGGCGGCCGAGCCGGTCGGTCAGGGGCGGCACGCCGTGACGGCGGCACTCGCGGTCGAGCAGTGAGAGGTCGTAGCGGGCGTTCATCACCACCAGGGGTATGTCCGCCCGGAGGACGTCGGCCAGTGCCTCAGTGATCTCCGCTATGGAGCCCGTCGGCGCCCGACCGTGCTCCTGGACATGAGCGGTCGAGATGCCGTGGATGCGGGCGGCCTCCTCGGGAATCGGCACGCCCGGATCGAGCAGCCAGGACTGTGCGCCGGCCACCCGGCCGTCCGCCTCCAGCCGGATCAGCGCGGCCGTGACGACGCGGTCCTGCTCGACGTCCGTGCCCGTGGTCTCCAGGTCGAAGCCGACCAGCAGCTCCTGATGCCAGCTCATGCCGCGCCCCCGCTCCGCCCGGCCCGGCTCGCGCGTGGTGCGCGCCCTTCCCCGACGCTCCCCCGGCACTTCGCCGGGAAACCCCCCACGCTGCGCTCACTCATGCGGCCTCCTTCGGTGGTACCTCCCCCGTGTCCGAACACTCTCCCACGCGCCACTGACAACGGACCGGGCCGCCCGCTCCGACCGCACACCCGGAGCGCGAAGGCCGGAGGCCGGAGGCCGGTTCAGGAGACCGGCCTGGAGTCCACCCAGACGCTCTCGAACTCCTCGCGGTAGATCTCGAAGAGCCCGTGGTCGGCCTCCCGCCCGTCGCGGGCGTCCTGGCGGACCACCTCGCGGCTGCCGCCGCGCAGCACGAACACCGGGGACTCCATCCCGCGGCTCTTGCGGAGGTAGGGCTGGACGACGGCCAGGCCGTCGGGCCCGTCGCCGTCGACGAGGTAGGCGGTGAAGCGCGGGGTCTCGTCGAAGACCTGGATCTCGAAGGCGCCCGGGTCCCGGAGCCGGGCCCGGACCCGCCGCATGTGGAGGATGTTCATCTCGATGGAGCGGCTCATCTCGCCCTTCTTCAGGCCGATTTCGCGCTCCCGGCGGCGGACCGCGCTGCTGGCCGGGTTGAGGAAGAGCAGCCGGACCCGGCAGCCGGACTCGGCGAGCCGGACCAGCCGGCGGCCGGAGTAGTTCTGGACCAGGAGGTTGAGACCTATGCCCACCGCGTCGAGGCGGCGGGCGCCGCCGAAGAGGTCCTCGGCGGGCAGCTGGCGCTGTAGCCGCACCCGGTCGGGGTGCACGCCGACGACGTCGGCGTAGCGGTCGCCGACGAGGTCCTCGACGGCGTCGATGGGCAGCCGTCCGGAAATACGGGTCCCGGCCCCGGAACCGAGGATGTCCAGCAGCCGCGCGCTGGCCCGCTCTGCCTGGGCCAGCACGGTCTCGGACAGCGCGCGGTTGCGGGAGACGATGTTGCGGGCGACCTCCAGCTCGTCCAGGACCAGCTCGACCTCCCGGCGGTCGTCCACGTAGGGCTCGAAGCAGGGCCAGTGCTGGACCATCAGCTCGCGCAGCTGCGGAAGCGTCAGGAAGCTGACGATGTTGTCGTCGGCGGGGTCGAGGAGATACCCCTTGCGGCGGCTGACCTCGCGGACCGCGACCGCGCGCTGGACCCACTCCTGGCCGGCGGGCCCGGCCGCCGCGATGACCCACTCATCGCCGTGCACCGGCTCGTAGACGGGACGCAGCACGGCCGCGACGACGGCCCGCAGGCGCTGCTCGACGAGATTCAGCCAGATATAGGCGCGTCCGGCCCGGCGGGCCCGGGTGCGCACCTCGCTCCAGGCGTCGGCCCCCCAGTCCAGTTCCGCGCCGATCTCCAGTGGTCGGGCGAGGGACACCGTGCCGGGCGGTGCGTCCATGGAGCCGCCCTCGTGGCCCTCATGGCTCTCGTCACCAGGCGGCAACTCCAGCCCGCCGCTCACCTGCCACCGCCTTCCGAACCCCCGTGCCAACGATCAAGGCAGACTACTGCGGCGCGGGGGGCGGTGCAGCAGGATGCATCGAGTCGGATGCCAACTCCCCTTGTTCATACTGCCGGTTGTGACCGGAAAGCACGGCCGGAGTGAGCGGATTCATAGCCGGGGCAAAGGATGGGGGCGAATTCCGGCCCACGCGATGGAGTGCTCCGGCGGCGGCCCGTTGACACCGCACCGCGGGCCCGGGAAGGCGCGGACGCCGCACTTGGCCGGGGCATCACTGGCGAACTGCGCGTCTTTGCGGTAGTCCGTGGGAGAGCGCCCCTTTCGGGACGACCACACCCCGTCCCGCCCCACGCCGGTGATCCGTGCCGGTGCCCCGCCCCCGATCGGCGCACAGGGATACGACAATCCGACATCGCCGAAGATCAACCACCATCCAGCGGATTTCACGCAAAAAGCTCCCGCTATCCGGCACTTTGGGAAACGTTGGGGAAGGATTTCCGATTCGGTCCGCGGACGTGTGTCGTGGAGTCGCCGCCGCCCCGTAGAGAAAGTGGAAGAGTCTACGCATGCAGGTCTGGCCGGGACAGATGTATCCGTTGGGTGCCACCTACGACGGTGCGGGCACCAACTTCGCGGTGTTCTCCGAAGCCGCCACACGCATCGAGCTGTGTCTGCTGCACGACGACGGCTCGGAGACCGCCGTCGAGCTGCGCGAGTCCGACGCCTTCGTGCGGCACGCGTATCTGCCGGGGGTGATGCCGGGGCAGCGCTACGGCTTCCGGGCGCACGGCCCCTACGAGCCGGAGCGCGGGCACCGCTGCAATTCCGCCAAGCTGCTGCTCGACCCTTACGCGCGGGCGATGAGCGGCGTGATCGACTGGGACGAGGCGGTCTACGGCTACCGCTTCGGGCGCCCGGAGGTGCGCAACGACCTCGACTCGGCGCCGCACACCATGGCGTCGGTGGTGGTCAACCCGTACTTCGACTGGGGCGACGACCGCCCGCCGCGGACCGCCTACCACGAGACGGTGCTCTACGAGGCCCATGTGAAGGGCCTGACGATGCGCCACCCCGAACTACCGGAGGAGCTGCGCGGCACGTACGCGGCGCTGGCGCACCCGGCGATCATCGACCATCTGACGGAACTGGGGGTCACCGCCCTGGAGCTGATGCCGGTGCACCAGTTCGTCCAGGACCACCGGCTGGTGGACGCCGGGCTGAGCAACTACTGGGGCTACAACACCATCGGCTTCTTCGCGCCGCACAACGCCTACGCCTCCTGGGGGGACCGCGGGCAGCAGGTGCTGGAGTTCAAGACCGCGGTCCGGGCGCTGCACCGGGCGGGCATCGAGGTCATCCTCGACGTCGTCTACAACCACACGGCCGAGGGCAGCCACCTGGGGCCGACGCTGTCCTTCCGGGGGCTGGACAACGCCTCGTACTACCGGCTGTCGGACGACCGCCGCTACTACATGGACACCACGGGCACCGGGAACTCCCTGCTGATGCGCAGTCCGCACGTGCTCCAGCTGGTGATGGACTCGCTGCGCTACTGGGTGCAGGAGATGCGGGTGGACGGGTTCCGGTTCGACCTGGCGGCGACGCTCGCGCGGCAGTTCCACGAGGTGGACCGGCTGTCGTCGTTCTTCGACCTGGTGCACCAGGATCCGGTGGTCAGCCAGGTCAAGCTGATCGCCGAGCCGTGGGACGTCGGGGAGGGCGGCTACCAGGTGGGGAACTTCCCGCCGCTGTGGACGGAGTGGAACGGCAAGTACCGGGACACCGTGCGGGACCTGTGGCGCGGCGAGCCGCGCACGCTGGCGGACTTCGGGTCCCGGCTGGCCGGTTCGTCCGACCTCTACCAGGAGGACGGGCGGCGGCCGCTGGCCTCGATCAACTTCGTCACCTGCCACGACGGTTTCACCCTGCGCGACCTGGTCTCGTACAACGACAAGCGCAACGAGGCCAACGGCGAGGACAACCGGGACGGCGAGCGCTTCAACCGGTCGTGGAACTGCGGGGCCGAGGGGCCGACCGACGACCCCTCGGTGCGCCGGCTGCGGCTGAGGCAGATGCGGAACCTCCTCGCCACCCTGATGCTGTCGCAGGGCGTGCCGATGCTCAGCCACGGCGACGAGTTCGGGCGCAGCCAGCGCGGCAACAACAACGCCTACTGCCAGGACAACGAGCTGACCTGGGTGCGGTGGCCGGAGCGGGGGACGCCGGGCGCCGACGGGGCGGAGGACGCGGACGAGACCGACGGGGCCGAGGGGTTCGACGGGGCCGGGCCGGAGGCACCGGCGGCGGCCGAGCGGGAGGAGGAGCGGGCGCTGCTGGCGTTCGTCCGGCAGATGGTGTGGCTGCGCCGGGACCACCCGGTCTTCCGGCGGCGGCGGTTCTTCCAGGGGCACCCGATGGAGGGCACCCGTGACGAGCTGTCCGACATCGCGTGGTTCACCACGGCCGGCACGGAGATGGGGACCCGCGACTGGCAGTCCGTCCACGCCAAGTCGCTGACGGTCTTCCTCAACGGCAGCTCGATCTCGGAACCGGGGCCGCGCGGCGAGCCGGTCACCGACGACTCGTTCCTGCTGATGTTCAACGCCCACGACCAGGAGAAGGAGTTCACGGTGCCGGAGCACCTGGGCCGGCAGTGGCAGGTGGTGGTGGACACCGACCGGCCGGAGGCGGCGGCGGAGGGCCGGGGCGCCAAGGTCAAGGGCGGCGACCGGCTGACGCTGATCGGGCGGAGCCTGCTGGTGCTCCAGCGGCCGGCCTGAGGCCGCCGGTGCGGGCCCCGGTGGCCTCGTTGGGAGCGGTAGGGCTCAGGGAGCCGGCGCGGGTGGTGAGGGCGACGGCCAGGACGAGCACGGCGGCGCCGACGGCGACCGCGAAGGCGGCGGCCGGGCCGTGGGCGTCGGCGAGCCGCCCGGAGAGGGCCAGCGCCACGGCCTGGCCGCCGACCACCGCGCTGGTGAGGAACGCCATCGACTCGGCCAGCCGGGTGGCCGGCACCAGCCGTTCGGTGAGTCCGAAGAGGGTGATCAGGTGCGGGGCGAACGCCGCCCCGAGCACCACGACGACCAGATAGAGCGCCCCCAACGACCGGACGGACAACAGCGGTACGGACAGCACGATCAGCGCGGCGGCGGCCGCCCGCCAGCGGGCCGGCAGACCGATCCGGGCCGGCAGCAGCGCCAGCGAGAGCCCCGCGGCGGCGCTCATCACGCCCATCGCCGCGTACACCAGACCGGCCTGGGCGGGCTGGTGGAGGCGTTCGGTGAGCGCGGTGATGCCGGCCTGGCAGGCGCCGAACATCGCGCCCTGGAGGGCCGTCGACAGCCGCATGGCGTGGACGGCGCGGGGCAGCCGGGTGCGGGCGGGGCGGGGCGGACGCGTGCCCCGGGCGGACGGGGGCGCGGCGGGCCGGGTGGCGGCCGCGGTCGGGTGCAGGGCGAACGCCGTGCCGCAGACCGCCAGCAGCACCGCGGCCAGCGCCAGCGCCACCGCCGGATGGGCCACGGTGGCGGCCAGCCCCACCAGCGCCGGCCCGAGTACGAACGACACCTCGTCCAGGGTGCCCTCCAGGGACAGCGCGGCGCTCACCACCCGGTCCTCGGCCGCCGCCCGGTGCGCCAGGGCGACCAGCCGGGTGCGGGCCAGCGGACCGATCTGCGGCACGCTCGCCCCGGCCAGCAGCCCGATCAGGGCGAGCGGGGGCGTGGCCGTACGGGCCAGCGCGGCCGCCACCAGGGCCGCCACCGCGAGCGCGTTGACCCAGCAGGCCACCAGCACCACCGGGCGCTGGCCGTGCCGGTCCGCGAGCCGCCCGGTCAGCGGGCCGGCCACCGTCTGACCCGCCGCCAGGGCGCCGCCGACCAGGCCCGCGGTGGTCAGCGAACCGCTCGTCGCGGCCACCAGCAGCACGGTGCCGAGCTGGCACATGGCGGTCGGCAGCCGCCCCAGGAAGGAGACGACGGGCAGCAGCGGCCCACTCAGGGCGAGCACCCGGCGATAGGTGGCGGCGGCGGTCATCACAAGAAGCTATCCGCCGGCCCGGCGCGATCCGTACCGTCGGTACGTACGAAGCGCTGCCGGGGAGCGGCTCTCCGGTTCGGACGAAGACACGACGGGCGGGACGGGCCGGGATGACGCAACCCGATGACAGAACGGGCCGCCAGCGGGGTACGGGTGTTCCCATGACGCAGCCTTCGAGTCCGTCGCCGACCGCCACCTACCGGCTGCAGCTCCAGCCGGACTTCCCGTTCGCCGCCGCCGAACGAGCTGTCCCGTACCTCACCGCCCTCGGGGTGTCCCATCTGCACCTCTCCCCCGTACTGGAGGCGGTGCCGGGCTCCACCCACGGGTACGACGTGACCGGCCACGCGGCGGTGCGCGCCGAACTGGGCGGCGAGGAGGGGCTGCGGGCACTGGCGGCGACGGCCCGCGCGCACGGCCTCGGACTGGTCGTCGACATCGTGCCCAACCACATGGCGGTGCCCTCGCCGGTGTCGCTCAACGGGCCGCTGTGGGAGGTGCTGCGCGACGGCCCGGCGTCGCGGTACGCGCACTGGTTCGACATCGACTGGGACGGCGGGCACCGGGGGCGGCTGCTGCTGCCCGTCCTGGAGGGGCGGATCGGGGACGAGCTCCCCCGCTTCCGGGTCGAGGGGCCGCTGCTGCACTACGGGGGGCAGGTCTTCCCGCTGCGCCCCGGTACGGAGCGGCTGCCCCTGCCGCGTCTCCTGGAGGCGCAGTGGTACCGCCTCGCCTGGTGGCGGCTGGCCCGCACCGAGCTCAACTACCGGCGTTTCTTCACCATTTCGCAGCTGATCGGGGTCCGCGTCGAGGACCCGGAGGTGTTCGCCGCGACGCACGCGACGGTACTGCGGCTGGTCCGGGAGGGCGTCGTCGACGGGCTGCGGGTCGACCATCCGGACGGACTGGTGGATCCGGGCGGCTATCTGGCGCGGCTGCGGGCCGGCACCAAGGGCTGCTGGACGGTGGTGGAGAAGATCCTCACCGGCGCGGAGCGGCTGCCGGGCGACTGGGCGTGCGCCGGCACCACGGGCTATGACGCGCTGCGCCACATCGACGGGCTGTTCGTCTGCCCGCAGGGCTCGGGGCGGCTCTTCTCGCACTACCGGGACTTCGTCACCCCGTTGGCCGACGAGGGCGGCGACTGGGAGGAGACGGCGCGCCGGGCCGCCTACGAGGTCGTCGAGCACGAACTGGCGGCGGAGGTGGAGCGGTTGGTGCGGACCGCGGCACGGATCGCCGAGCGGGTGCCCCGGCCGGGCGACCACGCGCCGTGGGCGCTGCGGCAGGCGGTGCGGGAACTGCTGGTGCGGCTGCCGGTCTACCGCCCGTACACCGGGGACGCCCCCGGCGGCGCGCGGGCCGCGGCGGACGCGGCGATGCTGCGCGGCGCGGCGGAACGGGCCCGGGCCACCTTCCGGGTGCCGGAGGAGGCAGCGGCGGTGGATCTCGTCCACGACCTGGCGCTGGGGCGGTTCGCCGGCGGCGGGGAGGAAGGTGACGACGGCACGGGCGGCGGGGACGGCACGGCGGGCTCCGAGGCCACGGACCGGGAAGCGGAGGGGGATCTCGTGACCCGGGATGTCGCGGACTTCGCGGCGCGGTTCGCCCAGACCGCGTCCGCGCTGTACGCCAAGTCCGTGGAGGACACCGCCTTCTACCGCTATCCGGTGCTGCTGTCGGCGTGCGAGGTCGGCGGCGATCCCGGGGAACCCGCGGTGGGGCCCGGGACGTTCCACGAGTACTGCGCGCGGCTGCAGCGGGACTGGCCGGAGAGCGGCACGGCACTCTCCACGCACGACACCAAGCGCAGTGCCGATGTGCGGGCGCGGATCGCGGTGTTGTCGGAGTGCCCGGACCGGTGGCGGGATGTGCTGAGCACGGTGGCCGACGGGGCGGAGGCGGCGGCCGATGCGGTTCCGGTGGATCCGATGGTGGCCTGGACGGCCTGGCAGACCGCTTTCGGGCTCGGCGCGTCCGCCGCCGGGGGCCCGGCGGCGGAGCGTCTGACCCCCGCGGTCCTCAAGGCGGTGCGGGAGGCCGGGCTGCGCACGACCTGGACGGAGCCGGACGCGGTGTACGAGGAGGCGGTGGCGGAGTTCGTCCGCGGTGGGCCCGGCGGCCCGGCGGCCGCTGGGCTGGCTTCCCTGGAGGCCGAACTCGCCCCGCACGTCCGGGCGAACGTCCTGGGCGCCGCGCTGCTGCACCTCACCATGCCGGGCGTCCCCGACCTCTATCAGGGCACCGAGCGGGAGTACGCGGCGCTGGTCGATCCGGACAACCGGCGGCCCCCGCGGTTCGAGCCGGAGCTGCTCGCGGAGCTGGACGGCGGTGCCGCGCCCGCCGACGCGTCCGCCGAGAAGCTGCGGCTGACGGCGGCCGCGCTGCGGCTGCGGCGCTCGCACCCGGAGTGGTTCGGCGCCGCCTCGACGTACGAGCCGCTGGCCGCGGAGGGCCCGGCGGCCGAGCACTGTGTGGCCTTCGTCCGCGGCGGGCGGGTGGTGACGGCGGTGACCCGGCTCTCGCTGCGGCTGCGGGAGACCGGCGGCTGGTGGGACACCGTGCTGCGGCTGCCCGCGGGCGGCGACTGGCGGGAGCTGCTCACCGGCCGCACGCTGGCGGGCGGCACCGCGGTGGGGGTGGACACCCTGCTGACACAGTGGCCGGTGGCGCTGCTCGTACGGGAGGAAGGGCGCGGGGCGACGCGGGCGGCACGGGCGGCATGGGCCGAACTGCCGGAGGAGGAGCGGCAGCAGCGGGCGGGCGACACGGCCACCTGACGTGTCGTCACACGACCTCGCCCGCACCCCACTCCCGCAGCAGTTCCGTGAACTCCGCCGCCGCGCCGGTCAGTTCCACCCGTGAGAAGACCGTGATGTCGCGGCGCCACGGCGGATCGGTGGGTATCCGGGCGCAGTCGAGGCCGGTGAGTTCGTGGGCGGCGGTGAGCAGCACGCCGACGCCGGCCGAGGCCATCCGGACGGCCGTCGAGGTGTGCTGGGTACGGACGGCGGTGTGCGGGGTGAAGCCGGCCCGTTCGCACTCCACGTCCAGCCAGCGGCGGCCGGCCACGACGGGTTCCAGGCTGCACCGCACCCAGGGCCGGTCCGCCAGGTCCGCCAGCCGCACCGACTCCCGGTCGGCGAGCGGGTCGCCGTGCGGGACGACCACCACCATCCGCTCCCGGCCGACGACGGTGACCGGCCCCGGCCAGTCCTCCGGGCGCGGCCCCAGTGCCATGTCGGCGACCCCGCGCGCCATCCGGTCGGTCAGTTCGCCGGTGGTGGCGTACTCGTGGAGCACCAGGCGGACCCCGGGGCGCAGCCCGGTCCAGCGGGCGCAGACCGCCGGGAGCACCCCGACGGCCTGCGCGTGCACCGTCGCGATGTGGAGTTCCCCGCTCTCCGCCCCGCCGGCCGCCAGCGCCGCGCGGCGGGCCTGGTCGGCGCTGCGGACGGCGAGTTCGGCGTGCGGGTAGTAGGCCCGGCCCATCGCGGTCAGCCGCACCCCGCGGGTCATCCGCTCCAACAGCGGGCCGCCGACCTCCCGTTCCAGCGCCTTGATCTGGTGCGAGAGCGCGGACTGGCTGACGTGCAGCGCCTCCGCGGCCCGGGTGAAGGACTGCTCCTCGACCACCGCCACCAGGTATTCCATCTGCCGCAGGCTCATCCGCCGCTCCCCGTCTCCCCCATGTGCCCCCGCACACGGTTCCGCGCCCGTACACGCCGTTCGGCGCCCGTGCGCACGCTTTCCTCGCCCATGCACATCGTGCATCGTTCCCATGGAAACATTGCCTTGGACTCATGGCGGCGGCCGGGCGGAGGCTGGGGCCATGGACACGCACCAGATCACGGACCGGACCGACGCACCGGATGTCGTCGTCATCGGCGGCGGGACCGGCGGCTACAGCACCGCTCTGCGGGCCGCCGCCCTCGGACTGCGGGTGGTGCTCGCCGAGCGGGACCTCGTCGGCGGCACCTGCCTGCACCGCGGCTGCATCCCCAGCAAGGCGATGCTGCACGCCGCGGAGCTGGTCGACGGCATCGCGGAGGCGGGCGCCCGTTGGGGCGTCAAGGCCACCCTGGACGCGGTGGACTGGGACGCGCTGACCGCCACCCGGGACGACATCGTGGCCCGCAACCACCAGGGCGTGACCGGCACCCTGGAGCGGTCCGGGGTGCGGGTGGTGCACGGCTCGGCCCGGCTGACCGGGCCCCGTTCGGTGGTCGTCGACGGACCGGACGGCGGCGCGTTCACGGCCCGGCGCGGGATCGTGCTGGCGACCGGCTCCCGGCCCCGGATGCTGCCGGGCCTGGCGGCGGACGGGCGGACGGTGGTGACGAGCGACGACGCGCTGTTCGCGCCGGGGCTGCCGGGCTCGGTGCTGGTGCTGGGCGGCGGGGCGATCGGCGTCGAGTACGCCTCCTTCCACCGCTCGATGGGCGCCGAGGTGACCCTCGTGGAGGCCGCGGACCGGCTGCTCCCGTTGGAGGACGAGGACGTCGGCCGGCATCTGATGCGCGGGCTGAAGCGGCGCGGGATCACGGTCCGCACCGGGTCGACGCTGATCGGGACCGAGCCGCTGCCGGACGGTATACGGGCCACCGTCCGCACGCCCCGGGGCGAGGAGGTGGTCGTCGAGGCCGAACGGTTGCTGGTGGCGGTGGGGCGGACGCCGGTGACCGACGGGCTGGGGCTCGCGGCGGCCGGACTGGCCGTGGACGGGCGGGGGTTCGTACCGCCGGCGGACTGGTCGCGGCTGGAGACCGCGGTGCCGGGCATCCATGTGGTCGGCGATCTGCTGCCGCCGCCGTCGCCCGGGCTGGCGCACGCCTCGTTCGCCGAGGGACTGCTGGTCGCCGAGACGCTGGCCGGGGTGGAGTCGCGTCCGGTGGACTACGCGACGGTGCCGCGGGTGACGTACTCGAGTCCGCAGACCGCCTCGGTCGGGCTGAGCGAGGCCGCGGCGCGCGAACGGGGCCTGGAGATCAAGGTGAACACGATGCCGCTGACGGCCACCGCGAAGGGGATGGTCCACGGCCGGGGCGGGATGGTGAAGGTGATCGCGGCCGCTGACGGGGCGGGCGGCGAGGCCACCGGCGCGGTGCTGGGCGTCCATCTGGTGGGGCCGCACGTCTCGGAGATGATCGCGGAGAGCCAGCTGATCGTGGCGTGGGACGCCGAACCGTCCGATGTCGCCCAGCAGGTGCACGCCCATCCGACGCTGTCCGAGGCGGTCGGGGAGGCGTTCCTGACGCTTGCGGGGCGGGGGCTGCACCAGCACTGACGGCGCGCCGCGACGGGCGCCGCGCGCCGCACCGCCGGCCGGGCGGCGCTCCTCAGCGCTCGGTGCGCTCCTGGCGCTCCGTCAGGACGTAGTCCACCTGCCCGAATCTGATGTGGTCGCCGGGCCCGACCGGTATCTCGCCCACCAGGCGGCGGCCGTTGACGCAGGTGCCGTTGGTGGAGCCGAGGTCGCGCAGCATCCAGCCGGTGCCCTCGCTGCGCAGCTCGGCATGATTGCGGGAGACCGTCTCGTGGTTGAGCCGCAGGCCGACGCCCGGGGCCCGCCCGATCAGCAGCGGGAACGGCCCGGGCTCCGGCAGCAGCAGCTTCGGCAGTCGCTCCGTGCGCCACGCCCGGCGCACCCGGATGTGGAACGCCGACGCCCGGCCGACCACCCGCAGCAGCAGTGCCTGCACCTTGCCGCGGCTCTCCAGATCCGCGGTGGCGGCCGCGAGTTCGGAGTGCTGCTGGGCGGCCAGGACGAGTTCCAGCCGGCGCAGGAAGGTGTCCTGGGACAGCCGTCCGTCCGCCGCGCCGTCGCGCAGCAGGTCAAGGGCGCGTTCCCGGTCGGCGTCCGAGGGCCGCGCGGGGAACTGGAGCGAAGTCATGGGGTGATTCTCCGACCTGCGGTGAGCCGGTGTCCAGGCGATGTCGGTGCCCCGCCGCACCGCGTCCTTCCGTCCGGGGCGGCGGCGTGCTTTCGTCGTCGGGAAGCGGGTCCACGAGGCCCTTGGACGGCGGGATACGGCCGGGGTCGGAGTGACGAAGGAGGACAGGCGTGCTGTTCGAGGTATGGGCGCCGGACGCCGGCCGGGTCGCGCTCCAGTGGGCCGGCGAACGGTCGGACGAGCCGCCGCTCCCGCTGGAGCGCGACCCCGTCCGCCCCGGCTGGTGGCACGCGCGGGCGCCGGCCCGCGACGGCGACCGCTACGCCTTCCGGCTCGACGGCGGCCCGCCGCGTCCGGACCCGTGCGCCGCGCGGCTGCCGGAGGGCCCGGGCGGGCCCGGCGCGGTCGTCGACCACGCCCGGTTCGCCTGGCGGCACCCCTGGCTCGGCCGTCCGCTGCCCGGCGCCGTCCTCTACGAACTGCACATCGGGACGTACACCCCCGAGGGCACCTTCGACGCCGCCGCGGCCCGCCTCGGCCACCTCGCCGACCTCGGCATCACCCATGTCTCCCTGATGCCGGTCTGCCCGTTCCCCGGGCGGCACGGCTGGGGCTACGACGGCATCGCGCCCTGGGCGGTGCACGAACCGTACGGCGGGCCCGACGGGCTCAAGCGGTTCGTGGACGCCGCGCACGGCCACGGGCTCGGCGTCGTCCTCGACGTGGTCCACAACCACCTCGGCCCGTCCGGCAACCATCTGCCGGAATTCGGCCCGTACTTCACCGACGCCCACCGGACGCCCTGGGGGGCCGCGGTCAACCTCGACGCCCCCGGATCCGACGAGGTCCGCCGCTATCTCATCGGGAGCGCGCTCGGCTGGCTGCGCGACTACCGCGTCGACGGGCTCCGGCTGGACGCCGTGCACGCCCTGCACGACGACCGCGCCCAGCACTTCCTGGCCGAACTGTCCGCCGCGGTGGACGCGCTCGCCGCCCGGCTGCGCCGCCCGCTGTTCCTGATCGCCGAGTCCGACCGCAACGACCCGCGCACCACGGCGCCGCGGGCGAACGGCGGCCTCGGCCTGCACGCCCAGTGGAACGACGACTTCCACCATGCCCTGCACACCGCGCTGACCGGTGAATCCCACGGCTACTACGCCGACTTCGCGCGCGCCCCGCTCGCCGCCCTCGACAAGACGCTGACCGGCGGGTTCTTCCACGACGGCAGCCACTCCAGCTTCCGCGGCCGCCGGCACGGCGCACCCCTGGACCTGCGGACGACCCCGCCGCACCGGCTGCTCGCCTACGCCCAGACCCACGACCAGATCGGCAACCGCGCGTACGGCGACCGGCTCACCGCGACGCTCTCGCCCGGCCTGCTCGCCTGCGCCGCGGCGCTGGTGCTCTGCTCCCCGTTCACCCCGATGCTGTTCATGGGCGAGGAGTGGGGCGCGCGGACTCCATGGCAGTACTTCACCGACCACCCGGACCCGGAGCTGGCCGAGGCCGTACGGGCCGGCCGGCGGCGCGAGTTCGCCGCGCAGGAGGGCGGCGCGGCGCACGGGGACGGCCTCGGCGCGAACTGGCCGGACCCCCAGGATCCGGCCACCCGCGACCGCTGCGTCCTGAACTGGGCCGAGCCGTCCGCCGGACCGCACGCCGCCCTGCTGTCGTGGTACCGCACCCTCCTCGCCCTCCGTCGCGCCCACCCCGCCCTGACCGACCCCGACCCGTCCCGCACCCAGGTTACCCACGACGAGTCCGCCCGCTGGCTCCTGCTCCGCCGCGGCCCCCTCCACCTGGCCGTCAACCTCGCCGACGACAGCACTGCTGCCATCCCCCTCGGCCCGTGCGCCCCACCGGCCCCTTCCGTCTCCTCCACCACTGCCTCCGCCGCCACCTCCGCCTCCATTTCCTCCGCCTTCCACGCAGCGGCGGGCTGGCCGCACCCGCTCCTCCCGAACGACGACGGGGTGTTGCACCTGCCCGGGGAGTCGGCGGTGGTGGTGATCGGGGACGGGTGGGGGGTGGAGTGAGGGGTGGGGTGGGGGATGTTCCCTAGGGGGCGAGCGGGCCCCCTGCGGGGCCCAACGCCCGTACAGGGGCGGGATGTTCCAGATACTCCGCAGAGACGCCACACCGCAACAGCCACTCCGAAAGAGGCCGCGGCGGTGCCGTCGGCCGCGCCGGATCCGCGGGAACGGGACGCGGCCGCGGTGCGCAAGGGCAGGTGTAGCCGCGGTACGCACGGGCGGGTGCCCCCGCCCGCATGACTCCGTCAGCGGGCGAACTCCTCGACCAGGGTTTTGCAGAAGGCGTGCAGGTCCCCGGGTCTGCGGCTGGTGACGAGGGTGTTCTCGGCCTGGGTGCAGACGACGACCTGCTTGTCGACCCAGGTGCCGCCGGCGTTGCGGATGTCGGTGCACAGGCTGGGCCAGGAGGTGAGGGTGCGGCCGCGGACCACGCCGGCCTCGATCAGGAGCCAGGGGGCGTGGCAGATCGCGGCGACCGGTTTGCCGGTCTCGAAGAACGACGCGGTGAAGGAGACGGCGCCCTTGTCCATACGGAGGGCGTCGGGGTTGGCCACGCCCCCGGGAAGGACCAGGGCGTCGAAGTCGGCGACCGACGCGGCGTCCACGGTCCGGTCGACGGGGAAGCTGTCGGCCCGGTCGAGGTGGTGGAACGCCTGGATCCGGCCCGACCGGGTGGAGACCAGCGTGGGGGTGCCGCCCGCGGCGGTGACCGCCTGCCAGGGCCTGGTCAACTCGACCTGCTCGGTGCCCTCGGGGGCCACCAGAAACGCCACCTGCATGGTGCGCTCACTTCCCTTCAGCCGGGCGGCCGGATGGCCGGACGGGGCCGGAGAACGCCGGTCGGTCGGCGGAACGTGTCCCTACCGACCGACCATAGCGGGCGGAAGTGGCCGGCTCATCCGCTGGTGCGCGGCGACCCCGGGCGGACCGCGCCGCCCCGCCCCGCGGCTCAGGCGGGCGAGGCCACGGCCGCCGGCCCGTCCGGGTCGGCGCCCTCCAGCTCGCGCTCGCTCGCGGCGACCGCCGCCGCCTCCGCCACCAGGTCGAGGTTGCGGGTCAGCAGGTAGTACAGGCCGCCGCCGACCAGCAGGCCGGGCACGAAGGACAGGTCCGCGCCGCCCAGCGCCTCGGTGACCGGGCCGGTGTAGAAGGACGTGGAGAAGAACGGGATCATCGCGACGAAGCCCGCGGCGTAGGCGGCGATACCGCGCCAGGACCAGCGGCCGTAGATGCCGGACGGGTCGAAGATGGCGGTGACCGCGTAGTGGCCGCGCCGGACCCAGTAGAAGTCGACGAGGTTGACCGCCGTCCACGGGATCAGGAAGTAGAGCATCATCAGCACGAAGGTGTTGAAGCTCTCCAGGTAGTTCTCCGGGAGCAGCATCGCCACGGTGAAGACGATCAGGCCGATGGCCACGATGCCGGCGATCCGGATCCGGACGGTCGGCTTGACCGCGCGGAAGGCGTCGATCGCACTGGTGGTGGTGAGCATCGCGCCGTAGGCGTTGACGGCCATGATGCCGACCAGGGCGACGGAGGAGACGACCACCGCGAAGGTGCCGAAGCCGGGGACGACGGCGTTGCCGACCTGGCGGATGCCGCTGATCGCGTCCGGGTGCGGCAGCGCCGAGGCGAGCAGGGCACCCAGCGACATGAGCCAGGCGGCGGAGCCGGCCGCGCCCGCGTAGGTCCACCAGATGACCTTGCGCGCGGAGACGTCGCGGGGCAGGTAGCGGGAGTAGTCCGAGACGTAGACGGCGTAGCTGATCTGGTAGCCGGCCGCGGCGGAGAAGACGACCAGGAAGGACGTCCAGGAGCCGTGCGCGGCGTGCCCGGCGGCGGCCGCGGAGTGCGGGTCGAGCTGGATCAGCGCGCCGACGGTCAGCACGCCGAAGACCGCGATCAGCACATAGGTGAGCCAGCGCTGGACGAGGTGCAGCAGGTCGTGGCCGACGACGGCGAGCAGGATGGCGACGCCGATGATCAGCACGTACCAGAGCGTGGTGCCGCCGGGGAAGACGGTCCGCAGGCCCTGGGCGGCCAGGACGACGTTGAAGACGTTGAAGCCGACGTAGACGAAGACCACGGCGGTGAACGGGACGATGGCGCCGCGGATGCCGAACTGGGCCCGCGACTGGATCATCTGCGGCAGGCCCATCCGGGGGCCCTGGTTGGCGTGGAAGGCCATGAAGAAGGTGCCGAAGCAGGCGCCGAGGACGACGGCGGCCACGGAGGCGGGCAGGCCCAGGCCGAGGGCCGGGCCGAGGAAGCCGGTGACCATCGTGGTCAGCACGAAGTTGCCGGTGAACCAGAAGGGGCCCTGGTGCCACACCTTCCCGTGCCGTTCGCGGACGGGGACGTAGTCGATGGAGCGGACCTCGATCACGCGGGAGCCTCGCCCCCCGCTCGTGCCTTCCAGGGGTGCCGTGGGATCCATGGTTACTCCTCGGGCGTGGAGACAGGGTGTGCGGGCCGGCCGTCGCGGGGCGGCGGTTTCCGCGGTGGTGTGAACCTAGGCGGCCGCCCGCCGGTACTCGATCGCCCGATCGTCCAGCCAATAGATATGTGGTGGACACTATGTCTATGCCGTTGCGTATCTCGGACCTGCTGGCCCGGCCCGGCCTGCACCTCGCGCTCACCTACGACGTGCCGCCCGGGCTGCTCTCCCGCACCATCGAGGCGGCGACCGTCTCCGACCTCCTGGTCCCGGGGAAGTGGCTGCAGGGCGGCGAGCTGCTGATGACGATCGGGCTGCTGCTGCCGATGGAGCCGGCGGCCTGCCGGGCCTACGTCCGGGACGTGGCCGAGGGCGGCGCGGCCGCTCTGGCGCTCGGGCTGGGGCAGGGGCTGCCGTACCAGGAGGCGCCGGAGCCGCTGGTCACGGCGGCGCGGGAGGCGGGGCTGCCGCTGCTGACGGTGCCGGACGAGGTGCCGTTCATCGCGGTCACCAAGGCGGTCTTCGACGCCCGGGCCACCGAGCAGCGCGAGGTGCTGCAACGGGCGTTCGCCACCCAGCGGCGGCTGACCGCGGCCGCGGCGACCAGCGACGGGCTGCAGCCGATGCTGGCGGAGTGGACGGCGGCCACCGGTGTCGGTGCCACGGTCCTCGATCCGCTGGGGCGGCAGCTGGCGACCGCCGGGCAGGAGTCCAGGACGCCGCCGGAGCAGGCCCGTGACCTGGTCGAACGGGTTGCCGCGCGGGGGCTGCGGGGCAGTGCGACCAGTACCGTCGGCGGCCGTCAGCTGGAGGTGCAGCCGCTTGGCGCCCGCCGGCTGCGCGGTCTGCTGCTGCTCGCCGGCCGGCCGGACGACGCCGCCCGCTCGGTGGTCCCCGGGCTGATCTCGTTGCTCTCCCTGGAGCTGGAGCGGCGCCATCTGCGCGACGAGCCGGAGCGCCGGCGGCGGTCGGCGCTGCTGTCGGAGCTGCTGGCGGACGAGGACCTGGCGGCGGACCGGGCCCGGGACATGCTGGCCTCGGTGGGGCTGTCCGCGGAGCGGGTGCGCGCGGTCGTGGTGGAGGCCGCGCCGGCCACCGGGCCGCGGGGTGCGGACGGCGCCGCCTCGCCGGCCGGGCTGCCGGAGGGCGCGGCCCAGGAGATGGCGGCCGATCTGGCGCTGGCGATGCCCGGCGGGCTGGTGCGGGTGACCGGCGGGCCGGGTTCCGGGCCGGCGCTGATCGAGGCGGTGGTCGGCGAGGAACTGGACATCCACACGGTGCTCGGCCGGTTCGCGCCGGGCTGCCCGGCCGGCATCGGGCCGGCCACCGCGCCGGAGGCGGTCCGGGTGTCGCTGCGGCAGGCGACGGGGCTGCTGGCGGTCAGCCGGACCGCCGGGGCGCCCGCGGAGGCCCGGCAGAGCGAGGCCGCGCGGCTGCTGCTGGAGCTGGGCGACCGCCGGACGCTGCACGGTTACGCCGACACCGTGCTCGGCCCGCTGGACCTGGCCGACGGCGGCGAGGAGCTGATCACCACCCTCGCCGCCTGGCTGGAGACCGGTGGCGCCTGGGACGCCACCAGCCGCCGGCTCGGCGTCCACCGGCACACCGTGCGCAACCGGCTGGACAAGGCCATGGACCTCACCGGGCGCCGCCTCGACGACCCCGACGACCGCTTCGACCTGTGGCTGGCGACCCGCATCCGGCGCAGCGGCCGCTCCCCCGGCGGCCGTTGACGCCGGGGCGCACGGGTGCCCGCCGGCGGACCGCCGCCCCGCCGGCCGATCCCCGGCACGCCTCCGGATCACAGGCGGCGCTTCACTCTTCCCCCGGTCAGCGTCTTTACTGCTGAGGTGACCTATGAGATCCGCACCTTCGCCCCCGGCGCCGAGTACGCCACCGCCGGGCCGGCCCCCGCCTCGCGCGAGGGCCGGCTGGTGGCCGTCAGCGACCTGCACGTCCGGTACGACGAGAACCGCGACGTCGTCGAGCAGTTACGGCCGGAGTCCGACGACGACTGGCTGCTGGTGGCCGGCGACGTCGGGGAGCAGACCGACGACATCCGCTGGGCGCTGGGCCTGCTGAGCAGCCGGTTCGCCAAGGTGGTGTGGGTGCCCGGCAACCACGAGCTGTGGACCCCCGCCAAGGACCCGGTGCAGCTGCGCGGGGTGGCCCGCTACGAGCATCTGGTGGAGATATGCCGGGAGTTGGGGGTGGTGACGCCCGAGGACCCCTATCCCGTCTGGGAGGGCACCGGCGGCCCGGTCGTCGTCGCGCCACTCTTCCTGCTCTACGACTACTCCTTCCGGATGCCCGGCGCTGCCTCCAAGGAGGAGGCCCTGAAGATCGCCGAGAAGGCCGGGATCGTCTGCACCGACGAGTACTTCCTGCACCCCGACCCCCATCCGTCCCGCGAGGCGTGGTGCCGGGCCCGGGTCGCGGAGACCGAGGCCCGGCTGGCGGCGCTCCCGGAGGACCTGCCGACCGTCCTGATCAACCACTGGCCGCTGGTCCGCGAGCCCACCAGGCCGCTGTGGTACCCGGAGTTCGCCCTGTGGTGCGGGACGGAGGCCACCGCCGACTGGCCCCGCCGGTTCCGCGCCGCCACGGTCGTCTACGGCCATCTGCACATCCCGCGGTTGCTGGTCTGCGACGGAGTGCCCCACCAGGAGGTGTCGCTCGGCTACCCTCGCGAATGGCGGCGCCGCTCCGGCTCCCCCGGCCGCCCGGTCCAGATCCTGCCCCTGGCGACCACCGGAGTGCCCGCATGATCGAGAAGCTGCTGCCCGCGCCGATATCCAGCGCCGAGTCGTTCGCCGACGACCCCGTCTCGGAGATGTATCCCGAGGAGTTCGAGCTGGTCGCCAACGCGGTGCCCAACCGACAGCGGGAGTTCGGGACGGTGCGCAACTGCGCCCGCCGGGCCCTGGGGGCGTTCGGCATCGACCCGGCGCCGGTGCTGCCCGGTCCCGGCCGCGCCCCGCGCTGGCCGGACGGGATCGTCGGCGCGATGACGCACTGCACCGGCTACCGCGGCGCCGCGGTGGCCCGGGCCAGAGACGTCCGCTCCCTGGGCGTGGACGCCGAGCCGCACGCCCCCATCGAGGACTCCGGGGTCGTCGACCTGGTGACGCTCCCCGAGGAGCGCGCCCAGATCTCCCAACTCACCGCGCACCAGCCGGAGATCCACTGGGCGCGGCTGATCTTCAGCGCCAAGGAGAGCGTCTACAAGGCGTGGTATCCGCTCACCGGCCGCTGGCTGGGATTCGAGGAGGCCCGCCTCACCCTCGACCCGACCGACGCCACCTTCACCGCCCGGCTGCTGGTGCCGGGCCCGGTGGTGGACGGCCGCCGCCTCGACACGTTCCACGGCCGGTGGCTGATCGGGGCGGGGCTGGTGATGACGGCGGTGACGGTGCCGGGCACGGCCTGACCGGCCCGCATCGGCCGCCTTGGCGCGCGGGGCACTCCCCGGCGGCCGACGGAACCCTCCTGGTGCCCCCGCGCTCCCCCGGTGCCCCGCCGAGCGGGGTTCAGCGGCCGGCCCGCCGTCGCAGGCGGCGCCGGCCGCCGCGGCCAGGGACCGCCGCGACGACTCGGCGCGTCCCTGGGCGGCGGCATCGTCTTTTCCATTAACCTCCACTAACCGTATGAAGTCGATCAATTACTGATCGAATCCGATCGCATCCGGTCAATTTTCGGAGAAGACATGCGCAAGCTTCGCAAGGCTGCCGTCGTCGTAGCCGTTCTCGGCAGCGTCGGACTCCTCGGCGCCGGTACCTCCTACGCCGGCGTCGACGCGGGCGGCCACTCCGGCCACCCCAAGCCGGGCCACCAGACCACCCACCGGCAGCAGGCGAGCCACGAGACCATCCGGCACCAGACCACCCGCGGCACCGTCCGCCACCAGGCGAGCGGCAGCCGCATCGTCGTCCAGCAGCCGACCCGCTACATCATCGTGCGGCAGCAGCCGAGCCGCACCATCATCGTCCGGCACCGGCCGAGCCGCAGCACCGTGATGCGGCAGCAGACGACCGTCATCAACGGCCAGCCGCAGCAGCAGGCGGCTCCCGCCCCCGCTCCTGCCCAGCCGCAGCAGCAGGCCGCCCCGAGCGCCCCCCAGCCCCAGCAGCAGGCGAGCCCCCGCACCGCGCCCCGGCAGCAGAGCAACCGCGGGCGCCACGAGGGCGGCCATGTCCTCGTCGTCCGGCAGAGCTCCGCGTGCGGGACGTTCGACAAGAACGTCGACGTGTTCGGCGAGGTCGGCGTCGCGAACGGCTGGCTGCCGCTGCACCGGTGGCACGACCGGCGGGGCGACCAGCACGTCCGGATCGGCACGTCGATGGGGTGCAACAACGTCGCCCACCTGTAACGCACCGGCCCGAAGGGCCCCGCGGTGGACGTCTCCACCGCCGTGAGAACCCGATGCCCGCACCCTGTCACCAGGGCGCGGGCATCGGCATGCTCACCCCTCGTCGGGCGTCAACCGCAAGGAGATCGAGTTGATGCAGTACCGCTGATCGGTCGGCGTCGGATAGCCCTCGCCCTCGAAGACATGGCCGAGGTGGGAGCCACATCGGGCGCAGCGGACCTCGGTGCGGACCATGCCGTGGCTGCGGTCCTCCAGCAGCTCGACGGCGGCGGTGTCCTTGGGGTCGTAGAACGACGGCCAGCCGCAGTGGCTCTCGAACTTGGTGTCGGAGCGGAACAGCTCGGCGCCGCAGGCGCGGCAGGAGTAGACGCCGGTGGTCCTGCTGTCGGTGTACTCGCCGACGAAGGCGGGCTCGGTGCCGCCCTGGCGCAGGACGTGGTATTCAGCCGGGGTCAGCTCGGCGCGCCACTGCTCGTCGGGCTTGTCGATCTCGTACGTCATCGAGGGGCCTCCTCAGCTCATGCGCCCAGGCGGGACAGGATGGCGGGGCCGAGGTCGGTCACATCGCCCGCGCCCATGGTGAGAACAAGGTCACCGGGCCGCGCCATTCCGGCGACGAGGTCCGGGATCGCGTTCTTGTCGGTCTCGGGGGTGACGCGGGCGCCGGCGGCGCGGGCGGCGTCGGTGATCAGGGCGCTGGTGACGCCGGGGATCGGGTCCTCGCGGGCCGGGTAGATGTCCAGGACGACGGAGGCGTCGGCGAGGGCCAGCGCCTGGCCCATCTCGGTGCCCAGCTCCTGGGTGCGGGAGTAGAGGTGCGGCTGGAAGACCACGAGGATCCGGCCGCCGGTCTCCTCGGTGGCGCTGCGGATGGCCTCCAGGTCGGCGGTCATCTCCGTCGGGTGGTGGGCGTAGGAGTCGATGACCTGGACGCCGGCTGCCTCGCCCTTGAGCTGGAGGCGGCGCTTGACGCCGGTGTACTTGCCGAGGGCGTCGGCGAGCTGGTGCGGCGGGAGGTCCAGGGCGACGCCGGCGGCCAGGGCGGCGACGGCGTTGCTCGCGTAGTGCCGGCCGGGGACGGAGACGGTGAAGGTGAGGATCTTGCCGCTGGTGAGGGTGACGGTGACGTCGCTGGCCAGGCCGTGCGGAGTGATCTGGAGGATGCGGACGTCGGCGTCCTTGGCCTCGCCGTAGGTGACGATCTCGATGTCGTCGCGGCCGGCAAGGCGGGCGGTCAGCTCGCGGGCGCCGGGGTGGTCGGCGGAGACGACCAGGGTGCCGCCGGGGCGGATGCGGTCGGCGAAGGTCTCGAACGAGGCGTAGATCTCGTCCATCGAGGCGTAGTTGGCGTGGTGGTCCAGCTCGACGTTGAGGACGATGGCGACCTCGGGGGCGTACTTGTGGAAGCTGCGGTCGCTCTCGTCGGCCTCGGCGACGAAGATCCGGCCGGTGCCGTGCTCGGCGTTGGAACCGGGGGCGTCGAGGTCGCCGCCGATGGCGTACGACGGCTTGAGGCCGAGGGCGCCGAGGGAGACGGCGAGCATCGACGTGGTGGTGGTCTTGCCGTGGGTGCCGGCGACGGCGATCGGGCGCAGGCCGTCCATGAGCGCGGCGAGGGCGTCGGAGCGGTGGACGACGGGGATGCCGCGCTGCTGCGCGGCGGCCAGCTCGGGGTTGTCCGGGCGGATCGCGGAGGAGACCACGACGCAGGTGGCGCCGGCGGCCAGGTGCTCGGCGGCGTGCCCGATGTGGACGGTGGCGCCGAGCTCGCGCAGGGCCCCGGCCGTCGCGGAGTCCTTGGCGTCGCTGCCCGCCACCTCGGCGCCGCGCTGCGCGAGGATCTTGGCGATGCCCGACATGCCGGCGCCGCCGATGCCGATGAAGTGCGGCCGTTCCATCGAGGCTGGGATGGCGGGTGCCATGGATGGGTCTCCCTGATCGTCGAGCGGGCGTGCTGGTCGTACGGGTCGTGCCGGCCGCGCGTGGGGCCTGCTGCCGACGATTCTCGCACCCGGCACCGACAGCGGCGGTCCGCTGCCCCGCGCGGGTGCCCGTCCCGGCGCCCGGCGGGCCGCTCAGCGGCGGATCAGGCCCTGCGCGGTGGCGGCGGCGACCGCGGCGGTACGGGATTCGACACCCAACTTTGAGTAAATGTGGACAAGGTGGGACTTCACGGTCGCCTGGCTGAGGAAGAGCCGCTTGCTGATCGCCGCGTTGGAGAGGCCGTCGGCGACGAGCTGGAGGACCTCGGTCTCGCGGCGGGAGAGCGCGGTGGCGGGCGTCCGCATCCGGTCCATCAGACGCAGCGCGACGGTGGGGGCGAGCGCGGACTTCCCGGCCGCGGCGGCCCGCACCGCGGCGGCCAGCTCCTCCGGAGGGGAGTCCTTGAGGAGGTAGCCGGTGGCGCCGGCCTCGATGGCGGCGAGGATGTCGGCGTCGCTGTCGTAGGTGGTCAGGATCAGCACGCGGGGCGCACCGGGGCGGGCGGTGATCTCGGCGGTGGCCTGCGAGCCCAACATCCGTCCGCCGAACTGGAGGTCCATGAGGACCACGTCGACGCCGAGCCGCCCGGCCAGCTCCACGGCCTCCTCGGCGCTGGGGACGTCGGCGGCGATCTCGAAGTCCGGCTCGGTCTCCAGGACGGCGCGCAGCCCGGCCCGTACGACGGGGTGGTCGTCGGCGAGCAGCAGGCGGACCGGCGCGGCAGAAGCGGCAGACGCGGCAGACGCAGTCACGGGGCGGCCCCTTCGTCGGGCTCGTCGGGAACGGCG
Organism: Streptomyces sp. BHT-5-2; assembly: GCF_019774615.1. Classification (NCBI taxonomy): domain Bacteria; kingdom Bacillati; phylum Actinomycetota; class Actinomycetes; order Kitasatosporales; family Streptomycetaceae; genus Streptomyces; species Streptomyces sp. BHT-5-2. The sequence goes on along the minus strand of NZ_CP081497.1, from coordinate 1,803,342 downwards.
GACGGGTCCTCGGGGAGGGGCAGGGTGACGGCGAGCGCGGTGCCCTCCCCGGGGGCGGACTCGACGGCGAGGGTGCCCTGGAGGGCGCGGGCCCGGGCCCGCATCGCGGCCAGCCCGAAGCCGGAGTCGCCGGCCGCCGCGGAACCGGGCGGCGGGACGGCGGCGGGCACGAACCCGGCGCCGTCGTCGACGACGTCCAGGGCGACCTCGGTGTCCATGTAGCTCAGGGTCAGCTCGACGCGGCGGGCGGCGGCGTGCTGGACGGTGTTGGCGAGCGCGGACTGGGCGATGCGCAGCAGGGCGACCTCGTGCGGGGTGGGCAGCGGGGCGGGGGCGCCGGAGACCTGGCAGTGCACGGCCAGCCCGGAGGTGCGGGCGGTGGCGGCGCACAGCCGCTCCAGGGCGGCCGGCAGCGAGCCGGCCTCCAGGTCGGGCGGGCTCAGCGCCCGGACGAAGCGGCGCGCCTCGGCGAGGTTGTCGACGGCGGCGGTGCGGGCCTGCCGGATGTGTTCCAGGGCCGTCTCCGGCCGCCCCGGTACGGCCCGCTCCGCGGCCCGCAGCAGCAGCTGGATGCTGGAGAGGCCCTGGGCGAGGGTGTCGTGGATCTCGCGGGCCAGCCGCTCCCGTTCGGCGAGGACGCCGGCTGCCCGTTCCGCAGCGGCCAGTTCGCTGCGGGCCGCGGTGAGCTCCTCGATGAGGCGGCGGCGCTGCTCGCTCTCCCGGTAGAGGGCCTGGTAGCCGAGGACGACGGCGACCGCGACCGCGGCGCCCAGGACGGGGCCGATGACCGTGCCGACCGTGACGGCGCCGGTGTGCCAGGCGAAGCCGGCGACGGCGAGCGCCGTGCTGGCCGCGACGGCGGGCAGCGCCGCGCGCAGCGGCAGCAGGTGCAGCTGGACGAAGAAGAGCGGGAAGGCCAGCCAGACGCCGTCCGGGGTGAGCGCCAGCAGCACCAGCCAGACGGCGGCCACCGCGGCGAGCCAGAGCGCGGCGGCGCCGGCGGAGCTGCGCACCCGGGGCAGGAAGGGCCCGAGGACGTAGAGGGCCAGCAGGACCACGGCGGTGGCGAGGACGGCGGGCGCGGCGGGCGCGCCGTCGGCCAGCGCGCGTACGGCGGCGAGCGCGAGCAGCGCGGCCACCATCAGATGGAGGCACAGGCGGAGCGCGCGCAGGACGGGGGTGAGGGAGTGGTCGGTCCTGGCTTCTTCGGTCACGGCCTCTCCAGGCTACGGGCCGGTACCGGGGCCGGCATCAATCGAAAGGTGGAGCGCGGGCGTCCAAAGGTGGAGGCCGGACCGCATCTTTCGGCCGCGGGGAACCACACCTGGGCGCGATGCCCGGCGCCCCTCCGGCGGGCGACGGTGGGGGTCAGCCGCCGGGCAGCGGGCCCGGCACCGTTCCGAGGATGGCCGCGCCGGTGTTCGTCGCCTGGAGAGACCTGAGATTCGCCAAGGGCCGGTTCGCCCTGATGGGGACCGTCGTCACATTGATCACGGTGCTGGTGGGGCTGCTGTCCGGCCTGACGGCGGGGCTGGGCCGGGAGAACACCTCGGCGATCACCGCGCTCCCCGCCGACCGCCTGGTCTTCGCCGCCCCCGCCGGGGACGGCAAGCCGTCGTTCACCGACTCCCGGCTGCCGGAGCGGACGGTGCGGGAGTGGGCCCGGGTGCCCGGTGTGCGCGACGCGGACCCGCTGGGGATCGCCACCACCAAGGCCGAGGGGGCCGACGGGAGATCGGCGGCGGTGTCGGTGTTCGGGGTGCGGCCCGGGTCGCACCTGGCGCCGTCCGCGGGCCCGGCCGCCGACGGCACGGTGGTGCTGTCGGAGAAGGCCGCCGACAAGCTCGGGGCGCGGACCGGCGACCGGGTCGCGCTGGGCGGCCGGAAGCTCGCCGTGACGGCGGTGTCCGGGGCCGCGATGTACAGCCACACCCCGGTGGTGTGGACCTCCCTGGACGACTGGCACCGGCTGTCCGGCGGCGGGGACTCCGGGGGCGCGACGGTGCTCGCCCTGTCCACCACCGGGACGGACGGTCTGGCCGCCGCGGACCGGCGGCTGGGCACCCGTACGGTGGCCGCCGCGGACGCCCTGGCGGCGATCGGTTCCTACAGCGCCGAGAACGGCTCGCTGCAGCTGATGCGCGGCTTCCTGTTCGCGATCTCCGCGCTGGTCATCGGGGCGTTCTTCACGGTCTGGACGATCCAGCGCAGCGGCGACGTCGCGGTCCTCAAGGCGCTCGGCGCCTCGACCCGCTATCTGTTGCGGGACGCCCTCGGCCAGGCCGTCGTCCTGCTGGTGGCCGGCACCGCCCTGGGGACAGCGGTGGCGGCAGGGGTGGGCGCCGCCGTGGGCGGGACCGTGCCCTTCGTCCTCGACCCGTCCACCGTGCTCGTCCCGGCCCTGGTCATGATCGCGCTGGGTGCCGTGGGCGCCGCGCTGTCCATCCGCCGCATCACCTCCGTCGACCCGCTGACCGCCCTGGGAAGTGCCCGATGAGCCTCGAACTGACCGATGTCACCCTCACCTACCCCGACGGCGACACCCGGCTGACCGCGCTGGACGCGGTCTCGCTGACCGTGCCGGCGGGCAGCCTGACGGCGGTCGTCGGACCGTCCGGGTCCGGCAAGTCCAGCCTGCTGGCGGTCGCCGCGACGCTGATCCGGCCGGACCGGGGCCGGGTGGTGGTCGCCGGCCGGGACACCGCGGGCCTGAGCCGCGCCGAGCTGACGGCGCTGCGCCGGACCACCATCGGGACGGTCTTCCAGCAGCCGAACCTGCTGCCGGCGCTGACGGCGGCCGAGCAGCTCCAGGTGATGGCCCATCTGGACGGCCGCCCGCCCCGTACGGCGCGGGCCCGGGCGCGGGAGCTGCTGGCGGCGGTGGGCCTGGCGGAGCAGGCGGACCGGCGGCCGCACCAGCTCTCGGGCGGCCAGCGGCAGCGGGTCAACATCGCCCGGGCGCTGATGAACGAGCCCGCGGTGCTGCTGGTCGACGAGCCGACCAGCGCGCTGGACCAGGAGCGGGGCGCCGCGGTCCTCGCCCTGCTGACCTCGCTCACCCACGAGCGCGGCACCGCGACGGTGCTGGTCACCCACGACCGCTCCCACCTGGACGCGGTGGACGCGGTGGCGGAGGTCATGGACGGCCGGCTGACCTCGGGGGCGGGTGCCGGCGTGTGAGCCGGTGCGGGACGGTCGGGACACCGGCCGTCCCGTACACCTGCGGGGGACCGGCCCTAGTCGTCGCGGTGCGAGAAGGTGGGGAACAGGCCGGACGGGCCGTCCGTCTTCCCCTTGTCGGAACCGCTCGACCGGCGCCCCCGCTTCCCGGACTCCGGGGCGGCCTCCTCCGTCGTCTCCCTGCCGCGCTCCTCGTCCCGGGGCCGGCCCTTGTCGCGGCCGCGCTCCCGTTCGTCGCCCGGTTCCCGTTCCCGCTGCTCCGCCATGACGGCCCCTTTCCTCGCTCGCCGGTCCTCGGCTGTCGGATACGGCCCGCCACGGGCCGCTTTCTGACCAGGAACGCACCGATCCGGGACGGCGGCGGGCCGGAACTGGCCCGTTCGGGTGGCGGGCCGGCGCGGGACCGGCGGGGCCGGCGAGGCCGGGTCAGGCGCTGCCGGACTGCTGCGGCTGGTCGTCGGCGGCGTGCGAGAACAGCTTGAGGACCGGGACGCCGACCTTGTGGCGGGCCCGGGAGGCCCAGTCGCGGTGGAAGAACTCCTCGACGAAGTGCGGGGTGGTCAGCACGATCACCTCGTCCGCGCCAGTCTCGTCCACGACCGACTTCAGCAGGTCCAGCGGATGGTCCTCGACCACCTGCCCGACCGCCTCGGCGCCGGCGGCCCGCAGGGCCTGCAGGGTGTGCGAGAGCCCCTGCTCGGCGGGGAGCACGGCGTTCGTCCCGCCCGGCTCCTCGCCCTCCCGCACGGCGTCCTCGAACTCCCCGAGCGCGACGTCGTCGATGGCCCGCAGCAGGACGTCCTGTTTGCCGCGCGGCTGCATGAGGACCACGAAGGACACCGGATCGTCCCCGTGCAGGGTGGTGACGAACTCCACGTCGGCGGGCGTCAGAGGCTTCTCGATCATCAATACGCTCGTGAACACGACGGACGCCCTTCTTCTCTTCCGGCACCGCTGTCACGGTGCCCACAGAAACCATCCTGCCCCGTCGCCACACGGGACCTGTCGGCTTTTAGTGTGCCCAACGGAAGCTAAGCGGAACAGGCAATTCCGCACGCTCTTTTGAGCACCGGCGGCATGCTCAGAACCGGCGGTAACGGGTGAACAGAAACCCGGCGTCCTCCAGTACGGACACCAGCGCGAACCGCTCCGGAACGGCCACCTCGGGCCCCTCCATGATCCGCTGCGCGCCGCCCACCGCCACCACAGGGGCGAGCGAGAGGCACATCTCGTCCAGTACCCCGGCCGCCGCGAACTGCCCCAGCAGGCGCGGCCCGCCCTCGGAGAGCAACCGGGTGTGGCCCCGCCCGGCCAGCGCCCCCGGGACGCGCGCCGGGTCGACGCCGAGCCCCTCGCCGGCGAAGAGCACCTCGACGCCGGCCGCGCGGGCCGCGGCCACCCGTTCCTCGGGGGCGCCGGTGCCGGTCAGCACCACGGTGGGCACCAGCGGCTCGGTGAACAGCGGCAGGGAGAAGTCCAGGTCCAGGCCCGCGGTGACCACGGCGATGGCGGGGGCCGGGGCCTGTCCGGCGGCGGCCCGCCGCTCGGCGAACGCGGCCCGTGCGCGGGCCGGCCGGTAGCCCTCCCGCCGGACCGTCTCCGCGCCCACCACGACCGCGTCCGCGAGCGCCCGCAGCACCCCGAAGATCCGCATGTCGGCGTCCCCGGAGAGCGGCTGCGAACGGCCCTCGTGGTGCGCCGCGCCGTCCAGGGAGGACACCATGTTGGCGCGCAGCCAGCCGGGCCGGCCGGCGCGCGCCGGGTCGTCCGCCGCCGGGTAGGCGTAGGCCGCGGCCAGCTCGTCCAGCGTCCACTCGCGGTCGGTGGCGCCGCCGGAACCGGCATCCGGGACGGTTTCCGGGGACGGGGTGGTCGGGGCGGGAAGGGGGAACAGGCGTCGCATGGGCGCAGTGTGACATGCCTCGCTCAGCGGGTCGGGTGGTACCGCGCAGCGACTAGGCTGGACAGCTGTGTCACCTTCCCAGCCCTCGTCCTCCTCCGCGCCCTCCCCGATAGCCGGGCCCCCGGCCGACGGGGACGGCACCATGGCGCCCACCGCGCTCACCTCCCGCGCACCGCACGTCCCGGCCGAGCGACTGGTCGCCGAGATGGTGCCGCCGCCGCGCTTCCAGGGCGCCCGCTTCGACACCTATCTCCCGGACCCGAACCAGCCCAGCCAGGCCGAGGCGGTGCAGGTCCTGCGGACGTTCGCCGCGGGCATCGACGGCGGGGCCGACGCGGCCGGCGGGAAGCGCCGCTGGTTCTCCCGGGGACCGAAGAAGGCCGCCGCGCCCAAGGGGCCGCGCGGGGTCTATCTGGACGGCGGCTACGGCGTCGGCAAGACCCACCTGCTGGCCTCCCTCTGGCACGCCACCCCGGCCGTGCCCGAGCTCAAGGCGTTCGGCACCTTCGTCGAGCTGACCAACCTGGTCGGCGCGCTCGGCTTCCAGCAGACCGTGCGCACGCTCAGCGGCCACCGGCTGCTGTGCATCGACGAGTTCGAGCTGGACGACCCCGGCGACACGGTGCTGGTCTCCACCCTGCTGGGCAAGCTGGTGGAGGCGGGCGTCGCGCTGGCCGCCACCTCCAACACGCTGCCCGGCAAGCTCGGCGAGGGCCGGTTCGCGGCCGCCGACTTCCTGCGCGAGATCCAGGGCCTGAGCGCCCACTTCCGCCCCCTGCGGATCGACGGCGAGGACTACCGCCACCGCGGCCTGCCCGAGGCGCCCGCCCCCTACGACGAGGAGACCGTGACCCGCGCGGCACACCGCACGCCCGGTGCCTCGCTCGACGACTTCCCGTCCCTGCTGGGGCACCTGTCGACCGTGCACCCCAGCCGGTACGGCGCGATGTGCGACGGCATCTCGGCGGTCTGCCTCACCGACGTCCAGGCGGTGCCGGACCAGTCCACCGCGCTGCGCCTGGTGGTGCTCGCCGACCGGCTCTACGACCGCGAGGTGCCGGTACTGGCCTCCGGCAAGCCCTTCGACGAGCTGTTCAGCGACGAGATGCTGCGCGGCGGCTACCGGAAGAAGTACTTCCGGGCGATCTCCCGGCTCACCGCGCTGGCCCGGGACGCCAAGACCCTGGTGGTCTAGGGCCCGTCGCCCCCTCGTGGCGGCCGGGTCACCCCGAGCAGGCCGTCCGCTGGGCCTCCTGCCACTCGCAGACCGGACAGCGGACGATCCCCGGGCGGGCGGCCGGGTACTCCGTCGGGCGGCCGCACTCGACGCAGCCGGCGCGGGGCTCGCCCGCATCGGGGGCGGCGGCCGGACCCGGGTCGGGAGCGGCGGGCGGCTCGGGCGCGCAGTACGGGTCGGTGGACGGCATGGGGCGAGCGTACGCCGCGGCCGGTGCGGCGGTCAGCCCCGGCGCCCGGTGAGCGCGCAGGCCAGGGCCGTCGCCCCGGAGGCCAGCAGCCCCGCGGCGGCGAACGGCAGCCAGGGCACGGTGACGGTGCCGTGCTCGGAGCCGGTGATCATGCCGGTCAGTGCGGCGTTGGCGGGCGACGCCCCCACGACGAGGACCAGCAGCGCGGCGACCAGCCCGGCCGGTACGCCCCAACCGGGGCGGCGCAGCACCGGCCAGGAGCACAGTGCGCCGATCGCGACGCCCAGCAGCAGGCAGACCAGCTGGGTCAGCAGCCCGGCGGCGGTCGCGGGCAGCACCGGGACCTCGACCCGGTGGTCGGTCGAGTGCGGGTCGGAGAGCAGCGCGACGAAGGCGGTCCCGGCCAGGGCGAGCAGCAGCCCGGCACCGGCCGCGGTCAGCAGCGCGGCGAGGTGCGCCCGGCCGGGTCCGGCGGCGGCCGCGGTGCAACTGCGGGCGGCGGGCGGCTCGTTGGTGACGCAGATCCGGGCCAGCCAGACGGTGACCGGCAGCAGCCCACCGGCGGCGTAGCCGTACGCGTCCAGGATCGGGCCGCCCGTCTGGACGCCGACGGCGAGGAACGCCGCGTGGACGAGGAGCGGCGGCAGCCAGCGGTACGAACCGGCGAGCAGCGCCGCCTGGTAGCGGACCAGGGCGGTCAGGGAGGCGGTCATGGGCGGGGCGTTCCTCCGGGGGCGGGCGTGCCGGGGGCCGGTGTTCCGGGGTCGGGCGGCTCGGCGGCGGCGACCGTGCGGATGTGCCAGGGCGGGTGCGCGGTGAGCAGGGCGCGGAGCAGGGCGTCGGAGTGGGCGGCCGGGACGGTCAGCCGGAGCGTGTCGTCGGGGCCGGGGGCGAGGTGCGGTGCCCCGGGGAGACCGGGCGGCGGCGGGCCGCCCGGCGGGCCCGCCGCCTCGACGACGGTCCACGGCCCCGGGTCGGGCACGGCCCCGTCCACGGGGTCGGCGGCCTCCGCGGACTCCTGGGGCAGCAGCCGGCCGTCGGCGACGCGGTAGCGGGCGTCCGCGGCCCCGGCGAGCCGGCGCGGGTCGTGGTCGACGAAGACGACGGTGCCGCCGGCGGCGACCCGCTCGCCGACCACGCGGTCGAGGACCTCGCGGGCGGCCGGGTCCAGACCGGTCCACGCCTCGTCCAGGACGAGGAGTTCGGGCTCGGCGAGCAGCGCCTGGGCGACCGCGACCTTCTGGCTGGTCCCCTTGGAGAGTTCGGCCAGCGGGGTGCGGGCGTGACCGGAGGCGCCGAAGCGGGCCAGCCACTCGGCGGCCCGGCCGGCGGCCTCCGGGGTCCGCAGGCCGTGCACACGGCCGAGGTGGGTGAGGTAGCCGGCGGCGGTGAACGGCAGGGCGGCCGGGAACCGTTCGGGCACGTAGGCGGTGCGCGGACGGCCGGTGATCCGGCCGGTGGTGGGCCGGTCGATGCCGGCGAGCAGCCGCAGCAGGGTGGACTTCCCGGTGCCGTTGGTCCCCTCGACGCGCAGCAGCCCGCCCGCCGGCACGTCGAGCCGCACCTCGCGCAGCACCCACGGGCCGCGCAGCCCGTAGCGCCGCCCGACCCCGTCCAACCGCATCCGCTGCGCACTCCGCCCCGGCATGGGCGGCACCTCCCCCGCTGCTCCGCTTCCCTGCCGGGGCCGACAGTAACGCGGCCCGGGGCGGGCCGGGTTGGCGGGAGCGCGTGCGACGACCGCGGGCACGCGCCGGGCGATGTCGGTGGCGGCTGGCAGACTGATCGGGTGACCAGTACCGAGACCGCCGGCCCGGCCGGCGAGCACAGCCGCCCCACCCGGACCGACGACCGCGAGCGCCCGCCCGCCGCCCGCGAGGAGACCGCGGAGCAGGCCGCGGAGCAGGCGGAGCCGGCACCGGAGTACGTACTGCCGCTGGTGGTGCGCCTGGAGCGGGACGCCCCGCCGGCGCGCACCGACGCGCTGGAGACGGCGGCGCGGGCGGTGCTGGTGCTGCTCTCCGACGAGCGGGCGGTCGGCGCGGGCGAGTGGGCCCCGGTGGTGCACGCCTGGCAGGACTCCCGGATACGCAAGGTGGTGCGGCGGGCGCGCGGCGCGGAGTGGCGGCGGGCCGCGGCGCTCCCCGGCATCACGGTCACCGGCCGCGAGGCCGAGGTCCGGGTCTTCCCGCCGGTGCCGCTGGACGGCTGGCCGAAGGACCTGGCGCGGCTCCAGGTCTCCGGCACCGAGCTGGACGATCCCGGCGCCCCCGCGGAGCCGGCGGACGACGTGCCGGTGCTGTGGCTCAGCCCGGCGCTGGAGATGTCGGCGGGCAAGGCGATGGCGCAGGCCGGGCACGGCGCGCAGCTGGCGTGGTGGGGGCTGGCCGCGGCGGAGCGGGAGTCCTGGCGCGCGGCGGGCTTCCCGCTGGCGGTGCGGACGGCGAAGCCGGCGGCGTGGGCGGCGCTGACCACCGGCGGGCTTCCCGTGGTGCGCGATGCCGGCTTCACGGAGATCCCCAGCGGTTCGTGCACGGTGGTCGCCGACCATCCGGCGCTGCGCGGCTCCACGCTGCCCTCGGCCGGCTGACGACCGGGCCCCTGCAGCGTCCGCGGGTGCGGCGGCTGGCCCAGGCCACCGGCGGGGTGCTGGTGGCGCCGGGCGCGGCGGTCGGGTTCGAGGTGGCCCGCTGAGACCCGGCCGGAGGCGGCGGCCGGTGCACGTCACACCGGGGACGCGGCCCGCGCGGCCGGCGTCGTTCGAAGCTCAAATCAACCTCTGAACCGCGCGGTGGCACGATTGGCCGGGCCACGCGGGGTGAGAAGTACCCCGACCGAGGGGAGCGACAGGGGGGACCATGCGGTATTTGGGGACGGGCATCGGCTGGCGGCCGGAGATCGCCGACGAGATCGCCGCGCTGCCCGGGGTGGACTGGGTGGAGGTGGTGGCCGAGAACGTCTGCCCGGACCATCTCCCGGACGCCCTGCGGGAGTTGCGGGAGCACGGCACGACGGTGGTGCCGCACGGCGTCTCGCTGGGGCTCGGTGGCGCGGACCGGCCGGACGCCGGTCGGCTGGCGGCGCTCGCCGAGCGGGCCACTGCGCTGGACGCCCCGCTGGCCACCGAGCACCTCGCGTTCGTCCGCGCGGGCGGCCCGCTGACCGCGTCGCCGGTGATGGAGGCCGGGCACCTGCTGCCCGTGCCGCGCACCCGGGACGCGCTCGACGTGCTGTGCGAGAACGTCCGGATCGCCCAGGACGCGCTCCCGGTGCCGCTGGCCCTGGAGAACATCGCCGCGCTGTTCTCCTGGCCCGGCGAGGAGATGACCGAGGGGCGCTTCCTGTCGGAGCTGGTCGAGCGCACCGGGGTCCGACTGCTGATCGACGTCGCCAACCTCCACACCAACCACGTCAACCGCGGCGAGGACCCGGCCGCGGCGCTCGACGAGCTGCCGGTGGAGGCGATCGCCTACGTCCATGTCGCCGGCGGTGTCGAGCGGGACGGGGTGTGGCACGACAGCCACGCGCACCCGGTGACCCGGCCGGTCCTGGACGTCCTCGCGGAGCTGTGCGCCCGGGTCGATCCGCCCGGTGTGCTGCTGGAGCGCGACGACGACTTCCCCGAGGGCGCGGCGCTGGCCGGCGAACTCGACGCGATCCGCACGGTGGTGGAGGGGGTGCGCCATGGCGCGGCGGTCTGAGACGCCGGACACCGGTCCGGCCCGGGAACGGCTGGCGCTGGCGCAGGCGGCGCTGCTGTCGGCGCTGGTGGCCGGGACGCCCGCCCCGGAGGGCTTCGACCGCGCCCGGCTGCGGGTGCAGAGCCGGGCACTGGCCGCCAAGCGGGCCTCGGTGGTCGCCAAGGTCGCACCCGAACTCCCGGAGATCCTCGGCGACGGCTACCGGCCGGCCTTCCTCGACTACGCCCGGAACCGCCCCATGGGCGGCGGCTACCGCCAGGACGCCCTGGACTTCGCGGCGTTCCTGCTGGCCCGGGAGCGCCCCGCGGACCCGGTGGCGCGGCAGCGGCTGATGCGCTGGTGGCGCGACCGCGCCGGGTCCCGGCCGCCGTCCGCGGGCCCCGCGGCGCGCCTGGCACGGGCCGCCGCCCGGCGCGCCGAACCCCTGCGCCGCGCCCTGCGCCGCACCTGACGCAGGAACCGACGGCCCGCCCTTCGCATTTCTGCTCGCGTCCGCGGAGTGAAGCGGCGGGCCGGTGCCGCGAGTTGGGCGGCACCGGCCGGCTCCGGCAAGATGTCCGCATCGTGATGAAGCTCATGGCGGCGGCGCCCGCCGTCCCGTAGAACCTCCGCCATGTGGCTCCTTTTCCTCCTGCTCGCCTGGGCCGCGGCGATCGCCTCCTGCGTCCGGGTCTGCCGCGCGGCGGTCGTCGCCGGGCACGCCCTGCACCGCGCCCAGGGCACCCCGCCGGACGCCGGCCCGGCCCCCGACGCCGCCCCCGCCGGGCTGACCCTGTACGAGACGGCGTACCTCTCCGGCGGCCCGCACCGGCTCGCCGACGTGGTGCTCGTCCTGATGGCCCAGCAGCGGCGGCTGCACCTGGCCCACACCGGCTGGGCCACGGTCGTCGACCCGGTCGGCCAGGACCCCGTCGAGCGCGCCGCGCTCACCGCCATCGGCCCGGAGGGACAGCAGCGCATACCGGCCGTACGGCAGGCCCTGTCCGGTGCCGACGCGGTCCACGGGCTGGCCGACCGGCTGGTGCGCGCCGGTCTCGCGGCGCCCGGCACGGTCCGTACGGGGGTCGGCTCGGCCGTCCGCCAGTTGCGGGCCGCCGCCCTCGTGGTGCCGCTGGCCGCCGGCGCGACGTACTGGGCGGCGCCGCCCGGCGAGGTGGACGGGCTGGTGCTGGCGTGGTTCGCGCTGCCGCTGATCCTCACCCTCGGCACCTGGATCGTCGCCCGCGCCGAGGCCCACCCGTACACCGGCTGGGCCACCGACGCCGGCGAGGCGCGACTGCGCCAGGAGCAGCACGGCGCACGGGAGAGGCGGCCGGGCCCGGCCGCGTCCCCGGCCGGGCTGACGGGGCTGGCGCTGTTCGGGCCCGCCGTGCTCACCGATCCCGGTTTGCGCGAGGCGCTCCACTCTTCCGGGGCATAGCGTCCGACACCGCCGTACGGTGCTTTACTTTGCCACCAATCGGCCCAACTATCCCTTTTGTATGCCCACCGTGCGACCCAGTGCAGCGAGCCCCTCACGGAGCCCCCGCACCGCGCACCACGCACCATACGAAGGGACGGCTCGTGAGAGCACTTGCGTTGTACGGCGCCCTCGGGTCGCTGGTCCTGACCGGCCTCGCCACCGCACCGGCCGGCGGCGCCGTCCGGGACCCGTCGGCGCCGCCCGCCCCCGTCCACCCCCTCACTTTCGGCCGGTGCGCGGCCGTGGAACACCTCCCGCCGTCGATCGAGTGCGGCACCCTCACCGTGCCGCTCGACTACGCGCGCCCCAACGGCAAGAAGATCAGGCTGACGGTCAGCCGGTCCCGGGCCACCGCGCCCGGCGAGCGCCAGGGCGCCCTGGTCTTCAACCCCGGCGGCCCCGGCGCCTCCAGCCTGCAGTTCCCGCTCTACGGCGGGCTGCCCACCTGGCGCCGGACCGCCCGCGCCTACGACTTCGTCGGCTACGCGCCGCGCGGGGTGGGGCACAGCGCGCCGCTGTCCTGCGTGAACCCCAAGGAGTTCGTCAAGGCCCCCACGGACAGCCCGCGCTACCCCAGCGAGTCCTTCAAGCGGAAGAAGGTCGCGGAGGCCAAGGCGTACGCCCACGGCTGCGCCCAACGGGCCGGCGCCGACCTGCCGTTCTACAACTCGGTCAACAACGCCCGGGACCTGGACATGCTGCGGGCGGCGCTCGGCGAGAAGAAGCTGACGTTCATGGGCGCGTCCTACGGGACGTACTTCGGCGCGGTCTACGCGACGCTGTTCCCCGGCCACGTCCGCCGGATGGTCTTCGACAGCGTGGTCAACCCCGCCCCCCAGCAGATCTGGTACCGCAACAACCTCGACCAGAGCGTCGCCTTCCAACGCCGCTGGCACGACTGGCTGAACTGGGTCGCCAAGCACGACGCCACCTACCACCTGGGGGCCAGCAAGGAGGCCGTGCAGCGCGCGTACGACACCGCCGTCACCCGGCTGCGGCGGGAACCGGCCAACGGCCGGGTCGGCCCCGGCCAGCTGCAGGCGGCGTTCCTCAAGACCGGCTACAACGACGCGTTCTGGCCGCTGCGCGCCGACGCGCTGTCGAAGTACCTGCACGGCGACGCCCAGCAGCTGCTCGCCCAGGCGCTGCCCTCCCCCGACGCCGTGGGCGAGGAGAACGCCAACGCCGTCTACACCGCCGTCGAGTGCAACGACGCGGCCTGGCCGCGCGACTGGCGCGTCTGGGACCGGGACAACACCTCCCTCGCCCGCACCGCGCCGTTCGAGACCTGGGACAACGTCTGGATGAACCTGCCGTGTGCGTTCTGGCCGAACCACCGGCAGTCGGCGGCGGCCGGCGTCGAGGAGGCGATCCGCACCACCGCCCACCGGGCCGCCAAGGGCGCACCGGCCACCGGCGCGCTGGCCGACGCCTCCCGGCACGCCGCCGCCACCGCCCTGGACTCCGCGCTGGGTCCGCGCGGCCCGCTGGACGTCCGCACCGAGCCCGGCGCGCTGCCGCCGGTGCTGCTGCTGGCCGCCGAGCGGGACGCGGCCACGCCGTACCCGGGCGCGCTGGAGCTGCAACGGCGGCTGCCCGGTTCGTCGCTGGTCACCGAGCGGGCGGCGGGCACCCACGGCATCGCGCTGGGCGACAACGCCTGTGTCAACGCCCATGTGGAGGCGTATCTGCTGCGCGGGAAGGTGCCCGGGCACCGGTCGTACTGCGGCCCGCGCGCCGAGCCGGTGCCGGGGCAGCCGATCCAGCGGGGCCGGCAGGCGCTGGTGCAGCAGCAGGTGAAGGTGAAGGGGCCGTAGGGCAAGGACCGCCGCCCCGGTGCACGCGTACGGGCCGTCCCTCCGGGGGCGGCCCGTACGGCTGCGGGGTGCCGGCCGGTGCCCCTGCGTGCCGGGGGCCGGCGGCCGGTCAGGCCAGGCCGGCGACCAGCTCGGCGACCGGCTTGCGGCGGCCGGTGTAGAAGGGGATCTCCTCGCGGACGTGCCGCCGCGCCTCGGAGCCGCGCAGGTGGCGCATCAGGTCGACGATGCGGTGCAGCTCGTCGGCCTCGAAGGCGAGGATCCACTCGTAGTCGCCGAGCGAGAAGGAGGCGACGGTGTTGGCGCGGACGTCGGGGAAGCCGCGGGCCATCTTGCCGTGGTCGGCGAGCATCCGGCGGCGGTCCTCGTCGGGGAGGAGGTACCAGTCGTAGGAGCGCACGAACGGGTAGACGCTCACGTAGTCGCGGGCGTGCTCGTCGGCCAGGAAGGCCGGGATGTGCGACTTGTTGAACTCGGCGGGGCGGTGCAGCGCCATGTTCGACCAGACCGGCTCCAGCGCGCGGCCCAGGCGGGTGCGGCGGAAGCGGTTGTACGCCTCCTGGAGGTCGTCGGAGTTCTCCGAGTGCCACCAGATCATCACGTCCGCGTCCGCGCGCAGGCCGGAGAGGTCGTAGGTGCCGCGGACCACCACGTCCTTGGCGGCGAGCTGGGCGAACAGCTCCTCGACCTCGTCGGCGTAGCCGGACCGGTCCTCGGGCAGGACGTCGCGCAGCCTGAAGACCGACCAGAGGGTGTAGCGGATGACCTCGTTGAGGTCCTTGGCCTTCTTGCCGGCGTTGGGGATCTTGGCGGAGTCGGGGGTGGAAGCGTCTGTCATGTCGTCCATTCTCACTCGCCGGCGACGGCGCCCGCCGCCAGGGTCCCGAGGATCTCGTCGGCGGCCCGGCCGGCGGAGCCGATGCACGCCGGGATGCCGACGCCGTCGTAGAGCGCGCCGCAGACCCGCAGCGGGCCCGGCAGGCCGGCGACCGCGGCCCGGACACGGGCCACCCGGTCCACATGGCCGACGGTGTACTGCGGCAGCCCGCCGTCCCAGCGGGTGACGGTGGTGGCCACCGGCCGGGCGGCCAGGCCGACCGCCTCGCCGAGGTCGGCCAGGGAGAGCCCGACCAGTTCGGCGTCGTCGCGGGCCAGGTCCGCCTCGTCGCCGTAGCGGCCCAGGGAGGTGCGCAGCACGAAGAGGTCCGGGTCGGCCTCGGCGATCCAGTTCCACTTGTGGCTGGCGAAGGTGGACGCCTTGATCCGGTGGCCGTCGACCGGCGGGACGAGGAAGCCGCTGCCGCTCGGCACGGTGACCAGGTCGGCTCGCCGGAAGGCCATGGTGACCAGCGCCATCGAGGCGTACTCGACGGCGGCCAGTTCGCCGGCGGCCGCCGGGGAACCGGGGCGGAGCAGTCGTGCGGCGGCGGCCGCGGGGGCGGCCAGGACCACCGCGTCGGCGGTGAGCGCGTGGTCGCCGGCCCGGATGTGCCAGCCGTCCGCGCCGGTCCAGTGCAGGGCGTCGACCGGTGTGCGCAGCAGGATCTCGCCGCCGGAGCGGCGCACCGCGTCCGCGACCGCGCCGGGCAGGGCGCCGATGCCGCCGGCGATGCCCATGAAGACCGATGCCGGGCCGGTCGCGGCCGGGCCCTCGGGCACGGCGGCCGCGGCGCGCTCCTGGGCGGCCCGGACACCCTCGATCAGCGAACCGCCGCGGCGGGCCGCGTCGAAGAGCTGCGGCACGGCGGCGCGCATCGAGATGCGGTAGGCGTCGCCGGCGTAGACCCCGCCGAGCAGCGGCTCGACGAGCCGGTCGACGACCTCCCGGCCGAGCCGGGCCGCGACGTACTCGCCGACCCCGACGTCGGTGCCGGCCTCGGTCGTCGGCAGCGTCCGGTCCTGTTCGAGGCGCGCCAGGCCCTCCGGGGAGAGCACCCCGGAGGCGGCCAGCGGCCCCAGGTCGCCGGGGACGCCCATCATGTGCCCCTTGGGCATCGGGCGGAGCGCACCTCGGGTCCACAGCGAGGCGGTGGCGGTGCCGGGCGGCTGGAGCCGGTCGGCCAGGCCCACGGCCCGCGCCAGCTCCACCGCCTCCGGCCGCCGGGCCAGCATCGACTCGGCACCGAGATCGACCGGCACGCCCGCGACGTCGCCGGCCAGCAGCTTGCCGCCGAGCCGCCCCGACGCCTCCAGCAGGGTCACCCGGGCCCCGCCCGCCAGCAGCCGGTGCGCGGCGGCCAGCCCCGCGATCCCGCCGCCGACGACCACGACATGACCGGGCGCCCCGCCCGTACCCCTGTGCGCTGTGCTCATGCCCTCCACTCTCTCAGAGCCGGTCCGGGCCGTTCGGGGCCGGTCCGGGCCCCCGGCAGCCGGTCGGCGCCCGATGCGCCCGGGGCGTCCGGCGCCGACCGGTGAAGGTGGCCGGCCGCACCGTTGACACCGGGCGGTGCCGGGCAAAGACTCGGGGCGGCGGGCGGCGATCTTCGTACCGCCCGGCCGGCCCGAGCCGGTACGCGCGGACGGCCCAGACAGCGCAGACAGCGAGGACACAGCCTGATGACCGAGCCACACGCAGGGGACGCCGTACGGGACGTCTACATCGTCGACGCGGTGCGGACCCCGGTCGGCAAGTACGGCGGCGCACTGGCCGGGACGCGCCCCGACGATCTCGCCGCCCATGTGCTGCGCGCCTTGGTGGACCGCACCCCGCGGCTCGACCCGGAGCGGATCGACGACGTGTACTTCGGCGACGCCAACGGCGCGGGCGAGGACAACCGCAACGTGGCGCGGATGGCGGTGCTGCTGGCCGGGCTGCCGGTCACGGTGCCCGGGGTGACGGTCAACCGGCTGTGCGGGTCCGGGCTGGAGGCGGTCGTCCAGGCGGCGCGGGCGGTCGCGCACGGCGACGCGGAGATCGCGGTGGCCGGCGGCGTGGAGTCGATGAGCCGGGCGCCGTACGTGCTGCGCAAGCCGGAACGGGCCTTCCCGGCGGGCCATCAGGAGATGTTCTCCTCGACGCTGGGCTGGCGGATGGTCAATCCGCGGATGGCGCCGGAGTGGACGGTGTCGCTGGGCGAGGGCGCCGAGCTGATCGCCGGGAAGCACGGCATCACCCGCGAGCAGCAGGACGTGTTCGCGCTGGCCAGCCATCAGAAGGCAGTCCGGGCCTGGGCGGCGGGCGACTACGCCGCCGAGGTCGTGCCGGTGCCGGGGGTGGACCTGGCCCGTGACGAGACGATCCGGGAGAGCTCCTCGCTGAAGGCGCTCTCCAAGCTGAAGCCGGTGTTCCGCGCCGAGGGGGGCACGGTCACCGCCGGCAACTCCTCGCCGCTCAACGACGGCGCCGCCGCACTGCTGCTGGTCAGCGAGGAGGGACTGCGGGCCACCGGGCGGGAGCCGCTGGCCCGCGTCCGGTCGAGCGCGGTGACCGGCGTCGAGCCGCAGCTGTTCGGGCTGGGCCCGGTCGAGGCGGTCCGGCGGGCGCTTGCGCGGGCCGGGCGGGGCTTCGGCGACCTGGCGGTCTGCGAGCTGAACGAGGCGTTCGCGGCCCAGGCGCTGGGCTGCGTCGCCCAGTGGCCGGAACTCGACCCCACGGTGGTCAATCCGCGCGGCGGCGCCATCGCCATCGGCCACCCGCTGGGCGCCTCCGGTGCCCGGCTCGCCGGCGCGGTGGCCCACCAACTCGCCGCCCGGGGCTCGGGCACCGGCCTGGCGGCCCTGTGCATCGGCGTGGGTCAGGGGTCGGCGATGGTGCTGGAGCGCTAGGGCGCTGTCGCTCCGACGGGTCGGGCCCGGGGACGGACCGGCGGTCCGGCGTCGGGCGTTCGGCGGGCGTGCGGCGGCGACATGGGGGACACTCGTTGACCAATCAACTGTCCCCGCTATCCCGGAGGTTGGCCCGATGGCCCTGCTCGACCCCAAGGACTGGTGCGCCCTGCGCGGCGGCCCCGCCGCGGCGCTGGAACCGGCGACCGGCGAGGCGCTGGCGGAGCTGACCCTGGCCGCACCCGCCGACGTCGCGGACGCGGCGATCGCGGCCGCCGCGGCGCAGCGGGACTGGGCGCGCCGGCCGTACACGGAGCGGGCCGCGGTGCTGCGCCGGGCCGGCGACCTCGTGCACCGGCACGCCGAGGAGATCGGCGAGTGGCTCGTCCGGGAGGCCGGCAGCGTCCGCGGCAAGGCCGGGTTCGAGATCCGCACCGCGGCCGAGGAGTGCTACGAGGCCGCCGCGCTCGCCCATCGCCCGCTCGGCCAGGTGCTGCCCTCGGGCGCGCCGCGCCTGTCGTACACCACCCGGGTGCCGGCCGGTGTGGTCGGGGTGATCGCACCGTTCAACGTCCCGCTGGTCCTCGCGGTCCGGTCGGTCGCGCCGGCTTTGGCGCTGGGCAACGCGGTGGTGCTCAAGCCCGATCCGCGGACCGCGGTGTGCGGCGGGCACGTGCTCGCCGCGGTCCTCGCCGAGGCCGGTCTGCCGGAGGGGCTGCTGCACGTCCTGCCCGGCGGCGCGGACGTGGGACGGACGCTGGTCGAGGACCCGCGGGTGCGG
The DNA here is from genome assembly GCF_019774615.1 of Streptomyces sp. BHT-5-2. Lineage (NCBI taxonomy): Bacteria > Bacillati > Actinomycetota > Actinomycetes > Kitasatosporales > Streptomycetaceae > Streptomyces > Streptomyces sp. BHT-5-2. Next base: position 1,785,303 of record NZ_CP081497.1, on the reverse strand, counting down.
ATGATCTCCTTCACCGGCTCGACCGCGGCCGGCCGCAGCGTCGGCGCGCTGGCCGCGCAGCACCTCAAGCGGGCCCATCTCGAACTGGGCGGCAACAGCGCCTTCCTGGTGCTGCCGGACGCCGATCTGGACGCGGCGATGTCCACCGCCGCCTGGGCGTCGTTCTTCCACCAGGGCCAGGTGTGCATGACGGCCGGCCGGCACCTGGTGCACGCCTCGCTCTACGACGAGTACGTGGCGCGGCTGGCGGCGAAGGCGGACGCGCTGACGGTCGGGGACCCGTTCCGCGCGCAGGTCCACCTCGGCCCGGTCATCGACCGCGGGCAGCTCGACCGGATCGACGCGCTGGTGCGGGAGAGCGCCGCGGCAGGCGTGCGGATCGCCGCCGGCGGCACGCATGAGGAGCTGTTCTACCGGCCGACGGTCCTCGCCGACGCGGGCCCGGACGCCGGCGGTCCGGGCTCGGTGGGCGCCTCCCCCGCGTACGGCGAGGAGGTCTTCGGGCCGGTCGCGCCGGTCCGCGCCTTCAGAACCCTCGACGAGGCGGTGGCGCTGGCCAACGAGTCCCCCTACGGGCTGGCGCTGGGCGTCGTCACCCGTGACGCGGCCCGCGCCCTGGAGCTGGCCGACCGGATCCCCACCGGGCTGCTGCACATCAACGACCAGACCGTCAACGACGAGCCGGTGGCGGCCTTCGGCGGGCTGGCCGACTCCGGGACCGGCGCCCGCTTCGGCGGCGAGGCCAACCTCGACGCGTTCACCGAGACCCGCTGGACGACGGTGCGCGCCACCCCGGCGGCCTACCCCTTCTGATCCCGCTGCCCGCTTCCGGTCCGGCCGGGCGCCGCCGGTCCCGCACCACGGCACCCCGCACCGCGATCATGGAACACGGTGGAGCGGACGGAACCGACCGGAACACGGCACCGAACGAGAGGAGACGGCGATGGCGGCGCCGGAGCGGCTGGTGGTCATCGGCGGCGACGCGGCGGGGATGTCCGCCGCCTCACAGGCCCGGCGGCTGAAGGGCCCGGACGCGCTGGCCGTCACGGCCTTCGAGCGCGGCCGCTTCACGTCGTACTCGGCCTGCGGCATCCCGTACTGGGTGGGCGGCCTGGTCGACGGTCCGGACGCGCTGATCGCCCGGACCCCGGACGAGCACCGGGCCCGCGGCATCGACCTGCGGCTGCGCACCGAGGTCACCGAGATCGACCTGGACCGGGGCCGGGTGCGCAGCCGGGATCTGGCGGACGGCGGCCGGGAGGAGTGGACCGGCTTCGACAAGCTGGTGGTGGCCACCGGGGCGCGCCCGCTGCGGCCGCCGCTGCCGGGGATCGACGCGCCGGGCGTGTACGGGGTGCAGACGCTGGAGGACGGGCAGCGGCTGCTGACCGGTCTGCGCGGCGCGCCGGTCCGGCGGGCGGTGGTGATCGGCGCCGGTTACATCGGCGTCGAGATGGCCGAGGCGCTGGTGCACCGGGGCTACGAGGTGACGGTGCTGGAGCAGGGCGCGCAGCCGATGTCCACCCTGGACCCGGACATGGGGGCGCTGGTGCACACCGCGATGTCCGGGATGGGCATCGAGGTGGTGACCGGCGCGCGGGTGACCGCCGTGCTGACGGAGGGGGCGGACGGCCCGGCCCGCGCGGTGGTCACGGACGACGCCGAGTACCCGGCGGACGTGGTGGTGCTCGGGCTGGGCGTCCGCCCGGAGACTGCGCTGGCCGAGGCGGCGGGTCTGCCGCTGGGCCCGTCCGGCGGCCTGCGCACCGACCTGGCGATGCGGGTGGCCGGCCAGGAGCACGTCTGGGCGGGCGGGGACTGCGTCGAGGTGCGCGACCTGATCACCGGCGAGCACCGGCACATCGCGCTGGGCACCCACGCCAACAAGCACGGCCAGGTGATCGGGTCCAACGTGGCCGGTGGCTGTGCGACCTTCCCGGGGGTCGTCGGCACGGCCGTCAGCAAGGTCTGCGATCTGGAGATCGCCCGCACCGGGCCGCTGGAGCGCCAGGCGCGGGCGGCGGGGCTGCGGTTCGTGACCGTCACCATCGAGTCGACCAGCCGCGCCGGCTACTACCCCGAGGCCCGCCCGATGCACGTGAAGATGCTCGCCGAGCGGCGCACCGGGCGGCTGCTGGGGGTACAGATCGTCGGCCGGGAGGGCGCCGCGAAGCGGGTGGACATCGCCGCGGTGGCGCTCACCGCGGGGATGACGGTGGAGCAGATGACCGCCCTGGATCTGGGTTACGCACCGCCGTTCTCACCGGTGTGGGACCCGGTCCTGGTGGCGGCCCGCAAGGCGACCGCGGCGGTGCGGGAGGCCGGGGCCTGACCCGGAGGGGCCGGCCCCGGCCTCCCGCCCCCTTCAGCGCGCGGTCCGGGTGTGGACGTACTCGACGAGGCGGGTCAGCGCGTCCGGGTCGGTGTCGGGCAGCACGCCGTGGCCGAGGTTGAAGATGTGGCCCGGGAGGCCGGCGGCGGCGTCGAGCACCTCGCTGGCCTTGGTCTCGACGGCCTCGCGGGGGGCGAAGAGCACGGCCGGGTCGAGGTTGCCCTGGAGCGCCTTGCCGGGGCCGACCCGGCGGGCCGCCTCGTCCAGGGGGATCCGCCAGTCGACGCCGACCACGTCCGCCCCGGCCTCGCCCAGCAGGCCGAGGAGTTCGCCGGTGCCGACGCCGAAGTGGATCCGCGGGACGCCGTGGGAGGCGACCGCGTCGAAGACCTTGGCGGAGGCCGGCAGCACCGAGCGCCGGTAGTCGGCCGGGGAGAGCGCGCCGACCCAGGAGTCGAAGAGCTGCACCGCACCGGCCCCGGCCTCGATCTGGACCTTGAGGAAGGCGGCGGTGATGTCCGCGAGCCGGTCCAGCAGGTCGGCCCACAGCTGCGGGTCGCCGTACATCAGGGCCTTGGTGTGCTCGTGGTTGCGGGACGGGCCGCCCTCGACGAGGTAGCTGGCGAGGGTGAACGGCGCGCCGGCGAAGCCGATCAGCGGGGTGCCGCCCAGCTCGCGGGTGAGCAGGCCGATGGCCTCGGTGACGTAGGGGACGTCGCCGGGCTCCAGCGGGCGCAGCCGCTCCAGGTCGGCCCGGCTGCGGATCGGGTTCTCGACGACGGGGCCGACGCCGGGCTTGATGTCGAGGTCTACGCCGATGGCCTTCAGGGGCACCACGATGTCGCTGTAGTAGATCGCGGCGTCCACGCCGTGCCGGCGCACGGGCTGCAGCGTGATCTCGGTGACCAGCTCGGGCCGCGTGCAGGAGTCCAGCATCGCGATGCCCTCGCGGACCTTGCGGTACTCGGGGAGCGAGCGCCCGGCCTGCCGCATGAACCACACCGGCGTGTGCGGCACCGGCTCGCGCCGGCACGCCTTGAGGAAGGCCGAGTCGTACGTCGCGGTCTGCTGCTGGCCCGTCCGGGCATCGTTGGCGCTCACGCGGCAAATCTTCGCATGCGCCCCTCGGCACCTCCGAACGGGCGACGCGCGCATCGGGTGTCCTCCCCGTATGCGCGCCGTCTTCCGCCTACCCTTCCGGGCATGGCTGCGGCTCAAGAACACCTCGCGGACAGCGCGGACGAGACACCGATCCCCTTCCGTCAGGCGGTCGAGGCGCTCCGCGCGGCACGACTGCGGCCGGAGATCGAGACCGACCCGACCCCCGCGCCGAAGCGGCTCGCACCGTACGCCTACGCGCTGGAGGCCGCGGTCGTCGAACGTGGGGCGGGGCCGGACGGCGAGGACCGGGATCTGGCGGACGGGCGGCTGGTGGTGCTGCACCAGCCGGCCGGCGACGAGACCTGGCAGGGGACGTTCCGGGTGGTGACGCTGGCCCGCGCGGAGCTGGAGCCGGAGATGGGCACCGATCCGCTGCTGCCCGAGGTGTCGTGGTCCTGGCTGACCGGTGCGCTGGAGGCGCGCGGGGTGCGCTACGGCGCGCCGAGCGGGACGGTCACCCGGGCCGGGTCGCACTACTTCGGCGGGCTGGCGGCGCGGGAGCCGGTGACGCAGATCGAGATCCGGGCGTCGTGGACGCCGGAGGAGGGGCCCGGCGGGGTGCCGGATCTCGCGGCGCACCTGTCGGCGTGGTGCGATCTGCTGTGCCAGGTGGCGGGGCTGCCGCCGACGCCGCTCGAACCGGCGCCGCCCGGCGGGGTGGTGGCGCTGCCGCAGCGCCGCGGTCCGCAGGCCCGCTGAGGGAGCAACGCGACGACAAGGTGCCGCGTGTCCGGGATGTCCGGGTGCGCGGCACTTCGCCGTTTCCGTACGCCTGTGATCACCTCGATGTGCAGTCCATGCCCACCTTGATCGCTCACGCATCCGATTTGCCCGAATTGCCCCTAACTAAATCGTGATCAAACTCTAAAGTCCCGACGTATTGCTGCCGAAGAGGTCAGTGACCCTTCAAACACGGATCATTCCGGCTTTCCCCAGCCGGCTTCCGTCCCCGCCACTCCCCAGGAGGCCCGGTGTCAGTTCTCCTTGAGCAGCCTTCGAGCCTGGTCGCCTACCGCCCGAACAAGCCGACCGCCATGGTCGTCGTGGCCGACCCTCGCGTCCGCTCCACCGTCACCCGTCACCTGTGGGCCCTCGGCGTACGTGACGTGATCGAGGCTTCGTCCATCGCGGAGGCCCGTCCCCGCGTCGGCAACCCGCGCGACATCTGCGTGGCCGACGTCCACCTTCCCGACGGCTCCGGCCTGACCCTGCTGTCCGAGACCCGGGCGGCCGGCTGGCCCAACGGCCTCGCACTGTCCGCGGCCGACGACATCGGCGCCGTGCGCAACGCCCTCGCCGGCGGCGTCAAGGGCTACGTCGTCACCGGCACCCGCACCAACCTCGGCCTGCCGGGCCGGCCGGGCACCTCTCCGATCGGGGCCAACGCGGCCCGTATGCAGCGGCGCCCGCCGGGCGCCCCGGGCCACCCCGGCGGCTACCGTGAGCTGTCCGGGCGCGAGGTGGAGGTGTTGCGGCTGGTGGCGGAGGGCCAGTCGAACAAGGCCATCGGCGTCTCGATGGGGCTCTCGGCGCTGACCGTGAAGAGCCATCTGGCCCGGATCGCGCGCAAGCTCGGCACCGGCGACCGGGCCGGGATGGTGGCGGTCGCACTGCGCACCGGCATCATCCACTGAAGCCCGCCTCCCGCCCCTTCTCGCCCGTCGAGGGAACATTCCCCCGACGGGCGACGTGCATACACAGATACCCTTGACTGGTGACCGACGCCCAAAAGACCGCAGCAGACACGACACTGCGAGCACCCGGAGAGTCGCCTCCGGCATCCCGACCGGCGCCGGTACCCCTCCTGGACCCCCGCGAGGGCATCCCCCCGGTGACCGCCACGCCCGAGGCGCTCGCCGAGGTCGTCGCCGCCTTCGCGGCCGGCCGCGGTCCGGTCGCGGTGGACGCCGAGCGCGCCTCCGGCTACCGCTACGGCCAGCGCGCCTATCTGGTCCAGCTGCGCCGCGAGGGCGCCGGCAGCGTACTGATCGACCCGGTCGGCTGCCCTGACCTCTCCGCACTGGGGGAGGCGCTCTCCGACGCCGAGTGGGTGCTGCACGCCGCCACCCAGGACCTGCCCTGTCTGCGCGACATAGGGATGGTCCCGAGCCGGCTCTTCGACACCGAGCTGGCCGGACGGCTGGCCGGCTTCGCCCGGGTCGGCCTGGGCGCCATGGTCGAGAACGTCCTCGGCTTCGCCCTGGAGAAGGGCCACTCCGCCGTCGACTGGTCCACCCGCCCGCTGCCCGAGCCGTGGCTGCGCTACGCCGCGCTCGACGTCGAGCTGCTGGTGGACCTGCGCGACGCGCTGGAGGAGGAGCTGGACCGGCAGGGCAAGCTGGAGTGGGCCCGGCAGGAGTTCGCGGCGATCGCCGCCGCTCCCCCGCCGCCGCCCCGCAAGGACCCCTGGCGCCGCACGTCCGGCATGCACAAGGTGCGCCGGCGCCGGCAGATGGCGGTGGTCCGGGAGCTGTGGACGCTGCGCGACCAGATCGCCCAGCGGCGCGACGTCTCGCCCGGCAAGGTGCTCGGCGACGCCGCGATCGTCGAGGCCGCGCTCCAACTTCCGCCCAACACCCACGCGCTGGCCGCGCTGTCCGGTTTCGGGCACCGGATGGGCCGGCGTCAGCTGGAGCAGTGGCAGGGCGCGGTCGACCGGGCGCGGTCGCTGCCGGAGAGCGAGCTGCCGCAGCCCGGCCAGCCGCTCAACGGCCCGCCGCCGCCCCGCTCGTGGGCCGACAAGGACCCGGCCGCGGCGGCCCGGCTCTCGGCCGCCCGCGCCGCGGTGACCGCGCTCGCCGAGCGGCTGAACCTCCCCCAGGAGAATCTGATCACCCCCGACACCGTGCGCCGGCTGTGCTGGGAGCCGCCGGCCGGCCCGACCCCGGAGACGGTCGCCGACGTCCTGGCCGGACACGGCGCCCGTCCCTGGCAGATCGAGCTGGTCGCGCCGCTCCTGGCCGAGGCCCTGCTGTCGGGCACCGGGGACCGCTGACGGCCCCACCGCTCCCCGCCCGTGTCGACCGGGACCGATCCTCGGGATCAGTCCCGGTCGACGTGCGTCCGGAGCACCTTGCGGCTGGTGGCGTCGATGTCGTAGGTGGTCTTCTTCCAGTCGGCGGTGGTGACCACGTCGACCGACCAGGCCGGCTTCCGACTGCCGCCGTCGGCCTCGCCCAGCTCCACGGCGCTGACCGTGCCCCTGGTCCTGGCGGTGGCCGTCCAAACGGCCTGCTGCGGGGTGACGGTGGCCGCGACGAGCCGCTCGGCCAGCTTCTTCCGGTCGCCGGCGTCGGCGGAGTCGGTGCGCGGCGGCTCGGCCTTGCCGCTGACCGCATCGACGTGGACCACACGGACCGTCCCTCCGGAGGTGGCGACCTGCGTCCGCCAATACGGGCTCTTCGGCGTGCCCTTGAGCTCGGCCGCGACCGGCTTCGCGGCCCGCACCTCGGCGACGGCGGCGCGCAGCGCCCGCTCGTAGTCGACCTTGGCGGCGGGGATCAGCGCCTTCCGTTCGGCCTGGTCCGCGGTGAGCCTGGTGCCGGGCGAGGCCGCGGGGGCCGAGGCGGGGACCGCCCGCTCGTGGCCGGCGGCACCGGTCCCGGTGGCGTGGTCGTTTCCGCAGCCCGCGAGCAGGGCGCCGCCCAGGGCGACGACGGTGCAGAGCACCGCACTCCTCTGTGTAGTCATGTGATCACTTTAAGTGGGAGAGGGTCGGGTTTGCGTCAGGACCCGGCGGGATCCGGGCGTTTCCGGTCCGCCGCCGCGCGACCGCACCCGCCCGCCGGGCGCACACCCCCGTCCGGCCCGTCCGCCGGCGCGGTGTGACCTTCACCGCTCCGGGCGGTGGGGGTGGGCAGGGTGGTTACTCGTAAGTAGCATGTCGGTGGGACGCGCCCCCGGGGCGCCCCGCAGCAGTGCCATCCCGCACCTGGAGGAGAGCCAACGTGCCTCGTACCGCTAGGGACGTCGTCTTCGTCGACGGCGTCCGCACCCCGTTCGGCAAGGCGGGCCCGAAGGGCATTTACCACGAGACCCGCGCCGACGACCTGGTCGTCAAGTGCATCCGGGAGCTGCTGCGCCGCAACCCGGATCTGGACCCGGCCCGTATCGACGAGGTCGCCCTCGCCGCCACCACCCAGATCGGCGACCAGGGCCTGACCCTGGGCCGTACCGCCGCCATCCTGGCAGGGCTGCCGCAGTCCGTGCCCGGCTTCTCCGTGGACCGGATGTGCGCCGGTGCGATGACCGCGGTGACCAGCGTCGCCGGCGGGGTGGCCTTCGGCGCGTACGACCTCGCGGTGGCCGGCGGTGTCGAGCACATGGGCCGGCACCCGATGGGCGAGGGCGTGGACCCCAACCCGCGCTTCGTGTCGGAGAAGCTGGTCGACCAGTCCGCGCTCTTCATGGGCATGACCGCGGAGAACCTCCACGACCGGCTGCCGCACATCACCAAGCAGCGCGCCGACGAGTACGCGGTGCGCAGCCAGGAGAAGGCCGCGAAGGCGTACGCCAACGGCAAGATCCAGCAGGACCTGGTGCCGATCTCGGTGCGCCGCACCAACGCCGAGGCCGGCGAGACCGGTTGGGGCCTGGCCACCGCCGACGAGCCGATGCGCCCGGGCACCACGCTGGAGAACCTGGCCGGCCTGAAGACCCCGTTCCGCCCGCACGGCCGGGTGACCGCGGGCAACGCCGCCGGCCTCAACGACGGCGCCACCGCCTCGCTGATCGCCGCCGAGGACGTGGCGCGCGAGCTGGGGCTGCCGGTCAAGATGCGCCTCGTCGACTACGCCTTCGCGGGTGTGGAGCCCGAGGTCATGGGTATCGGCCCGGTTCCGGCGACCCAGAAGGCGCTGGCCAAGGCCGGTCTGACGATCGACGACATCGGCCTGTTCGAGATCAACGAGGCGTTCGCCGTCCAGGTGCTCTCGCTGCTCGACCACTACGGCATCGCCGACGACGACCCGCGCGTCAACCAGTACGGCGGCGCGATCGCCTTCGGCCACCCGCTGGCGTCGTCCGGTGTGCGTCTGATGACGCAGCTGGCGCGGCAGTTCGAGGAGCAGCCGGAGGTCCGCTACGGCATCACCACCATGTGCGTCGGCTTCGGCATGGGCGGCACCGTTATCTGGGAGAACCCGCACCACAAGGGGGCAGGCAAGTGACCACCACCGCTGAGCTGTTGAAGGGTGCGGCCGAGCTGTTCCCGGACGAGGTCGTGACGCAGGCGCACGTGCGCCATCTCGACCTCCCCAAGGGCGCGGGCCGGTTCGCGCTCATCACGCTGGACAACGGCCTGGACCACACCAAGCCGACCACCTTCGGCCCGCAGTCGCTGGCGAACCTCAACGTCGCCCTCGACCAGGTCGAGAAGGAGGCCGCGGACGGCGCGATCGTCGGCGTCGGCATCACCGGCAAGCCGTTCATCTTCGCCGTGGGCGCCGACCTCAAGGGCGTCGAACTGCTCAAGCGCCACGAGGACGCGCTGGCCATCGGCAAGGGCGGCCACGACGTCTTCAAGCGGCTGGCGACGCTGGCCGTGCCGACCTTCGCGTACTACAACGGCGCGGCGATGGGCGGCGGTGTCGAGGTCGGTCTGCACTGCACCTACCGCACCGTCTCCAAGGCGCTGCCGGCCTTCTCTCTGCCCGAGGTCTTCCTCGGTCTGGTCCCCGGCTGGGGCGGCTGCACGCTGCTGCCGAACCTCATCGGCGCGGACAAGGCGATCTCGGTGATCATCGAGAACTCGCTCAACCAGAACAAGCAGCTCAAGGGCAAGCAGGTCTTCGAGCTCGGCATCGCGGACGCGCTCTTCGAGGGCGCGGACTTCCTGGAGCGGTCGCTGGACTGGACCGCGTCGGTGCTGACGGGTGGGACCGAGGTCAGCCGGCCCGAGGTCGACCGCGGCGAGGCGTGGGACACCGCCGTGCAGCGCGGCAGGGCGATCGCGGACGGCAAGGTGCACGGCGCGGCCCCGGCCGCCTACCGCGCGCTGGACATCATCGCGGCCGCCAAGAACGGCGACCTGCGGCAGGGCTTCGACGCCGAGGACCAGGCGCTGGCCGACCTCATCATGGGCGGCGAACTGCGCTCCGGCATCTACGCGTTCAACCTGGTGCAGAAGCGCGCCAAGCGCCCGGCCGGCGCGCCGGACAAGTCGCTGGCCCGCCCCGTCACCAAGGTGGGCGTGGTCGGCGCCGGTCTGATGGCCTCCCAGCTGGCGCTGCTGTTCGCCCGCCGCCTGGAGGTCCCGGTCGTCCTCACCGACATCGACCAGGCCCGCATCGACAAGGGCGTGGCGTACGTCCACGGCGAGATCGACAAGCTGCTGCTCAAGGGCCGGGTCAACCAGGACAAGGCGAACCGCCTCAAGGGCCTGGTCTCCGGCCATCTCGACAAGGCCGCCGCCTTCGGCGACGCGGACTTCGTCATCGAGGCCGTCTTCGAGGAGATGGGCGTCAAGCAGCAGGTGTTCGCCGAGGTCGAGGCCGTGGTGCCGGAGCACGCCGTGCTCGCCACCAACACCTCGTCCCTCTCGGTCACGGAGATGGCGTCGAAGCTCAAGCACCCCGAGCGGGTCGTGGGCTTCCACTTCTTCAACCCGGTCGCGATCCTGCCGCTGCTGGAGATCGTCCGGGCCGAGAAGACTGACGACGCGTCGCTGGCCACCGCCTTCGCGGTCGCCAAGTCGCTGAAGAAGACGGCCGTGCTGGTGAAGGACGCCCCGGCGTTCGTCGTCAACCGCATCCTGACCCGCTTCATGGGCGAGATCCAGAACGTCATCGACGAGGGCACCCCGGTCGCCGTCGCCGAGAAGGCGGTCGAGCCGCTCGGCCTGCCGATGTCGCCGCTGGTCCTGCTGGAGCTGGTCGGCCCGGCGATCGGCCTGCACGTCTCCGAGACGCTGCACGGCGCCTTCCCGGAGCGCTTCACGGTCTCCCCCAACCTCAAGGCGGTCGTCGAGGCCGGCAAGCGCGGCTTCTACGTCTACGACTCCGGCGCGCCGGAGCTGGACCCGGAGGTCGCCGCGCTCCTGAAGCAGGGCGACTCCGTGCTGACCGAGGAGCAGGTGCGCGACCGGGTGCTGGACGCCGTGGCGCAGGAGATCGGCCTGATGCTGGACGAGGGCGTGGTCGCCGAGGCGCAGGACATCGACCTGTGCCTGATCACCGGCGCCGGCTGGCCCTTCCACCTGGGCGGCATCACGCCGTACCTGGACCGCGAGGGCGTCTCCGAGCGGGTGACCGGCAAGAAGTTCCTGGCGCGGGGGATCGCGAGCGTTCCCGCGTAAGGGGGCGCAACGGACCTCCGCACCGCGGGCGTCGACGCGCGGACCGGCTCGGTGGAGCCGGTCCGCGCGTCTTTCGCGTGGGCGGACGCGTCCGCCGGCGGTGCCGCCCGTGGCAGGCTGGCGGCATGGATTCCTTGGTCATCGTCGATGCCGCGAACGTCGTCGGCTCGGTGCCGGACGGCTGGTGGCGGGACCGGCGCGGGGCGGCCGAGCGGCTGCGGGACGCGCTGCCCGGTCGTGCCGACTCCGGGCTGCCGGGGCTGGTCGAACCGCCGTTGGAGCTGGTGCTGGTGGTGGAGGGCGCGGCGCGCGGGGTGACGTCCGTACCGGGCGTGCGGGTGGTGTCGGCGTACGGCAGCGGCGACGACGCGATCGTGGAGCTGGTGGCCCACGAGGGCGCCGGGCGGGACTGCCTGGTGGTCACCGCGGACCGCGGGCTGCGGGAGCGCGTACAGGCGCTGGGCGCCCGCGTGACGGGACCCCGGGCGGTGTGGGGTGGAACGGGGCGCGGCGGGGCGTCGTAGCCCGCGAGAGCGGCGCGTGCCGCCGCGCGGCCGTCCGGCCTACGGCCGGGCCCCGGCCGCGGCCCGCTGCCGCTGCCGGAGGCCCAGGCGGCTGTGCGAACGGCCGTAGACGAAGTAGAGGACGACGCCGAGCGCCATCCAGATCGCGAAGCGGATCCAGGTCTCGGCGGGCAGGTTGAGCATCAGCCAGAGCGACGCCAGCACCGACAGCAGCGGGACGTACGGGACGAACGGGGTGCGGAAGGCGCGCGGCAGGTCGGGGCGGGAGCGGCGGAGCAGGACGACGCCGACGGCCACCACGACGAAGGCGAAGAGCGTGCCGATGTTGACGAGTTCGGCCAGCACGTCGATGGAGGTGAAGCCGGAGACCACCGCGACGACGACGCCCAGCACGACGGTCGAGCGGTGCGGGGTGCCGAACTTGGGGTGCACACGGGAGAAGACCTGCGGCAGCAGCCCGTCCCGGCTCATCGCGAAGAACACCCGGCTCTGGCCGAGCAGCAGGATCATGCACACCGAGGTCAGGCCGACCGCCGCGCCGAAGCTGATCAGGCCCGCGTAGAAGGGGTACCCGACGTGCTTGAAGGCGTCGGCCAGCGGGGCGTCGACGGAGAGCATGCTGTATTTCTCCATGCCGGTGACGACCACCGACACGGCGACGTAGAGCAGGGTGCAGATGGCCAGCGAGCCGAGGATGCCGCGCGGCACGTCGCGCTGCGGGACACGGGTCTCCTCGGCCGCGGTGGCCACGATGTCGAAGCCGATGAAGGCGAAGAAGACCACCGCGGCGGCCGCGAAGATGCCCATCACGCCGAAGTTGGACGGGGCGAAGCCGAACATCAGCTGGGAGAGCGGCGCGGCCAGCCCACCGCCGGCCGCACTGGGCCGGGTGGGCGGGATGAACGGGTCGTAGTTGGCGCCGGAGACGAAGAACGCGCCGGCGATGACGACCAGCAGCACGACCGCGACCTTGACGCCCACGACCACCGTCGTCACCCGGGAGGAGAGCTTCATGCCGAGCACCAGGACGGCGGTGAGGACCAGGACCAGGACGCAGGCGAGCAGGTCGAACCCGAACCGCCCCTCGTGGCTGCCGGACAGCGCCGCCGGCAGGCGCAGCCCCCCGGTGTCCAGCAGCGAGCGGACATAGCCGGACCAGCCGACGGAGACCACCGCGCACCCCAGGGCCAGCTCCAGGATGAGGTCCCAGCCGATGATCCAGGCGGGCAGCTCGCCCAGCGAGGCGTACGAGAAGGTGTAGGCGGAGCCGGCGACCGGCACGGTGGAGGCGAACTCCGCGTAGCACAGCGCCGCCAGCGCGCAGACCACACCGGCGACGACGAAGGAGATCGCGACGGCGGGTCCCGCCTGCTCCTTGGCGATCTTCCCGGTGAGCACGAAGATGCCGGTGCCGATCACCACACCGACGCCGAAGACGGTCAGGTCCAGCGCCGAGAGGGACTTCTTGAGGGCGTGCTCCGGTTCCTCGGTGTCCCGGATGGACTGCTCGATGCTCTTCGTCCGCAGGACGCCCCGGTCGCGGCGCGTCCCCTCCCCGGGCCCGTGTCCCGGCCCGTTCCCCTGCGGCCCGTGTCCCTGTGGTCCGTGCTGTGTGCTCATGGGCGAACCTCCGCCTGACGACCTCGCGACTGCGCTGAACTGACCGAGTCTCCGCAATGTCGGGAAGGGGGCGCCGTCGGCGGGCCCTCGGGGGGCGGGGATTCACCCGATGGGTGGGGCATCGCCCCGGACGCCGATGGGCCGGCCGGACGTCCGTGGGGACGTCCGGCCGGCCCATCGGGCGGGCGGTGCGGGCCGCGGTCAGTCGCCGGCCACCTCGGCGGGCTCGGGGGCGCGGTTGTCCATCTTGGCGACCAGGCCGGTCACCTGGCGGGCGATGTCCGGCGCGGTCAGCCCGATCTCGGCCATGACCTCCTTGCGGGAGGCGTGGTCCAGGAACCGCTCGGGGATGCCGAAGTCGCGCAGCGGGACGTCCACACCGGCGTCCCGGAGCGCCTGGGCGACGGCCGAACCGACGCCGCCGGTACGGATGTTGTCCTCGACGGTGACCACGACCCGGTGCTCGGCGGCCAGGCCCGGCAGCGCCTCGTCGACCGGCTTGACCCAGCGGGGGTCGACGACCGTGGTGGAGATGCCCTGCTTGTCGAGGAGGTCGGCGACCTCCAGGCACATCGGGGCGAGCGCGCCGACCGACACCAGCAGGACGTCGGGCCGCACGTCGGTGCCGGCGGCGCGCAGCACGTCCATGCCGCCGACCCGGCCGACCGCCTCGACCGCCGGGCCCACCGCGCCCTTGGAGTAGCGCACCACGGTCGGCGCGTCGTCGACCTCGACGGCCTCCCGCAGCTGGGCGCGCACCTGCTCGGCGTCGCGCGGCGCGGCGAGCCGCAGGCCGGGGACGACCTGGAGGATCGACATGTCCCACATGCCGTTGTGCGAGGCGCCGTCGGTGCCGGTGACGCCGGCCCGGTCCAGGACGAAGGTGACGCCGCACCTGTGCAGCGCGACGTCCATCAGGACCTGGTCGAAGGCGCGGTTGAGGAAGGTGGCGTAGACCGCGAAGACCGGGTGGAGTCCGGCGGTGGCCATGCCGGCGGCGGAGACCGCGGCGTGCTGCTCGGCGATGCCGACGTCGTAGACCCGGTCCGGGAACGCCTTGGCGAACTTCTCCAGGCCGACCGGCTGGAGCATGGCCGCCGTGATGGCGACGATGTCCGGGCGCTCCCGGCCCAGCGCGACCATCTCGTCGCCGAAGACGCCGGTCCAGTCCTTGCCGCCGGAGGAGATCGGCAGGCCGGTGTCGGGGTGGATCTTGCCGACGGCGTGGAAGCGGTCGGCCTCGTCCTGGAGGGCGGGCTGGTAGCCGCGGCCCTTCTCGGTGAGGCAGTGGACGATGACCGGGCCGCCGAAGCGCTTGGCGCGGGCCAGCGCGGACTCCAGCGCCTCGATGTCGTGGCCGTCGATCGGGCCGACGTACTTCAGGCCCAGGTCCTCGAACATGCCCTGCGGCGCGATGAAGTCCTTCAGGCCCTTCTTGGCGCCGTGCAGGGTCTCGTAGAGCGGCTTGCCGACGACCGGGGTGCGCTCCAGGATGTCCTTGCCGCGGGCCAGGAAGCGCTCGTAACCGTCGGTGGTGCGCAGGGTGGCGAGGTGGTTGGCCAGACCGCCGATGGTCGGCGCGTAGGAGCGCTCGTTGTCGTTGACGACGATGACCAGCGGGCGGTCCTTGGCGGCGGCGATGTTGTTGAGCGCCTCCCAGGCCATGCCGCCGGTGAGGGCGCCGTCACCGATGACGGCCACCACGCGGTCGTCCCGGCCGCGGACCTCGTTGGCCTTGGCGATGCCCTCGGCCCAGCCCAGGACGGTGGAGGCGTGGCTGTTCTCGATGACGTCGTGCGCGGACTCGGCGCGGGAGGGGTAGCCGGAGAGGCCGCCCTTGGCCTTGAGCGCGGAGAAGTCCTGGCGGCCGGTCAGCAGCTTGTGGACGTAGGACTGGTGTCCGGTGTCCCACAGGACCTTGTCCTTGGGGGAATGGAAGACGCGGTGCAGGGCGATGGTCAGTTCGACCACGCCGAGGTTCGGGCCGAGGTGTCCGCCGGTCTTGGAGACCGCGTCGACGAGGAAACCACGGATCTCCCCCGCCAGCTGTGTGAGCTGCTCCGGGGTAAGCCGGTCCAGGTCGCGCGGCCCCTTGATACGGGTCAGCAATGCCACCCCATGCCTCCTTGCTGCCGTAGGTCGAGCTTGCCGATCAGATGAGTCTAATGTCGCGCCCGCCGCCGGCGCGGCCGGGCCTCGCGATGCATGTCACTCGGGTGAAGGCCCCCTCGAACGCCGTTGCGGGCGGTCGTGGCGGCACCTGGGGCACGGTCCGGCCCCCACCGGAAGACGTCCGGTGGGGGCCGGTTTGCACCGTGATACGGAGACTGTTGCAGTCCTACGACATTTCGCGGCTCACGGGCACCTGGAGAGGGTGCGGCCCGATGTGGCCCCGGGGTCCGGCGTGGCCGCCGTCACACCCCGAGGCGCTGCCGCAGACACCCGACCACCCGCGGTCACGTGCGCCAGAGGCGCTGCCGCAGACACCCGACCACCCGCGGTCACGTGCGCCCCGCGGTCTTCTGGGTCCGCCGCGACACCGAGTCGATCACCACGGCGGCCAGCAGCACCGCGCCGGTGATCATGTACTGGATCTCGCTGGCCATGCCGAGCAGGTTCAGGCCCTGCTGGATCGACTGGATGACCAGCATGCCCAGCAGTGCGGACCAGATCTTGCCGCGGCCGCCGAAGAGGCTGGTGCCGCCGATGACCGCCGCGGCGATGACGTTCATCAGCGTGTTGCCCGCGCCGAGGTTCTTGGTGGCGCCGCCGGAGAGGCTGGCGATGAAGAGACCGCCGAAGGCGGCCAGCATCCCGGAGATCGCGAAGACGGTGATCCGGACCCGGTTGACGTTGATGCCGGCCCGGCGGGCCGCCTCGGCGTTGCCGCCGACCGCGAAGATCTGCCGGCCGTAGCGGGTGCGGCGCACCACGAAGTCCGCGACGACCAGGACGGCGAGGAAGAGCACCAGGGCCAGCGGCAGGCCGCGGGCGCCGGACGGCTCGTTGAGGACGTAGGCGACGGCGAAGGCGATCACCGCCACCACACCGGTGCGCAACAGCACCTCGCCGAGCGGCCGGAACGGCAGGCCCGCGGACCGGCGGCGCCGGGTGTCCAGCAGCAGCGAGCCGGCGTACGCGAGGACCGCTACCAGCGCCAGGCCGTAGGCGGCGGCCTTGTCGTCGAAGTAGTAGCCGGTGAGGTCCTCGACCAGGCTGCCGCTGGGCGTGTTGATGGAGCCTTCCTTGCCCATCATCCAGATCTGCAGACCGCTCCAGCCGAGGAACCCGGCCAGGGTGACGACGAACGCGGGCACCCCGACCTTGGCGAAGAAGAAGCCGTGCAGGACACCGATGACGGCCCCGGCGGCGATCGCGATCAGGACCGCGAGCCAGTCGTTGACGCCGTGGGTGACGCTCAGCACCGCCCAGACCGCCGCGCCCACGCCGGCGACCGACCCGACGGAGAGGTCGATCTCGCCGAGCAGCAGGACGAAGACGATGCCGACGGCCATGATGCCCAGGCCGGAGGTGTAGACGCCGATGTTGGCGAGGCTGCCCGCGGACAGGAAGCTGCTGTTCTCGCACTGGAAGACGACGGCGATGACGATCAGGCCGACGACGACCGGCAGGGATCCCAGCTCACCGCCGCGGATCCGGCGCACGAACTCCCCGAAGTAGCCGGCGAAACCTTTCTCCCTGACCAGCAGCCGGGGGTCGACGGCGGTCGGCTGCGGTGTCCCCGGCGTGGCCTCGGCGGTCTGCTGCTCGGTCTGCTGCTCACTCATCGCCCGCCTCCTTCTTCAGCTGGGTGGTGCGGGCCGTACGGCGGGTGACCGCGTTGTCGTCGGCACCGGTGATGGCGGCGATGATCTCTTCGTGGGAGGTGTCCGCGACGTCGAAGACACCGTTGTTGCGGCCCAGCCGCAGCACCGCGACCCGGTCCGCGACGGCCAGCACGTCGGCCATGTTGTGGCTGATCAGGATGACGCCGAGGGCGCGCTCGCGGAGCCGCTCGACGAGGTCGAGGACCTGTGCGGTCTGCTCGACGCCCAGCGCGGCGGTCGGCTCGTCCAGGATGACGACCCTGGGCTCGCCGATCAGTGCGCGGGCGATGGCGACGACCTGCCGCTGGCCGCCGGAGAGCGCGGCGACCGGGATCCGGACGCTGGGGATCCGGATGGACAGGGTGTCCAGGAGTTCCTTGGCCCGCTTCTCCATGGCGATCTCGTCGAGGACACCGGAGGTGGCGAGCTCGCTGCCGAGGTAGAGGTTGGCGACGACGTCGAGGTTGTCGCAGAGGGCGAGGTCCTGGTAGACGGTGGCGACACCGAGTTCCTGGGCGTCGTGCGGCCTGGCGATGCGGACCGGCGCGCCCTCCCATTCGATGACACCGTCGTCGACCGGGTGGACGCCCGAGATGGTCTTGACGAGGGTGGACTTTCCGGCGCCGTTGTCGCCGACCAGGGCGACCACCTCACCGGCGCGGATCTCCAGTGTGACGTCGGTGAGCGCCTGGACGGCGCCGAACCGCTTGGAGACGCCGCGCAACGCCAGCACGGGCGTAGCGGACACGTGAATCAGCTCCTTCACCGCCGTCGCTGCGGCGGGAGTGGTGGTGCGAGTGCGAAGGGGGCGGACCCCGGCGCCGGCCGGCTGCCGGGCCGGGGTGGCGGGAGCGGGCCGGGCGGGCCGGCCGCCCGCGCTACTTGATGCCCGCCGCCGCGCAGGCCGCCTTGACGTCGGCGGTGCAGATCTGGCTCGCCTGGTAGACCTTGTCCTTGATGATCGTGTCCGCGATGTTGTCCTTGGTCACGACCTGGGCGTCGTAGAGCTTGGCAGGGATGCCCTTGACCTCGCCGCTGAGGCTGTCGACCTTGGTGGGCGCCAGGGAGTCGATCTTCTCGCCCTTGAGCAGCCGGACCGCGATCTCGGCGGTGGTGTCGGCCTGCGGCTGGATCTGCTTGTAGATGGTGAACGCCTGGTCGCCCTTGAGGACCCGCTGCAGGCCCGCGAGTTCGGAGTCCTGGCCGCCGACGGGGACGTTCATGCCGCGCTGCTTGAGGGCGGTGATGATGCCGCCGGCCATGCCGTCGTTGGCGGAGTAGACGCCCTGGATGCCGTCCTTGCCGAGGGCGTCGATGGCCGCGTTCATCTTCTTGTTGGCCTCGTCCGACGACCAGTCGGGGATGTCCTGCTCGTAGACGACCTTCTTGACCTGCTTGTCGAGGACACTGTGGGCGCCCTTCTTGAAGAACGGCGCGTTGGGGTCGGTCGGCGAACCGTTGATCATGACGACGTCGTCGTCCTTGGCGCCGGCCCCCATCGCCTTGACCAGCGCCTCGCCCTGGAGGCGGCCGATCTTCTCGTTGTCGTAGGAGACGTAGGCGGAGATCTTCCCCTCGGCCAGGCGGTCGTAGGCGACGACCTCGACGCCCTGCTTGGCGGCCTGGTTCACCCAGGATCTGGTGGCCTTGTAGTCGACCGGGTCCAGCACGATCACCTTGACGCCCTGGGTGATCAGCGCGTCGAACTGCTTCTTCTGCTCCTGGGTGTCCTGGTCGGCGTTGTTGTACTTGACCTTGCAGTCCGGGCACAGCGCCTGGATCTTCTTGGTGATCAGCGGGCGGTCGAAGGTCTCGTAGCGGGTCGTCTTGTTCTCCGGCAGGAGCAGACCGATGGTCTTGCCGTCCCCGCCGCCCTTGCCGCCGTCGCCGGCCTTGCCGCAGGCGGCGACGGAGAGCGCCATCGAGACGGCGGCGGTGGCTATGACGACGCGGCGCGTCCACACGTGCGTGCACTTCATGGGGTGCCTCCCTGACGTGGCCGCGTCGTTGCGGCCGAGGTGGCTGGAAGTCAACTCGGCCGCCAGCCGACCGTCAAGGAGTAAATCCTTAACGAGATGACAACGGTGCCATGCGTTAGGGGAGTGAACTTAAAGCGCTTTCACGAGGTCATACGGGCGCGGGTGCGTCGGCCTCGCGGGCGCCGTCGAGCAGGGTCGAATCGCCCATCTCGCTCAGGACCAGGGCCAGTGCGCCCAGCACCTCGGCGCGGCCGCCGAGAGTGCCCGGCACGATGCCCAACTGCCGTGCGGCGCTGGGGATCGCGTACCGCGACACCGACTCCCGGATCGGGCCGAGGACCAGTTCGCCGGCCTCGGCGAGATCGCCGCCGAGCACCACCCGGCTGGGGTTGAGCAGATTGCACAGATTCGCCACGCCGCTGCCGATGTGGCGGCCCACGTCCGCGATCACCCGGCGGCATCCGGGGTCGCCCTCGCGGGCCAGCTCGACGACCCGGGCCATGGTCAGGTCGGGGCCGTGGCCGGGCTGGAGCAGCGGGAGGACGTAGCGGGCGGCGGTGAAGGTCTCCAGGCAGCCGCGGTTGCCGCAGCGGCAGACCGGGCCGGACTCGTCCAGGGTGATGTGCCCGATCTCGCCGGCCGTGCCGCCCGGGCCGCGGTAGATCTGGCCGCTGATCACCAGTCCGGCGCCGACGCCGCTGGCCACCTTGATGTACGCCAGGTCCGCCGCGCCGCGGCCGCCGCCCCACACCAGTTCGCCGAGCGCGCCGAGGTTGGCGTCGTTGTCGACGTAGACCGGGACACCGAGCCGCCCGGACAGCTCCTCGCCGGGCTTGGTGCCGGCCCAGCCCGGCAGGATCGCGGTCGAACCGAGGGTGCCGGACTCGACGTCGATGGGGCCGGGGACGCCCAGCCCGACGCCGATGATCTTGCCGGGGCTGACCCCGGTCCGCTCGATCAGCCGGCCGACCAGCTGCTCGGCCCGGGAGAGGCCCTCGGCCGCCGAGGCGTCCACGTCGATCGGCTCGGCCTCCTCGGCGAGCACCTCGTGCGCGAGGTTGCCGACCGCCACCCGCAGATGTGAGTGGCCGAAGTCGATGCCCACCACGATGCCGGCGTCGCCGGAGAGCGAGACGCTGCGCGCCCGGCGGCCGCCCGCGGAGGTGGGCGTCACCTGGACGGTGCCGCCGTCCTTCAACTCGCGAACGATGTTGGAGACGGTGGCCGCGGACAGCCCCGTGCTCCGGGCGATCTCCGCCTGGGTGAGCGAGCCCGCCATGCGCACCGCCCGGACGACCCGCTCCAGATTGGCCCGGTGCAGCGAGGACTGCGACCCCGGAGTCTCCATCGACTCATCCACTCCCGCCTCTGGCGGACAGTGCGACGACTGCCCGCCGGCCGCACCCACGTCGTCGGGGGACGGCAACCGAATTCAACATGTGAACTCTAAGCAGAACTCCAGCGGGGAAGTCTCGTCAAGGCGTTGAGCCCGGGCGGACACCGAGCGGAGGCGGACGGCAACGGTGCGGCAGGGCATGCGGAAAGGGCGGTTCCGGTGCTGCCGTACGGAACCGCCCCGACGAGGCGACCGGCGCTACTTCAGCGCGCCGGCCGTCAGCCCGGCCTGCACCTGCCGCTGGAAGACGACGTACACCACCAGGACCGGCAGCATCGCGATCATCATGCCGGCCATCAGCCCGCCCCAGTCGCCCTGGTAGCCCTGCTGGAGCGCGAGGTTGGCCAGGCCCTGGGTGAGCACGTACTTGCTCTCGTCCTGGTTGAGGACCATCGGCAGCAGGTACTGGTTCCACTGCCCCAGGAAGTTGAAGATGCCGACGCTGATCAGGCCGGGTTTGGCCATCGGCAGCATGACCTGGAAGAACGTCCGGGCGTGCGAGGCGCCGTCGATCATCGCCGCCTCCGCCACCGAGGTCGGCAGGGTGCGGAAGAACGCCGTCATGAAGAAGACGGTGAACGGCAGCGAGTAGGCGATGTAGACGAGGATCAGGCCCTGGTACGTCGCCAGCAGCGGGACGCCGGGGAAGTCCCGCAGCACGAAGAAGAGCGGGATCACCAGCATGAAGACCGGGAAGGACATGCCGGCGACGAAGAGGTAGTAGATGAGGCGGTTGCCGGGGAAGGTGAAGCGGGCCAGGACGTAGCCCGCCATGGAGCCCAGCACCATCGTCCCGGTGAGCGAACCGCCCACCACGATCAGGGTGTTGAGGAACATCCGGCCGATGTCGGCCTTCTCCCAGGCGTTGACCCAGTTCTCGAAGTGGAGCCGGCCCGGCAGGGACCACGGCGTGGTGAGGATGTCGCCGCTGCTCTTGAAGGAGCTCCACAGCACCCACAGCAGCGGCAGGCCCACCATCAGGCCCCACACGAAGAGGATGCCGTGCGAGAAGACGTTGAGCGTGCCGCCCTCGGAGTTCCGGCGCGGCCGTGCCGTGGTGGTTCGTCTCGTCATGCGCCCTGCCCCTAGTACTCGATCCGCTCACGGCGCGCGAAGCGCATCGTGAGGACGGCGAACAGCAGCGTGACGACGAGCATGGCGACGCCCATCGCCGCCGCGTAGCCGAACTGACTGTCGCGGAAGGCGGTTTGGTAGAGGCGGAGCGGGACGACGTCGGTCGCGCCGTCCGGGCCGCCCATGTTGACCGACATGATCTGCACCAGCGCGAACGCGTCCATCGCGATGATGCCCATGTAGACCCAGCCCGTCTGCACGGTGTCCCACAGCAGCGGCAGGGTGATCCGGAAGAAGGTGTGCGAGCGGCCGGCGCCGTCCAGCAGCGCGGCCTCGTAGATGTCCCGCGGAATGGAGGCCATGGCGGCGGAGAACAGCACGACGTAGAAGCCGACGTTGGCCCACACCATCACGACCATGATGCAGGCCAGTGCCAGGCGGCCCTCCCCCAGCCAGGCGCTCTGGAGCGAATCCAGACCGACCGCGCCCAGCAGCGAGTTGAGCATGCCGTCGTGCGGATCGGGATTGTAGATGTTGAACCAGATCACCGAGATGATGGTGATCGAGATGACCTGCGGGAAGAAGTAGACGAATTTGTAGAACTTCGCGCCGCGGACGCCGGTGATGACCGCGCCCCGGCGGGCCCGGCCACCCACGTTCAGCATGAACGCGAAGAACAGCCCCAGCGCCAGGGTGGCGATCGGCACCAGCACCAGCATGACGACGTTGTGTTTGAGCGCGTTCCAGAATTCGTCGCTGTGCAGCAGTTTTCCGTAGTTGGCCAGGCCGACGCTCTTGGCGGTGCCGCGCAGTCCGCTCCATTCCGTGGTGGAGATCTGGAACGCCTGGACGAACGGCGAGAGCACGAAGATGCCGTAGATCAGCAGCGGCAGGGCCAGGAACCCCGCGATGAATCGGTACTTGCCGTGTCGCATGTGCTTCCCGGCCCTCCCTCGTCAGCGGTGGTACGTGGACGGAACCCCGGTCGGCGGACCGGTCAGGAAGCGCGGTGGAACTTGGCGACGGAGCTGTCCTTGGCGACCTCGTCGGCGTACTGCTGGGCCTTCCTGATCCATTCGGCGGCCTTGAGTTCGCCGGTGAGCAGCTGGCTGGTGAGGCCGCCGAGCTTTTCGTCGGTCAGCTTCGGATACCACTCCTGAAGCTGGATCATCAGGAGGTTCTTTCCGCCCTCCTTGACGGCCTTCGCCGCGGACGCCAGACCGGGCGAGAGCTGCATTCCGTCGGTCGCGCCCTGGACGCTCGTCAGCGACTTGACCTTGGTGGCGAAATTCTGGGCGTGCTTCCTGGAAAGCAGGATGCGCAGCAGTTCCATGCCGCCGACGGGGTTCTTTCCGCCCTTGGCGACGATGAACGGCTCACTGGGCTCGGCGCGCAGGGTGCCGTGCGGCATCCGGTCGCCGCTGCCACCGTCGAAGAGCGGCCCGACGGCCATGCCGAAGTCGGCGGGGGTGGTGGGCGCGGCCTCGTTCTCCACCCAAGAGCCGTTGGGGATGAAGGCGGCCTTGCCGCGGGTCCAGGCGGTCTGCGCCTGAATGTGCGTCAGACCCTGACTGCCCTGGAGGAAGTAGCCCTTGGCGGCCAGTTCCTCGTAGTGCCCGATGACCTGCTTGACCGCGTCGTTGGAGGTCCAGGCGTGGGGTTCGAGGTTGTCGATGGCGATCCACTTGTCCAGACCGCCGATCTTGGCGATCTGCGCGAACACATTGAAGTGGACGTAGTACGGGTACTTCCCCGGATACGTCCAGGGGGCGATCCCGGCCTTCTTGATCTCGGCGCAGAGGCTGGTCATCTCGTCGAACGAGGTGGGGTACGCCCAGCCCTTGTCCTTCAGGAGCTTGCTGGAATACCAGGTTCCGTACACCGTGAAGGCGTAGTAGAAGACATCGAAGGCGTCCTTGTGCCTGCCCTTTTCGATGGTGCTCGGATAGAGCGTGTCCCGGACCTTCTTCTTCGGGTCGTCCAGCGACGGGGCGTCGAGGAGCGCGGTGAGATCCTGCAACTGCCCCTGTGCGGACAGCTTGTTCATATCCAGGTGGTCGGCGCCGGAGTTGTCGATGAGGTCGGGCGGATTGCCACCGGCGAAGCGCGGCTGGAGTTTGGGGCCGATCTGCTGGGTGCCGGTGTGCTTGACGGTGACGCCGTAGGTCTTGCCGTAGTCGGCCTCGGCGTCCTTGGCGTACTGGTCGCCCAGACCGCCCTTGAAGATGAAGGTCTCCAGCGGCGCCCCGTTCTTCACGCCGAGCGGATTCTTCGCGGAGGTCGCGCCCTTGTTCTTGATGCCGTCGTCCGAGCCGCCGCCGCCCCCGGTGGCGCAGGAGGTGAGGGCACCCATCGCCGGTACCGCGAGAATTCCCAGGGCCGCGGCCCGCTTGACCAGATCGCGGCGGCCTACTTCTGAGGTGGATCCCATGCTCAAGTCCTCGCCTTCTTCAGGACTTACGGCGGTGTACCGGAGCCACCCCGGCACCGCAGGTCAGGTGAAGCTGAGTGGTACGGGATGTGCACCGGGCGAGCCAGGGCTTGTCCGGCGGATCAGGCCCCGGGGACGCGCGAGGAATTCGTCCGCCCCGCTTTCCCCCCGGATTCCGGCCCTGGATCTGGTGTACGGCCGGTTTCGGACGCCGATAGGTATAGTCCACTTCCGGCCGAACCGGCAAGATCGGACACCGGGTTGGTCGGGAGTCTTTCCCTAGTTGAGACCTCCCCGGTATGTGCCCCGGGCATCCCCGCAAGGGGTTCCGGCGGAGGGTGGGCGGCCCGCCGGGGCGGTGCCGGACGCCCCGGCGGCGCCGGCGGTCGCGACACGGTCGATGCCCGCCCCACACACCCTTGACACCCGCCCCCGCGCGCACCTTACTTGTCTCTGCACTACGCAACTGACAACGATGTCAATCTCGTTGAGAGGGCTCGCGTGCGGCACAGACACCGGCACAGTCCCCTGCGGGCGCTCGCCCGCCCCGCCGTCCTCGCGGCGGCCGCCCTGCTCGTCGTCACCGCCCCTACCGCGACCGGCGCCGCCCACGCCGCGCCCCGGTCACCGCACAGCGCAACGGAGTTCCGCTCCTCCTTCGAACCGGGCCAGCCGGCGCCGGACTGGACCGACACCGTCGAGACCGGCCCGGACGGCCGCCCGAGGACCTCCGGCGTCGCCCCGGAGACCGCACCCGGCGCGCCCGGGATGAACACCGCGCCCGGCACCGGCCCCGCCGACTCCCCCACCGCCAAGCCGCACGCCGGATTCACCGGCGGCCACGCGCTGCGCTACGCCGGCACCCACACCGCCGCGGGCCGGGCCTACTCGTACAACAAGCTGTTCGCGGTGCACCTCCCCGTCACCCCCGCCACCACGCTCTCCTACATGCTCTTCCCGGAGATGGCGAAGACCGACCTCGACTACCCCGCCACCCATGTCGCGGTCGACCTGGCCTTCACCGACGGCACCTACCTGAGCGAGTTGGCCGCGACCGACCAGTACGGCGCGCCGCTGACCCCGCAGGGCCAGGCCGCCGCCAAGACGCTCTACGTCAACCAGTGGAACCACCGGGAGTCCCGGATCGGCGCGGTCGCCGCCGGGAAGACCGTCGCGCGCATCCTGCTCGCCTACGACGCGCCGCGGGCCCCGCGCACCGCGCCCGCCTTCCGCGGCTGGCTCGACGACCTCGCGATCGGCCCCAAGGCCCCGGAGAAGCCGGCCGCCCACCTCTCCGACTACGCGGTCACCACCCGCGGCACCCTCTCCAGCGGTGACTTCTCGCGCGGCAACACCTTCCCCGCGACCGCGGTGCCCAACGGCTTCACCTTCTGGACGCCGGTGACCAACGCCGGCTCCACCGACTGGCTCTACGAGTACGCGCGGCGGAACAACGCCGACAACCTCCCCACCCTCCAGGCGTTCGGCGCCAGTCACGAGCCGAGTCCCTGGATGGGCGACCGGCAGACCTTCCAGGTGATGCCGTCCACTGCGGCCGGCACCCCGGACGCCTCGCGCACCGGCCGCGCGCTGCCCTTCCACCACGAGCACGAGTCCGCCCGGCCGTACCGCTACGCGGTGACCTTCGACAACGGCCTGCGGACCGAGATCGCACCGACCGACCACGCGGCGATGATGCGGTTCACCTTCCCCGGCGCCGACGCCGACCTGGTCTTCGACAACGTCAGCGACAAGGGCGGCCTGTCCCTGGACGCCGCACACGGCGTCGTCTCCGGCTACTCCGACGTGCGCAGCGGCCTGTCGGCCGGCGCCACCCGGCTGTTCGTCTACGGCGTGGTGGACGCGCCGGTCACCGCGAGCGGGCGGTTGGCGGGAGGAGGGGGCAAGGACGTCACCGGCTATCTGAAGCTGCGGCCGGGCGCGGACCGCACCGTGACGCTGCGGCTGGCCACCTCGCTGATCGGCGTCGACCAGGCGAAGGCCAACCTCGCCCGGGAGATCCCCGACGGCACCTCCTTCGCCACCGTCCGGGACCGCGCCCGCGCCCAGTGGGACGCCCTGCTGGGCCGCGTCGAGGTGCAGGGCGCCACCCGGGACCAGCTGACCACCCTGTACTCCAGTCTCTACCGGCTCTACCTCTACCCCAACTCCGGTTCGGAGCAGGTCGGTTCGCGGCTCCGTTACGCCAGCCCCTTCTCCCCGCCGGCCGGTCCGGACACCCCCACGCACACCGGCGCCGAGATCGTCGACGGTGCGGTGTACGTCAACAACGGCTTCTGGGACACCTATCGCACCACCTGGCCCGCCTACACGCTGCTCACCCCCGGCCGGGCCGGCCGGATGGCCGACGGGTTCGTCCAGCAGTACAAGGACGGCGGCTGGATCTCCCGCTGGTCCTCGCCCGGTTACGCGGACCTGATGACCGGGACCAGCTCCGACGTCGCGTTCGCCGACGCCTACGTCAAGGGCGTACGGTTCGACGCCGCCGCGGCCTACGACGCGGCCGTGAAGAACGCCACCGTCGCCCCGCCCGCCGCCGGCGTCGGCCGCAAGGGCATGACCACCGCGCCGTTCCTCGGCTACACCAGCACCGACACCCGCGAGGGTGCGTCCTGGGCGCTGGAGGGCTACCTCAACGACTTCGGCATCGCGCGGATGGGACAGGCCCTGTACGCCAGGACCCACAACCCCCGCTACAAGGAGGAGTCGGCGTACTTCCTGGGCCGGGCCCGGAACTACGTGCGGCTCTTCGACGACCGCGTCGGCTTCTTCCAGGGCCGGGACGCCCGGGGCGGCTGGCGACTGCCGCCGGACCGCTTCGACCCCCGGGTCTGGGGCAACGACTACACCGAGACCAACGCCTGGACCTTCGCCTTCGCCGCCCCGCAGGACACCCGCGGGCTGGCCGACCTCTACGGCGGCCGGGCCGGCCTGGCGAAGAAGCTGGACGCCTACTTCGGCACGCCGGAGACCGCCGCGAAGCGGTTCGCCGGGTCCTACGGCGACGTCATCCACGAGATGACCGAGGCCCGCGACGTCCGGATGGGGATGTACGGGCACAGCAACCAGCCCTCGCACCACATCGCCTACCTCTACGACGCGGCCGGACAGCCGTACAAGACCCAGGCCAAGGTCCGCGAGGTGCTCTCCCGGCTCTACCTCGGCAGCGAGATCGGCCAGGGCTACCCCGGCGACGAGGACAACGGCGAGATGTCCGCGTGGTACGTCTTCGGCGCGCTGGGCTTCCATCCGCTGGTGATGGGCCAGGGCGAGTACGCGGTGGGCTCACCGCTGTTCACCAAGGCCACGATCCATCTGGAGAACGGCCGCGACCTGGTCGTCGACGCGCCCCGCAACAGCGCCCGGAACGTCTACGTCCAGAGCCTCCGGGTCAACGGCAGACCCTGGAACTCCACCGCCCTGCCGCACTCCCTGCTCGCCCGCGGCGGCACCCTGGACTTCGCCATGGGCCCGCGCCCCTCCCGCTGGGCCACCGGCCCGGACGCCGGACCCACCTCGCTCACCAAGGGCGACACGGTGCCCGCCCCGCCCTCCGACCTGACGATCCCCGACGGCGGCCCGCTCACCGACAACACCTCCGCCACGTCCGCCACGGTCACCCGCGCCACCTTCACCGTCCCCGCCGGCGCCACCGTCTCCTCCTACACCCTCACCTCCGCCACCGCCGCGGACGCACCACGGGCATGGACCCTGGAAGCCTCCGACGACGGCACCCACTGGACCACGCTGGACCACAGAAGCAACCAACGCTTCCCCTGGGCCCACCAAACCCGCCCCTTCACCCTCCCCACCCCCAGCACCCACCGCCACTACCGCCTCACCTTTCCCGAACCAACCACCCTGTCCGAGACCGAACTGCTGGGGCAGCAGGGATTGGTTGGGGCGGTGAAGCCCTGAGGGGTGCAATATCCCCTTTGACAGACAAACATCCTGTGCAAAGATTGGGCAAATACAGCGTCATGCCCTGTCATGGAACATGACGTCACACATGTCCAAACAAGTGGAGATTTACGTGGGTTTCCTTCCCCGCCGTAAGCGTGGCCGCGCGCTCACCCGGCTCGCGACCGCAGCGCTCGCAGCGACCCTGCTGGGCACCACCGCGGGAACCGCCGTCGCCGACAGTCCGGCGCCCCTTCCGGCGTCCCTGAAGAACGCCGACTTCGGCAAGCTGAAGTCGACCGCCCCCGAGGCGCCGAAGGCTCCCAAGAGCCGCATGTACTCCGCCCCGGGCGAAGTGAACGCCCCGTTCTTCCCCCTCACGGGCGTGGAGCGCGACGGTTTCCTGTACATGCAGGATTCGAACGGCAGCGGCTTCGACGAGCGCATGTTCAGGGGGGCCGACTGGGACGCCTTCAAGGCCGCCCAGCGGGTCGACCACAACAAGGACGGCTACGAGGAGGGAATGTACTTCTGGACCTTCGACGGTGAACTGGGCTACACCGACTTCGCCTCGGACGCCCGCAGGATCGGCGGCGGCTGGAACATCTACGACAAGGTCCTGTCCCCCGGCAACCTCGGCGGCGCCAAGGAATCCGACATCATGGCCGTCGACAAGTCGGGCGTGATGTACGTCTACCTCGCCCACCCCGACGGCAAGGTGGACCCGCGCATCAAGATCGGCGCCGGCTGGGGTGCGTACACCCAGATAGCCGGCCAGGGCGATCTGACCGGTGACGGCAAGCCCGACATCGTCGCCCGCGACGCCTCCGGCGTGCTGTGGCTCTACGAGGGCACGGGCAGCTACAAGGCCCCGTTCAAGCCGCGCAAGAAGATCGGCGCCGGCTGGAACACGTACAACTACCTGTTCTCCACCGGCGATGTGAACCGGGACGGCTACGCCGACCTGCTCGCCCGCGCCACCAACGGCGACCTGTACCTCTACAAGGGCACCGGCAACGCCCGCGCCCCGTACGCCAAGCCCGTCAAGATCGGCTGGGGTTACAACGCCTACCGCCTGATGTTCTGAGCCACGCTCCTCCCAATCGTCTGCGCGGAAAAGGTTGTACCGGCGGACGGAGAGCCGTTCGCGGTGTCGCCAAGGCAGTCGACAGATGAAGAACCCGTGACGGGGTGCTGAGCTCCGGACGGCTTCGGCGCGCTCCCATCGGGGGCGCGCCGTCGTCGTGCCGGACCTCCTTCGATCCCCTCCACGGAGAACTACCAGGCACCCGCCCAGGCCCCGAAGGCGATCAGCAACGGTGCCACCGGCGCCGGCTCGACCGCCGGACGCGGCCAACCCGGTCTTCACCCTCTTCGGGGTGGAGTCCTCCGGTGCCACCTACGTCCACGACGTCGACGGCTCCGGCAAGTTCACCGCCCGCCAGAAGGTCGACGACGACGGCGGCGTCCGCGCCGAACAGCAGGCGGTGGACAACGACGGCGACGGCATCGCCGACGGGGTCTGGCTCTGGCCCCCCGGCGGCGACCTGTACTTCGGCAACGCCGCCGCCCCGGACGGCGTCCGGATCGGCACCGGCTGGAACATCTACACCAAGCTGTTGTCCTAGCCGTTCGCCGCACGGCGCGAGGGCCGCACCCCCCTTCCGGGGAGTGCGGCCCTCGTGGCATGTCGTCCGTGACGCCTGCCGGTTACTTGCGGATCAGGCTCCGGAGCACGTACTGCATGATGCCGCCGTTGCGGTAGTAGTCCGCCTCACCGGGGGTGTCGATGCGGACCACCGCGTCGAACTCGACACCGGTGTCGGTGGTGACCTTCACCGTGCGCGGGGTGGTGCCGTTGTTGAGCTCCTCGACGCCGGTGAAGGAGAAGGTCTCCTCGCCGGTCAGGCCGAGGGCCTCGGCGCTGGCACCCTCCGGGAACTGCAGCGGCAGGACGCCCATGCCGATGAGGTTGGAGCGGTGGATGCGCTCGTAGGACTCGGCGATGACGGCCTTGACGCCCAGCAGCGCGGTGCCCTTGGCCGCCCAGTCGCGGGACGAGCCGGAGCCGTACTCCTTGCCGGCCAGGACGACCAGCGGGATGCCCTGCTCGATGTAGTTGCGCGAGGCGTCGTAGATGAACGACACCGGCGCGTCCGCCTGGGTGAAGTCGCGGGTGTAGCCGCCCTCGGTGCCCGGCGCGATCTGGTTGCGCAGGCGGATGTTGGCGAACGTGCCGCGGATCATGACCTCGTGGTTGCCGCGGCGGGAGCCGTAGCTGTTGAAGTCGCGGCGCTCGACGCCGTGCTCCGTGAGGTACTTGCCGGCCGGGGTGTCGGCCTTGATCGCGCCGGCCGGGGAGATGTGGTCGGTGGTGACCGAGTCGCCCAGCTTGGCCAGCACGCGGGCACCGGCGATGTCCTGGACCGGCTCCGGCTCCATCTGCATGCCCTCGAAGTACGGGGGCTTGCGGACGTAGGTGGAC
The DNA here is from genome assembly GCF_019774615.1 of Streptomyces sp. BHT-5-2. NCBI lineage: Bacteria > Bacillati > Actinomycetota > Actinomycetes > Kitasatosporales > Streptomycetaceae > Streptomyces > Streptomyces sp. BHT-5-2. Next base: position 1,755,259 of record NZ_CP081497.1, on the reverse strand, counting down.
TCGGCGTCCCACTCGAAGGTGTTGCCGGTCGGGATCGGCAGCGCCTGCCACTGGGCGTCGCCCGCGAAGACGTCGGCGTAGGACTTGTTGAACATGTCCTCGCCGATCGCGTTCGCGACCACGTCGTTGACCTCGGCCTCGGTCGGCCAGATGTCCTTGAGGAAGACCGGGTTGCCGTCCTGGTCGATGCCCAGGGCCTCGGTGGTGATGTCCACCTTCATGGAGCCGGCGATCGCGTAGGCGACGACCAGCGGCGGGGACGCCAGGTAGTTCATCTTGACGTCGGGGTTGATCCGGCCCTCGAAGTTGCGGTTGCCGGAGAGCACCGAGGTGACGGCGAGGTCGTGGTCGTTGACGGCCTTGGAGACCTCCTCCGGCAGCGGGCCGGAGTTGCCGATGCAGGTGGTGCAGCCGTAGCCGACGAGGTTGAAGCCGACCTTGTCGAGGTAGGGGGTCAGGCCCGCCTTGTCGAAGTAGTCGGTGACGACCTTGGAGCCCGGGGCGAGCGTGGTCTTGACCCACGGCTTGCGGGTCAGTCCCTTCTCGACCGCCTTCTTGGCCACCAGGGCGGCGGCGACCATGACGTACGGGTTCGAGGTGTTGGTGCAGGAGGTGATCGCGGCGACGGTGACGGCGCCGTGGTCCAGCTCGTAGGTCGAGCCGTCGGGGGCGGTCACGGTGACCGGGTTGGACGGCACGCCGTTGTGGACGGCCGGGGCGTCGGAGGCCGGGAAGGACTCCACGCCGGCCTCGTCCACGCTGTCCACGTAGTTGCGGACGTCCAGCTTGAACTGCTCGGCGGCGTTGGCGAGGACGATGCGGTCCTGCGGGCGCTTCGGGCCGGCGATGGACGGGACGACGGTGGAGAGGTCCAGCTCCAGCTTCTCGGAGAAGTCCGGCTCGGCGGCCGGGTCCAGCCAGAGGCCCTGCTGCTTGGCGTACGCCTCGACCAGCGCGACCTGCTGCTCGCTGCGGCCGGTCAGCTTCAGGTAGTTCAGCGTCTCGTCGTCGATCGGGAAGATCGCGGCGGTGGAGCCGAACTCCGGCGACATGTTGCCGATGGTGGCGCGGTTGGCGAGCGAGGTGGCGGCGACGCCCTCGCCGTAGAACTCGACGAACTTGCCGACGACACCGTGCTTGCGCAGCATCTCGGTGATGGTCAGCACGAGGTCGGTGGCGGTGGTGCCCGGCTTGAGCTCACCGGTCAGCTTGAAGCCGACGACGCGCGGGATGAGCATGGAGACCGGCTGGCCGAGCATCGCGGCCTCGGCCTCGATGCCGCCGACGCCCCAGCCCAGCACGCCCAGGCCGTTGACCATGGTGGTGTGCGAGTCGGTGCCGACGAGGGTGTCGGGGTAGGCCTGGCCGTTGCGGACCATGACCGTGCGGGCCAGGTGCTCGATGTTGACCTGGTGGACGATGCCGGTGCCCGGCGGGACGACCTTGAACTCGTCGAAGGCGGTCTGGCCCCAGCGCAGGAACTGGTAGCGCTCGCGGTTGCGACCGTACTCCAGCTCCACGTTCTGGCCGAACGCGTCCTTGGTGCCGAACTTGTCGGCGATGACGGAGTGGTCGATGACCAGCTCGGCCGGCGCCAGCGGGTTGATCTTCGCCGGGTCGCCGCCCAGCTCCTTCACGGCCTCGCGCATGGTCGCCAGGTCCACGACGCACGGGACGCCGGTGAAGTCCTGCATGATCACGCGGGCCGGCGTGAACTGGATCTCCTGCGAGGGCTGCGCCTGGGAGTCCCAGTTGCCGAGGGCACGGATGTGGTCGGCGGTGATGTTCGCGCCGTCCTCGGTGCGGAGCAGATTCTCCAGCAGCACCTTGAGGCTGTAGGGCAGACGGGCCGAGCCCTCCACCTTGTCCAGCCTGAAGATCTCGTACGACTCGTCGCCCACCTGCAGCGTGCTACGGGCGTCGAAGCTGTTCGCCGACACGACAGTCTCCTTCAATGATTTCGCGCGTACCACCGCAATCCTGCCGTCACAGGTTCCTCGCCGATCCGCTAAGGTGAACCTAAGTTAGGTGCGCCTAACTAGTTACGGCAGCGGTACGCCTTCCGGCAGATATCTCGATGTCGAGATAACTCTAATACATCGCTGCTGCCGGGTCATGCCCCGACGGCCACTGTCCCGTCTCACTGAACTTTGATCGGGTCCGCAGTTGGTTGGCGGCGCCGAATTCCGAAGCGGGTCCGTAGCGAAGGATGTGTGACATGTACGAGACCTTCCGCTACCGCTACCTCCACGCCGGCGTGGGCCTGGCCGCCAACCTGTGCGCCGACGCATACCGGACGGACGTACCTCCACCCCCACCCGCCCTCCTCATCTACCGCTCCCTTTACCTGCGGCTGCCCGCGGACCGAACCCCGTACTGGCTGGAGGCGGCCTGGCTTGCCTTCGGGGCTTCCCTGCACGCCAAGCAGCTGGTCGACGGCCAGGCTCTGGTCCTCGACGTCGAGGCGTTCACGTACCCCGGCGCCGACTACCGCGCAGAGGTCGGTGCCCTCGCCCTCGACGGCTGGATCCACCGTCGCTTCGGGCTCGCCCCCTGCGGTGCCTCGGTCACGTACGAAAGGCCCTCCCACCGCTTCACCTTCACCTGGCCGAGCCCGGTCGCCCCCTTCGCCGACGAGCTCCCGCCCCCAGGCCCAGCCTGAGTTGCCGCCACCGGCGAGCGCTTCCACCGTGTTCGAGACGGCGGCGCTGTGGCCGGCAAGCCCCCGCTCCACGATGACATCCATGATCAGCACGCCGTCCTTACCACCCTTACCACTGCCTGCCGATGCGGTACCTCGGCGCCCAGACCTCCCTGACCAGCTGCGGACCCCATCAAAGTTCAGTGAGATCGGTCAAGGTTCCGTGAGACGGGACGGCCACTGCGCTGCGTCCCGGCCGCCCGGCCCGGGAGGCGTCCGGGCTCAGTCGCTCCCGTACGCGGCAAGCGTCCGGTCGATCGCCGGGCCGAGGAAGGCGCGGGGCAGCTCGGCGCGCCGGAGCGGCCAGTCCGCGCGGTGGGCCTCCGGCGCCCCGGCCGTGCGGTCCGGCGACGGCGGCGGGGTGCCGGGCAGGACGGCCAAGGCCCGGCGCTTGCTGACGAGGGTGCCGTCCCGCAGGGGCACCGTGGCCCGGGCCAGGGTCAGCAGCCCGAGGGGTCCACCCAGACGTCCCGCAGCCAGTACTCGGGGCGGGCCAGCGCGGGCCGCCAGAATCCGCGCAGGTCGGCGAGGGCGAAGGCGGTCAGCCGGGCGTCGGTCACCGGGGGCACGAGCGCGGCGGGGCCGTCGCCGTACAGGACCAGGCCGAAGGTGTGGGGTTCGCGGCGGGTGACGGGGTGAGCGGGCGGTGCGTCAACTCCCCGTGCGCCCAGGCGAGATGGGGGTGCTCGGGGTCGTCCGGCGCGGTGGCGTCCGGGTAGCCGCAGTGCAGCGCCCGGGCCGGCGGACCACCGGTGGCGGCGAGCCGCCGGTGGAGCTCCGTCAGGCCGCGCTCCTCCTCCGCGGCGGCGGGGCGGTCGAGGACCGCGACCAGGTCGGGGTCGCCGCGGCCCTCCTGATGGTCGCCGCCGGCCAGCGAGCCGTGCGCCCAGAGCGCCCGCAGCGGCACCCGCTCCCGAAGGCCCGTCAGGAAGGCGCCGAGCCGGGCGGCGGTGGCCGGCGGCGGCTCCGGCCGGTGCCCGCCGATCGGTGTCCGCAGCGCCGCCTCCCGCCCCGGCCACCGCAGCGGCCCGCCCGAACCCCCGTCCCCGCTCCCGTGCCCCATCCGCGCCGGCGCCGACCGCCCGCCCGGGCCCGGCTCATCCGCCGTCCAGCCCGAGCCGTACCACCCGCACGATCTCCTCGTCGGTCAGGCCCAGGTGGCGCGCCTCGGCGATCAACCGCTCGGCGGTCTCGCCGAGACGGGCGCGGGCCGGGGAGGCGGCTCCGGTGACCACCGCGCCGCGGCCGCGGCGGAGTTCGATCAGCCCCTCCTCCTTCAGCCGCTGGTAGCCGCGCAGCACGGTGTGGACGTTGACGCCGAGGGAGGCGGCCAGCGCGCGGGCGGCGGGGAGGCGCTCCCCGGCGCGGACCGAGCCGTCGGCGATGGCGCCGCGGACCGAGGCGGCGATCTGGTCGCCGAGCGGGACGGACGAACCGGGGTCGACACGGAACAGCACGTCAGCCTCCTTCTCCGGAGCGCCGGCGGTCGAGGTAGGTGTTGAGCAGGGCGGCGGCGGTGGCGGCGTCGTCGATCGTCACCACGAACTCCCGGCCGTTGGTGAGGCGGAGCACCACGCCCTCTCCCGAGCGGAGCAGCAGGCCGCTGCCGCCGGGCCGGATGCGGTACCCCCAGCCACCGTACTCGGAGAGCGCCGCGATCGAGCGGCTGGTCGCCTCCGCCGTCCTGTCGAGCGGTATCCGGCGCCGCGCGAACGGCAGCAGGGTCGGCTGGACGGTCAGCCCGCGCCGGTCGACGGTCACCCGTGCGGAGCAACAGCCCACGACCGTCACGCCGCCCGCGCCCATCACCGCACCGCCGAGCGGGCTGCCGAGCGCGGCCTGGAGGATTCCGACGCCCACCAGCAGGCCGCCCAGGAGGGCCATCGGCAGCGAGCTGACGGTGCGTGACCAGCCGGCCCGGACACCGGCGGGCAGGTCGAGGCGGTCCGCGGTACCCGCTGCGGGGCGGGGCGCCGGGACGTCGGGACCGGCCAACAGCCCGGCCAGGACGCCGGCCACGGCCCCCGCCCCCAGCGTGACCGCCATCACCCAGGCCGGGAGCCGTACCGCACCCGGACCGGCGTCACCGGCGTTCCCGGCGTTCCCGAGCAGGATCACGGCCGACGGAACGCCGAGGACGACGGCGGTGAACCAGCCCGTCCCGACGAGTATCCGCCCGCGCCCCGCGGGCACCCCGCGCCGGACCAACAGACCGATGCCGGCGCCGAGCCCCAACAGGACCGCCAGGCACATCACGAGGAACGTCTGCGGCGAGGAGTAGCCGTCGGGCCGGCCGTCGAGGCCGAAGCCGGTGGCGAGCCGGTCGGGCAGCCGGCCGGCGACGCACGCGTAGAGCGCGCCGAGGGCGAGGGTGACGACGATGAACGGCGCGGCGGCGAGCCAGCCCCGCCGGCGGGTGCCGGCGGGTGGGGCGGACACCCCGGATTGCTTCATGACGACCATGGCGACCTCCAGTTGTTCGTACAGTACTAGAACAACCCCGAGAGGACCTCGCGATCACGCATCAATCTCATATCTGAGATACGGTCACCCCATGGCAGACGACTACCTCGTACGCATCGGCAGGCTCATCCGTGACGCCAGGCAACACCGTGGCTGGACACAGACGCAGCTCGCCGAGGCGCTCGGCACCAGCCAGAGTGCGGTCAATCGCATCGAACGCGGCAACCAGAACATCAGCCTTGAGATGATCGCCCGCATCGGCGAAGCCCTGGACAGCGAAATCGTCTCGCTCGGATACGCCGGACCGATGCATCTGCGGGTCGTCGGCGGCCGCCGGCTGTCCGGCAGCATCGACGTCAAGACGAGCAAGAACGCCTGCGTCGCGCTGCTGTGCGCGACGCTGCTCAACGCGGGCCGCACAACTCTGCGGCGGGTGGCCCGTATTGAGGAGGTCTACCGCATCCTGGAGGTGCTGGGCAGCATCGGCGTCCGCACCCGCTGGATCAACGACGGCAACGACCTGGAGATCGTGCCGCCGGCCCAACTCGACCTGGACGCCATGGACATGGAGGCGGCCCGCCGCACCCGCAGCGTCATCATGTTCCTCGGCCCGCTGCTGCACCGGATGGACCACTTCAAGCTGCCCTACGCGGGCGGCTGCGACCTCGGCACCCGGACCGTCACGCCCCACATGACGGCTCTGCGGCACTTCGGTCTGGAGGTCACCGCGACCGACGGCACCTACCTCGCGGAGGTCGACCGCACCGTCGCCCCCAAGCGCGCCATCGTCCTGACCGAACGCGGCGACACCGTCACCGAGAACGCACTGCTGGCCGCCGCGCGGCACGACGGCATCACGGTCATCCGCAACGCCTCCTCCAACTACATGGTCCAGGACCTCTGCTTCTTCCTGGAGGAGCTGGGCGTCCGGGTCGACGGCATCGGCACCACCACCCTCACTGTCCACGGCATCGCCAAGATCGACCGTGATGTGGACTTCGCGCCGTCCGAGGACCCGGTCGAGGCGATGAGCCTGCTGGCGGCGGCCGTCGTCACCGAGTCGGAACTGACGATCCGTCGGGTCCCGGTGGAGTTCCTGGAGATCGAGCTGGCCGTCCTGGAGGAGATGGGCCTGGACCACGAGCGCAGCACGGAGTACCGCGCCGACAACGGCCGTACCCGCCTGATCGACCTGACGGTCCGTCCCTCCAAGCTCCAGGCCCCGATCGACAAGATCCACCCGATGCCCTTCCCAGGCCTCAACATCGACAACGTCCCGTTCTTCGCGGCCATCGCGGCCACCGCCCAGGGCCAGACCCTCATCCACGACTGGGTCTACGACAACCGCGCCATCTACCTCACCGACCTCACCCGGCTCGGCGCCCAGGTCAAACTCCTGGACCCGCACCGCGTCCTGGTCGACGGCCCCACCCGCTGGCGCTCCGCGGAAATGATGTGCCCCCCGGCACTCCGCCCCGCCGTCGTCGTCCTGCTGGCCATGATGGCCGCCGAGGGAACCTCGGTCCTGCGCAACGTCTACGTCATCAACCGCGGCTACGAGGACCTCGCCGAACGCCTGAACTCGATCGGCGCCCAGATCGAAACCTTCCGGGACATCTGAGGAAGGGGAGCGGGCGCCGTCGCGCCCGCTCCGGGCCGTGGCAGGTGATGCCGGAGCGGGTGCAGGGGCGTGGGGCCGACGTCAGAGGGTCAGGGTGATCGCGGCTCCGGTGCCGCCGAGGCCCAGGGCGACGGCGAGGGGGAGCCAGCCGCCCCTGCCCCAGGGGAAGAAGCGGTCGACGGCGAGGCGGCCCGGGCCGAGGGCGGCGACGGCGAGGGCGGCGACGGTGACGCCGAGGCCGTCCTCCACGCCGCCCTGGGTCGTCCACAGCCCGTGGGCGCCGGTGACCGTGGCCATGGCGTTGATCATGACGCCGACGATTGCGGCCGCGGCGAGCGGGGTGAGGAACCCCAGCGCCAGGCCCAGGCCGCCGAGGGCCTCGGAGAGGCCGCAGATCACGGCGAAGACCTTGCCCGGGTGGTAGCCGAGGGCCTCGAAGCCCCGGCCGGTGGCCGCCAGGCCACGGCCGCCGAAGATCCCGAAGAGCTTCTGGGCTCCGTGCCCGGCCATGAGCAGGCCGAAGGTGAGTCGGAGAAGCAGAAGCCCCCAGTCGCCGGCGGAGGACCGGTGTCCGGCGGGGTACTGCGCCATGCGCTCCGCGGGCGGGGACGGCTGGTCGGCGGTCCTCATCTCGTGCTCCGGAGGGGAGGGGAACGGAAGACGGATAGCGGTGGGTCGCCGCAAGGACCGTCCGGCTGCCGTCGGGACGGCTGCGCGGCACCCCGGGCAGCTGCCGGCACCTGCGCGATGACGGTCAGCGGCACGCGTACGTGGTGGTGACGGCGAGGGCGGCGGGGCGCCGACCGGACCCACCGTCGGCTGTTTCTCCCATCATTGTTGGACTTATTGTTCGGTAGGGTCAAGCAAAATGGGATTGATACGTGGAAGTACGTATTTGGCTCAAGAAAATTGGTGATAGGCGCACTACAGTGACGGTGTGGGACTGGATGGCGCGTCGCTGACCTCGCTGGCCGTCCTCGGTGACGACCTCCGCCGCCGCATGTTCCAGTTCGCGCGGCGGGCGCGGCGGCCGGTCACCCGCGAGGAGGTCGCCGACAGCCTGGGGATCTCCCGCAAGCTTGCCGCCTTCCACCTCGACAAGCTGGTGGCGGCGGGGCTGCTGCACACCCACTACGAGTCCGCCGCCGGCATCCACAAGGTCGGCCGCCGGCCGAAGGTGTACGAGCTGGTGGCCGAGGCCATCGCGGTGAGCATCCCCGAGCGCCGCCACGAGATCCTGGCCGGCTTCCTCGCCGAGGCCGTCACCACCGCGGCGGACGGCGAATCGGCCCGCGAGGCCGCACTCCGGGTCGCCCGCGAGCACGGCACGGCGCTGGGGGCGGCCGACCGTGCGCGGATGCGCCCCGGGCGACTGGGGGCCGAGCGCGGACTGAGCCTGGCCGCGGAGAGGCTGGACGCGTTCGGGTTCGAGCCGGAGCGCACCGCCCCCACCGTGCTGCGCCTGTGCAACTGCCCGTTCCATCCGCTGGCCGCCAAGGCCCCGGAGCTCGTCTGCGCCGTCAACCAGGCGTTCCTGGCCGGCTATCTGCGCGGCCTGGGCAGCGACCGGACCCGGGCGGTGCAGGCGCCGCGGCCCGGCTCGTGCTGCGTCGAACTGCGCGGTGACGACGTGGCGGGCCCGCCCCCGGAGGACGACGACGCCGGCGAGCGGTGACTCCGCGGCCCGCCGCGGCGGCGGCCCGCGCGGCGCCGGTCAGCCGCCGGCCCCGGCCGGCCGGCGCCCCGCCTCGCGGTACAACTCCTTCGCGATCAGGGACCGTTGGACCTCCGTGGCGCCCTCGTAGATGCGCGGGGCGCGGACCTCGCGGTAGAGGTGCTCCAGGAGGTGGCCGCGGCACAGGGCGCGGGCGCCGTGGATCTGGACGGCGGCGTCGACGACGTCCTGCGCGGTCTCCGTGGCCAGGAGCTTGGCCATCGCCGCGCGGCGGGCGATGTCCGGGGCGCCGCGGTCGTAGGCGGCCGCGGCCGCGTACACCAGGAGCCGGGCGGCCTCGATACGGGTGGCCATCTCGGCGAGCCGGTGGCCGACGGACTGGAGGTCCTTGAGCGGCCCGCCGAACGCGGTACGGGTGCCGGCGTGCGCCAGCGCGGCGTCCAGCGCTGCCTGCGCCATGCCGACCGCGAACGCGCCGACGCTGGGCCGGAAGAGGTTCAGCGTGCGCATCGCCACGCCGAAGCCGCCACCGACCTCCCCGAGCACGTCGTCGGCGGTCACCGGCGTGCCGTCGAAGACCAGGGTGCCGATGGGGTGCGGGCTGAGCATGTCCAGCGGTTCGCCGGACAGCCCCGGGCGATCGGCGGGGACGAGGAAGGCGGTGATGCCGCGGGCCCCGCCGGCGCCGCCGGTGCGGGCGAAGACGGTGGCGAAGTCGGCCTCGGGGGCGTTGGAGATCCAGCACTTCTCACCGGACAGCCGCCAGCGGCCGGGGCCGTCGGGTGCGGCGGCCAGGGCGAGTGCCGCGGCGTCCGAGCCGGCGCCCGGCTCGCTCAGCGCGAAGGCCGCGACCGCCCGGCCGGCCGTCACCTCCGGCAGCCAGCGGGCCCGTTGGGCGTCCGTCCCGGACTGGACGATCGGGCCGGCCCCCAGTCCCTGGAGCGCCAGGGCGGTCTCCGCCTCCGTGCACTCCTGGGCCAGCGACTCCCGCAGCAGGCACAGGTCCAGCGCCCGCGGGCTGCCGCCGTCGGGGAAGAGCCGGTCCAGCAGGCCGAGTTCGCCGAGGGCGGCGACCAGCGGGCGGTTGACCCGGCCCGGTTCCCCCTTCTCCGCCAGGGGGCGCAGCCGTTCGGCCGTGCGGGCGCGCAGCCGGGCGCACCACTCCTGTTGCTCCGGTCCCAGTGCGAATGCGGTCACGAGGCGACTCCCCTGGTAGCGGTACCGGACGCGGCGACGGCCCGGCGACCTGTTATCGCGGTCTGTTGACTGCCGTCACGAAGACGTTACGCTGACGAGCATCCGTACGGCAGTCCTCCCGGTCCCCTCCCCCACACCTCCACCCCTCCCCGGCCGCCCGGCGGCCACCCGGCGCAAGGGGGCGCACCCCGCATGGAGCTACGGTCCTCGGCCCACACCGACACCTTCACCCGCGACCGGCTGCCGCCGCCCGAGCAGTGGCCGCACCTCACCGACCTGGGCTATCCCGACCGGTTGAACTGCGGCGCGGAGCTCCTCGACGCGACCATCGCCCGGCTGGGCGGGGACCGGCCCGCGGTCCGCGACGCCCACGGCGAGGTGTGGTCCTACGAGGAACTGCGGACGCGGGTCGACGCCATCGCGCATCTCCTGACCGGCCCGCTGGGCGTCGTGCCGGGCAACCGCGTCCTGCTGCGCGGCCCCACCACGCCCTGGCTGGCGGCCTGCTGGCTCGCCGTCATGAAGGCCGGCGCGGTGGCGGTGACGGTCCTGGCGGCGCACCGGCCGGACGAACTCGCCACGATCTGCCGGATCGCCCGGGTCCGGCACGCGCTGTGCGAGGCCGGAGCGGTCGGCGACCTGGTCCGCGCCGGGGTCCCGGAGCTGCGGATCACGACGTACGGCGGTGACGGCCCGGACGACCTGGTGCGCCGCGCGCGGCCCGGCGGCGCACCGTACCCGGCGGTGCCGACCGCCGCCGACGACGTCGCGCTGGTCGCCTTCACCTCGGGCACCACCGGCCGCCCCAAGGGGTGCCTGCACTTCCACCGCGATGTGCTGGCCGTCGCGGACACCTTCTCGGCGCAGGTGCTGCGACCGCGCCCGGACGACGTGTTCGCCGGCAGCCCGCCGCTCGGCTTCACCTTCGGGCTTGGCGGACTGGTGGTCTTCCCGCTGCGGGCCGGGGCCTCGGCGTACCTGGCCGACTGGGGCGGGCCCCGGCGACTGCTCCGCGACGTCGCGGCCCACCGGATCTCCGTGCTGTTCACCGCGCCGACCGCCTACCGGGCGATGCTGGCCGAACTCGACGGCCACGACCTGTCCTCGCTGCGCCGCTGTGTCTCGGCCGGCGAGAACCTGCCCGCCGCCACCTGGCGTTCCTGGTACGAGGCGACCGGACTGCGGATCATCAACGGGATAGGCGCCACCGAACTGCTGCACATCTTCCTGTCCGCCGCCGATGACGCCATACGGCCCGGAACGACGGGACTGCCGGTGCCCGGCTACGAGGCGCGGGTGGTCGGCCCGGACGGCCGCCCGGTGCCGGACGGCACGCCGGGGCTGCTCGCGGTCCGCGGCCCGACCGGCTGCCGCTACCTCGCCGACGACCGGCAGACCGGCTACGTCCGCGACGGCTGGAACCTCACCGGCGACACCTATGTCCGGGACCGGGACGGCTACTTCCGCTATGTGGCCCGCGCGGACGACATGATCATCTCGGCCGGGTACAACATCGCCGGCCCCGAGGTGGAGGACGCCCTGCTGCGGCACCCCGACGTCGCCGAGGCGGCGGTGGTCGGCCGGCCCGACGCGGACCGCGGCGAGATCGTCGTCGCCCATGTGGTGCTGCGCGACGGCGTACCGCCCGGCGAGGGGACCGTCGCGGCGCTGCGCGCCTTCGTCAAGTCCCGTATCGCGCCCTACAAGTGCCCGCGCGAAGTGGTCCTCCACACCGCGCTGCCGCGCACCCCGACCGGCAAGCTCCAGCGCTTCCGGCTGCGCGAGCGGCATCTAGAGTGAACCGGTGAACGACGAGCATGCCCAGGCCACCCCGCGGTCCCTGATCGTCACCCTGTACGGGGCCTACGGACGCGGCGGAGCGGAGACCTCCGGCGGGCGGCCGCCCGGCCCGGTGCCGGTGGCCGCGCTGATCCGGCTGCTCGGCGTGCTCGGCGTGGATCCGCCGTCGGTGCGCTCGGCGGTCTCCCGGCTCAAGCGCCGCGGACTGCTGGTCCCGGAGCGCACCCCCGCCGGCGCCGCGGCGTACGGGCTCTCCGACGCGGGCCGCCAACTGCTGGCCGACGGCGACCGCAGGATATTCGGCCGGCCCGCCGGCCCACCGCAGGGATGGGTACTGGCCGTCTTCTCCGTCCCCGAGGAGGAGCGGCACAAGCGCCATCTGCTGCGCTCCCGGCTGGCCCGGCTGGGCTTCGGCACCGCGGCCCCCGGAGTGTGGATCGCCCCCGCGCACCTCTACGAGGAGACCCGGCACACCCTGGAACGGCTGCAACTGGCCGACTATGTGGACCTGTTCACGGGCGACCACGCCGGTTTCACGCCCACCGCGCAGGCCGTGGCGCGCTGGTGGGACCTGGACGCGCTGGCCGCCCGACACCGCGCCTTCCTGTCCGTACACGAACCGGTCCTGGCCCGCTGGACCCGGCGCCGCACGCTGCCCCCCGAGGCCGCCTACCACGACTATCTGCTCGCCCTGGACGCCTGGCGGCGCCTGCCGTACGCCGATCCCGGCCTGCCCCCGCACCTGCTGCCGGCGGGCTGGCCCGGCGGCCGCGCGGCCGAGGTGTTCGCCCGGCTGCACTCCCGACTGCGGGACGCCGGCGCCCGCTACGCACACGAGGCGATGGCCGGGCCGCACCGCACCCAGGACACCGGCTGACCCGCCCCGCTCCCGGCCTGGTCCACCGGGCGGGCGGCCCCGCCGTGTCCTCGTACGTCCCGCACCATCGCCTCCGGCCCGTGGCCCCGGTGTTCCCCCTGGGCCGCGGGCCCTCCCCGTGCCTACGGCAGGCGGCGCCGCCGCTGCTGCGCGCCCACCGGGACGGCGGCGGCCCGGCGCTGCCGGACGACCGGCCCGGCGGCCGTCGACGGCCGCGGCCGGGCGGCGGCGATCACCGACACCACGTCCTTGAAGGAGCTGCACATCCGCGTCCCGGCCACCGCGGCGAGTTCGCCGAAGGTGCCGCTGCCGTAGGTGACCGCGACCGGTTCCATGCGCGCGGTCACCGCCATCCGCATGTCCCCCACGGTGTCCCCGACGTAGGCGCTCTGCCAGGCCGGGACCCCCAGCCGGCCGGCCGCGCGCAGCACCATCTCCGGGTGCGGCTTGCCGCGCCGGACCATGTCCTGGCCGATGACCGGGCCGACCAGGTCGCGGATGCCCATCACGTCGAGCAGGGACTCGGCGGCGCGGGTGGTCTTGGAGGTGGCGACGGCGAGTTCGACGCCGTGTGCGCGCAGCGCGGACAGCCCGGCCGTCACTCCGGGATAGAGCAACTGCGGCCCCTGGCACAGGACCTCGTAGGAGAACAGCTCACGGTAGCGGGAGATCGCGGCCTGCACCCGGCCGTCGTCCTCGGGCCGGCCCAGCAGGCGTCCGAACGCGGCGGCCGGGGGCTTGCCGATGGCAGCGGCCGCCTGCCGCGCGGTCACCGAACAGCCCTGCTCCTTGGCCACCTTGATCAGCAGTTTGCTGATCGCGGGCAGGGTGTTGGCGAGGGTGCCGTCCAGGTCGAAGACGGCGGCCCTGAGCGCCTCACCGCCGGCGCTCCGCGCGCCTCTCACAGGACGTTCGCCGACTTCCATTGATACGCGCATGGATGGGGACCTTTCCGGGTTCCGATGGGTGCGGGGCTCGGGTGACTGGACGGGCTCAGCTGGTCGGGCGGGCCTGTGGTCGACGACTGTGGCGGCAGAGGCGGTCTCGCCGTGGGGCACCGCTGTCCAAGGGCGGTACGCGACCGTCGGGGCGGCGGCATCGGAAGGGATCGTCCCGTTTACCGCCTTCGGAGATTTAAAAACCGCCTGCGCTGTTTGTCAATGCGCCTTAGCCCCTCTCTGACGCTCGACGACGTGCCCCCTTGAGGCCAGACCCCATCCGCCCCAGGCGCCCACCCGGCGGTCGGATCCGGTCCGTTGAACGAGCGATCACTTCCCGACAGGGCAGGGTGGATCCGGCCATTTCCCTTCACCATAGCGAACCGCATGGTTGGTTTTCTCTGTAGACTGCAAAGACGTTGCAGTCGTACGAGAGACGGGACGGACACCGTGCCCACGCAGCATCGCGCCATCCAGAGCCGTCAGGCGCTCATCCGCTCGGCCGCAGAGACCTTCCTGGAAAAGGGAGTGCCCGCCGCGGGCATGGTCGAGATCAGCCGGCGGGCCCGGCTCAGCAAGGGCGCCCTCTACTTCCACTTCACGTCCAAGGACGACCTGACCCTCGCGGTACGGGACGCCGCCCTGGCCTCCCTCAACGACATCGAGGAGGGCTTCCTGCGCTCCCCCGAGCCGCTGACCGTCGCCGTCCGCGACTTCGCCGTCGAGCTGTTCGGCCGGGTGCAGTCGGACGCGGTGCTGCGCGCCGGACTGCGGCTGCGCCCGGAGACCGCGCCCGGTCTGGACATCCACGCCCTGGAGCAGCGCTGGTACACGCTCTTCCTCGACAAGGCGGTGACCTGCGGCACGGGCGCACCGGTCGGTGTCGGCGGCGGCCTCCCCGACCCGCACCCCTCGGACGCCGAACCCCGCCGCACCGCCCAGCTGCTGACGTCGGTCGTGGTGGGCCTGCTGCACCTGGGCGGCAGCGACCGGACGTGGTGGGACACGGAGGCGGTCACCGGACTGTGGGGACTGCTGCCGGCCACGTCGGACCGCGTCGCGACCGCCGGGATCCCGGCACCGGCCCAGGTCCCGGCCGGCTGACCACCTCGCGCAGCCGCACGGCTTCAGGGCGGTCCGCACCCCCGCCCCGTATCCCGGTCCGGATCCCGTACCGCCCGCGCAACTCCCCCTGTATCGGCTCGACATGGCGTCCCGGGCGCCGTCCAGGAGCATCTCGACGGCCCGCGTCCGCCGGCTGCTCACTCCAGTCCGGCCGCGCTGTATCGCCGTACGGAAACCGACCGCGGGAGCCGCGGAGGCCGCCGAACCTCCGACGGGGCCCGGCCCGGCTCCGCGTCGCCGCGCGCGGGCTCCTCGACGGCCGCCGCCCCGGCCGCTGTTGACCACTGTTGCCGGCTCCGGCCGACCACGCAGTCGGCTTCCTTGCGCTCCGTCTGCGACCCTTCTGCGAGCCACTCGCGATGCGCTTGAGATGCGCTTGAGATCCGGAGGGCGCGGGCAGCGGTGTCCGTCAGTTCAGGGTGAGGCGGGGTTTCGGGGCGTCGGTGCGGCCGGTGGGCGGGATGCGGCTGCCCGCCTGGTAGGGGAGCGGCCAGGAGGCACCCGGGCCGGTGTAGCCCTGTTCGGCGGCGGCGTGCAGGGTCCAGTGCGGGTCGTAGAGGTGAGGGCGGGCCAGGGCGCACAGGTCGGCGCGGCCGGCCAGGATCAGGGAGTTGACGTCGTCCCAGGAGGAGATGGCGCCGACGGCGATGACCGGCATGCCGAGGGTGTTGCGGATCCGGTCGGCGAACGGGGTCTGGTAGGAGCGGCCGAAGTCGGGGCGCTCGTGGGGCACGACCTGGCCGGTGGAGACGTCGATGGCGTCGGCGCCGTGCTCGGCGAAGGCGGCCGCGATGGCCACCGCGTCGTCGGGGGTGGTGCCCCCGTCCGCCCAGTCGGTGGCGGAGATCCGGACGGTCATCGGGCGGTCCGCCGGCCATTGTTCGCGGACCGCGTCGAAGACTTCGAGGGGGAAGCGGAGCCGGCCGGCGAGGGAACCGCCGTAGGCGTCGGTGCGGTGGTTGGTGAGCGGGGAGAGGAAGCCGGAGAGCAGATAGCCGTGCGCGCAGTGGAGTTCGAGGAGGTCGAAGCCGGCGCGGGCGGCGGAGGCGGCCGAGGCGGCGAACTGCTCGCGCACGGCGGCCAGTTCGGTGGCCGTCAGGGCCTGCGGGGTCTGGTTGACGCCCGGGCGGTACGGCAGGGCGGAGGGGGCGACAAGCGGCCAGTTGCCGTCCGGGAGCGGCTGGTCGATGCCCTCCCACATGCGCCGGGTGGAGCCCTTGCGGCCGGAGTGGCCGAGCTGGACGCCGAGGGCGGTGCCGGGCGCCTGGGCGTGGACGAAGTCGGCGACGCGGCGCCAGGCCCGTTCGTGCTCGGGCGCGTACAGGCCGCTGCAGGCCGGGGTGATCCGCCCCTCGGGGCTGACGCAGACCATCTCGGTCATCACCAGGCCGGCGCCGCCGAGCGCGCGCGAGCCGAGGTGGACGAGGTGGAAGTCGCCGGGGGTGCCGTCGACGGCGGAGTACATGTCCATCGGGGAGACCACGACCCGGTTGCGCAGGGTCAGTCCGCGCAGCCGGAAGGGGGTGAACATCGGCGGCGTCCCGGCGGGGACGCGGGCCTCGGCGGCCACCGCGTCGGTGAACTCCGCATCGCGCAGCCGCAGATTGCCGTGGGTGACGCGGCGGCTGCGGGTGAGCAGGTTGAAGGCGAACTGGTGCGGCGGCTGGCCGGTGTAGGTGGCCAGGTCCTCGAACCATGCGAGGCTGGCGCGGGCGGCGCGCTGGGTGGAGGCCACGACGGGGCGGCGCTCGGCCTCGTAGGCGGTGAGGGCGCCCGGGACGGTGGGCTGTTCGCGGAGGCAGGCGGCGAGGGCGAGGGCGTCCTCGACCGCGAGTTTGGTGCCGGAGCCGATGGAGAAGTGGGCGGTGTGCGCGGCGTCGCCGAGCAGCACGATCCGGCCGTGCGACCAGCGCTCGTTGACGACCGTGCGGAAGGCGATCCAGCTGGAGTTGTTGGTGCGCAGCGGGCGGCCGCGCAGGGTGCCGGCGAAGAGCCCGGCGCACCAGGCGGCCGAGGCGGTCTCGTCGAGGGCGTCCAGGCCGTTGGCGCGCCAGACCTCCTCGCGCATCTCGACGATGACGGTGCTGGCGCCGGCGTCCGCGTCGGCGCCGGGTCCATCGGGCCGGGCGGGCGACGGGCGGGCATAGGGGTAGGCGTGGAGTTGGGCGATTCCGTGGCCGGTGTCGGCGATCTCGAAGCGGAAGGCGTCCAGGGCGAAGTCGGCGGAGAGCCAGATGTAGCGGCAGCGGTGGGTGGTCAGCCGCGGGCGGAAGACGTCGGCGTGGGCGGTGCGGGTGGTGCTGTGCACGCCGTCGGCGGCGATCACCAGGTCGTGGTCGCGGGCGAGTTCGGCGGCCGGCGGGGCCTCGGTGCGGAAGAGCAGCCGGACGCCCAGCGCGCGGCAGCGGTCGTGGAGGACGGCCAGCAGCCGGCGGCGGCCGAGGGCGGCGAAGCCGTGGCCGCCGGAGGTGAGGGTGCGGCCGCGGTGCACGATGTCGATGTCGTCCCAGCGCACGAACTCCGCCTGCAGCGCGCCGTAGACGACCGGGTCGGCGTGCTCGATGCCGCCGAGGGTCTGGTCGGAGAGGACGACACCGAAGCCGAAGGTGTCGTCGGGGGCGTTGCGCTCCCAGACGGTGATCTCGCGCTCCGGGTCGAGGCGTTTGAGGAGGGCCGCGGCGTAGAGCCCGCCGGGGCCGCCGCCGAGGACGGCGACCTTCAGGGGCCGCGGCTCCTGGCCCACGGGCGCGCTCACCTGCCCTGCCACTCGGGCGGCCGCTTCGCCGTGAAGGCGGCGTGGAACTCGGCGTAGTCGGCGCTGTTCATCAGCAGTGCCTGGGTGTTGGCGTCGAGTTCGACGGCGGCGGCCAGCGGCATGTCGAGTTCGGCGGTGAGCAGTGCCTTGGTCTGGGCGTGGGCCAGGGCCGGGCCGTCGGCGAGCCGGCGGGCGAGGGCGGCGGCCCGCTCGTCGGCGCGCCCTTCCTCGGCCAACTCGCTGATCAGGCCGAGTCGTTCGGCCTCGGGGGCGCGGACCGGGTCGCCGAGCATCAGCACCCGGGTGGCGTGGCCGAGGCCGATGACGCGGGGCAGCAGGTAGGCCGCACCCATGTCGCCGCCGGAAAGGCCGACCCGGGTGAAGAGGAAGGCGAAGCGGGCGGAGGGGTCGGCGACCCGGAAGTCGGCGGCCAGGGCGAGCACCGCGCCGGCGCCGGCGGCCACGCCGTGGACGGCCGCGACGACCGGGAACGGGCACTCCCGGATGGCCCGGACGACCTGCCCGGTCATCCGGTTGAAGTCCAGGAGCTGGGCGGTGTCCATGCCGAGGGTGACACCGATGATCTCCTCGACGTCACCGCCGGAGCAGAAGCCGCGGCCCTCGCCGGCCAGGACCAGGGCGCGGACGGAGCGCTCCCGGGAGAGTTCGGCGAGCAGGTCGCGGAGGTCGGCGTAGGACTCGAAGGTGAGCGCGTTGAGCTTCTCGGGGCGGGCGAGCGTGACGGTGGCGACGCCGTCCTCTCTGGTGACCCGGATGTGCTGCCATGCGCCGGTGCTGCGGGCGGATCCTGCGAACGGGCTCATCGGTCTGCCTGCCCCCTTCAGCCGGACGGCTGGTGCGTGCGGTGGCCGCGGATGCGGTGGCGGTGCGGGACGCGCGAAATGCCCTTCGAAGCTATCACTCGTTTGTGACCGTCGTCATGAGGGCGCGATATTCGGGCGGGTGGGGGCGGGCTGCGCGTCGGGCGCGGTCGTCCGGGGGGCCGGGGGCGCGGACGGTCAGGGAGCCCCGGTTGCCGTGCCGGCGGAGGACGCTGCCGTGCCGTGGTGGCCGGTGCCATCGGTGGTGTCGGCGACTACTGCGGGTTCGGCGGCGGTCCCGACTCCTGCCGCGATCTCGGCCTTGTCCCCGTCCCCGTCCCCGAGGCGCGAATGCCGGCGTCCGTAGACCGCGTAGAGCACCAGGCCGACGGCGAGGAAGCCGGCGAACTGGAGCCAGACGGCCGGGCCGGTGCCGTAGACGAGGTAGCCGCAGAAGGCGACGCCGAGCAGGGGGCTGAGCGGGAAGAGCGGGACGCGGAAGCGGCGCGGCAGGGCGGGCCGGGTGCGGCGCAGCACCAGCACGCTGACGTTGACCACCGCCATGACGGCAAGGGTGCCGACGCTGCTGAGGTTCATCACCATGTCCAGCGGGACGACCGCGGCCGGGACGGCGAAGACGGCGGCGACGATCCAGGTGTTGGCGACGGGCGTGGCGGTCCGGGGCGAGATCCGCGCGAAGACCCCCGGGACCAGGCCGTCCCGCGCCATCGACATCAGGATGCGGGTCTGGCCGTACATCACGGCCAGGACGACGGAGGCGATGGCGACGACCGCGCCGAAGGCGATCACCGTGCCGCCGATGCCGGAGTGGGTGACCCGGTCGACGATCAGCGACAGCGCGGCGGGGCGGCCCGCGACCTGGTCGGCCGAGAGCGCACCGATGGCGGCCAGCGCGACCAGGCAGTACAGGACGGTGACCACCCCGATGCAGACCATGATCGCGACGGGGACGTCCCGGCGCGGGTTCCGGGCCTCCTCGCCGGCGGTGGTGATCGAGTCGAAGCCGATGTACGAGAAGAACGCGACGGAGGCGCCGGAGGTGATCCCGGCCAGGCCCTCCGGGGCGAACGGGGAGAGGTTTCCGCTGCGGAACGCGCCGAAGCCGATCACGCAGAAGAGCACCAGCACCGCCAGCTTGAGCAGCGCCATCGCGGCGGTGGCCCGGGCGCTCTCCCGGACCCCGCGGACCAGCAGCACCGCGGCCAGCACCACCACGACCACGGCCGGGAGGTTGACGACACCGCCCGCGCCGGGCGGGTTGGCGAGCGCGGCGGGCAGCTGCCAGCCGGTGAGGCTGCCGAGCAGCTGGTTGAGGTACTGGCCCCAGCCGACGGCGACCGCCGAGACCGAGACGCCGTATTCGAGCAGCAGGCACCAACCGACGAGGAAGGCGGTGCGCTCGCCGAGGGTGGCGTAGGCGTAGGAGTACGAGCTGCCGGAGACCGGGATCGCGCCGCCCAGCTCGGCGAAGGAGAAGGCGGTGAGGACGCAGGTGACGGCCGCCAGTACGAAGGAGACGACGACCGCGGGGCCGGCCTGGGCGACGGTGTCGGAGAGGCCGACGAAGATGCCGGTGCCGACGATGGCGCCGACGCCGAAGCAGATGAGCTGGAAGAGACCCATGCTGCGCCGCAGGCCGTGGCCGTGGAGATCCGCTCCGGATTCGGCGATGAGCAGGTCGGGGGACTTGATGCGCAGTCCGGACGCGCCTGGGCGGGGCATGGGGCGGTTCTCTCTCTGGTGGTGCGAGGCGCGGCGGCGCGGGTGGGCCGGGCGCGGAGCGGGGCCCGGACCGATGGGTCCGGGCCCCGTGTGCGGCTCGATGGTATCCGGGCCGGCCGAAGCTATCGGCCCAGCGTCGCCACCATCACCGCCTTGATGGTGTGCATCCGGTTCTCCGCCTCGTCGAAGACCACCGAGTGCGCGGACTCGAAGACCTCGTCGGTGACCTCCAGCGAGGTCAGACCGTGCCGGGCGTGGATCTCCCGGCCGACCGCGGTGCCGAGGTCGTGGTAGGCGGGCAGGCAGTGCAGGAACTTCACGCCGGACCTGCCGGTCGCGCGCAGCACGTCCGTCGTGACCGCGTACGGGGCGAGCAGCGCGATCCGTTCGTCCCAGACCTCCTTGGGCTCACCCATGGAGACCCAGACGTCGGTGGCGACGAAGTCGGCGCCCAGGACGCCCTCGGCGACCTCCTCGGTGAGGGTGACGCGGGCCCCGCTGGTCTCCGCGAGCGCCCGCGCCCGGGCGATGACGGACTCCTCGGGCCACAGCTGCCGGGGCGCCACGATCCGTACGTCCATGCCGAGCAGCGCGCCGGTGACGAGGTAGGAGTTGCCCATGTTGTTGCGGGCGTCGCCGAGGTAGGCGAAGGCGGTCTCCGTCAGGGGGCGGCCGCCGCCGTGCTCGATCATGGTCAGGACGTCGGCGAGCATCTGGGTCGGGTGCCAGTCGTCGGTGAGCCCGTTGTAGACGGGCACCCCGGCGTGCGCCGCGAGTTCCTCGACGTCTGCCTGGCGGCTGCCGCGGAACTCGATGGCGTCGAACATCCGGCCGAGGACGCGGGCGGTGTCCCTGACCGACTCCTTGTGCCCGATCTGCGAGCCGGACGGGTCGAGGTAGGTCGTCGAGGCGCCCTGGTCCGCGGCGGCGACCTCGAAGGAGCAGCGCGTCCGGGTCGAGGTCTTCTCGAAGATCAGGGCGATGTTGCGGCCGTTCAGGCGGCGGACCTCGGTACCGGCGCGCTTGGCCGCTTTCAGCTCGGCGGCCAGATCGATCAGTCGGCGGAACTCCTCGGCGCTGAAGTCCAGCTCCTTGAGGAAGTGGCGACCCGTGAGGTCTATCGCCATGGGTGGGCTCCTCGTTCGCGGCGGGGTGGGGCGGGGGTGATGGAGGGGGCGGGTGAATCGGTGGGGCGAGGGGATGGTGAGGTGGTGTGGTCGGTGAGCGGTGGCCGATGAGTCGGTGGGTGTCGTGCGCTTGGGCTCCGCTCGGCCCCCACTGTGGAATTATATACGAGTTAACGCATCTCTATACGGGTCTCCCGGGTGGACCCTACCGGCGGCGCGCCGCCCCTCCCGTCCCCTCCCACGCCGCCCCGGATCACCCCACGCCCGGCACCGCGTCCCTCGTCACCGGGCAGCTCATACAGCGCGGCCCGCCGCGCCCGCGCCCCAGTTCGCTCCCGGGGATCGTGATCACCTCGATGCCGCGCTTGCGCAGAAAGGTGTTGGTGGTGACGTTGCGCTCGTAGGCGACCACCACGCCCGGCTCCACCGCCAGCACGTTGCAGCCGTCGTCCCACTGCTCGCGCTCTGCCGAGTGCACGTCCTGGGTCGCGGTGAGCACCCGGATGTCGGCGAGGCCGAGGGCGGACGCTATGGCGCGGTGCATGTGCTCCGGCGGATGGTCGGTGACCTTGAGGTCCTGCGCGCCGGCACCCGGTTCGATGGTGTACGAGCGAAGCATGCCCAGGCCCTCGTACTGGGTGAAGGTGTCCCCGTCGATCATGGTCATCACGGTGTCCAGGTGCATGAACGCCCGCCGCTTGGGCATGTCCAGCGCCACGATCGTCCGTGCGGATCCCGCCGCGAACAGCCCGCGGGCCAGGAGTTCCACCGCCTGTGGCGTGGTGCGTTCGCTCATGCCGATCAGCACCGCGCCGTTGCCCAGGACGAGGACGTCGCCGCCCTCGATCGTCGAGGGGAAGTCCGCCTGGCCGTCCGACCAGACGTGGAAGGACTCGTCACGGAAGAGCGGATGGTGGTGGTAGATGGCCTCGTAGTGCACGGTCTCGCGCTGCCGGGCGGGCCAGCGCATCGAGTTGATCGACACCCCGTCGTAGACCCAGGCGGAGGTGTCGCGGGTGAAGAGGTGGTTGGGCAGCGGTCCCAGCAGGAAGTCGTCGAGGTCCATCACGTGGAAGCGGACCGAGGTGGGTTCGGGATGACGTTCCAGGAACTCGCGCTTGGTCATCCCGCCGACCAGCGCCTCGACGAGTTCGGGCACCGGCAGCTCGTCGAACGCCGCCCGGAGGTGGTCGGTCGCCAGCGGCCCGTACTCCTTCTCGTCGAAGACCCGGTCCAGGACCAGCGTGCGGGCCTCGGGGATCTGCAGGCTCTCGGCGAGCAGATCCCCGAAGAGGTGCACTTCGACGCCCCGGTCGCGGAGCACGTCCGCGAACCCGTCGTGCTCGGCCCGGGCCCGCCGCACCCACAGCACGTCGTCGAAGAGCAAGGTGTCCTTGTTGGACGGGGTGAGCCGCTTCAGTTCCAGATCGGGGCGGTGCAGGATCACCCGGCGCAACCGCCCGGCCTCTGAGTCGACATGGAATCCCATCTCCCCATCTTGTCGGCTCCGACGGCCGGACGTCGGGAGTCGGGAGGATGTCGGGGCGTGCGGGTGTCGGCCCGGTCTACCCCCGCCCCTCCCCGCTCCGCCGCAGGGTCAGCGCCGCCGCCACCGCGACCGCCGAGGTCACCGCCGCGATGATCCAGCCACCGCGCAGCGCCCCCAGATCCGGCTGCTGCCGGCCGCCCATGGTGGCGACCAGGACGGCCACGCCGAGCGCGGTACCGGCCTGCCGCGACACCATCAGCACGCCGGATCCGAGGGAGAGTTGACTGCTCGGCAGCGATCCCGCGGCGGCGAACATCACCGGCTGGTAGAGCCCGGTGCCGCACCCGGCGAGGACCAGACCGGGCAGGAACCGCACCGCGTAGTGCGTCCCCCCGCTCCCGTCGCCGGCCAGCACGATCCACCACAGCGCCGCCGCCACGAAGCACAGCGCACCGACCACCGCCGTCATCCGGCCGCCGATCGCCCCGACGATCCGGCCGGAGACCACCGAGACCACCAGCACGGTCAGCGGCCAGGGCGCCATCGCCAGCCCCGCCGTCCGCACCGGGTAGTGCCAGACGTCGGTGAACAGCAGGCTCGCGGCGAGCATCATCGCCCCGTAGGCGACGAAGTAGCTCAACAGCCCCAGGGTGGCCGGGGTGAAGCCGGGTGTACGGAAGAGCACCGGGTGCACGACGGGCTGTTCGGCCCGCCGGACGTGGCGGACGCCCAGTACACCCGCCAGGACGCCGGCGGCCAGGACGGCGAGCGTGGCCGGAGTGGTGTACCCCCACTCCGGGGCCTCGACGAACGCGGTGACCAACGCGCCGACGCACACCAGCACCAGCGCCGTCCCCGGCAGGTCGAGCGCCTGCCGCGGCCCGCGCACCGACCGGGGCAGCAGCCGGCCGCCCGCGCCGACCGCGAGCAGCACCACGGGGACGTTGATCAGGAAGATCAGCCGCCAGTCGACCGCGGCGAGCAGCCCGCCGAGCACCGGCCCGGAACTCGCCGCCACCGCGCTGACCGCCGTCCACACACCGACCGCGGTGGCCCGCTCGCGGGCCGGGAAGGCGGGCAGCGCGAGGGACAGCGAGGTGGGGATCAGGACCGCGGCGGCCGCGCCCTGCACCACCCGCGCGACGATCAGCAGCGCCAGCGTGGGGGCCGCGCCGCAGGCCGCCGAGGCCAGGCCGAACAGCACCATGCCGATCAGGAAGCAGCGCCGCCGTCCGGCCTCGTCGGCCAGCCGACCGGCCGGCACCAGGAGCGCGGCCAGCACGACGGTGTAGCCGTTGAGCACCCAGGAGAGCGCGGAGGCCGGCGCCGGCGCGAAGTCCTGGCCGATCGCCGGGAAGGCGATGGTGACCGCGATCAGGTCGAGTACGGCCAGGAACTGCGCAGCGGAGGCGATCGCCAGGATCAGCCAGCGACGGGGGTCGGGGGCTTCGCCGGCGGTGGTGCTCGTGGCGGCGGTGCTGCTCGTGATCACGGTGGCGCTTGTGGTGTCCGTGCCGGTGCCGGTGCCGGTGTTGACGTCGGTGTCGGTTTCGGTGAGGTGGGGAGCAGGGCCCGCGCCCGCGGGCATGCCCGTCCCCCGGCCGCCCAGATGAGGAGTGGTCATGCCGATCAAGCATCGGCCGAACGCTCCCCTGCCACGAGTGGCAGTACTGCCACCACCCGCTACATTTCTGCCACCCGTTCTGCGACACTCGCGCCATGCCATCGCTCGCGATCGCCGTCACCGCCGGCATGCCGTTCTTCGAACTCGCCGTGCCCTGCCACGTCTTCGGCTTCGACCGGCTCCGGCCACCTCCGGACTGGTACGACCTCCGGGTGTGCGCGGTCGGCGGCCGGGAGGGCGAGACGAACCTCGCCGGCGCGTGGTTCAGCACCCGGACCCCTTACGGCGTCGCGGAGTTGGTCTCCGCCGACACGGTCATCGTGCCGGCGTCCGCGGACGTCCACGGCGACCCGCCGGACGAACTCGTCGACGCCCTGCGCGAGGCCCACCGCCGCGGCGCACGCGTGGTCTCGTTCTGCTCGGGCGCCTTCACCCTCGCCGCGGCCGGACTGCTCGACGGCCGGACCGCCGCCACGCACTGGATGTACGCGGCACTGCTCGCCGAGCGCTATCCGGCGGTGAGCGTGGACCCGGCGGTGCTCTACGTCGACCACGGCGACGTGCTCACCGGCGCGGGCGCCACCGCCTCCATCGACGTCTGCCTGCACCTCATCCGCGAGGACTTCGGCACGGAGGTCGCCAACTCCCTCGCCAGGCAACTGGTCGCGCCCGCGCACCGCCCCGGCGGCCAGGCACAGTACATCGAGACGCCGCTGCCGGAGCGACGCGACGACTCCCTCGCTCCCGTCCTGCACTGGGCCACCGAACGGCTCCGCGAGCCGCTGACCGTCGCCGACCTCGCCCGGCACGCGCACACCAGCCCACGCACCCTCGTACGGCGCTTCCACGCCGCGACCGGCACCACGCCGATGCAGTGGCTCCAGTCCCAACGGATCGCCCGGGCCCGGGAGTTGCTGGAGAGCACGGACCTGTCCATGGACCGGGTGGCGGAGATCGCCGGCCTGGGGACGGCCGCAAACCTCCGCCGCCACTTCACCCGCGCGATGGGCGTACCCCCGGTCGACTACCGACGCACATACCGAGCGGCACGGGTGGCCTGAAGCCACCGCCCGCGCCGCCTGGACCCACGGCGCGGGCCACGCTCGCGTTCCGCTGCGCCCCACCGCTGGGGCGTGTCGTCAAACTCCCGTCGTCCGCCCGGAGGGCGGGCCTCGCTGCGTCTGGTGCGTGCGATCTCAAGGCGGAGGGTCATCCCGGTACTGGGCGTACCGGGATGAGCCCGACAGCGCAGGATGAGGGTCCCCCGCGCCCTCAAGGCGTGGGGGAGCGCGTGCCAGGCGTCCCGAGGGAGGCGGGAGTTTGACGACACGCCCTACAGCCGCGGATCCACCGGCTCCGACTCCAGCGCGAGCACCGCGAAGACGGCCTCGTGCACCCGCCGGAGCGGTTCGCCCGCCGCCAGCCGGTCGAGCGCCTCCAGCCCGAGCGCGTACGCGCGCAGGGCCAGCGAACGCTTGTGACCGAGGTGGCGGACGCGCAGCCGCCGCAGGTTCTCCGGACGGGTGTACTCCGGGCCGTGGACGATCCGCAGGTACTCCCGGCCACGGCACTTGAGGCCCGGCTGGACGAGCCGACCGTCCGGCTGCCGGACCAGTGCCCGGAGCGGCTTGACGACCATGCCCTCACCACCGTCGGCGGTGAGATCCAGCCACCACGCCGCACCGGCCGCAACCGAAGCCTCGTCCCCGGTGTCGACGACCAGCCGCCGCGTCGGCGCCAGCAACCGTATTCGCTCGGCAGCAGACACGACAGGCACGGCCGCGGACACCCCACCCGCGGAGTCGGCTTTCGCCTCGGGCGCCTCGGCCACCGTGGACGTCCCAGACGCTTCCGATACCTCGGCAGCACGGCGATCCGCCGCCCCGCCCTCCACCACCGCGGGCACCTGCTCGGCCGCTATCAGCCGGTCGATCAGGGCCAGTTGCTCGGTATGCGGCAGACCGGCCAGGCTACGGCCCTCGACGGCGAGTATCTGGAACGGCGCGAGCCGCATCCCGGCCAACCCACCACGCCCGGACCAGGACGTCTCACCCGGACGGTCACCAGGTCGGCCATCCGGACCGACGTCCCCGGACGACACCGGCTCCTCGGACGGCACCGGCTCCCCCATCCGCCGGCAGCAGCGCCGATACGCCTCGGTGAACGCCGCGGCGTCGGCCGCCCGGCCCAGCTGCCGTTCGAGCAGTTCGGCCACCTCCACCCCGCGGGCGGCCGCCGCCTCCAGCGCGCCCAGCATCCCCGGGAACACCGCCCGGGACGCCGCACCGACCGCCGCGTACCGCGTACGCAGCAACTCCGTCGCCCTGAGCGACCACGGCATCAACTCGGCGTCCAGCAACAGCCAGCCGGTGTCCAGCTCCGCCCAGAGCCCGGCCCGGCCCACACAGTCACGGACCCGCCGCAGTATCCGCTCCGTCGTCTCCCGATCGTCGAAGAACGGCCGTCCGGTGCGGGTGTACAGGGCACCCGACACCCCCGCGTCCGCCACCCCGAACCGCTCCCGGGCCACCGCCTCGTCCCGGCAGACCAGCACCACCGCCCGGGAACCCATGTGCTTCTCCTCGCACACCACTTCCCGGACGCCGGCCGCACGGTACTCGGCGAACGCCTCCCGCGGATGCTCCAGGAAGCCCTCGCCGCGAGCGTCGGCCTCGCCCTCCGGAGCGGTCGGGCAGGGCGCCATGGTCGGTGGCAGATATGGCAGCAGCCGCGGGTCCGTCGCGAAGCGGCTCATCGCCTCCAGAGCGGCCGCGGCGTTCTCCTCCCCGACGGCGAGGCGGCCCATGTGGCGGGTCTCCACGGCCCGCCGGCCGGCCACATCGCCCAGATCCAGCGGCCGGCCGGCCGCCCCGCCCGGCGCCTCCGCGGCCAGCGGCCTGGCGGGCTCGTACCAGACGCGCTCCGACGCAACGTCCACCAGCTCGCGCTCCGGCCAGCGCAGCGCGGTCAGCTTCCCGCCGAAGACACATCCGGTGTCCAGGCAGATGGTGTTGTTGAGCCAGCCGGCACGCGGGGTGGGCGTGTGGCCGTAGACGACGGCGGCGCGGCCGCGGTACTCCTCCGCCCACGGATACCGCACGGGCAGGCCGAACTCGTCGGTCTCGCCCGTCGTGTCGCCGTACAGCGCGAACGACCGCACCCGGCCCGACGTACGGCCGTGGTACTTCTCCGGCAGCCCGGCATGACACACCACCAATCCACCCCCGTCCAGGACGTAGTGACCGGCCAGTCCCCGAATGAACTCCGCGACCTCAGCGCGGAACGTCTCGTCCTCCCTCCCCAACTGCTCGACGGTCTCGGCGAGTCCGTGCGTGTGCCGAACAGCCCGACCATCGAGATAACGTCCGAGCTTGCTCTCATGATTCCCGGACACACACAATCCGTGACCGGATGCCACCATTCCCGTCACCAACCGCAGCACACCGGGGCTGTCCGGCCCCCGGTCGACGAGGTCGCCGACGAACACCGCCGTACGGCCCGCGGGGTGCTCCGCGTCCACGGCCCGCCCCTGCCCGTCGCGTGTCAACTCGTAGCCGAGCCGGCCGAGCAGCGTCTCCAGCTCGGAGCGGCACCCGTGGATGTCGCCGATGATGTCGAACGGCCCGGCGAGGTGCCGCAGGTCGTCGGCCCGCCGCTCCCGGACGATCTCCGCGGCCTCGATCTCCCGCTCACCGCACAGGACGTGCACCTTGCGGAAGCCCTCGCGCTCCAACCAGCCCAGCGAACGCCGCAGTTCGCGCCGGTGCCGCTGGATGACGCGGCGCGGCAGCCCTCGAACGCGTCCCCGCTGGCGGACTGATCGTTCTCGTCGTCACCGACCAGCCCCCGGCAGAAGTCCGACGAGATCACTTCGGTCGGCTTGAAATGCCGGGCGGCGAACGTCGACTTACCGGAACCGGTCGCTCGGATCAGTACCACCAGCGACAGATCGGGCACAGCCAGCGAACACTCCGTCCGGCGGGCCACGGAGGACACCCCTCGCCAGACACCCGCTCACCGGACACCCCTGGCCAGACAGCCCCTCGGGCCGGGACGGAGGCCCACTGCTCACGTCACTCATGCCGCCTCCCCCTCCTGCCGCGCGCCCGGCCGCTCCCGGGCCCTCCACTGCCACTCGCGCTCACCCTCGCACCACTACCACCGCTCACACCTTTATTACCGTTTACACCCTTCTCTCGCTCTCCGCCCCTGGCACCATCGGCACTACGGGCACCGGTACCGCCATCGGCACCGCGGCCGGCATCACCACCACGTCCACCGCCACTGTCATCACCGTCGCCACTCCCCTCCCGGGTGAAGCACGCGAGCTGGGTGGGCGGCCCGACCTCCGGGTCCTCCGGCCCCACCGGGCCGAACCACACCGCATAGCCGTACCGCGCCGCGGCCTCCGCCGCCCAGCGCCGGAACTCCTCCCGCGTCCACTCGAACCGATGGTCCGGGTGCCGCACCCGCCCGGCGGGCAACGATTTCCGGCGCACGTGGTACTCGACGTTCGGGGTGGTCACCACGACCGTCCGCGGCCTGGCCGCCCCGAACACCGCTTACTCCAGCGCCGGCAACCGCTCCGGATCGACATGCCCGACGACCTCGCTGAGCGCCGCCGCGTCGAGCCCCTTGAGCCGGTCGTCCGTGTACGCCAGCGACCCTGGACGAGCCGTACGCGCCGCGACTGGCGCTCGGGCATCCGGTCGAGGCGCAGCCGGCTCCCGGCCTCATGGAGCGTCCGCATCGACACGTCCATACCGACGGACTCCGTGAACTGCCCCTCCTCAAGGAGCGCGCCGACCAACTCCCCCTTTCCACAGCCCAGATCGAGGACCGTGGCGGCTCCGGACGAGCGCAGCACGTCGGGAATCGCCTCGCGCCGCCGCACGGCGAGCGGGAGCGGCCTCTCCTCGGTGCCGGCCTCCTCGTCCACCGCGTTGTCGATCTCCTCGACGATCGCGTCGTCCACGTCGGCGAGCCGCTCCAGTTCCGGCCGCGCCATCGCCTCACGGGCGGGCGACCAGCGGCGGGCGAGACAGCGGCCGACGATGAGCCGCTGCTCGGGGGGATGCTCCGACCAGCCCTCGCCGGCGCGCAACAGCTTGTCGACCTCGTCGGGCGTCACCCAGTAGTGCCTGGCGTCGTCCAGGACCGGCAGCAGCACATACAAGTGCCGTAGCGCGCGGGAGAGTTCGCACTCCCCCTCCAGGACGAGCCGCACATGACGCGAGTCGCCCCACTCGGGAAAGGTCTCGTCCAACGGCAGCGGCTCCGCCGGCACCGACCAGCCCAACGTCCCGAACAGCCGCTCCACCAGCCCCGCACCACCCCACCCGGCTCCAGCCCGGAATCCCGCTACACCCAACGCAGAATCCCGATGCACCCCACCCCGGGAGCCCAGCGCCGCGCCCCGCGGGCGCCGGGGCGCCCCCTACTCCGGAACCCGAAGCACCCCGCCCCAGGGCCCGGCGCACCCCGAGCCCCGCGCCCCCGACACCCCGACAGCACAACCCGGAGAGGCGCCCCGCACCCCCTCCCTCGTCCACGGCCTGGGCCCACTCCCCGCACCGGGCCCCGGCCGGACGGATCACGGGCCCCCGACGCCGCAACAACCCCGACGCCGAGGACGGCCTCACCCGCCAACTCCCCCGCAATCCCGGCCCAGCCAGCCCAGCTCGATCTGGCCCAACCTGGTTCGACCCGGCTCAACCTGGCTTAGCCCAGCTCAGCCAATCGCAGCCCCGCTGGGAACAACTCAACCCAGCTGCGACTGGACCTGTGCCGAGATCAACTCCAGGTGATCCAGATCTTCGAGATCCAGAATCTGCAGGTAGGCCCGGGACGAGCCGATGGCGGAGTACCGGCCGAGCTTGTCCACGACCTCCGCCGGCGAGCCCGCCAGGCCGTTGGCCTTGAGTTCGTCCACCTCGCGACCGATGGCCGCGGCCCGCCGCGCCACCTCGGCATCGGTCCTGCCCACACAGGCGACCAACGCGTTGGAGTACACCAGGTCGCCACCCTTGCGCCCAGCGGCTTCGGCGGCCGCCCGCACCCGTCCGAACTGGCGCTCACTGTCTTCGAGCGAGGCGAAGGGAATGTTGAACTCATCGGCGTACCGCGCCGCCAGCTGCGGAGTGCGCGTCGCACCGTGTCCCCCGATCAGCACCGGAACCTTGCCCTGGGCGGGCTTGGGCAGTGCGGGCGACTTCTCCAGCTGGTAGTACCTCCCGTCGTATGAGAACTCCTTTCCCACCTCCGTGGCCCACAGGCCGGTGACGATCGCCAGCTGCTCCTCCAGGCGCGCGAACTTCTCCTTGGGGAACGGAATGCCGTACGCCTTGTGCTCCTCCTCGAACCACCCTGCGCCGAGGCCGAGTTCGACCCGCCCGCCGGACATCTGGTCTACCTGGGCGACCTGGATGGCCAGCACGCCCGGCAGACGGAAGGTGCCGGCCGTCATGAGGGTGCCGAGGCGGATGCGCTCGGTCTCGCGGGCCAGGCCGGCCAGCGTGATCCAGGCATCCGTCGGTCCGGGCAGCCCGTCGGCGTTCCCCATCCGCAGGTAGTGATCGGAGCGGAAGAAGGCGTCGAACCTGAGATCCTCGGTGGCCTTGGCGACCTTCAGAAGGGTGTCGTAGGAAGCCCCTTGCTGGGGCTCGGTGAAGATGCGTAGATCCATACCTCCATCCTGCACGGCCCCGGGCGAATCAATCGCCGGGGCCTGCCGCCACACGGGGCGTTCTCGTTCCGGCATATGCGTCGTACGTTGCGCGCGAACCATGTCGCCGCGGGATGCGTGGTGCTGGGTGCGTAGCGCTGGGGGACGTCACGCTCGGACTGCATCGTGCTGGCAGTGCCTCTCGTACGGGAGGTGTGTAGTCGGAGCGGCGGGGCGCCGTCAGGGGGCGGGGGAAGCGAGCGCGTGCGCTCGGCCAGAGCAGGCAAGTGGCTGAGCCCATGGCGCCGACCGGGGCCTGGCGGCCAGGCTTCTCGCGTGTGGACGACTGCGGGGACACACGTCAACCGCTCACCGGCGAGCCGAGGAAACGGTGCCGAAGACGAACGAAGCGAGGAAGGAAGAAGAGGAACTACGGGCGGAAGCGGCACAGACGGGTACCAGCCCTGAGCATGACGGGCCAGGGGCACAAGTGGTGGCGTGCCTCTGCCCGAGCAAGCCGGTTGAGATGATCGGCCGGCATGGGGTGGCAGCCGGGCCGACGAGGGTGACAGAGGGCAGGTCGGGTGGCGGCCCGCCCTCCGTCAGGCAAGGTGCCGGTCGCGTACCTCCAGTTTCTCCAGTATTCCGACGACGTGGTCCCTGGACTCGTCCGCGGTGTCCATCGCCTCCACGCAGGTCCAGTACATCCCCTCCTCTTCGGCCGAGATCACCACTCCCACCAGTGCCTCACACACATCTCGGAGCAGCTGGCACAGGCCGATTAAAGCCGCCTTGACATCACGTATCTCGGTCAGTTGAGCCGCCCGCAGTCCGCCGGTGGTCGCTGTCGAGCACAGCAGTCCCCCGCTGAACCGCCCGCTCGTGTCGCCCAACCCTCGGGCTCTGGACCGCACTTCGTACGGACCGAATATCGCGAGATGACTGCCTATCGCCTCCGCCAGGGCCTGCGCCTGCCACGCCTCGACGAGCACGTCGTGAACCGTGTTCGCCTGCGCCAGACCGCGCCGACCGTCCACGATGATCCGCACCGCGTCCATCTGTATCCCTCCTTCCTTCGTCATACGCGCTCACCCCGCTCTCCTTCCACTACCCAGAGTGAGGGTCAACAGCCAAAAACGCCAGAGGAATTCGCAAATCTGTGGACAACCAAGGCGCTGTGGAAAGATCCATGACTCCACAGAGTGACAAGAGGCGGATTCGGAACGGTCGCGGCAGCACTTCCGGCCCTCATGGTTCCCTCATGCGTCACTGCACCCCCAGCCGCCACCTAGCATGAATGGCACCACATACGGCGCTCAAGGCTCTTTCGACACACCAATCACTGCGATCCCCGTCATTCGGCACACCGCTCAAGCCGCATGCACCACTCCGCCCCCCGCGCAACGGCGGTGACAGTGACATCGAGAACGGCGCCGACAACGACAGCCACAGCCATGGCCGAGTCGACGCCCGAGCCGGCGCACAGCAGCCACCGGAACGCGCCCCCTCGGCCCGACACGAAAAGGCCGGTGGGGCGAAGGCTCCCACCTCCGCCCCACCGGCTTCAGTCCCCCGGACGACGCCCGGCGCTCCCTGCCCGACCGTCACTCGCCGTCCCGCGGCCGGTCCGGCGGCGCCTGCCGGACCGCCGGGAACCTCGACTCGTTGCGCTCGATCTTCGCGGCGAGCGCGCCGAGCGGGTCGATCCCCAGTGCCTGGCAGAACTGGAGCAGATACGCCAGAACGTCCGCGACCTCGTCCTCCACCCGGCCGGCCGACTTGGGGTCGGCCATCACCTTGGCCGACTCCTCCGGGGTCAACCACTGGAAGATCTCGACCAGTTCCGCGGCCTCGACACTCAGCGCCGCGGCCAGGTTCTTGGGGGTGTGGTACTGCTGCCAGTCGCGGGCAGCCGCGAAGTCGGCCAGGCGTCGCTGCAGGGCATGAAGATCCTCACTCATACCCCTAGGTGTAGCACCTGTACGTCGGGCAGCCCCTCGGCGACCGACGGGTCCCGCACGGTGCCCAGCAGCCGGACATGTCCGCGTTCGGCCATCCGTACGGCCAGCGAGACCAGTTCCCGGGCCTGACGGCCGTCCATACAGCGGTCCATGCCGTCCGCCATCACCGTCATCTGCTGCAACGCCGACGGAATCTCCCCGGCCGGGTCCATGGCGAGCACACCGGGCCCGGTCAGGAGCACCAGCGCCAGCGCGAGGAACCGCAGCTCACCGTCGCCGAGCAGTTCGACGGGCATCTCGCCCATGGAGCCGCGGTCGAGAACCGTTCGCGGGGCCTGCGGGCCCGACGTCGCCCGACCGTCCGGCACCGCGCCACCGACGCCTCCGCCTCCGCCTCCGTCCATGGCCTCCCCTGCTGTCGCCGCATCCGGCTGCCGGGGAACCGCACGCAGACCCTCGACAGGCCCGGCGCACGCCTCCCGGACGGCTGCCACCAGGACGGCGTGCCGTCGGGAGCATTCGCGGCTGGTGCGCTCCAGCACAGCGGAAAGGTTGTCGCAGGACGACCTCAGTCGCCCCTCGTCGCGTTCGTCGTCCTGGCCCCAACCGCTGGCCTCACCCCCGTTCCGGACGCTCTTGCGTCCGCGCGTACCGGTCGCCCTGCCGGCCCCCGCAGCTCCCCCGCCCTTCCCCGAGCGGCCCGAACCGCCGCCTCGGCCGCCACCACGCGCACCGTTGCCACGCCCCGCGCCTCCACCGGACGCGCCGCCCGCCGTGCTGTCGTCGCCCCCGGCGCCACCCGCCGCCTGTCCCCGCATGACCTCCGGCCGGGGATCGCACACAAAGGCTGAACGCAGCGCGACCACGACTTGTTCCGCGGCGGCCAGGACAAGGCGCTGCCCCTCCGTCTTGCCCGCGACCCGCAACGGGAGGAGGGAGGTGGCCAACCGGTCGTCGGGCAGTGGCGCACGGGTCACCGGGGTGGCTCCCGCGGTGTGCCAGGCGGCCTGGACAGCGGATCGGGTGGGATCGGTGAGAGCGGTGGTGAGCAGCGTCTCCCCGCATCCCGTCAACCGCTCACCGACGATGCGGAGTTCGGGTTCGGCCTGTACTGCGAGATCGAGGTCGACGGGACCAACCGGGCCGTCGACCGTACAGCCGATGCGGAAGCCGCGCCGCCCCTGCTCATCCGGGCGCGCATCGGCCGGTACGCAGGCGGAGGCCCCACCCGCCACCACCCCCACGGCTCGCTCCAGAGAGTCCCCGCTGCCGAGCCGGGCAAGGATCTCGTACGCCTGCAACACACTGGACTTGCCGCTTCCGCTGTCACCGCTGAGCAGCGTCAACGGGCCGAGCGGCAAGTTGACGCCGCGATGGGTCTTGAAGGCGGACAGCCGTAATTCGATGACGGCCGGACGCACACTGCCGGTATCCATGTGGGGACGCTATGCAGTCGCGCACACGGAGAACCGTTACGCCCAACCGCTCTTCCTACGAACGGGGGACGGCGCCCGCCGCCGGCTCCGCAACCTCGGTGCCGACCGGCGCCAGCAGGAACACATTGGTGTCCACGCGATGCATGCCGCTGCCGAGGCCGAAGACGACGCCGCTGGCGAAGTCCAGGATGCGCTTGGCGACATCGGTGTCCGCGCTACTGAGGTCCAGCAGGACCGGCAGCTGCGCCATGAGGTACTCGGCCACTTCCCGGGCGTCCCCGAAAGTTTGGACGCGGATGACGATGAACCGCCGTGTCTCCTCCGTCGGTTCGTCGTCGGGGAGCGCGCGGTGGTCGGGCCAGGAGGGCCATTCTCTGCCGCCGCGTAGCGGTACTACTTCGGCGAGCCCTTCCCACTGCTCGTCGGTGGCATCGGGGCCGTTCACCGAATCACCTCACCCAGAGGAGCGCTGGCTTTCTGCGGTATATGCATCGCACGATTCTAGAGATAAACCCACAAACCTCGCCGACTGCGACACCCGCGGCGCCGCAGCCGCTCCCATCCTGCCTCATAGCTCTGACCAGTGCAGACACCTGGACAGATCCACCCGGTCGAGTTTCTGTATGCCTGTTCATCCTCTCTTGCGGCGAAGGCGCGACCGGACTCCCGGGCCGCTATGGCCAACTGCCTGACGGGGGTTCACCTTCGGGCGAGCCGGCGACGCCGTCCGCTCGTGAGCTGCTCCTGGCCCACGGACGGATACGCAGCGCGCACTGTCATGACGGATGACGTGGCGTTTGTCACGGCCGCGGGCTGCGCCGAGGGACGGCAGAGCCGGGAGGCCCACGCCCCGCCCACCCGAGAAGCGGCAAGTCCCGTGCGCCGGCGCGGGCATGAGGCGCGTGGCGCACGCACCCGTCCCACCATCGCGTCGACGGGCCGACGCAGCAGCCCTCGATACCGCCCCTCGCTCGGCGTGAACACCGCGACCGAGGCGGCAGTTCAGGCGTTTCCGCTGGTCGGAGGCATTGTCAGTGCGGTCTCGTACGGTGGGTGCATGAGTGCGGAGAGTGCCCGTCGAGGGTGGCTGCAGGCGAACTCGGATCCGCCGGGCGCGAGGTGCGTCAGGTCGTCCGCGCGCGGTGTGTCAGATCGTTCGAAGGGGCGTTGCGGTCGGCGGGTTCAGCGGGCCAGTCGACCGAGGAGTGAGGAGGCGACGGTGATACCGGCGACCGCGGCGGCGGTGAGGACGAGGAAGTCGAGGGCCAGGTGTGAGGCGGTGCCCAGGAGCAGTCCGCGGAGGGCGTCGACTTGATAGCTGAGGGGGTTGATCTTGCTGATGGCCTGTAGCCAGCCGGGCATCACGGCCACGGGGTAGAGGGCGTTGGAGGCGAAGAAGAGCGGCATGGTGATGGCCTGGCCGATGCCCATGAGGCGGTCACGGGTCAGCACGATGCCGGCGATCGAGATCGACAGACAGGAGAAGAAAGCGGAGCCGAGGACCACGGCGACGGCCACGCCCAGCAGGCGCAATGGATTCCAGGTCATGGCCACACCGAGCAGGGCGGCGATGACGATCACCACCACGGCTTGGAGCAGCGCCTTGACGCCGGCCGCGAACGCCTTGCCGGCGATCAGGGCGGACCGTGGGGTTGGGGTGACCAGCAGTTTGGTGAGGATCCCGGCGTCCCGCTCCCAGATGATCATGATGCCGTAGAAGATCGCGATGAACATGGCGGACTGGGCGATGATTCCGGGCGCCAGATAGTCGATATAGGGGGTACCACCAGTGGGAATGGCCTTGATACGGGTGAAGGTCTCACCGAAGACCACCAGCCAGAGGGCGGGTTGGACGGCGCGGGTGTAGAGCTCGGTGCGGTCATGGCGGAGTTTCTGCAGCTCGACCACGCACATCGCGACGACTCTGGCGGGCAGCACCCGCCAGCCGGTGCGGGCGCGCGGTGGGCTGAGCAGCAGGTCCAAGTGGTGGGCGGCAGCGGCGTTCTCAACCGACCCGGGCTGCGGTGCGGCGGGTGCTTCGGACATCGCGGAAGCCTCCTGACTGCTCGTCGAGGCCGGTGCCGGCGACGTCCCGGAAGACGTCCTCCAGCGTCGGCTCCGTGTCGGGCGACGGAGAAGTGAGGGCCGTGGACGCGGTCGTCGTGGTGCGCGCGGCGTGTGCGCGACGGGCGCGCAGGGCCGAGCGAAGTTCGCCGGGCGTACCGAGCGCGCGTATCCGGCCGCGGTGCATCAGGGCGACGCGGTCGCAGTACTGCTCCGCCTCGTCCATGTAGTGGGTGGTGACGAGGACGGTCATGCCGGTGGCGGCGCGGACGGTGTTGATGTGCTCCCAGACCGTGGTGCGGGCAATCGGGTCGAGGCCGATGGTCGGTTCGTCGAGCATCAGCAGGCGGGGCGCGCTGACCAGGGCCTGGGCGAGTTCGAGGCGGCGGATCATGCCGCCGGAGTACGTGTTGGCGAGTCGGTTGGCGGCATCCGTGAGGCCGACGGCCTGCAGTGCCTGGGTGACGCGGGCGGCGCGCTCGCGGCGGGGGACGTCGAAGACCCTGGCGAAGAGCGCGACGTTCTCCCGGCCGGTCAGGCCGGCGTCGGCGGACAGTTGCTGCGGCACATAGCCGAGGAGTCGCCGGACGGCCATCTGTTCTCGCGCAGCGTCATGGCCGAAGACTCGGACCATGCCCGTGGGGACGGGCAGGAGGGTGGTGATGCAGCGGATGGCGGTGGTCTTGCCCGCGCCGTTGGGCCCGAGCAGGCCGAAGACCTCGCCGGGGCGGACGGCCAGGTCCACTCCGTCGACCGCCCGGGTGTCGCCGAAGGCGTAGCGAAGGGCATGGCAGGTGAGGGCATCAGACCCTGGAGTCGGGCCGGAAGCCGGCGGGCCGCCCGGTGCAGGGGCTCGCTCCGGTGCCGGGTCCACCGTGCCGTTGGTCGGTGCGGCAGCGGCATGCAGGGACTCACCGGGGGTGGTCACCGGTACCGGTCGGCCTGGGTCTTCGCTGGTCATGGTCCCTCCGTCTGCTGGTGCAGGTTGTGGGCGAGCCGGCGCAGCGCCGGAAGGGCGGCTTCCAAGGCTGTCCGTTCGGCCTCCGAGAGGCATGCGACCTCTTGGCGTACGAGGGCGCTGCGGCGCGTCTCCCAGTGGTGCAGCCGGGTCCGGGCCTCCTGAGTGGGGAAGAGCTGGGCGGAACGTCGGTCGGCGGGGTCGATCTCCCGGGACAGGTAACCGGCCCGGCTGAGCCGGTTGACCAGGGTGGAGACCGAGTTGCCCGCCAGGTAGAGCTCTCGCGCGGCGGCGGAGACACGGATGCCGGGCCGCGCGGCGACCAGCCGCAGCAGTTCGACCTCCGCACCGCGCAGGCGAGGGGACGGCAGGCCGGGGCGGAGCCGCCGGCGAATCAGCCGCTGGATACCGGCTAGTACGTCGGCCAGCTCGTCGGGGAAGTCCCGATTGGCCATATATCGACTTTAGCTCTGAGTGAGAGGCATGGCAGGGCGGCGAAAGGTAAAGGCAGGGTGAGGAATCGGGCGGCTCCGAGGGACGGACCCACGGCCGGGCCGACAGTCCGGCCACGGAGTGCTGCGCAGACGGGCGGGTAGCATGGCGCTCCATGGCCAGGCCCAAGGAGTTCGATCCGGAGACGGCGCTCCGGGCGGCGATGGAGACGTTCCGTCGCCGGGGGTACGAGGGCACGTCCGTACAGGACCTCGTGGACGCGCTGGGGATCAACCGCTCCAGTATGTACGCTGCTTTTGGCTCCAAGCACGACCTCTATTTGAAGGCCCTGGAGCGCTACGGCGCGGACGAGAGGGCCAAGGCGGAGACCGAGCTGGCCGGTGGCGGTCCGGCGCTGCCCGCGCTTCGAGCCTTCCTGCTGTCTTATGTGGACGCCGCGCTGACGGATTCGGAGCGCAACGGCTGCCTGGTCACCCATGGGCTGATGGAACGCGTTCCCGGCGACCCCGAGGCCACCACGCGGCTGCGCGCCGCGCTCCGGGGGATGGAGGACGCCTACTCCGCCCTGCTGCTGCAGGCCCGCGCCAACGGGGAGCTCGCACCCGGCACGGATGTGAAGCGTGTGGCGCGGTTTCTCGTCACCTTCACCCAGGGTTTGCGGGTGATGGAGAAGGCGGCGGACCGGGAGTACCTGACCGAGGCCGTGGACCAGGCGCTGAGCGTCTTCCGCAAGGGGCCGATGGGCCGGCCACGAGGGCCGGAGACTGCGCTGCCGACGTAGCAGGCGCTGGAGGCACTCAAGCTGCGGCCGGCGGCAGCCTCACCGTCGACTGACGTCACAGGAGCCCCGCCTATCCCGTTCCGGCCAGTCCACCGCGGCCCCGATCACAGCGAGCGAAGAACGGGCGAAGGCAACGCCGGAAGCGATCACGAGATACGGGCGGTTCTCCACCATGTTCTCGATCATCTCTGCGGCGTAGGTGCCGGTGGTGGCGCCGGTTGCCACATCGCTCAGCGCTGCCATGGCGGGACTCCACGGACTGTCCGGGCGCCACACACCGTTCTCTGGCTGGGAGTTCGGGTGAGTGCCTGGGGGACACGGGATGGCGTCGGGTACGGGTCGGGGGCGTCGTCGGGGATGACGTTCGGGTTCGAGGCAGGGGCGACTCAGGGACGGATCAGGGTTGGTGAGGGGGTGGACGCGGGCGGACGCGGGGACAGTTCAGTCAGGAAGCGAAAGGCGGCGGCCAGGCAGGGAAAACAAGAAGAGAAGGAGGCCCAAGGGGCCGGTAACGGCAGTCCGAGGAGCCGGGCAAGCAGAAGCGCACATACAGGCACCAGAAACCGAGGAGATGGGGGGACGCACGATGACGGGGGACCTGATGGTGTACGGGGCGGTGCCGAGGTCGCCGGCGCGGCCGACCGTGGGGCACGCGATGGGTATCGTGGCGCCGCGTGGGCGACAGTACGGTGTGGACTCTGGCAATCGCGGCGCTGACCGGTGGCACGGCGGTACTGGCCAGCTGGGTGACCAGTCGAGGCAGTACGCAGGCCGCCAAGATCCAGGCCGAGACGGCAGCACGGTCGCAACGCGCGGAACGGCTGCGGGAGAGCAGGCGCGCCGCCTATCTCGATCTGATCGAACAGACCCACCGCATTGGGGAGTTGTACTGGGAGATCTCCGCAGAGCTACGGGAGTCGGCGTCGGACACACGGACCGCCAGGCTCGATGGGCTGCTCGACCGAGAGGTGGCGGAGTACGCGAAGATCCGCCGCTGCGCGCGGGTCGTGGAGTTGGAAGGCCCACCCTCAGCCGCAGCCTCGGCGCTCGCCCTGCAGAAGGCGACTGGCCCCTTCTACGAGGCCCTGAGGGCGGGCCTGGCCGATGGCACGGACTGCCAGGAGCAGTTCAACGCCGCCTACAACACTTTCTGGAAGAGGCTGGAGCAGTTCGTGGACACGGCCCGGGACGCACACCAGATGGAGTGAGCGTTATACGGGCGGACCACGGGACTTGCACGTATCCCGTCCCTGCCTGAGGTCAGGCGCTCTGGGCCCGCCCGCGTGCCCGGTACGCACGCATAGGTCTTGAGGCAGCGCCGGCGCGGCCGGGTCTTGGCCTGTTGGTCCTCGAACGCGGCGGCGAGCGCCAGTGATGCGAGGCGCCGCCACCCTGTGCTCGGCGGCTCCCGACGCACGGAACCGTCCGCACCCAGTCGGAGCACGGCGGAGATCGAGTGCAGTACGGGTGCAATGGCTACCAGCTTGGGCGCCGCGACCTCTCGTGACTCGGCCGTCTGCTCCTGAATATCGCCGCGGACGGGCCGCAGCTCCTCCAGGCGGACGGCCCAGCGGCGGGCGGCCCAAAGGCGCTCGACCATCGGCGCCCGGCAACACCTGAGACGCCGGATGTCCGGTGACCGTCCGCCACTGCCGCCGTCACCTTGTCGGCCCCCATGCGTGCGCATCGGCGAGCCCTGCCAGCAGATCCGGGCAACGGAGGGGCGCCCGCGGTGACAGCGTTGAGTAGATCCTGGACGAGCCCGAGGCCGAGGCCGACGCCGGCGCGGACTACAGGCCGCATCCGGCGGTCGCCGACCAAGCCATCGTGAATCGCCCCTCCCGCGCACCTCCCGTGAGCCCGGCCGGCTCATCACGCTCAACCGCCACCCCGGAGGTCGCCAGCCACCGGAAACGCTCCGCGACCGGGTCATCGCGCTCCACTCCGTCTCCGGAGCGAGCCCGGCCCGGGCGGGTCACCTTATTCAGACAACGACCAGGCGAGAACTCCAGAAATTCGAGTGCTCCACAGATCGGGACAGCACCGTTCGGCACTCCACCCACAGCCCACCCACGACGAACCAACCCCCATCCCTCACCCATTCGGCGTAGCGACCCTCTCGCCGCCAGCCGGCCGTACAGCGCCCGGTAAGTAACCGGCAAAGCAGGGCCGAGGAGGATCGCAGTCGCCGGTTCCGAACGCGGATGGTGAGCGCGCTGCGGCAATCGGCTGCGTACGATAACCGGGATGAATAGCGCCTTTCTGGCCGAATAGCGAGGGCATGCGTGTCTACCGGCCGCCCGCGTCCGCGGGCGGCAATTCGCTCAGCGCTCGCAGCAATTCAACTCTCCAACGAAAAACACCCCCACCCATCCCCCACCCCCACCCACCCCGTCCTTCTCACTCCGGGAGTTCGGAATGGCACAGGAAACCGACAGCACCGTCTGGAACTGCCCATTCGATTACGCCGAGGCGCTGGAGTTCGATCCGACGCTCAGGCAAATCATGACCGAAGAACCGGTCGCACGTATTCGGCTGCCCTATGGAGAGGGCTGGGCGTGGCTGGTCACGCGGTACGACGACGTGCGAACGGTGACGACCGACCGGCGGTTCAGCCGGCACGCGATCGTCGGGCGGGACTTTCCGCGGATGACGCCGGAACCGATCGTTCAGGACGAGGCGATCAACGTCATGGACCCGCCCGCGAGCAGCCGGCTGCGGAGCCTGGTGTCCAAGGCGTTCGCCCCGAAGCAGGTCGAGCGCATGCGGGCCCGTACGCAGCACGTCGTGGACGAGTTGCTGGACCGGATGCTGGAGGACGGGGCGCCCGGCGACCTCATGGAGAACCTCGCGTCGCCGCTACCGCTCACGACCATCTGCGAGGTGCTGGACATCCCGGAGGACGAGCGCGCGCAGCTGCGCGGCCACGCCCGGACGATGATGAACGTCAGCCTCGACAACAAGGAAAACGCCATCCGCGCCAAGGCCGAGATGCGGGAGTACTTCGCAGAGCTGACCGCACGGCGCCGGCGGGACCCGGGCGACGACCTGATCAGCGCGCTGGCCACGGCCCGCGTCGGGGACGAGGTCCTGGACGCGAAGGAGTTGACCGTCATGGCGATGGTGCTCCTCATCACCGGCCAGGACACCACCACCTACGAGATCGGCAACCTCTCGTACACGCTGCTGACCCGGCCCAAGGACCTGGCGATGCTGCGCGAGAACCCCGAGGCGCTGCCACAGGCGATGGAGGAGATGCTGCGGTTCATCCCGTTCCGCAAGGGAGTCGGCATCCCACGCGTCGCGCTGGAGGACGTCGAGCTGAGCGGGGTGACGATCCGAGCCGGTGACATCGTGCACGTCTCGTATCTGACGGCCAACCGGGACAGCCGGAAGTTCGAGCGGCCGGACGAGCTGGACCTCACGCGTGAGCCCACGGGCCACATGACGTTCGGCTGGGGCGCGCACCACTGCCTGGGCGCACCTCTGGCCCTCACGGAGATGCAGGTGGCGCTCAGCACCCTGCTCAAGCGGTTCCCCGAACTGAGGCT
Source organism: Streptomyces sp. BHT-5-2 (assembly GCF_019774615.1). Classification (NCBI taxonomy): domain Bacteria; kingdom Bacillati; phylum Actinomycetota; class Actinomycetes; order Kitasatosporales; family Streptomycetaceae; genus Streptomyces; species Streptomyces sp. BHT-5-2. Next base: position 1,713,435 of record NZ_CP081497.1, on the reverse strand, counting down.
GGCGAAGCCGGCCGAGGAAGTTCGTTGGAACACGACAGCGATCTGGCGTTACCCGGTGGCTCTGCCGGTGGTGTGGTGAGTCCGCGGGGCCGCGGTGAATCCGCGGCCCCGACCGGCGGAATGCGGAACTCACTCCCCTGGCGTACGGTCTAATAACGACCCATCTGCACGGGGAGAGTTCATTCTTCGACGGATGGCCCGCTCGCGTCCTTCCAGGGTCTGTGTGTCATCAGACCGACGGAATCGCCGGAGATTCCACCGGTCGACAACGGAAGAGCAACGACGCGAAATGCAGAGCGAATTCAGCACTGAGCGGACCACAGTCTGCAAGGAGTGCATCGATGGCCGTTTTGTGCAAGCCGGCAATCGCGGTCCCTGAATACATCATCACCAGGGACGACACCCTCGAACTGGCACGACAGCTGCACGCCGACCACGCACAGCTGAATCTCGTGCTGCGACTGATCGAGCATACGGGCGTCGTACGACGGCATCTGATCCAGCCGATCGACAAGGTGCTGGAACACCCGGGGTTCGACGCCCGCAGCGCTATCTACGAAGAGGAGTCCAAGGCACGCGTCCCCGACGTGGTGCGCAAGGCCCTCGACGAGGCGGAGCTGGAGCCACGCGAGATCGACCTGATCATCTACGTGTCGTGCACCGGCTTCATGATGCCGTCGCTGACGGCGTGGCTCATCAACCACATGGGGTTCCGGTCGGACACCCGGCAGGTTCCGATAGCCCAACTCGGGTGCGCCGCGGGCGGTGCCGCGATCAATCGCGCGCATGACTTCTGCCAGGCATACCCGGACGCCAACGTCCTCATCGTCGCCTGCGAGTTCTGCTCGCTGTGCTACCAGCCCGAGGACGTGGGAGTCGGATCGCTGCTGTCCAACGGCCTGTTCGGGGACGCGGTGGCGGCGGCCGTGATGCGCGGCAAGGGCGGCAGGGGCGTCCATCTGGAGCGCAACGCCTCGTACCTGATACCGCACACGGAGGACTGGATCTCCTACGCGGTGCGTTCCACGGGATTCCACTTCCAGCTCGACAAGCGGGTCCCGGGCACGATGGAGCCGCTCGCACCGGCGCTCCGCTCCCTCGCGGAAGAGCACCAATGGGACGCCGGCAACCTGGACTTCTACATCGTCCACGCGGGCGGCCCGCGCATCCTCGACGACCTCAGTCGCTTCCTGGGCGTACCTCACGAGGCGTTCCGGTTCAGCCGGGCGACGCTGACCGAGTACGGCAACATCGCCAGCGCGGTGGTGCTCGACGCCCTGGCCCGCATGTTCGACGAGGCGTCGGCCGAGGAAGGACAGCGCGGCCTGCTGGCCGGCTTCGGCCCCGGCATCACCGCCGAAATGGCACTGGGGACGTGGTCGTCGGCCAACTGACGGAGGAGGAGCGGGAGCAGCAGTACCTGACGGGCCGTCTCCGGACGGCCCGTCAGGCGTGCGCGCACATGCAACTGCGCATGAAGCGGGACGTCGCGCCACCGCCCCGGACAAAGCGCCGGAACCGGCCGATCGGGCCGCCGGGCAGGCAAGCCGGCCATGCCGACCCGAGAACGGCGATCGAGCGACCGGGCTGACGCGCCGCAGCCGCCGAAGGCTGCCGCACCCGACCGATGGCGACCTTCGCCCAGCAGTCCGCAGTTGCAAAGAATCGCCCATACGGCACGGCTTGTCCGGGGCTGTGGCCGGTGCACTTTCCGGCCTCCGCGAATGCCGTGCCGCGGCGCCGGAGAAGGAAACGGGAAACAGCATCGATCGCCTTGTCCGTTCGGGGCGGGGTGCCGCACTCTCTTGGTGCGGCGTCAACTCGCCCGGGCAGACGAGCTTTGGGGGTTTTTGTGCCGTCGTCCGTCGAGTTCGGCGAGGAACTGAGAAAACGGCGTCTGGAAGCGGGGCTGAGCCTCACGGCCCTGTCCGGCGCCGTGCATTACAGCAAAGCGCAGTTGAGCAAAGTCGAGCGAGGTATCAAGTCGCCCAGCGGCGACCTCGTCCGGCTGTGCGATGCCGTCCTCGGTGCCGACGGGGCACTGATCGCGCTGGCCGTGAAGGCCCCTGCCGACGCACCTGCCCGGCCCGGGCCGGGGCAACTCGGAGAGGAGGAATGGATCATGCAGTTGTCGCCGGACGGCCCGAACCGGTTCCAGCCCATCGGGCGGCGGGAGGTGATGGGTGCCGGCCTCGCTTCGCTGATGACATGGCGGTCGAACGGCACGGGACCCGTTGCCCCGGCTGCGGGAGCCGGCATGCTCGAAGCGTCCCGCTCGCTGTTCGCGCACTATCGGAGACTCGGCCAGACCGTGGAACCGGGTCTGCTCCTGCCCGTCCTGATCGCCCAGACACACACCCTGCGGGAACTGTCGGCCCAGGCCGACACCGGCACCCGTCGGCAGCTCCTGGCACTCGGTTCCCGGTATGCCGAGTACGTCGGCTGGCTGGTACAGGAGACCGGGGACGACCGGGCGGCACTGTGGTGGACGCAGCGCGCGGTGGATCTCGCGGCAGCCGGCGGCGACCAGGCACTGGCCGGCTACGCGCTGGTCCGCCGAGCCCTGGTCACGCTCTACCGGGAGGACGCCGGGCAGACGGTGGCGCTGGCCCGTCGCGCTCAGAACGGCTCGCTGCCACCGCGGATCCGCGGACTGGCCGCGCAACGCGAGGCTCAGGGCCATGCGCTCGCGGGCGACCTCGATGCCTGTCTGCGCGCTCTGGACCGCGCTCGTGACCTCCTCGCCCGTCAAGAGGACGGTTCCGGCGAACCGGTGATAGGCACCATGCACCTCCCGGACTCGGTCGGCATGGTCACCGGCTGGTGCCTGGTCGATCTCGGCCGACCACAGCGGGCGAGCGAGGAGTTGGACCGGCAACTCGGCCTGGTCGCCCCGGACGCCGTGCGCACGCGGGTGCGGTACGGCGTGCGCCGTGCGCTCGCCCATGCCACCGCCGGCGAGATCGACCATGCCTGTGTGCTGACGGCTTCGCTGCTCGACGGCGTGGCCGCGGTGCGTTCAGCCACCGTCACAACCGACCTCCGACGCCTGGCCAGGGTTCTGGCCCGCCACGCGGACCACCCGGCGGTGCGCCGCCTCGGCCCACGGCTCGGCACGTTGTCACGCTTGCCCACTTCCTGAGGGAGAGTTCCCATGGACGAGGTTTTCCTCAACTACCGCACCGGCGACGGGGAGAAGACCGCCGCGCTGATCGATCAGGAGTTGTCACGTCGCTTCGGTCGGAAATCCATCTTCCGTGCGTCGAAGTCCATCGCCCCTGGGGCGGCCTACCCCGAGAGCCTGCTGACCGCACTTCGACGCAGCTCCCTCTTCCTGGCCGTCGTGGGGCCGGACTGGACGAACTTCCAGCACCGGCTGCATGACCCGGAGGACTGGGTGCGCAAGGAGATCGAGGAGGCGTTCGCCTGTGGGCTTCCGGTCGTTCCCGTATTGGACGGCCGGAAGACGAACCGGCTGAGCCGGGCGGACCTACCGCCCGAAATTGCTCTGCTCGCCGACCTCCAATCCGTTCCCTTCGACACCCACGACGTCGAGACGGGTCTCCGGCGCATCGGCGATCTGGTGGCCGAGATGGTCCCCGGCCTGCGCGACCTGACCCGGACCGATGGCGCGTCGCCCGAGTCGGAAGCCGTGACGAACTCGATCGGGGACGTCGGCGGAACAGTCGTACAGGGCCGCGACTTCACCGGAGACGTCGGCGGCACCGTGGTCAAGGACTCCCACGGGCCCGTCCACACCGGACACGGCGACATCTACCAGAACTCCCGTCATGACTCGGGCGGCCGGCACTTCTCGGGCCACGGGATGACGTACTTCGAGGGAGACAACCACGGCGGCGTCCAGCATCAGTTCCGTGCGCCGGATCCCCGCGAGGACGGCGGCCGGTGAACCAGTACAGCAGCACACGCGTCGAGAACCCACAGGGGTTCACCCACACAGGCTCCGGCCACATCTACATCGGCGCCCAGTTACAGGACTCGGACAAGCCGTCCTTCCGCCGCATCGCCGAGGACCAACTCAACTGGTTGCGACGCATGTTGGTCGCACCTTCCAACATGGGCAGGGCCCGCTCCGTTCTCGCCGACACCGGTACCGTCATTCTGGACGGCCCCCCGGGCAGCGGTCGAACAGCCGCGGCCCGCGTGCTCCTGTACGAGTACCACCAGGACCACGGAGCCTTCCACGAGCTGCTGCCGGACGAGGAGGACGAGCTGCCCCTTCGGGAGCCGGCTCTGGTCGAGCACGGTGACCAGCTGCTCCTCGATCTCTCCGCTGCCGACGACGCCCGGTGGTCCGCGGCACGGACGGGCCTCTCCACTCTCCGCAAGGCCGTCCATGAACAGCACGCGCACCTAGTGGTGGTCATGCCGCACCACGGCCCCCTCGACGCCGACCTCGAGCACTACCGCGTCGAAATCCAGCGCCCCTCGGGCAAACGCGTCTTCTGGCGGCACCTCCGCGTCCACGGCATTCCGTACGAGCACCACATGCAACGCGACGTCACCGTCACCGAATTCCTGGACTCGGAAAGGCCGATGCGGGAGATCGCGGGCTTCGCCGACCTCGTGCGCCGCGCCCGCGAGGCGGCTCCACCGGACGAAGGGTTCGCGCAGTGGTGCGCGAGGGCCCGAAAAGCACGCAACGACCGGCGGAAGGAGGTCGCAACGCAAGTCGCCGACCTGCCCGGGGCTCCCCAGCGGGCACTGCTGGTCACCCTCGCCATGCTCCATGGTGCCCACGCCGACGTCATCCACTGCGCGACCCGGCTCCTGTTGCGCACGCTCGGCTCTCCGCCGGAAGGCCCGCCGCTGCTCGAGCACAAGGACCTCGCCCAGCGCCTCGCGGAAATCTCCGCCGAGGCCGGGCCGGGCGGGCACGTGCGGTTCACGGAGCTGGACCACGACTCCGCAGTCCGCGCACATTTCTGGGACCACATGCCTGATCTACGAGCCCACCTCGGCACCTGGGCCACGAGCGTGGTGGACGTGCCCGACCCGCACCTCACCCCTGTCGTCCGCGACGAACTGGTGACGCGCATAGCCGGCCAATACCTGCGCACCGGGAGCGGGGACGGCCTGGCGTCACTCGCCGAAGGGTGGAGTACCGCGACGGCGAGCCGGGCGCGGCTCGAGGCCGCTGTCCAGGCGCTCACCTGTGGTCTCAACGATCCGGATCACGGCCGACTCTTCCGCGAGCGGATCTACCAGTGGTGCGCCTACCGGCGCCTCAGGGGAGAGTTCGCGCAGGTACTCGTCCAGGTCTGCGTCGACGTCCTCGCGGTCAGCCATCCCGACCAGGCCCTGCTCAGGCTGTACCATCTGGCCCGGCGCGAGCGCCACACCACACGCGCCGGGCAAGCGCTCCGCGACCTGGTGGCCGGCAGCCGCCGGCTGCACCGGAGGCTGCTCGACCGCCTCGCACGATCCGACCTCGCGCCGCCCGTCCTCGGCATCTTCCTGCGCGTCTGCGATCCGGTGCTGCTGACCGACTCCACCGACGCCGCACGCGCGCTGGTGGAGGAATCCGGCGTGCAGCTCGCCCTGACCGCGTGCTGGCATGCGGTCCTGGCCGAGCTGCCGCGGGCGACGTGGCAGCCCGGCGTGGAACGTTGGCTCCACCGGGCGGCCGACGAGACCGGACACCGCGGTGAGCTTCTGCTCGATCTTCTGGTCGGCGCCGCCGAGCGGTGCGAGGAGAGAGGCGCGGTATTCGCCGCCTTGTACGCGAGCGCCCGCGCAGCCGAGCGCACTGCTCCGGGAGACGCCACGCGCTCCGCCGAAACCACCGAACTGCTCCTCGACAAGATCTGCGCGGCCCAGGGCCTCGGCCCGGCCGGCCCATCGACCGCCTCGGACAGGGGGACTCGACCGTGACGACCGCACGAAAGACGACGACCGTCTTCCTCACCGTCCTGGGTGGCCTGCTGCTGGCCATCCTCGGCATCGCCCAGCGCTGGCCCGTATGGTCGTGGCCGGTACTGGCGGTGTGCCTGCTCGCCGTTCCCGCGGCGGCCTTCCGGATCGCCTCGCTGCGCCGCGGCTCCGTGCCGGTCAGCTTCACCGAACAGCTCACGGCCTCCCCCGTGGAACGCACCGAACACCGCGTCCGCCAGGTGGCGTTACCCAGCCTCTGGGACGACTACAACTTCGTCTTCTCGGCGACCGTCCGGTGGTACCTCGTCGAATCGCCCGATAACGCCGCCGTCCTCAATCCGGCGGGACTCGCCGTCGAAGCAATCCTGAACCGCGCCCGCGCCCTCACCGAGAAACGGGAACCGGGCCGGGCGTCGTTCGTCCAGCATGAACTCAGCGGTGTCCTCAGCCATATGCGGCCAGAGCCGACGGGACATCTCCAGGCGATGGCGGAAAACGTCAGCCTCACCCTGCTCGAGCAGGACCAGGAGCGTTTGGACAGACTCGCCAAGGTGCGGAAGGAAAAGGCGGTCTGGGAGCACCAGCGCAAGTACGAGCAGAGCAGGCGCCAGTACTTGGGAGAGGACGTGCTGAAGGACACCGGCAGCGCCGTGGTCTGGTGGCTCGCCAAGAACGACGAGCAGGTGGAAAAGACGGTTGCGGACCTCGCGCTGCTGGCGCAGCTCGCATCCGCGGCCAACGACACCGACATTCCTGAGCGTCTGCAGAACCTCGTGCTGCAACCCGCCGAACCCGCCGCCGCGGAATTCCTGGAGGAGGGCCCCATGCCCGCCCCTCGACCGCAGACGGCCGCAGATCACCTCTCCGGCTTCTTCGACGCCATGGGCTTCGCCGAGGGAGACGTTCGGCGGACGATGCTGGCGAAACAGATCTCCGACGTCATCAAGCAGCAGAACCGCCATGAGACGGCCGAAGACCTGCTGCATCGATTCGATCCGCCGGCGACCTTCACTCCGGACAATGGCGAGGGCCCCGACCCCGCCACCGACGCGCCCGATGAGCCTTAGTTCTCCCGGGGGGCCAGGTGCTCCGGCCCGTACCAGCACACGGAAGCACAACGCAAAAAAGCCTCGTTCCCCGAGTCGAAACTCGGGGAACGAGGCTTAATCAAAACTTGTTCGGCGGCGTCCTACTCTCCCACAGGGTCCCCCCTGCAGTACCATCGGCGCTGAAAGGCTTAGCTTCCGGGTTCGGAATGTAACCGGGCGTTTCCCTAACGCTAAAACCACCGAAACACTATGAAACTCAGAACAACCGTTGGTCTGTTCGTGGCTTCAGAACCAACACAGTGGACGCGAGCAACTGAGGACAAGCCCTCGGCCTATTAGTACCAGTCAACTCCACACCTTACGATGCTTCCATATCTGGCCTATCAACCCAGTCGTCTACTGGGAGCCTTACCCCATCAAGTGGGAGGGAGCCCTCATCTCGAAGCAGGCTTCCCGCTTAGATGCTTTCAGCGGTTATCCTTTCCGAACGTAGCCAACCAGCCATGCCCTTGGCAGAACAACTGGCACACCAGAGGTCCGTCCGTCCCGGTCCTCTCGTACTAGGGACAGCCCTTCTCAAGACTCCTACGCGCACAGCGGATAGGGACCGAACTGTCTCACGACGTTCTAAACCCAGCTCGCGTACCGCTTTAATGGGCGAACAGCCCAACCCTTGGGACCGACTCCAGCCCCAGGATGCGACGAGCCGACATCGAGGTGCCAAACCATCCCGTCGATATGGACTCTTGGGGAAGATCAGCCTGTTATCCCCGGGGTACCTTTTATCCGTTGAGCGACGGCGCTTCCACAAGCCACCGCCGGATCACTAGTCCCTACTTTCGTACCTGCTCGACCCGTCAGTCTCACAGTCAAGCTCCCTTGTGCACTTACACTCAACACCTGATTACCAACCAGGCTGAGGGAACCTTTGGGCGCCTCCGTTACCCTTTAGGAGGCAACCGCCCCAGTTAAACTACCCACCAGACACTGTCCCTGATCCGGATCACGGACCCAGGTTAGACATCCAGCACGACCAGAGTGGTATTTCAACAACGACTCCACACCAACTGGCGTTGGCGCTTCACAGTCTCCCACCTATCCTACACAAGCCGAACCGAACACCAATATCAAGCTATAGTAAAGGTCCCGGGGTCTTTCCGTCCTGCTGCGCGAAACGAGCATCTTTACTCGTAATGCAATTTCACCGGGCCTATGGTTGAGACAGTCGAGAAGTCGTTACGCCATTCGTGCAGGTCGGAACTTACCCGACAAGGAATTTCGCTACCTTAGGATGGTTATAGTTACCACCGCCGTTTACTGGCGCTTAAGTTCTCAGCTTCGCCAACCCGAAGATTGACTAACCGGTCCCCTTAACGTTCCAGCACCGGGCAGGCGTCAGTCCGTATACATCGCCTTACGGCTTCGCACGGACCTGTGTTTTTAGTAAACAGTCGCTTCTCGCTGGTCTCTGCGGCCACCCCCAGCTCAGGAAGCAAGTTCCCTCACCAGAAATGGCCCCCCTTCTCCCGAAGTTACGGGGGCATTTTGCCGAGTTCCTTAACCATAGTTCACCCGAACGCCTCGGTATTCTCTACCTGACCACCTGAGTCGGTTTAGGGTACGGGCCGCCTTGAAACTCACTAGAGGCTTTTCTCGACAGCATAGGATCATCCACTTCACCACAATCGGCTCGGCATCAGGTCTCAGCCTTAACGTGCGACGGATTTGCCTATCACACGGCCTACACCCTTACCCCGGGACAACCACCGCCCGGGCTGGACTACCTTCCTGCGTCACCCCATCGCTTACCTACTACAAGTCTGGTCCGTCGGCTCCACCACTCCCCTCAACTCCGAAGAGATCAGGGCGGCTTCACGGACTTAGCATCGCCTGATTCAGTACTGGGCGCTTCAAAGCGGGTACCGGAATATCAACCGGTTGTCCATCGACTACGCCTGTCGGCCTCGCCTTAGGTCCCGACTTACCCTGGGCAGATCAGCTTGACCCAGGAACCCTTAGTCAATCGGCGCAAGAGTTTCCCACTCTTGTATCGCTACTCATGCCTGCATTCTCACTCGTGAACCGTCCACAACTCGCTTCCACGGCTGCTTCACCCGGCACACGACGCTCCCCTACCCATCACAACAGGCGTTAGCCCTCATGCTGCAATGACACGACTTCGGCGGTGTACTTGAGCCCCGCTACATTGTCGGCGCGGAATCACTTGACCAGTGAGCTATTACGCACTCTTTCAAGGGTGGCTGCTTCTAAGCCAACCTCCTGGTTGTCTCTGCGACTCCACATCCTTTCCCACTTAGCACACGCTTAGGGGCCTTAGTCGATGCTCTGGGCTGTTTCCCTCTCGACCATGGAGCTTATCCCCCACAGTCTCACTGCCGCGCTCTCACTTACCGGCATTCGGAGTTTGGCTAAGGTCAGTAACCCGGTAGGGCCCATCGCCTATCCAGTGCTCTACCTCCGGCAAGAAACACACGACGCTGCACCTAAATGCATTTCGGGGAGAACCAGCTATCACGGAGTTTGATTGGCCTTTCACCCCTAACCACAGGTCATCCCCCAGGTTTTCAACCCTGGTGGGTTCGGTCCTCCACGAAGTCTTACCTCCGCTTCAACCTGCCCATGGCTAGATCACTCCGCTTCGGGTCTAGAGCGTGCAACTCAAACGCCCTCTTCGGACTCGCTTTCGCTACGGCTTCCCCACACGGGTTAACCTCGCTACACACCGCTAACTCGCAGGCTCATTCTTCAAAAGGCACGCAGTCACGACTGATGAGAAAACTCACCAGCGACGCTCCCACGGCTTGTAGGCACACGGTTTCAGGTACTATTTCACTCCGCTCCCGCGGTACTTTTCACCATTCCCTCACGGTACTATCCGCTATCGGTCACCAGGGAATATTTAGGCTTAACGGGTGGTCCCGCCAGATTCACACGGGATTTCTCGGGCCCCGTGCTACTTGGGTGTCTCTCAAACGAGCCGCTGATGTTTCAGCTACGGGGGTCTTACCCTCTGCGCCGGACCTTTCGCATGTCCTTCGCCTACATCAACGGTTTCTGACTCGTCCCACAGCCGGCAGACTGCAGAAAAGAGATCCCACAACCCCGCACTGGCAACCCCTGCCGGGTATCACACCAATACGGTTTGGCCTCATCCAGTTTCGCTCGCCACTACTCCCGGAATCACGGTTGTTTTCTCTTCCTGCGGGTACTGAGATGTTTCACTTCCCCGCGTTCCCTCCACACTGCCTATGTGTTCAGCAGCGGGTGACAGCCCATGACGACTGCCGGGTTTCCCCATTCGGACACCCCCGGATCAAAGCTCGGTTGACAGCTCCCCGGGGCCTATCGCGGCCTCCCACGTCCTTCATCGGTTCCTGGTGCCAAGGCATCCACCGTGCGCCCTTAAAAACTTGGCCACAGATGCTCGCGTCCACTGTGCAGTTCTCAAGCAACGACCAGCCACCCACCACCCCAACCCGAAGGCTGAGTTCACTGGGGCCGGCGTTCGAAGGGCAAGCAACGCTCGCACCCTCAGACACCCAACAGCGCGCCCGACCAACCCAAACCACAGTCCCGTGTTCCACGCCGAAGCAGTACTAACGAGCCATGACCTGAACAGGCCGAATAGTCAACGTTCCACCCATGAGCTAACCACCGTCGAACATTCGCCGACGTAGTGGCTCTGGACAATCTTGCGACTGCCTAGATGCTCCTTAGAAAGGAGGTGATCCAGCCGCACCTTCCGGTACGGCTACCTTGTTACGACTTCGTCCCAATCGCCAGTCCCACCTTCGACGATTCCCTCCCACAAGGGGTTGGGCCACCGGCTTCGGGTGTTACCGACTTTCGTGACGTGACGGGCGGTGTGTACAAGGCCCGGGAACGTATTCACCGCAGCAATGCTGATCTGCGATTACTAGCAACTCCGACTTCATGGGGTCGAGTTGCAGACCCCAATCCGAACTGAGACCGGCTTTTTGAGATTCGCTCCACCTCACGGTATCGCAGCTCATTGTACCGGCCATTGTAGCACGTGTGCAGCCCAAGACATAAGGGGCATGATGACTTGACGTCGTCCCCACCTTCCTCCGAGTTGACCCCGGCAGTCTCCTGTGAGTCCCCATCACCCCGAAAGGCATGCTGGCAACACAGAACAAGGGTTGCGCTCGTTGCGGGACTTAACCCAACATCTCACGACACGAGCTGACGACAGCCATGCACCACCTGTACACCGACCACAAGGGGGACCCTGTCTCCAGAGTTTTCCGGTGTATGTCAAGCCTTGGTAAGGTTCTTCGCGTTGCGTCGAATTAAGCCACATGCTCCGCTGCTTGTGCGGGCCCCCGTCAATTCCTTTGAGTTTTAGCCTTGCGGCCGTACTCCCCAGGCGGGGAACTTAATGCGTTAGCTGCGGCACGGACGACGTGGAATGTCGCCCACACCTAGTTCCCAACGTTTACGGCGTGGACTACCAGGGTATCTAATCCTGTTCGCTCCCCACGCTTTCGCTCCTCAGCGTCAGTATCGGCCCAGAGATCCGCCTTCGCCACCGGTGTTCCTCCTGATATCTGCGCATTTCACCGCTACACCAGGAATTCCGATCTCCCCTACCGAACTCTAGCCTGCCCGTATCGAATGCAGACCCGGAGTTAAGCCCCGGGCTTTCACATCCGACGCGACAAGCCGCCTACGAGCTCTTTACGCCCAATAATTCCGGACAACGCTCGCGCCCTACGTATTACCGCGGCTGCTGGCACGTAGTTAGCCGGCGCTTCTTCTGCAGGTACCGTCACTCTCGCTTCTTCCCTGCTGAAAGAGGTTTACAACCCGAAGGCCGTCATCCCTCACGCGGCGTCGCTGCATCAGGCTTTCGCCCATTGTGCAATATTCCCCACTGCTGCCTCCCGTAGGAGTCTGGGCCGTGTCTCAGTCCCAGTGTGGCCGGTCGCCCTCTCAGGCCGGCTACCCGTCGTCGCCTTGGTGAGCCATTACCTCACCAACAAGCTGATAGGCCGCGGGCTCATCCTTCACCGCCGGAGCTTTCCACACACAGAAGATGCCTCCGTGTGTCATATCCGGTATTAGACCCCGTTTCCAGGGCTTGTCCCAGAGTGAAGGGCAGATTGCCCACGTGTTACTCACCCGTTCGCCACTAATCCCCGACCGAAGCCGGTTCATCGTTCGACTTGCATGTGTTAAGCACGCCGCCAGCGTTCGTCCTGAGCCAGGATCAAACTCTCCGTGAATGCTTCCCCGTAATCGGGGCGAACACCACGAGAGCGGAACCACAAGGAGGAATAATCCCCGCGGTTCACAGCGTCCTCGCTGTGCGCCTCCCAAAGCTTTGGAAGGACTTTCAAAGGAACCTCGCCCCAACATGATGTTGGAGACGGGGTATCAACATATCTGGCGTTGACTTTTGGCACGCTGTTGAGTTCTCAAGGAACGGACGCTTCCTTCGGCCTGCCCTCGCGGGCTTCCTCCGGGCGCTTCCCTTCGGTCTTGCGTCTCCGACTCTATCAGACCCTTTCGGCCCTGATTTCCGCCGGTGCGATCCGGCCTTTCGGCTTTCTCGCGGTTCCGACCTTACCAGATCCGTTTCCGTCTCTGGCCCCCTGCCGGAGCGGGGCGACCGTTTCGCTTTCGCTTTTCGGCCTTTCCGACTCTATCAGGTCCGATTTCGATCCGTTTCCGATTCGAATTCGATTCTGATTCCCTGTCGGGGTCACCACTTTAGCTCAATTCCTCGGTGACTCATAATCGAGTCCCGGTCCGAATTTCGGCATGCCGAAATTGTTCCCGGTGAGGGTCGTGCAGTAGTGGCGTGCCACGAAGTGGCGGGATGGCTGCCGTGGGGCCTGTCGGCTCCGGGGCAACTCGTAGAACTTACACGATCCTATGGGTGCGGCACGAATTGGGGGCACGTCCGCGGTGGTCTGAGCCAACCCGGACCGCCAGGCCGTCGCCGCCGCAACGGCGGTGCACACGAGGGCGCCACCGGACACACCAACGACGGGTCGTCTTTCGGTCCAGCGGGCGGGCGGGCGGATGCCTTCTACGTCATCGGCGCCTTGGGCGTGATCCGCATGGCCGCCCTCCAGCACGATCCGGCCCTCCGTGCGCCGCAACCGTGCATGGGCAACCACCGAGATCGGGACAGCGGGCGCCGGCCAGGAGCTTCGACGACGTGGGCTCGACGGCCGGCCGAGCGAGCGAGCGTTATGTGAGCCTGCGACTCGCTCCACGTGGTGAAGTCCGGGAAACGGGTCGAGCACGCCGGCCGCACCACCGCAATCCAGAGAACTCGCAGTTCAGGAGTTCTTTGTCGCCCGCTCCAGGATCACCACGCACTCCACGTGATGGGTCATCGGAAACATGTACGAATCCATGCCGGTCTAGAAACCGCAGGTCAGGAGGCTTCTTTGGCATCTGAGCGGTGGATTCTCGGGGCGTGAGCGTCAAATGAGCGTCACGCATTGCCCTCTCCGACGGCCGAAGGATCAAGGCCACGGAGCGCTGTGACCGCGGCCAGTACGTCACCCCCAACCATGACGAAGCCGGCGTCTCCGCTACGAAGCAATGGCCAAGAGGGTCTCCATGCGCTGCCAGGCGTCGAGGACGGCTTTGCGCGCGTCCGGCTGACGGTGTGCGTAGCGCTGCGTGGTCTGAAAGCTCTCGTGGCCCAGGAGGTGCTGGACCTCGTAGAGCGACACCCCCTTCTGGACAAGCCACGAAGCACACGTGTGACGCATGGAGTGCGGCGTGTAGTGCGGAACGAGCAGTCGCTACCCTTCCATGTCATCGAAGGTGGCACAGGTGTCCAGGTCGTAGGGCGAGCGGATCTGTAAAGAGCCGGGCGGGAAGCCGTCCTTGCCGGTGCGTGGCCGCAACCTGCCGCGGACGGCGACGGTCAACTGCTGCACCAGGATCTGCCGCAGCGCCTCAAGCGCGGGTACTGCGATCCGGTTGGGCGCGTCGGTGGCGACCGTGGCGAGCAGAGCCCGCGCGTCGCCGCCGGCCTGGGTGAGCCGGGAGACCGGATGACGGGGTTGGGAACACAGGCTCACCGGGCGCCCGTAAGGTTCGGCCCACTCGGCCGTAACCAACGGCTCGAGCAACTCAGTGACAGTCACGGCGAGTTCCTAATACAGCCCGGACCGCTTCCAGCACCAGTTCCAGGCGTGTCAGTTCCCGGTCAGCGACCAGGACATGGGTGAAGTCGGTGCGCTACCGCCCCCGCTGCTTGACCAGCTCGGCCCCCGCCAGGCGTCCCAGAGCAAGGTCGAGCATCTGGTCGGCATGGCCGTCCTGAGCGAGCCGATCGCGGCCGTCGCCCAGCACACTGTGGTGGAAGCCCGGATCGTCTAGCTCCAGAGCCAGGGCGTACTTGAAGTCGAGGCGGCAGCGCACCGCCTCGGCGGCCTGCCGGTCGGACAGTGGGAACGCCAGCACGCAGACGGTGGCCAACTGTTCGGGCGGTAGCCCTGGTCGCCCGCCGCGGGGACACCAGGCGGCGAAGTCCTCATCGCGCCACAGGCCATCAAGCCGGTCGCGCACCCACATAGCTGTCGTACCTCGGGGGTGGCTGCTTGCGCCACCCGCACGGTCATCGGCGCAATCTGCGCTGCAGAACAGGGACGTACGGACATCGAGCACCTCGACGAGAACAGCGACAAGCAGAACACTTCAAGAGTGCCCGGTGAACACGCGTCACCAGCGGAGACCCCAAGATCCCCAGACAGAGTCGCTCATTCCCTCATGAGGCCGTGCAACTTTTTCGAGGCTGAAGGGTCGACTTCGGTATGCACCATCGCCTGTCGTACCACCTATACCCGGGGCCACCTCGGGCACCCCTCCACCTACCGGCGCATGCCACAGGCCGACCAGAAGCGTCGCCACGGCCCGCAGGCCATCTGGCGCGCCCTCGCCGGTCATGGACCGAAACGCCACCACCGCCCCCTATGTCATCGCCACAGTCGACATTCAGAGCACGTTTACATTGTCAACAGCACTTCACAGCCCATACTCTTACTCCTGGTGTACACTCCCCGCGAGATACTTACCTTCCACCACGACGCGAGTGACGGGGAGCAGCAGTGGCGCTGGAGCAGGTCGGTGGACGTTTCCGGATCACCGGTGACCTGGGTCGCGGAAACATGGGAGAGGTGCACCGGGCCGTGGACCTGGAAGCCGCACCCGGTTCGACGCAGTACGAGGTGGCGCTGAAGACGGTGCTGCGCAACCGCACAGGCCTACTGGTCGAGGCCGCGGAGGGGAACAAGGAGACACAGCGCTTCCACCGTGAGGTGAAGATCATGCGCATGCTCTCCCAGGGGCACCCCAACCTCACCCATCTGATCGCTGGCGGGGTCGACGACGCACCGGGCGGCAGCGGTCTTCCCTACCTGGCAATGGAGTTGCTCGACGGCCACACCCTGGGCCTGCTGATGGACGAAGAGCCGCAGCTCCCGGTTTCCTGGGTCGCCGCGATCGGCGCGCAGATCGCTTCCGGCCTCGCCGCCGCGCACACAGCTGGCGTCGTCCACCGCGACCTGAAGCCGGCCAACGCGATGCTGCTGCGCGACGGCACCGTGAAGATCCTCGACTTCGGCATGGGCTCCATCGTCGACGACCCCGACCAGACACGGCTGACCAGCACCGGGGTGAGCGTCGGCACGGCCCGGTACATGGCGCCCGAGCAGTTCCGCGCCGAGCCGGTCTCCGCCGCGGCCGATCTCTACGCGCTCGGCTGCGTCCTCTACGAGATGCTGATCGGCCGCCCCCCGTTCTCCGCCCGGACCGCCTACGAGCTGTCCGTGCAGCATCAGTACGACCCGCCGCCGCGGCTGACCATCGTCCGGCCCGATCTGCCGCAGGCCCTGGTGCGCCTGATCTCCCGGCTCCTGGAGAAGGAGCCGGAGAACCGGCCGGAGAACGCCACCCTGGTCCGCGAGGCCCTGATCCCGCACGCGCTCGCCCCCGACGCGACGGTCGGCCTGCTCGCCCCGGAGTGGACGGCGATGGACCCGGTGGCCCGGCTCCGCGCCGACCTGCCGCAGCCCGCCGCCGTGAAGCCGGCCCCGGTACCGCGCCGTTCGCCCCGCCTGCCGGAGACCATGGACGTCTTCGGCATCCACAAGAATCTGATCCAGGAGTACGAGAGCTTCACACGGAGCGCCACCGTCATCCGTGACGCCCGAATCGAGAACTTCGTCGAGGACGACCTGGCCTCGAAGTCGCAGTGGCCCGACCCCTGGCTCTCGCTGAATCCGTTCTTCGCCGACGGCGGCCAGGTCACCGATCTGGTCAGGGACGGGCTGCTGCATCCCCGCTGTGCCGAGATCTTCCAGACCGGCAAGAAGGAGGACGCCCGCCGTCCGGACGGCCGGCCGCTCACCTTCCACCGCCATCAGCGCGAGGCAATCGAGGCGGCCCAGGAAGGCGGCTCGTACGTGCTCACCACCGGCACGGGTTCCGGTAAGTCGCTCTCCTACATCGTGCCGATCGTGAACCAGGTGCTGAGGGAGCGGGACGCGGCCGCTCCGGGAACTCCGCGACGGGTAAGGGCGATCGTCGTCTACCCGATGAACGCGCTGGCCAACTCCCAGCTCAAGGAGTTGGAGAAGTACCTGCGGCACGGCTTCGGGGAGGGCCGCGAGCCGGTCACCTTCGCCCGGTACACGGGCCAGGAGGACGAGGAGCGGCGCAAGGAGCTGCGCCGGAATCCGCCGGACATCCTGCTCACCAACTACGTGATGCTGGAGCTGATGCTCACCCGGCCGGACGACCGCGACGGTCTGATCCGTAACGCCGAAGGCCTGCAGTTCCTCGTCTTTGACGAGCTGCACACCTACCGGGGACGGCAGGGAGCGGACGTCGCGCTGCTGATCCGCCGGGTCCGCGAGGCATGCCGTGCGGGACAGAACCTGCAGTGCATCGGCACCTCTGCGACCATGTCCACCGAGGGCACCTGGGAGGACCAGCGGCGGGAGGTCGCCCGGGTCGCGGGCCGCCTTTTCGGCACCACGGTGCTGCCCACCCGGGTGATCGGCGAGACGCTGGTCCGGGCCACCGATCAGCCACCGGCGGCCGTTCCCCCCGAGCGGCTGCGGATGCCCGCGGCGCCCCGCGCGTACGAGGCACTCACCCGGGACCCCCTCGCCCGCTGGGTGGAGTCCCAGTTCGGCCTTGAGGAGGAGCCGGATACCGGGCGGCTGCGCCGCTGCGCGCCGCAGACCATCGAATCGGCCGCCGAGGAACTGTCCACCGGCTCCGGGGTCCCCGCCGACCAGGTCCGGGAGGCGATCCGCGCCACCCTGGAGGCCGGTTCCCAGGCCAAGCACCCGGTGACCGAACGTCCCCTCTTCGCCTTCCGCCTGCACCAGTTCCTCTCCAAGGGCGACACCGTGTACACGACCCTGGAGAACCCGCTCACCCGCCCGCTGACCCGCACCTTCCAGCTGGAGCAGCCGGGCAGCGGCGGCATGCCGCTGTACCCGTTGTCGTTCTGCCGGGAGTGCGGTCAGGAGTACCTCACGGTGTGGCGCACGGAAGGCCGTGACGGCGTCTTCCGTTACGAGCCACGGCGTGGCACCTCGGCTTCCGGTGGCCGCGAGGGCGAGGGCTGTCTGTATGTCGGGGTGCCGGGCGAGGACTACGCCTGGCCCGCCGATCCGCAGCGGGCCGTGGACGACCGGCGGCTCCCGGAGTCCTGGCTGGAGCAGGACGCGAACGGTCTGACGGTGGTGAAGAAGTCCTACCGGGAGCGGGTGCCCAGGCGCATCGTCGTCGACTCCCTCGGCACGGAGAGCGCGGCAGGCGTGGAGGGCGGCCAGGGCCTGGAGGCCGCGTTCGTCCCGGCGCCATTCCTGTTCTGTGTGCACTGCCAGGTGTCGTACGAGCAGACCCGCGGCCGTGACTTCGCCAAGCTGGCGACGCTCGACCAGGAGGGCCGCTCCTCCGCCACCTCCCTGATCTCGGCCTCCATCCTCAAGTCACTGCGCGCGGTGCCCGAGAAGAGCCTGGACAAGGAGGCCCGCAAGCTCCTCACCTTCGTCGACAACCGTCAGGACGCCTCGCTGCAGGCCGGCCACTTCAACGACTTCGCGCAGGTCACCCAGTTGCGCGGGGCGCTGTACGCGGCGGTCGTGCGCTCCGGTGAGGAGGGGGTACGCCACGACGACCTGACTCTGGCGGTGACGGAGGTGATGGGCCTCGCGCCACGCGAGTACACCGGTGTCGCCGACCAGCCGCCGTCCATGGAACGCCGGGCGACGAAGACCTTCCGGGACGTCGTCGGCTACCGCCTCTACCGCGACCTGGAGCGCGGCTGGCGGATCACCATGCCCAACCTGGAGCAGACGGGCCTGCTGCGCATCGACTACGAGGACCTGGAGTGGGTGGCCGCCCGCGCCGAGCGCTGGGAATCGGCGCACCCGGTGCTCCGCGAGATCGACGCGGAGCTCCGTGCCGAGATCGCCCGCACCCTCCTGGACTTCCTGCGCCGGGGCTTGGCCATCGATGTGCAGTACTTCCGGGACGACTTCGACGCGCTGAAGGGCGCCAGCGAGGAGCGGCTGACCGGCCCCTGGGTCCTCAGTGAAAGCGACAAGCCGAATGTCGGCACGGCCTACCCGTACGGTTCCAAGCCCGGTATGGAGCGCACCGCTCTGTTCCTCTCGCCGCGCGGGAAGTTCGGCAAGTACCTGCGCCGGAACGTACCCGCGCTGCGCGAGGCACCGCAGGACGATGTGCAGGGGGTGATCGAGACCCTGCTCACCGTGCTCCGCGACGCCGACCTGGTGCGCGAGGTGGAGGCAGCACCGGAGCGTTCGGGGCCGGCGTTCCGTCGGCGTGTGGCGGAGAAGCGCACCGGGTACCGGGTGTCGGCCGCCGCGATCGTGTGGCGGGCCGGAAATGGGGAGACGGGGGCGATCGACCCGCTGACCCGCACCTACAGCCACGGCGAGGGGCCGCGCGTCAACCCCTTCTTCCGCGATCTGTACCGCGACGCCGCAACCGAGCTGGCGGGGCTCTACGCCCGCGAGCACACCGCACAGGTGCCGCCGGAGGACCGGCTGCTGCGCGAGGAGGAGTTCCGCACGGCCGAACTGCCGCTGCTCTACTGCTCGCCGACGATGGAGCTGGGCGTCGACATCTCCTCGCTCAACGCGGTGATGATGCGCAACGTGCCGCCGACCCCGGCCAACTACGCCCAGCGTTCCGGCCGTGCGGGCCGTTCGGGGCAGCCGGCGCTGGTGACCACGTACTGCGCGACGGGCAACAGCCACGACCAGTACTACTTCCGCCGCTCGGAGGCGATGGTCTCCGGCCAGGTCGCACCGCCCCGCCTCGATCTCGCCAACGAGGACCTGGTCCGCTCGCACGTCCAGAGCATCTGGCTGGCGGAGACCGAGATGAAGCTCGGTACGGCCGTACCTGACGTCGTCGACGTGGCGTACGACCCGGAGAGCGGGGACCGGCCCGATCCCCGGATGGTGCTGCCGCTGCACACGCACATCCGTGACAGGTCGCTCGACGAGGGCGCCCGGCGCCGCGCGGTCGCCGCCGCGCACAACGTGCTCGCGCCGCTGATCTCGGACTTCCAGGACACGACCTGGTGGTACGACGAGTGGATCGAGGACCGTGTCGAGCGGGCCGCGGACAGGTTCGACGAGTCTTTCGACCGGTGGCGTGAGCTGTTCCGAGCCGCCGTGCTCGACCAGTACGAGCAGAACAAGCGGGTGGTGGACCACACGCTCAGCCAGGGCGAGCAGGGCCGCGCCCGCACCCGCCGCCGGCAGGCCGAGACGCAGACCAATCTGCTGCTCAACCGCTCCACCGACAACAAGTCGGTGATGAGCGACTTCAACCCCTACCGCTATCTGGCCTCCGAGGGCTTCCTCCCCGGCTACAGCTTCCCGCGCCTGCCGCTGGCCGCGTACATCCCGCGTTCGGGCAACCGGCGCAACGCCGACGGCGACTATCTCCAGCGGCCGCGTTTCCTGGCGATCCGCGAGTTCGGTCCGGGTGCGCTGATCTACCACGAGGGCGCCCGCTACCAGGTGACCCGGATCCAGCTGCCGCCGGACGCCTCCGGCGATCTGGCGACGGCGGAGGCACGCCGCTGCGACACCTGCGGTTACCACCACCCGGTCCGTCCGGGCCTCGACCGCTGCGCGATGTGCCGTACGGAGCTGACCGGAAAGCGCACCGGCCTGATCCATCTCCACACCGTGTACACCACCCCCCGCGAGCGGATCTCCTCCGACGAGGAGGAGCGGCGCCGGGCCGGTTTCCGGCTGGAGACCTCGTACGCCTTCCAGGACCACGGGGTCCGCAAGGGCCGTCTCACCTCACAGGTGACGGACGGAGAAGGTGCCGCCGTCCTCGCTCTCGACTACGGCGATTCGGCCACGGTCCGCATCACCAACCTGGGCCGGGTCCGCGACAAGGAGGACGTGCAGGACGGCTACTGGCTGGACCTGGGCGACGGCCGCTGGCTCAATGACCGGGCCGCGGCGGACGCCGTGGAGGGCACCGGGATGCCGGTGGTCGACGAGGACGGCAACGAGAAGCGCCGCCGGAAGCGGGTCCTGCCGTACGTGGAGGACCGGCGGAACATCCTGGTGGCGACGCTGGACGAGCCACTGCCGGAGCCGGTCGCGTTCTCCGTCCTGTACGCCCTGGAGCGGGGCATCGAGGCCGCCTTCGAGCTGGAGGACTCCGAGCTGACGGCCGAACTCCTGCCGCCGCCCGAGGGGCCGCGTCGCCGGCTGCTCTTCACCGAGGCAGCAGAGGGCGGAGCCGGTGTGCTGCGCCGGCTGCGACAGGAGCGAGGGGCGCTGGCGAAGGCGGCCCGCGCCGCCCTGGAGATCTGCCACTTCGACCCGGACACCGGCGAGGACTTGGGCGGTCCCGAGGGCGGCGAGGAGTGCGCCCGCGGCTGCTACGCCTGTCTCCTGACGTACGGCAACCAGACCCACCACCGCCTGCTGAGCCGCCACGCGGCCCGCCCGCTGCTGCTCCTCCTCGCAAGCTCGCAGACCGAACGCGAGGGCCGTGGCGAATCCCGGAGCGAGCAGTTCCACCGGCTGGCGGCACCCGCCGCAGCCGGGTCCGGCGGCCCCGCCCGGAACGGCAGCGATGGCCCCGCCGCGCCCACTCCGCTGGAGGCCGACCTCGAAGCCCTGATCGCCTCGGGTGATCTCCTCGGCTGGCTGAAGGCCAAGGGCTACCGGCTGCCGGACGAGGTCGACGTCCTGGTTCCGGAGGCCGCCGCCAAGCCGGATCTGGTGTTCCGTATGGACGGTGCCCGTCTCGCGGTCTTCGTCGACCTTTCCGACCACGGCGCCGATTCCACCCGGGACCGCGAGGCCGGCTACCGCCTGGAGGAGGCCGGCTGGGACGTGCTGCGTTTCCGGGCGGGATCCGACTGGGACGCCGTGGCGGACGACAACGCGACGTATTTCCAGACCCGTTGACCGTTACGTTCTCTCCGTCGATCCTTACGCTCACCGCCCCGGTCGCACCCCGACCACTCCACCCCGCCGACCCCGAAGGAACCGAGAGACCCATGAGCCCCACGTACACGGCCGGTTCGCTGGTGAACGCCCGCGGCCGGGAATGGGTCGTGCTCCCCGAGAGCGCCTCCGGCATGCTGGTGCTGCGCCCGCTGGGCGGTGGCGAGGACGACGTCGCGGCGGTCTTTCCCGCCTTCGAGGAGGTACGGCCCGCCCAGTTCGCGGCGCCGAGCCCGTCCGACCTGGGTGACCAGCGGGCGGCCGGCCTGCTGCGGACCGCGCTGCGGATCGGTTTCCGTTCCGGGGCCGGGCCCTTCCGCGCGCTGGCGTCGATCGCCGTGGAGCCGCGCGCCTACCAGCTGGTGCCGCTGCTCATGGCGCTGCGGCAGCGCACCGTACGGCTGCTGATCTCGGACGACGTCGGCATCGGCAAGACCGTCGAGGCCGGCCTGATCGTCAAGGAGCTCCTCGCGCAGGGCGAGGCGAGCCGCCTCGCGGTGCTCTGCTCTCCCTCGCTCGCCGAGCAGTGGCAGGGGGAGTTGCGGGAGAAGTTCGGTATCGACGCCGAGCTGGTCCTCGCCTCCACCGTGTCGCGTCTGGAGCGCGGCCTGGAGCTGGGGCAGTCGCTCTTCGACCGGCACCCATTCACGATCATCTCGACAGACTTCATCAAGTCGACCCGGCACCGCGAGGACTTCGTACGGCACTGCCCGGACCTGGTGGTGGTGGACGAGGCGCACACGTGCGTCGCGGCCGACGACGCGCAGGGCCCGGCCTCCTCGTCCACCAGTCAGCTCCGCTACGAACTGCTGCGGCGTGTAGCCGCGGACGAGGACCGGCATCTGCTGCTGCTCACGGCCACCCCGCACTCCGGCAAGGAGTCCGCGTTCCGCAACCTGCTCGGTCTCGTCCGGCCGGACCTGGCCACGGTCGACCTGGAGAGCCCGGCGGGCCGGGCCCGTCTCGCCGAGCACTTCGTCGCCCGTAAGCGGGCCGACGTGCGCCAGTACCTCACCAAGGAGGACGGTCTCGCCGACGACTCCCTCGTCGAGCGGACCGCGTTCCCCTCCGACCGGTGGACCAAGGACGAGCCGTACAAGCTGACCCCCGCCTACCGAACACTGCTCGACGACGCGATCGCCTACGCCGCGGACCGGGTGGAGACCGCCGGTCGCCAGGGCAAGCGGGAGGCCCGCATCGCCTGGTGGTCGGTGATCGCACTGCTCCGGTCGATGGTGTCCTCGCCCGCCGCCGCGGCCCGCACCCTGGAGACCCGTTCCGAGTCCGCCGCCGCCCGGACCGCCGTCGAGGCGGACGCCCTCGGTGCGCCGCTGACCCGTGACTCCTCGGACAGCGACCGGCTGGAGGGCATGGACGTCGCGCCGGGCGCGGCGGAGAGCGAGCAGGGCGACCCGCGGCTGCGTGAACTCGCGGCGCGTGCGGCCGAATTGTACGGCCCGGCGCCCGACGCCAAGCTCAAGGCGCTGACCGCGCATCTCAAGTCGCTGATCGCGGACGGGTACAGCCCGATCGTCTTCTGCCGCTACATCCCCACCGCCGAGTACCTGGCGACCCACCTGGAGAAGAAGCTGGGGCCGAAGACGCGGATCGCCGCCGTCACCGGCACGCTCTCCCCGCAGCAGCGCCTGGAGCGCATCGAGAAGCTGGCCGCCGAGGACAGCGGCGACCCGGCCGTCCGCCGGGTCCTGATCGCCACCGACTGCCTCTCCGAGGGCGTCAACCTCCAGCACGCCTTCGACGCGGTGATCCACTACGACCTGGCGTGGAACCCGACCCGGCACGACCAGCGGGAGGGCCGCGTCGACCGGTACGGGCAGAAGCGCGACCAGGTCCGCGTGATCACCATGTTCGGCGAGGACAACGGCATCGACGGCAAGGTCCTCGAAGTCCTCTTCGCCAAGCACCGGCAGATCAAGAAGGACCTCGGCATCTCGGTCTCCGTCCCGGACGAGACGGCCTCGGGCGTCACCGACGCGGTGGTCGAATGGCTGCTCCTGCACGGCAGGCAGGGCACCCAGGAAGGGCTCTTCGACCTCGACGGCCACCAGGAGTCCCTGGACCTGATGGAACGGGAGTGGAACTCGGCCGCCGAGCGCGAGCGGACCTCCCGTTCGAAGTACGCGCAGCGCGCTATCCACCCGGAGGAGGTGGCCCGCGAGGTCACCGCCGTACGGGCCGCGCTCGGCGGCTCCGAGGAGGTCCGCGACTTCGTCCTGGAGGCGCTGCGCGACCTTGACGCCCAGATCCGCGACCCCCGCGACGGCTCCGGCGACTTCGCCGCGCAGATCGGTGGCACGCCGGCCGGTGTGCGCGACGGTCTCGCGGCGGTCCTCGGCGGACGGATCGTGGAGGAGGACCGGGAGATCCCGTTCCGCACCTCCCCGGCGATCGGTCGCGGCGAGGCGGCCCTGGTCCGCACCGACCCGGCGGTCGGCGCGCTCGCCTCGTACGTCCTCGACTCGGCCCTCGACGCGAACACTCCGGGCCCGCGCCCAGCCCGCCGCTGCGGCGTCGTCACCACGGACGCGGTCACCATCCGCACCACCCTGCTCCTGGTCCGCTACCGCTTCCACCTGACGCTGCCGTCCCGTACCGGGGAGCGGCAGATCGTCGCCGAGGACGCCCGGCTGCTCGCCTTCGAGGGCCTGCCGTCCCGGGCCCGCTGGCTCGACGACGACGCGACAGCGGCGCTCCTCGGGGCTCGGGCCGCCACGAACACCCATGAGCAGCTGGCCCGCAACCAGATCACCCGCACCCTGGACGGACTGCCCGAACTGACCGGCCACATCGCCGAGTACGGTGTCGCGCTCGCCGCCGACCTCGACGCCTCGCACCGGCGGGTACGGAAGGCCGACACCAGCGACCGTGCCGAGATCGTCCGCGGTCTGAAGGTCGTCCCGCAGGAGCCCGCCGACGTCCTCGGTGTGTACGTGTATCTGCCGCAGCAGCCCGCCGCCGTATCCGCCCCTCTCGTGACCGGAGCCGAAGCCTGATGTCCGCCGCCACCCGCACCGCACCGGTCTTCGCCGCCGTCACCACCGTCGGCGGACTGCTCCCCGGCGACATGCTCGTCCGCATCGCCGAGGCACGGAACCTGCCGGGCACCAAGTCCGCGGACTACGGGCTGCCGGGCTCGGTCGCCGTCCGCGACGAGGCCGAGCGCGCCTGGGAATACCTCAAGCCGCTCTGGCGCGAACTGCGCGCAGCGCTGCCCGCCGATCCGAAGACCGGTGCGCCCGCCGCCGACCCGACCGGCCGGGCCTCCTCCGACTGGCTCTCCCAGCTCTTCCGCAAGCTGGACTTCGGGGCGCTGACGGAGGTCGGCCCGGAGGGCATCCCCGCCGATTCCGATCCGGACACCCGGTTCCGCATCTCGCACCGGCACGGGCCCGCGCTGCTCCACCTGATCCCCTGGAACCAGGAACCGGACAAGCGGCCGACGGCCGGGCAGGTGCCGCCGCAGTCCCTCGTCCAGGACTGCCTCAACCGGACCGAGGCCCATCTGTGGGCGGTCCTCACCAACGGTCGGACGCTGCGGCTCCTTCGCGACTCGTCGTCGTTCGCGACGGCCGCGTACGTCGAGTTCGACCTGGAGGCGATCTTCGACGGTGAACTGTTCAGCGAGTTCGTGCTGTTGTACTGCGTGCTGCACGCGTCGCGGTTCGAGGTGGCGGAGGGGGCGGCGCCGTCCGGGTGCTGGTTGGAGAAGTGGCGGACCGAGGCCGTCACCTCCGGCGCCCGCGCCTTGGACCAGCTGCGGCTCGGTGTCCAGCAGGCACTGACCGTGCTCGGTACGGGGTTCCTGCGGCATCCGGACAACGTGCGGCTGCGCGAGGCCACCGACCCGAAGGCGCTGCAGAAGGCGCTTCTCCGGCTCGTCTACCGGCTCCTCTTCGTCTTCGTCGCCGAGGACCGTGACGCGCTGCTCGACCCGGCGGCGGACGAGGCCGCCAAGAACGCGTACGCCCGGTACTTCTCCTCGGACCGGCTGCGCAGGCGGGCCCGGCGGCGCCAGGGAACCGCGCACGGTGA
The DNA here is from genome assembly GCF_019774615.1 of Streptomyces sp. BHT-5-2. Taxonomy (NCBI): domain Bacteria; kingdom Bacillati; phylum Actinomycetota; class Actinomycetes; order Kitasatosporales; family Streptomycetaceae; genus Streptomyces; species Streptomyces sp. BHT-5-2. The sequence continues at coordinate 1,687,895 of NZ_CP081497.1, read as the reverse complement.
CCAGTACGAGGCGCTGCGCCTGGTCCTCGACGCGCTCGGCACCGAGGGCGGCCGGCCCGAACTGGGTCTGCCCGGCCTCGGCGGGCTCTTCTCGCGTACGGAGGCGGACGCACCGCTGGAGGGGTTGAAGCTCTCCAACGAGTCGCTGCTCAAGGCCGTCGGCCACCTGGCGCAGGTCCACGACCCGGGGGCACGGCGCTGGCGGGCCGTCGACTACCGGCACCTGGACGCGGAGGAGCTCGGCTCGGTGTACGAGTCGCTCCTCGAACTGGAGCCGAAGCACTCGGCGACGGACCGGACGTTCGAGCTGGTCGAAGTGGCGGGCAACAGCCGTAAGACGACGGGTAGTTACTACACCCCGTCGTCGCTGATCGAGTGCCTCCTCGACACCACCCTCGACCCGGTCATCGACGACGCGGTCAAGCGCGGCGAGCAACGGGCCTCGGCCGGCGGACACCCCGACCCGGCGGACGACATCGTCGCGGAACTGCTCGGTCTGACGGTGTGCGACCCGGCGTGCGGTTCCGGACACTTCCTGGTCGCCTCGGCCCGGCGGATCGCCAAGCGGGTCGCGGCGGTGCGTGAGCACAACCCGGAGCCGACGGTGGACGCGGTTCGGCACGCGCTGAGGGAGGTCGTGGCGCGGTGCATCTACGGCGTCGACCTCAACGAGATGGCGGTCGAGCTGGCGAAGGTGTCGCTGTGGCTGGAGGCGATGGAGCCGGGGAAGGCGCTGGGGTTCCTGGACGCGCATGTCCGGCACGGCAACGCGCTGCTCGGCACGACGCCCTCGCTCCTCGCGGGCGGCGTCCCTGACGAGGCGTTCGACGCGATCGAGGGCGACGACAAGAAGTACGCGGCCGCGCTCAAGAAGCGCAACAAGGCCCAACGCGGAGGGCAGGGCGACCTGTTCGCCGAGTCCGAGGTCAAGGTCCCGAGCAACACACGTCTCGCGGCCCAGCTCAGCGACATCACCAACGCTCCGTCCGACGACCTCAGTGAGGTCAACGCCCAGGAGGCGGCGTACAAGGCGTACGTGAACTCCGCCGCGTACACGCGCGACCGTGAGACGGCGGACGCGTGGTGCGCCGCCTTCGTCTGGCCGAAGCAGACGGGCGCGCCGGAGGCGCCGACCCACGACGTCGTGCGGAGCCTGCTCGCCGGGGACACGGCGGGGGTGAACGATGCGACGCTGACGGAAGTGCTCGCGCTGAGCGAGCGGTACCGGTTCTTCCACTGGCATCTGGAGTTCCCGGAGGTCTTCGCCGTCCCGGAGTCGGGAGCGGGCGTCGATCCGGCGACGGGGTGGGCCGGCGGGTTCGACGCGGTGGTGGGGAATCCGCCGTGGGACAGCATCAACTTCCCCGAGACGGAGTTCTTCGCGGTACGCGCGCCGGACATCGCGGCGACCAACAACACAGCGGCCCGGAAGAAGAAGATCCAGGCACTCGGGGACGACCTCGACACCGTCGGGCTGTTCAACGAATACGAGGCCGCCAAGCGCCGCGTGTACGGCGAGAGCCACTTCCTGCGCATCTCCGGCCGCTATCCCCTGACGGGGCAGGGCAACCTAAATCTATATGCGCTGTTCGCCGAGGCCGACCGCATCCTGACCGGTGGTCGGGGGCGTACCGGTGTCATCGTACCGACGGGGATCGCGACGGACGCGCGGACGCAGTACTTCTTCAAGGACCTGGTGTCGGCGGGGTCATTGGCGGCACTGTTCGACTTCGAGAACCGCAGCGGGCTCTTCCCGGCGGTCGACTCTCGTATGAAGTTCTGCGTGCTGTCCCTCGCAGGCCGTTCGCTGCGTGAACCGGCCGCCCGATTCGCCTTCTTTGCCCATGACCCGGCGGAGCTGGAGTCCCTCGATAAGGTCTTCACCCTCACCCCCGAGGAGATCACCCTCCTCAACCCCAACACCGGAACCTGCCCGGTCTTCCGTACCCGCCGAGACGCCGAGATCACCCTCGGCATGTACCGCCGGGTGCCGGTCTTCCTCAAGGAGTCGGACAAGGCGAACGGCAACCCGTGGGGTGTGTCGTTCCTGCGCATGTTCGACATGTCCCACGACTCCCACCTCTTCCGCCCCTCCACCTCCAGCGGGGAAACCCTGGAGTCCATGCTCGCGGACGGCTGGCGCCTCGACGGGAATGTGCTGGTGCGGGGGGAGGAGCGATTGCTGCCGTTGTACGAAGCGAAAATGCTGCACCACTACGACCATCGGTGGGCGACGTACACGGACGAGGGGGATACTCGCGACTTCTCGATTGCTGAGAAGCAAGCCCCTGACACTGTGGCGCTTCCCCGATACTGGACCAGTGAGCAGAGCATTCCAACCGGCGCCGTCGACAAACACGGAGCCGAGCTCAAAGCAGATGGGGTATGCCAGCGGCTGGCGAATCGCGGTTGGACTCGCGACTGGCTCCTCGGATGGCGTGATATCTGCCGCGCCACGGACGAACGCACCGCGATTTCATTTGCCTTCCCTAAAGCCAGTGCCGGAAACAAAGTGCCGCTTATGACCGCTGACCGCTCCCCCTCAGAGCTGGCGGGGTTGATCGCTTGCCTGTCCTCTTTTGTGTACGACTTCGCGAGTCGGCAGAAAGTCGGCGGCACCTCCATGAACTTCTTCATCTGGAAGCAGTTGCCGGCCCTCCCGCCAGAAGCGGTCGCCCGCCACTCGGTTACCGTCACCCCTCGCGTGCTCGAACTCACCTACACCGCAAAGGACATGACCCCCTTCGCTCGGGATCTCGGCGACACCGGCGCCCCTTTCCGCTGGAACGAATCCCGTCGCGCCATCATCCGAGCTGAGCTCGACGCCCTCTTCTTCCACCTCTATGGCATCAATCGTGATGATGTGTCGTACATCCTCGACACCTTCCCCATCGTGAAGCGCAAGGACGAAGCGGCACACGGCACCTACCGCACCAAGGACCTGATCCTCGCCGAGTACGACCGCATGGCCGCCGCCGGCCTCACCTTGGAGACCCCGCTCGATGAGAGCGAATCCGGCACGTATAAGTCCACGCTCACCCCGCCCCCGGGGCAGGGACCACGCCACCCGGCCCGCCAGGACGACTGACGTTCGGACAACGCGAGGGGCGCCGCTCGCTAAGCAGCGGGCGGCGCCCCTCGACGTATCAGCGCTCTGAAGCGAACCGCACGAACCGGCCCCACCCGTCGCGACCGACGGCGAAGGCCGGACGCGCCACGTCCTTGGAGTCCCTTATGTGGACGGCCTGTTCGGCGATTGCGATCTCGACACAGTCATCGCCCTGACTGCCGCTGTAGCTGGACTTGAACCAGAACAGTTCCGCCGTACCGCTCGTCATCGCTCTCCTCGCAGTCTCTCCAAGAGGGCCCTGGTTTCCTGTGGATTGAGGGCCTGCGAGCGCAGTGTGTGGAGGAGGCTCACCTCATTCGCGTCAGTGATGAGTCGGCCGCTCTGCTGCCCTTCGGCGTATCCGACCCGCCGCCGCTCCGGCGTCTCCAGCAGTCGTACCGGTCCATCCAGGCACGCGTGCAGCGCCGAGTCCAAGGGAACCACCTGCAACGTGACGTTGCGCCGGGACGTCAGCTCCAGCACGTGATCGAGCATCCCCCACATAGCTTCCGCATCCCCGAACCGCCGCCGGAACACATGCTCCTCAACAATGAAGCTGAACAACGTCGTCGGCCGCTCCACCAGCATCCGCTGCCGTTCCGCCCGCGCCGCCAGCAGCGCATCCAGCCGCTCGTCCGTCACCACCGGAATCGTGCCCTCGAACACCGCCCGCGCATACGCCTCCGACTGCAACAACCCCGGCACCAGCCTGCACTCATACGTACACAGACTCACCGCAGTCCGCTCCAGCCGCGCCCACTCCCGGAACCACGCCGCCAACCCCACCTCCCCCCGCGACAGATACGGCGCCGCCCTCCGCAACGCCCCCGTGTTCCCCGTCGCCTCCTCCCCGCGCTCCACGAACAGCTCGTCCGGCATCCGCCGCCCCAGCTCCACCGACTCAACGGTGTGCTTCGAGAACCGCACCCGCTCCCCGAACTCCACCCTGCTCAGCCCCGCATGTTCGCGCAGCGCCTGCACGACCGCCCCGAACGTCCGCAGACTGTCCGACGGATGCGGTTCCCGCTCCCCCTCCGAGAACGCACCGGCCCCATCTCCGACATTGGCCATCCGCCGCCCCTTCCTCCCGCACGATCACACGCACCCACAGTGACGGCGTACGCCTCGTACCGTCCACCCTGCGTGCCCGTACGGTGACCTCCCGTACGAGGTGCACCTCTCGCCGCGCCACCCTCGCGCGGGCCACGCTGGCCCCATGAACCACACCGCACCCCAACCCGCGCCTTCCACCAGGACGTTCAGGCAACAGCTGTCCTCCACTCGTCGCGGCGCACGTCTCGCCCGACTCTTCACCGTCACCGAACTCCACACCTGGGGCGTCCCGCCGGACATCACAGAACGTGCCGAACACGTCGTCGCCGAACTCGCCGCGAACGCCGTCCTGCACGGCCGCGTCCCCGGCCGCGACTTCGAACTCGCCCTGACCTACACCCCGCTACCCCGCCCCGGCCGCCTCCTGATCGAGGTCTCCGACGCCCGCGGCGACCGCCTCCCCCGAACCGTCGGCGAGGACCCCGACCTCTCCACCGGCAGCCGGGGCCTGGCCCTCGTCGCCCTCCTCGCCGACCACTGGGAGACCGTGCCACGCCTGCCGGGAGGCAAGACCGTACGAGCGAAACTGGCCACCCAGTCTGGTATCTGACGGCCCGTTGACCGAGCCAACAGACGCCACATAAGGTCAACCGTGCACCACGTGCACATGGGGGACCTGCTTGAAAACCACCGACGCCACCCGCATGCTCCGTCGAGCCGAACATGCCTACGGCACGGGTGATTTCGCGCGCACGCTCAACCTGCTGGACCGGATCTCCACAGACCGTCCCGGCCTCCCCGAGGACGGCCGCGCCTCCTACGACGCACTGCGCGCCCTGCTCGCCGAACGCGCAGGTAACTGGCCCGAGGCGGTCCATCGCTGGCTCGCGGTGTTCGGCACCACTCCGCCCGCGAGCGGCGAGGACCAACCCTGCGACCTCGGCTGCGGCTGCGACGTCCGCACCGTACTCGACGCTCCGGACGCCACGTCCAGCAAGACGCCTTGCCTCTGCTGCCCGGCACACGCGCTGTGGCGCCTGGTGTGGCAGGCGGCCCGCCAGGGCGCGATCGGCGAGGTCCTCGACGCCGTCCCCGACCCGTCCGGGAACCGCCGCACCGCCCTGGTGCACGCGCTCGCGGTCGGGACGCTGCGGTCGCTCGCCCGGAGCGACAAGGTCGATCCGGCTCACGCGGTCTTCGCCATCGCCCTCTGGCGCCTGCTGCTCGACGACGAGGACCCGCTCGGTTTCGAAGACATGGTGACTGCCCGGCGCGGCTCTCCCCTCGGCACCGAGGACTGGCGTTCCGCGTGCGACACGCTGACGGACCGGATCCGCACGGCGTTTCGGTCCGTCGACGAACGCGACGGCCATGACGCCCTCGACGGCTGGGACACCGTCTGGAACGTCGAGGAGTACGAGTACAGCGGCGAGCTCGTCCGGGGTGAACGCGCCTACCTGCGGATGGAGGAGTGCTTCGGCAGCTGCGGAGACGGCTTCGACTGCCGGTGCGACGCCGATACCTGGCAATCACCCACCCCCGACACCGCTCCCCCGTGCCTGGGGCTGCTGCTCGGCGGCCGGCCCTGGACCGGCTCCCCCGTCACCGTGGACACCGCCGCCGAGCAACTGGAGGCATACGGTGAACACCGCGCCCTACTCACCGCGTACACCCGCCGTCACGGCGAACCCTCCACCTGGCAGGCGGACTCCGACGCCCACCAGGCCTGCGCGCCGTACCTCGCCGACGCCCTGGCCGCCAGGGCCGGCGAGCAGTTCGAGAAGGGCGCGTGGCAGGACACCCTCACCGACCTCACCTCGGCCGCCCGCCTCGGCTTCGTACTCGACCGACACCACCACGAGATGGCCCGCAAAGCCGGACTGAGCGCCGGTCGGAACGGCAACGGCTACCAGCGGGCCACGCTCGTCCAGCGCATCGTCTGGCTGGAGTCCGCGCACGCGCTCGCTCCCGATGACGCCGCCCTCGCCAAGGAGCTGGCAGCCGCCCTGGTCCGGCGCGGCACCGAAGCGCTGGGGACGAAGGACAGGAATCAGGGCCGTGCCCGCTTCCAGCGGGCAGTGTGCGTACGCCCCGGCGATCCGGCGGCACAGGACGCGCTGGACGCGCTGGATCTCGCCGACATCGCTTCCTTGGTCACGGGAAACAGGCGGGGCAAACAGCCCGGCCTGCAACGGGTCGGGGAACTTCTGCACCGCGGGTTCCGTGCGGGGAACGCGGCCGAGGATCTGCACGAGGTGTACTCCTGGTACCGCGACCGGATGATCGAACGGGCCGTGCGGAAGACGCTCGACGGGAAGAAGAGCGAGGCCCGTCGGGTCCTGCGGCAACTGCGGGAGGTCCGCTCCTCCGAGGACGAGTGGGGAGAACAGAGCGACGACTGTGGCATCGCCCGCCTCCTGTACAACACGGCTGTCCGGCAGCTCGGAGCACAGTCCGGCGACTACACCCGGCAGGTCCCTCTGCTGCTCTCCGCCGCCGCGTCCTTCGCACAGCTCACCGGGGCCGAGACGGAGTGGAAGGCACTGGAGACCGTCGTACCGTTCGCCGGGGAACTGGTCGACACCGGACGCTGGTCCGAACTGATCGACCTCCAGGGCAGGCTGCTGATCACCCCGGGCCGCTCCGCGGAGTACGACCAGCTCGTCGCCGTCGCGTACCACCGGCGCGCCCGCGCCCGCCGTGCCGACGGCGACCGAGCCGGTGCCGTACGCGACGAACGCACCGCGTCCGCGCTGGGGTTGGAGACCGGCTGGCAGACCTCCCTCCCACTCGAACCGATGATGTTCCCCGGCCTCTTCGACTCACCTGGAGCACCGGACCCGGACGACCCGCCGTACATCCAGGAGACCCTGTGACCGCGCACTCCCACACACCGATGCCCTCCTTCGGCCCCACCCTGTTCGAGCTCCTTCCGCGTGCCAGGCCGGGCATCGGCCAGGGGGACCTCGCGAAGCAGGTGGCCGTGGCGGCCTCCCGGGCCCGCCGCGCCCGGGACACGGACCGCGAGCGCGCCCTGAAGACCGCCCACGACGCGGCCCGCACCCCGGGCGACACCCTCGTCAGCGAGCTGCTCACTCCTCCCCTCCCGGCGTCCGCCGCTCCGAAAGGTCCCGCATCCAAGTGACCACTCCCCCGCCCGGCACCGACGAGCTGCGCAAGCTGCGCGTTCGCGTCGCCGCCCTCTCCCGTAAACGCGAAGAGGCCGTGGCCCAACTGATGGACCTCCTCACCGCGTTGCTGCCACTCGACGATCTCCTCGCCGACACGGCACACCGGTCCGAGCAGTTCGGCCGCTCCGGAGCAAGACGAACCGGACAGATCGCAGCCGCCGTGCAACAGCAGACGGACGCCGCCCACCGGATGCTCCGGGCCGAACTCGCGCGCCACGGCGTACATCCCATGGACCTCGTCGGGAAGATCCCCGACCCGGTGGAGGCACGGGCGACGGGCGTCGAACCGCATCCGACCGCCCCCGAGGGAACCGTCCTGCGGGAGACCGTCACCGGCTTCCGCCACGGGACCGACTGCCTGCGCCGTGCCGATGTCGTCCTGGCCGTACCCGGGCCCGCGCCCGCCGCTGAACAGGCGGCACCCGCTGGCCGCTCCGACGGCGGGGCCACGCGGGAGCGCCGCAACCAGCCGCACCGCACCAGCCGCGCCCAGCGCCGGCAGCCGCTGCCTCGCAAACCTTCCAAGCGCCGCCGCTGAACCCGCTCCACACCGCCCCCTCCCGTCCCTGCCACCCGAAGGCCACGTCATGCCGTACCGCACACTCGGAATCGATCTCGGCACCACCAACTCCGTGACCGTCTGGATGGACGGCGGCGTTCCGGTGGTCCTCCCCAACCGCCACGGTGAGCAGGCCACGGTGTCCGCCGTCGGTACCGGCGCCGACGGATCCCTCCTGGTGGGCAGCGAGGCGCTCGGCGTGCGCGACCAGCTACCCGGCTCCGTGATCACCGAGGTGAAGCGGCTGATCGGCCGCCGTCACGCCGACGCCGACGTACAGCGGCTGCTCGACGAGCGGCCCGCGGACGCACCGCCGGTACGGGAGTCCACGGACGGCGGGATCGAGATCCGGCTCGGCCCCCACTGGCTGACGCCCGTACAGATCTCGGCGATCCTGCTGCGGCGGCTGCGCACGGACGCCGAGAACACCGCTGGCGAACCCTTCCCGCGAGCCGTGATCACCGTCCCGGCGTACTTCACGGAACCGCAGTACGCGGCGGTGCGGGAAGCCGGGGAGCTTGCGGGATTCGCCGTCGCACGAATCCTGCCCGAACCGACTGCGGCGGCCCACGCCTTCGGGGTGGAACGCCTCGTCGAGGATGAAGACGACATGTGCTCGGTGCTCGTGTACGACCTCGGCGGCGGCACCTTCGACGTGTCCCTGCTGATCATCGGGTCGGGGTACTTCCGGGTGTACAAGCTCGGCGGGGACAAGTCGCTCGGCGGGGCCGACTTCGACTCCGCGCTGTGCCGGATGCTCACCGAGAAACGACTCGGCGGCCGCGACCTCTCCGGGACCGGCGACGCGGCACGGATCCGCGCCGCCGCCGAACGCACCAAGATCGAACTCTCGGACGTCACCGCAGCGGAGATCATCCTCGCGCCGCTCGGAAAGAACGGCGGCTCCTGGACGGGAAGGGTCACCCGCGACGACTTCGAGGAGCTGATCGGCGCCGAGATCGACCGCACCCTGGAGCTCACCCGCGGCGTGTTGCGCGACGCGTCCAGGACGACCGAGGACGTCGACAAGGTCCTGCTCGTCGGCGGCTCGACCCGTATCCCGCTGGTCCGCCGCCGCCTGGCCGAACTGTTCGGCGAGGAGAAGGTGCACAGCGGAATCGACCCCATGTCCGCCGTCGCGCTGGGCGCCGGCATCGAGGCCGGGCTCGCGTCCGCTCTCGCCTGCCCCTCCGAGCCGTGCCTGACCACCGGAATCCCGCTCACCGAGAGCACCTGCCCCGACTGCGGCACCTCTCTGCTCGGCACGGCGACGGTCGACTGCCCCGGCTGTCATGTGCCGGCCGCCGAGGGGACCACGAGCTGTCCGGTCTGCACTGTCAGCCTCTCGGGGCTGCGGGCGGCCGCCCCCGTCGCGTCTCGCGCCGCGTGCCCGCACTGCGGCTGCCCGGAGAACTCCACCTCGGCCACCCTGTGCCAGGACTGCGACCAGCCGCTTGACGCGGGCGGCCTGAAGTGCCCCGGGTGTCAGATGGTCAACACCACCGGCCTGACGGCGTGTTCGGCTTGTGACACGCTGTTCCAGACCGACCAGCCGGAGCAGGTCACCGCCCAGAACCTGGGACTGGCACTCGGCGACGGCACCGTCGCGGTCCTCTTCACCGCCGGAACGACGTACCCGACCGACTGGCGGAACATCGAGAACCTTCAGATCCGGCCGGACGGCACCACCGCGCTGACCTTCCGGATCGTCGAAGGACCGCACGAGAAGTCCCATGCCCGCAACGAGTTCTGCGGAGAGCACACGCATGTCTTCGACAGGGGCACCGGCAGCGTCGAGCGGCTCACACTCCGGGTACAGCTGGACGAGAACCGCACCGTGAACCTCGCCTACCGCATCGGCGACGGCGAGGAGCTGGGCGCGCGGCTGCGCCGCAGCGCCGTCGCCGACGGCATCGGCCGCGATGCATCTCGACTCCTCGACGAGATCCGTACCCATGTCGCCCATTTCGGCGGCGAGCTGACAGAGACGGAGCACGACCGCTTCGCCGAACTGACAGAACAGCTCACCGCGATCGTCCGCGGTGAACCCCTCGGCCGGTCCTTCGACGGATTCCTCGACGAGGCTCGCGACATGGTGGAGACATGCCGGGACGCCCGCGGCTGGTCGGCCAACGCGTCCGTCGCCGCGCGCCGGGGCCGGGAGCTGGGCCTCGGCGCGCCGGCCGAAGAGCTGGCCGACGCACGGCGCGCCCTGGATGCGGCACGCGAGCGGCTGGATCTGCCCGCGATGCGGGCAGCGACGGAGCACGCCCGCAGCCTGTGGCGGCAGCTCGACACCACCGTCTGGCGGTCCATGCTCGCCGCCCACGACGCCGAGCTGGGCCGCTTCCCGGAGTCCGTACGCCGTCCCGTCCTGGCCGCCTGGGACGACCTGCGCGCCGCGGCCTCTCGCGGGGACTACGCCGCCCAGGACGCGCTGCACATCAAACTGAACGAGCTCGCCGGTCACTCGCAGGCACCCACCGCGGCGGCGCGCAAGCAGCGGGACAGCGCCCAGGTGTTCCCCGAGCGCCGGTAGCCGAACGGGCGTCGTGAGCGTCCAGCACACCGAACATACCGATTGACATCGTCAACACATAGGCTAGACGCACTTCGTGCCACATGAACCACCCGCGCCCCGGAAGGTCCCCATGCCCCAGCTCCCCGACCGTCTTCCCGGCTTCCCGGATTTCCGGATCACCCTGCCCAAGGACGCCGGGGAGGCCCGCGGCTTCCTGCTCACCGAGCCCGGCGACAACGGCTCGCACAAGTTCCTGGTGAGCGCGGGGTCGGCGGTGTCGGCGGAGGACTGGCCGGGGCTGAGCGACTCCGCTCGCCGACTCCGTTCCGGACTGCGGGAGAACGGGACGCTGGCCGACGGCCCCCGCCCCGGCGCCTGGACCGCGTCCCGCGACATCGTGTGCAACTCACCGTCCGCCGCGGCCTCCCTGGTCCTCGGCTACGGAGCCACCGGCCCCGGCACCTGGCGCAGCGCCGAGGACGGGCACCGCCTGGGCGACTTCCTGCCGCAGAGCTGGCGGGCCCCGCAGAAGGCCTGGCTGGTGCGGGGGAACAACGTCTCCGGGCACAACCTGGTCCGCCGGCTCTGGCTGAAGGAGGGGCTCGTCTCGCTCGACGCACCCCACCTACCGCAAGTGGACGAGCCCGACCCGACCAAGAGCGTGCTGCGCCGCTTCGTCGAGGAGGGATACGAGGGCTCGGCGACGTACCACCAGAAGCGCGGTCTCGTCGACGAACTGCACGCCTTCTTCACCCAGATGCGGATCGGCGACACCGTCGCCACACTCAGCGACGGCCTGCTCCACCTCGGGCGGATCACCGGCGACCTGGTGCAGTCTGGCTCCCCAAGTGGGCTCTCGAACCTCCGGCGCCCGGTGGCCTGGCAAGAGACCGCCCATCCGTACGAGGAGCTGCCGGAAGAGGTACAGCAGAAGCTCTCCACCCAGCACGACGTGGTCGACCTGACACCCGTCCTGGAACAGCTCACCGCGCTCACCGGCGGCCCGGGGACAGCGCCGGAGCAGGCCGGGCAGTTCCTGGAATCCTCCGAGCAGCGCGTCCTGACCTTCCCCGAGGTCACCGACGAGTTCGCCCGGAAGCTCCTCGTCCACGACCGGTCCTTCCTCGACGAACTGCGTGAACTCCTTCTCGACGAGCGGCAGATGGTCCTCTACGGGCCGCCCGGCACCGGAAAGACGTATCTGGCGCTGAAGCTGGCCGAGTACTTCGGCGGCGGCCCGGAGCAGGTCAAGATCGTCCAGTTCCATCCGTCGTACGCGTACGAGGACTTCTTCGAGGGGTTCCGACCGGTCGAGGACCCCGAGACACGGGAGGTCGCATTCCGGCTGACGGCGGGACCGCTGCGAGAGCTCGCCGACACCGCCTCCCGGGAGGGCAACCGGCATGTGCCGCACTTCCTGATCATCGACGAGATCAACCGGGCCAATCTGGCGAAGGTCTTCGGCGAGCTGTACTTCCTTCTGGAGTACCGCAAGCGCTCGGTGCGACTGACTTACTCCGGGGACGACTTCGGGCTGCCGCCGAACCTGTACGTGATCGGCACCATGAACACCGCGGACCGGTCGATCGCACTGGTGGACGCGGCGATGCGGCGCCGCTTCGCCTTCGTGGAGCTCTCCCCCCGGGTGGAGCCCACCGCCGGCCTCCTCACCCGCTGGCTGGAGCGCGAGGGCAAGGATCCCGAGCCGGCCCGCCTGCTCGACGCGCTCAACACGGCGATCGACGACCCGGACTTCGCCATCGGCCCGTCCTACCTGATGAAGCCCGGCGTCTACCGCGAGGGCGGCCTCGACCGGACCTGGCGCACCAAGATCCTCCCCCTTCTTGAGGAGCACCACTACGGCGAGGGCATCGACTTCGCCGCCCGCTACGGCCTGGACGCGCTGCGCGAGCGGACCCGGCGGTCATGAGCGGGAACGCCGCGGGCGGCGCCGCCCCGGCGCACAGTGACATCCCGGCCGCGACCACCGACGGCAACGCGGCAGACGGCGCGGGCCCAGCATGCGGCGACGTCCCGGTCGAGATCACCCTGCGGGAGTACGGCGCCGCCATGTCCGTACCGCTGGACGCGGCCACCGGGCGGGCCCTCGTCGCGGCGCGGTTCCTCGACGCCGCCGCGCCGGACCCCGAGCGGCCCGGACACTGGAGGCTGCGGGCGGGCCACCAGGTCGGCGCGGTCCGGCTCCCGGGCGGGACGGTCCTGCGGATCGCGCCCAAGACACCCGTGGAGCGGCTGTTCTTCCTGCTCGGCTTCAGCCTCGACCCGGGTGGCGCCTGGCGCGACAGCCGTGAGGGCACGGTCGGCACCGGCGCGCACGACGAGGTGGTACCCGCGCTCGCGTACGCGGTGGAGCGGCAGATCGACGCGGCGCTGCGGCAAGGGGTGCTCCAGGGCTACCGGGAGACGGCGGAGTCCGCCCTGGTGGTCAGGGGCCGACTGCGGGAGGCCGAGCAGATCCGGCTCCACTTCGGCCGCATGCCGCCCGCCGAGATCGTCTACGACGCGTACACCGCCGACACCGCCGAGAACCGCATCCTGCGCGCCGCGGCGGAACGGCTGCTGCGGCTGCCGTCCGTCCCTGGACCAGTACGGCGCCGTCTCGCCCACCAGCGAATCCGCCTCGCGGACGCCCGTCCGCTGGTCCGCGGCCAGGACCTGCCGCACTGGCAGCCGTCCCGTCTCAACTCCCGCTACCAGCCCGCCCTGCGGCTCGCCGAGGCCGTACTGTCCTCCACCTCGCCCGAGCACCGGGCCGGCCCGCTCGCCCTGGACGGCTTCCTGCTCGACATGAACCAGCTCTTCGAGGACTTCGTGACGGTCGCACTGCGCGAGGCCCTCCGGGAGTACGGCCTGACGGCGCGGCTGCAGGACGTACACGCTCTTGACCCGGGCGGCCAGGTCCGGATGAAGCCAGATCTGGTGGTGTACGGCGCAGACGGTCGTACACCTGTCGCCGTCGTCGACGCCAAGTACAAGACCGAGAAGACCCACCGGGCCCACGGATACCCGAACGCCGACCTGTACCAGGCGCTCGCCTACGCCACCGTGCTCGGCCTGCGCGAGGCGCATCTGGTGTACGCGGCGGGCCGCCTGCCCGAGCGGACGACCGAGGTCCGCGGCACCGGCGGCCTGCGGCTGTTCCAGCACAGCCTCGACCTCACCTCGGAACCCGCGACGCTGCTGCGGACCTTCCGGGAACTCGCCTCCCGCCTGGCCGGGCCCACCGCCTGACACCCACGGAAAGGGGGCCCGCGGCCCATGCCCCGACTCGCCTTCGCCCAGAGCTTCTGGGACGGATTCGACACCCTGGAGAAGCCGGTCAGAGCCGGCGTCCGCAAGGCCATGACGAAGTTCCAGGCCCTGACCGTGGCCGAGCTCAACGCTGACAAAGGCCTGCATCTGGAATCCGTCGAGAACGCCCGTGACCGGCGGATGCGCACCATACGGATCACCGAGTTCTGGCGCGGTGTGGTCCTCGCGCCGGACGACGGCAGCGATCTCTTCCTCCTCGTCCATGTACTACCGCACGACGACGCGTACACCTGGGCGGCGAAACGCCTGTACAGCACGAACAGCGCCACCCGCGGCCTGGAGGTACGTGACGCGGTCGCACTGGACGAGCTGACACCGCTGTACGAGACGGCGTCCCGCAAGGCGCCGAAGCTGCTGTTCTCCGGCGTCTCGGACGGAGTCCTTCGCGAACTGGGCATCGACGCCCAGGTGTTGCGTGCGGCGCGCTCGATGGCGGACAAGGCGCAGCTGGAGGCATTCGCGACGCTGCTGCCCGAGGACCAGCTGGAGGTCCTCCAGTACCTCGCGGAAGGATTCTCGCCGGAGGAGGTCTACCGGGACGTGGTGGCCGTACGCCGCCCGGTGGACGCACCGCCCGAGCCGGACGAGGACCTGGCCACCGTCATCAGCAACACCACCGCCCGGATCCGTCTCGTCACCGGCCCGCAGGAGCTGGAGGAGATCCTGGCGAAACCGTTCGCGGCCTGGCGGGTCTTCCTGCACCCCTCCCAGCGGCGGGTCGCCCAGCGCACCTCGTACGGCGGTCCGGTGCAGGTCACCGGCGGCCCGGGGACGGGGAAGACGGTAGCCGCGCTGCACCGGGTCCGGCACCTGCTGAGGCGGTCGCCGGACAGCCGGGTCCTGCTGACGACGTACACCAACGCGCTGGCCGCCGGACTGCGCGGCATGCTCGGTCTACTCCTCGAAGACGACGAACTCCTGCTCTCCCGGGTCGATGTCACGACCGTCGACGCCTATGCCAACGGCGTGGTGCGGCAGCACACCGGCGTCACCCCGAAGCCAGTGGGCGACCGCGACCAGCGGCAGCTCTGGGAGAAGGCGGTCAAGCAGCTGGATCTGCCGTTCCAGGCCCGCTTCCTGGCACAGGAGTACCGTCACGTGGTGCTCGGCCAGGACATCCGTGATCTGGACGGCTATCTCGCGGCGAGCCGGCGCGGACGCGGCACCGGCCTCGGAGCGGCCAGGCGCGGGCTCGTGTGGAACGGCGTCGAGCGGTTCGAGAAGCTGCTGCTGGAGCGCGGTGCCACCACTCACCTGCGGGTCTGTGCCCGGGCGGCCGATCTGCTCGCCTCCGGTCCGGCCCCGTACGACCATGTCGTGGTGGACGAGGCGCAGGACCTGCACCCCGCGCAGTGGCGGGTGCTCCGGGCCGCCGTCGCCCCCGGCCCCGACGATCTGTTCCTCACCGGCGACCCGCACCAGCGGATCTACGACTCCCGGGTGTCGCTCGGCTCGCTGGGGATCGCCACCGCCGGCCGCAGCTTCCGGCTGCGTCTCAACTACCGCTCCACCGAGGAGATCCTGGTCTGGTCGGCGCGCCTGCTCGCACCGGTCAGCGTGAACGCCCTGGAAGGCGAAGGAACCGACTCCCTGGCCGGCTACCGCTCGCTGCTGCGCGGCCGCCGACCTGAGGCCGGCTGGTACGCCACCCAGCCGGAGGAGTACGCCGCGCTCGTGGACCGGGTGCGGGCATGGATCGGCGAAGGGCTCGCACCGCACGAGATCGGGGTGTGCGCCCGGTTCAACCTGGCACTGGACGCGGCGGAGTCCCGGCTGAAGGAAGCCGGGATTCCGGTGGTGCGGGTGAAGGGGCAGGTCGCCGCGGAGACGCCAGGAGTCCGGCTGGCCACTATGCACGCCATGAAGGGGTTGGAGTTCAGGGCGGTCTCCGTGCTCGGGGTCACGAAGGGAACGGTGCCCTTCGCCCGCGAGATCACCCCGCTGGAGACGGACGCACCGCAGCACGAAGCCGACCTCCTGCGCGAGCGCTGCCTGCTCTTCGTCGCCTGCACCAGGGCGCGCGAGGCACTGAGCGTGAGCTGGACCGGAAGTCCGAGCGAGTTCCTGCCGACCTAGGTGTGAACGGGTGACTCTATGACTGCGGGCCCCGGCACTGCGGCGGCATGAGAGCTGCCGCAGCACCGGTCCACGAACTGCAGCAGCACCAGATCTGCCCCGGCACCGGGACCACGGCGGCTCCGCCCCTGGAGCCGCCCCGCCGGATGTCCTCAGTCCTCCGGGGCCAGAGCGCCGGTGGAGAGTCCGTCGCGGGTCAGCTCGGCGAGCCGGCGACTGAGCTCGGACACAGCCCGCATCGTCGCCTCGAATTCGGTGAGGTCCCGGAAGGCCGCACCGTATCGGCGCTGTTCCTCGATGGCCAGCTGCGGAATCCTGGCGCCCTTGGCCTCCAGCCGGTAGGTGCCGGAGGCACTGGTGGCACGGCGGGTGTTGGCCGGGCTGCGCAGGAAGCCCTGGAGGTAATCGGTGTCGAGCTGGTCGCTGATGGAGACCGGTTCCGGGCCTTCGAAGGTCACGAGGCCTGCCCGGAGGAGTTCGGCGACGCCCGTCGTGGCACCGTCGAGCGAGCCTGCCCCCGTACCGGGCCGTAGCTGAGGCAGCAGTGCGGCCAGCCGGCGCAGCTGCTCCTCCAGATCGCCACGGAGGGCCGTGAACTCACCGGAGTAGTCGCGGTGCACGGCCTGGAGGTGGCTGCCCGGGGTGAGGTCAACCGTGTCGTCGAGGAGACTGATCGGAGGGACATCCACGATCTGCTCGGGGCGGGGGGCGAGGCTGCCGTCGGGGTCGTTGGCGGTGAGGTCCACCATCCGCACCGTGGCCGGGGGGACGTCGGCCGGCCCGGGACGACGCAGAGTCCAGAGGTGAACGGGGAGGGCGTGCGAGGAGGCCGTACCCGGCGGCAAGGCGACAACCTGAGTGAGGATGCCCCTGCGGACCATCTCGGCCCTGATCCTTCGCCCGGCCTTGCGGTAGGCGACCGAGGCGGGCAGCACGATCACAACGTGCCCGCCCGGCACGGTGTGTGCGTAGGCGTGCTGCAGCCAGGCGAGTTCGCCCTCCGCCTTGGACGGGGTACCGAGTTCCCAGCGTGGATCGAGAAGGAGTTCCTCGCGACCCCATCCTGTGACGCCTACCGGAGGATCACAGACCACGAGTTCGGCCCGGAGGTCGGGCCACCGGTCGTCGCGGAGCGAGTCGCCTGTCTCGATCCGGGTGTCGGGCAGCGAGGACAGGGCGGCACGGAGCCTGGCGAGCCGCGCGGAGTCGGCATCGGCCTCCTGCCCGCGGCAGAGCGCCCCGGTTTGCCCAGCGACGGAGGAGAGCAGCAGACCGATGCCACAAGCAGGATCGAAGACCGTCGCCCCGGAGGGCAGCGGCGGCGCGAAGTGGCGTACCGCGAGGGCCAGGCGGGTCGACGTCACCTGATCCGACCCGGCGCGGCGTACGGCGTCGGTGAACCGTTCGGTGAGTGCGTTCACGACGTCAACGGGCCGCTCGGATTCGGCAAGTGTACGGACGCGCGCCACGGCTTCGCGCGGCAGGCGCAACCCCGACAGCCCTCGACCGTGCCCCTCGGATAGCAGCTCGGCCACATCGGCGAGTCCGGCGACCATGTCCTCTCCATAGGCGGCCCGCAGCTCCTGCCAGAGCTGGACCTCGACCGAGACCTCTTGCCCCTTCCGCTGCTTCTCCAGCCACGCCTGGATTTCGGCCAGCGCGAACAGCGGGCTGCTCGCCCCGCCTCCCGAGGGGGCGGGGAAGTCGCCGTAGCGGCGCCGCCAGTTGGACACGGCGGCGCGGGTGACGCCGGCCAGCCTCGCGATCTCTGATCCGGTGACGAGGGGGCCGGTGGCGGGGGCAGCTTGGTCCGACATACGCCCACCGTACACGCAGTGGTACGGCGAGGGAATATTAGCAATGCGTTGACAACGTACACAGATAACTGTCACTGTTCTTCGTATACAGGCGAGGCTTCGTCAGCCTTCTTGCCCCACAGACGCTCGGAGAACTTCCCATGGCCACCCACACAGCAGTCCGCACCGTCTATCGGCTCTCCACCCTCTCCCCGACCCCTGAGGCGATGTTCGAGGCACTCGACCACGAACAACTCGACCGGCTGGGAGCCGAACTGCACCACCCCGACGTCCTCGGCGTACCCGCGGTCTACCTCACCTACGGCAAGGAGGAGGCCGCCGACACCTGGTGCGCCCCCAACGCCCGCACCACCGGAATCCCGGTGTTCGAACCCGTCCGCCGCACCGGAGCCCTGCTGCTCCTGGCCGTCGACGGCCAGGTCTACGCCGTGACCTGCGGAAACGGCTACCGCCTGGTTCCCGACGCCCTCAAGGACAAGCGGTTCGGCCTCTCCTTCGCCATCCGCATGATCGACCCCCGGCACATCAGCGGCGCCGTCACCAAAGCGCTCGGCCGGCCGCGCACTGACATCTCCCTGGTAGCCGCCGGCACCTCGGTCCCGGCGCTCGGCATCCGCGACCAGGCACGGGTGGTCCGCCACCTCGGCGGCCATCTCGACGACGTCCCGCTCACCCGCAGCCGCCATGCCACCGGCCGGGCCTACAGCGCCCAGGGTGGTGTCGGCCTCCGCCTTCCCCTCGGCATCGAACCGGCAGATCTGGTCGAAGACCTGCGCACGATCACCCAGGTCTGCCAGGACGACATCCCGCACCCCGACCTGGAGTTCGTCGACCACATCGTCCCGGTCACCGACGCCATCACCCGCGCCGCACTCGACGCCTCCCTCGACCGCAATCTCGGCGCTCCCCCTGACGGACGTATCTCCTTCTCCGTTCCCCTCGAACTGCACGACACATATGCAGAGGCCACCGTCTACAGGACCCGCATCGGCACCACCGAGGCCTATCTGTCCGACGACTTCGACCTTGCCTACGTCCTGACCCGCGCCCGAATCAACCGACCCGGCAGCCGTCTCGCCGCCCTGCGCGACGGCACGGTGGCCCTCCACCGCGGCCCTTCGCCCAGATCCTCCGTACCGTTGGCGACCACCCGCACACTGGACTGGATCCAGGCCGACTTGTCCCTCGGGTCACGGACGTACTGCCTTCTGGACGGCGACTGGTACGAGCTCGGAGCCGGCTACATCGACTCCGTCCGAGACGACCTGCGACGGTTGTTCACTGATGCCGCCGTGTACGGCCTGCCGCACTGGCCTGAAGCCGTGAACGAACGCGCCTACAACCGAGCGGTCGCAAAGGTCCAGCCTGAATGGTTGTTCCTCGACGGCGAGTTCATCAACAACCCCCTCAAGCGCACCGATCGGGTCGAAATCTGCGACCTGCTGACTCCCGACGGCACCCTGATCCTGGTCAAGCAAGCCGGTTCCTCCGGCTCCTTCAGCCACCTCCTCGGGCAGGCACAGGTCGCCGTCGAGCTCCTCGTCAACTCACCCGAGGCACGCTGCCAGTTCGTACGCCGGGTCGCACAGGACAGTGGCGGGCGAATCAGGCTGCCCGAAGACTTCACGCCTCGTCGGCTAGTCCTCGCGGTCCGACACAAGTCCGGAGCAACCTTCACACCCGACTCGCTCTTCGCCTTCTCCCAGATCACGCTCCACCGGACAACACAGGAGCTGACCACACGCGGGGTGAGCATCGAGGTCGTTCCCGTACCGACGGCAGCCAGCATCGCTCGGACCACTGCGGCATAACGTCCCCGCCTTTTGTCCACCGATGTCTGCCAGGGCAGGCGTGCACTGTGCCGAATCTGCTCGACGGTCACCCCAGAATCGCGGTTTCTCGCAACCCGCACGACGACCTGACAGAACTCTTCCGGGTAAGGCTTGGGCACAGCGACACCCTTCCCACCCGCCCGCAGGCCAGTTCAGATGACACCCGATTGTGCGGCAGACCCGCCTGGCACCTTCCTGCGCCGCACGACTCGCGAGCCCTTACTGCCTGTTGATCTCAGCCAGTACCGATGCCACAGTCCTGCATCCGCCAAGCTGCCATTCTCAGCCGTACCCCCCATTACCTTCTTGGTGGCCCCGCAATGGGGCGCCCGGCCTTCGGAGTTGGCATGACTTTCTCCCCCTGTCGAACGTATGGCCTGGGGGGTGGTGTCACCGGCTCCGGAGGCATCGACAGACCGCTGATTAGGGGCATGACCACCGGCTTGTCCGCAGGTCGGGAGGCTCTTCGTAATGTGGATGTGGCGATCGGTGCCGTGGGACGGCCGGGCGGGAACGACCAGAGGACGCACGTGATCGACGTCAGTGAGATCGGCGCCTTCCTCGGCCTGGACGTCGGCAAGAGCGAACACCACGCCACCGCCGTCACTCCGGCCGGAAGGAAGGCCTTCGACAAGCGGCTGCCCAACAGCGAACCCAAGCTCCGCGACGTGTTCGCCAAGCTGAAAGCCAAGCACGGCACCGTGCTCGTGGTCGTCGACCAGCCCGCCTCCATCGGCGCCCTGCCGCTGGCCGTGGCCCGCGACATGGACTGCCCCGTGGCTTACCTGCCGGGCCTGACGATGCGGCGGATCGCCGACCTCTACCCCGGTGAAGCCAAAACCGACGCCCGCGACGCCTTCATCATCGCGGACGCGGCCCGGTCGATGCCGCACACTCTGCGGGCCGTCGAGCTTGCCGACGAGGCAGTAGCCGAGCTGGAAATGATCGTGGGTTTCGACGACGACCTGGCCGGCGAAGCCACCCGCATCAGCAACAGACTGCGGGGACTGCTGACACAGATCCACCCGTCGCTGGAACGGGTACTGGGACCGCGAATGCAGCACCCAGCCGTGCTCAAGCTGCTCGACCAGTGCGGTTCGCCGGCCCAGGTCCGCAAGGCCGGACGGCGTCGGCTGGTGAACCTGATCCGCCCAAAGGCACCACGGATGGCGGAACGGCTCGTCGATGACATCTTCACCGCCCTGGACGAGCAGACAGTGGTCGTGCCAGGCACGGCCGCGGCCGCATTGATCGTCCCCAGCCTCGCCAGCTCGCTCCAGTCGGTACTTGACCAGCGCAAACTCCTCGCCACAAGGATCGAGGAACTGCTGGAGGCTCACCCTCTTTCCAAGGTCCTGACGTCCATGCCGGGGATCGGCGTCAGGACCGGAGCACGCATCCTCATCGACATCGGCGACGCCAGCAGCTTCCCCAGCGCCGCCCACCTCGCCGCCTACGCCGGCCTCGCCCCGGCAACCCGCAGTTCCGGGTCCTCCATCCGCGGCGAACAGCCATCGCGCAGAGGAAACAAACAGCTCAAACGCGCCTTCTTCCTCTCCGCGTTCGCCGCCCTGGCCGACCCCGTCTCCAGGGCCTACTACGACAAGAAGATCGCCCAGGGAAAACACCACACCCAAGCCCTCCTCTGCCTCGCCAGACGACGAGCCGACGTGCTCTTCGCCATGCTCCGCGACGGCACCTTCTACCAACCCCAACCAGCCCCCACGGGTTGACGAAACCCATAGGGGCACCCCCCACGATCACGTCAGTCCCGCTGCGACCACCGATCTGACAGCACGTCAGAATGTGCGAAGCGAGCGTCACCATTCGCGACAGGACATCATTTCGGCAAGGCGATATCGCGTGTAACGACCACACCACCCGAAAGGCGCTTCTCTCGAACTAGCAGGTCAGGCACCCTCCACGAGCACTTCGAGGCCCGTGAGTCGCTCCACATGGTGCACTTCGAAGAACAGGTCGACCGACCCACTAGAAGCCTACGAGATATCGAAGAAACTGCAGGTCAGGTGCCCTTTGCGACCGGTTCAAGAATTGCCACGCACTCTACGTGTGAGGTCATCGGGAAGAGGTCGAAGGCGCGCATGCGGCGGGGGGTGTAGCCGGCGTCGCGGAAGTAGGCGAGGTCGCGGGCGAGGGCGGCCGGGTCGCAGGCGACGTAGGCGATGCGGCGGGGGGTGAGGGTGGCGAGGTGGTGGACGGTGGCCTTGCCGGCGCCGGCGCGGGGCGGGTCGAGGACGACGAGGTCGACGTCGGTGATGCCGGTGCGGGGGAGGACGGCCTCGACCTTGCCGTGTTCGATGCGGACGCGGTCGAGGTCGTCGAGGTTGTGGCGGGCGTCCTCGACGGCGCGCTTGCCGGACTCGATGCCGAGGACGGCGCCCTTGTCGCCGACGCGCTCGGCGAGGGCGCCGGCGAAGAGGCCGACGCCGCAGTAGAGGTCGAGGGCCATGTCGCCCTTCTTCGGCATCAGGCCCTGCATGACGGCCTCGACGAGGAGGTCGGCGGCCTTGGGGTGGACCTGCCAGAAGCCGCCGTTGCCGACCCGCCAGGTGCGGCCGGCGGCGCGTTCGCGGACGAAGGGGCGGCCGTGGACGCGGTGGACGGCCTTGTCCTTCTCGCCGATGCGGAGGACGGAGACCGGCTTGTCGAGTTCGACGATCGGTAGGCGGCCGCCGGGGCGGGGGGTGAGGACGACCTGGCGGTCGTGGGAGCCGGTGGCGGCGATCGCCTCGACGGTGGCGATCTGCGGCCAGGTGCGCCGCTCGATGCCGAGTTCGGAGATGCCGGGGGCGGCGATCATGCAGTGGGTGACCGGCTCGACCTCGTGCGAGCGGTGCCTGCGCAGGCCGGCGCGGCCCTCGGCGTCCACGGCGTACTGGACGCGGGTGCGCCAGGCCGGGACCTCGCCCTTGGCGACCTTGTCGCCGGGAGCCGGTTCGACGGTGCCGTCCCAGCCGGCCTCGTCGGGGGTCAGGCCGGCCAGCCGGGAGAGCTGCTCGGTGACGACGGCGGCCTTGAGGCGGCGCTGGGCGCCGGGCGCGGCGTGCTGCCAGTCGCAGCCGCCGCACCGGCCGGGGCCGGAGAACGGGCAGGGCGCCTCGACCCGGTCCTTCGAGGCCACCAGGATCTCGACGGCGTCGGCGCGCAGGAAGCGGGCGCCCTCCTCGCCGTCGGTGACGCGGGCGCGGACCCGTTCGCCGGGCAGCGCGTGCCGGACGAAGAGGACCTGGCCGGCCTCGGTGCGGGCGATGCAGTGGCCGCCGTGCGCGACCGGGCCGACCTCGACCTCGTACTCCTCGCCGACCAGCGACTTCCTGGATTCCGGCGGCGTGTCCGGCTGCATGGCGGGGAGCTCCTGGGTAGAGGGGGAAAGGCCGTGGCGGCCGGCCTTCGGGAGAAGGCCGACTGTCCACTTTACGGGGTGCGGCGCAGTGCGCGGGTCCGCGCGGCGAGCGGCGGCCGCGGTCACTTCCTGGTGGCCGCGGACTCCTTCTTCGCAGCGGCGACCGGGCCGCGCCGGACCGAGCCCGGGGCGTTCCACTCGGCGCGCTTGCGGGCGCGCTTCTTGGCGGCCTCGGAGGAGTCCAGCTGCCAGGGCACCGAGGTGACCATGACGCCGGGGGTGAACAGGAGTCGTCCCTTGAGGCGCAGCGCGGACTGGTTGTGGAGCAGGTGCTCGTACCAGTGGCCGACGACGTACTCGGGGATGTAGACGGAGACCGCGTCGCGGGGGCTCTCCCGGCGCAGCGACTTGACGTAGTCGATGATCGGCCGGGTGATCTCGCGGTACGGGGAGGCGAGGACCTTCAGCGGGACCTCGATGCCGCGCCGCTCCCACTCCTCGCGCAGGGCCCGGGTGTCGGCCTGGTCGACGTCGACGCTGACCGCTTCGAGGGTGCCCGAGCGCATCAGCTTGGCGTAGTTCAGGGCGCGCAGGGTGGGCTTGTGCAGCTTGGAGACCAGGACGATGGCGTGGACGCGGGAGGGGCGGACCACGTCGTCGTCGGGGGTGTCGGGGGCGGCGATCTCGTCGGCGACCCGGTCGTAGTGGCGGCGGATCGCGGTCATGGTCACGAAGAAGATGACCATGCCGAGGAGCGCCACCCAGGCGCCGTGGGTGAACTTCGTCAGGAGGACGACGACGAGGACCAGGCCGGTGAAGAAGCCACCGAAGGCGTTGATGGCGCGCGAGCGGTACATCCGGCGGCGCTTGGCCGGGTCCTTCTCGGCGAGCAGATGGCGGTTCCAGTGCCGGACCATGCCGATCTGGCTGAGGGTGAAGGAGACGAAGACGCCGACGATGTAGAGCTGGATCAGGCGGGTGGAGTCCGCGCCGTAGAGGTAGACCAGGACGGTGGCGGTGCCGGCCAGCAGGACGATGCCGTTGGAGAAGGCCAGCCGGTCGCCGCGGGTGTGCAGTTGGCGCGGCAGGTAGCGGTCCTGGGCGAGGATCGAGCCGAGCAGCGGGAAGCCGTTGTAGGCGGTGTTGGCGGCGAGGAAGAGGACCAGCGCGGTGGCCGCGGCCAGCACCACGAACAGGAAGCTGCCCTTGCCGAAGACCGCCTCGGCGACCTGCGAGATGACCGGGTTCTGGGTGTATCCGGAGCCCAGCGGCTTGCCGTTGTTCAGGAGGTCGGTGGCCGGGTTCTCGGCCATCCGGACGTGGGTGGTCATGGCCAGCGCGATGATGCCGCAGAACATCGTGACGGCCAGCCCGCCCATGAGGGCGAGGGTGGTCGCGGCGTTCTTCGACTTCGGCTTGCGGAAGGCGGGCACGCCGTTGGAGATCGCCTCGACGCCGGTGAGCGCGGCGCATCCGGAGGAGAAGGCGCGCAGCAGCAGGAAGATCAGGGCGAAGCCGGCGAGGCCGCCCTGTTCGGCGTGGATGGTGTAGCCGGCGGTGGGGGCCTTCATGGTGTCGCCGAGGACCAGGCCGCGGACCGCGCCCCACAGGATCATGATGAAGACCCCGGCCACGAAGACGTAGGTGGGGATCGCGAAGAGCTTGCCGGACTCCTTGACGCCGCGCAGGTTCATCAGCGTCAGCAGCACGATGATGACGATGGCGCAGAGCGTCTTGTGCTCGACGACGAAGGGGATCGCGGAGCCGAGGTTCTCCACGCCGGAGGAGATGGAGACCGCGACGGTCAGGACGTAGTCGACCAGCAGGGCGCTGGCGACGGTCAGGCCCGCCTTGGGACCGAGGTTGGTGGTGGCGACCTCGTAGTCGCCGCCGCCGCTCGGGTAGGCGTGGACGTTCTGCCGGTACGACGCGACGACGGTGAACATCAGCACCACGACCGCGACGGCGATCCACGGGCTGAAGCTGTACGCGGAGACGCCGGCCACGGACAGGACCAACAGCACCTCGCCGGGCGCGTAGGCCACGGAGGAGAGCGGGTCGGAGGCGAAGACGGGGAGTGCGATGCGCTTGGGGAGGAGGGTCTCGGCGAGCCTGTCGCTGCGCAGTGCGCGCCCGATCAAGATCCGTTTGGGCACGTCGGTCAGTTTGGACACCCGGGAATGCTAAGGGTTCGTCAAGGCTCTCGCCCACCCACCACCCGGACGGGTATAGACACCCGAATGCGCCACCCCGCACAGGGCGCCCCGACTACGCATCCACTACGCGGCGCCTCCACGGCATCCGCACCGTACGCGCACGGTGGCGCCGTCGATGCGGGGAACGCCCGCGGGCCCGGACTTCGTGGTGGATGTCACGCCGCCCAGGCGTGTCGCGCGTGGGCGCGCCGACGTGCCGCGGGGCGCGGCCTCACTCCTCGCGCGCCGCCGGGCGCGGCCGGCGGGACAGCAGATCGCCCAGCCCCTCCCGGGTCGCCGCCACCAGCACCACGTCCTGCGGTCGCAGGACGTGGCCGTTCAACTCGTCCGCCAGCTGCGCCGGCGCGGGCGCGCCACCGGCCGGCGACGCGCCCGCCGCACCCGCCACGGGCTCCGCCGACGGCTCGTCGGGCGCGGAGGTGTCGACGGCCAGCACCCGCAGCCGCCCCGGCCGCAGCACCTCGCCCACCGAACGGCCCTCCAGGGCCGCATGGCCCCGCACCTCGACCCGGGCGACCAGCAGCATCCGCCGCTCCACCGGGATCGCGCCCAGGATCTCGCGGCCCATCATCGCCCCGGCGAAGGCCGGCGCCGCCAGGAACGACACGCTGCGGCTCCGGGTCCGCGCACCGGGGTGCGCCGTCCGCAGCGTCCGGTAGACGGCGGCGGCGAACCCGTCGTCGAACAGCCGCAGGGTCACCCGCAGCCGCGGATTGACCGACCGGGCGTAGAGCGCGGCCTCCAGATTGGTGGTGTCCTCGCTCGTCAGCGCCAGCAGCGTGCGGGCCCGGTCGGCCAGCGCCGCCTCCAGCACCCCCTCCTGGGTCACGTCCCCCACCACGGTCGGCACCCGGAGCCGCCGCGCCAGGGCGATCCCGCGCGCCTCCGGATCGGCCTCGACGCACACCACCGGCACCCGCATCTCGTGCAGCCGCGCCAGCACGCGCGTCCCGATCTTCCCCAGGCCCAGCAGCACCACGTGACCCGACAGCCCGCGCGGCGGGCGGCGCAGCGCCGACGCGCTGCGGAAC
This sequence comes from Streptomyces sp. BHT-5-2, assembly GCF_019774615.1. NCBI lineage: Bacteria > Bacillati > Actinomycetota > Actinomycetes > Kitasatosporales > Streptomycetaceae > Streptomyces > Streptomyces sp. BHT-5-2. Next base: position 1,661,793 of record NZ_CP081497.1, on the reverse strand, counting down.
GTGCCCAGTCCCTCGAACGCCGCCGCCACCAGCACCGGCAGCAGCAACAACCCGACCAGTCCGGACAGCAGTTGCAGCAGCTTGCGCGCCAACGGGGCGTCGAGCGCCGGCTCGTTGATCGCGAACAGGTCCAGCAGCGTCAGGTACGCGGCGTGCAGCGGCGGCTCCCCCGTCGACAGCGACGCGGCCACCGCCAGCGCCAGCACCGCCCCGACGATGCCCGCCAGCGACCAGCGCAGCCGCCGGGAGAAGAGCGAGGCCAGCGGCGCGCCCCGGCCGCGCAGCCGGCTCGGCCGCAGCGTCCGGCCCGTATAGGCGACGGTCTCCAGGACGACCCGTCCGCAGCCGCCGGCCGCCGCGGCCGTGGCGTCGTCCGGCAGCAGCACCGGGCCCTCGTCGCCGGCGGCCGCACCCGGCGCACCGGCCGCGCCCCCGGTCGGATCACCGGGCGGATCGCCGGGCGACGGCGACAGCAGCGCCAGGGTGCACAGCCGCCGCGCCCCCGGCGGACCGGACTGCCCCGGCGCGCGCTCCACGGCGCGCAGCATCAGCCCGTCCGCCTCGATGACCTTGCTGGTCCCGGCCACCGCGGTGGCCACCAGTGCCGGGGCGACGGTGTCCGCGTCGGACAGCACCGTGGTGGACGCGTCGCCCCGCGGTGCCCCGGCACCGTCCGCGCCACCGCTCGCCGCGACCGCCGCGGCCTGGTCCAGCAACTCCTCCAGATGCTGGCCGAGTTTGCGGTTGTAGAGCCGGATGACGAGCCGCAGCCGCGGGTTGAGGCGGCGGGCCCGGAGCGCGGCATGGATGTTCAGCTCGTCGTCGTCATGGACCAGCGCGAGGGCGCCCGCCTCCACGACACCGGCCTCGACCAGTGCCGCGTCGTCGATCTGGGCCGCCACCTGGACCCGTATCGGCTCCGGCGGCGCCTCGCCGTCCTCGCGCGCCACCGTGGGCGGCGGGACACCGGGCAGCGTCCCCGGACCGGTCCGCGCCATCACCGCCGACATCCGGCCCAGCAGCGCGGAGGCCCGGCCCAGTCCGCGGGACGCCGGCGGAACGCGGGGCCGGTGCGGCTCCCGGGCGGACGGCACGAGCAGCGTCACCCGTTCGCGGTAGACGTCCCTCAGCTCGGCGGCGAGCCGGTGGGCCAACGCGTCATCGCCGCACACCACCATGTGCGGCGCGAGAGAACCCTGTTGGGGTTGATGTGGCAGTTGTGGCACACGCCGTAGCGTGCCCTACCCGGCCGTCCCCGCGCAGCACACCGCACGATCCGCACCGCACCACCACCTCGCCCACCACAACCCCGCACCGACCGCGCCCCCTACCGGAGCCGCCGTTACGGCTACGGTTGTACCGGAACACGGTGCGGCCGGCGCTCCCGTCCGACGCACCGGGCCGCCGTCGCGGACAGCGGCTCCGTGCCGCCGGCACATCGGAGAAGAAAGAGTGAGCAGGGTGTTTGGGCAGGTCAGCGCGCTAGTACAGGGCACGGGGTAATCAGCATGCACATCGTCATCATGGGGTGCGGTCGCGTGGGCTCCGCGCTCGCGCAGACCCTTGAGGGCCAGGGCCACACCATCGCGGTGATCGACCAGGACCCGACCGCGTTCCGCCGCCTCGGCTCCGCCTTCGGCGGCCGCCGCGTCACCGGCGTCGGCTTCGACCAGGACACCCTCCGCGAGGCCGGCATCGAGGAGGCGGGCGCCTTCGCCGCCGTCTCCAGCGGCGACAACTCCAACATCATCGCCGCCCGGGTGGCCCGCGAGATGTTCGGCGTCGAGAACGTCGCGGCCCGCATCTACGACCCGCGCCGCGCCGAGGTCTACCAGCGCCTCGGCATCCCCACGGTCGCCACCGTCCGCTGGACCGCCGACCAGATGCTGCGCCGGCTCCTCCCCTCCGGCGCCGAGCCGCTCTGGCGCGACCCCAGCGGCGGCGTCCAGCTCGCCGAGGTGCACACCGCCCCCTCCTGGGTCGGCCACAAGATCAGCAAACTGCAGGAGGAGACCGGCGTCCGCGTCGCCTTCCTCACCCGACTGGGCGAGGCCATGCTGCCCACCTCCCAGACGGTTCTCCAGGAAGGCGACCTGGTGCACGTCATGATGCGCACCGACGAAGTCGAGAAGGTCGAGGCGGCATTCGCCCAGGGTCCCGAGGAGGCGCACGCATGAGGGTCGCCATCGCAGGCGCCGGCGCGGTGGGTCGTTCCATCGCCGGCGAACTCCTGGAAAACGGACACGAGATCCTGCTCATCGACAAGGCCCCCACCGCCATCTCGGTCGAACGGGTACCGCTCGCCGAATGGCTGCTGGCCGACGCCTGCGAGATCACCTCGCTCGACGAGGCGGCGCTCCAGCGCTGCAACGTCGTCATCGCCGCCACCGGCGACGACAAGGTCAACCTCGTCGTCTCCCTGCTCGCGAAGACCGAGTACGGCGTGCCGCGCGTGGTCGCCCGCGTCAACAACCCCAAGAACGAGTGGCTGTTCAACGAAGCCTGGGGCGTCGACGTCGCCGTCTCCACCCCCCGGCTGATGTCGGCCCTCGTCGAAGAGGCCGTCAGCGTCGGCGACCTCGTCCGGCTGCTGCGCTTCAGCCACGGCGACGCCAACCTCGTCGAGCTCACCCTCCCCCCGGAGGCCGCCCTCGCCGGCACCCGCGTCGGTGACGTCGCCTGGCCCGAGGACACCTCCCTGGTGACCATCATCCGCGGCACCCGCGTCCTGACCCCCAACAAGGACGACGCCCTCGAAGCCGGCGACGAACTCCTCTTCGTCGCCGCCCAGTCCCGCGAGGAACAGCTCGAGGACCTGCTGTCGGTCCGCCGCGACGACAGCTGAACCGCCCGGCACGGCAAAGGGCCCGGGAGCCAGACGGCTCCCGGGCCCTTCGTCATGCCTCGCGGCGGCTCAGCGGCGATGCCGCGGCCCTTCCTGCGGCCGGTCCACCACGATCGGCGGCCCCGGCGTCGCCAACCGCTCCCGCAGGGCCTCCTCCGTCTTCTCCTGCGCCTCCATCTCCGCGAACACGTCGATCGGCGCCGGCGCCTTCACCAGGAACATCCACGTCAGATAGACGGCCAGCAGGAACGGCGGGATCTTCAGCGCCACCAGCACCCATCCCAGCTGCGTGGTGTCCGCCCACCAGTACAGCGGGAAAAGGATCATGCACTTGCCGAGCAGGATCAGCCCCCACGCCCAGCTGGCCTTCGCGTACGCCTTCTTCCGCCCCGGATTGCGGGTCCGCCAGGAGAGGTTCTCCTTGAACACCGGGCCCAGGATCAGCCCGATGAGCGGAACCCCCGCGAGCGTGGTGACGATGTAGGCCAGCGCCAGGCCCAGGGTGTACAGCATCCCCGGCAGGTAGAAGTCCTTGGCGTTGCCGGTCATCATCGCGAAGACCACGCCGAAGGCCACCCCGAAGACGCCGCTGAAAGCGTGCTTGACGGTGTCCCTGCGCACCAGGCGCACCGCGCACAGCACCAGCGACACCGCCAGCGCCGCGATCGCCGAGACGTGCAGGTCCTTGTCGACCGTGAAGATCGCGACGAACAGCAGCCCCGGCAGCACCGTCTCCACCAGGCCGCGCACGCCGCCGAACGCCTCGAACAGCGCCGCCTCCGTCACCTGCCTGCCTGCGACGTCGGGGCCCGCGTCGGGCACCCGCGGGGCGGTGACGGCCGAAGCGCCCACCGGGTGATCGGCGGGGGCGGAAGCCTCAGGGTCAGTGGTCGGTCGGTCGTACGACGTCACCGGCTACTCCTGTCCGAGCGGTCGCAGTTCGTACTTGGGATTGAAGAGCACCCGGCGCCCGTGACTCAACGAGATCCGGCCCGAGGCGATGAGGTTACGGCCCGGCTCGATGCCGACGATGGAGCGGCGACCCAGCCACACCACGTCGAGCGCCGCGGAGCCGTCGAACAGCTCCGCCTCCAGCGCGGGCACACCGGCGCGCGGCCGCAGCGTGACATGCCGCAGGGTGCCGGAGACCTTCACTATCTGACGGTCGTCGCAGTCGCATATGCGGGTGCACCCCGTCGCCTGCGCGTCCTCCTGCAGTTCGGCGGACTGCAGCTCCTCCTCGGAGGACGACAGCCGCTCGAGCATCCGGCGGAACCGGCCGGCCGGCTTTTCGGGTCGGATCCCAGCACTCATAGCCCCAGCGTACCGGGGCCCGCACGCCGGCCCCCACGACCGGCCGTGACCCCGCCGCCACGCGTTCACCCCTCGAAGCGGTATCCCATCCCCGGCTCCGTGATGAAGTGCCGCGGATGCGAGGGGTCGCTCTCCAGCTTCCGCCGCAGCTGCGCCATGTACACCCGCAGATAGTTGGTCTCCGTCCCGTACGACGGCCCCCACACCTCCTGTAGCAACTGCTTCTGGCTCACCAGCCGGCCCTGGTTGCGCACCAGCACCTCCAGCAGATGCCACTCCGTCGGCGTCAGCCGGATGTCCCGGCCCCCGCGGTTGACCTTCTTCGCCGCCAGATCGACCGTGAAGCCCTCGGTCTCCACGATCACCTCGTCGTCCGCCGGCCCGGTCGGCTCCGCCCGGCGCACCGCCGCCCGCAACCGCGCCAGCAGCTCGTCCATCCCGAACGGCTTGGTCACGTAGTCGTCCGCCCCCGCGTCCAGCGCCTCGACCTTCTCGTCCGAGGTCTGCCGCGCGGACAGCACCAGGATCGGCACCCGGGACCAGCCGCGCAGTCCCTTGATGACCTCCACCCCGTCCATATCGGGCAGCCCCAGGTCCAGGACCACGACATCGGGATGGCGGGCCGCGGCAAGCTTCAAGGCGGTGGCCCCGTCCGGGGCCGCGTCCACCTCGTACTTGCGCGCCTTCAGGTTGATCACAAGGGCGCGCACGATCTGCGGCTCGTCATCAACCACAAGCACCCGGTTCACTGGCGTTCTCCTCGCGGTGTCGGTCGCCGGCGGGCCCCGCCCGCCGGCAAAGTCGTGAGTGCGGCCGGTACCGCCCGGCCGGCGTCATGGTCCCCTCCCGGGCCGTGCGGCGGACCCGCACCGGCGCCGGAACGCGGCCGTCTCCCGCCGCCGGTGCCTCCGCCGTGGCCACGACTCATGTCGTCGCCTGTGCCGGAAGATCAGGTCGCACCGGCGGGAGACCCGCGGCGGCCGACAGCGTCAGCACCATCGTCATCCCGCCCCCCGGAGTGTCCTCCGCGGACAACGTCCCACCGATCGCCTCCGCGAAACCCCGCGCCACGGCCAGCCCCAGCCCCACCCCGGCGCCCCGCGGAGCGTCCCCGTACCGCTGGAACGGTTCAAAGATCCGGTCCTTCGCGCTGTCCGGCACCCCCGGGCCCCGGTCCGCGATCCGCAGCTCCACCCGGTCGCCGAGCGCACTGGCCGCGACCAGCACCGCCTCCCCGTCCGGGCTGTACTTCACGGCGTTCTCCACCAGATTGGCCACCGACCGCTCCAGCAGCCCCGGATCCACCGCCACCATCGGCAGCTCCTCCGGGATGTCCAACGTGACACTGCCCTCCGGGACGCCGCCCAGCGCCATCGGCACCACCTCGTCGAGGTCGATCTCCCGGATCAGCGGCGTCACCGTGCCGGTCTGCAACCGCGACATGTCCAGCAGATTGCCCACCAGGTGGTCGAGCCGGTCCGCGCCCGCCTCGATTCCGGCCAGCAGCTCCGCCTCGTCCTCCTCCGACCACGCCACGTCGTCCGACCGGAGCGACGTCACCGACGCCTTGATGCCCGCCAGCGGCGTCCGCAGGTCGTGGCTGACCGCGGCCAGCAGCGCCGTACGGATGCGGTTGCCCTCCGCCAGCTCCCGGGCCCGCTCCGCCTCGCCCACCAGCCGCTGCCGGTCCAGCACCACCGCGGCCTGCGCGGCGAACGCGGCCAGCACCCGGCGGTCCTCCGCCGGCAGCACCCGGCCGGTCAGCGCCAGCGCCATGTGGTCGCCCACCGGCATGTCCACGTCCGCGTCCTCCGGGCGGGTCAGCGGCGGCGCACTCCCGTCCCCGCCCGCGCGGCCCGCGCACGTCCACGGATCGACGTCGCTGCGCCGCTCCAGCAGCGCCACGGTGTCCATGCCGAAGGTCTCCCGCACCCGCTCCAGCAGCGCGTCCAACGTGGTCTCACCGCGCAGCACGCTGCCCGCCAGGAACGACAGGATCTCCGACTCGGCCCGCAACCGGGCCGCCTGATGCGTCCGCCGGGCGGCCAGATCCACCACCGACGCCACCGACACCGCCACCGCGAAGAAGATCGCGATCGCCACGATGTTCTTCGGGTCGTTGACCGTGAGCGTGTGCGTGGGCGGGGTGAAGTAGAAGTTCAGCAGCAGCGACCCGACCGCCGCGGACGCCAGCGCCGGCAGCTGACCGCCCAGCAGCGCCGCCACGACCGTCAGGAACAGGAACAGCAGGACGTCGTTGGCCAGCCCCGGGCCGTTCGACAGCCGCGTGAGCAGCAGCGACAGCACCGTCGGACCGCCGACGCCGACCAGCCAGCCGGCGATGATCCGCGACCGGCCCAGCCGCGCCCCGCGCGCCACCGGCAGCCCCCGCCCCTTGGCGACCTCGTCGTGCGTCACGATGTGCACATCGAGATCGGGCCCGGACTCCCGTGCCACCGTCGCCCCCACCCCGGGGCCGAAGACGTACTGCCACGCCTTGCGGCGGCTCGACCCCAGGACGATCTGGGTGGCGTTCACCCCCCGCGCGAACTCCAGCAGCGCACGCGGTATGTCGTCACCGATGACGTGATGGAACGTCCCGCCCAGGTCCTCCACGAGGGTCCGCTGGACGGCGAGTTCCTTCGGGGAGGCCGAGGTCAGCCCGTCGCTGCGGGCGATGTAGACGGCGAGCACCTCGCTGCCGGAGCCCTTCGCCGCCATCCGGGCGGCCCGGCGGATCAGCGTCCGTCCCTCCGGACCGCCGGTCAGCCCGACCACGATCCGCTCGCGGGCCTGCCAGGTCGAACGGATCGAATGCTCCGCCCGGTACTCCTGGAGGTACTCGTCCACGCGGTCGGCCACCCACAGCAGCGCCAGCTCGCGCAGCGCGGTGAGGTTGCCCGGCCGGAAGTAGTTCGACAGCGCCGCGTCGACCTTGTCCGACTGGTAGATGTTGCCGTGCGCCATCCGCCGTCGGATCGCCTGTGGCGACATGTCGACCAGCTCGATCTGGTCGGCCCGCCGGACGATCTCGTCCGGCACCGTCTCCCGCTGCCGCACGCCCGTTATCGACTCGACGACGTCCCCGAGCGACTCCAGGTGCTGGATGTTCACCGTCGAGATGACCGTGATGCCGGCTTCCAGGAGCTCCTCGACGTCCTGCCAGCGCTTGCCGTTGCGGGACCCGGGAACGTTGGTGTGCGCCAGCTCGTCCACGAGCGCCACGGCGGGTCTGCGCTCCAGCACCGCGTCGACGTCCATCTCGGTGAACGTCGAACCGCGGTACTCCAGCTCACGGCGCTGGATCTGCTCCAGCCCGTGCAGCATGACCTCGGTGCGGGGCCGGCCATGGTGCTCGACGAACGCCACCACGACGTCCGTCCCGCGCTCCACGCGCCGGTGTGCCTCGGACAGCATCGCGTACGTCTTGCCGACGCCCGGTGCCGCGCCGAGATATATCCGTAGCTTGCCGCGTGCCATGGCCCCATTGTCTTACGTGAAGGTCGCCCCCACCGGGCTGGACCTGATGCGACCCTACCGACCGTCCCACCGCGAAGACGCCCAGGTAGCGGCTTCCCCCGGGGTCTTGACGCGACTCTGATACGGGGTGCTGGTGGGGGCCGATCGGGGGGGTGGGGCGAAGGCCACGGGGGCTGGGCGGGAGGTGGACGGGGCGGTCCGGGGGTGAGCACGATGACGTCGACGCACGTGGAGGGACGTGAACGGAAGAGGAGTGGACCGACGCCCGGGAAGTGGCCGGCACGGGCGGGCGGCCCGCGCGGGGAGGTCGGGCGCAAGGGGCGCGGGCGGCCCTGAGAGGTGGCCGATCCCAGCACTCCATTGGCCGAAACAAAACCATCGCCGGCACCAACGGCCCCTGCGACGATGCCCCATATGACCACCAGCCCCGCCGAACGCCCCGCCGGCACCGTCGAGGTGCGCCTCGCCCACACCGCCGACCTCGACGACGCCACCCTCAAGGCCGCCCGCATCCTCCTCTACGACGTCTTCGACGACATGACCGCCGAGGACTGGGAGCACGCGCTGGGCGGTCTGCACGCCCTCGTCCACGAGGACGGCGTTCTGATCGGGCACGCCGCGGTCGTCCAGCGCCGGGTGCTGCACAACCGCCGGGCGCTGCGCTGCGGCTACGTCGAGGGCGTCGGCGTCCGCGCGGACCGCCGCGGGTGCGGCCACGGCGCGGCCATGATGGACGCCCTGGAAGGCGTCATCCGCAACGCCTACGACCTCGGGGCGCTCGGCGCGGCCGACGACGCCGCCACCTTCTACGCGGGCCGCGGCTGGCAGCTCTGGCGCGGCCCGTCCTCCGCCCTCACCCCGACCGGCATCCGACGCACACCGGACGAGGACGGCTCCCTCTTCGTCCTCACCGGATCCGTGCGGCTGGACCTCGATGGCGACCTGACGTGCGACTGGCGGGAGGGCGACGTCTGGTAGCCGGACGTCCGGCAGGGGCGCCGACCCGCGGGGCCCGAGGTCACGCCCCTGCTTCCCGGCGGGCTCCGCCGCCGCCGTGACCACCCCGTCGGCGAGCTCCAGCACCCGGTCGGCGAGGGAGAGGAAAGTGGTGTGGTGCGTCGCGGCGAGCGCCGTGACGCCCTCGCTGCGGACGACGGCCCTCAGGAGTTCCATCACCTCCAGGCCGGTTCGGCGTCGTAACTGCGATGCAGTTCCTCGACGACGACCATCGCCTCGGCCCGGCCCGGCCCGCGTCGGCGACGGCCGTACCGGCCTTGCCCGCGGTCGCCGTGCCGCCGTCTTCTCCGCCGCGCTCGTTCATGATGCCTTCCCCTGCTCTCGTCGACGGGTGGCGAACGCAGGGCCAAGCCCATGGACCGTCAGCCTGCCGCCCCGAAAGTCACCCTTGCCGGTGACTCGCTCAACTCGCCTGTCGTGCGGTCGCGTTCGACTCCCGGGACACCCGGTCACACGGTCAGCGGTACGCGACTTGCGGCAGCCGGTGCGGCACCCGGATTGTGGCGCGCCACAGGGGCGGCCCCGGGGGACGTTCCTCCCTGGGGCCGCCCCTGTGTGCGGCGGCGGTGTGTCACGTGCGGTGTGTCACGTGCGGTGTGTCACGTGCGGTGGGTGTGTCAGTAAGCCACCGAACGTCACCGCTGTCCCTGGACCAGGTCCCGGAGCGCCACGTTCAACTCCAGGACGTTGACCCGGGGTTCTCCCATGAATCCCAGCGGGCGTCCCTGGACGTGGTCCTGGACCAGCTTCTCGATCTCGCCGGCGGGCCGGTGGTTCTCCTTGGCGATGCGGTTCACCTGGAGGAGCGCGTACTCGGGCGAGATGTCCGGGTCGAGGCCGGAGCCGGAGGAGGTCACGGCGTCGGCCGGAACCTGAGACTCGGGGACGCCGTAGGTGGTGGCGACCCACTGCTTGCGTTCCTTGACGGCCTTGACCAGGTCGGTGTTGGTGGCGCCCAGGTTGGAGGCGCCGGAGACCTGGAGGTCGTACTGGGGGTTGACGGGCGGCGTCGCCGTCCGGTTGCTGCCCAGCCCGGCCGAGGGGCGGGGCTGGAAGTAGCGGAGGTCGGGGATCGGGTTGCCCTTCTTGTCGGTGCCCTTGTCATAGCGCTGGCCGAGGAGGGAGGAGCCGACGACCTTGCCGTGCGAGCTGATCTCGGAGCCGTTGGCCTTGCCGGGGAAGGCGGCCTGGGCGACTCCGGTGACCACCAGGGGGTAGATCACGCCGCAGACCACGCTGAGGACGAGCAGGGCGCGCAGGCCCGCGGTCAGCAACCGGGCTGTGTTGCGTACGGAGTTGTTCATGGCTGTCACCACGCCTTTCGATCAGTGCAGCCCGGGGATCAGGGAGATCAGCAGGTCGATGAGTTTGATGCCGATGAACGGGGCGACGAGACCGCCGAGTCCGTACACCGCGAGGTTGCGGCGGAGCATCCTGTCGGCGCTGACGGGCCGGTAGCGGACGCCCTTGAGGGCGAGCGGCACGAGGGCGACGATGATCAGCGCGTTGAAGATGATCGCGGACAGGATGGCCGAGTTGGGGCTGGACAGCCGCATGATGTTGAGGGTGTCCAGGCCGGGGTAAGCCACGGCGAACATCGCGGGGATGATCGCGAAGTACTTGGCGACGTCGTTGGCGATCGAGAACGTCGTCAACGCACCCCGGGTGATGAGGAGTTGCTTGCCGATCTCGACGATCTCGATGAGCTTGGTCGGGTTGGAGTCGAGGTCGACCATGTTGCCGGCCTCCTTGGCGGCCGACGTGCCGGTGTTCATCGCCACGCCCACGTCGGCCTGGGCCAGCGCCGGGGCGTCGTTGGTGCCGTCACCGGTCATCGCGACGAGCTTGCCGCCGGCCTGCTCGCGCTTGATGAGGGCCATCTTGTCCTCGGGCGTGGCCTCGGCGAGGAAGTCGTCGACGCCGGCCTCCTCGGCGATGGCCTTGGCGGTCAGCGGGTTGTCACCCGTGATCATGACCGTCTTGATGCCCATCTTGCGCAGCTCGTCGAAGCGTTCGCGCATGCCGTCCTTGACGACGTCCTTGAGGTGGATGACGCCGAGGACCCGGGGGCCGCTCTCGTCCTCCAGGGCGACCAGCAGCGGAGTGCCGCCGGCCTGGGAGATGGTGTCCGCGAGTTGCTGGGCGTCCTCGGTGGGGGTGCCGCCGCGCTCCTGGACCCAGGCGAGGACGGAGCCGGTCGCGCCCTTGCGGACCTTGCGGCCGTCGACGTCCACGCCGGACATACGGGTCTGCGCGGTGAACGGGATCCACTCGGCACCCGTCAACGCGTCGCCGCTGAAGTCACCCTCGCGCAGGCCGTACTTCTCCTTGGCGAGCTCGACGACGGAGCGCCCCTCGGGGGTCTCGTCGGAGAGCGACGACAGCCGCGCGGCGTCGGCGAGTTCCTCCTCGGTCGCGCCGCGGACGGGGACGAACTCGGCGGCGCGGCGGTTGCCGTAGGTGATGGTGCCGGTCTTGTCGAGCAGCAATGTCGATACATCGCCTGCCGCTTCGACGGCGCGTCCGGACATGGCGAGGACGTTGCGCTGGACCAAGCGGTCCATGCCGGCGATGCCGATCGCGGACAGAAGCGCGCCGATGGTCGTGGGGATCAGGCAGACCAGCAGGGCGAGCAGCACGATCATGGGCTGCTCGGCGCCCGCGTAGATGGCGAAGGGCTGAAGGGTGACGACGGCCAGCAGGAAGACGATGGTGAGGGACGCGAGGAGGATGTTCAGCGCGATCTCGTTGGGCGTCTTCTGACGGGCGGCACCCTCGACGAGGTTGATCATCCGGTCGATGAAGGTCTCGCCGGGCTTCGTCGTGATCTTGACGACGATGCGGTCGGAGAGCACCTTCGTGCCACCGGTGACGGCGCAGCGGTCGCCGCCGGACTCCCGGATGACAGGCGCCGATTCACCGGTGATGGCGGACTCGTCGACGGAGGCGACACCTTCGACGACGTCGCCGTCGCCGGGGATGATGTCGCCGGCCTCGCAGACCACGAGGTCGCCGACGCGGAGTTCGGTGCCGGGTACGCGTTCCTCTTCGGTGCCGTTCAGCCGGCGGGCGACGGTGTCGGTCTTGGCCTTGCGCAGGGTGTCCGCCTGCGCCTTGCCGCGGCCTTCGGCGACGGCCTCGGCGAGGTTGGCGAAGATGACGGTCAGCCACAGCCAGGCCGCGATGGCCCAGCCGAACCAGTCGGTGGGCGCGGCGCAGGCGAATATCGTGGTGAGGACGGAGCCGACCTCGACGACGAACATGACGGGCGACTTGACCATCACGCGCGGGTCGAGCTTGCGCAGGGCGTCCGGCAGTGAGACGAGCAGTTGCTTGGGGTCGAAGAGACCGCCGCCCACGCGGCCGTCGCCGGGCTGCTGCCCGTCGGGGGCGTCCTGTTGGGGGGCGCGGGTCGGAGTGGCGGTGGACATGGAGCCGGACTCCTCCGGTTTCACGGGGACGGTCATGACAGGCCCTCCGCCAGCGGCCCGAGGGCGAGCGCCGGGAAGTAGGTCAGACCGGTGATGATCAGGATCGTGCCGACGAGCAGCCCGGCGAAGAGCGGCTTCTCGGTACGGAGGGTGCCCGCGGTCTCGGGGACGGGCTGCTGTTCGGCGAGCGAGCCTGCGAGGGCGAGCACGAACACCATGGGGAGGAAGCGGCCGAGGAGGATGGCCAGGCCGATCGTGGTGTTGTACCAGGGGGTGTTGGCGTTGAGTCCGGCGAAGGCGGAGCCGTTGTTGTTGGCGCCGGAGGTGAACGCGTAGAGGACTTCGGAGAAGCCGTGCGGTCCGGCGCCGACCGCCTTGGTGTTGAGCATCGAGCCGAGCGCGTCGGGCAGCACCATCGAAACAGCGGTGAAGCCGAGGACGAGGGTCGGCGTGATGAGGATGTAGCAGGCCGCGAGCTTGATCTCGCGGGTGCCGATCTTCTTTCCGAGGTACTCAGGGGTGCGGCCGACCATGAGTCCGGCGATGAAGACCGCGATGACGGCCATGACGAGCATGCCGTAGAGGCCGGAGCCGACGCCGCCGGGTGCGATCTCGCCGAGCATCATGCCGAGGAGCTGGATTCCGCCACCGAATGCGGTGAAGGAGGAGTGGAAGGAGTCGACGGCTCCGGTTGACGTCAGCGTGGTCGCGACCGAGAAGATCGCGGAACTGCCGACGCCGAAGCGGTTCTCCTTGCCTTCCATGGCGGCGCCCGCGGCCTGGAGGGCCGCGCCCCCGTGGGCGAACTCGCTCCACATCATCAGCGCGGTGAACCCGAGCCAGATGACGCCCATGGTGGCGAGGATGGCGTAGCCCTGCTTCACGTTCCCGACGAGCTTGCCGAAGGTGCGGGTGAGCGCGAAGGGGATGGCGAGGATCAGGAAGATCTCGAAGAGGTTGGTGAAGGCGTTGGGGTTCTCGAAGGGGTGGGCGGAGTTGGCGTTGAAGTAGCCGCCGCCGTTGGTCCCGAGTTCCTTGATGACTTCCTGGGAGGCGACGGCGCCGCCGTTGGTCTGCTGGGTGCCGCCCATGAACTGGCCGACACCGTGGATGCCGGAGAAGTTCTGGATGGCGCCGCAGGCGACGAGGATCACGGCGCCGACGACGGCGATCGGGACCAGGATGCGGACGGTGCCGCGGACCAGGTCGGCCCAGAAGTTGCCGAGTTCGCCGGTGCGGGAGCGGGCGAAGCCGCGGACGAGGGCGATGGCGACGGCCATGCCGGTGGCGGCGGACACGAAGTTCTGCACCGCGAGGCCCAGGGTCTGCACGACGTGGCCCATGGCCTGTTCACCGCTGTACGACTGCCAGTTGGTGTTGGCGACGAAGGACGCGGCGGTGTTGAACGCCTGGTCGGGGCTGATGGACGCGAACCCGAGGGAGAGCGGCAGATGTCCCTGGAGGCGCTGGATCAGGTAGAGGAAGAGCACCCCGGCCAGGGAGAAGGCCAGAACGCCGCGGAGATAGGCGGGCCAGCGCATCCCGGTGTCCGCGTTGGCGCCTATGCAGCGGTAGATGACCTTCTCCACGCGCAGGTGGCGAGGGGAGTTGTAGACGGCGGCCATGTAGTCGCCGAGGGGGCGGTACACCAGGGCGAGCGCCGCGATGAGCGCTGTGAGCTGGAGCACGCCCGCGAGTACGGGGCTCATGTGGCCCGCCGCGTTGGCAGCTGTCGACACCTCAGAACCTCTCCGGGAAAACGAGGGCGAGGACCAGGTAACCGAGGAGGGCGACGGCCACGACGAGGCCGACGATGTTCTCGATGGTCACAGCTTCGTCACCCCCTTGGCGACGAGAGCCACCACTGCGAAGACCGCGAGGGTGACGACGACGAAGGCCACGTCGGCCATCGTGTGCTCCTAGATGGGCAGGCGGAATGGGACCCCTAGAGCAAACCGTCGTTCCTCCGCCACTTGACCGCTGTTGACGCCTCCCTTACGGCCATTAGCGCCCCGTTGACGGTTTTCTTACGCCTCCCGATCTGACCTGCAAAAACGGGAAGGGGCCGCACTCCTCGTATGGGAGTACGACCCCTTGCAACCGTCGTTATTGAGCCGTCACGGCGGCGTTGTCGCGCCGTGCTCGACAGCGCCGGATCAGCGGATCTCGGTGATCTCCGGTCCGCGCTCCAGGCGCTCCACGCCGCCGCCGAAGCGCGACCCCTCGGCCTGCTCCTGCTGCACGCCGTCCGGCACCATCTGGGCGTCGTCGGGCAGCTTGAGGACGATCGGGTCGCGGGGCGCCATCGGGCCCTCGCCGCGGATGATGACGGTGTCCCGGAAGATGTGTTCCAGGACGCCGGCGGCCTGCGGCTGCACCGCGCCCTGGCCGGAGATCACGCCGCGCAGGAACCAGCGGGGGCCGTCGACGCCGACGAAGCGCACGACCTGGACGCCGTTGGTGCCGTCCGGCAACTGCACGGGGACCTGGGCGCGCAGCTCCCAGCCCAGGGGGCCCTCGACCTCGTCGACGACGCCGCCCTGCTGGGTGATGCCGCCGGCGATCTCCTCGCGGACCTCGCCCCAGATGCCCTCGTTCTTGGGGGCGGCGAACGCCTGGAGCTGCACTGCGCTGTCCTGGAGGACGACCGTGGCGGCCACGATCGCGTCCCCGGCCACCTCGACGCGCAGCTCCATGCCCTCGACACCGGGCACGTAGAGGCCGCCGAGGTCGACCCGACCCTCGCCGGGCTGCTTGACCTCCGACACGTCCCAGGGGCCGTCGGGGCGCGGCGCGGGCGGGAGGTTGAGGCGCGCCTGCGTCGCGTCGTCCTCGCCGTCCTCGACCTCGTCGGCGAGCGCCGTGTCCTCGGCCGGCTCCACCGGAGCCTCGTTCTTCTTGCGACGTCCGAACACGTCACTGTCCTTCCCGGTCGCCACCGACCGATGCGTATTCATTCCCGCCCGTGGAGCCGTCCACCGCCGCGTGACCGCCGGTGGACCCGAATCCCCCCTCGGCCCGCGCCGAGCCGGGAAGTTCCGCCACCTCGTGGAAACGCACCTTCTCGACCTGCTGGACGACCAATTGGGCGATCCGGTCGTACTTCTCGAACCGCACACGCTCGCGCGGGTCCAGATTGACCACGATCACCTTGATCTCTCCACGGTACCCGGCATCGACCGTCCCGGGGGCATTCACCAGCGCCAATCCGCAGCGGGCCGCCAGCCCCGAGCGCGGGTGCACGAAGGCCGCGTAGCCGTCGGGCAGGGCGATCGACACCCCGGTGGGCAGGACGGTCCGCTCCCCCGGTGCGAGTTCGGCGGCCTCGGTGGTGACGAGATCGACTCCGGCGTCCCCGGGATGCGCGTAGGACGGAAGGGGAACGTCCGGGTCCAGGCGCCGCAGGAGGACGTCCACCGGATTCCGTTGCTGACTCACGGGTTCACCTCGAAGGCACGTGCGCGCTTGACCTGGTCCGGGTCGGCCATCGCCGCCTGGATCTCCTCGGTCCTTCCGTTGTCGATGAAGTGGTCGACCTTGACCTCGATGAAGACGGCCTGGGCGCGGACCGCCACCGGACCGTCGGGAGCGCCTATCCGGCCGACCGCCGTGGAGTAGATCTTCCGGCCGTCCACGGCGGTGATCTGCGCCTCGAGGTGCAGCACGGTGCCCAGCGGCACCGGCGCGACGAAGTCGGTCTCCAGCCGGCCGGTCACCGCGATCACCCGCAGCAGCCAGTTCAGGGAGCCGAGCGTCTCGTCCAACGCGGTGGCCAGTACGCCGCCGTGGGCCAGGCCCGGCGCACCCTGGTGGGCCTCCTTGACGGTGAACTCGGCGGTGACGCACACGCCGTCGCCGGCCCGGGCCTCCAGGTGCAGCCCGTGGGGCTGGCCCGTGCCGCAGCCGAAGCACCGGTCGTAGTGCGCGCCGAGCAGTTCTCCGGGGGCCGGCGCGTCCGGATGCCGGACCGGGGGCTTGGCGCCCTCGGGCGGCGTCAGGCGCGTCCTGGGTTGGTCAGTTCCACTCACGAGTGCAGACCCTACCCGCGCGGCCAGGGGGTGGGTGCCGCCGTGCCAAGCTGGAGGCATGCAGTCGTACGAAGAACGTCTCACCGCGCCCCGCTCCTGGTGGCTGATCGCCGCGCTCGTCGGCGTGGCCTGTGCCCTGATGCTGCTGCCCCTGGGGACGCTGCCGATGCTCGGCGGGCTGATCGGCGGCGCGGCGCTGTCCGCGGTGGCGGTGAGCGCGTACGGCTCGGTGCGGATCCGGGTGGTCGGCGGCGCGCTGATCGCGGGAGACGCACGGATCCCGGTGTCGGCGCTGGGCGAGGCGGAGGCGCTGGACCGCGCCGAGGCGCTCGCGTGGCGGACGCACAAGGCCGATGCGCGCGCCTTCATGGTGCTGCGCAGCTATGTGCCGACGGCGGTGCGGGTGAAGATCACCGACCCCGAGGATCCGACGCCGTACGCCTATGTGTCGACGCGCGAGCCGGAGCGGTTGGTCGCGGCGCTGGCGTCGGCGCGCGGCTGAGCGGCCGGGGCGTCGGGGAGGGCGTCCCAGGGGATCTGGCGACGGCGCAGGTCCGCGCGGATCTTGTGGGCGAGCTTCCCGGTGTCGCGGCGGTTGAGGAACGCGCCGACCGCGGCGCCGATCAGGAACGGCGTGAGGCTGGGCAGGTTGCGCAGGGTCCGCTTCATGATCTGCTGGCGGAGTTCGCGCTTCATCTGCCCGCCGAGCGCGACGTTCAGGGACGCGGGTTTGGCGATGTCGATGCCGCGTTCCTCGGTCCAGGAGGTGAGGTAGGCGGTGGCGCGCTGGGTGCGGTTGCCCGGCGGCCGCAGACCGTAGACCTCGTGGAGCTCGGCGATCAGTTTGATCTCGACGGAGGCGACGCCCGCGACCTCTGCGGCGAGTTCGGCGGGCAGGGCCGGTGGTACGGGCAGCATGGCGGCCGCGCCGACGCCCGCGCCCACGGTGGCGGTGCCCGCGCAGGCGCCCGCCACCAGCTTGTCGGCGAGCTCCTCGGGGGTCAGTCCGGGGAAGTGCGCGCGCAGGGTGGCGAGGTCGCGTACCGGGATCCTGGGGGCGGTGGCGATGATCCGGTCGGCGATCACGCCGAGCGCGGACCGTACGCCGTCGCGGCCCTTCCGGGCGCCCCGGACGGCGGCGTCCGCGAGCGAGGCCGGGCGGCCCCGCCGCTGGAGCCCACCGGTGGTCCGTTCCCCGGGGTGGGCGGTCGGGTCGGCGGGCACGGGCGCGGTTTCCTCGCGTGATCGTGCGCCGGCCGCCGGACCGTCGCCGCCCTTGCGGCCCTTACGGAACGGGTTCACGCCTGGCACGGCGTTGGCCGGTCAGGCCGCGCAGTCGCGGCAGATCGGGTTGCCGTTCTTGTCCTCGGCGGCCAGCTGGCTGCGGTGGTGCACCAGGAAGCAGCTCATGCACGTGAACTCGTCCTGCTGCTTGGGCAGCACTCGAACGGCGAGTTCCTCGTTGGACAGGTCGGCGCCGGGGAGCTCCAGGCCCTCGGCCTGCTCGAACTCGTCGACGTCGACGGCAGAGGCGGACTTGTCGTTCCGCCGCGACTTCAGTTCCTCGATGCTGTCCTCGTTGAGGTCGTCATCGGTCTTGCGTGGAGTGTCGTAATCCGTAGCCATTGTCGCTCTCCCCCTCTGGGTGTCTGCGGTGTCTCAGCGCTCGTAACGCGTGAGAGGCCGGACTTGTGCCCGACCTGAGGCGGAGATTTTGCCTCACATCAAGGTCTGTTACTCAATCGACACCCAACCGCACCCCTGAAGAGGTGATCGGTTTGGATGGCGATCAGGACCGTACACGGTCCGAAAGTCGCACCTCGCGCAGCCCATCACGTGTACTTCCCGTGATCTGGGCCTGGGGAAACCCGGATTTTCCCGGCTTTCCGCCAAGCAATTCGATCACGGAGGGTAGATGGCCGGAAAGGGGCCTCTGTGAGGGATCACACACGGTCAGGACGGCGGGCGGACCCGCCGAATTCCGCGCAAAGCGAACTCGGCGAAGGATCCCCGGAGACCCCCCGCCGCGTCAAACCGAAAAGCCGGGCCGGGGCGGACGGAATCCGGGCGTACGGCCACCGGGCGAGCGATCGTACCGCCGGGTAGCCCGGAACTCCCGGCGGCCCCGTACGACCCCTCCAGCGGTCGTACGGGGCCGTCGTGGCCGGTGTCAGAGGGGGAGGACGACGCGCATGTCGAGGCCGCCGCCTTCGCGGGGTTCGGCGGTGATGGTGCCGTCGTGGGCGCGGACCACCGAGCGGACGATGGACAGCCCCAGGCCCACCCCCTTGTCGCTGCCGGTCCGCTCCGTGCGCAACCGACGGAACGGCTCGAAGAGGTTCTCCACCTCATACGCCGGCACCACCGGCCCCGTATTGGAGACCACCAGCACCGCACACCCCGGCTGCGGCTCGGTGGACACCTCCACCCAACCCCCCTCCGGGATGTTGTAGCGCACCGCGTTCTGCACCAGATTCAACGCGATCCGCTCCAACAACACCCCGTTGCCCTGCACGAACACCTGCTGCCGCACCCCCCGCAGCTGCACCCCCTTGCCCTGCGCCTCCTCCCGCGTCTGATCCACCGCCTGCGAAGCCACCTCCGACAGATCCACCGGACGCCGATCCACGATCTTGTTCTCACTACGCGCCAGCAACAGCAGCCCCTCCACCAACTGCTCACTGCGCTCATTGGTCGCCAACAACGTCCGCCCCAGCTGCTGCACCTCCGGCGACGCCTGCGGATCGGACAACTGCACCTCCAACAACGTCCGATTGATCGCCAACGGCGTCCGCAACTCATGCGAGGCATTCGAGACGAACCGCCGCTGCGACTCAAACGCCCGGTCCAACCGGTCCAACATCTCGTCGAAGGTGTCCGCCAACTCCTTCAGCTCGTCATCCGGACCCCCCAACTCGATCCGCCGATGCAGATCCGACCCCGCCACCCGCTGCGCGGTCCGCGTGATCCGCCCCAACGGCGACAACACCCGCCCCGCCATCGCATAACCGAACGCGAACGCCACGATCGTCAAACCCAACAACGCCAGCAACGAACGGTTGAGGAGGTTGTTGAGAGCGACCGCCCGCTGGTGCATCAGGCAGTTGTTCACGGCCTCCTGGAGCAGCGCGCCGGAGGTCTCGGTGGGCAGGTCGCAGATGTCACTGGTGGACTGGAACTTCCCGCCGAGGATCTTCAACGGCAGCGCGCTGCCGTCGTGCAGGGCGGCAGCGGCGAGCATGTAGATGATCGTGAGCAGCACGATGCCGGCCATCAGGAACATGCCGCCGTAGAGCAGCGTGAGCCGTATCCGGATGGTGGGCCGCAGCCACGGGAAGGGCCGGACATTGACCGGTTTCGGATCCCAGGCCGGCTTGGGCGGCACCGGAGGCGGCGGCGGTGCCGCCTTGGAGCCGGAGAACGAGGGCAGAGAGGGCATCGCCGGTCAGATCCGGTATCCCGAGCCGGGGACGGTGACGATCACCGCGGGCTCGCCGAGCTTGCGGCGCAGCGTCATGACCGTGACCCGGACGACGTTGGTGAACGGGTCGGTGTTCTCGTCCCACGCCTTCTCCAGGAGTTGCTCGGCGGAGACGACGGTGCCCTCGCTGCGCATGAGGACCTCCAGGACCGCGAACTCCTTGGGGGCGAGCTGCACCTCCCGGCCGTCGCGGAAGACCTCGCGGCGGTTGGGGTCGAGCTTGATGCCGGCGCGCTCCAGTACGGGCGGGAGGGCCACCGTCGTGCGCCGCCCGAGGGCGCGGACCCGGGCGGTCAGCTCGGTGAACGCGAACGGCTTGGGGAGGTAGTCGTCGGCGCCGATCTCCAGGCCCTCGACGCGGTCGCTGACGTCGCCGGAGGCGGTGAGCATCAGCACGCGGGTGGGCATGCCCAGCTCGACGAGCTTGCGGCAGACGTCGTCGCCGTGCACGAGCGGGAGGTCGCGGTCGAGAACGACGACGTCGTAGTCGTTGACCGCGATCCGCTCCAGCGCGGCGGCGCCGTCATAGACCACGTCGACGGCCATGGCCTCCCGGCGTAGTCCGGTGGCCACAGCATCGGCGAGCAGCTGCTCGTCCTCGACGACGAGAACACGCACGTCGCAGTCCTTCCTTACGGCCCGCGATGAGCAGGGCACAACAACGATCGGAGCCCTTCCATCCTGCCCCGAAGAGTCATAAACCGGCGGTAAGGGGGGTGTGGACGGGCGGAGGGCGGTCGCCTGGGCGGCGGGGCCCGGATTTTCGGGGCGTTTGAGGTTTCCCTGAGGGTGCCGGTGGGGAGGACGTCTGCACACCCGCGATCACGCCCTGTACCAGCGTCTTGCCGCGCTTGGTTTTCCATCGCAGGGGCCACGCCGTGATCGACCCGCCTGTCGGCACACCCCCGTGCCACCGACCCACGACGAGGGGGCGCACCATGGACGCGTTCACCGCAGGTATTTTGCAGCGCATACAGAACACCGAAGCCGATCTGGTCCGGGCCCGCGAGTCGGGTGACGAGTTCCTCGCCGAGGTCGAGCTCGCGGAGCTCGAGGACCTGCGGCGCCTGGCGACCGAGCACGGCGTGCGCTTCGGCGTCAACGCCTGATCCCGGCCTCGCAGGACAGCGGCTGCGCCCCGGCACCGAGGGAGGGTGCCGGGGCGCAGCCGTGTCCGTACGCGGTCCGCGGACCTCGGTGGCGCCTCAGTCGTGCCAGGCGCCGAGGTCGTCCAGCAGGGGCTGGAGGACGGCGAAGACGCCCGGGGAGGCGGCGACGGTCAGTTCGTGGGAGGCGGGCCGGCCGGGGCGGCCGCCGGTGAGGGCTCCGGCCTCCGAGGCGATCAGGACGCCGGCGGCCAGGTCCCAGGGGTTGAGGCCGCGCTCGTAGTAGCCGTCGAGCCGGCCGCAGGCCACGTCGCACAGGTCGATGGCGGCCGAGCCGCCGCGGCGGATGTCGCGGACCTGAGGCAGCAGGGTACGCACGACCTCCGCCTGGGCGGCGCGCCGCTCGGTGAGGTAGCCGAAGCCGGTGCCGATCAGGGCCTGGGAGAGCGGCGGGGCGGGCCGGTGCCGGAGGGGTTCGCCGTTGAGGTGGGCGCCGCGGCCGCGGACGGCCTGGAACGTCTCGCCGCGCATCGGGGCGGCGACCACGCCGACGACGGTTTCGCCGTCCTGCTCGGCCGCGATGGACACCGCCCAGGAGGGCAGTCCGTAGAGGTAGTTCACGGTGCCGTCGACGGGGTCGATGACCCAGCGGACGCCACTGGTACCGGTGCTGCCGGCGCCCTCCTCGCCCAGGAAGCCGTCGGTGGGGCGGTGCTCGCCGATGACATCGGTGATCAGCTTCTCGGAGGCGATGTCCATCTCGGTGACGACGTCGATGGGGCTGGTCTTGGTGGCGGCCACGCCCAGGTCGGCGGGGCGGCCGTCGCGCAGCAGGGTCGCGGCGCGGTCGGCGGCCTCCAGAGCCAGTGCGAGGAGTTCGTCGTGGAGGGGATCGGTGGGCCGGGGGTCGGGCACGGTGCTCCTTGCTCGGACGAGCGGTGGTCGGGGGCTCGGGCGGGCTGCTTACGCCGGGGCGTCGGCGGTGGGGCCGGTCCAGTCGGCGCCGGCGGCCGCCGGGCGCGGTGCACGGGCCGGGCAGCAGCCGACGGGGCAGAGGTCGTGGGAGGGGCCGAGGGCGCCCAGGGCGCAGCGCTCGGGGGCGGTGCCGCGTTCGGTGCCGGCGCGCTCCAGGAGGAGGTCGCGGACGGCCGCGGCGAACCGGGGGTCGGCGCCGACGGTGGCGGAGCGGGCGACCGGCAGGCCCAGCTCGGCGGCCTTGGCGGTGGCCTCGGTGTCGAGGTCGTACTTGACCTCCATGTGGTCCGAGACGAAGCCGATGGGGGCCATGACGACGGCGGGGACGCCGGCGCCGTGCAGCTCCTCCAGGTGGTCGCAGATGTCGGGCTCCAGCCAGGGGATGTGCGGGGCGCCGCTGCGGGACTGGTAGACGAGCTGCCAGGGGTGGTCGATGCCGGTCTCGTCCCGCACGGCGTCGGCGACGACCCGGGCGACGTCCAGGTGCTGGGCGACGTAGGCGCCGCCGGTGCCGTCGTCGGTGTGGTCGTCGGGGGTACCGGAGGTGTCGGCGGCCGCGGTGGGGATGGAGTGCGTGGTGAAGGCGATGTGGGCGCCGGCGCGGGTCTCCTCGGGGAGCTCGGCGAGGGCGGCGAGCACGCCGTCGACCATGGGGCGGACGAAGCCGGGGTGGTTGAAGTAGTGGCGCAGCTTGTCGACCTGCGGGACGGGGAGCCCCTCGGCCCGGAGGACGGTCAGCGCGTCGGCGAGGTTCTCGCGGTACTGGCGGCAGCCGGAGTACGAGGCGTAGGCGCTGGTGGCCAGGACGGCGATGCGGCGGTGGCCGTCGGTGACCATGGTGCGCAGGGTGTCGGTGAGGTAGGGCGCCCAGTTGCGGTTGCCCCAGTAGACGGGCAGGTCGAGCCCGTGTCCGGCGAAGTCCTTGCGGAGGGCGTCGAGGAGTTCGCGGTTCTGGGCGTTGATGGGGCTGACGCCGCCGAACATGAAGTAGTGCCGACCCACCTCTTTGAGGCGCTCGCGGGGGATGCCGCGGCCGCGGGTGACGTTCTCCAGGAAAGGCACGACGTCGTCGGGGCCTTCGGGACCGCCGAAGGACAGCAGGAGGAGGGCGTCGTACGGACGGGGGTCGCACTGTTCGGGCATGCCTCCGATCCTCCCACTCCCGGGTCGGGGCGGGGGGGCAGGCCCCCGGTGGAGGTGGTGGGAAGGCGGGCGGAAACCGGGAGGCGCGGGGCACCTCGGCGCCCGTAAGCTGTATCGGCCACAGACATTCCTTACCGTTCTCCTCACCCGGCGGAGCGCCCCGTTGCCCAGTCCCTACCGCGCCATCTTCGGCCGCCCCGGCACCAAGTCGTTCTCCGCCGCAGGGCTGCTGGGGCGGATGCCGCTGTCGATGACGGGCATCGGCATCGTCACGATGGTGTCCCAGCTGACCGGGCGGTACGGCCTGGCCGGGGCGCTGTCCGCGACGCTGGCGCTGTCCGCGGCGGTCCTCGGGCCGCAGATCTCCCGTCTGGTGGACCGGCACGGCCAGCGCCGGGTGCTGCGTCCAGCCACGCTGGTGGCGCTGGCAGCGGTCGCCGGGCTGCTGCTGAGCGCGCAGCAGCGCTGGCCGGACTGGACGCTGTTCGCCTTCGCGGCCTGCGCGGGGTGCGTGCCGAGTGTGGGCTCGATGGTGCGGGCGCGCTGGGCGGAGCTGTACCGAGGGGCGCCGCGGGAACTGCACACCGCGTACTCCTGGGAGTCGATCGTCGACGAGATGTGCTTCATCCTCGGCCCGATCCTGTCGATCGGGCTGTCGACGGCGTGGTTCCCGGAGGCCGGGCCGCTGCTGGCCGGGGCGTTCCTGGCGGCGGGGGTGTTCTGGCTGACCGCGCAGCGCACCACGGAGCCGGTGCCGCATCCGCGGGCTCAGCAGACGAAGGGGTCGGCGCTGCGGTCGCCGGGGCTGCGGGTGCTGGTGGGCACGTTCGTGGCGACCGGCGCCATCTTCGGGGCGATCGACGTGGTGACCGTGGCGTTCGCCCAGGCGGCGGGCCACAAAGCCGCGGCGAGCCTGGTGCTGGCGGTGTACGCACTGGGGTCGTGTGTGGCCGGTGCGGTGTTCGGGCTGCTGCACCTGGCGGGGCCGCCGTCGCGCCGGTGGCTGGTGGGAGTGGCCGCGATGGCGGTGAGCATGGTGCCGCTGCAGCTGGCGGCGTCGCTGAGCGGGTCGCTGGTGCTGCTGGCCGTCACGCTGTTCCTCGCCGGCTTGTCGATCGCGCCGACGATGGTCACCACGATGGCGCTGGTCGAGGAGCATGTGCCGCGGGCGCAGCTGACCGAGGGCATGACGTGGACGAGCACCGGTCTCGCGGTGGGTGTGGCGCTGGGCTCGTCGGCGGCCGGCTGGGTGGTGGACGCGGCCGGTGCCGCGCGCGGCTACCTGGTACCGCTCGCCGCGGGCGTCCTGGCCGCCCTGGTGGCGCTCGCCGGCTACCGCTGGCTGCGCCCCCGTGCCACCCGTCCCCCGGCCTCCCCCGCTGCCACCGGCATCCCCGCTCCCGCGGAGTCCCCGGCCGCCGAACGCCACGACGAGACCCGCGCGGGCTGACTCCGGCGCGTATGGGAGCGGCCGTACGGCACGGGCCCAACTGGGCGCCGTGCGCGCACTGTTGCCATCTCCGGGCTGCGGGCCGGGGTGACGCTCCCACGGAGGCGATGCGCCCCCGTAGACACCGCCTGTACCGCCACCCCTCCCCTCTGCACCATTACCACCACCCCACCCCTGCAGGTGAGTTCACAGGCGCGCGGTTGACTCCGCAGGTCGTTCGCTTCCGCGTTGCCCGGCCCGCCGAACGGGGCGGCGGGGCCGGCCCGGGCGACTGCTCCGAATTTCCTTGTTACCGGCGGTACGACATGTCCGGGAGCCGTGCGGTTGCACCCGATTTCGAGGATGTGTGATTCCCGTCACCCCATCTGGAAGCGGCGTCGGCGGCTGGCATCATGCGCTGACCAACGGCGGTCGAACGCGGCCGGCCCGCGCGGAGGGAGGGATCGTCACATGGCAGTCACCGACGTCATCGGCGGCTCACGAGGGCGCGGTTCGGGTGCGCCCTGGCGGAACTGGGCGGGCAATGTGACCGCCCGCCCGGCCCGGACCGTGGCGCCGGCGAGCACCGAGGAGCTGGCGGCCGCCGTGCGGTCCGCTGCCGCGGACGGACTGACGGTCAAAGCTGCCGGCACCGGGCACTCGTTCACCGCGGCCGCCGCCACCGACGGGCTGCTGATCCGCCCCGAGCGGCTCACCGGCATCCGCAGGATCCACCGCGCGGCGGGGACCGTCACCGTGGCCGCCGGCACCCCCCTCAAGGACCTCAACCGGACACTGTCCGCGCACGGGCTGTCGCTGACGAACATGGGCGACATCATGGAGCAGACCGTCTCGGGCGCCACCAGTACGGGCACCCACGGCACGGGCCGGGACTCGGCGTCGATCGCCGCGCAGATCACCGCTGTTGAGCTGGTCACCGCCGACGGCTCGGTGCTGCGCTGTTCCGCCGGGGAGAACGCGGAGGTGTTCGCAGGGGCACGGTTGGGACTGGGCGCCCTCGGCGTGGTCAGCGAGCTGACGTTCGCGGTGGAGCCGGAATTCCTGCTGACCGCCCGCGAGGAGCCGATGCCGTTCGACGAGGTGACCGACCGCTTCGGTGAACTGGTCGCCGAGAACGAGCACTTCGAGTTCTACTGGTTCCCGCACACCGGCAACTGCAACACCAAGCGCAACAACCGCAGTCAGGGCCCGGCGGCGCCGCCCGGGCGGGTGAGCGGCTGGATCGAGGACGAGCTGCTGTCCAACGGGGTGTTCCAGGTGGCGTGTGCGGTCGGGCGCGCGGTGCCGGCGGCGATACCGGGCATCGCGAAGGTCTCCAGCCGGGCACTGTCGGCGCGTACGTACACCGACATCCCCTACAAGGTGTTCACCTCGCCGCGGCGGGTGCGGTTCGTGGAGATGGAGTACGCGCTTCCGAGGGCGGCGGCCATCGAGGCGCTGTGCGCGCTGAAGGCGCTGGTGGAGCGGTCGGACTTCAGGATCAGTTTCCCGGTGGAGGTGCGGACGGCGCCGGCCGACGACATCGCACTGTCCACGGCGTCGGGCCGGGACACCGTCTACGTCGCGGTGCACATGTACCGCGGGACGCCGTACCAGGGGTATTTCGCCGCCGTCGAGCGCATCATGACGGCGCACGAGGGGCGGCCCCACTGGGGGAAGCTGCACACGCGCGACGCGGCGTACCTCGCGGAGGTCTATCCGCGGTTCGGCGAGTTCACGGCGCTGCGCGACCGGCTGGATCCGGAACGCCGGTTCGCCAACGGGTATCTGCGGCAGGTGCTGGGTGAGTGAGCGGCGGCCGACCGCTGACGTGCCGCGGCCCGGTGTCCCGTGGGGGGACACCGGGCCGCGGTCGCGGGTGGGCCGCCGTTGGACGGTCCGCCCGTCGGGGGCGATCCTTCGTCAGGGGGTTTCAGGGTGCGTTGGGGTCGGGGGACTGGCCGCCGCCCGGTTTCTGCTCGCTCTGCTGATGGCCCGGGGTGGCGCCACCGCCGGTCGCGCCGGAGCCGTCGCCCTTGCCGCCGTCGGTCCCCTCGGAGGGGTTCGACGACGCGTCGGGTGACGAGGAGGGGCCGGTGCTCGGCGAGTTGCTGCCGCCGTCGCTCGGGGTCGGCGTCGGGCTCTGCCCGCCGCGCCCCGTACCGCTCTCGGAGCCGTCGGTGCCGCTGCCCCCGGAGTGGCTGGGGCCGGGCGACGGGGTACCGCCGTCGCGGCCGGTGCCGTGGCCGGTGGAACGGCCGGGGTCCGGGGTCTGCGGGGTGCTGGGCCGGTGCGGGGAGACATTGCCCCTGATGAGGTTGCCGAAGGTGGTGCCCTGGGCACCGCTCGGCGTCTCATCGGTGATCAACTCGGTGGCGGTGACCGCGCCCATGGCGAGCACGAAGACGGCGAGTGCGCCGAGCGCTGGCCGCTTCCAGCCGCGCAGCCGGGTGCCGTAGGTAGCGCTGCTCTCCTCGGTTCCGGGGAGAGGCGCACCGGGCGCGCCGGCCTGCGGGAGGACGGTGGTCGCGTCGTCGCCTCTCCGGGAGACCCGGCCCAGCGCCATGGTCCGCTCGGCGGGCCGCGCCATCAGCTGCGTCGCCTCCGGGTCGGAGCCGGGCGGCTGCCGCTGGGCGCGCGGGATCAACTGGGTGCGGGCGGTGACGGGGCCGGGGTCACGGGCCGCCACGGAGGTGACCGGGTCTTCGGTGCCCTGCTTGTCGAAGGTGGGCAGCACCATCGTGGGACCGGCGGGCCCCGGAATGCCGGTGGTGGCCTCGGATCGGGGGGTGGGCTGGGATCGGGGGGTGGATGAAGATCGGAGGGTGGAGACGCGGCGCGGCTTGGGTCTGGTGGTGACCGCCGCTTCCTTGATCTGCTCACCGGTACGCCGGAACAGGTGCTGGAATATGGAGCCGCCGGTCGTGGCGACGACACTGACGATGCCTGCACCGATGATGGTTCCGTACACACCGAGCTGACCCGCGAGGTACGCGGCGACAGCCGCGGCGAGCGCGCTGCCGGCGACCTGGGCGATGCTCAGGTCGATCCGCTTCTCCTTTTGCTTCGTGTCGGCTTCGGTTTTTTCGTCCATCTCCTACCTTTGATCGCCCCTTCGATCCATCTTGCATGGAGAAGTGACCAAATGGCGGATTCAATAGTTCCGAATCTGTGGAATCTGTGAACCTCGCCACCCTTGTCGCAGGTGGAGAGGTCGACAAGGTGACTTGCCCGGGCCGTGCGGCAAGAACTTCCGCGGCGCGGCGGTCTACTTCGGTGGCCCGAATGGAGTACTGTGGCGAGCCCTGGCCCCGGTTCCCGTCCGGCTGCCCGGACCCGCGGGAGGGGCACTGATGGGTGACACCCTCCCTGGGGCGCCGTCGCTCGGCACGGGTGGTCGGTGACAGGGCAAGCGGCATGGTCACTGAGCGTTGCGAACTGGTAACCGTGTCATAACGGCGCTGCTGGGCCAAGTCCCGACACGCCGGGCAACTCGGCAATGTTGTGGCAGGCTGCACCCGGGCAGGCCACACTCGACTAGCGGAAGCAGCGACGCACGTGACGTCGGCAGGCACCACCCGGGAGGTCCCCATGCCCGAACTGCGTGTCGTGGCCGTCTCCAACGACGGCACACGGCTGGTGCTCAAGGCTGCGGACAGCACCGAGTACACGCTTCCGATCGACGAGCGGCTGCGCGCCGCCATCCGCAACGACAGAGCGCGGCTGGGCCAGATCGAGATCGAGGTCGAGAGCCATCTGCGCCCCCGGGACATCCAGGCGCGGATACGAGCCGGTGCCTCCGCCGAGGAGGTCGCCCAACTCGCCGGCATCCCCGTGGACCGGGTGCGCCGCTTCGAGGGGCCGGTGCTCGCCGAGCGGGCGTTCATGGCCGAGCGGGCCCGCAAGACCCCCGTACGCCGCCCCGGAGAGAACACCGGTCCGCAGCTGGGCGAGGCGGTCGCCGAGCGGCTGCTGCTGCGCGGCGCCGACAAGGACAGTGCCCAGTGGGACTCCTGGCGCCGGGACGACGGCACCTGGGAGGTGCTGCTCGTCTACCGCGTCGCGGGTGAACCGCGGTCGGCGACCTGGACGTACGACCCGCCGCGCCGGCTGGTGCAGGCGGTGGACGACGAGGCCCGGGCGCTGATCGGCGAAGCCGACGACACCCCCGAGCCGAGCTTCCCGTTCGTGCCCCGGATCGCCCGGCTGCCGCGCGACCGGCCGCTGGACCGCACCCTGGACCGCCAGACCCCCGAGCGGTCCGGCGAGGACCGGGAGCGGGACGGGCGCAGCGAGGAGGCCACCGGTGAACGGGAGCGCGACTCGCTGACGAGCCTGCTGGAGGCCGTGCCCAGTTTCCGGGGCGACATGGTCGTGCCG
This sequence comes from Streptomyces sp. BHT-5-2, assembly GCF_019774615.1. Taxonomy (NCBI): domain Bacteria; kingdom Bacillati; phylum Actinomycetota; class Actinomycetes; order Kitasatosporales; family Streptomycetaceae; genus Streptomyces; species Streptomyces sp. BHT-5-2. Next base: position 1,633,164 of record NZ_CP081497.1, on the reverse strand, counting down.
GACAGCGCCAAGGCGCCGCAGCAGGACGAGGCGGAGCAGACCGAGGTCGAGGAGCCGCCGGCTCCGGCGGCGAGCGCGGGCGCGGGTTCGGCGTACGCCGACGTGCTGATGCCGCGGGCGGTCGCCGGGCACCGCGACCGGCTGACGGGGACGACGGACCGGCAGGCCGAGGCGGACGGGGTGCGCCCAGGGCGCCGGGCCGCTGTGCCCAGTTGGGACGAGATCGTCTTCGGCACCCGGAGGAAGAAGCCGGAATAGCCCGGAGCGGCCGGCCCTCCGGCCCTGTTGCGTGTGACGGCTCCGTCCTCTCCCTGCGTACAGGGGGTGGGCGGAGCCGTTGGTTTTGGCCCGTCGCGGGCCTCAGCGGCCGCTCAGCCGGGCTGGGAGCCGGTGGCGATGGGGCGGGAGGGGTCGGCGCACCATTCGCTCCAGGAGCCGACGTACAGCGCCGCGGGGATCCCGGCGACGGCGAGGGCGAGGACCTGCTGGGCGGCGGAGACGCCGGAGCCGCAGTAGACGCCGACCTCGGTGTCGGCGGTGGCCCCCAGGGACGTGAACCGCTTGGCCAGTTCGGCGGCGGGGCGGAAGACGGTGCTGCCGTCGGCGACGTTCTCGGTCGTGGGGGCGGACACCGCGCCGGGGATGTGACCGGCAACCGGGTCGATGGGTTCGGTCTCGCCGCGGTAGCGCTCGCCCGCCCGCGCGTCCAGGAGGACGCCGCGGCGGGCCAGGTCGGCCGCGTCGTCGGCGGTGAGCAGCGGCATCGCGCCGGGCGCGGGGGTGAAGTCACCGGCCGGCGGAGTCACTTTGTCGATACTCATGGCGCCGCCGGATGCCTGCCAGGCGGCAAGTCCGCCGTCGAGGACCCGCACGTCCGGGTGACCCGCCCAGCGCAGCAGCCACCACGCGCGGGCGGCGGCCCAGCCCTGGCCGCCGTCGTAGGTGACCACCGGGCGGCCGGCACCGACGCCGGCAGCTCGCATCGCGGCGGTGAAGACGGCGAGGTCGGGGAGCGGGTGCCGGCCCGCCACGCCGGGCGGGCCGGCGAGTTCGGCGTCGAGGTCGACATAGACCGCGCCGGGCAGGTGGCCGGCCTCGTACTGGGGGCGGCCGGGCGGGCCGCCGAGCTGGTAGCGCACGTCCAGCAGCAGCGGAGCGCCGGGGCCGGCCAACTCGCTCGCGAGTTCGGTAGCGGTGATGATGGCATTCATGGGACTCATCCTTGCGTAGCGATGACTACGTACGGAAGGCGGTCGTCCACCCTCCGTATGACGGAGTTGTACGGCCTCGTCACACCGCCGAAACAGAAGGGAAACGTCAAAACGGGCATTCTCCCTCGCGAACGCGCCGTGGACGGCGCGGCCGGGACGCACACCCGGTGACAGGGTGCGAGCATCTGCTCGGGACCCGCGCCCGTACCCATGGCCAGCACCCCGATGCTCCGAGGAGAGTGTGACGATGACGACCGAGGCAGCAGCCCGGCGGATGCCCGGTGCGCCCTGCTGGGTGAGCCTCCTGGCGCACAACCTGCCCGCGACGCAGGAGTTCTACGGCGCGCTCTTCGGCTGGGAGTTCCGCCCGGGCCCGCAGCACTTCGGTCCGTACGCCCGCGCCTTCCTCGACGGCCTGGAGGTGGCCGGCGTCGGTGAACTGGCGGCCGACCGGCACCTCCCGGTCGCCTGGACCACCTATCTGGCCAGCGACGACGCGGATGTGACCGCCGAGCAGATCCGCGCCTGCGGCGGCACCGTGGGCGTGGGCCCGCTGGACGCCGACGACGCCGGCCGGATGGCGGTCGCCTCCGACCCGCAGGGCGCCGTCTTCGGCGTCTGGCAGGGCCGGACGATGCTGGGCACGGCGGTCAGCGGCGAGCCGGGCACCCCGGTGTGGAACGAACTGGTCACCCAGGAGACCGACTCCGTCGCCCCGTTCTACGAGCATGTCTTCGGCTTCGAGTCCGAGGCCGTGGTCTCCGCGGACTTCGACTACCTGACGCTGCACATCAAGGGCAAGCCGGTCGCCGGCATCCACGGCGTCGGCAACGCGCTGCCGCGCGACCGCGGGCCGCACTGGATGACGTACTTCGCCGTGTCCGACACCGACGCCGCCGCCCGCCGGGTCGTCGAACTGGGCGGCCGTGTGCTGCGGCCGGCGCGGGACTCGGCGCACGGCCGGCTGGCGACGGTCGCCGACAACGACGGCGCGGTCTTCACCCTCATCCAGCGGCGCTGAGGCGTGCCACGCGCCGTGGCGGAGCGGCGCGGCTAGCGCGGCGCGTCGACCGGCAGGACGTCCGGGGAGAGCGCGGCCGCGTGGGCGGTCGCCGCGGTCTGCCGACGGCGGTGGTGGCGCCGGCACAGCACCTCGTAGCCGACCTCCGCCGGCCGGTCCGGCACCTCGCCGGTGGCCTCGCCGCGCACGTCACCGACGACGACCTGCGCGCCCTCGACGACCATCCGGCCGTCGACCGTACGGGCGTTGTGGGTGGCGCGGGCACCGCACCAGCACAGCGCCTCCACCTTCATCACCTCGATGCGGTCGGCGAGTTCGATCAGCCGCTGGGAGCCGGGGAAGAGCTTGGTGCGGAAGTCGGTGGTGATGCCGAACGCGAAGACGTCCAGCCCGAGGTCGTCGACGACCCGGGCGAGCTGGTCTATCTGGTCGGGGCCGAGGAACTGCGCCTCGTCGACGATGATGTAGTCGACCCGGCCGCCGGAACTGAGGCGGTCGACGACATGGACGTAGAAGTCCAGGTCGTCCCCCGCCTCGACGGCCTCGGTGACCAGGCCCAGGCGGGAGGAGAGCTTGCCGCGGCCGGCCCGGTCATTGCGACTGTAGATCAGGCCCTGCAGGCCGCGGGCCGAGCGGTTGTGCTCGATCTGCAGCGCCAGTGTCGACTTTCCGCAGTCCATCGTTCCGGAGAAGAACACCAGCTCGGGCATGGGGGGTGGCGGGCCTTTCGGGCTCGTTACGGGAGGGACCGTGCGGGTCTGGCAAGGACGGGGCGTGCGGAGGTGGGGCGGTACAGGTGCGGTACGGGTCAGGTGCGGACCTCGAGGAGCGGCACCAGCTGCTCCACCGGGGTCATGGAACCGTGCAGGCCGACCATCTGCGACTCCCCCGGCTCCCGCTCGCTCGCGATGATCGCCATGTCGGCGTGGGCTGCGGCGACCACGTCGCCGATCCGGGCGCGGACGCGGTCGTCGACGTGCGGCCCGAACCAGCCCGCGGCGATGGCCTCTTCGCGGCCGGCGACCCACATCTGGTCGCCGACCACCTCGCGCCACACGGCGAGCACGTCGGCGGCCGCGCCCGGGTGGGCGTACACGTGCCGGGCCCGGCCCTCGCCGCCCAACAGGCGTACGCCGGCGCGCAGTTCCCAGTCCTCGTCGAAGTCGATCCGGGAGTCGGGGTCGAAGGGGATGTCGATCATGCCGTGGTCGGCGGTGATGTACAGGGCACTGCGCGGCGGGAGTTGTTCGGCGAGCCGCTGGGCGAGCCGGTCCACGTAGAGCAGTTGGCCGCGCCAGGCGTCGGAGTCGACGCCGTAGCGGTGGCCCTTGCCGTCGACCTCGGAGTAGTAGGTGTAGACCAGCGAGCGGTCGCCGGCGGCGAGTTGTCCGGCGGCGAGGTCCATCCGTTCCTCGCCGGAGAGCCGGCCGTGGAAGGTGCCGCCGCTGAGTGCGATCCGGGTCAGCGGGGTCTGTGCGAAGTCCGGCGCGGAGACCTGGCAGGTGTGGATGCCTGCGGCGTCGGCGAGCCGGAAGACCGTGGGGTAGGGCTGCCAGACGTGCGGATCGGTCCAGGGGCGCCAGCGCAGCTGGTTCATCAGCGCGCCGGTGGCCGGGTCCTCGCAGGTGTAGCCGGGCAGGCCGTGGGCGCCCGGCGGCAGACCGGTGCCGACCGAGGCGAGGGAGGTGGCGGTGGTGGCGGGGAAGCCGGCGGTGAGCGGCTGACCGGTGCCGTTGAACGAGGTGTCCAGGAGGGAGGTGAGGAACGGCGCCTCCCCCGGGTGGGCGCGCAGCAGCTCCCAGCCGAGGCCGTCGATCAGGAAGACGCAGGCGCGGTCGGCGGGGGTCAGCTCCATGCTCGTGGTGACGCCGGGCAGGCCCTGGCCCGCGGTGATGGCGGGCAGCAGGTCGGCGAGCGAGCCGGTGCCGTAGCGCGGCACCGGGGCGGTGAGCGGGTCGAGCGGTTCCGGTTCCGGCCAGACGGGTGCGGTGTGGGCCATCAGCGGGTGCTGGTGGCCACGGTGGCCTCGGAGAGCGCCTGGGCGAAGGCGAGGGTCTCGCGCACCGAGTCCGGGCCGTCGCCGGCCTCGCTGACCCGGAGGGAGAGGTCGTCGGCGGTGGACGAACCGGTGTAGCCGTGGTCGGCGTCGCAGTTGGGGTCGCCGCAGCTGGCCGGCTCCAGGTCGAGCCGCGCGACCGCGCCCCAGCCGATGGTGAGGACGACCTCGCGGGGCAGCTGGCCGGGGGTGTAGGACTCGGGGTTGGCGACGACGCGGCTGAGCACCACGGACGAGATCCGGCCGAGCTTGACGGACTCCGTGGAGGTGGTGGCGTACGGGGACGGGGAGGTGGCGTCGGCGGCCTGCTCGTCGGTGTGGCTGACGATGAAGCGGGTGCCGGTGAGGACCAGGACCGTGACGTGGCGGCGGACCTCGTTGGCGTCGAAGGTCGTCTCCTGGTGGACGAGGTACGACACCACCGGCTCGCCGCCGACCGCGGCCTGCACCGCCTCGGCCACGAGCGTCGGGTAATAGCCACTGCGCTCGATCGCCGCGCGCAGCCCCTGGGTCGTCGTACCGGTCTTAGCCATGGAGTCCATCTTACGGGGCGTACCGGGCCGCGAGAGCCTCAGTAGACGGGCAGCCGGCGGGGGCCGAGGTCGGTGGTGGCCGGCGGTCTGGCGAGCCGGACGGAGGCATCGAGGACGGCCAGGCCGCGCGGGGCGACGACGACCGGTTCGAGGTCCACCGCGACCACCTCGGGGTGGTCGTCGACGAGCCGGGAGACCCGCAGCAGGAGCTCCTCCAGGGCGGCGGTGTCCACGGGCTGGGAGCCGCGCCAGCCGAAGAGGAGCGGGGCGCTGCGGATCGACCGGATCTGCTCGGTGACCTCGCGGTCGGTGGCCGGAATCAGACGGTGGGCCATGTCGCCGAGCAACTGGGAGGGCGCGCCGGCCAGCCCGAAGGAGAGCACCGCGCCGGCGGAGGGGTCGATGGCGGCGCGGACGACGGTGTCGACGCCGCGCGGCACCATCGCCTGGACGACCGGCCGCAGCTCCTCGGGGGAGCCGAGGAAGTCGGTCAATTCGGTGTAGGTGCGGCGGAGTTCGGCCTCGCCGGCGATGTCGAGGCGGACGCCGCCGAGGTCGGCACGGTGCCGCAGGTGGGGGGCGGTGGCCTTGAGGGCGACCGGGTAGCCGAGCCGGGCGGCGGCGCGGACGGCGGCGTCCGGGTCGGGGGCCGGGAGGGCGGGGCGGATGGGGATGCCGTAGCGGGCGAGCAGCGCCTCGGCGTCGGCGGGCGGCAGTGCGACGGAGCGGCCGGGGGCGACCTCCCTGGTGAGCCGGTCGAGGAGCCGCTCGATGTCGGTGCCGGCGGCCGTCTCCTCGATGTCGTCGTATTCGGGTACCCGGCCTGGTTCGGCGGCCGTGCGGCGCCAGGCGGCGTACCGGACGGCCTCGGCGAGGGCGCGGACGGCGCGCTCGGCGGCGGGGTAGGCGGGGATGAGGACGGGGCGGGGGCCGGGTGGGGCCTCGGGGGCGGCGGTCTGGCGGGCTTCCGGGGCGGACGCCCGGTCCGGGGCGTGCTCATGGGGCGGCCCTGCGGGGGTGCGTCCCGAGGCGTCAGGGACCGGGCCGGGGGCCGGGGTGGCCGGTTCCTGGGATGCGTGCGGCGCGTTGGGCTCGGGCGGGGCGGCGAGCGTCTCGGCCAGGTCGTCCATGGCGAGGTGGACGACGGTGACCGGTTTGCCCGGGTCGGCGGCGACCGCGGCGCGCAGGGCGTCGGCGAGTGCGATGCCCTCGCCCCCGCCCGGGCCGGCGGTGCCCTCCTCCCCCACCCACGGGATGGCGGTGACGACGACGGCGTCCCAGCCGTCGCCGGCGAGCGCCTCGGCCAGGGCGGCGCGGAAGTCGTCCGGGGTCGCGTCGGAGGGCAGGACATGGGGGCGCTGCGGGCGGAGCCCCTCGGTGAGGCAGGCGTCGTAGGCAAGCAGGGCCAGCGATTCGGAGTTGCCCAGGATGGCGACGCGCGGGCCGGTCGGCAGCGGCTGGGAGGCCAGCAGGAGCCCGGCGTCGATCAGCTCGGTGACGGTCTCGACGCGGATCACGCCGGCCTGGCGCATCAGGGCGGCGACGGTGCTGTCGGGGACGCGGACGGTGGGCACGGCGTGGCCCATGGGGGCGGCGCCGTGGTGCCGGGCGCCTTTGGCGACGACCACGGGCTTGACGGCGGCGGTGCGGCGGGCGAGCCGGGTGAACTTCCGTGGGTTGCCGATGGACTCCAGGTAGAGGATGGCGACGTCGGTGTGCGGGTCGTCGTACCAGAACTGGAGGAGGTCGTTCCCGGAGACGTCGGCACGATTGCCGGCCGAGACGAAGGTGGAGATGCCGGCGATGCCGCCGTCACCGGGGCCGCGCTCGTGCAGTCCGCTGAGCAGGCCGATGCCGATCGCTCCGGACTGGGTGAACAGGCCGATGCGGCCGGCGCCGGGCATCCGGGGGGCGAGCGAGGCGTTCAGCCGGACGTCGGGGGCGGTGTTGAGCAGACCGAAGGCGTTGGGGCCGATGAGGCGCATGCCGTACGAGCGGACCTGGCGGAGCAGCGCGCGCTGTCGCTGGCGGCCCTCGGGGCCGGACTCGGCGTACCCGGAGGAGAGGACCAGCACCCCCGGGACGCCGTGTTCGCCGCAGTCGCGGACGACGTCGGGGACGACGGCCGCGGGGACGGCGATGACCGCCAGGTCGACGGGGTCGGGGATCTCGCGCAGCGAACGGACGGCGGGGACGCCCTCGGGCTCCAGGCGGCGCAGGTCCTCGGGGAAGGCGTGGTTGACGGCGTGCACGCGGCCGGTGAAGCCGGCGTCGAGCACATTGCGCAGTGTGGTGCGGCCGAGGCCGCCCGGGGCGCGGCCGGTGCCGATGACGGCGATCGCGCCGGGGGCGAGCAGCCGCTGGACGGAGCGGGCCTCGGCGCGCTGCTCGCGACCGCGCATCACGGCCATGGACTGCTCGGTTGGTTCGAGGCCGAACTCCAGGCGGACGACTCCGTCCTCGAAGGTGCGCTTCTGGGTGTAGCCGGCATCCGTGAACACCTTGATCATCTTGGTGTTGGCGGGCAGCACCTCGGCGGCGAACCGGCGGATGCCCCGTTCACGGGCGACCGCGGCGATGTGCTCCAGGAGGGCGGAGGCGACCCCGCGGCCTTGGTGGGCGTCCTGGACGAGAAAGGCGACCTCGGCCTGGTCGTGCTCGCGGCTCTTGGCGGGCAGCCCGCGGTCGTCGATGCGGTCGTAGCGGACGGTGGCGATGAACTCGCCGCCCACCGTGGCGGCCAGGCCGACCCGGTCGACGTAGTCGTGGTGGGTGAACCGATGGACGTCGCGGTCGGACAGGCGGGGATACGGGGCGAAGAAGCGGTAGTACTTCGACTCGTCCGAGACCTGCTCGTAGAAGGAGACCAGCCGCTCGGCGTCGTCGGGCGTGATGGGCCGGATGCGTGCCGTGCCGCCGTCGCGCAGGACCACGTCGGCTTCCCAGTGGGTCGGGTACGCGTGGTCCGGCGGCGTCTCCATGCGGACAGAGTACGGCGGGGCACCGACAACCGGCTCGGCGTGCGTACGCTCGATTTCCCGGGCCTCGCCCCGGGAGCAAGGGCCCGGAAGGGGGTCCGGGCGGGCCGGCCGGGAGTCCGGGCCGGAGGGCTTCGGGACCACTCCGGGCCGCATGCCAGAATGGTCTAGACAACAGTCACGACTTTGAAGGGCAACACCATGGCTGAGCGCCGCGTCAATGTCGGTTGGGCCGAGGGCCTGCACGCCCGCCCCGCGTCGATCTTCGTCCGAGCGGCCACCGCCTCCGGTGTCCCGATGACGATCTCCAAGGCGGACGGCAACCCCGTCAACGCCGCCTCCATGCTCGCGGTCCTGGGCCTCGGTGCCCAGGGGGGCGAGGAGATCGTGCTGGCCTCCGACGCCGAGGGCGCCGAGGCCGCGCTCGACCGCCTGGCGAAGCTGGTCGCGGAGGGTCTCGAGGAGCTCCCCGAGACCGTCTGAGGAGCTTCGGGGCCGGGTGCCCTTCTCCCCACCTCTGCTGACGCGGCCCCGCCGCGGTGACCGGGACGACCCGGTGCCGCGGCGGGGTCGTTTCACTGGGGCGGTGTCACGGGGGCGCTGTCCCTCCGGGGCGTCCTCGGTGTCGCGCCCGGCAGCGGACTCTTCGACCGGCGTCCCGGTGACGTCCGGAAGCTCGCGGGGAGAAGGGGAAGAAGCCACCGGGACATTAGACACGAGCCCGGAAAGGCCGCACGACTGTTTTCCTCGCAGCGAAGCGGGATTTCCCGGTGCAGCTCCGCGCGGGAAATCCCGGCATCGGCAGCCAGAATCCGCACCCCTGTACATTCCTCAGAGCGGGACCACGGAATGGGGGACAAGGAAAGAGTGGGGATCACAGAGCGCGAAGCGCGAAATACGAGCCTCCCCCGCCTTCGCCCCCTCGCCTTCCCGCCACTCTCCCCCCATGGAAGCAATTCCCTTTCCCGTCCCTTTTTATACGGGGCCATTGTTAAGCCCGGGCGCGCGCCGTGTTGACGGGGCGTTTCGGGTCCCTCACACCGGGAGCGGCGCGCCGCAGCCGGTACACGGGAAGCGACCGCTCGATGTGCGCCGCCATGAGGGCGCGCGCCCGTTCCGCGTCACCCCTGGCCACCGCGTCAAGCACGGCACCGTGCTCGTCCCACGATGCGGTGACCCGGGACGGTGGCTCCATGACGTACATCCACTCGATCTTGCGCCGCAGCTGGGTGAGGAGTGCCGTGAGGCTGGGGCTGCCGGCCGCCTGGGCGAGCGTTTCGTGGAACCAGCCGTCCAGTTGCCGCAGGTCGGCGGCATGGCCGTGCCGGGCCCGCTCACGACCGAGCCGCACCAGGCCGCGCAGCACCTTCAGATGGGCGGAGGTGCGGCGGGCGGCCGCGCGGGCAGCGCCCAGCGGCTCCACGAGGGCACGGAGGTCGAGGAGGTCGGCGGCCTCCTGCTCGGTGAGTTCGGCGACGCAGGCGCCCGCGTGATGGCGGGTGGTGACGAAGCCCTCGGACTGGAGGGTGCGCAGCGCTTCCCGCACCGGGACCCTGGATACGCCGTACCGCGCGGCGAGAATGTCCTCGATCAGTCGGCTGCCCGGCGCCAGTGCACCGGCGACGATATCGTCGCGAATCGCCGTGCACACCGCATGCGCGGAAATATGGCCTCGCATCGTCAGTGCCTCCGCCGTAATCACCGGGACCGCCGCCCCTGCGGCGACATTCCCTGACTTTATTCGACCGTTGGGAATTCTCCCTCGGGATCTCGTGAATTCACCGAAGCTTTTCGGCCGATGCGTGGGAGTCGGTACACGCCCCCGTGCCGGCCTTTTCCGGGAGACGACGGAGCCCCGGCCTGCCGGTGTGGCGGGACGGGGCTCCGGGGGACGGTGCTGCGGCGGGGTCCGGGTGGGTCAGACGGTGACGCCGTGCGCGCGGAGGTAGGCGACCGGGTCGATGTCCGAGCCGTAGTCGGGACCGGTCCGCGCCTCGAAGTGGAGGTGCGGACCGGTGGTGTTGCCGGTGTTGCCGGAGAGGGCGATCTGCTGCCCGGGGGTGACCGTCTGTCCGACCGTCACCCCGATCGACGAAAGGTGACCGTATTGGGTGTACGTACCGTCGTTCATCTTGATCACGACGTTGTTGCCGTACGCGCCGCCCCAGCCGGCCTCGACGACGGTGCCCGAACCGACCGCGTGAACGGAAGTGCCGTAGGCGGCGTGGAAGTCGATGCCGGTGTGGCTGCCCGAGGACCACAGGCCGCTGGACGCCTTGTAGGCGGTGGAGACGTAGGAGCCGGTCACCGGAGCGACGAAGGTGTTGAGGCGCTTGCGCTCGGCCTCGCGGGCGGCGCGCACCTTGGCCGCGCGCTCCTCGTCGGCCTTCTTCTTCGCCGCCTCGGCCCGCCGGGCGGCCTCGGCTTCGGCCTTCGCCTTGGCCGCCGCGGCCTCGGCAGCGGCCTGCTGCGCGTCCGCCTGGGCCTCGATCCGGACGGCGAGTTCGTCACCCATCACGACGGCCTGCCGGAGGCCGGTGTCGTGGAGAGCGGGCTCGTCCGTGGCGGCCAGCGCGGGCGACGCCACGGAGGCGACGACACCGGAGGCGGCCAGGGTGGCTATGCCGGCGAGGTTGCGGGTGGTGCGAGCGGTACGGCTCGCGCGGCGGTGCTTCCCGGTGGCACGGGTGAACGCCATGTGGCGGCTGGTCCTTTCCTTCCCTCTCGCCTACCGGGTTAGCTGACGGGTTCGGAGCAGGAAGGTCTCCTACGGGTTCCTCCGGGGAGGCGCCCGATTCACCCCAAGGGACATGTGGGTCCCCGGCTCCCCTGGCTCGCGCCGTACGGGGACTCGGCGATGGCTGTCCGGTGCCACTGGTGTGGCGGAGTTGTGACGAACAGCCGGACCGACGCTAATCGGGACAACTTTCGATCGGCAAACAGAACCGGATTTTTGTGCGCCACGCCACACGCGAATCGGGCAACCGGCACAACCGGCCGGGCATCCTCGACCGTCCGCGCAGCACGGTTCCCACCGGCCGTTCCCGCCGCGGGCACAGGGTGACATGGCGTGCACGCGAAGCGGCTCCCGTGGCAAGTGCCCGCCACGGGAGCCGCTTTGTCGACAGATGACGGGCCGTCGGGTGAGGGCCCGTCACACCGGGGGTCAGCTGCTGACGACCGTCACCTCGCCGATGCCCAACGCCTTGACGGGCTCGGCGATCTGCGCCGCGTCACCCACCAGGACCGTCACCAGCCGGTCCACCGGGAAGGCGTTGACGACCGCGGCGGTCGCCTCGACGGTGCCGGTCTCCGCGAGCCGGACGTACAACTGCGCCTGGTAGTCGTCCGGGAGCTGCTGCTCCACCTGGTCGGCCAGCGTGCCGGCGACCGCGGCGGCGGTCTCGTACTTCAGCGGTGCGACACCGACGAGGTTCTGCACCGCCACGTCGCGCTCGGCGTCCGTCAGCCCCTCCGCCGCGAGGGTCCGCAGCACCGTCCACAGGTCCTGGAGCGCCGGCCCGGTGGACGCGGTGTCCACCGACCCGCTGATGGCGAGCAGGGCGGCGCCGGTGGCCCCCTCCGGGGAGGACGGGGCGCTGGAGCGCAGTACCTGCCCGAAGGAGCGCACCCCGTAGGTGTAGCCCTTCTCCTCGCGCAGCACCCGGTCCAGACGGGAGGTGAGGGTGCCGCCCAGGCAGTACGTGCCGAGCACCTGGGCGGGCCATACCTGGTCGTGCCGGTCGGCACCGATCCGCCCGATGAGCAGTTGCGTCTGGACGGCACCGGGACGGTCGACGATCACCACGCGGCCGGTGTCGTCGGCGACCACCGGGGAGGGCTGCCGCGGTTCGGCGGTGGAGCCCGTCCAGGCGCCGAGGGTGTCGGCCAGCGCCGCGGCCAGGTCGACGCCGGTGAAGTCGCCGACGACGACGGCGGTGCCGGTGGCGGGGCGGACATGGGCGTCGTAGAAGGCGCGGACGGCGGTCGCGTCGATCCGGGCGACCGTCTCCTCGGTGCCCTGACGGGGCCGCGACATCCGTGAGGTGGCCGGGAACAGCTCCTTGGAGAGCGCCATCGCGGCGCGCCGGGCCGGGTTGGCCAGCTCGTGCGGGATCTCGTCGAGGCGGTTGCGGACCAGCCGCTCGATCTCGCTGTCCGGGAAGGCCGGGGCGCGCAGCGCGTCGGCGAGCAGGCCGAGGGCGCGCGGCAACCGGGAGGCGGGGACCTCCAGGGCGACCCGTACACCGGGGTGGTCGGCGTGCGCGTCCAGGGTGGCGCCGCAGCGCTCCAGCTCGGCGGCGAACTCCTCGGCGGTGTGCTTGTCGGTGCCCTCGGACAGCGCGCGGGCCATGATCGTGGCGACGCCGTCGAGGCCCTCGGGCTCGGCCTCCAGGGGCGCGACGAGGTTGATCTCCACCGCGACGACCTGCTGGCCGGGGCGGTGGCTGGTCAGCAGGGTCAGACCGTTCGCCAGCCGGCTGCGCTCGGGCGCGGGGAAGGCCCACGGCTTGGGAGCGCCGCCCCGGGGCTGCGGGTGGAACTCCATGGTGCTCACGGGGGCGTCTGCGGGGGTGGTGGCGTCGGTCACTTGGCCGCCTCCTCTTCCTCGGTGCCGGCGGCGTCGGTGTTCGCGGTGGGCTCGTAGACGAGCACGGCGCGGTTGTCGGGGCGCAGCCGGGCCTTGGCGACCGCCTGCACCTCCAGCGGGCTGATCTCCAGGACGCGCTGGACGGCGGTCAGCGCGAGCTGCGGGTCGCCGAACAGGACGGCGAAGCGGCACAGTTCGTCGGCTCGGCCGCTGACCGTGGCGAGCCGGTCCAGCCATTCGCGCTCCAACTGGGCCTGGGCCCGCTCCATCTCCTCGGGGGTCGGGCCCTCTTCGGCGAAGCGGGCCAACTCCTCGTCGACGGCGGCCTCGATGGCGGGCACCTCCGTGCCGCCGGACGTCTTCACGTCCAGCCAGCCCAGCGAGGGCGCGCCGGCCAACCGCAGCAGGCCGAAGCCGGCGGCGACCGCGCTCCGGTCGCGCCGCACCAGGCGGTTGTACAGGCGCGAGGACTCGCCGCCGCCCAGGATGGTGAGCGCGAGATCGGCGGCGTCGGCCTCGCGGGAACCGTCCTGCGGGAGGCGGTAGGCGGCCATCAGGGCCCGCGAGGGGACGTCCTCCTCGACGACGGTGCGGAGCTGGTCGCCGATGGTCTCCGGCAGGCTGCCGTCGCGCGGCGGCTGCTTGCCGTCGTGCGACGGGATGGAACCGAAGTACTTCTCCACCCAGGCCAGCGTCTGCTCGGGGTCGATGTCGCCCACGATGGACAGGACCGCGTTGTTGGGCGCGTAGTACGTCCGGAAGAAGGCCCGCGCGTCCTCCAGGGAGGCGGCGTCGAGGTCGGCCATCGACCCGATGGGCGTGTGGTGGTACGGGTGCCCCTCGGGGTAGGCCATGGCCGTCAGCTTCTCGAAGGCCGTGCCGTAGGGGACGTTGTCATAGCGCTGGCGACGCTCGTTCTTGACGACGTCGCGCTGGTTCTCCAGGGACTCCTCGTCGAGGGCGACCAGCAGCGAGCCCATCCGGTCCGCCTCCAGCCAGAGGGCGAGCTCCAGCTCATGGGCGGGCATGGTCTCGAAGTAGTTGGTGCGCTCGAAACTGGTGGTCCCGTTGAGCGAGCCGCCGGCGCCCTGGACGAGCTCGAAGTGGCCGTTGCCCTTCACCTGCGCGGACCCCTGGAACATCAGGTGCTCGAAGAGGTGAGCCAGGCCCGTACGGCCCTTGACCTCGTGGCGCGAGCCGACGTCGTACCACAGGCAGACGGCCGCCACCGGCGTCAGATGGTCCTCGGAGAGCACCACGCGCAGGCCGTTGGCCAGCCGGTGCTCGGTCGCTGTCAGGCCGCCGGAGCCGGCTTGTTCTGTGGCCGTGTGACCCATGGGCATGTACGTCCCTTCGATCCGCTTGCGAGGAAGTTCTGTCACTGTATGCAACCGCGCAGGCATCTGGCGAAGTTCCCGTGAGGAAGGGGGCCCGAACGTGCGCCGCGGCCCGCGGCGGGGCGCGAAGGGGGGAGTCGTGGTGAGCGTTGTCAGTGGGGCGGTCCACAATGGTCCGCGTCAGACTCATCGGACTCGCCGGTCGGTCCGCCGGCCGGGCGGTCAACGTTGGTCCCCGGCGTTGGCCCGAAGCGTTGACCCAACAGCGTTGATCACACATCGGCAGTAGACGCAGCAGAAGGAGCCGCAGCCGCGATGGCCCGCCGCAGCACGAAGACCCCGCCTCCGGACGACTTCGAGGAGAGGATCCTCGACATCGACGTCGTCGACGAGATGCAGGGTTCCTTCCTCGAGTACGCGTATTCGGTCATCTACTCCCGCGCCCTGCCGGACGCCCGCGACGGTCTCAAGCCCGTGCACCGCCGCATCCTCTACCAGATGAACGAGATGAGCCTGCGGCCCGACCGCAGCTATGTGAAGTGCGCCCGGGTCGTCGGCGAGGTGATGGGCAAGCTCCACCCGCACGGCGACGCGTCGATCTACGACGCCCTGGTGCGCATGGCGCAGCCGTTCTCGATGCGGCTGCCCCTGGTGGACGGCCACGGCAACTTCGGTTCCCTGGGCAACGACGACCCGCCCGCCGCGATGCGGTACACCGAGTGCCGGATGGCGTCCGCGACGTCCCTGATGACGGAGTCCATCGACGAGGACACCGTCGACTTCACGCCGAACTACGACGGCCAGGAGCAGGAACCGGTCACCCTCCCCGCCGCGTATCCGAACCTCCTCGTCAACGGATCGTCCGGCATCGCCGTCGGTATGGCGACGAACATGCCGCCGCACAACCTCGGCGAAGTGATCGCCGCGGCCCGCCACCTGATCAAGCACCCGAACGCCGACCTCGACAGCCTGATGCGCTTCGTCCCGGGGCCGGACCTGCCGACGGGCGGCCGGATCGTGGGCCTGAACGGTGTACGGGACGCGTACGAGAAGGGCCGCGGCACGTTCAAGATCCGTGCCACGGTCTCGGTGGAGAACGTCACCGCCCGCCGCAAGGGCCTGGTCGTCACCGAACTCCCCTTCACGGTCGGCCCGGAGAAGGTCATCTCCAAGATCAAGGACCTGGTGGGGGCCAAGAAGCTCCAGGGCATCGCGGACGTGAAGGACCTCACCGACCGCGAGCACGGCCTGCGCCTGGTGATCGAGGTGAAGAACGGCTTCAACCCGGAGGCCGTACTGGAGCAGCTCTACAAGCTCACGCCGATGGAAGAGTCCTTCGGCATCAACAACGTCGCCCTGGTGGACGGCCAGCCGCTGACGCTCGGCCTCAAGGAACTGCTGGAGGTCTACGTCGACCACCGCTTCGAGGTGGTGCGCCGGCGCAGCGAGTTCCGCCGCACCAAGCGGCGCGACCGGCTCCACCTGGTCGAGGGGCTGCTGACGGCCCTCGTGGACATCGACGAGGTCATCCGCCTGATCCGGTCCAGCGAGAACAGCGCACAGGCCAAGGAGCGCCTGATGACCCGGTTCTCACTGAGCGACGTGCAGACGCAGTACATCCTGGACACCCCGCTGCGCCGGCTGACCAAGTTCGACCGGATCGAGCTGGAGTCGGAGCGCGACCGGCTGGAGTCCGAGATCGCGGAGCTGACCCGGATCCTGGAGTCGGACGCCGAACTGCGCAAGCTGGTCTCCAATGAGCTGGCCTCGGTCGCGAAGAAGTACGGCACGCCGCGCCGCACGGTCCTGCTGGAGTCCGCGGGCGCCCCGGTCGCCGCGGTGCCGCTGGAGGTCTCCGACGACCCGTGCCGGGTACTGCTGTCCTCCACGGGCCTGTTGGCGCGTACGACCACGGCGGAGACGGCGTTCGACGCCGACGCCAAGCGCGCCAAGCACGATGTGATCGTCTCGGCGGTGCCGGCGACGGCCCGCGGCGAGGTGGGCGCGGTGACGTCCCTCGGGCGGCTGCTGCGGCTGACGGTGATCGACCTGCCGCAGCTTCCGGACTCCGCGACGCCCAGTGTCGCCGGTGGTGCGCCGGTCCCCGAGTTCTTGAGCCTCGAGGACGGCGAGCAGCTGGTGTGCCTGACGACGCTGGACGAGTCCTCGCCAGGACTCGCGCTCGGCACGGAACAGGGCGTCGTCAAGCGGGTGGTGCCCGACTACCCGTCCAACAAGGACGAGTTGGAGGTCATCACCCTCAAGGAGGGCGACCGCATCGTGGGCGCGGCGGAGCTGCGTACCGGCGAGGAGGACCTGGTCTTCATCACCGACGAGGCGCAGCTGCTGCGGTATCCGGCGTCGCAGGTACGGCCGCAGGGGCGGCCGGCGGGCGGCATGGCGGGCATCAAACTGGGCCAGGGCGCGAAGGTGCTCGCCTTCGCGGCGGTCGATCCGGCCGTGGACGCCGTGGTGTTCACGGTCGCCGGCTCGCACGGCACGCTGGACGACTCGGTGGCGACGGCCAAGCTCACTCCGTTCGACCAGTACCCGCGCAAGGGCCGGGCCACCGGTGGCGTGCGCTGTCAGCGGTTCCTGAAAGGCGAGGACTGCCTGACGATGGCCTGGGCCGGCCCGGCGCCGGCGCGGGCCGCTGACGCCAAGGGCGCACCGGTCCCGCTGCCGGATCCGGACCCCCGCCGGGACGGCTCCGGAGTGGCACTGGCCAAGCCGGTGTCGTCACTGGCCGGTCCCGTGTAGCCACGACAGCAGGACAACACCGCACACACCAGACGCCGCCCGGGTGGTGAACAACCGCCTCGGCGGCGTCTGTTGTGTGCGCCAGCAAGCGGCTCGGGTGGTGGCAGACTGCGCCTGACGGCGCCTACGACATCAATTCCCGGGCCCGGGACCGCCTGACGGCACGTGGTCCACCCTGTGATGAGCGCACGGCACACTCCTGCCGCCTCGGCCAGCCCTTAATCCTCCCGCGAAGGCACGTATCGCAGCACGCCCCACATGCTGTTCTCATCCGCCTCCGCCGGGGCGGTCTGCCGGCAGCTCTCCAGCTCCTTGCGCAGCGCCGGAGCGTCGATGCCGCTACCGATCATCACCAGCTGTGTGCAGCGTTCCTCGCCCTTCTGCCAGGGCTCGGGGTAGAAGCGCAGAAAGTTGCCGACCGCGTGCAGCATGAACTTCTGGCGGCTCTCCGGCACGTCGAAGTGGACGAATCCCTTGATCCGATAGAGCCCGCCGGGTCGGCTGTCCAGGAACTCCATCAGGCGGCGCGGATGCATCGGCTCGACGGACGTGAACTCGACGCTCTCGTAGGCGGCGTGGAGGTGACCGGGGTGCTCGCCATCGCAGTCGTGGCAGCCCTGATGGTCGTGGTCACCGTCATCGTCGACGAATCCCTGCCCCGGTGCTCCGTTGGCAGAAGCCTCCCGCAACAGGTCTTCGAACGACAACTGGTGGACCGCCGCGTCACGGTCCCCTCCCGGCCCTCGGTCGAAGAACATCTCGGGGTCGATCTGCCCGTACGCCGTGCAGATCACCGGCCTGCCGGGGGCAAGGTCCGCAAGCGTGCCGATGAGTCCCCGGCGCGCCTCGTCCCCGAGGCGGTCGGCCTTGTTGAGCACTACGAGGTCGGCGATCCCCACGTGCCGGTCCAGCTCCGGATGCCGGGCACGCGTGTCCTCGAACTCCGCCGCGTCGACGACCTCGATCAGCCCGCCGTAGACGATGCGGTCGTTCTCGCTCGCGAGGATCATGCGGATGAGCTCCTGCGGCTCGGCCAGGCCACTGGCCTCGATGACGATCACGTCGATACGGGCCGCAGGGCGGGCCAGCCGTTCCAGATAGGTGTCCAGTTCGCTGGTGTCGACGGCACAGCACAGGCACCCGTTGCCGAGCGAGACCATCGAGTCGACCTGCCCGGCGACCGTCATGGCATCGATCTCGATGCTGCCGAAGTCATTGACGATCGCGCCGATGCGAGTGCCGTCACCGGCGCGCAGCAGGTGGTTGAGGAGGGTGGTCTTGCCCGACCCCAGGAAGCCCGCGAGCACGACGACCGGGATCTGTTGCGTGGCCAAGAGGACGCCTCCATGGAGCGGGTGGCGGGCCGCGCGGCCCAGCGGCGGACGAGCTGTCGATCGTAACGGACCACCCGTGTAATGCCCCGCCCCGCTTCTCACCTGGGGCGGTGTCCCAGCTCAAGCGCGCCGCGGCCTCCGATAGCAACCACACGCATCGAACGATGCCCACCACGGATCACACCAAGATCACACCAAGGCTGACCGCGAAGCTCTGGCCCTATGGCAGGCCAGGGCCGCCCCGCCCAACACCCGAGGCACGCGATACCTGCGCGCCGACGTCATCGCTTCTGCCTGCCCACGTTGGGCCCTGCTGGCCGCGGCCCCCTGCTCCTGCGCCTCGCCGAGCGGCGCCGCACCCATCGGCCTCCACGCCCGACTCCGCTGTACCGGAGGCACGACCGACCACCACCACTCGTCGTTGCGTGCCTAGCCGCCCTCCCGGCATTCCGGACATGACACTCCGGGTTAGGCTCGCCTTCGTGAACAGATGCGCCAGCGCTTCCCTCGAAGCGGCCGAACCTCTGACCGGGACGGCAGCCACCGCCCGGACCTGGCTGTTGATCGAGCAAGCCGGGCCGTGGGGAGCCAGGGCGCTGGAAGACAGCCACTTCGACCCGCACATCGGCCGGGCCCTGGAGGCCTCGGCAGACGGCACTGGCGTACGCATCGCTCTCATCCGGCGCCCCGGACGCCACGCCGATTTCCACGGCACCCCCCGGCGCCGCCTGTTCCTCGCGCACACCGCTCCCGGCCGCTCCTGGGTCCGCACCACCACCGTCACCGACCCTGGAGCCGCGCTCGACCTGGATTTCGCCGCCGCGGGAGCCGGCGAACACCTCGGTCTCTGGGAGCCGTACACCGGCGACCCTGTGGTGCTTGTGTGCACCAACGGCAAACGGGATCGCTGCTGCGCCCTCCTCGGACGACCGCTGGCCGCCCAGCTGGCTGCCGGCATCACCGAGACCTGGGAGGTGACGCACATCGGCGGTCACCGCTTCTCCCCCACTCTCTTCGTCCTCCCGTACGGCTACGCCTACGGGCGTGCCTCGGCTCAGCTCGTCGAGGATGTCGTGGAAGCGGCGCGCCATGGACTCGTCGCGCTCGACCAGTGCCGGGGCCGCTCGACGTGGGACCGGCCGGCCCAAGCCGCCGACCTGGCGGTCCGGGAGCTGATCCGGGAGTGGCGCGCGGACGCACTCGACGTCGTAGGGACCGACCCGATGCGGCCCGAACCGGGGGACGGGCACGGACGGGCGCCTGCCGGTGGTCCGATGGCTGATGTCCCTCGCAGTTGGACCGTCACCGTTGCGCACGCCGACGGGAGGGCGTGGTGTGTGGTGGTCGATGAGCGGACCGATGGTGCTCCGTCGCCCGCCAGCTGTGGTGCGCCGCTCGGTCCACCGTCGCGAATGGCGGTCGCCTCCGTCACCACGCTCACGGACGGCGCTGCTGGACGGCCCTTCTCGTCCGCTGGTCCGCCGTTCTGACACCGGAGGCGGATCCGGCTCCGCCGCTTCGCCGCTCCGATCGGAGTTCCGTGTCCCACCGACCCGTGTGGCGCCGGATTCCACAGCGCGAGCCAACACAACCCCCAACGCCAGCCCCAGCGTGGTAGCGAACCCCAGACTCAACACCGCCCCCGCAGCTCTCAGCGCGGTGGCGCGACTCCGGCTGCTCCGCACGCCCACGATCGACGCCCCGGCAACCCCTCCCGCAGCACACATGCCCGCTCCCCCCTCTGCCCTTGCGCGCACAACGACCGGTCTTTCGCACGCCCGAGCGCGACGCTCTGCTCCAGCCGCCAACCGACATGGGATGGTCGGGACGACCGGCCTCGGACCTGACCCTGCGAGGCTACGCAGACACAACCCGCCACCGCGCGGGCTGTGGATAACCGCCATGCCTGCGCCCGCTCATGCCTCGCCCTCGCCTTGAGCGTGCCCCGAGGCCATGCCCTCCGGGTCCTCCTGGGAAATCTCAACGCCCTTCGCCGACTTGGCGGGCAGCGTCCGGCCTCGCGGATCACCGCGCCGATGCGCCAGGAGGCTCCGCGAGCCCATGACGGTAGGCGTAGTGGATCGCCTGGGCCCGATCCCGGAGTCCCGCCTTCGCGAAGAGATTGTTGATGTGGGTCTTCACCGTCGCCGTGGAGACGTGCAGTGTCCGGGCGATCTCCGGATTGCTCTGCCCTGACGCGACAAGACGCAGAACCTCCAACTCCCTTGCCGTGAGCCCGTCCGGCGGCTCGTCGGGGGGTTGCGGCCGGCTTACGGCGGGCTCGGCGATGCGCTCCAGCAGACGGCGTTGGATCTTCGGTGACAGGCCGGCCTCACCCGAGAGCACGTCGTCGATGGCGCGGACGATCTCGTCACCGTCGGCATCCTTGGTGAGATACCCGTGAGCGCCCGCCTGCAGCGCGGGAAAGAGCGAGTCGTCATCGGCATACGTGGTGAGCACCACGACCTGTGTGCCGGGGTGCTCCGCGCGGATGCGGCGTGTGGCCTCGACTCCGTCACAGCGCGGCATCCGCAGGTCCATCAGGACGACATCGGGGGCGAGTTCGGCAACCAGGCGGACGGCCTCGTCGCCGTCGGCTGCCGAACCGACCACCTCGATGCCCGGCAACAGACCCAGCAGCATCACGATTCCCTCACGCACCACCGTCTGATCGTCGGCCACGACCACACGCCTCGTCGTACGCGCCGTCATGCGGGCACCCACAACCGCACCACGAAACCCTCCTCGTCGGGGGCGGACTCCAGCGTTCCGCCGAGGAGTTCGGCGCGCTCCCGCATCCCGAGGAGACCGTACCCGGAACCGCTCTGCGCCAGCTCACCCGGCGTGCCACGACCACCGGAGTCGCGCACCTCCAGATCCACGTTGCCCTCGGCGTACTCGAGCCGCACGCGCACCTGGGCACCGGGGGCGTGCTTGCGTACGTTGGTCAGCGCCTCTTGCGCAACCCTCCGGACCGCGAGTCCCGCCTCGGCGGACAGCGTGCGCCGCTCCCCCACGATGTCCAGCTGTGCGCCCTCAGCGGCCGTCAGATGGCGCAGGAAGTCGTCGACCGGGACCATCTCCCCACGCAGGGCGGAAAGAGCCTCACGCGTGCCGTCAAGCCCTTCTCGCGCCATTCCACGGCATGCCACCACCCGCTCCAGCAGTTGTTCGCGATCCGCCTCCAGATCACTGCTGCGCTGGATCAATTGGCGAACCGCCTCCAGATGCACCAGTTGGGCACTGAGGCTGTGTGCGAGCACATCGTGGATCTCGCGGGCGATCCGGCCCCGTTCGGCGAGCGCCGCGGTTTCCGCCTCGGCACTGCGGGCCGCGCGCTCCTGGGCCAGCAGTCGCTGTGCGTTGCCGCGCGCCTCGGCATCCAGGCGCACGACGTAGCCGGCGAGGGCCAGACCTCCGGCAGTCACCGCGGTGGTCATCCAGTTGTCGTGGTTCACCGTGACGAAGCCGCCGAGTGCGAGGGCGGAGCACGGCATCGCGGCGCCCAGAGGCAGCCGCTCCATCGCCGTCAAGGCGCAGGCGCACCAGAGGACGATCGCCGGTACACGGGCGCCCACCAGGAAGAAGCCGAAGGCAGCCGCCTCCAGCACGGCGAACAGGCCGATGGAGGGCCAGAGACGCCGTTCCAGTGTCATGCGGAAGAAGCCCCGGAACGCCAGCACGGTGACGACCAGCACGGCACCCGCGGCGGCCAGTCCCCAACCGCTGAAGGTCCCGCTCCCGAAGGTGGCCCAGAGCAAGCCGCCGACCGCCACGACGCGGACGCCTCGGCCGATCAGCAGACGAGTCTCGCTGAGGCCCTCCTTGGAGAGCGACTCCCGCAGCGGCCAACTCGTCAAGGCGTTCGGCGGCACGTCGGGTCCTTTCGGTGCGTGGCGCAGGACCTCAGCCCGCGACAGGAACACGGTACGTCGGCTGCAGTCCCCGGGCCCGCCAGGCGGTGACACCGGCACGGGCGAGCAGCATGGCGGCTACGGACAGCAGCGTCGACTGGCTGTTCTGGTGAACACCAAGGGCGGCGGCGACGCCCATGAGGCCCAGGCGCAAGGCCATGGCGCAGAGCCACACGCCGGCCGCCGCCCAGGTTCCCTTGGTCCAGATCGCGCCCTGCTCGTCCGTCCAGAGACGGGTGGTCCACGCCCATGCCGCGCCGCCCGCCAGTCCGATCAGGATCGTCGCGGCCAGCAGGACCACGGAGGCAGCACGATGGACGGGGTCCAGGAGGTCGGGCTGCCGCAGCGCCAGGAAGGCCAGGACAACCGGTATCAGCCACCACATCCTGCCCTCCGACGAGACGCGCTGCGCGGTGAACTGCCGCGCGAAGACGAACGCGACTACCGCGACGAGCACGGCGATGTTGAGCAAGCCGGTCATGGCCCGAGCCTCCGTGAAAGGGGGAATGTCGATGCCCCAGACGCTACGGAGAGAGCCCCGTGGCCCGGATCGGAGCCAGGGTGGGCCGCGGGTGGAAATGGCGACGGGCGTCTCTCCACCCCCAGGTGGAGAGACGCCCGTAACGGCCTGGGGCCGGCTCAGGTGTCGATGCGCGAACGGTCCAGAGTGGCCGCGGAGTTGGTGATGAACTCCTTACGGGGGGCGACCTCGTTGCCCATCAGGAGGTCGAAGGTCTTCTCCGCCGCCTCCAGGTCGCTGATGTTGATCCGGCGCAGGGTGCGGTGGCGCGGGTCCATGGTCGTCTCGGCGAGCTGGTCGGCGTCCATCTCACCCAGGCCCTTGTAGCGCTGGATGCTGTCCTTGTAGCGGACGTTCTTGCGCTGAAGCTCCAGCAGCGTCTGGCGCAGCTCGTTGTCCGAGTAGGTGTAGATGTACTTGTCCTGCCCCTTCTTGGGGTTGGTCAGCTCGATGCGGTGCAGCGGCGGCACGGCGGCGAAGACCCGGCCCTGCTCGACCATCGGCCGCATGTACCGCTGGAAGAGCGTCAGCAGCAGAATCCGGATGTGTGCGCCGTCGACATCGGCGTCGGCCAGGAAGATGACCTTGCCGTAGCGGGCCGCGTCGATGTCGAACGTGCGGCCCGAACCCGCCCCTATGACCTGGATGATGGCGCCGCACTCGGCGTTCTTGAGCATGTCGGAGACCGACGACTTCTGGACGTTGAGGATCTTGCCGCGGATCGGCAGCAGCGCCTGGAACTCGGAGTTCCGCGCCAGCTTGGCGGTGCCCAGCGCCGAGTCGCCCTCGACGATGAACAGCTCGCTGCGGTCGACGTCGTCGCTGCGGCAGTCCGCGAGCTTGGCCGGCAGGGAGGAGGATTCCAGTGCCGTCTTCCGACGCTGGGCCTCCTTGTGCTGGCGGGCGGCGATGCGCGTACGGGCCGCGGCGACGATCTTCTCCAGTACGGAGCGCGCCTGCTGCTTGGCGTCCCTCTTGGTGGACGTCAGGAACGCCTTGAGTTCCTTGCTGACCACCTGGGCGACGATCCGGGAGGCGGCGGAGGTACCGAGCACCTCCTTGGTCTGGCCCTCGAACTGCGGCTCTGCGAGCCGCACCGTGACGACGGCGGTCAGTCCCTCCGTGGCGTCGTCCTTGACGACGTCGTCCTCGGCGACGCGCAGCAGCTTGCTGGACCGCAGCACTTCGTTGACGGTCTTGGTCACCGAGCGCTCGAAGCCGGCGACATGGGTGCCGCCCTTGGGGGTGGCGATGATGTTCACGAACGACTTGATCGTCGAGTCGTAGCCGGTGCCCCACCGGAGGGCGATGTCGACACCCAGTTCACGGGTGACTTCGGTGGGCGTCATGTGACCGCGCTCGTCGAGGACGGGCACGGTCTCCTTGAAGGTGCCGTGGCCGGTCAGCCGCAGGACATCGCAGACGGCCTTGTCCTGCGCGAGGTACTCGCAGAACTCGCTGATCCCGCCGTCGTAGCGGAAGGTCTCCTCCGTCTTCCCTGCGCCGTCGATGCCGCGCTCGTCCCGGACGACGAGGGTCAGGCCCGGCACCAGGAAGGCGGTCTGGCGGGCGCGGGCGTGCAGCGTCTCCAGGGAGAGCCTGGCGTCCTTGAGGAAGATCTGCCGGTCGGCCCAGTAGCGCACCCTGGTGCCGGTCTTGGTCTTGGGGATGCGCTTGCCCTTGCGCAGCCCGTTGGCGGGCTCGAACGGGGCCTCCGGGCCGGGCTTGGCGAAGGCGCCGGGGACGCCGCGACGGAAGCTGATCGCATGCGTCTTGCTGTTGCGGTCGACCTCAACGTCCAGCCGCGCGGAGAGCGCGTTGACCACCGAGGCGCCGACGCCGTGCAGACCGCCGGAGGCCGCGTACGAGCCACCGCCGAACTTTCCGCCGGCGTGCAGCTTGGTCATCACGACCTCGACGCCGCTGAGCCCGGTCTTGGGCTCGACGTCCACAGGGATCCCGCGGCCGTTGTCCTGGACCTCCACGGACCCGTCGTCGTGGAGGATCACCTCGATGTGGTCGCAGTAGCCGCCGAGCGCCTCGTCGACGGAATTGTCGATGATCTCCCACAGGCAGTGCATCAGGCCGCGACTGTCCGTCGAGCCGATGTACATGCCGGGGCGCTTCCGGACGGCTTCCAGGCCCTCGAGGACGAGCAGGTGCCGCGCGGTGTAGTTGGAACCGTCCCGGTCTGCCCCGGTCAGCACTGCGGTGGACGGCACGGACATCTCGGCGGTCACGCGGTTCGCTCCTCGCTGAATTTCTGGCAGTCCGCATTCCGCGGACTCGGTTGTGGCGGTGTCGCCGGTGAGAGGGTACCGAGGCCCAGTAGAGCCGATGTGACGCCACCCGTGAGCGTGACCATGGTAGTAGAATTTCGTTCACGCGTTCGATCGCTCGATGGGGTGACGTACGAGTGACGTGCACATCACGTTCCCTTCGAGGCATGAACCATTTAGGCTCCGGGCACGTCCTCAACAACAACCGGCAAGCCAGCCGGGAGGGCAGACTCCAGCAACCAACGTGAATCAGACCACCACGCAATACGGCTCATTCGCCGCCACCGGCAACACCCGGCCCCCTCGGGAAAGTTTTTTCGGGGAAAAGGCACGAGCGGGAACGTTTTCGGCCTGGTTGGATGTTGACCCTGGTACGACAGCTCGTCGAGCTAGAGAAGAGGCGACGTGACTACTGTTCTGACACCCGCGAGCCCGCTGACGGCCGCTGACCGGTGCGACCGCTGCGGCGCCCAGGCATACCTGCGCGTCGTCCTGATGTCCGGCGGAGAACTGCTCTTCTGCGCCCACCACGGCCGCAAGTTCGAGCCAGAACTCAAGAAGATCGCCGCGGAAATACAGGACGAGACGGAGCGGCTCACCACCACTCCGAAGTCTGCGTCCGACGAGGAACGCTGACACATCGCATCCACGACGAGCGAGTAGCGGCCCAGCGCCGTGCTGCGGGCGGTCTTTCCGGTACGACCGGGAGACCGCCCGTACTCGTGCCCTCCCGCGTCCCCGCTCACATTCAGTCGGCACCGTGCGCCAGCACCGCCGGGAGCAGTGCGGACGCCCTCGTGTAGACACCGGGGCTCCCCGGACGCCCGCAACCGGTCCCCCACGACACCAGCCCCACCAGCCGCCCCTGCACCACCAGCGGCCCACCACTGTCCCCCTGGCAGGCGTCCCGCCCGCCCTTCGGTTCCCCCGCACACAGCATCGACGCCGCGTTGTACGTCCCGTCCGCGCTGCCCGGGTAGGCGCGCGCACACACCGAGTCACGCAGGACGTTGACCTTGGCCGACCTCAGTCGCGACGCGTAGCTTCCGTCCCCCGTCATGTCGCCCCACCCGTAGACAGTGGCGGCGTTGCCCGCCTCGTAGACGCTGTCCTCGGGGCCGGCTATCGGAATGGGTTCGTTCGGGACTTTCTTCTGGAGGGTTATGACGGCCATGTCGTCCTCGTTGGTCCAGCTGTTGTAGCTCGGATTGATCCACACCTTGGCGATTTTTATCTCCTCGCCGTCCTTGCCGGTGAGGTTGTTGCGCCCCACGACGACCCGCAGGTCCTTCACCTCCTGCCAGGGCAGCCCCAGGACTTCCCGGCCCAGGCAGTGCGCTGCCGTCACCACCGTCGCGTGCCCGACCAGCACTCCGCCGCAGAACTGCCCGGAGCGCCCGTTCCCGAACCGCTGGTGCGAGGCCAGGGCGACCGTCCAGGGGCTCTGGGAGCGGTGGACGGGCTTCCCCCCGACCACCGAGTCGTCTGCGGCCGCCGGGGCCGGCGCGGCGAGGATCAGCGCCAGGGCCCCTAGGGCGGCGCGTACGGTGGGGCGCATACGGACTCCTGACTCTGGGACAGTGGTCGCCCACCCAGCGTGACCCAAACGGGGGCGCGCCGCACCCGGACGGCCGCGAGCCCGGCCCTCCCACAGGTGGAGGGCCGGGCTCGCGGCGCGGTCGGAGCTCTTCGGCTAGTCGAGGTAGTCGCGCAGCACCTGGGAGCGCGACGGGTGGCGCAGCTTCGACATGGTCTTGGACTCGATCTGGCGGATCCGCTCACGGGTGACGCCGTAGACCTTGCCGATCTCGTCGAGGGTCTTGGGCTGGCCGTCCGTGAGGCCGAAACGCATGGACACCACGCCGGCCTCGCGCTCGGAGAGCGTGTCCAGCACGGAGTGCAGCTGCTCCTGCAGGAGCGTGAAGCTGACCGCGTCGGCCGGGACGACGGCCTCGGAGTCCTCGATGAGGTCACCGAACTCGCTGTCGCCGTCCTCGCCCAGCGGGGTGTGCAGGGAGATGGGCTCGCGGCCGTACTTCTGGACCTCGATGACCTTCTCGGGGGTCATGTCCAGTTCCTTGGCGAGCTCCTCCGGGGTGGGCTCGCGGCCCAGGTCCTGGAGCATCTGACGCTGGACGCGGGCCAGCTTGTTGATGACCTCGACCATGTGGACGGGGATCCGGATCGTGCGGGCCTGGTCGGCCATGGCGCGGGTGATGGCCTGGCGGATCCACCACGTCGCGTAGGTCGAGAACTTGTAGCCCTTGGTGTAGTCGAACTTCTCGACCGCACGGATCAGACCGAGGTTGCCCTCCTGGATCAGGTCCAGGAAGAGCATGCCGCGGCCGGTGTACCGCTTGGCCAGGGAGACGACCAGACGGAGGTTGGCCTCCAGGAGGTGGTTCTTCGCCCGGCGGCCGTCCTCGGCGATGATCTCCAGCTCGCGCTTGAGCTTCGGTGCGAGCTTGTCGCTGTTGGCGAGCTTGTCCTCGGCGAACAGACCCGCCTCGATGCGCTTGGCGAGCTCGACCTCCTGCTCGGCGTTGAGCAGCGGGACCTTGCCGATCTGCTTGAGGTAGTCCTTGACCGGGTCGGCGGTGGCGCCGGCGGCGGCGACCTGCTGCGCGGGCGCGTCGTCCTCGTCCTCGTCAGACAGGACGAAGCCGGCGTTCTCGGCGGTCTCGGCGTCGGTGGGCTCGCCCTTGCCGGGCGCCGGGGTCTCCTCGGTCAGGTCGTCTTCGAGCAGGTCGTCGACGTCCTTCTTGGCCGCGGTCTTCTTCGCGGTGGCCTTCTTGGCCGTGGTCTTCTTCGCGACCGTCTTCTTGGCGGCCGTCTTCTTCGCCGCGGCCTTCTTGACAGGCTCGGACTCGGACTCACCGATGACCGGGTCCGCCACGGTGGTGGCGGCGGATGCGGTGGTGGTCTTCTTCACCGTGGCGGTCTTGGCCGCGACGGTCTTGGTGGCGGTGCGCTTCGCCGGACTCTTCGCTGCGACGCTCTTGCGGGTGCGCTTGGGCGCCTCTGCGGCACTGACCATCAGCGTCACACCCTCCTCGTCGAGGATCTGGTTGAGGCTGCGCAGAACGTTCTTCCACTGGGTTGGCGGAATCTGGTCAGCCTCGAAGGCCCGACGCACGTCATCGCCGGCGATCTGCCCATCTGCCTTTCCCCGCTCGATGAGCGCCATCACAGACTCGGACTCGGCGATCTCCGGCGGGAGCGTACGGGATGTGCTGGCCGACACGAACAACCTCTCGGAACGATGGAAACGGCTTCCGACCCCGTCCACTGTGGATCGGAGCCGACGACCGCCGGTGGGGATGGACCGACGGCGCAGGGGCAACCGGGGAGTTGAACAGCGCCACGAACGCCGCTCGTATTCCCTCCTCGGCTATCACCTCTTACGTCATCGCGCTTCCTGGGAGAGCGTTACGCCCAATCTGCGTGGCCCGAGTCACACCCCATAACGACCCCTTCCCCGTCATATGCCCTGCAATCCTCTCAAAGTCTTCCGCCGGATCCGGACGATGCCCCGGATCCGGCGATCTTGCGCTCCTTCGGTACGTACGGCGCGCCCTCGGCAGGGGCGTACGGGGCACGAGGCCGCGCGGTGCTTACGGTCCGCACGCGGTCGGGTACGAGCCTTCAGTGCTCGCGCGGCGCGGGGACGACGTGGTCCACCGGCGCCCCGGCCCCCTGGCCGCCGGTCTCGCCGTGGGCGGCGAGGAGCTGGCGCATCGCGGACTCGGCGGCGGTGGCGTCGCCGGAACCGATGGCGTCGACGACCCTCATGTGCTGGCCCACGGATGTCTCGACGGGCCGCTCGCAGCCGCTGCCGGAGCCACCGGAGACCTGCAGGGCGGAGGTGACGATGCCGGCGAGGTGCTCGAGCATGCGGTTGCCGGCGAGCTGGAGGAGCAGGGTGTGGAACTCGGCGTCGGCGCGGTTGAAGGTCATGGTGTCGCCCTGGGCAGCGGAGTGGCCCATGATCTCGACCATGTCCGCGAGCCGCTGCTGGATGTCCTCGCGACCGTGGCCGGCGGCGAGCCGGGCGGCGAGCGGCTCGATCGTCCAGCGCAGCTCGCACAGCTCGCGACGCTGGTCGTCGCGCTGCGGCCCGTAGGCGCGCCATTCGATGATGTCGGGGTCGAGGAGGTTCCAGTCGCTGACCGGGCGCACCCGGGTGCCCACGTTCGGGCGCGCGCTCACCAGGCCCTTGGCTTCGAGGACGCGCAGTGACTCGCGGACGACGGTGCGGGAGACCTCGAAGCGCTGGCCGATCTCCTCGGGGACGAGCGGGCGGTCGGCACCGAGATCGCCGGAGACGATCATCTGGCCGAGCTGCTGGACGAGTTGGCCGTGGAGGCCGCGGCCGCGGCTGCCCGCCGCGCGCCGGCCGACCCGGCCGATGTCTGCCTCGGAGCCTTCCCAGACCGGGGCGACGCGCTCTGCGCGGTCCTGGCCGGTCGCGTTGGCCGCGTTGGCGTAGGGGTAGCGGTCAAGCTCGCCGGGGCCTGCGAGGCCGGTGTCGCCGGGGCGAGCCGCGGTCATCATGGTGTGCGCAAGGGTACTCACGCATCCTTTGTCGGCGGCACCCTGAACGGCCTTGAGGTCTTTGGTGAAAAGCACACGAAAGGGTGATCGCCCGTTATCTCGCAATTGACGCTTTATCGGAAAGAAATGCGCTTTCGGCGGTGAGTTGTGGACAGGGGGCGCAACAACGGGGCCTGGAAGCGGACGTTTTGGCCGATCAGCGCCTCCGGCCCGTTAGCACGCTGAACACATAAGCGCAGCCCAGGACCATCGGAGCAACGCCCCTGTGGTGACTCCTGGTTGGGGCCTTGGCGGCGCCATGACCGGAACGCCTCGATCGTTTCCGGAAGGCTGCCGAGGGGCCTTGGGCGGAGGGCCGGCTCGGTGCGGTGCGGAGGGTGCGGCAATGGGGAGTGGGGCCGCTGTCGCGATGGTGGTCGGATCGGGCGCCAGTGGCCTTGAGGGGCAGATGAGTTGGCGGGAGCCGTGTCGCGATCTCCGGGGGGCGATGGCGGTGGGGGGTGCGGTTGGCTCGGTGGCCGGCCGGGGTGATTTCGCTCGGGGCGTCGGGGTTTCGCAGCCGCCTTGGTGGGTGGGCCGCCGGGGGCGGTGCTGTTGCCTGGGGCGTGACGTCACCGGGGAGGGTGAGTTCAGGGGCGGATGGTTGACAACGTGGAGGCTGTTGGGTGTGGGTAAACGAGGCGGTCGTCGTGCGGCGATGGCCGGCGTGGGGGCGTGGCGTGGGTCGCGTCGTGTGGCAGTTTCCCGGGGTGCGGGTGGGTGTCAGACCTCTGGGCGCAGCATGGGCGGGTTGAGGAGGGTGGCGCCGCCGGCGCGGAAGAGCTGGGCGGGGCGGCCGCCCTGGCGGGTGGTGGTGCCGCCGGTGGGGACGAGGAAGCCGGGGGTGCCGGTGACCTTGCGGTGGAAGTTGCGGGGGTCGAGCGCGACGCCCCAGACCGCCTCGTAGACGCGGCGCAGCTCGCCGACGGTGAACTCCGGCGGGCAGAAGGCCGTGGCGAGCGAGGAGTATTCGATCTTCGAGCGGGCGCGTTCCACGCCGTCGGCGAGGATGCGCGCGTGGTCGAAGGCGAGCGGGGCGGTCAGGTCGCCGTCGCGGGTATGGGCGTTGGCGTCCTGGTCCAGGAGGGTTTCGACGGGGGCCCAGCGGGCGCTGTGGGCGTCGCCGCCGGCTCGGGGGGCCGGCAGGTCGGGGGCGAGGACGAGGTGCGCGACGCTGACCACGCGCATGCGGGGGTCGCGCTTGGGGTCGCCGTAGGTGGCGAGCTGTTCGAGGTGCGCTCCGTACGCGGGCGGCGGACTGCCCTCCGGCGGGTAGGCGTGCAGGCCGGTCTCCTCGGCGAGCTCGCGGCCGGCCGCCTCCGCCAGGTCCTCGTCGGCGCGGACGAATCCGCCGGGCAGGGCCCAGCGGCCCTGGAACGGCGGCTCACCGCGGCGTACGGCCAGCGCGCACAGGGCGTGGCGGCGCACGGTGAGCACGACCAGGTCGACGGTGACAGCGAAGGGCGGGAAGGCCGACGGGTCGTAGGGAGGCATGTCGCGATCATAGTCGTCCGCCTGACGATAAACAGGTCATGCGGGCTTCACGACCCCAGTTGCAGGCCGTCCGCGGCCTCCTCGACCATTCCCATGCCGAGCCGGCCGATCCGTACGGCGAAGGGCTGCTCGGCGACGGTCAGTCCGGTCAACTGCATCGCGCCGAGCGGGGTGGTGCCGAGGGGGCGGACGGCGACCGTTCCGGCCGGGACGTCGGGGCGCAGTCCCGCGAGAGCGATGAGCATCTGCACCGCGCCGGCCGCCGCGACGGCCGCGGGGCGGCAGGCCGCCGGGTGCGGGACGGGCACGCCGCCGGCGGTGCGCTGCTCGCCCGCGAACATCTCGGGCAGGCGATGGCCGAAGCTCTCGGCGGCGTCGAGGATGCCCTTGGTCAGGGTGCCGGCGGCGGCTTCGTGGCCGGCCGCGGCGAGTCCGGCGGCGGCGACGGCGGTTTCGTGGACGCGGACCGCGCCGCCACGGTGGCCGAACGGGTTGTAGCCGCTCTCCTTGGCGCCGAGTCCGCGCAGGCCCCATCCGGAGTCCAGGGCGGGGCCGCGGAGAAGTCGGGCCAGTTGGTCGGTCTGGGCGGCGTCCAGGAGGCCGGGGGCGAAGGTTCCGCCGCCGAGCAGGCCGGTGTCGAGGAGATGGGCGGCGGTGGCGCCGAGGTGGGAGACCTGGCGGCCGTCGCCGGTGAGGAGGGCGGCGGGGCGTCCACCGGTGCGGTCCTCGGCCCAGAAGTCGGTGCGGAAGCGGGCGCGCAGTTCTGTCGCCCAGTGGCGGAGTGCGGCGGCGCCGGGGGCTCCGCAGTCCTCCAGGAGGTCGGCGCCGAGGACCGCGGCGCGGTGGGCATGGGCCTGGGTCTCACAGCGGTAGGGGCCGTGGGGTGCGGGGTCGGGGAGATAGCCGCCGCGGTCGGCGCCGCGCGGGTCGGTGGCCGTGCGGAGCCACTGGAGGCAGCGTTCGGCGGCGGGCAGCAGGCGTTCGGTCTCCTGGTCCGGCAGGCCCCAGCGGCGGGCCTCGGCGAGGACCACCGGGAAGAGGAGGGTGGCTTCGATGCCGGTGCAGGCGGGCGGGGCGTGCGGTCCGGAGTCCCGGAGGGGGCCGGGGATTCGGCCGAAATCCGCCCCTGGGGTGGCTTGTTGGGTGCGGGCCAGGGTGCGCAGGGTGGAGGCGGCCAGGCGGGTGCCGAGGGGGAGCAGCATCCGGGCCGTCCACAGGGCCTCGGCGGGCGCGAGGCCGCAGCGCCAGGGGAAACCGCCAGCGACGAAGACGTCCGTGGGCAGGGCCGGGTCGCGCATCAGCAGGCCGTGCAGGTCGTCGAGGCTGCCGGCCAGGAGGGCGTCGGCGCGGGCGTCGTCGCACTCCAGGCGGGCGTCGGACCAGGAACGCGGGGGCCGTTCACTGCGGGGGCGGGGGCCGGCGGGGCCGGTGCGCGGGCCGGGGACCAGGGGGGTGCCGCCGCGTCCGGCCGGGGTCGGCGGGCCGCCCGTGCTGTGTTCCAGGCGGGGGTGGAGGGTGATGGTGCGCCTGCCCCCGGGCGGCAGTTCCAGGTCCCAGCGGAGCAGGCCGGCGGAGGCCAGGGCGTCCTGGGGTGCGGGGTCGGCGGTCACCACGGCGTGGGCGCCGCGTCCCGACCAGCGGAGGCCGGATCCGTGGACGGCGGCGCGGAGTTCGGGGCCGGGGAGGCCGACGGCGACGGCACCGAGGTCCGCGAGGTCGGTGCCCAGGTGGAGTTCGACGGGCAGGCGGACGGGCCGGGTGGCGCTGCTGTGGAAGGTGATGCGCTCGGTGCCGTCGGCGAACCGCAGCCGCTCGACGCGGATCTCCGGGTCGGGCCCGCGCTCGCCCGCCCTGCGGAGTACGCCGGTGAAGCGGGCGCGGTCCGCGGCGATCAACCGCCCCTGGACGACGAGCGGTTCGCTGCCCGCGGCGCGCAGTTCGCAGCGGGACAGGATGCGGCGGCCGTCGCGGTAGCTGCCGTCCAGGCCCTGGCCGGTGAGCTGTCCCGTGGTGGACGACACGGTGAGCGAGGGCAGGGCCATGCAGACCAGTGCCGCGTGGACGGGTTGGGGCTGGGGCGGCCGGGCCGGCGTGGTACGTCGGTCTCCGGTGGGCCGGTGGATCGGCTGGGTGGTGGGGACAATCCCTGGCACGCTGTGTGCTCCCTGGTGAGGTCGGGGCTCCGTACGGACTGCGCCATACAGGTGAACGGTGCGGCCGGCGACCAGGTCACGCCGGCCGCACCTCGCCCCTCGCAGTCACCGCCGACTTCGGTCACCGTCCCGTCCGGTCCGGCGGTTGCCCGGCGCTCCGGTCGTCCGGGGACCGGGGCGGCTGCCGCCCCGTGGGCCGCGGCGCCGGGCGGAGTTTCCTGGGCGTGGTGGGGCGGTCGGCCGTTGCGCGGTGCGGCCGGGGCCCGTTGTGGTCGCCTCGCCGCCGGTGGAGGCCGTCTCGGCCTCGGTCTCGGCCTCGGCCTCCTCGCGTTGCCGGCGCAGGCAGCGGCGCAGTGGCTCGGGATCCAGGCCCTCGTTGATGGCGCGATGCAGTAGCTGGGCGAAGACGCAGTCGGGGTCGGCGGTCAGGGCGCGGCTGAGGGCGACGCGTGCGGAGGGGCCGTCGGCCGTGGACCAGCAGACCCAGCCCGCGAGGGTCAGGGGCGCCGCGGCGTGTTCGTCGTAGCCGCCGGTGCAGCGGCGGGCGAGGGCGCGCCAGAGGCGGAGGGCCGCGGCGGCGTCGGGGCCGTCCATCCACTCCGCGGCCCGGTCCCGGGTGGCGCGGTCCTGGAGGCCGAGGATCAGGGTGGCGGCCTCGGCATCGGTGATCAGCGCGTCGTCGCAGGCGTCCCGGGCGCGGGTGCTGCCCGAGGGGGTGTCCCGGCGGAAACGGTGGATCATCGCGGCGGCCAGTTCGAGGGTGTCCCGCCGGACGGTGCCGACGCCGTCCGGGCGGAGCATGCGCGGCAGGAGTTCGGAGGCCGCCTCGTCCAGGGCCTTCTCCTGGTCGACGCCGCGTGGGCCGGTGCGGGGCGCCAGCCGGGCGTCCATCTCCTTGAGCGAACCGCGCACCTGCATGCCCGCGTAGGCGGCGGCCGCGGCCATGACGGACGTGCCGGGCAGGAACAGGGGTGTGCCGTCGGCGGGGCAGCAGCGGTAGTCGGGGCAACAGTAGGACCAGAAGCGGCCGTTGGAGAGGCACAGGGCTTCCAGTACGGGCACGTCCAGGGAGCCGCAGGCGGTGCGGAGCCGCTGTGCCAGGGGGCGGAGGCGTTCCTTGACGTCCTGGCCGGTCTCGCCCGGTGCGGGCTCCTGGCAGAGGAAGACGAGGATGCCGACGAGGCGGTCGGAGCGCTTGCGGGCGCCGGAGATCAGGCAGTCGGCGAGCTGGTCGCCGACGTCGGGCCAGTGGGAGGGGTCGGTGGGGATGCCGAGCCGGAGTCGGCCGCCGAAGCGGGTGCGTTCGCCGTGCAGGGCGACCATGACGATGCTGTCGTCCGGATAGAAACCGAGGAGATACGGCAGCGCGTCGGCGAGTTCGGCGGGCCCGCGGAGGGTGACCTGGGGCTCGGTGGGTGGGGGCGGGGACGGGCTGGCCGGGGCGGAGTCGACTGCGGCCGCGGGGTCGGTGGGGTTCTCAGGGTCGGTGGGGTTCGCCGGGTCGGTGAGTGGGGTGTTGGTGTTGCAGAAGAGTGAGGGGCTCGGAGGGTCGTAGGTTTCGTCGGGGCGGGGGTTGGCGGAGTGCGGCTTGCCGGCACGGGAGTTGGCGGTGTGGGAGTCGGTGGGGTCGGGGTGGGTGGCGCGGGATTCGGCGTCGTGGGTTCGGGCGTCGTCGGGGGTGGGGTCGTGGGGTTCGTTGTGTGGATTCATGGCTCGAAGATCCCGCGGCGGCTCGACGTTCCGCGACCCCTGTGGACAACTCGCGCGAGCGGTTTTCCACAGGCCGGAGCGGGGAGTTGCGTTGCGCGTCCGATCGTGCCGGTTGCCCCTGGAAACGGCTCCGCCGAGGCCCGGGGTGCTCGGCCGGGCCTCGGCGGTCGTGGTGGGTGTGGCCTGCGTCAGGTGGTCGAGCGGGCGTGGGCGACGAGGCGCTTGTTGATGTCCTCCTGGTGGTCGGCCAGGTAGAAGTGGCCTCCGGGGTAGACGGCGAGGTCGAAGGGGCCGTCGGTGTGGTCCTGCCAGCCGCGGGCGTCCTCGATGGTGGTGCGGGGGTCGTCGTCGCCGGTGAGGACGGTCACGGGGCAGGCGACCTTGGCGCCCGGCTCGCAGCGGTAGGTCTCGATGGCCCGGTAGTCGCTGCGGATGGCCGGGAGCACCATCCGCAGGATCTCCTCGTCACCGAGGACGCGTGCGTCCGTGCC
Source organism: Streptomyces sp. BHT-5-2 (assembly GCF_019774615.1). Taxonomy (NCBI): domain Bacteria; kingdom Bacillati; phylum Actinomycetota; class Actinomycetes; order Kitasatosporales; family Streptomycetaceae; genus Streptomyces; species Streptomyces sp. BHT-5-2. Next base: position 1,598,189 of record NZ_CP081497.1, on the reverse strand, counting down.
GCTCAGCTTCTTCAGCTCGGCTATCAGGCCCTCGTCGTCGCGCTGGTGGACGGTCTCGTCGTAGAAGACCGAGGGGGCCCGGCGGCCGGAGAGGAACAGCATGGTGGGGCTGATGCCGTCCTTCTCCAGGCGCCGCGCGGTCTCGAACGCCAGCACGGCGCCCATGCTGTGCCCGAAGAAGGCGAAGGGCCGGTCGGTCCACGGGCGCAGGGCGTCGGCCAGTTGGTCGGCCATGACGGAAATGCTCCCGATCGGCGGCTCGCCGTGCCGGTCCTGACGGCCCGGGTACTGCATCGCGAGGACCTCGACGCAGCCGGAGAGCGCGGTGGACACCGGGAAGTAGAAGCTGGCGGAGCCACCCGCGTGCGGGAAGCACATCAGCCGGGAGCCGGCTGCGGGGGCGGGGTGGTAGCGCCGGACCCACAGGTCGGTGGCGGTGGAGCTCTGTGTCACGGGCGTCGATCCCTTCCTCGGCCCCGCCCGTGGCTGTCGCCGGGGAGGGCACGGTGAACAGGGGCGCCGCAAGCGCGTCGGCGCACCTGCGGCACCCCTGAGACGTAAGGTCCGCCGGCCAAGGCGGAGTTCGCCGGTCGTCGGCGTTCCGGTGCCGTCCACGTGTTCCGTGGGTCGGGCGGTTCCGGCACCGTGGCGTGGGTCAGCCCTCGACCCAACCGTGGTGGCGCGCGAGGTCGACGAGGCTGTTGCGGATCCGCTGGATCTGTGCGGCCGTCAGGGTCTCATCGGCCGCGACCAGGGTCTCGATCAGTTCGCCGCGGAAATCGGCGGCGGTCAGGACGTCGCACAGGTCGTCGTCGACCCGGCGCTCCGGTACGAGGGTGGTACGGACCGCGCCCGGGGCCAGTGAGCCGCGGGCGAGCTGGCGGCTCGCCGGCTTGTTGACGAGCCTGATCTGGGACGCCTTCGGACCCTTTTCCCCCGCTTCCATGAAGAACTCGACCTCGTAACCGGCCTGGTAGAAATTCTTCTCGTCAACCAGATCGTTCGCATGCATGAAAACGTCTTCGTCACCCGTGTCAGGGGCGATGAAGCCATAACCGCGAATCTCGTCGAACCGCAGGATCTTCCCGGTCATCAACACAACAGCCACGCCTTCTCGCAAATACTGCTACCGCACACAACGGACGCCCCTTTGGCGCCCGTACACAACGTACCTAGATTCGCGGGTTCGTACGAGTCCCTGCCCCATGGATACGCGGGGTGCGGGGTGTCGGAGTGGAGTGGACGGGGGCTTGGGGCAGGCGGCCGCGTTCGGCGTCCGGCCGGTCCGTCACCCGCTGGCGAAGGGGTTGTGACCGCGTGCCCGTACAGGTCGGGGAGGCGGCAACTCTGGCCGGGCGCCGAGGGGTTGTACCGGAACGGGTCCGGGGCCGGGCCCGTATCCGGAACCGGGTCAGGATCGGGTCGTCGGCCGGTCCTCGGCGGTGGTGGCCCGGCACCGCCCGCGTCGGAGGGTGCAGGTGGGCAGGTCGGCCCGTAGGCCGGGGCCGGGGACCGCTGCCCAGTTCACCGCGACGCCCTGGACGTAGGCGTCCGCGAAGGAGGCCAGCAGACGGGCCGGGCCGCCGTCGTCGCGCCGCAGGGTGCCGGTGATCAGAGGGGCGGGCGTGCCGCGGGAGTTGGCGGCCGCACTGTCCCGGACGGTGTCGCCGATCGCGGAGACCAGCACCGGGTGGGGGGAGGTCTCGATGAACGTCCGGTGCCCGTCCGCGACCAGGGTGCGGAGGGCGCGGTCGAACTCCACGGGGGCGCGCAGGCTGGCGTACCAGTACGCCGGGTCCATCTCCGGGCCGGCCAGCATCCGGCCGGTCATCGCGGAGACGATCGGGATCCGGGCCTCGCGGGGCCTGATGCCCTCCAGGGTCCGGAGGATCTCGTCCCGCAGGCCGGCGACCTGAGGGCTGTGCGAGGCGTGGTCCACGGGGATCAGGCGGGCGCGGACGCCTTCCGTCTCGCAGACCGCGGCCAACTCCTCCAGGGCGTCCGGGTCGCCGGCGACCACGGTGGCCGCCGGACCGTTGACGGCGGCCACCGACATCCGGTCGTCCCAGGCGGCGAGTCGTTCCCGTACCCGGACGGCGGGCTCGGGCACCGAGAGCATGCCGCCCCGGCCCGTCAGCGCCGTCAACGCCCGGGCGCGGAGGGCGACGACCCGGGCGCCGTGGTCCAGGGACAGGACGCCGGCCACGCAGGCGGCCGCGATCTCGCCCTGGGAGTGGCCGAGCACAGCGTCGGGGGTGACGCCGGCGGCCTGCCAGACGGCGGCCAGGGAGACCATCACGGCCCAGAGGGCGGGCTGTACGACATCGTCCGTCCTCAGGGCGGGTGCGCCCGCCGCGCCGGTGAGGACGTCGTCGAGGGACCAGTCGGCATACGGGGCCAGCGCCTCGGCGCACCGGGCCAGGCGGGCGGCGAACACCGGGCTGGTCTCGCGGAGTTCGCGGCCCATGCCGAGCCACTGGCTGCCCTGGCCGGGGAAGACGAACGTCACCCGGCCGACGCCGTCGTCCCTCGCGGCGGTCACGCCCGTGACCACGCCGGCGGCCGGCTGGCCGGTGGCCACCGCGGCCAGGCCCGCGGCGAGTTCCTCCCGGTCCACGCCGGTCACGACGGCCCGGTGCGCGAAGGACGCCGGGGACACCGGGGACGTCGCCAGCGACCGGGCCACGTCCGCGACGTCGAGTTCCGGGTGGGCCAGGGCGAACTCCCGCAGCCGGCCGGCCCGGGCCGCCAGGTCCGCCGCGCTGTGGCCCGACACCGGCCAGGCGGACGTTCCGGGAGCCGACAGCACCGGCAGCGGCTCCGGCCCCGGTGCCGCGTCCCGGGCCGGTGCGGGCGTGACACCGGCGGCCGGGACGGGTTCGGTTGCGGGGGCCTCCTCGACGAGGACGTGAGCGGTGGTGCCACCGGGGCCGAGGCTCGACACACCGGCGCGCCGGGGCCGTTCGCCCGCCGGCCAGGGCACGGGGTCGGTCGGCACCCGCAGCGCGCCCGCCGCCCCGTCCACGGCCGCGTTCGGTCCGTCGTGGTGCGGCGGCCGGGGCAGGACGCCGCTGTGCAGCGCCATGACGATCTCGATGACGCCGGCTACTCCGGCCGCGGCCAGAGTCTGGAGGACGACGGCTTCCTGCGCCGCTCCGGCGGGGGCGGTCGGGCCGTAGCCGGCGCCGGCGCCATCGGAGTTGATCGCCGATCCGCGGATCAGGGCCAGGACGGGGTGGCCGTTGCGGCGGGCGTCGGACAGCCGCTCCAGGGCGACCATGCCGACGCCTTCGGCGGGCCGCCGCACCGTGCCACCGGCCGCCGCGGCGAACGCCTGGCGGCGGCCGTCCGGGGCCGGGGCCCGCGGCCCGCCGAAGGCGACGGAGTCCGCCGGTGCGGCCGTCGCCGAGACGCCGCCGGCGAGCGCCAGGGAGCACGCGCCGCGGCGCAGTGCCTGGGCGGCGAGGTGGAGGGCGATCAGCGAACCGGAGGCGGCGGCGTCCACCGTGACGGCCGGGCCCGGCAGCCCAAGGGCGCGGGAGAGGCGGCCGGACAGCATGGCGGCGGTGTCGCTGGTCAGCAGGTGTCCCTCCGGGCCGTCGGAGCGTGCGGGGGCGTCCTGGAGCCACCGGCCGTGCTCATGCGGTTCGACGCCGACGAAGACGCCGATGCGGCTGCCCCGGAGGGTGGTCGGGTCGGGGGCGGCCCGCTCCAGGACGTCCCGGGACGCTTCGAGCAGCAGGCGCTGCCGGGTGTCCGTCACCGGCACCTCGTGGGGCGAGGGGTCGGGGAAGGCGGCATCGAAGTCGGTGGCGTGCTCCAGGAAGGCGGCGCGGTCGACGTGCGTCCCACCGGGGACGGCCGGGTCGGCGTCGTGGCGGGAGTCCAGGTCCGGGCCTCGGCCGTCGGGGAAGGCGGAGTTGGCGTCCCGTTCGTCGTCGACGACCTGCCACAGGTCCTCCGGGGAGCAGATCCCGCCCGGATGGCGGCAACTCATGGCGACGATCGCCAGGGGCTCCGCGGCGGTCACGTCCGGCCCGGTCGGGCCGGTCTTCTCGGACTCGCTCATCCTTCGCTCCAAATCCGTAAGCGAATGCTCCGCGCAACGAGAGCGGGCGAGGGCGTCTTTCACGCCTCGTGGGGCTGATACGCGTACCCGGTGCGCCGTGGCCCGTATACCGCAGGGCACCGGTGTACGTCTCATCGGGGTAACGCTCAGCGGTGGGTGGCGGAACGGGCGTCGGTGATCTGCCGCTCGGGAGGAATGCGGCCCGTCCCGGAAAGGGCGGCCGTCTGGTGTCGGTCGCGGACTCAGGGCCGGGCCGGGCGCTTTTCTTCCGCCGTGTTCTGCGCCCCTGTTCGGGTGTTCAGGAATTCCACCGCACATCAACGGCGCCGTTCCGCGCATTTCGCTGGAGTATTCCAGAGCCCGGCGCGCAGCGTAAGGGTGTTCGGGGAGGGCGGCGCGCCCCCGGCCGGCGGTGGCCGTGCACGCCGGCGGTGTTCGACCGGAACCGGCCGGTGTGCGGGGCGAGTTCCTCGACACGGGAGCGCGGTGGAAGCCGGTCTCGTACGGCCGACGGCAGCGGCGCGCGTCGAACGGGACGTCTCCGGGGCCGGATTGGGGACGTCGGGCGGCGGGCGCCCGGGCCCGCCGCGCCCGCCGCCCGTAGGCGCGCCCCCTCAGCCCGCCGCGGCGAGGACCAGTGGAAGGACCCGTTCGCTGCCCGTCCGGCGGAGCAGGCGGGCGGCGACGGCGAGGGTCCAGCCGGAGTCGGTGTAGTCGTCCACGAGCAGCACGGGGCCCGGAGTGCGCCGCAGGGCGTCCGCCAGCTCCTCGGAGACGCCGAAGGCGCCGGAGAGCGCCCGGAGTCGCTGGGCGGAGTTGCTGCGGCGTGCCGCGTGCGCCCCGCCCGGCCCGGTGTACGTCAGAGTGCCGAGGAAGGGGAGGCGGCCGACGGTCGCGATGCCCTGGGCCAGCGAGCCGACCAGCTGCGGGCGGGCCAGCGACGGTACGGCGACGACTCCGGCCGGGCGGGTGGTGGCGTCCGGGACGTTCGGCGCCCAGCCTCCGGGGGAGCGTGCCCAGTCGGCGAGGACGGCGACGGCGGCCCGCAGGACGTCGTCGGGCACCGGGCCGTCGGGGGCGTTCTCCGCCAGCAGCGGGCGCAGCCGGTTGCCCCAGCCGATGTCCGAGAGCCGCCCCAGGGCACGGCCGGTGGCGCACTGCTCGGCCGCGGGAATGCGGCCCTTGAGCTCGATGCCCAGTGCCGGCATCCCCGTCGGCCACATCCGGCGCGGTTCGATCTCCGTCCCGGGCCGGTCCAGCTCCTTCTCGGCCGCCGTCAGCGTCTCCGCGGAGACCGCGGAATCGGCCCAGGGGCCCGCGCAGTTGTCGCAGCGGCCGCACGGCTCGGCGCCCTCGTCGTCGAGCTGCCGGCGCAGGAACTCCATCCGGCAGCCGGACGCGCGCACGTAGTCGCGCATGGCCTGCTGCTCGGCGGAGCGCTGCCGGGCCACCCAGGCGTAGCGTTCGGCGTCGTAGACCCACTCGGCGCCGGTGGCCGTCCAGCCGCCCTTCACGCGCCTGACCGCGCCGTCGACGTCCAGCACCTTGAGCATCGTCTCCAGCCGGCTGCGCCGGAGGTCCACCACCGCCTCCAGGGCCGGCACGGACAGCGGGCGGCCGGCGTCGGCGAGGGCGGCCAGGGTCTGCCGGACCTGTGCCTCGGGCGGGAAGGCGGTGTCGGCGAAATAGCGCCAGATGGCCTCGTCCTCCGCGCCCGGCAGCAGCAGCACCTCGGCGTGCGCCACCCCGCGGCCCGCCCGGCCGACCTGCTGGTAGTAGGCGATCGGCGAGGACGGCGCGCCGAGGTGGAGCACGAAGCCCAGGTCCGGCTTGTCGAACCCCATGCCCAGCGCCGACGTCGCCACCAGGGCCTTGACGCGATTGGCCAGCAGGTCCTCCTCGGCCTGCAGCCGGTCGGCGTTCTCCGTGCGCCCGGTGTACGAGGCCACCGGGAAGCCGCGCTGCCGCAGATAGGCGGTGGCCTCCTCGGCGGCGGACACCGTGAGGGCGTAGACGATCCCGGAGCCCGGCAGCTCGTCCAGGTGCTCGGCGAGCCAGGCCAGGCGGTGCGCGGCGTCCGGCAGCCGGACCACGCCCAGCCGCAGGCTCTCCCGCTCCAGCGGTCCGCGCAGCACCAGGGCCTCGCCGGCGCCGGTGCCGAGCTGCTCTGCGACGTCCGCGGTGACCCGTGCGTTGGCCGTCGCGGTGGTGGCCAGCACCGGAACGCCGGGCCGGAGGTCGGCGAGCATGGCCCGCAGCCGGCGGTAGTCCGGGCGGAAGTCGTGGCCCCAGTCGGAGATGCAGTGCGCCTCGTCGACCACCAGCAGGCCGGTGGTCGCCGCGAGCCGGGGCAGCAGCTGATCGCGGAAGTCCACGGAATTGAGGCGCTCCGGGCTGACGAGGAGGACGTCGGTCCCGCCGCGCTCGACCTCCTCGTGGATGGCGCCCCACTCCTCGGGGTTGGCGGAGTTGATGGTGCGCGCCCGGATACCGGCCCGCTCGGCCGCCTCGACCTGGTTGCGCATCAGGGCCAGCAGCGGCGAGACGATCACCGTGGGGCCGGCGCCGCGGCGGCGCAGCAGGGCGGTGGCGACGAAGTACACCGCCGACTTGCCCCAGCCGGTGCGCTGCACCACCAGGGCCCGCCGGCGCTCCTCCACCAGGGCCGACACCGCCTGCCACTGGTCCTCCCGCAGCCGCGCCGAGCCCGCCGGGTCGCCGACCAGCTCGGCGAGGATGGCATCGGCTTCGGCGCGCAGCTCCCGTTCGTCCATGCCTCCATGCAACCGGATGCCACCGACAATCAGCCAACTCACTCAGCGTGACCCCGCGCTCGCGAACGGTTCGCAGGCCGCCCCGCCGGCCGGGCTCGGTCGGGCCCGGGCGCTCGGCCGCGCCCCGCCCCGACCGGCGCCGGCGCGCGGCCACGAGTCCTCCGCGGCCGAACTGGCGGCCACCGGGCGGGCATTGGGCCGCCCGGAGAGCGTCCCCGCCGGTCCCCGTCCTCCGGGACACCCCGTCGCCGACGGCGGGTACGGGAGCGAAGGGGGAGGGGCGCACCCGGGTATCGGAGGCGCCCGCGGCGGGCAGGGATAACGGCATCGCACCGGGCGTTTCCGGCCGCGGGCGGAGAACTGCTCGTTGCCGCATGCCTGTACGAACCGCGAGAATGGGAAGCGCTTCCCGGTATCCGGCCGTTCGCGGCCCGGCGGGGTCATGCCGTGGTGCGCCGGCGCGCCCGGTCGTGGCCCGCAGCACGGACGCGTAGACGAAGGGAGGACGATGACCTTCGGATTCGCCCGGCCCCTACAGGACGCGTCACCCGACTCGGACGGCTCCACGGCCCGTCCGGGGCGGTTGCTGGAGCCCGCGGAGTGGGCGTCGGCCGGAATCCCGCTGCTGCGCGATCCCCGTGAGGTAGTCGCCGATCTGCACGACCGCCATCTTCCGGGGTGGTCCGCGGTGGTCGTGGCGGTGCTGGACCCCCGGGAGCGGATCGTCGCCAGCGCGTCGTTCACCGGCCCGGCGGCGGCTCCCGACGGCTGGGAGTACCGCAATGCGCTGCTGACGCAGCTGCGCCGGATCATCCCGCACGATCTGCGGCTGCGCGTGCCGGTACGGACGGCGGTGCTGCTGCACTGCCGGGAGGGCGACCCCCGCTGGACGGAGACGGACGGGGCGTGGATGTGGGGCCTGCGCGACGCCTGCACGCTGCACGGCCTCCGGTGCGGCGCGTTCATCGCCCTGACCCGGGACCGCTGGCAGGTACTGGGCGAAGGACGGGGCGGACGGCGCCCCAGGGCGGCCCCGCCCGGACGGCCGGAGCGCGAACCGGACACGGCGCGACCGCGCCCCCGTCATGACGCGCCCGTGAAAGCCACCGGCACCACCGGGGGAAGCGGCAGCGTCGACACCGCCGTGGCGGGTAGCAGCGCCGGCTCCACCGGGCCAGGCGGCACCACCGACCCCACCGGGACCGCGATGGCCGAAGTCACCGACACCACAGGCGAAATACCCACTCCGGACGGCCTCGCGCCGGACGGCCTCATACCGGCCGGCGCGACGCTCCCGCCGGGCCCGCGGACCGCGGCGGAACAGGCCGTCCGGCCGGACCGGCCGCCCGGTCAGGGCGCGACGGCCCCGCAGCGCATCCCTCCGACCCGAAATGCAGCGCCGGACGAACAACAACCGCGGCACGGCGACCGGGGCCTCCCCCGGCGCACCGCCGGGGGAGCGGCCGAAGCGCGGCGCCACCGGGCGGCACGCTGACCGCTCCGGGGCCGACCCGTCGCCCCGTATGCGGGCGCGCGAACGAGCCCGCCCGGCCGTGAGGGCCGGCGGGCCGCACCCGACCTGCGTAGGTCAGGCGTTCGCGCCGAGCACGGCGTTGATCCGGTTCGGGTCGCCGCAGACGATCAGCAGCGCCCCGGCACGGGCCATGGCCGCGGGCAGCGCCCGCGCGGTGACCTCGTCGTCGCCGCCGTTCATGGCGACGACCACGACGGGCCGCCCGCCGAGGCGTTCGGCACCGGCGTCCGCGTAGAACACGTCGTCTCCGGCGTCGTGCTGCGCCCAGTAGGACGCCTCGCCGAAGGACAGTTCGTGGGCCGCCCACGGGTGGTTCTCGCCGGTGGTCAGCACCAGGATCTCGCCCGGCGCACGGCCGGTGTCCAGGAGCAGGTCGACGGCCTCGTCGGCGGCGTCGACGGCTCCGTCGACGGGTGCCGGGATCAGCTGGAGCTGGGCGCCCGCGGCACCACCGGTCGTGGCGACCGGAGGCTGCGGGGAGCCGGTGCGCTGCGCCGGCGGGGCGGGGACCGTTCCGCGCGGCGGAGCGGTGGGTCCGGGCTTGCCCGGACGGGCACTGGACGCGGGGGCGCCTCGCGGCGGCGCGGGGCGGGGACCGGGACCAGGTACGGGACGGGGGGTCGACGCGGTGCGGCCGGCGGCCGGAGTTGCGCGGGGACCCGGGACACTCTCGTGAATCTGAGGCTCCTCGGGGATGAGAGGCATAAAAGGATGTCTATCAAACGTAGGTGCGGGACATGTCAGTGGGTACCGAATTCCTGCCCGCTCCGCTCAGAAGTCGAAGCCGAGTTGGCCACCGGCCTCCAGAGCGGCTGCTTCGGGGGTGACGCGCACCTTCTTGAGGTGCCGCCACCGGGGCAGGGCGTCCATGTAGGACCACGACACCCGGTGGTACGGCGTGGGACCGTGCTCCTCCAGGGCGGTGCGGTGGGTCGGCGAGGGGTAGCCGGCGTTGGCCGCGAAGTCGAAGTCGGCGTACTCCAGGCCGAGTTCGGCCATCATGGTGTCCCGTCGCACCTTGGCGATCACGGACGCCGCGGCGACCGCGACACAGGACTGGTCGCCCTTGATGACCGTACGGACCCGCCACGGCGCGCCCAGGTAGTCGTGCTTGCCGTCGAGGATGACCGCGTCCGGCCGGACCGGAAGCGCCTCCAGGGCGCGTACGGCGGCGAGCCGCAGTGCCGCGGTCATGCCCAGGGCGTCGATCTCCTCCGGGGAGGAGTGCCCCAGGGCGTACGAGGTGACCCAGGTGGACAGCGCCTCGCAGAGTTCGACGCGACGCTTGGGGGTCAGCAGCTTGGAATCGGTGAGTCCGTCCGGCGGCCGGCGCAGACCGGTGACGGCGGCGCAGACGCTGACGGGGCCGGCCCAGGCTCCGCGCCCGACCTCGTCGATCCCTGCGACGATCCGGGCGCCCGTGGTGGCGCGCAGTGATCGCTCGACGGTATGGGTGGGAGGCTCGTACGGCATGGCGCCAGCCAGATTACGCCTATTCGGCGCCGTCGTCCGCATCGGATCCGGACCTTGCCCGCGCGGGCGCCTGCGGCGGACCGTACACGGCGGTCCCCGGCGGCCGCCGACGGCCGGGCGGAAGGGCGCGGACGGGCCCGCCGAACGCGCCGTCGTGGCGTGAAGTCACCGGTGCGCACGGCCCGTTGGGCCCGGGGGCAGCAGGGCGGGCGGTACGGAGGGAGCGGTTCCGGGGTGCCGGTCAGAGGGTGGGCACCCAGGCGGGCAGCGGCTCGGTGCGGGCGAGCCATTCGCGGGGCGGGGTGCCTCCGGGGGCCGCGGCGACGATGCCGCCGACGATGCCGCAGGTGGTGTCGACGTCGCCGCCGGCCCGGACGGTGGTCCAGAACGCCCCCTCGAAGTCGCCGAGGTTGCGGGCCGCCGCCCAGAGGGTGAACGGCACGGTGTCGTGCGCGGTGGTGCGACGGCCGCAGCCCAGGACGGCGGCGACGGTGCCGGGGTCGGCGTAGTCGAGCATGTCGCGGGCCCGGCGCAGGCCGGCCTGTACGGCGCTGCGCGGGATCAGGGCCAGCACGCCGTCGATCAGCTCCCGGGGGCCGGGCGTACGCGCCGGGTCGGCGGCAAGGGCGGCCGCGGCGGCCACGGCCATCGCGCCGACGACGGCCTCGCGGTGCTGGTGGGTGGGGTAGGCGGAGACCTCCGCCTGGTGGGTGGCCTGCTCGGGGTCGTCGGCATACCAGGCGCCGAGGGGGGCGATGCGCATGGCGGCGCCGTTGCCCCAGGAGCCGTGGCCGTTGAAGAGCGCGGCGGACAGTTCGCGCCAGTCGCCGCCGGCGCGGATCTGCCGGAGGAGGCGGTCGACGGCCGGGCCGTAGTCGCGGGCGTCGTCGTGGCGGTCGGCGAAGGAGCGGGCCAGCGCGTCCTGGTCTACGCGGTGGTGGGTGGTGAGGACGGTGAGGACGGAGCAGGCCATCTCGGTGTCGTCGGTCCACCGCCAGGGCCCGGGCGGCAGCTCGCGCCGCCTGAGGTGGGGGTGGTGGGCGGGGACGAAGAACTGCGATCCGAAGGCGTCGCCCACGGAGAGGCCGCGCAGGCTCGCCAGAGCCCGCGCACAGCGGTCCGTGTCACGAGGGTCAGGGGTCGTCATCGCTGTGCACTTTAACCGGTGACGCCATAAGACCGGGGTTCACACCAGCGGTCGAAGGGCCGGTCGAGGCGGTAGCGGCCGTCCGGGCCGAGGAGCAGGGTGCGCCACTCGGCGTTGCCCGGGTTGGACAGCGACTCGAAGTCGGCGACGGTCCAGTGGAACCACCGCATGCAGAACAGCCGCATGGTGATCCCGTGCGTCACGATCAGGACGTTGGGCGGGTGGCGTGGGTCCTCGAAGCTGCGCCAGAGGCTCTCCAGGAAGGCCCCCACCCGGTCATAGACGTCGGCGCCGGACTCGCCCTGTGCGAAGCGGTAGAAGAAGTGGCCGTAGGCGTCGCGGTACGCCTTCTGGCGCCGTACGTCGTCGCGGTCCTGCCAGTTGCCCCAGTCCTGCTCGCGGAGCCGGGGCTCCTCGCGGACCCGGACGCGGCCCGCGTCCAGGCCGAGGCCGCGGAAGGTCTGGTGGGTGCGGCGGTAGGGCGAGACATAGGCGGAGATCCGTTCGTGGCCGAACATCTCCCGCAGCGTGTGCCCGGCCTCCTCGGCCTGGCGACGCCCGGCCCGGGTCAGGGCGAGCGCGTGGTCCGGCTCGCGCTCGTAGACGGTGTCGTCGACGTTCCCCACGGACTCGCCGTGGCGGAGCAGGACGATGCGTCGGGGCCGCGCCATGCGGCCAGCGTAAAACGCCTGCCCTGTACATGCCGTACAGGCGGGGGTGCCCGGTGAACGGAGCCGCGCCACTGCCCGCGCGGACGACGAGGGCCGGGCGCCCCTTCCAGGAACAGCACCGCCCATCCAGGAACGGCACCGCGCGGCGCCAAACGCAACTCAAGTTGCATTAAAATGGGGATGCCGCCCCCTCCCACGACGCGGCCGGAGCAGCAATTGACCGGTGAGGCCGAGCAGAAGCACCCGGCCGGGAGCGACGGCCCCGCGCCCCCTGCCACGCCCGGCACGCGGCGCCCCGGCGGACGCCCGGCCCGCACCCCGGCCGCCGTCCGCGACGCCGTGCTGTCCGGCCTCACCGAACTCGGCTACCCCGGGCTGACCGTCGAGTACGTCGCCGAGCACTCCGGGGTGCACAAGACGACCCTCTACCGCCGCTGGGGGGACGTGGAGGGCTGGTGGCCGAGGCCCTGGACCTGGCGGGCGAGGACAGCTGGCCGCCGCCGGACACCGGGTCACTGGAGGGCGATCTGCGGGCCCTCGCCCGGGAGGTCGTCAGCTCGTTCACGGGAGCCGCGGCGGCCGCGTCCGGCTCCGCGATGATCGCCGCCGGCTTCCGGTCGGAGCGGGCGGCCACGGCCCTGCGCGCCTACTACGCCGAGCGGTTCACACGCTGCGAGGCCATCGTCGAACGCGCCGTGCGGCGCGGCGAGCCGGCGGCCGGCCCGGAGACCGACATCGACGCCGGGGCGCTGGTCCGGGCCGCGCCCGCCCCGTTGCTCTGCCGGCTCTTCGTCACCCGCGAGCCGATCGACGCCGCGCTCGCCGACCAGGCCGCGGCGGCGGCACTGGCCGCGGCCCGCGCGGGCGTCTTCACCCGCTTCACCCGCGGCCGGTCCGCCGGCAGCGCGGCGGACCTCCCGGAGCGGGCGGGCTGAGCCCTGCGCTCACACCGTCCAGGAGGGTTCGAGCTGCACCACGTCGCCCGCGATCGCCTGGACGTCCGCGGCTATCTGGGCCCGCAGCGCCAGCCGCTCCACCCTCTCCGGGCGGTACTTGCCGCGCTCGGCCGCCGACTGCCACATCGACAGGACCAGGAACTCCTCGCCCGGTGCCCGGCCCACCATCCCCCGCAGCATCCCGGGCGAACCGGCCATCGCCGGATTCCAGACCTTCTCCTGCATGAGCACGAAGTGCTCCACCCGGTCCGGGCGCACCCGGCAGTGCGCCAGCCGTAGCACGTCGGCGTCCCCGAAGGCCGGCCGGAACCCGACCTTCACGTCGAATTCGTGCTCGAACAGCCGGACTTGCGGGTCCTTGTAGGTGCCGGCCTGGGCGGCCGCCAACCGGTCGTGCGAGCGCGCCATGAAAGAGTCGTAGAAGGCCCGGCTCTCCCAGAAGCCGATCAAGTGCGCCACTCCGGGCCGGGACCGGCTCCAGCCCCCGGCCTGTCCCCGGAAACCGGGCTCCCCCAGGAGCCCGGCCCATTTGCGCTGCCCCCGTTCGAACCCTCGGCGGTCCACGACGGTAAGGCGAATCCACTTGACCAGCACCGCGCCATCGTACGGCCCGGTGACCACGGGTACCGCTGGACGCCGGCTTCCCGCCGCCCCGAACTCCCTTACGGAAGCGGATCGATGGCCGTCGGTACACCCAGGCGACGCCCCACCTCCCCGACGGCCGCCGCACACAGGCCCTCCCGGCCGGCGCGGCCGATCAACTGCACGCCGCGGGGCAGCCCGTCCACCACTCCGTCGGCACCGCCACGGCGGGCATCCCCACGCGGCCGGTCGCGATACTCACGCGCCGGCAAGCCACAGTCACTCCGGCGGCTCCACGGGCCGGCGTCGACAAAGGCCGCCGCCCCCTCGATGGCGGCAGTCTCCTCCACCGTGAACGGCACGCCGGCCAACCAACGGGCCCGGGGCGACGCCCGCAACACGCCTGCGGCCGGTCGCCGACCTTCGACGTTCCGATGCGCTCACATCGCCACGCCATCGTCGTAACCTTGCAAGCGATACGAACGCATCGGATAAAGCGGGGAGCCCGGATGCCCAGGCAGGTCGACCACGAGAGCCGGCGCCGCCGGATCGCCGACGCCGTGTGCCAACTCGCCGACGAGAGCGGCCTTGAGGGGGTGACCCTCAGGGACGTCGCGGCCCGCGCGGAGGTGTCCATGGGGGCCGTCCAGCGCTGCTTCCGCACCAAGGAGGAGATGCTGGTCTTCGCGCTCACCCACATCGGTGAGCAGATCACCGCCCGCGTGACGACACGACTGGCGTCCTCGCCCGCCCAGTCGGCCCGCACGACACTCGGGCACGCGGCGACCGAGGTCGCACTCCTGCAGGAGCAGCAACGCGCCGAGGCGCGCGTCTGGCTGGCCTTCGTCGCCCAGGCCGCGGTCACCCCGCGCCTGGCGGCCAGCCTGCGCGACAGCTACGCCGAACTCCAGCAGCTCTTCGCCCGGTTGATCGCCGAGGCCACCGGGACCGCCACCCCACAACGCTCCGCCCGCGCCCTCCTCGCCCTCACCGACGGCCTCACCACCCACGTCCTGATCGGCCACCTCTCCCCCACCGAGGCACTGGACGTCCTCGACGACCACCTCACCCGTCTATGGGGCGAAGCGCCGACATGAAGCCTCGAGGGGCGGACACAATGCATCCCATTGCACCGAGACACTGGGACACATTGCGCCGATGGCAATGACGGCTTTGCAGCGAGTGCGTCAACGCACCTGGAGCGTCACGGACTTACCGGGTCGGTGCCCACGACCACGTGGCACGATGGTCGAACACGGGGAAATCCCGGGGAGTTGCCCGCGGACACGCGGACGGGCTGGGCCACGGGAGCTGACGGAAGGGGACCCGGTGAGCACGTTCAACAAGGGGATCGAGAAGGTCGTGGTGGCGCTCGGATGGGACCCCAGCCCCATCGGTGAGCCGGACATCGACCTTGACCTCATCGCGGCGACATATGCGGCGGACGCGCCGCACGGCGAGCCGGCCTATCTGGTGCACTTCGACAGCCGATCGCCGGACGGAACCATCATGCTCAACCGCGACAGCCGCACCGGGCAGGGGTTCGGTGACGACGAGGTCATGACGCTTGAGCTGGAGCGCCTGTCGGAGCACTACTCGCGTGTCGTGGTGGGTGTGGTGATCCAGCAGGCACACGGCCGCAAGGTCTTCGGCGAGGTGGAGAACACCCTCATCGAGGTACGCGAGGGCTACACCAGGCTGGCGCGGAACGATTTTGCCGGGGTGCCGGACGCCACGGCTGCGGCAGTCGCCGAATTCACACGCGACGCATCGGGCGAATGGCGTTTCCAGCCCGTACTGCGCGGGTTCGACACCGACCCGGAGGGGTTCGCCAGGCTGATGGGCGCCTGACACCCGGGGTCAGCCGACGGCAAACAGCGAGGGGAGGCGGTGACAAACCGCCTCCCCTCCGACGCTCGCACCCCGACCTCCCCCACCACCACTCAGGCCGTAACCCCGTATACCCCGGATACCTCCCCGAGGACGACGCGCTGGGCGAGGCCGAAGAACGGCGCGACGGAGACAAGAGGTGAGGGGAAAAAAGGAGAAGAGAGAAGAGCTGAGGGCAGGCCGGACGACAACAGCAGCAGCCCCTCGCCCACAGTCCTCGCCCCCGATCACCACCGACCCCCAAATTCCAACCTGGACCCCGACACCGCCAACTCGCCTCCCCCGCACCGCGATTCCCTATTTCCCCGGCGTCCTCTATGCCTCCGGCATAACCATTTGCCCCGCGGTTCGCCCCCGGCCAAGGATTACGCCCATGCCTGTTTTCACCGCATCCGACGGGACCGTGCTCGCCTATCACCTCGCCGGAAAAGGCGCGCCGCTGCTCTGCCTTCCCGGTGGCCCGATGCGTGCTTCCGCCTACCTCGGCGACCTCGGTGGAATGGCGGACCACCGCCAACTGATCCGGCTCGATCTGCGCGGCACCGGTGAATCCGCTATTCCCACCGACCCGGCGAGCTACCGGTGCGACCGTCAGGTGGACGACGTCGAGGCGCTGCGCGCGCACCTCGGGCTCGCCCGCGTCGATCTTCTCGCGCACTCCGCCGCCGGTGATCTCGCCCTGCTCTACGCGTCCCGTCTTCCGGCGCGCATCCGCAGCCTCACCCTGGTCACCGCCCGGGCCCGGGCCCTGGGCGTCGACTTCACCGAAGGGCATCGCCGGGAAGCGGCGGCGCTGCGGTCCGCCGAACCGTGGTTCCCGGACGCGTACCGCTCCTACGAGGCGGTCTGGTCCGGCACCGCCACCGATGCCGACTGGGACGCCATCGCCCCGTTCTTCTACGGCCGTTGGGATGCGGCAGCCCAGGAGCACGCCGCATCCGAGGTCCCCCAGACCAATGAGGAGGCCGCGGAACGGTACGCGTCCGCCGGTGCCTTCGACCCGGCGGCGGCGCGAGCCGCCCTGGCCGCGCTGGACGCGCCGGTGCTTCTCCTCACGGGCGAGCTGGACAGCGGGCCGCGGCCCCGGGTGGCCGAGGAGATCGCCGCCCTGCTGCCCGGCGCCACGCTGACCGTCCAGCCGGGCGCCGGTCACTTCCCCTGGCTCGACGCCCCGGAGCGTTTCACCCGGACCGTTGTGGATTTCCTCCCACAGCCCGGCTGACCAGCGGGAAACATCACCTCAGACGCCCCCACACACAGCAGAGCGGTGGAGCCGGGTCTCCCCGTCTCCACCGCTCTGATCGCCATGTGCGACCTGGTCGCCCCGTCGCCGGGATCGCTCCCAGCGTGGCCGAGCCGATCCAACCGGCCCGGTCAGCTCAGGCCCGCCGGCCGATCACCGGTCGAGGCCCTCGCCCCCAGGGGCGATCGGCTCAGCTGCAGCCGCTGGTCGATCCGCAGCCCTCGCAGAGGTAGCAGCTGCCGGCCCGCTGCATCTTGGTGCCGCAGGAGAAGCAGAGCGGCGCGTCGGCGTTGATGCCCAGCTGCATCTCGACCAGCTCGGCGTTGGTGTGCGCCTGCTTGGGGGCCGGTGCGGCGGTCTCCTCGACGGCCTTGGCGGCCGGCGCGGACTCCTTCTGCGGCTCGATCTGCCGCGGCGCGGACTGGGCCAGGCCCTCCACGTCGACCTCGTCGTCGGGCAGCTCGTACGAACCGGTCTCCAGGTGGCGCTGGCGCTCCTCGACGGAGTGGATGCCCAGAGCCGAGCGGGTCTCGAACGGCAGGAAGTCCAGCGCCAGGCGGCGGAAGATGTAGTCGACGATCGACTGCGCCATCCGCACGTCCGGGTCGTCGGTCATACCGGCCGGCTCGAAGCGCATGTTGACGAACTTCGAGACGTAGGTCTCCAGCGGCACGCCGTACTGGAGGCCGACCGACACCGCGATGGAGAAGGCGTCCATCATGCCCGCGAGGGTCGAGCCCTGCTTGGACATCTTCAGGAAGACCTCGCCGAGACCGTCGTCCGGGTAGGAGTTGGCGGTCATGTAGCCCTCGGCGCCGCCGACCGTGAAGGAGGTGGTGATGCCGGGACGGCCCTTGGGCAGGCGCTTGCGGACCGGGCGGTACTCGACCACCTTCTTCTCCGCGACCGGCTCGGCCTCGGCCTTCTTCTCCTCTTCCTTCTTCTTGGCGGAGAGGGGCTGGCCGACCTTGCAGTTGTCGCGGTAGATCGCGAGCGCCTTCAGGCCGAGCTTCCAGCCCTGGAAGTAGACGTCCTCGATCTCCTCGACGGTGGCCGACTCCGGGACGTTGACCGTCTTGGAGATCGCGCCGGAGAGGAACGGCTGGGCCGCGGCCATCATGCGGACGTGACCCATCGGGGAGATGGAGCGCTCGCCCATGGCGCAGTCGAAGACCTCGTAGTGCTCCAGCTTGAGGCCGGGGGCGTCGACGACATTGCCGTGGTCGGCGATGTGGGCGACGATCGCCTCGACCTGCTCGGGCTGGTAGCCGAGCCGCTTGAGCGCCTTGGGGACCGTGTTGTTCACGATCTGCATGGAGCCGCCGCCGACCAGCTTCTTGAACTTGACCAGCGCCAGGTCCGGCTCGACGCCGGTGGTGTCGCAGTCCATCATCAGGCCGATGGTGCCGGTCGGGGCCAGCACGGACGCCTGGGCGTTGCGGAAGCCGTTCTTCTCGCCGAGGTGGAGGACGTCCTGCCACGCCTCGGTGGCCGCGGCCCAGACCGGGGTGTCCAGGTCGTCCATCCGCTTGGCCTCGCCGTTGGCGTCGGCGTGCTGCTTCATGACGCGCTTGTGGGCGTCGGCGTTGCGGGCGTAGCCGTCGTACGGGCCGACGATCGCGGCCAGCTCGGCGGAGCGCTTGTAGGAGGTGCCGGTCATCAGCGAGGTGATGGCACCGGCCAGCGCGCGGCCGCCGTCGGAGTCGTAGGCGTGGCCGGTGGCCATCAGCAGGGCGCCGAGGTTGGCGTAGCCGATGCCCAGCTGGCGGAAGGCGCGGGTGGTCTCGCCGATCTTCTGGGTCGGGAAGTCCGCGAAGCAGATGGAGATGTCCATCGCCGTGATGACCAGCTCGACGACCTTGGCGAACCGCGCGGCGTCGAAGGACTGGTTGCCCTGGTCGTCGTCGCGGAGGAACTTCAGGAGGTTGAGCGAGGCGAGGTTGCACGAGGAGTTGTCCAGGTGCATGTACTCGCTGCACGGGTTGGACGCGGTGATGCGACCGGACTCCGGCGAGGTGTGCCAGTGGTTGATGGTGTCGTCGTACTGGATGCCGGGGTCGGCGCAGGCCCAGGCGGCCTCGGCCATCTTGCGGAACAGGCCCTTGGCGTCGACCTCCTCGATGACCTCGCCGTTCAGCCGGCCGCGCAGGCCGAACTTGGCACCGGACTCGACGGCCTTCATGAACTCGTCGTTCACACGGACCGAGTTGTTGGCGTTCTGGTACTGGACGGACGTGATGTCGTCGCCGCCCAGGTCCATGTCGAAGCCCGCGTCGCGCAGCGCGCGGATCTTCTCCTCTTCCTTGACCTTGGTCTCGATGAACGCCTCGACGTCGGGGTGGTCGACGTCCAGGACGACCATCTTGGCCGCGCGGCGGGTGGCGCCGCCGGACTTGATGGTGCCGGCGGAGGCGTCGGCGCCGCGCATGAAGGAGACCGGGCCGGAGGCGTTGCCACCGGAGGAGAGCAGCTCCTTGGAGGAGCGGATGCGGGAGAGGTTCAGGCCGGCGCCGGAGCCGCCCTTGAAGATCATCCCCTCTTCCTTGTACCAGTCCAGGATCGACTCCATGGAGTCGTCCACGGAGAGGATGAAGCAGGCGCTGACCTGCTGCGGCTGCTGGGTGCCGACGTTGAACCACACCGGGGAGTTGAAGCTGAAGACCTGGTGGAGCAGGGCGTAGGCCAGCTCGTGCTCGAAGATCTCGGCGTCCGCCGGGGAGGCGAAGTAACCGTTCTCCTCGCCGCTCTTGCGGTACGTCTTGACCACGCGGTCGATGAGCTGCTTGAGGCTCGACTCGCGGGCCGGGGAGCCCACCGCGCCGCGGAAGTACTTGCTCGTGACGATGTTGACCGCGTTCACCGACCAGAACTCGGGGAACTCGACGCCACGCTGCTCGAAATTGACCGAGCCGTCGCGCCAGTTGGTCATGACGACGTCACGGCGCGCCCACTCGACCTCGTCGTACGGATGCACGCCGGGGGTGGTGTGGATGCGCTCGATACGCAGACCCTTGGCCGTCTTGCTTCCCTTGGCGCGGGAACCTCGTGCCGGGCCGCTCGTCGTCTCTGTCATTCCGCCTCCCTGTATACGGGCAAACGCCCATATGTGCCCACAAATTCCGTGGCACGGTGTATGTCTTTCCCGAACCGGGACGCCCTGCTCTCGCCCCGATCCGGGTCTGGATTGCGCGCCGAGCTCAGTCGGCGGCGTTGACGGGCACGGGAAGGGCCGGCTCGCCGGCCTTCTCGTCGCTCCCGTCGTGCGCGGGCGACCCATCGCGCTGCTCCCGCAGCTCGGAGATGGCCGCCTCGAAGTCCTCGAGTGAGTCGAACGCCCGGTAGACGGACGCGAAGCGCAGGTACGCGACGAGGTCGAGTTCCTGCAGCGGGCCCAGTATGGCGAGCCCGACGTCATGGGTGGTCAGCTCCGCGCTGCCGGTGGCGCGCACCGCCTCCTCGACCCGCTGGCCGAGCTTGGCGAGGGCGTCCTCGGTGACCGGGCGCCCCTGGCACGCCTTGCGCACCCCCGCGATGACCTTGGTGCGGCTGAAGGGCTCGGTGACCCCGCTCCGCTTGATCACCATCAGCGACGCCGTTTCGACGGTGGTGAAACGGCGGGAGCAGTCGGGGCACTGGCGGCGCCGGCGGATCGCCGTTCCGTCGTCCGTGGTGCGGCTGTCGACGACCCGGCTGTCCGGGTGCCTGCAGAAGGGGCAGTGCATGGCTCCACCCTCCTCACCCTCGAAAACGGACGCACGCCGACGGAACCGGCGTACGGTGACGGAACCTCCGGCCGGTCCGTACGGGCCCTTCGGAGCAGCCACAAGCATAGGCGATCCGTGGGGCCCGACGGACCCGGCACCACAACTTGTAGGCGGCCGCCCGCATCTAAGCACTAGATGTGGTGTCGGGGTGCTTATATCTGCCTACCGCGTGTCGCCACGAAGGGCCGGTGCGCGGCGCCGCCTTCCAGGGGTGGGGGCCGGGCGCCGGCCGGGCCGGCGGACCGCCCAAAGGGTACGGGAAGCCACCCGGCACGGGGGCCGCAGGGGCGGGGATGACACAATCGGCGACGCTGCGGCGGGCCCCCCGCCGCGGTACCGTTCGCCGCTTTTCGGGACGGGCACCGACCGGCATTTCGGACAGGAATCCGGACGGGAATCCCGGGCAGGACGTCCCGGAGGCCGGAATTGCCATTCGGCCATACACCGCACCGCTTGATCAGGTCAGCCAATCGCGGAATTTTTCACTCGAACGTGTGTTTGGCGCAACCTTTCGAAAGCAACTACCGTTGGCTAACTAGGGAGAACATTTCGAGAGGGGCCGACGTGACCACCACCGCAGACAGCGCGACCATCACCGCACAAAGCCACTCCCCGAGCCGATTCGAGCAACAGCAAAGGGCACCGCGGCCGATGGACGAGACCACGTCGGACTCCGAAGAGCACAAGCCGACCCGTTCGCTGCCGGGGCGCCCCCCGGGTATTCGTGCCGACAGTTCCGGGCTCACCGACCGCCAGCGCAGGGTGATCGAGGTGATCCGGGATTCCGTGCAGCGGCGCGGATATCCACCGTCCATGCGGGAGATCGGCCAGGCGGTCGGCCTCTCCAGCACCTCCTCCGTCGCCCACCAGCTGATGGCGCTGGAGCGCAAGGGCTTCCTCCGGCGCGACCCGCACCGCCCGCGGGCGTACGAGGTCCGCGCCTCGGACCAGCCGTCGAGCACGGCGACCGAGACCGCGGGCAAGCCCGCCGCGTCCTACGTCCCGCTGGTCGGCCGGATCGCGGCCGGCGGCCCGATCCTGGCCGAGGAGTCCGTCGAGGACGTCTTCCCGCTCCCCCGACAGCTGGTCGGCGACGGCGAGCTGTTCGTGCTGAAGGTCGTCGGCGACTCGATGATCGAGGCGGCGATCTGTGACGGCGACTGGGTCACCGTCCGCCGCCAACCGGTCGCGGAGAACGGCGACATCGTCGCCGCCATGCTCGACGGCGAGGCCACCGTCAAGCGCTTCAAGCGCGAGGACGGCCATGTCTGGCTGCTGCCGCACAACTCCGCGTACCAGCCGATCCCGGGCGACGAGGCGACCATCCTGGGCAAGGTGGTGGCGGTGCTCCGCCGGGTCTGACCCCGCCCCACGACCGAGCCCCGGGGCGGAACCACTGCGCCGGTTCCGTCCCGGGGCTCTGTATGTCCCGGCGGGGCCCGCTCCCTCGGGGCCCCGCTCTCGCACTACTCCCCCGCCGCCTCCTTGGCCGCCTTGTCGATGGCAGCCAGCGAGCGGCGGACCTGATTGCGGTCGGTGGTGTACCAGAAGTCCGGCATGGACCTGCGGAGGAAGGAGCCGTAGCGGGCCCGCTCCACGCGCGGGTCCAGCACCGCCACCACACCGCGGTCGCCGGTGGCCCGGACCAGACGGCCGGCGCCTTGGGCCATCAGCAACGCGGCATGGGTCGCCGCGACCGCCATGAAGCCATTGCCGCCGGCCTCCTCCACCGCCTTCTGCCGGGCGCTCATCAGCGGGTCGTCCGGCCGCGGGAACGGCACCCGGTCCATGACCACCAGCTGGCAGTTGGGGCCCGGGACGTCCACGCCCTGCCACAGCGAGAGAGTGCCGAACAGGCACGTCCGGGCGTCCGCGGCGAACGTCCGGATCAGCTCGCCGAGGGTCTCCTCGCCCTGGAGCAGGACCGGCACGTCCAGCCGGCCGCGCATCGCCTCCGCCGCCGCCTGTGCGCCCCGCATCGACGAGAACAGCCCCAGCGTCCGCCCGCCGGCCGCCTCGATCAGCTCCGCCAGCTCGTCGAGCATGTCGTCGCGGCTGCCCTCCCGGCCCGGCTGGGCCAGGTGCTTGGCGACGTAGAGGATGCCCTGCTTGCCGTAGTCGAAGGGCGAGCCGACGTCCAGGCCCTTCCATACCGGCTCGTCCTCGGTCGCGGTGCCCTCCGGGCCCAGGCCCAGCGAGGCGGCCACGCCGTTGAAGTCGCCGCCCAACTTGAGGGTGGCGGAGGTCAGCACCACGGAGCGGTCGGTGAAGAGCTTCTCCCGCAGCAGCCCGGAGACCGACAGCGGCGCCACCCGCAACGACGCCCCGAAGCGATCATGGCGCTCGTACCAGACCACGTCGTACTCGGAGCCGCCCGCGATCCGCTCGGCGACGTCGTGGACGGTCTCCACCGAGGCCAGGGCCTGCTTGCGGACGGCGTCCTCGTCCTGGACGGACTTGTCGCGGGTCGAGCCGAGCGCGACGATCACCGTGCGGGCCGCGTCCCGCAGCGCCATCAGGCAGTAGCCGAGGTCCTCGGGGAGCTCCTCCAGGCGGCCGGGCAGGGCCAGCTCCATCAGGCGCTCGAAGGTCTCGGCGGCGGTCTGGAGCTGGTCGGCGGCCTTCTCGTTGACGAGCTTGGCGGCGCGCCGCACCGCGCGGTTGACCTGGCCGGGGGTGAGCTCGCCGGTGGCCGCGCCCGTCACCCGGGAGACCAGCTCATGGGCCTCGTCGATGATCAGGACCTCGTGCTGCGGCAGGACCGGGGCGCCCTCGATGGCGTCGATCGCCAGCAGCGCGTGGTTGGTGATCACCACGTCGGCGAGCTTGGACCGCTCCCGGGCCGCCTCGGCGAAGCACTCCGCGCCGTACGCGCACTTCGAGGCGCCCAGGCACTCCCGGGAGGAGACCGAGACCTGGCCCCAGGCGCGGTCCGAGACACCGGGGGTCAGGTCGTCGCGGTCGCCGGTCTCGGTCTCGTCCGCCCAGTCCCGCAGCCGCAGCAGGTCCTTGCCGAGCTTGCTGGTCGGCGCCGTCTGCTCGAAGACGTCGAAGAGGCCGTCCTCCTCGTCCTGCGGGGCGCCCTCGTGGAGGCGGTGCAGGCAGAGGTAGTTGGAGCGGCCCTTGAGCATCGCGAAATCGGGGCGGCGGCGGAGCTGCGGATGCAGCGCCTCGACCGTCCGCGGCAGATCGCGCTCGACGAGCTGGCGCTGGAGGGCGAGGGTCGCCGTGGCGACCACCACTCGCTCGCCGTGGGCCAGCGCGGGCACCAGATAGCCGAGGGACTTTCCGGTGCCGGTGCCGGCCTGTACCAGCAGGTGGGACTGGTCGTCCACGGCCTCGGCGACGGCCTCGGCCATGGCCACCTGGCCGGGCCGCTCGGTGCCGCCGACGGCGGAGACGGCGGCATGGAGCAGATCGGGGAGAGAGGGCTTCGTCATAGCGCTTGCAAGCCTACGCGGGACCACTGACAGCGCGGGCCGGTCCCGCGGGGTACCCGGTCACGGGGCGTACAGGGGGTTGGGGACGGTGCCGTGGACGGCGGCGTGCGGGCGGTCGCGGCGGTCGCGGTAACCGTCCACGTGCAGTCGGTTGCGGTTCAGGCACAGCCGCTCGATCTCCGGCGTGAGCAGGTCGAAGGTCTCCTGCCGCTCCTTGAGATGCGGGAAGCGCTCGTGGTGCCGCAGGATCTCCGCCCGGACGAGTGACCAGAACTCGTCCTCGGGGACGCCGAGTTGGTCCTCGCACAGCGGTGCCAGATAGCGGAAGACGCCGACGAAGAGACCGGAGTGGATGAACTGGGTGAGGAAGGACGGCGGTTCGGTCAGCAGCACCGCCCGGACGTCGCCCGGCATGGCTTCGTGCTCGGGCAGCGGCTGGGAGCTGGTGTTGACGTCGTCGACGAAGTCCTTCATGGCCAGGCGGGTGGGGACGTCGTGCTCGTCGAAGACGACGATGGCGTTCTCGCCGTGCGGGGAGAAGACCGTGCCGTACTGGTACAGGAAGTGCAGCAGGGGCGGCAGCAGCGCGGCGAACAGCCGGGCCAGCCAGACCCGCGGGGACCGGCCGGAGCGGTGCACCAGCTCCGCGGTCAGGGCGCGGCCGGCGGGGTCGGTCTGCAGCAGGGAGGCCAGGGTGCGGGCGCGCTCCCCCGGCTCCAGGTGGGCGGCGAGCGGCTCGCGCCAGATGCAGCCGAGCAGTTCCTTGTACTGGTAGGGGACGCCGGGCAGCCGGTCGTAGAGGGGGTGCTCGACGGTGACCGAGGCGGTCTCGCCGAGGAGGATCACCCGGGTCTCGTCGCGCAGATACGTATCGCCGTCGCGCAGGCCGTGCACCCAGGCGGTGACGGCGGGGGCGGCGAGGGTGCGCTCGGTGGGCAGGCCCCGCCAGACCAGGGTGTTGAGGATGGACAGCGGCAGTTTGACGGTGCGCGCCCGGGGGCGGGTGAGGTTGAGGAAGGTGCGGATCGACTGCTGCGGGAGCCGGAGGTCGTTGTCGGTGGGCAGCGCGATGATGGATTTGTCGGCGAGTTGCGGGGCGAAGAGCGGGGCGATGGTCTCGTCCCACTGCCAGGGATGCACGGGGAGGTAGAGGTAGTCGGCCGGGTCGCGGCCGGCGTCGGTGAGCGTGCCGGCGAAGGCGTGCCGGGTGGCGGGGGCGAGCTCCTCGCCGTAGAGGAGATCGGGGGTGGCCAGGGCGGGGACGCCGCGGTAGTGGGCGATGCGGCGGTGCGCGGCGAGCCAGGGCAGCGGCTGCGGGGTGCGGGCCTCGGGTGCCCAGGTCCCGGCGTCGGTCGCGGAGAAGCCGAGCCGTCCCTTGTTGGCGACGAGCCAGGGGTGGCCGGTCTGGTGTCCTTCGAGGGCGGCGTAGTCCAGGTCGGCGAGGTCCGCGGCGCTGAGCGCGGTGGCGTCCAGGCGGGTGTCGGCGGCGAGGGTGGCGGTCAGTTCGCGGATGAGGTGGCCGGTGGTGTCGCCGGACAGGCCGAGGACGGTGTCGTGGGCGTGGGTGACGAAGCGCAGCGGATCGGCGTGCGGGGTGATCGAGTGCGGGTCGATGCGCCAGTGCCCGTAGG
Organism: Streptomyces sp. BHT-5-2; assembly: GCF_019774615.1. NCBI lineage: Bacteria > Bacillati > Actinomycetota > Actinomycetes > Kitasatosporales > Streptomycetaceae > Streptomyces > Streptomyces sp. BHT-5-2. The sequence continues at coordinate 1,573,015 of NZ_CP081497.1, read as the reverse complement.
AGCTTCTGCGGGCGGTGAAGCGGTAGGTGAGGTCGTCGGTGATCGGCAGGCGGTAGCGGGGGGTGCCGTCCAGGGTGGTGCCGTCGGGTTCGGGGGTGAGGATCTCCTCGTAGGCGAACTCCGCGAGGGTCTTGGCGAAGAGCCGGCGGGCGGCGCGCTGCCAGGCGTCGTGCGACGGGGTCCGCCCGGGCGCGACGGGAGCGGCGGGAGCAGTGGGACGGGACACAGGAGACAAGGTGGGACTCCTCGGGACGGGACCGGCCCGGCACGTGCGGGGGACAACCGGACCGGCGGGATGGATGGCGGACCGGACCGGGGCCGTCGACGGACGGCCCCGACTTTCAGAGCCGGTGGCGGTGCGCGCGGTCGCGGATCATCAACGCCGCGCGCTTCTCCGGGAGTTCGATCTCCTCGGCGTAGCGGAAGCCGGCGCCGAGGAACGCCGCGACCGAGCCGGTGTTGCGCAGGTCGGGTTCGGCCAGGACGCGCTCGCAGCGCGGGCGGTGGTCGAGGATGAGGTCGGCGGTGGCGCGCAGCAGCGCGGTGCCCAGGCCGCGGCCGCGGTCGCCGCTGCCGCCGATGAGCAGGTGGATGCCGGTGTCGTGGGGGCGGGCGCGGTAGTAGTCGGCGACGCGGTCCAGTTCGGCGCGGTAGATCTCCCAGTAGCTCATCGGGACGCCGTCCAGGACGCCCAGGCAGGGCACGCTGCGGCCGTCGCCGTCCAGTTGGGCGCGCAGATGGGCGGCGGTGGTCTCCGGGGGGCCGGCCAGCTCCCAGAAGGCGGCGACGGCCGGATCGTTCATCCAGGCGGTGATCCGGTCCAGGTCGCGGTCCACCTCCACCGGGACGAGGGCGAACGGCCCGGCGGGGGTGTCGGCCGGCGGCCAGCCGGCGAGGTCGTCCAACAGCGGGCCCGCGGCCGGGGTGGGGGCTGCGGGCGGCGTCACGCCGGGGTGGGGCGCGGGCGGTTCGCCGCGGGTGTCGTCCGGCGCGGGGGTGAGGCCGGATTCGGTCGAGGGCACGTGACGCTCTCCTGTGGGGCTGGGGGACGACAGGGTCTAGAGCGCGAGCGGGTTGGACAGGGTGACGTAGACGGACTGGGTGTCGACGGGGCCGACGAGCTCGTCCAGGCCGTGCAGCCGGGTGGCGAGGTTGGCCTTGCAGCGCAGGGTTCGGGCGGAGAGCAGCTGCTCCGGCAGGGTGGAGCGGTGGGCCAGGGGGGCCGTGGCGGCGTCGGCGAGGAAGCGGCGGAAGGCCGCGAGCAGCACCTCCTCGCGGATCAGGCGGGCCGCGCCGAACGCCCCGATGAGGCCGAGGACGTTGTTGATGCCGAGGTAGTAGGCGAACCGCTCGTCGGTGACGTCGTCGGCGACGAAGGTGTCGCTGGCGGTGCCGATGCCGGGCAACCGGCGCTCCAGTTCGGCGCGGCGGGAGGCTCGGAAGTAGTAGCCCTGGTTGTCGCGGTAGCGTCCGCCGGCCGGCCAGCCGTCGGTGTCCAGCAGGACGAGGGTGTTCTGCTGGTGGGCCTCCAGGGCGACGCCGGCCGTCCCGTCGAGCCAGAGGACGGGCCGGACGACCGCTTCGAGGTAGCGCAGGAACCACTCCGTGGCCACCGCGCCGGCCGGCCGCCCGGTGCGGGCGCTGAGGGCGCCGACCACGCTCTCCAGGCGGGAGCGCATCACGCCGTGGTCGGGCCACGGGCGTGGTGCGGTGAGCCCGGCGATGCAGACGGCGTCGTCGTCGGGGCCGAAGGGCTGGTGGCGGATGACGACGTCGAAGCCCTGGACGGGGGTGCCGTCCGGTCCGTCGACGGCGAGGTAGGCGGGGTCGCGGACGATGTCGAAGCCGGGGGCGGCGGGGAAGGCCGCCTGCCACTGCGCGGCCAGGCCGGTGCGCAGCAGCCGGTGGACCTCGACGCCGCGCAGCAGCTCCTTGCGGAGGTTCTCCCGGCGGGAGTTGGTGATGCGGACGCCCAGCGAGAGCTTGAGCATCGCGGGTGCGCCGGGGCGGCAGACGGTGCGGACGGAGGAGGTGGGGTACCAGCGGGGGCCGTGCGGGCCGAGGTCGTGCAGCAGTCCGGCGTCGCGCAGCGCGGCGGTCTCCGGGCGGGTGGCGAGGTCCCGGGCCTGCCAGGGGTGGAGCGGCAGCGGCACGGTGCCGTCGGGGAGCGGCAGCCCGTCGCCGGCCAGTTCGGCGGCGAGTTGGGCGGCCGGTACGGTGCGGCCGCGCTCGGTCCAGGCGGAGTCGGTGGCGACCGCGGAGGGGTCGACGGCGACCCAGTGGAGCGGGAAGGAGCCGCGGAGTTCGGGCGAGTAGGCGCCGAGCTCGGCGTCGGTGAGGCCCTCGCGGCTCTTGGGCGTGGGGTGCAGGGGGTGGCCCAGGAGGAGGGACTGCTCGGCGTCGAGGAAACGGGAGCCCGGCTCCTCGGCGGGGCGGGCGCGCCGGTCGGCGATGAACAGGGCGGTGTTGCGTACGGAGTTGGCGACCCGGCCGACGAGCTCGGCGCCGTCGCCGTCCGGGGCCTGCGGGGCGTCGTCCGCGACGGGCGGCTCGTCGCCGTCGGCGACCCGGTGTTCGCCGCCGTCCGAGGCGCGCCGGTCGCCGCCGTGCGCGGCCTCGCGGCGCAGCAGGGCGGCCAGGGTGACGGCGTCCAGCGGGGCGGAGCCGGGCGGGGTGCCTTCGAGGGCGGGGGCGCCCAGGCGGTGCCAGCCGGTGGCGGACCAGTAGCGGACGGGGATGTGCAGGGCGGTGGCGCTGGCCTGCAGCGGGAGGCGCAGCCGGCCGGCGGCGGGACGGGAGGTGCCGTGTTCGCGGAGCCAGCAGCGCAGGAGGTTCTCGATGCCGGCGGCGTCGGCGGCGACGGCCGGGTCCGGGTGGTCGAGGGGGTCGGCGTCGGGGTGGCGCACGGGGTCGGGCCGGCCCGGGGCGCGGTGGCCGGCGGCCGGGGTCTGCTGGTGGCAGGTGTCGTCGCCGGGGCGGCGCTGCTGGCGGGGGACGGTCGGCTCGATGAGGCCGGCGCCCGGATGGGGGGCGGGGAGCCGTTCGGCGGCGTGGGTGCCGTCGGGGCCGGGACGTTCGTTCATGCGGGGGTGCCTCGCAGGGTGGTGGGGGACGAGCCGAGGGGCCCGGGGGTGGCGCGGACGGCCGCCGCGACGGCGTCGGCGAGGCGGTCCAGGACCGCGTCCGCCTGTTCGTCGGTGAGGGTCAGGGGCGGCAGCAGCCGGACGACGGCGGAGTGCCGGCCGCCGAGTTCGACGATCAGTCCGCGGTCGAGGCAGGCCCGTTGGACGGCGGCGGCCAGTACGGGGGCGGCGGGGCGGGCGCCCAGCGCGTCGGCGGCGGCGTCGCGGTCGACGAGCTCCAGGCCGAGCATCAGGCCGCGGCCGCGGACGTCGCCGATGCAGTCGTGCGCGGCGGCCAGTCCGCGGAGCCGGGCGAGCATGGTGGCGCCGAGCTCGGCGGCGCGGGCGGCGAGGCCGTTGCGGCGGACGTAGGCGAGGGTGGCGGTGCCGGCCGCCATGGCGAGTTGGTTGCCGCGGAAGGTGCCGGCGTGGGCGCCGGGGCGCCAGGCGTCCAGTTCCTCGCGGTAGACGATGACGGCGAGCGGGAGGCTGCCGCCGATGGCCTTGGACAGGACCAGGACGTCGGGCACGATGCCGCTCTGCTCGACGGCCCAGAAGGTGCCGGTGCGGCCGACGCCGGTCTGCACCTCGTCGACGATGAGCGGGACGGAGCGGGCGGCGGTGATCTCGCGCATCCGGCGCAGCCAGCCGTCCGGGGCGGGGATCACGCCGCCCTCGCCCTGGACCGTTTCGAGGATCATCCCGGCGGGGCGGGGCACGCCGCCCTTGGGGTCGTCGAGGACGTTCTCGGTCCAGCGCGCGGAGAGTTCGGCGCCGTGCTCGCCGCCGACGCCGAAGGGGCAGCGGTAGGCGTACGGGTAGGGCAACCGGGTCGCGCCGGGGTGGCGGGCGCCGCCGGAGGCGGTCAGGGCGTCCGCGGTCATGCCGTGGTAGGCGCCGGAGAAGGCCGCCAGGCCCTCCCGCCCGGTGGCGGTGCGGACGAGGGTGAAGGCGGCCTCGACGGCGTCGGTGCCGGCCGGGCCGCAGAACTGGATCCGTCCCCTTTCGGCCAACTCTCCGGGCAGGGTGGCGAACAGCTCGGTGGTGAAGGCGTCCTTGACCGGCGTGGCCAGGTCGAGGATGTGCAGCGGCGCTCCGGAGTCGAGGACGGTGCGGATGGCTTCCAGGACCACGGGGTGGTTGTGGCCCAGCGCCAGGGTGCCGGCACCGGAGAGGCAGTCGAGGTAACGCCGGCCGTCGGCGCCCTCGATGGTCAGCCCGCGGGCGCGCACCGGGACGATCGGCAGCGAGCGCGCGTACGTGCGGGCGGCGGACTCACGCAGGGCCTGACGGCGCAGGATCCCCTCGTGGGCCGGCGGTGCGGCCGCCGGCACGGTTTCGGTCAACGCCACGGGAGTTGTGTCCTCCTGCTGGTGAACTGTCGGATACCGCGCGGGCCCGGCGGGCAGCGGCCGTCCCCCGTACGTACCAACGACGGCACCCGCGCGGGAACACGGCCGACGGCAAGATCCTTGACGTCGGGAACCGGGGCCCCGAGTACCGCCGTCCCTCCGAACACCGGCATAGTGGGGGGCTGCACCCGGATCTTGCGGTTCATGACAAGAGCCGGACGGGGGCACCACTCATGAGCCGCACCGGCTCAGCCCGTTTGACACAGGGGGAGAACCACCCATGCGACCGATACGCCCGCCCGCCGCCCACCACCGCCCCGAGAGGAGAGCGCTGCGCGCTCGCAGGTCCCCCGCCCTGGCGGCCGCCGCCCTCACCGCCGTCGTGGCGCTGACCGCGACCGGCTGCGGGCCGTCCGGCGACAACGCGGACGCCAAGCCCTCCGAGTCGGCCCAGGACACCTCGGGCGGGGGTGCGATCAAGATCCCCAAGGACCTCCAGGACAAGCTCAAGGAGCACGGCGTCGACCTGGACAAGTGGAAGAACGGGGAGTGGAAGAACTGGGACAAGGACAAGTGGCTCCGCGAGGCCGGGGAGTTCATCAACCCGGTCATCAAGAACTTCTGGGACCCGGACAAGATCGGTAAGGCCAAGCCTCCGCAGGAGCCGAGCAAGCCCTCGGACATCCCCCAGGACCAGGGCAAGACCGACCCGGAGCCGGCCGCGGTCGCCGCGCAGCCCGTGAAGACGCCCTACACCTCCACCGCTCCGGGCGTCGGCGTGCTGGCGTTCAGCACACCCGAGGGCCAGGCGCGCTGCTCCGCCACCGTCGTCAAGGACCCGGCGCACCCGGGCAAGTCCAACCTCGTGTGGACCGCGGCGCACTGCGTGCACGCCGGCAAGAACGGCGGCTGGTACCGGAACATGATGTTCGTCCCGAGCTTCAACCGGACCGGCGTGCCCGAGACCCAGATGAAGAACACGCCGTTCCAGGACCGGGTTCCGGAAGGCAAGTGGTGGGCGGACGACGTGTCGACGTCCCAGGAGTGGATCAAGGGCGGCGGCGACGTGCCGGGGGTCCCGATGGCTCCGTACGACTTCGCGCTGATCCACGTGAAGCCGGAGGAGAACACCGGCGGCAAGTCGCTGGAGGAGGTGGCCGGCGCCGCCTACGAGGTCGATTTCAACGCCCCGGCGATGTCGAAGATGCCGAGCCTGACGGCGCAGGGCTACCCGGCCGAGGCGCCGTTCGACGGCGCGCTGCAGGAGTCCTGCACCGACAAGCCGACCCGGCTGACGACGGACGCCAAGAAGCCGACCATGTACCGGATCGGCTGCACCATGACCGGTGGTTCGTCCGGTGGCCCCTGGTTCGTCAAGGGCGCGGACGGCAAGCCGACGCTGGTCTCCAACACGTCGATGGGTCCGCGTCCGGCCAAGTGGCTGGCCGGCCCGCACCTGGGCGCCGAGGCCAAGTCGATCTTCGACGCGATGAGCAAGAAGTGGGCAAAGCAGCAGTGAGGACGTGAGCGGGCGGCTCCGGAGTCGGGGCCGCCCGCCCGTACACCGCCCACGGCGCTACGGCGAAGGCCCGCCTCCGGGGAATCCGGGGGCGGGCCTTCGCCACATGTGCGCGGGGCGCGGGCCGGGCCGTCAGGCGGCCGGGACGAACGGCCGGAACTCGGCGGCGAGTTCCTCATGGACGCGGGCCTTGAGGACCGTGCCCTCGGCGGTGTGCTCCTCGGAGAGCACCTCGCCCTCGGCGTGCGCCCGGGAGACCAGCGCGCCCTGGGTGTAGGGCACCAGCACCTCGATCTCGACCTGCGGACGCGGGAGTTCCGCATCGAGCAGGGACCGCAGCTCCGCGATGCCCTCGCCCGTGCGGGCGGAGACCACCAGGGCGCGCTTCTCCTGGCGGAGCAGCCGCTGGAGCGTCAGCGGGTCGGCCGCGTCGGCCTTGTTGACGACCACGATCTCGGGCACCTGGGTGGCACCGACGTCGCGGATCACCTCGCGGACCGCGGCCAGCTGCTCCTCCGGCACCGGGTGCGAGCCGTCGACCACGTGCAGGATCAGGTCGGCGTCGGCGACCTCCTCCATCGTGGAGCGGAACGCCTCGACGAGGTGGTGCGGCAGGTGGCGGACGAAGCCGACGGTGTCGGCGAGGGTGTACAGCCGCCCGCTGGGGGTCTCGGCCCGCCGGACGGTCGGGTCCAGGGTGGCGAACAGGGCGTTCTCCACCAGGACGCCGGCCCCGGTGAGGCGGTTGAGCAGCGACGACTTGCCGGCGTTGGTGTAGCCCGCGATGGCGACCGAGGGGATCTTGTTGCGCCGGCGCTCCTGGCGCTTGACGTCCCGGCCGGTCTTCATCTCCGCGATCTCCCGGCGCATCTTCGCCATCTTCTCGCGGATCCGCCGCCGGTCCGTCTCGATCTTGGTCTCACCGGGACCACGGGTGGCCATGCCGCCGCCCGCCGAACCGGAGCCACCGCCACCCATCTGCCGGGACAGCGACTGACCCCAGCCGCGGAGCCTGGGCAGCATGTACTGCATCTGTGCCAGCGAGACCTGCGCCTTGCCCTCCCGGGACTTGGCGTGCTGGGCGAAGATGTCCAGGATCAGGGCGGTCCGGTCGACCACCTTGACCTTGACGACGTCCTCCAGGTGGATCAGCTGGCCCGGGGAGAGCTCACCGTCGCAGACGACGGTGTCGGCCCCGGACTCGAGCACGATGTCCCGCAGCTCCAGGGCCTTGCCGGAGCCGATGTAGGTGGCCGGGTCGGGCTTGTCGCGGCGCTGGACGACGCCGTCCAGCACCTGGGCTCCGGCGGTCTCGGCCAGCGCCGCCAGCTCGGCGAGGGAGTTCTCCGCGTCCTGCACCGTGCCGGACGTCCAGACGCCGACGAGCACCACGCGCTCCAGGCGCAGCTGTCGGTACTCGACCTCGGTGACGTCCTCGAGCTCGGTGGAGAGCCCGGCGACGCGGCGCAGTGCCGCACGTTCGGAGCGGTCGTACTGGTCGCCGTCGCGCTCCCCGTCGATCTCGTGGCTCCAGGCGACGTCCTCTTCCATCAGGGCGTCGGCCCGAAGGCTCTCGGGGAGGCGCTGCCGGTCCTGCGGAAGGGAAGAAGAGGAGGTCATTTGATCCTTTGCGTCGTAGGGAGCCCCCGGGGACCGGTGGGCCCCGTCGGGACTGGATGGCTGTGCCGTTCGGTCTGCTCAACGTCCGGGCCGGCCGGGAGATTCCCGGGGCCGGCCCGCGGTGTCGGCCCGTTGATGGTCGCACGGCCGGGAGACGGGCGTCACGCGGGTTTTCCCGTGCCGCCCGTCCCCGGCTTCGGTCACCGCTTGTGGAGCTGCGGGGCACCCTGCGTGGGCGCCGCGCGCCGCGCCGTCGACTGCGGTGCGGCGCCCTTGGCCTTGGTCTTGCTCTGCTCGGCCGCCTGCGCCTTCCACTCGGGGTGGCCGGGCATCGCCGGGGTCTTGGTGCCGTAGAGCCACTCCCACAAGAAGCCGGAGAGGTTGTGGCCGTAGATCTCGGAGGCGAGTTCGATGAAGTCGGCGGTGCCGGCCACACCGTCGTGGTGCCTGCCGACCCACTCCCGCTCCAGGCGCTCGAAGCCGGCCTGGCCCATCTTCTGCCGCAGCGCGTACAGGACCAGGGCACTGCCGTCGTAGATCACCGGCCGGAAGATGCTGATCTTGCGGCCCTGCTCGGGGATCTTGGGCAGGGCCGGCGGGCCGCCGTCCGCGCGCCAGCCGTCGGACATCTCGTACGCCTTCTTCATCCGCGCCTCCATGGAGACGCGCTGGCCGCCCTTCTCCTGGGCGTAGAGGGCCTCGTACCAGGTGGCGTGGGCCTCGTTGAGCCAGACGTCGGACCACCGGCGGGGGCTGACGCTGTCGCCGAACCACTGGTGGGACAGCTCGTGCACCATCACCGACTCGACGTACCAGTCGGGCAGCTGGGCGGTGGTGAACAGGCGCTTCTCGAAGAGCGAGAGGGTCTGGGTCTCCAGCTCGAAGCCGGTGCTGGCGTCGGCGACCAGCACCCCGTACGCCTCGAAGGGGAACCGTCCGACCTTCTTCTCCATCCAGGCCACCTGCTCCGGTGTCTTGGCGAGCCAGCGGGAGAGCGCGGGCTTGGCCGACGCCGGGACGACGTCGCGGAGCGGCAGACCGTGCGGGCCGCGCTGCGAGATCACGCTGGAGTGCCCGATGGAGATCTGGGCCAGCTCGGTGGCCATGGGGTGGGCCGTGCGGTACGTCCAGGTACGGCGCGCGGCGCGGCCGCCGGCGTCGACGGGCAGTCCGTTGGCGACGGCCACCAGCCCCTCGGGCACGGTGATGTGGAAGGTGAACTGGGCCTTGTCGGAGGGGTGGTCGTTGCACGGGAAGACGCGGTGTGCGGCGTCGGCCTGATTGGCCATCGCCAGGCCGTCGTTGGTGCGGATCCAGCCGCCGTTGCCGTGGCCGCGCGGGTCGCTGGTGTGGTGCACGACGATCCGCAGGTCCTGACCGGGCGAGATGTGCGCGTCGGGGGTGAGCACCAGGTCCTCGCCGGCCTGCTGGTGCCGGGCGGGCTTTCCGTCGACCGTGACGGAGCGCACGGTGCCGTCGGCGAAGTCGAGGTTGAGCCGGTCGAGGTTGGCGGTGGCCCGGGCCTTGATCACGGTGACCATGTCCAGCGGACGGTCGTTGTGGCCCGCGTAGTCCAGGGAGATGTCGTACGAGGTGACGTGGTAGCCGGGGTTGCCGAGCGACGGGAAGAGGCGGTCGCCGATGCCGAGCGGCTCGGGGGGCTGCGGCGCGGCCGCGGCGATCGTGGCGGCGACCGCGATCGCAAGGGCGGTGGCCCGGCGGGGGATCCGGCCGCGGCGGGCCCGGGGGTGGTCCCGGTCGGGGGCGGCGGAGCGGTCGGCGGCGGCGGTGCGGTCGGCGGCGGGCCCCTGGGGCTCGCAGGACGAACGGCGCAAGGGAAGGGACATGCGCTACCGCTATCAGCGCGGCCCGCCCGCCCGTGGACGGCACGGCACGACGGCACCCGAACGGGCGGCACCTCGACCGTCCCGCTTGCGCCCGCATGCCCGATCTGCCTCCACCGACCGGATCGTGCGAGCGCGGGCGGGCCGGGTGAGGCACCGCGACGCCGCGGAGATCCGTCAGAAGCGCCCTAGCCGTTCCCGGAGCGCATTGCCGTGGCGGCGCGGACCACGTCGAAGACGCCGGGGACCTGGCGCATCGCGCGCATCAGGGAGGGCAGTGCGGCGGCGTCGGGCAGGTGGAGGGTGTAGGTGTGCCGGACCAGTTGCTCGTGCGGGGGCTCGACGGCGGCGGAGACCACGGCAGCGCCCTGGGCGGCGATCGCCTCGGTGAGGTCGGGCAGCAGGTGCGGGCGGCTGAACGCCTCGGCCAGCAGCGTCACCCGGCAGCCCTGGCCGCCGTTGGCCGCGCCCCGCCAGCGCACCCCGACCGGCTGCCGGCCGGTCGCCGCCATCCGGGCCACCGCCGGGCACAGCGCGCGGTGCACGGTGACCGTGCCGCCGCGGACCGCGAAGCCGGTGACGGTGTCCGGCGGCACCGGGGTGCAGCAGCCGGCCAGCCGGACGGTGGCACCGGGCAGGTCGGCCGCCACCAGGACGGAGGCGGCGGCCGGGCGGTCGGGGCCGATGGGACGGTGGGACGGTGCCCGGCGGCGCTCGCTGCGGCGGCCGGCGGGCGCGGCGGGCGGTTCGCCGGGGCCCTGGGGCCGGGCCAGCCAGCGGGAGATGGCGAGCCGGGCGGCCGGGGTGCGGGCGTGGTCGAGCCACTCCGGCGAGGGGCCGGCGGACTCCTGGGCCATCAGCAGGTGGAGGCTGTCGCCGTCGTGCAGGACGGTGCCGAGGGTGGCGAGGCGGCCGTTGACGCGGGCGCCGATACAGCCGTGCGCGACCTCGCCGTGCCGGGCGTACGCGGCGTCCACGCAGCTGGCCCCGGCGGGCAGGCCGATGGTGCCGCCGGGGCCGTCCGGGGCGGCGTCGGCGCAGAAGACGGTGATCTCCCGGTCCTGGGCGAGGTCGTCGCGGAGCGAGGTCCAGAAGGTGTCGGGGTCGGGGGTGGTGCGCTGCCACTCCAGGAGCCGGTCGAGCCAGCCGGGGCGGGTCGGGTCGGCGCGTTCGCCCTCGGGTGCGTCGGCGCCGTCGGTGGGGGTGTGGGGGTTGCCCAGGGCGATCACCCCGGCCTCGGCGACCCGGTGCATCCGGTGGGTGCGGATCAGGGTCTCGGCGATCTCGCCGTGCTCGCCGGTGACGGCGGTGTGCAGCGACTGGTAGAGGTTGAACTTGGGCGCGGCGATGAAGTCCTTGAACTCCGAGACCACCGGGGTGAAGCAGGTGTGCAGCTCCCCCAGGACGGCATAGCAGTCGGCGTCCTCGGTCACCAGGACCAGCAGCCGTCCCAGGTCCGCGCCGGTGATCCGGCCGCGCGCCAGCAGGACCCGATGCACGGAGACGAAGTGCCGTGGGCGGACGAGGACTTGGGCGTCGATGCCGGCCTCGGCGAGGAGCGTCCGGGCCCGGGCGGCGATCGCGGTGAGCGGGTCGGGGCGGCCGGCGTAGCGCTCCACGAGACGGCGGGTCTCGGCGTACTCCTCGGGGTGCAGGATCGCGAAGACCAGGTCCTCCAGCTCGGTCTTGAGCGCCTGGACGCCGAGGCGCTCGGCGAGCGGGATCAGCACGTCGCGGGTGACGCCGGCGATCCGGGCCTGCTTCTCGGGGCGCATCACGCCGAGGGTGCGCATGTTGTGCAGCCGGTCGGCGAGCTTGATGGACATCACCCGGACGTCGTTGCCGGTGGCGACCAGCATCTTGCGGAAGGTCTCCGGCTCGGCCGCCGTGCCGTAGTCGACCTTCTCCAGCTTGGTGACGCCGTCGACGAGGTAGCAGACCTCGGCGCCGAACTCCGCCCGGACCTGATCGAGCGTCACTTCCGTGTCCTCGACGGTGTCGTGGAGCAGCGAGGCGGTCAACGTCGTCGTCTCGGCGCCGAGTTCGGCGAGGATCAGGGTGACCGCGAGCGGGTGGGTGATGTACGGCTCGCCGCTCTTGCGCAACTGGCCGCGGTGCGAGGACTCGGCGCGGTGGTACGCCTTGCTGAGGATGTCGAGGTCGGCGTCGGGGTGGTGGTGGCGGTGCACCTTGGCGACGTGTTCCAGGGCGTCCGGGAGGCCGTCGCGGGGGGCGGGGCCGAGGAGCGCGGCGCGGCCGATGCGGCGGAGTCCCCGGAGCGCCGGCCGGGGGCGGCCGCGCCGGCGGCCTGCTTCGGGGTTACCAGGGTTCGTGGCCTCTGCGCTCATGGGCACCTCCGGCGGCGTCGACCGGCGGTGGGACGCCGTCAGTTCGGTCGCCCGGGCCGGTGCTTGATGCTACCGAGCCCATCACGCAGCGCTGCCCGCCTCTCGCTCAGCGTGAAACGGATCACCCATTCGAGGGAACTTTCTGGCCGGAACCATCGCTGCCCGCCGAAACCGTTTCCCCTGGGCGGCGGGCGTGCCCCGGCGCCCCGTCAGCCGGCGAGTGCGCCGGCCAGCCACTCCGGCTCGAAGCTGCCCTCGGCGACGATCTCGGCCGGGCCGGTCATCTCGACCGTGCCGTCCGGCAGCTCGGTGATGGCCAGGCTGCCGCCCAGCACCTCGACGGTGTACGTCACCGGGGAGCCGGTCGCGGTCGGGTCCAGGCCGTCCCGGCGGGCGGCGGCGACGGCCACCGCGCAGGCGCCGGTGCCGCAGGAGCGGGTCTCGCCGGCGCCCCGCTCGTGCACCCGCATCGCCACATGGCGCGGGCCGCGGTCCACGACGAACTCGATGTTGACGCCGTCCGGATACACCTCGGCCGGGCCGAACCGCGGCTGTTCGTGCAGCTCACCGGCGTGCGCCAGGTCCTCGACGAAGGCGACGGCGTGCGGGTTGCCCATGTTGACGTTGCGGGCCGGCCAGCTGCGCCCACCGACCTCGACCACCACGCCGTCCTCGGGGAGCGCGGCGCGCCCCATGGCGACGGTGACGTCGCCGGACTTGGCGAGGTGCACCCGGAGCACCCCGGCGCGGGTGGCGACGGCCAGGTCGCCGGCCTCGACGAGCCCGGCGTGCAGGAGGTAACGGGCGAAGACCCGCAGGCCGTTGCCGCACATCTCGGCGATCGAGCCGTCGCCGTTGCGGTAGTCCATGAACCACTCGGCCTCATCGGCCATCGTCCGCGCCTCCGGGTGCGCGGCGGACCGGACGACGTGCAGCAGCCCGTCGCCGCCCACTCCGGCGCGCCGGTCGCAGATCCGGGCGACGGCGGTCGCGGGCAGATCGAGCCGGCCGTCCGGATCCGGGACGATCACGAAGTCGTTCTCGGTGCCGTGGCCCTTGAGGAAGGCGATGCGCTGCGTGGTCACCCTTGAATCCTACGGGGGAAGCGGGGTGTCGGCCCGGCCGGGGCCGTGCCGGGCGCCGGTCGGCCGCGGGGCGGGGCGAGGGCCTCAGCGGAGGCGGGCCACCCGCCAGATGGCGAGCGCGGCGGGGACGGCGACCACGGCGGCGTACAGGAGCACCACCCGCCAGTTGGGGCGGCGCCCGGAGCCGCGGGCCGGGAGGCCGGGCCAGGTGTGGCCGACCCGGCGGGCCGCCATCATGCCGGTGCCGGCCGCGCAGCAGCACAGCAGCAGACCGAGCATGGCGATCACCGCGCCGCCGTCGGCGCCGAACTCGAAGGCCAGCGGGAAGGCGAACATCAGCGAGCCGAGGGCGGCCAGCGCCACGATCGGGGCGAGCTGCCACAGCCGCAGCCGCCTGGGCGGGCGCAGGTCGCGGAAGGACTCGCCGCCCTCGGGGGCCGGGTCCGACTCGGCGTCGGGGCCGTCCGAGGCGTCGAGGGTGGCGGGGTGGCCGTCGGGGGCGCCGTCGCCGGACGCGTGCCCGCGGTCGTGCGGTTCGTCGTGGGTGCCGTCGACGGTCGGGCCGTCCGTGGCCGGTGCCGCCGCGGCGCCGTCCGCGTCCGGTTCCTGGGCTCGGTTGCGAGGGCCGGCCTCCATTGCCACGCGCCCTCCCCACTGCCAGATTGCACGCCTCGATCGAAGGTCGATGATGACATGCCCTCAGCGGCCCGGATGACGGCCGGAGCGTCCCGATGCCATGACGTGATCAGGCTGTGACCGGTCGTTCGAGCAACGCCAGTGCCAGCGCCGGGAGATCGGCCCGGCGGTCGACGGCACCGCTGAGCCAGTGGACCCGCGGGTCCCGGCGGAACCACGAGTCCTGACGGCGCGCGAAGCGCTTGGTGGCGCGCACCGTCTCGTCGCGCGCCGCCTGCTCGGTGCACTCCCCCGCCAGGTGCGCCAGCACCTGCTGGTAGCCGAGCGCCCGGGAGGCGGTGCGGCCCTCGCGCAACCCCTCGGCCTCCAGCCGGCGCACCTCGTCGACCAGGCCGGCCTCCCACATCCGGTCGACCCGTACGGCGATCCGCTCGTCGAGTTCGGGGCGCTCGACGTCCACGCCGATCTGGAGGGTGTCGTAGACCGATTCGTGGCCGGGGAGGTTGGCGGTGAACGGGCGGCCGGTGAGCTCGATGACCTCCAGGGCGCGCACGATCCGGCGGCCGTTGCCGGCCAGGATGGCGCGGGCGGCGGCCGGGTCGGCGGCGGCGAGCCGGGCGTGCAGCGCACCGCTGCCCAGCTCGGCGAGTTCCGCCTCCAGGCGGGCGCGGACGGCGGGGTCGGTGCCGGGGAACTCCAGGACGTCGAGGGCGCCGCGGACGTAGAGGCCGGAGCCGCCGACCAGGATCGGGGTGCGGCCCTCGGCGAGCAGCCGGTCGATCTCGGCGCGGGCGAGCCGCTGGTACTCGGCGACGTTGGCCGCGCGGGTGACGTCCCAGATGTCGAGGAGGTGGTGCGGGACGCCCTGCCGCTCCTCGGGGGTGAGTTTGGCGGTGCCGATGTCCATGCCGCGGTAGAGCTGCATGGAGTCGGCGTTGATCACCTCGCCGTCCAGGTGCCGGGCGAGCGCGACGCCCAGATCGGACTTTCCGGCCGCGGTGGGGCCGACTACGGCGATGACCCGCGGTGCGGGGGCGACGGTGTTCACCCCGTCAGTCTCGCAAACCTCACGGTGCCATCTCGAACGAGCGACGTGACGGGGCACCGATGACCTCGTTGCCTGTTGCGAGATCCCGAACGCCGGTGCGCTGCCGGGGCCCGTCGGGCGGCGCAAGCGGACGCTCCGGGCGACGAGGGATTTCGCCCACAAGAGGAGTGTAGGAGCAGTTATGGGCGTGTTTTCGCGGTTCCGTCGGCGCAAGTCCGACGTGGCGGAGGAGAGTGCCGCCGCGGCGGTGGCGGAGCCTGCGGCGGAGGAGGTGCCGGAGACGGGCGAGGAGGCCGCCCCGGAGGCGTCGGAGGCGGCGTCGCGGGCGACGGAGTCCGACGCGGGGTCCACGGCGGCGGAAGAGGCGACGGAAGAGGAGAAGGCGCCGGTGGACGGGGCTGCGGCCACGACCGAGGAAGCGGCGGTGGAGGGCGCGACGGCGAGCGCCGGGGAGGCCGCCGAAGGGGCGGAGCCGGGCCCCGCGCAGCCGGACGACGCGACGGCGGAGGCGGCCGCGGGCGACGACCCGGGGCCGGAGCCCGCCGCGGCACCGGCCGCGGACGCCGCCGCCGGCATCCCGCGGCAGCAGGGCGCGGAGCGGGCGGTGGACAGCGACGCCGGGGACGGCGCACGGAAGTAACCGGCCCACCGGCGGCGGCGCGGCGGACGCGGGGTGCCACGGCTTCCCGGGCCCGCCGCGCCGCGGCATGTCCGGCGGTACGCGGCGCCCGGTGGCGCGGGGCCGCGTCCTGAGGCGGGACTACGTCCAGGCCGCCACGGCGTAGCCGACGCCGTACGGGGCCTCCTCGCGCAGCAGTTGGCCGCGCAGCCCGGCGCCCTCGGCGGCGCCCGCCAGGGTCTGCCAGCAGGCCCGGCCGGACACCAGCAGATCGGCGGCGAGCCGCTCGTCCAGGGCGGCCAGGGCGGCGGTGTCGGCGGCCCCCAGGGCGCGGGCCGCGGCGGCGTCGAACGGCTCGGCCCGCTCGTCGAAGTATCCGGGCGCCTTGACCGAGCGGCGGGCGCTGCCGTCGCCGAGCACCAGCAGCGCCACCCGGGGCGCGGATCCGGCCAGTTCGCGGCCGTGTGCCCGGCAGCGGTCGCCGGGCAGCCGCTCGTCCACCGCCAGCCCTTCCACGGGCGCGTCGGCCCAGGCCGTACGGGACAGCAGCCAGGCGCCGACGGCCAGCGACGGCGGCAGCTGCGGCCCGGCCGCGGACTCCGACGGCTCCGGTCCCGCGACGCCCAGCGTCACGTCGAGGTCCACCCCGAAGCCGCGGAACGAGCCGCGGGCGCCCTGCGGATACCGTCCCTCGCCGGACCCGTCGGCCGGGCCGAGGACGAGCAGCCGGTCGGGGCGGGCCGCGGCGAGCACCCCGATCGCGTCCAGGCAGGCGGCGCGCACCGGGTCCAGCTCCGGTGCGGCGCCCGCGGCGACCTCGGGGACCAGCAGCGGCGGACAGGGGCAGATGGCGGCGGCAACGAGCATGCACGCAGCGTAACCCCAGGTCCGCGGCGCGGGTCCGCGGGCCGGAGGGGGCCGCCGGTCAGTCGCAGCCGCAGCCGGGCGCGGCGGCGGCCGGCAGCGGCTCGGGGACGCCGATCTTCGGCAGGCCCAGCATGACGCCGGCCGGCTTGGCGGCCTCGGCGGCGGTGCGCTTCTCCCAGGCGTCGCCGGCACGGGTGCGGCGCACGCCGAGCACGGGGCCCTCGGCGAGGAGGTGGTGCGGGGCGGCGTAGGTGACCTCGACGGAGACCACGTCGCCGGGGCGCACCGGCTCGTCCGGCTTGGTGAAGTGGACCAGGCGGTTGTCGGCGGCGCGGCCGGAGAGCCGGTGGGTGGCGTCGTCCTTGCGGCCCTCGCCCTCGGCGACCATCAGCTCCAGGGTGCGGCCGACCTGCTTCTTGTTCTCCGCCCAGGAGATCTCCTCCTGGAGGGCGACCAGGCGCTCGTAGCGGGCCTGCACGACCTCCTTGGGGATCTGCCCGTCCATCTCCGCGGCCGGGGTGCCGGGCCGCTTGGAGTACTGGAAGGTGAACGCCTGGGCGAACCGGGACTCGCGGACGACGTGCAGGGTCTGCTCGAAGTCCTCCTCGGTCTCGCCGGGGAAGCCGACGATGATGTCGGTGGTGATCGCCGCGTGCGGGATGGCGGCGCGGACCTTCTCGATGATGCCGAGGTAGCGCTCCTGGCGGTAGGAGCGGCGCATCGCCTTCAGGACGGGGTCGGAGCCGGACTGCAGCGGCATGTGGAGCTGCGGCATCACGTTGGGCGTCTCGGCCATCGCCGCGATCACGTCGTCGGTGAAGTCGCGCGGGTGCGGGGAGGTGAAGCGGACCCGCTCCAGTCCCTCGATCTTCCCGCAGGCGCGCAGCAGCTTGCTGAACGCCTCGCGGTCGCCGATGTCGGAGCCGTAGGCGTTGACGTTCTGGCCGAGCAGGGTGATTTCGGAGACGCCCTCGGCGACCAGGGCCTCGACCTCGGCGAGGATGTCGCCGGGCCGGCGGTCCTTCTCCTTGCCGCGCAGCGCCGGGACGATGCAGAAGGTGCAGGTGTTGTTGCAGCCGACGGAGATGGAGACCCAGGCCGCGTAGGCGCTCTCGCGGCGGGTCGGCAGCGTCGAGGGGAACGCCTCCAGCGACTCGGCGATCTCGACCTGCGCCTCCTCCTGGACGCGGGCGCGCTCCAGGAGGACCGGCAGCTTGCCGATGTTGTGCGTGCCGAAGACGACGTCCACCCAGGGCGCCTTCTTGACGATGGTGTCGCGGTCCTTCTGGGCCAGGCAGCCGCCGACCGCGATCTGCATGCCGGGGCGCCGGGCCTTGACCGGCGCGAGCCGGCCGAGGTTGCCGTACAGCCGGTTGTCGGCGTTCTCGCGCACCGCGCAGGTGTTGAAGACGACGACGTCGGCCTCGCCCTCGCCGGTGCCCTCCGGGGCCCGTACGTAGCCCGCGTCCTCCAAGAGGCCCGAGAGCCGCTCGGAGTCATGGACGTTCATCTGGCACCCGTAGGTGCGCACCTCGTACGTTTTCACTTCGGCCCCTGCTCCCCCGGCCACGTCGTTACCGCTCACCCGTCCAGGGTACGGGCTCCGGCGGGGGGCTCCGGCGGCCGTCCTCGTGGGCGGCGACACGGCGGCGGGCGCGGGCTCAGGCCGCGGCGAAGCGGGCCCGCGGCTCGCCGTGCAGCCGGCCCGGCGGGAGCTTCCGGCCGAAGGCGACCAGGAGGAGATCCTGGGCGGTGCCGCGCAGCGGGGCGCCGGTGCCGAAGGACCAGTCGAGGTCGTCGGCGTGCAGGGCGACCCCGTCTAGGGCCGCCCCGAAGAACCTGGCGCTCCGGGTGGTGATGCCGGCGAGCAGGATCCGCAGCCGGTCCTCGGGGACGCGGCGGTCCAGGCCGAGCGGTACGGCGATGTCGAGGCCGTGCACGACGTCGTGGCCCAGGGCCGACGCCGGGCCGCCGACCGGCGGGGTCCAGGGGTGGTGGGCGTTGTCCCGCAGGGCCGCGGCGAGGGCGGCGGGCGGGAGGGCGGCGGCGTCCCTGCGGGCGCACCGGTCGGTCATCCGGTGCAGGCTGCCGCGGGCCCTGACCAGCTCGGCGGCGACCTTGGGCAGGGAGTACCGGAAGCCCAGCGACATGTGGGCCGCCACCTCGCGGACCCGCCAGCCGGCGCACAGCGAGGGCGCGTCCCACTGTTCGGGCGTCAGGGCGTCCAACATGTCGGCCAGCTCGCGGCGTTCGACGGCGATGGCGGCGCGGATGTCCATGGTTGCTCCCCGTGTCCGGCCCGTCCCGATGGACGGTCCGGTTCCAGGATCTTGACGGCGCGGCCATAAGTCCAAGACTTTGTAGTGCTGGTACCTAGAATTGTTCGTTATGGAACTTCGGCAGCTCCAGTACTTCGTCGCGGTGGCCGAGGAGGCCAGCTTCACCCGGGCCGCGGCGCGTCTCCATCTGGCCCAGCCGGGTATCAGCGCGCAGGTGAGGCAGCTCGAACGGGAGCTGGGGCAACCGCTGCTGGACCGCTCCGGCCGGTCGGTGACGCCGACGGAGGTGGGGGCGGCCGTGCTGCCGTACGCGCGGGCGGCGCTGGCGGCCGTCGAGGGCGTGCGGGAGACCGTGGCGGAGTTCACCGGGCTGCTGCGCGGCCAGGTCACCCTCGGGCTGGTGTCGGGCGCCGACCCGGTGCGGGAGGAGGAGGCGGTGTCGCTGCTGGCGGACTTCCACGACGCCCACCCGCAGGTGGACATCGCGCTCACCGAGGACAGCTCGGAGCGGATGCTGGCCGCGTTGCAGTGCGGCGAGCTGGACGTGGCGCTGCTCGGGACCGCCGAGGAGGAGCCGCCGGCGGGGCTGTCGTTCCAGATCGTGGTGGACGAACCGCTGGTCGCGGCGGTCGCGCCGGGCAGTCCGCTGCTGGCCGCCGCGGCCGGCGGGCAGGTCCCGTTGACGGCGCTGCGCGACCTGCCGCTGATCAGCCTGCCGCGCGGGACCGGGATCCGCGCGGTGCTGGAACGGGTCTGCGCCGACGCCGGCTTCCGCCCGCGGATCGCCTTCGAGGCGGCCGCGCCGAAACTGCTGGCCGGGCTGGCGGCCCGCGGGCTGGGTGTGGCGGTGGTCCCGGCGGCCGCCGCGGCGACGACCGGCGGGCTGCGGACGCTGGAGTTCCGCGGGGCGCGGCCGCGTGGCCGGATCGCGCTGGCCTGGCGGGCGGACGGACCGGCCGGCCCGGCGGCCCGGGCGCTGCTGGGGCGCCTGCGCAGGGCCCTGGGAACAGCGGGCAGGGACGGTGTCCGGACGGCTGCCGAGACGTGACCTTCCGGCCCCTCCCGCGGGCCCGGCGGGGCTGGCAGGATCCCGCCCATGGCGATACTCCCCCGTTCCGGCCGCGGCCGGGCGCTGACCGCGGCTGCCGCGGCGCTGGCCCTCGTCGGGCTGGCGCTGTGGTGCGTGCGGCCGGGCGGGGCCTCGGCGCCCCAGGGGCGGGTGACGCTGGCGACCGGCGTGCCGACCGGGGTGTACGCGCGCTACGGGGAGCTGCTGAAGGAGGATCTCGCACGGGATCTGCCCGGGGTCGACCTGCGGCTCCGGCGCAGCGAGGGCTCGATCGACAATCTGCGCCAACTGGCCACCGGGCGGGCCGATTTCACCATCGCCACGGCGGACGCGGTGGCCGCCTACCAGGCGCGGCACGAGCCCGGCGCGGACCGGCTGCGGGCCTGCGCCCGGCTCTACGACGACTACATGCAGCTGGTGGTGGCCAAGGGCTCCGCGGTGCGGTCGGCCCGCGACCTGCGGGGGCTGCGGGTGGGGGTCGGCGCGGACGGGTCGGGGGTCCAGCTGATCACCCGGCGGCTGATGGAGGCGGCGGGGCTGGACTTCGACACCGGCATCGTGCCGGTGCGGGTGGGCATCGACCGGATGCCGGGGATGCTGGAGCGCGGCGAGCTGGACGCCTTCTTCTGGTCGGGCGGGCTGCCGACGCTGGCGGTGCAGCGGCTGGCGCGGGAGTACCCCGTGCGGCTGGTGCAGCTCGGCGACCTGATTCCGGCACTGCACCAACAGGGCCGGCGCACGCGCTACTACCGGGCGGCGGTGATGCCCGCCGACGCCTATCCGCGGGTCCAGGACGGGCAGGCGGTGAAGACCATCGCGGTGGCGAACCTGCTGGTGACCACGGACCGGGTGGACGCGGCCCTGACGTTCGGTATCACCCGGACGGTCATCAACAGCCGGGACGCGATCGGGCACGTGGTGCACGCCGCGCAGAACGTGGACCTGCGGACGGCGGTGTTCACCGATCCGCTGCCGCTGCACACCGGGGCCCGGCAGTACTACCTCTCGGTGAAGCAGTGAGCGGCGGATGCGGTCGGTTGCCCGGGTGCGACGAGCAACTCGGTGCAATGGGCGGGGCGATGGCGTGATTGCCTCGGTGCAATGTGTCGCAGTGCCCCGGACGGTGCCGGGCGCAATGCGGCCCACGGGTCACGGTGCACTGCGCGGCACGGAGACGGTGACCTTCAGGCCGTGCGGCGGGTGCGGCGCGTAGGCGATGGTCGCGCCGCCGGCGGCGAGCAGGGCACGGGTGATCGACAGGCCGAGGCCGGAGCCGGAGACGTTCTGGTGGTGGCCGCTGCGCCAGAACCGGTCGCCGATCCGGGCCAGTTCGTCCTCGGCGAGCCCGGGGCCGCGGTCGACGACGGTGATCGTGACGCGTTCGCCGTCGGGGGCCACCGCGACCGTGACCGGCTGCCCGTCCGGGGTGAACTTCAGGGCGTTGTCGACCACCGCGTCCAGGGCGCTGGAGAGGGCGACCGGGTCGGCCCAGCCGGTGACCGCGGGCAGGCCCTCATAGCCGAGGCGGACGCCCTTGTCCTGGGCCAGCGGGCGCCAGGCGTCGACGCGTTCGGCGGCCAGCGCGGCCACGTCGGTGAGCTGGAGGTCGGCCTCGGTGTGCTCGGCGAGCGCGAGGCCGAGGAGGTCGTCCAGGACCCGGGCGAGCCGTTTGCCCTCGGTGCGGACCGAGGCGATCTCCTCGTTGCCGTCGGGGAGTTCCAGGGCCAGCAGCTCGATCCGCAGCAGCAGCGCGGAGAGCGGGTTGCGCAACTGATGGGAGGCGTCAGCGACGAAGGCGCGCTGCTGCTCCAGGACGTCCTCGACATGGTCGGCCATCTCGTTGAACGAGCGGGCCAGCCGCCGGAGTTCGGGCGGCCCGGCGGTGGCGGCGACCCGGGCGTTCATCCGGCCGGTGGCGATGTCGTGGCTGGCCGCGTCGAGCACCCGCACCGGCCGCAGCACCCAGCCGGTGAGCCGGAACGCCGCCGCGACGGCGACCAGCATGGCCGCGCACTCGCCGGCCGCGATCAGCACCCAGCCGTGCAGGATGCGCGAACGCATCCGCCCGGTGGGCGAGTCGGTGACGACCACGGCGACCACGTCGCCGTCCCGGATGACGGGTGAGGCGACCGGTATCCGGCCGGTGTCGTCCCAGGGCCAGATCTGGTGCGGGTCGTGGCTGCGGCGGCCGGCCAGCGCCTCGCTGAACGCCTGGGCGCCCTCGCCGCCGGTGGGCACCGCCAGATCCCGTGGGGCGGCGGCCATCGGGGTGCGGTCGCGGTAGAAGACACCGGCCCGGATGCCGTAGAGCTCCTGGTAGCGGGCGAGTTCGGCCCGGAGGGTGGCCAACCGCTCGTCCTCCTCGGGGGTCTTGCCGCCGTCGGCGGCCCCGGGGCGAGCGGTGACGAACTGGGCGAGGGAGGCGAACCGGGCGGCGTCGTCGATCCGGTCGACCACCACCCGCTGCTGCTCCACCCCGGCGGTGATCACGCCGAGCGGGATGCCGAGCGCGAGCAGCACACCGGCCATCAGGACGATGAGGAGCGGGAGGAGTCGGGTGCGCACCGGCCGGGCAGCCCGTCAGGGGGCCGGCGGGCGGGTGCCCGGGACGGGGCCGCCGACCGGGGCGACCAGGCGGTAGCCGACGCCGCGGACGGTCTCGATCAGCGCCGGCATCCGCAGTTTGGCGCGGAGCGAGGCGACATGGACCTCCAGGGTGCGGCCGGTGCCCTCCCAACTCGTCCGCCAGACCTCGCTGATGATCTGCTCGCGGCGGAAGACCACCCCGGGGCGCTGCGCGAGCAGGGCCAGCAGGTCGAACTCCTTGCGGGTGAGCGGGACCACCGTGCCGCCCACCGACACCTGGCGGGTGGGGAGTTCGACGGTGAGCGGCCCGAGCCGCAGCGGCTCCCGCGGCTCGCTCTCCTCGGCCGGCTGCTCGCCGCCGCCCCCTGGGGCGCCGGTGCGCCGGCTCACCGCGTGGATGCGGGCCAGCAGTTCGCCGGTGTCGTAGGGCTTGACGACGTAGTCGTCGGCGCCGAGGTTGAGGCCGTGTATCCGGGAGCGGATGTCGGCGCGCGCGGTGACCATGATGACCGGGGTCGAGGAGACCTTGCGGATCCGGCCGCACACCTCGAAGCCGTCCTGGTCGGGCAGTCCGAGGTCGAGCAGCACCACGGCGAACGGCTCGGCGTCGTCGGGCAGCAGGGCCTGCAACGCCTCCGTGCCGCTGCGGGCGTGCACGACGGTCAGCCCGTGCCGGGACAGCACCGCGGACAGGGCCGCGGCGACATGGTCGTCGTCCTCGACGAGCAGCAGCCTCATCCGGCCCCCCTTCTTCCGGTGTGCGTGCGGGCCACAGGGCATATACGGCGATGGACGGCCCGCCCGTCAAGAGGCGGCCGCCTCCGGGCCGCCATCCGTTACCCACCCGGTACGCCCCGATGCCATACCGTCGGTAACCGCGCCCCTCGCGGGGCACCCCCGCCTTCGCACCGGGTGTCCGTCCGCGGCCGGATCGTTATGCTCAATTCTCGCTCAGATGTAATGACGCTGGTCGCAGGCCGTCATTAGGGTCCTCCCCAATCGAGGAGGACGGAGCTGTACGCCGATGAGCGAAGTACCGGTGACCAAGAGCGCCGTGGGCGCTGCGCCCACGGGAGACCCGTTGGTCGTACTGGACAGCGTGAACAAGCACTTCGGCGCGCTGCACGTGCTCCAGGACATCAACCTGACGATCCGGCGCGGCGAGGTGGTCGTGGTGATCGGGCCCTCCGGGTCCGGCAAGTCCACCCTCTGCCGCACCATCAACCGCCTGGAGACCATCGACACCGGCAGCATCGGCATCGACGGCCGGCCGCTGCCGCAGGAGGGCCGCGAACTGGCCCGGCTGCGCGCCGACGTGGGCATGGTGTTCCAGTCCTTCAACCTCTTCGCGCACAAGACGGTGCTGGAGAACGTCGTGCTGGGCCAGACCAAGGTCCGCCGGACGGACAGGGCCACCGCGGAGAACAAGGCCCGTACGCTGCTCGACCGGGTCGGCGTCGGCGCCCAGGCGGAGAAGTACCCCGCACAGCTTTCCGGCGGCCAGCAGCAGCGGGTGGCGATCGCCCGCGCCCTGGCGATGGACCCGAAGGTGATGCTCTTCGACGAGCCGACCTCGGCACTGGACCCGGAGATGATCAACGAGGTGCTGGAAGTCATGCAGCAGCTCGCCCGGGACGGGATGACGATGGTCGTGGTCACCCACGAGATGGGGTTCGCGCGCTCCGCGGCGAACCGGGTCGTCTTCATGGCGGACGGCAGGATCATCGAAGAGGCCGAGCCGAACCAGTTCTTCAGCAATCCGCGCAGCGACCGGGCGAAGGACTTCCTGTCGAAGATCCTCCATCACTGATGGCCGCAGTTGGGCCACGATGACTGCCAAAACCTGTTGAGCCAAAGGAAGTTCACCATGACGATGCGTAAGACGGCCGCGGTGGGCGCGATGGTGCTCGCGCTGGCGGCGACGGCGACCGCGTGCGGGGGCCAGGCCGGTTCGGCGGGCGACAAGCAGCCCGGCAGCGATGTCTACAGTGGCGAGTACAAGGTCGCCAAGGACGTGAAGGTCGACTCGCCGACCCTGAAGAAGGCCCAGAAGGCCGGCCAGATCACCATCGGCGTCAAGGCCGACCAGCCGTTCCTGGGCTTCAAGGACCCGGCGACCAACAAGTACTCCGGCTTCGACATCGAGATCGCCAAGATGATCGCCGCCGACCTGGGCTTCTCCGAGAAGCAGATCAAGTTCGACACCATCGACTCCAACGTCCGTGAGACGGCCATCTCCAGAGGCCAGGTCGACTACTACGTCGGTACGTACACCATCAACGACGAGCGCAAGAAGCAGGTGAGCTTCGCGGGCCCGTACTACACCGCGGGCGCCGACCTGTTGGTGCGCCAGGACGACAAGGCCATCACCGGGCCGGACAGCCTCAGCGGCAAGAAGGTCTGCTCGATCGTCGGCTCCACCCCGCTCCAGGAGATCAAGAAGCCCAAGTACGGGGCGCACACCACCGAGCTGTCGAAGTACTCGGACTGTGTGAAGTCCCTGCTGGACGGGTCGGTCGACGCGGTCACCACCGACGACGCGATCCTCAAGGGCTACGCCGCCCAGCGCCCGGGCAAACTCCGGGTCGTCGGGCAGCCGTTCACCAAGGAGCCCTACGGCGTCGGTCTGAACAAGGACGACAAGGCGCTGCGCGACGCGATCACCACCGCGCTGGAGAACCACATCAAGAACGGCGACTACAAGAAGGCGTACGAGGGCACGCTCGGCAAGTCCGGCTCGGCCTACGTCGCCCCGGAGACGCCGCTGCCGCGCTACTGACGGCCCGCGCACGCACCGGACCGCGCCGCCCCGTACGCCCGCCGCGACGGGTGTACGGGGCGCGCTGCCTTCCGCGCGCCCACGGGCCCGCGCCCACCGGCCCGTATACGGCACCGCGCGGTTGCCCGTGGTACGCCGCCGCTCCCTGCCGCTTCCCGCCGACGACCCGACCGCTACCGCGGAGACCCCATGAACGTACTCCTCGATTATCTGCCCGAGTTCCGGGACGGGTTCCTCGGAACCCTGGCGATCACCGCGTCCGCCGCGCTGCTCGCGCTGGTGCTCGGCGTGCTCATAGCCGGTTTCCGGGTCTCTCCGGTCCCGCCGCTGCGCGCCTTCGGCACGGCCTGGGTGACGGTGCTGCGCAACACGCCGCTGACGCTGCTGTTCCTGGTCGCCTTCTTCGTCGTGCCGCAGATCCTCTTCCAGGGCGCCAGCCCGTACGTCCTGGGCACGCTGGCGCTCGGCTTCTACACCTCGTCGTTCGTGTGCGAGGCGGTGCGGTCCGGCATCACCACCGTGCCGCTGGGCCAGGCGGAGGCGGCCCGCAGCCTGGGCATGACCTTCTCCCAGACGCTGCGGCTGATCGTGCTGCCGCAGGCGGCCCGCACCGTGATCCCGCCGCTGAGCAGCATCATCATCGCGCTCACCAAGAACTCCGCGATCGCCGGCGCGTTCGGCTACGGCGAGCTGTTCAACGTCTCCAAGCTGCTCAACGACCGGGGCTACCCGATCGCCTGGATCTTCCTGTGGACGGCGCTGGCCTACCTCGTCATCACCTTCGCGGTCAGCGGCCTGTTCCGGCTGCTGGAGCGCCGACTGGAGGTCGCCCGATGAACGGATCCGGCAACCGCGACACCAGGAACGACACGTACGGACGGGCGCCGTGGCCGCGCACCGGCGGGACGGGACGAAGCGAGGTAGGGGCATGAGTGGCGCGAGCGTTCTCTACGACGTGCCGGGGCCGAAGGCGAGGGCCCGCAACCGCGTCTACAGCGTCCTCGGCGCACTGGCGGTGCTGGGGCTGATCGCCTTCGCCGTCCTGCGGCTGGACGCCAAGGGCCAACTGGACCCGAAGGTCTGGGAGATCTTCAACTACGCCGGGGTGCGCACCGGCATCCGCGACGGCGTTCTGACGACCCTTCAGGTCTTTGCGGTGGCGGCGGTGCTGTCGCTGGCGCTGGGTCTGCTGCTGACGGTCGCCCGGCTCTCCGACCACCAGCCGATCCGCTGGCTGGCCACCGGCTTCATCGAGCTGTTCCGCGCGGTGCCGCTGCTGATCACGATCTACGCGCTGTGGGTCGTCCTGCTCAGCAACCGCGACGCCCTGGGCCTGACCGGCAGCCAGCCGCAGTTCTGGGCGCTGGTGGCGGGGCTGACCGTCTACAACGGCTCCGTGCAGGCGGAGGTGTTGCGTGCCGGCATCAACGCCGTGCCCAAGGGCCAGCGGGAGGCCGCGTACGCGCTCGGCATGAGCAAGACGCAGGTCATGACGACCGTGCTGCTCCCGCAGGCGATCCGGGCGATGCTGCCCACCATCATCAGCCAGCTGGTGGTGACCCTGAAGGACACCTCGCTCGGCTACATCATCACCTTCGAGGAACTCCTCTACACCGCCCGCCTGATGAGCACCAACATCATCGTCAACGGCAACGACACCTACATCCCGGTGATCATCGTCATCGGCAGCATCTATGTGGCGATGTGCCTGGCGTTGTCCGCCCTGGCCAACTGGATCGAGCGGCGCGGGCGCCGGGCCCGGACCGGCATCGAGGTGGCCCCGGCCGCCGAACCGGTGGCCGCCGCGGACGCCGCGGAGGGCGCCGCGGCACCGGCCGGCACCAAGGACTGACGGGAGGTCCGGCCGCGCGCGGCCGGTACCGGACCGTCCGGAGGCGGTGGCAACGGCGCCACCGCCTCCGTCACTTGACGGCGACGGCCGCAATGGGTTGCATACGCTGTGTGATCACGCACCGGCCTCCCACTGCCCGTTCCCGCACGTCCCGTACGTACCGCCGGATCCTGGGAGCCGCCCCGTGGAGCCGGTGATCGTCGCCGGGGCCGGCCCGGTCGGTCTCGCCCTCGCCCTCGCCCTGACCCGGAACGGCGTGCCCGTCGTCGTCCTCGACGAGACCGGCGGCGAGGAGGCGGCCCGGCCCGCCCGCACCGTCGTACTCCGCCCGGACACCGCGGCGTTCGCCGCCCGGCTCGGCTGCGCGGACGCCCTGGCTGGCGCCGGCGCCCGCTGGTCGGCCTGGCGCACCATGCGCCGCCGCCGGCTGCTGGAACGGGTCGCCTTCGCCCCCCCTGCCCCGGACGGCGCGGAGGGCGCCGAAGGTGCGACCGCCGACGCGTCCCCGCTGCACCTGCCCCAGCACGCGCTGACCCGCGCGCTGCGCGCCGCGCTGGCCGGCGAACCGCTCGCCCAGGTCGTCTCCGGCAGCCGGCTGGCCGCCCTCGAACAGGACGAGAAGGGCGTGAGTGCCCAGACCCGCGGCCCCAACGGCACCTGGTGGCGCGGGAGTTACCTCGTCGGTTGCGACGGCCCGCGGTCCACCGTGCGCAAGCTGCTGGACGTCCGCTTCCCCGGCCGCACCGCCGTCGAGCGGCACGCGGTGGCCACGCTGCGCACCGAACTCCCCTGGCCCGGCGAGGCGCTGCTGCACCGCTCGCCGGCCCGGCACGGCGGCGGCCGGGTCAGCGAGGTCTCCGCCCGCCCGCTGCCCGGCGGGGTCTGGCGGTTGGACTGGCTGCTCCCCCCGGGGCGCGATCTGGTGACGCCGGACGCGCTGGTGGCCCGGATCCGCGACTCGCTGGCCGGCTGGGCGACGGAGGCGGCGGACGGGTCGGCCGACGAGGACGGCGCGCCGGCCGGCCGCGGCCGCACCGGTCTGGTCCCCCCCTACGAACTCCTCGACACCGGCGTCCACACCGTCCACCACCGGCTGGCCCGGACGTGGCGGCGGGGCCGCGCCTTCCTCGCCGGCGACGCCGCCCACCTGCTGGGCGCGCTGGGCACCCAGGGACTGGACGAGGGGCTGCGGGACGCCGAGAACCTCGCCTGGAAGCTGGGCCTGGCCTGGCACCAGGGCGCCTCCGAGACCCTGCTGGACAGCTACCAGGCCGAGCGCCGGGCCGCGGTCGCCGCCCGGCTGCGGGCCGCCGACTCGGCGCTTCCGCTGCTCCGGGACGGCGGCGCGGTGCGCTGGCGGACGGTGCTGCCGGGCGCGGTGCGCGGGCGCAGCACCCTGCTGACCGACGGGCACCTGGGCCGCGGCCCGCTCGGCGCGGCCCCGTCCTATCCGCGGACACCGCTGGCGGCGCCCGCGGCCCTGCCCGGCGGGACGGCGGTCGGCACCCTCCCGGGGGCACCGGTGGTGGACGTGCCGGTGACCGCCTCCGACGGTGCGTCGGTGGGGCTGCGCGACCGGCTCGACCGGGGACTGCTGGTGGTGCTGGTGGCGCCCGGCACGGGGGTGTGGGACCAGCGGCACTGGCAGTCGGCGGGGCTGATGCCCCGTCTGACGGAGGCGGTGGCCGCGCTGCCGATGCGCGCGGAGGTCCTGGTCACCGAGGCGTATCCGGGCGCCGCGGCGCACACCGTGCTGGTGGTCCGGCCCGACGGCCATCTGGTCGCCGCGCTGTCCGGGGTGCGGCCGGACGAACTGGCCGCCTGCGCGGACGCGGTGCGCGGCGGGGCGCCCGCGGAGGGCGGCCGGCGGACGTCCCCCGGCGGGGCCGCCCAGGACTCCGGGGAGCGGCCCGACGGTGCCGCGGCGGACCCGGCGGCCGACCCGGCACCGGGCTCGGGGCCGGCGTCGGGGCCGGTTGACCCTCCGGGAAACTCCGTGCTTGACTCCGAGAGTGACTGATCACAGCTCGCGGTTCTGGCGGAGGGTCCATCTGGACCTGCTCCGCTATGCGGGCTGCATGTGTCGTCCGTCCTGTTGATCCCCACCGCCCCGGCCGTGCTGCCGCGGTGGCCCTCCCTGCGCGGCAGTTGCCCGGTATCCGGCGGCCGCGCTCCGCACGATCACTCAGGACGGTTCCCGTGCCCGATGTACACACCCCTGCGCGGCCGCGTGCCCGCGCCCATGACGGCGGCCCCGGCGCCGCCGAACTCCTCGACTTCGTCCGCCGTACCGCCGCCGACCGGACGCTGGTCGCCTCCCTGCCGCTCGATCCGGAGGGCCGGACCTGGATCCGGCTCGACGGGCCGGGCGGCAGCGAGGCGTGGCTGATCGGCTGGCCGCCCGGCAGCGGCACCGGCTGGCACGACCACGGCGGTTCGCGCGGCGCCTTCGCGGCGGCCGCCGGGGAGCTGACCGAGCAGTCGCTGGCCGCCGCGCTCCCCACCGAGGGGTGGCGCACGCTGGAGCTCGCCGACGGCGTCGACCGGGAGCGCCGGCTGAGCGGTGGACGGGGGCGGGCGTTCGGCCCGCACCACGTCCATCAGGTGCTCAACCTCTCCCCCGACACCCACGCGGTGTCGGTGCACGCCTACTATCCGCCGCTGCCGCTGATGCGGCGGTACAGCCGCAACGGGGCGGTGCTGCGGCTGGAAGAGGTCGAGCGGCCGGAGGAGTGGTGAGCGGGGCCGGGCGGAGCGGGCCCGGGACAGGAAGCGGGGCGCCGCGTGAACACGCGGTCGGGCGAGGGGAGTTCGCGACATGAGCGCGATCGACGACCTGCTGGCACGGGCCCGGCGCGGGCTGAGCCGGGTGGGTCCGGCGGAGGCCGCGGCGCTCCAGAAGGCCGGCGGCTTGCTGGTGGACATCCGCTATGCGCTGCTGCGCGAGCGCGACGGCACCATCCCCGGGGCGCTGGTCGTCGAGCGCAACGAGCTGGAGTGGCGGCTCGATCCGACGGGTGAGCACCGCGCCCCCGAGGCGACCCACCACGCCCTGCCGGTCGTGGTGATCTGCAACGAGGGCTATGCCTCCAGTCTGGCGGCGGTCTCCCTGCACCAGCTGGGCCTGCACCACGCGACCGACCTGATCGGCGGCTTCCAGGCGTGGCGCGCGGCGGGGCTGCCGGTGGAGCGCTAGCACCGGTCCGGTGGTGGCCGGTACCTCTGCGGCGGTGGACCGGTATCGGTCCGGCGGGTGCTCGCGACCGTCCGGTGGGGCGCCGGGGTCGGTCCTGAGGGAGGGCGCAGGGGTGGAGCCGGGAGAGTGGGCAGGCCGCGGCGGACCGGGCTGCCGCCCGCCGGGGCCGTCAGGCGTCCGGCAGGTGGGAGTCCAGGATCTCCGGGTCCTCGCCCTCCTCCTCCAGTGCCCGGCGGACGACGCGGAGGGCGAGGCCCTCCGGGTAGCCCTTGCGGGCCAGCATGCCGGCCAGCCGGCGGAGCCGCTTGTCGCGGTCCAGGCCGCGGGTGGTGCGCAGTTTGCGGTCGACCAGCTCGCGGGCGGTGGCCTCCTCCTGTTCCGGATCGAGGCGGCCGACGGCCTGGTCGATCAGGGCGGAGTCCACCCCCTTGGTGCGGAGCTCCCGGGCCAGGGCGCGGCGGGCCAGGCCCCGGCCGTGGTGCCGGGACTCCACCCAGGCGTCGGCGAACGCCGCGTCGTCGATCAGCCCGACGTCCTCGAAGCGGGCGAGCACCTCGTCCGCCGCCTCGTCGGGGATGCCCCGCTCCCGCAGGGCGTCCGCGAGCTGCCGGCGGGTGCGCGGTCTCCCGGTGAGCAGGCGCAGACAGATCGCCCGCGCCTGCTCCTCGGGTGTGCGCGGCGGTTCCGACCCGGCCCTCGACGGGAGGGAACCACCGCCGTCCCTGGCTGCGGCGCCGTCCTCGGGGGCGGCGCCGCCCATGCGGCCGCTACGGTTCTCGGCGTCGCCGGCAGCGCCGGGGAAGCCCGCGCCGTCCGGCCATTCCGTTCGCCGTGTCATGGCGGATCAGCTCTTGGCCGCCGCGGCCTTGGCGCCCTTGGCGCTCTTGGTGGCGGCCGCCGGCGCGGCCTTGGCCGCCGCGTCCGCCGCTTCCGCCGGGCCCGCGGCGTCCGCGCCGGGCTCCGCGACGTCCACCGGCTTCACACCGACGCCCAGCTTCTCCTTGATCTTCTTCTCGATCTCGTTGGCCAGGTCGGGGTTGTCCTTGAGGAAGTTGCGCGCGTTCTCCTTGCCCTGGCCGAGCTGGTCGCCCTCGTAGGTGTACCAGGCGCCGGCCTTGCGGACGAAGCCGTGCTCCACGCCCATGTCGATCAGGCCGCCCTCACGGCTGATGCCCTGGCCGTAGAGGATGTCGAACTCGGCCTGCTTGAAGGGGGGCGCGACCTTGTTCTTGACGACCTTGCAGCGGGTGCGGTTGCCGACCGCCTCGGTGCCGTCCTTGAGGGTCTCGATCCGGCGGATGTCGATCCGGACGGAGGCGTAGAACTTCAGCGCGCGGCCACCGGTCGTGGTCTCCGGCGAGCCGAACATCACGCCGATCTTCTCGCGGAGCTGGTTGATGAAGATCGCGGTGGTCTTGGACTGGTTGAGCGCGCTGGTGATCTTGCGCAGGGCCTGGCTCATCAGACGGGCCTGGAGGCCGACGTGGGAGTCGCCCATCTCGCCCTCGATCTCGGCCCGCGGCACCAGGGCGGCGACGGAGTCGATCACGATGAGGTCCAGGGCGCCGGAGCGGACCAGCATGTCGACGATCTCCAGCGCCTGTTCGCCGTTGTCCGGCTGGGACAGGATGAGGTTGTCGATGTCGACGCCGAGCTTCTTCGCGTACTCGGGGTCGAGGGCGTGCTCGGCGTCCACGAACGCGACCTGGCCGCCGGCCTTCTGTGCGTTCGCCACCGCGTGCAGGGTCAGGGTGGTCTTACCGGAGGACTCCGGTCCGTAGATCTCCACGACCCGGCCGCGCGGCAGGCCGCCGACGCCGAGGGCGACGTCGAGGGCGGTCGAGCCGGTCGGGATGACCTCGATGGGCTCCTTCGACCGCTCGCCCATGCGCATGACCGCGCCCTTGCCGAATTGCCGTTCAATCTGTGCGAGTGCGGCGTCCAGCGCCTTCTCGCGGTCGGTGCCTGCCATGGGTTCCACCCGGTTTGCTTGAGTCGATCGCTTCACGTCCATGACGCTAACCCCTGCCACTGACAATGCGCCCGGACCCGGCTCCGGCCTGTGGATAACTCCGCGCACGACCCCGGGGCTCCGTGGGCCGCAGCCGCGTCAGGCGGCCGGTTTCCCCATAAGAATGGATGTTCGATTTTGGTGTCAAGCGCAGCGCACGCCCCGCCGTCGCGCCGCCCGGACTGTCCTGTGTCATCGAACCTTGATCGTGTGCCATCGAACTTTGAGTGCCGGCGATGAATGCGGCCGCCACGGAGGACCTGCCGGCTCCTCGACGCTGTCGGGGATCCGGCAGGTGGTGGTCCGTGGGGTGGATCAGTTGGCCGGGCTGTTCCTCTGCTTGGGCAGGCAGAACATCAGTGCCCACATCAGGGCGAGGAGGCTGGCGACCCACCACAGCACGGTGATGAACGCCTCGCGGTTGAGTCCGGCGTTGGGTGACCCGCCGGTGGTGGCGAAGAAGACCAGGGCGGTCAGCGCGGTGCCGAGGGCGATGCCCAGGTGAATCGCGGTGTTGAACAGGCCGGAGGCGGCCCCGGCGTCTTCGTGCGGGACCCGGGCCAGTGACAGGTCGGCGAGCGGGCCGCTGACCATGCCGAGGCCGAAGCCGATCAGTACCACCGGAGCGGTCATCCCGAGCAGTGTCAGCTCCCCTTCGCCTGCGGCGGCCTGGAGACCGTAGCCGGCCGTCGCGGTGATCGTGATGAGGGTTCCGGTCTGGGGCAGGCGGCGGGCGAAGCGTCCGGCGCTCTTCGCCGCGATGGCTGCACCGGCCAGTTCTCCGAGAGAGAGCAGTACGAAGGCTAGGGCCGCGTGGAGGGGGCTCATGCCCAGGCCCTGCTGGAGGTAGAGGGTCCAGGTCATGAAGAACAGCCCGCACAGCAGGCCGTGCATGAGCTGCGCGGCCGTGCCACCGGAGAACTGCCGGTTCCGGAAGAGGGACAGCGGCACGAGCGGGGCGTCGTCCTGCTTGCGCTGCTGGTGGCGCAGGAAGACGCCCAGCATGAGGAGACCCGCACCGAGCAGGGCGAAGCACCACAGCGGCCAGTGATGCAGGTGACCCTCGGAGAGGGGGAAGACGATCAGGACGATCGCCAGCGCGGACAGTGCCATGCCGGTCAGGTCGAGCCGGTCGGCGTTCTGGACCGACGACTCGGGGATGAACTTGCGTCCGAGGAGGAGCACGGCGAGGCCGACGGGCACGTTGACCAGGAAGATCGGCCGCCAGGACAGCCCGAAGAGGTCGGCCTCGGTGAGTAGGCCGCCCATGACCGGGCCCAGGACGTTGGCGATGGAGAGGACGGCTCCGTACAGGCCGAACGCCTTGCTGCGGCTCTCGCCGTCGAAGGTGACGTGGAGGGTGGCCAGGACCTGCGGGATCATCAGCGCCACTCCCACGCCTTGGAGCATGCGGGCGCCGATCAGCATGTGCGGCCCGGCGGCCAGGCCGCACAGGAGCGAGGCCGCGGTGAACACGACGGTGCCCAACAGAAGGATCCGGCGCCGGCCGTAGAGGTCGCCGAGGCGACCGCCGGTGGTCAGACCGACGGCGATGGGCAGCGAATAGCCGGTGGTCAGCCACTGCAACGCGGACGGTCCCGCGCCGGTCGACTCCTGGATCGCGGGCAGCGCGGTCAGAACGACCGACTGGTCGAGGAGGTCCATGAGCTCGGCGGTCAGCAGGACCAAGAGGGCGATCCGGGCGGCCAAGGCCATTTTCGGGTGGTGAGGTGCTGGGCCGTCCGGGGACGGGGTGGTGTGCTGCGGCTCGTGGTTGAGCGCGGAGGATGACACGACGGGAAAACTCCTGATCCAAGGGACCGGGAAGCCCATGCCGACGGCCACGCCGGGGCCAGAGAACACGAAACCCGGGGCAGACGGCAGAGCTGCACCCGGGAGAAGGAAGAAAACGGCGGGGGAGGGTGACGCAACTCAGGCCAGCGCGACGTCCGCCCCGGACACGTGCGACACAACAGCACGCGGGGAACGCGGACGGCTACATGGCCTGGGCTATAGGAAGTCACCTCAAAACGGCACCGAAGGAGCAGAAGATCCTGCCACCGCCGCGGAGACCTCCGAAGCAGGAGCCTGATCAAGGTACGACACCTCCGAGCCTTTTGCCTCACAGATTGCGTCGCAGCCCAGGAGCCCGGCCACGGGTTCCCCACCTCTGACCAGGCGTGATCAATCTTCGATGACACAAACTCGCGTCCGTCAAAGTTCGATGGCACACGCTCAAGGTTCGTTGGCGCAGGCCCTAGCGCCCGGCCTTCTCCCGGTCGTCGTCCGCCACCGGACCCGCCTCGGGCGCCCCGGCCTCCTCCGGGCCCCCGCGCCGGCGCCGCACCCGGACGCGGCCCCGCGGCTCCGCGGTGACCTCGTACCGCTTGACGTACGCGCCCAGGAACGCCTGCAGCGTCGCGGTGGCCGGGATCGCGATCAGCGCGCCGACCGCGCCCATCAGGGCCGTACCGGCGATCACCGAGCCGAAGGCGACGGCGGGGTGGATGTCGACGGTCCTGGCGGTGATCCGCGGCTGGAGGAGGTAGTTCTCGAACTGCTGGTAGACCACGACGAAGCCGAAGACCCACAGTGCGTACCAGGGGTCGACGGTGAACGCGATCAGGATGGGCAGCGCGCCCGCCAGATACGTGCCGATCGTCGGGACGAACTGCGAGATCAGGCCGACCCATATGCCGAGCGCCGGGGCGTAGGGCACGCCCAGGATCTCCAGCAGGACGTAGTGCGCCACCCCGGAGATCAGCGCCATCAGGCCGCGGGAGTAGAGGTAGCCGCCGGTCTTGGCGACGGCGATCTCCCAGGCGCGCAGCACCTCGGCCTGGCGGCGGGGCGGCAGCACCGAGCACAGCGCCCGCCGCAGCCGGGGGCCGTCGGCGGCGAAGTAGAACGAGAACAGCGCGACCGTGAGGAGGTTGAACAGCCCGCCCAGCACCTGCGCGGAGATCGCCAGGACGTTGTTGGCGCTGTCCTGGACGTACTTCTGGAGCCAGTCGGAGTTCAGCAGGTTGTTCTGCACCTGGACCCGGGAGAGATGGGTGTGGAAGGTGCTGTTGATCCAACTGATGACGGAGTCGAGGTACTGCGGGAACTCCTCGACCATGGTGGCGATCTGGCCGGCCACCATGGAGCCCAGCAGCGCGAAGAAGCCGACCGTGCCGACGAGGATCGCGAGGAAGACCAGGCCGGTGGCGAGCCCGCGCCGCATGCCGCGGGCGGCCATCCAGTCGACGGCCGGCTCGACGGCAAGCGCCAGGAAGAACGCGATGAGGACGTTCAGCAGCAGGCCGATCAGCTGGTGGAACCCCCAGGTGGCGAGCTGGAAACAGGCCACCAGGGCGAGCGCGAGCACCATGGCGCGCGGCAGCCAGCGCGGCATCCGCTCCGCGCGCAGGTCGCCGGGCCGGTCCCGCCGCGGTGCGTCGGGGCGGGGGCCGTCGTGGCTGCTGATCTCATCTGTCACGGACACGCTGCCAAGTGTCGCGCACCGCGCCGACACCCGGCCCCGGTCCGCTCACCGCCTGTCCTGCGGCACATCCATCACCGTGCAGACCACCCGCCACACCTCTTTGGCGTCCCAGCCCGCCGCCAGTGCCTCGTGGACGGTGCGGCCGCCGAGCTCCGACATCACATGGTCGCGGGCGAACGAGTCGGCGTAGCCCGCGCCGAAGTGGTCCGCCATCCGCTCCCAGAACACCGTCAACCGCATGATTCCCGCCTCGCACCCACTCCGGCCTGCACGTTTTACCCAGGCCCTGTGCCCGGAGGGGCAGCCCGGCCCGGCTCCCCTTCATACCGCCACGGGCGGACGAAAGGCCAGCGAGGACCGGGCGCCGCCGCACACCGCGCGCCCGGTGGCCGGATCCGATCGACGCCGAAACACTTGCCAAATTGCGCAATGATGCATTCGAATGTGCAACCGGTGCGGCGCATTCGTCGTCTTCCCGGCCGGAACCACCCTCTTCTGCCGCCGCGCGGCATGCCCGTGACCGCCCCACCGGTCCGGCCGTCCAAAGGATGCGAATGACAGGTCAGCGCACCGACGCCCTCAACGGGCACGACGACCTGGCGCGGGATCCGGTACCGGCCCGGCGCCGGGTTCCGGGCCCCCGTCGCCACGACGACCGGTACCCGGGGCCGGACGGCGTCGAGCCGGCCGCCGGCCACGGGCGGCGAGCGGTCCGGGCCGCCCTGGTGGCGCTGGTGCTGGCGGCGGCGGGCGCCGCGGCCGGTACGGCGCTCGACGGGCGGCCGGGCTGGATCTGCGCGGTGGCCGCGGCGCTCGGCGCGGCGCTGGCCGGCAAGGCGTGCACCCGGGCGGGCGCCTGGTGGCTGATATCCGCACCGCCCCTGGTGGTGGCGGCGCTCACCGTGGTGTGCGAGCAGCTGGCGGGCACCACAAACGTCCAGGGCAAGGGCCTGACGACGACGGCGGTGCGCTGGGCCGTGGACGGGTTCCCGGCCATGGCGGCGGCCGAGGCGGCACTGGTCGTGGTGCTGGCGATCCGGGGCATGAGGGCCGGCCGGCGCGGCGGCCGTGAGCGGAGCAGGAGGAACAGCGGTGCATGACGAGCACGGCCCCGAGGGGCGCAGTGCCCACGGAGCGGGTGGACGGGCGGCCGGTGGGACCGGTGGACGGGCCACGCGCCGCCGGGCGGGCAACGGGCGCGCCGGGCGGCGGCGCTCCCCCCTGGTCGTCGTGGGACGGACCGCGCTCGCCCTCTCCTCGGCGCTGGTCCTCCTGGCCAGTGGGGTGTCCTGGGCGGCGTACAACTGGGTCAGCAGCGGGCTGAACACCTCCGACGCGCTCAACGCCATCGGCGGCAAGGACGCGCCCAAGCACCTGGACAACTCCGTCAACCTGCTGCTGATCGGCCTGGACTCGCGCAAGGACATGAACGGCAACGACCTGCCGCGGGAGTTCGTCAAGGACCAGCTGCACGCCGGCTCCAGCGACATCGGTTACTACAACACCAACACCCTGATCCTGATGCACATTCCGGCGGACGGCGGGAAGGTCACCGCGTTCTCCGTGCCGCGCGACGACTATGTGCAGACCTTCAACGGGGACGGCTCCTCCCAGGGGCACTTCAAGATCAAGGAGGCGTACGCCAACGCCTACACGGTCGCTCACGACAAGCTCTCCGCCCAAGGGGTCAAGGGTGCCGATCTGGAGAGCCGGAGCCGGGAGGCGGGCCGGGAGGCGACGCTGGCGACCGTCCAGAACTTCCTCCAGGTGCCGATCGACCACTTCGCCGAGGTCAACCTGCTGGGCTTCTACGACATCGCCAAGGTGCTCCAGCCGATCGAGGTGTGCCTGAAGCACCCGGTCAAGGACCGCTATTCGGGCGCCGACTTCCCCGCCGGGCACCAGCAGCTCGACCCCAAGCAGGCGCTGGCGTTCGTCCGGCAGCGGCACGGCCTGGACGGCGGCGACCTGGACCGCACCCACCGCCAGCAGGCGTTCATCTCCTCGGTGACCCACAAGCTGAAGAGCCAGGGGGTCTTCACGGACCTGGGCAAGCTCCAGGGGCTGTTCGACGTGGTGAAGAAGGACCTGGTCATCGACAGCAAGTTCGACGTCCTGGACTTCGCCCAGCAGGCCACCAACCTCACCGGCGGGAACGTGGTGTTCCACACCCTGCCGATCGCCGGCTTCGCCACCCGCAACCGCGAGTCCGTCAACCTTGTGGACGTCCCCAAGATCCGGTCCATCGTGCAGTCGCTGATAGGCGGGAGTCCGGGGCAGACGGGCGGGCCGAGCCCGTCGCCGTCCACCAAGGCCGCCCCGGCGACCGTCGACGTCCTCAACGGAGCCGGGCGGGCGAAGCCGGGGGCCGCGGGCGACACGCTCAAGGCGCTGGCCGCCCTGGGCTACACCGCGGGCCGCGCCGACAACGCCGCCGCCCGGCAGCAGACCGCCGTCCGCTACGGCGCCGGCGCCCAGGAGGCCGCCCGGCAGATCGCCGACCGGATGAGCACCGGGGCGCCGGTCTCCTCGGCCTCGGTACCCGCCGGACACGTCCAGGTCATCCTGGGCGGCGACTTCACCGGCCCGCCCTCCACCGGGACGACGGCCCCGCCGGCGGCACCGGAGACCTCCGCGGACACCTCCAAGAAGGACGCCTCCCCCGCGCCCGTCCCGTCGGACGCCTTCGCCGGCGACTCCGTCAAGGAGGGCGGCATCCCCTGCGTCAACTGACGCCCGGAGAGCCTCCGATGGCCCCGGTGACCGCCGAACCCCCCGGCCGTCACCGGGGCACCGGCGGCACCGGCGGCCGTACGGTCCGGGGACCCGCCGCCTAGACTGGCCCCACCGGGGGCGACGAACGGGGAGAGCCGCAGTGGTGGAGAGCATCAAGGGCGCGGGGCAGGGAACGGGCGCGGTGGCCGACCCGTCCCCCGAGGTGCTGGGCGAGGCGGCCGCGCTGTTCGGGCTGCTGGCCTCTCCCCCACGGCTGCACATCGTCTGGGCGCTGGCCCAGGGCGAGAGCGACGTCAGCGGACTCGCCGAACGCGTCGGCGGCGCCCTGCCCGCCATCAGCCAGCACCTGTCCAAACTCAAGCTCGCCGGCCTGGTCCGCTCCCGCCGCGAGGGCCGCCGGGTCGTCTACGTCGTCGACGACCCGGACACCGTCGCGATGATGCGCACCCTCGTCGACCAGCTCACCGCCCGCGAGGCGTACACCGCGCCGGCCGGGCTCCGCCGGCTGGGCGGCTGAGCGGCGGCCGCGCGCCGCAGCGGCGGACGTCGGAAGGAGCGAGAGATGGCGGGATCCCGGGTGCGGTGGCGGTGGTTGGTGCTGCCCGGCGCCGCCCTGGCGCTCTGGGCGCTGACACACACGGACCGGCACTCCGACCCGGCAGCCGCACCGGGCCCGTCCACCACGCCGTCCGCCACCGCCTCCGCCAGACCGGGCACGGAACCGTCCGCGTCACCCGGTGGCGGTGCCCCGGCTCCGCGGGTGGACGGGAGCTACGACCCGGCCGACTGCGCCGCCGCGGTGCGCAAGTACGCGGCGGCGGCCGGCATCCACCCCCACTTGCTGATGGCGATCCTCTACAACGAGGCGTACAAGCCGCACGATCCGGCGCTGGAGCGGGCCTGGCAGCGCTACAAGCCCGACGCGGCGTTCGGGATCGCCAACATGCACCGGGCCGCCTTCGACGAGGTCAAGCGCGGCCGGGACTTCGCCGGCCGGTCGTGGGAGGAGTTGCCCGACGACCGCAACCTCGCCGTGCAGGCGGCCGCGTGGTACCTGCACGACCTGGACCGCCGGCTGCCCGCGCACCGCCCCGCCGGGCTCACCCGGGACGACCTGCTGGCCCTGGGCTACAACGCCGGCGCCGGCAACATGCTCGCCTTCGCCCGCGGCGTCGCGCCGGGCGCCCAGGCCGGCTCCTACCTGGAGCGGCTGCACGACAACTGGGACCAAGCCGGGCGGGCCGTCGCCCGGTGACGAAACCACCGAACGGTGACAGAACGGCGACAGGAAGGCGTCAGGACGCGGTGCCGATGCCCTCTTGACGCCGCCTCAGCCGCATACTTCAAGCATTGCGCAAGACAGGGAACCTTGCCGGTTTCCTCGGCGTTGTAGCCCACGGACGCCTGATGCCGGGAACGTGATGGAGGAACTCATGGGCGTGGCCCTGACCAAGGGCGGCAATGTGTCGCTCAGCAAACAGGCCCCGGGTCTGACCGCCGTCAGGGTGGGGCTGGGCTGGCAGGTGGCGGCCGTCGCGGGGACCGGCCACGACCTGGACGCCAGCGCCCTGCTGTGCGGCGCGTCCGGCGCGGTCCTCTCCGACCAGCACTTCGTCTTCTTCAACAACCTCACCAGCCCGGACGGTTCGGTGCGGCACTCCGGCAGCCGCCCCACCGGCGAGGACCGGGAGCAGATCGAGGTGGACCTGGCCGCGGTCCCCCCGGAGGTCGCCAAGATCGTCTTCCCGGTCTCGATCTAC
The DNA here is from genome assembly GCF_019774615.1 of Streptomyces sp. BHT-5-2. Lineage (NCBI taxonomy): Bacteria > Bacillati > Actinomycetota > Actinomycetes > Kitasatosporales > Streptomycetaceae > Streptomyces > Streptomyces sp. BHT-5-2. Next base: position 1,533,200 of record NZ_CP081497.1, on the reverse strand, counting down.
GAGGCCGAGCAGCGCCGGCAGAATTTCGGCCAGCTCGGCAGCGCCTACATCCGCGTGGTCGACCAGGCCGGCGGCGCCGAACTGGCCCGCTTCGACCTCTCCGGCCAGGCCGCCACCGAGACCGCCATGGTCTTCGGCGAGCTGTACCGCCACGGCACAGACTGGAAGTTCCGTGCCATCGGGCAGGGCTACGCCTCCGGGCTCGCCGGCATCGCGCAGGACTACGGCGTCGACGTACTGCGCTCCGACCCGGCCCCCGCGGCCCCCACAACGCCCACCGGCCCCGCCGCCCCGCCGGCACCGCCCACGCCCACGGCGACGTCCGTGGCCGTGGCGACCGCCGCCGGAGCGGTCCCGGCCGGATCGGGCCGCACCTCTGGCACATCACCGCAACCGACAGGAAGTTCCGACATGACCTGCTTCTTCGACCCCAACCACGGCCCCGGGATGACGCCCGTGATGTGGTCCCCGCAGTGGGGCGTGCCGCGGCAGATCCAGACCTGCGGCGGTTGCGCACAGCGGGTGCAGACCACCGCGCCGCCGTTCTACACCCCGGCCCAGGCCGGCTATCCGCAGGCGGCCCAGCCGGGCTACCCGCAGCAGGCGCAGCCGGGCTACCCCCAGCAGGGCTACCCGCAGCAGCCGGACCACCAGCAGGGCGGCGGCCGGCGCTTCGGCGCCGGCGCGCTGATCGGCGCCGGTGCCGCCGGCCTCGTGGGCGGCGCGCTGCTGAACGAGGCGTTCGACGACGACGAGCCCGAGGTGGTCGTCAACAACTACTACGAGGGCGACGAGTACTGACGGTCCGCCGCACGGCATGACCGCCGTCGCGCCCGGCCGCGCCCCGTGGGGACGGCCGGGCGCCGTCGCGTGCGGGCTACCGCGGCGCGATCCGCACCACCCCGGTGACGCGGCGGGGCGTGGTGTCCGAGGAGGCGGTGTCGCCGTGCATGGCCCCGGCCCTGCCCGCGGCGAGGTACGAGGTGGCGGGCGGGGCGGCGGCGAGGGCGCGGGTGCGGCGCAGGGGCATGGATCGGCTCCAGGGGTCGCGAAGGGGAGGCTGCGCGCCGTCGGCCGGTGGTGTCGGCGACGCGGGCGGGACGGCGCCCACGCGGGCCTCAGGGCAACGACGTCGGCAGTAGGGGACGGCGGCCCGCCAACCGCCCTGTCGGGACGGTCGGTTGGGGCCCGTTCCGGTTGGCCGACGCGGGAACCAGCGGCATCCAGGGCGGCCGAGGCGACCAGGGGGCCTGGTCGCCTCCGGTGCCCGAAGGCGGTGGCCGGGCACGAGGGTCCGGCCTTCGTCCGGGACGACTGACGCCCGGGACGATTGACACCTGGGACGACTGACGCCTGGGACGAAGGCGAGTGAAAGGGGCGAACGGGGCAGGGTCAGCGGCCCGCCGGACGACATGCCGCGGAGGCGAGTCGCACGAGGTCCAGGAACAGGCGCCGGTGCAGCGGGAGTTGACCCTTCAGGCGCGGCATCGCGGCATGCGCGCCGCGAACCCGCAATCCCCGTCCACCTCCGGAGACGCCCGCGCGGCCGCCGCGGAGATCGTCAACCGCATGCCTCCAGGGTCCCGCCCTGGGAGGGCACCGGGCCCGGTGCCCGTGCCGCAGCGGGATCTGGCCCCTACGGTCGGGCCATGGCCGAAAACGTAAGCCCCCCAGCGACCCCTCTGGCGCGCGCCGAGCACTTCGTCTGGCTGACCGCCCGGGTGCTGGAGCAGCGCCTCTTCGCGTACCACTTCCTCGGCGGCGGCGCGGACCCGGTCGAGACCGCGCTCACCGCGTACCGCAACGACGACGACGGCTACGGCCACGCCCTGGAACCCGACCTGCGCGGCCCGGTCAGCCAACCGCTGCACACCGCACACGCGCTGAAGGTCCTGGACCGCATCGGGCGGTGCGACGGCCGCCGGGTGGAGGGGATCTGCCGCTATCTGACGCGGATCTCGACCCCCGACGGGGCGCTGCCCGCCGTGCACCCCTCCCTGCGCGGCTACCCGGCCGCGCCCTGGATCCCCGTGGTGGACGCCCCGCCGAGCGCGCTGCTGGCGACCGGCCCGGTGGTGGGACTGCTGCACCGCAACCAGGTGTGGCACGCCTGGCTGTTCCGGGCCACGGACTACTGCTGGGCGACCGTGGAATCCCTGGAGCGCACCCATCCCTACGAGGCCGCGGCCGCGGTGGCGTTCCTGAACGGTGCCCCGGACCGGCCGCGCGCGGCCGCGGCGGCGCGGCGGCTGGGCCGGCTGGTACGGGAGCAGGGGCTGGTCGTGCTGGACCCGGCCCGGGCGGACGAGGCCCCGGTGTCCGAGGGATACGCCCCCGGGGAGCACCACTTCGCCTACGACTTCGCCGCCTCGCCCGATTCCCTGGCCCGCGGCTGGTTCACCGACCAGGAGATGGACCGGGCCCTGGACCACCTCGTCGCGCTCCAGGGGGCGGACGGCGGATGGCCCGTCAACTGGCGCCTCTGGGCGCCCGGTACGGAGCTGGAGGGCCGCCCGGTGGTCACCCTGGAGGCGCTGCTGACGCTCCGGGCCTACGGGCGGCCCCTCGGCTGACGGGCGGGGACCGAGCCGCCGGCCCCACGGTGGCCCGACGGCCGCGTCACCCGCCCAGGGCGCGCACCCCCGCGGTGACCGCCACCGCGACGGCGACGATCAGCAGGAACGGGGCGCGCAGCAGCAGCGCCACAACGGCGGCGGCGACCCCGGCGGCCTTGGCGTCCAGCATCAGGTGCCGCCCGTCGCCGAAGGTCTGCTGGGCGGTCAGCGCGGCCAGCAGGGCCACCGGGAGCAGCGCGGCCAGCCGCTTGACGAGAGGGCGTTCCAGAAGGCCGGCGGGCGCCGACAGGCCGAGGAACTTGACGAGGTAGCAGCCGACGGCGGTGACGCCGATCGCGATCCAGACGTTCATGCCCGGTCCTCCCCCGGAGTGCCGCGGTCCGCGTCGGCCCGCTCCTGTGACGACGGCCCGGCGGGGGCCGTCTCCCGTGCGGCGGACGTCCGCCGCCGTCCCTGGAAGGCGAGTACCGCGGGCGCGGCGAGCGCCGAGAGCAGCACCGGCACGCCCGCCGGCAGAACCGGCAGCGTCACCATGAGCAGCAGTACGGCGAGGCCGGCCGTGCACCGCTCCACGGCGGTCCGCAGCATCGGCGCGAGCAGCGCCACGAAGACCGCGGGGCCGGCCGCGTCCAGGCCCCAGGCGGCGGTGTCGCCGAGCGCCCGGGCCCCCAGCGCGCCGGCGAGCGTGGTGAGGTTCCACAGGACGTACAGCGACAGCCCGGTGACGGTGAAGCCCAGCCGCGCGCTGCGCCGGCCGGGCTGGGCCAGTGTGACGGCGGTGGTCTCGTCGATGACCCAGTGGGCGGCCAGCGGCCGGGCCGCGCCCCGGTAGCCGAGGACGGCGGAGAGCCGCAGCCCGTAGAAGGCGTTGCGGACGCCCAGGAAGAAGGCGCCGGCCGCGGCGGTGTACGGGTTGCCGCCCGCGGCGAGCGCGCCCACCAGGGCGAACTGCGAGGCCCCGGTGAAGACCAGGAGGCTCAGGGCGCAGCTCTGCCACAGGGAGAGCCCGGCGCCGGCGGAGGTGACGCCGAAGGCGAAGCCGGAGAGCCCCACGGCGACGCCGACGCCCAGCGCGTCCCGGATGACCGCGGCGGCGGGCCGCTCCGATTCGGGCGGTGGTTCGCCATGGGCCCCAGGGGCCGGTCGTTCGAAGGCGCGGACCTGGGCTGTGCGTATCTCCGCGCGCCCTGCGGGGTCGGTCCTCGCGGTCACGGGTACGGGCCGCCCGGCCTCCGGGGTCGCTGCGCTGTCGGTCTGTTCTGCCATGCCCCGGAGACTAGGAAGCGGCCTCCCCGGCGGTCTTGTACGTTCTTGCGCCCGCCGCGCGCTCCCTGCGGTAGGCGCCCGGCGCCACCCCGACGATCCGGGTGAAGTGCCGGTTCAGGTGCGGCTGGTCGGTGAAGCCGACCGCCACGGCCGCCTCGGCGGGCGGCGTGCCGGCTTCCAGGAGCAGCCTGGCCCGCCGCACCCGGGCGTCGGTGAGCCAGGTGTGCGGCGGCATCCCGTACACGGCCCGGAAGGCCCGCAGCAGCGCGAACGGCCCGGTACCCAGCTCCGAAGCGAGTTCCTCCAGGGTGGGCGGTTCGGCCATCCGCTCCTCCAGGACGGCACGGGCCCGGGCGGCGGTACGGGCGCCCGCCGAAGGGACGGCCCGGGAGGGCTGCGCGCCCCCGTGGCCGCGCAGCAGGCGGGCCACGACGCCGCGCAGCAGGCTGTCGGCGGCCAGTGCGTTGCCGGCCTCGGCGGCCCGGTGGACACCGGCGATCAGCCGGGCGACGCCGGGCTCGTCGGCGACGGTCCGGACGAAGCCCGCCGTACCGCGCAGCCCGGTGGTCTCCCGGGCGATCCCGGCGACGAGCTCCGTCGAGGGGTAGAGCGTGGCGTAGGCCCAGCCCTCGGGGGCGCCGGCCTGCGCGGTGTGCGGCACCTCCGGATTGATCATCACGATGGCCCCGGGACCCGCCCGGACGACGCCGTCCCGCAGGCCGATCGCCTCGATCCCGGAGGTGACCGCGCACAGCACGTAGCCGTCGTGGGCGTGGCGGGGGAAGGAGTGCCGGACGTAGCGGGCACGCAGCAGGTCGAGACCGGGCAGCCCGGGGTGGTGCCAGTGGCGCGCCCACTCGTCGCGGGCCCGCGGCGCGGTCCGCGCACCGTCCGCGTCGATCATGGCCATGCCCTCATTGTGCGGGTGCCGGGCGGCCGGGCGGCGGGGCGTCCGCACCCTGGACGGCCGCGGGGCCGGTCCGCGGCGCGGCCGCGGCCGGCTCCGGACCGATTGTCAGTGGTCCGGTGCACGATGGGGAACATGACCGAGGCAGCGCTCGATTCGTTCTCGCCCGCGACCCGCGGCTGGTTCGCCGGGGCGTTCCGCGCGCCCACCGCCGCACAGGAGGGCGCCTGGCGGGCGATCGCCGCGGGGTCCGACGTCCTGGTGGTGGCGCCGACGGGCTCCGGCAAGACGCTGGCCGCGTTCCTGGCGTCGCTGGACGCGCTGGCGAGCACCCCACCGCCGGCCGAGCCGAAGAAGCGCTGCCGGGTGCTGTACGTCTCGCCCCTGAAGGCCCTCGCCGTCGACGTGGAGCGGAATCTGCGCAGCCCGCTGACGGGCATCCGCCAGGAGTCGGTCCGCCTCGGGCTGCCGGAGCCGGACCTCCGCGTCGGCATCCGCTCCGGCGACACCCCGGCCGCCGAGCGCCGCGCGCTGGCCTCCCGCCCGCCGGACATCCTCATCACCACGCCCGAGTCGCTGTTCCTGATGCTGACGTCCGCCGCCCGGGAGGCGCTGGCCGGCGTCGAGACGGTCATCGTGGACGAGGTGCACGCGGTCGCCGGCACCAAGCGCGGCGCCCATCTGGCGCTGTCCCTGGAGCGCCTCGACGAGCTGCTGGACCGCCCGGCGCGCCGGATCGGCCTGTCCGCGACGGTCCGCCCGGTGGAGGAGGTGGCCCGCTATCTGTCGCCGCGGCGCCGGGTGGAGATCGTCCAGCCGCCCTCCGGCAAGCGGTTCGACCTCTCGGTGGTCGTCCCGGTGGAGGACATGGGAGAGCTCGGCAGCGCCCCCGTCCAGGAGGGCGAGACGGGCGAGAAGCCGTCCATCTGGCCGCAGGTCGAGGAGCGGATCGCCGATCTCGTCCAGGCCCACCGCTCCACGATCGTCTTCGCCAACTCCCGCCGCCTCGCCGAGCGTTTGTGCAACCGCCTCAACGAGATCGCCTACGAGCGCGCCATGGGCGAGCCGCTCCCGGAGCACCACTCCCCCGCCGAGCTGATGGCCGAGGCCGGCGCCGCCAGGGGCGCCCCGCCGCTGCTGGCCCGCGCCCACCACGGCTCGGTCTCCAAGGAGCAGCGCGCCCTGGTGGAGGAGGACCTCAAGGCCGGCCGGCTGCCGGCGGTGGTCGCCACGTCCAGTCTGGAGCTGGGCATCGACATGGGCGCCGTCGACCTCGTCGTCCAGGTGGAGTCGCCGCCGTCGGTGGCCTCCGGTCTCCAGCGGGTGGGCCGGGCCGGCCACCAGGTCGGCGCGGTGTCCAAGGGCATCGTCTTCCCCAAGTACCGCGGCGATCTGGTGCAGTCCGCGGTGGTCACCGAGCGGATGCGCGCGGGCGCCATCGAGGCGCTGCGGGTGCCCGCCAATCCCCTGGACGTGCTGGCCCAACAGCTGGTCGCGATGGCCGCGATGGAGACCTGGGACGTCACGGAGCTGCTCGCGGTGGTCCGTCGGGCGGCCCCGTTCGCCGCGCTCCCGGAGTCCGCCTTCACCGCCGTGCTGGACATGCTCGCCGGGCGCTATCCGTCCGACGCCTTCGCCGAGCTGCGCCCGCGCCTGGTCTGGGACCGCGTCGCACAGACCGTCACCGGCCGCCCGGGTGCCCAGCGGCTGGCCGTCACGTCCGGCGGCACGATCCCGGACCGCGGCCTGTTCGGCGTCTTCCTCGCCGGCGAGAGCTCCGCCAAGGGCGGCGGGCGCCGGGTGGGAGAGCTCGACGAGGAGATGGTCTACGAGTCCCGCGTGGGCGACGTCTTCACCCTCGGCACGACGTCCTGGCGCATCGAGGACATCACCCGCGACCGCGTCCTGGTCACCCCCGCCCCCGGCGTACCCGGCCGACTGCCGTTCTGGAAGGGCGACCAGCTCGGCCGCCCGCTCGAACTGGGCCGTGCGCTGGGCGCGTTCCTCCGGGAGATCGGCTCGCTCTCCCCCGAGGACGCCGGCACCCGGCTCGCCGCCGCCGGGCTCGACGACCGGGCGGTCTCCAACGTCCTGGCCTATCTCGCCGAGCAGCGCCAGTCCTGCGGCCATGTCCCGGACGACCGCACCATCGTCGTCGAGCGCTTCCGGGACGAGCTGGGCGACTGGCGCATCGTCGTCCACTCCCCCTTCGGCGCGCAGGTGCACGCCCCCTGGGCGCTGGCGCTGGGTGCCCGCCTCGCCGAGCGCTACGGCCTGGACGCCCAGGTGATGCACGCCGACGACGGCATCGTGCTGCGGCTCCCGGACGCCGACCTGATGGGCCTGGACCTCCTCGACGGCGACGGCGGCTTCGGCGCCGCGGACCGCGCCGAGTACGACCCCGAGCAGTCCCCGGTGGGCGCCGCCGACGTGGTCTTCGAGCACGGCGAGGTCGACCAGCTCGTCACGGACCAGGTCGGCGGCTCCGCGCTGTTCGCCTCCCGCTTCCGGGAGTGCGCGGCCCGCGCCCTGCTGCTGCCCCGCCGCAGCCCCGGCAAGCGCACCCCGCTGTGGCAGCAGCGCCAGCGCGCCGCCCAACTCCTCCAGGTGGCCAGCGAGTTCGGCTCGTTCCCGATCGTCCTGGAGGCGGTCCGCGAATGCCTCCAGGACGTCTTCGACGTTCCCGGGCTGACGGAGCTGATGGCCGACATCGAGGCCCGCCGGGTCCGCCTGGTGGAGGTCACGACCCCGGAGCCGTCCCCGTTCGCCCGCTCCCTGCTCTTCGGCTACGTCGCCCAGTTCCTCTACGAGGGCGACTCCCCGCTCGCCGAGCGCCGGGCCGCCGCGCTGTCCCTGGACTCCCGGCTGCTGGCCGAGCTGCTGGGCCGGGCCGAGCTGCGCGAGCTGCTGGACGCGCAGGTGCTGGCGGAGCTGGAGGCCGAGCTGCAGTGGCGCACCGAGGCCCGCCGCGTCAAGGACGTCGAGGGCGTCGCCGACGTCCTGCGGCTGCTCGGGCCGCTGACCGACACCGAGTTGACCGAGCGCGGCGCGGAGCCCGCCTGGGCCGGAGAGCTGGCCGCCGCCCGGCGCGCCATCCGGGTGCGGATCGCCGGCGCCGAGCACTGGGCCGCCGTCGAGGACGCCGGCCGGCTCAGGGACGCCCTGGGCACCGCGCTCCCGGTCGGCGTCCCCGAGTCGTTCACCGAGCCGGTCAAGGACCCGCTGGGCGATCTGCTGTCCCGTTATGCCCGCACCCACGGCCCGTTCACCTCCGAGCAGGCCGCCGCCCGCTTCGGCCTCGGCACCGCCGTCACCGACGGCGCCCTCCAGCGCCTGGCCGCCGCCGGCCGCCTCGTCCAAGGGGAGTTCCACCCGGAGGGGACCGGCGGCCAGGAGTGGTGCGACGCCCAGGTGCTGCGCCGGCTGCGCCGCCGCTCGCTGGCCGCGCTGCGCGAGGAGTTGGAGCCGGTGCCGCCCGCCGCGCTGGCCGCCTTCCTCCCCCAGTGGCAGCACGTCGGCGCGCCACGCCCGGCACCTCTCTCCGGGGCGCCCGCGCCACCGGTCGCCGGCTCGTCCGGGCTGCGCGGCATCGACGGCCTGGTCCGCGCCGTCGAGCAGCTCCAGGGCGCCCCGGTGCCGGCCTCCGCCCTGGAGAAGCTGATCCTGCCGTCCCGGGTCGGCGGCTACACCCCGGCCCTGCTGGACGAGTTGACCTCCACCGGCGAGGTGCTCTGGGCCGGCGCCGGTGCCCTGCCCGGCAAGGACGGCTGGCTCTCCCTCCATCTCGCCGACGCCGCGCCCCTGTTGCTCCCGCCCCCGCTGCCCCTGGAGCTCTCCGCGCTGCACGAGTCCGTGCTGACCGCCCTCGCCCCCGGTTACGGCCTGTTCTTCCGGCAGATCGCCGACCAGGTCCGCGCCACCACGCACCCGGAGGCCACCGATCCGCAACTCGCCGACGCCCTGTGGGAGCTGGCCTGGTCGGGCCGGCTCACCAACGACACCCTGGCCCCGCTGCGCGCCCTGCTCGGCTCGGGCCGCACCGCGGGCTCCACGGCCCACCGCGCCCGCCGCACCGTCCCCCGCGGCAGGTACGGCACGCTGACCGCGGCCGCCCGCCCCACGGCCTCGCGCTCCGGCCCGCCGACGGTCGGCGGCCGTTGGTCGCTGCTGCCGGCCCCCGAGCCCGATCCGACCCACCGCGCCCACGCCCTGGCCCGTACGCTCCTGGACCGGCACGGCATCGTCACCCGCGGCGCGGTCGCCGCCGAGGGGGGCGCCGGCGGCTTCTCCGCCGCGTATCGCGTGCTGTCCGCCTTCGAGGAGTCCGGGCAGGCCCGCCGCGGCTATGTCGTCGAGGGGCTGGGCGCCGCCCAGTTCGCGATGGACGGCGCGGTGGACCGGCTGCGCGCGATCAGCACCCAGCGGGAGCGCGGCGCCGCCGCCCCGTTCCCTGACACCGGCCCCGGGCAGCCCCGCCGCGCCCTGGTCCTCGCCGCCGCCGATCCGGCCAACGCCTACGGCGCCGCCCTGTCCTGGCCCGAGCCGCCCGAGGGGGCCACCCACAAGCCGGGCCGCAAGGCGGGCTCCCTGGTCGTCCTCGTCGACGGCGAGCTGGCGCTCTATCTGGAGCGCGGCGGCAAGACCCTGCTGATATGGCCGTTGGGCCCGGACCCCGCCGAGGCCGCCGCCGACCCCCGTCTCCGGTCCGCCGTCGAAGCCCTCACCGACGCCGCCCGGGCCGGCGCCGTCGGCACCCTCACCACCGAGCGCATCAACGGCACCGCCGCCCTCACCTCCCCCTTCGCACCGATCCTGGAAGCCGCGGGCTTCCACCCGACGCCCCGGGGCCTGCGCCTACGCGGCTGACCCGGGCCGCCCGCGGGCCCGGGGCCGGGCGGGCCGGACGGACACAGGGCGGGACGGGACGGGACGCGCAACGGACCGGAAGCAGGACCCGCACCGGCCCAGGCCCAGGCCCCGTACCGGCACCGGACCACAGCACCAGGCCGCCCCGCCCGTCCCGTCCGCCGGCCCCCACCCCGCGGTGCACGACAACTCCCCCACCCGCCGGTGCATGATGGCCCCATGCCCGAAGGCGACACCGTCTGGCGGCTGGCCCACCGTCTCCACCAGGCGCTGGCCGGCAGCCCGCTGACCCGCTGCGACCTGCGCGTCCCCCGCCTGGCCACGGTGGACCTCACCGGCCGCACGGTGCTCGCGGTGGTCCCCCACGGCAAGCACCTGCTCACCCGCTTCGAGGGCGGCCTCACCCTCCACTCCCATCTGCGGATGGACGGCGCCTGGAAGATCTACGCCCCGGCCGAGCGCTGGCGCGGCGGCCCCGCGCACCAGATCCGGGCGATCCTCGGCACCGCCGCGCACACCGCCGTCGGCTACCGCCTCCCGGTCCTGGAACTCCTGCGCACCGCTGACGAGTCCCAGGTCACCGGCCATCTCGGCCCGGATCTGCTGGGCCCGGACTGGGACCCCGCCGAGGCCCTGCGACGGCTGCTCACCGCGCCCGACCGGCCCCTCGGCGAGGCCCTGCTCGACCAGCGCAACCTCGCCGGCATCGGCAATGTCTACAAATCCGAGCTGTGCTTCCTGCTCGGCGCCTCCCCCTGGCTCCCGGTCGGCCGCCTCACCGCACCCGAGCGCGCCCCGGCGCTCGCCCGGAAGCTACTGGAGGCCAACAGGAACCGCCCCGCCCGGATCACGACCCCGTGGGGGTACCGCCCCGACCGCCGGCTGTGGGTCTACGGCCGCGCCGGCCGCCCCTGTCTGCGCTGCGGCACGCCCGTACGCACCGCCGACCAGGACCCCGCCGCCGAGGAACGCGTCACCTACTGGTGCCCCACCTGCCAACCACGGCCACCGGCGGCACCGCCCTCCCCCTCACCGTGACCCCACCAGGCACACCCACACCCACCAGAAACCCGCATCACTCGGGCCCGCCGCCCCGCTCCGCCCGCTCTCCCGACCGGCGCCGCCGCCCCTCGACGAGCCGCCCCGGCGCACTCCCCCGCCACGCCTCGACAAGCCGCGCCTCGACGGCCGCCGTCACATCACCGCGCCCCGCACCGCGGCCCCGGGCGCCCTCGCGCCGCCCGTTCCACGGAACGCAGTGCACCGGCAGCAGACTGAGCCCCCAGCCGGCCACGGCCACCGTGCCCTCCACCGGCCCCGCCGACCCCGGCCACAGAACCAGCCGGCACACCGCCCACCACCACAGGCCCCCGACGAGCGCCGCGGATATCCACCGTCCCGGCACGGACCTCGCACGCCTCGCCATGCCTGCCTCCTCGGGCCGACGCTAGACCGGGCCCGCCGCCCGGCGGCAGGGGCGCACCGGCGCACGCCCGGCGCGTGCGGTGCGCTCCGGGTCCCGGGCGGCGGGCCCGGTCGGCGACCGGTCACCGCGTCGCGGTCACGGTCAGTGGGCCTCGGCCTGGAACATCCAGTGGTGCTTCTCCAGATCGGCGGTGAGGCCGATGAGGATGTCCTGGGAGACCGGGTCGGGCTCGTCGGTGGCGGCGATCCGCTCCCGCATCCGCCCGATGATCGCGCCGAGCGCGTCCACCATCGTGCGGACGACGTCGCCGTCCTTGACCCAGCCGTCGGGCGCCTCGCTGATGCCGCTGGTCTTGGCGACCGTCGCGCACCGGCCGTCCGGCGTGACCCCGATCGCCGAGGCCCGCTCGGCCACCGTGTCGGCGTGCTGCCGCGCGGAGGCGACGACGTCGTCGAGCTGGAGGTGGACGGAGCGGAAGCGCGGACCGACGACGTTCCAGTGCACCTGCTTGGCGACCAGGGAGAGATCCACCAGATCGACCAGGGCGCCCTGGAGGGCGTTGCCGACGACGGTACGGGCTTCATCGGACAGCGTGCTTGTGACCACAGACATCCAGATACTCCCTTTCAGGTGCATTAAGGATATTCGGGCGAATATTCCGATTTGGCCCCATGGTACGGGCCAGGGCTTCACACCGAGCAGCCCGGAGACGGCCGGCCGGGCCCCGGCCGGGAACCGACGGGCATACGCGAAGCCCCGGCGGGGCTGCTGCCCGCCGGGGCTTCGCGTATGCGTGGTCTGCGGTGTCAGGCCGCGACGACATCCACGACGTCGGCCGGGGACTTGATGGTCACGCGCTCCTCCGGCACACCGGCCAGGGACGTGACGGACACCGAATTGAGCTTCGGCCGGACCGGTGCCGGCACCGTGTCGGTCACGGCCGCGGACGCGGCCAGCTCGGCGAGCGCCAGCTCGTCGCTGACCTCCCGCATCAGCTCGGACATGCGCACATCCAGCGCGTCGCAGATCGCCGAGAGCAGCTCGGAGGACGCCTCCTTCTGGCCCCTCTCGACCTCGGACAAGTAGCCGAGCGACACCCGGGCGGAGGACGAGACCTCGCGCAGGGTGCGGCCTTGGCGCTGACGCTGTCGGCGCAGCACGTCACCCAGCAGGCGACGAAGCAGAATCATCGCTGGCTCCCTCCTCGGACCTCGGATGCGGATCCTTCTCGCCCCACCGTACCGCCTCGGGCCGCAGCCGTGCCGGGAGCGAGTACGTGTTCACTCAGGGCTGCAAACATCAATTCCCCCCGTGTTGTTCCGTATCCTGTGCCCGCACATTTTCTGTGAGTTCGCTCAACAGCAGCGCGAGCACGGCCTGCACGCTGTCCCGGCGGATCCGCTCACGGTCCCCCGCCAGCGCCAGCCGCCGCACCTGCCCCGCGCCGTCCGGGCCCTGGACGGCGACGTAGACGGTGCCCACCGGCTGCCCGTCCTGCGGCTCGGGCCCGGCCACGCCCGTGGTGGCGATGCCCCAGTCGGCGCCGAGCACCCGGCGCACCCCGCCGGCCATCTGCCGCGCCACCTCGCCGTCCACCGCCCCGCGGTCGGCCAGTAGCGCGCCGTCCACCCCCAGCAGCTCCCGCTTGACGTCGGTGGCGTACGCGGTGACCGCCCCGCGCACCACCCGTGAGGCCCCGGGGACCGCGGTCAGCTCGCCCGCGACCAGCCCGCCGGTGAGCGACTCGGCCACCGCCAGGCTCTGCCCCCGGCCGGCGAGCGCTTCCAGCGCCCCGGCCGCCGCAGAACCCGGCGCGTTCACCGGGTCTCGTCCCGCTCGGCGCGCTCCTGGGCCAGTCCGGCCCGGCGCAGCACCACGGCCTGTCGGACGTAGTCGAGCCCGGTCGCCACCGTCAGCACCACGGCCACCGCCATCACCCACCAGCGGAAGGTGGCCAGCGGCCCGGACAGCATCAGGACGTACATGCCCACCGCGGTGCCCTGCGCCAATGTCTTGATCTTGCCGCCCCGGCTGGCCGGAATCACTCCGTGCTTGATCACCCAGAACCGCATCAGGGTGATGCCCAGCTCCCTGAAGAGGATCAAGCCCGTGACCCACCAGGGCAGATCCCCCAGCACCGACAGGCAGATCAGCGCGGCCCCCATGATCGCCTTGTCGGCGATCGGGTCGGCGATCTTGCCGAAGTCGGTGACCAGGTTGTACGTGCGGGCCAGATGACCGTCGAAGACGTCGGTGATCATGGCGACGGCGAAGGCCGCCCAGGCGAACGACCGCCAGGCCGGACTCGTCCCGCCGTCGTGCATCAGCAGCAGCACGAACGCCGGGACCAGCAGCAGCCGCAGCATCGTCAGGACGTTGGCGATGTTCCACAGCCCGGCCTGCCGGACGGCCGGCGCGGGGCGCGGCCTCCCGGCGGCGGAAGCCGAGGCCCCGCTCATCTGCCCGCCTCCTCGGTACACCCCGTACCGTCCACCGACAGCACCTCCGCCACGAGGTCCACGCCCTCGCTCGCGACCACCTTTGCTTCGACCATACGACCGGGCCGCAGCTCCTGGCCGGTCGTGAGCAGCGTGACCCCGTCGGTCTCCGGCGCCTGGTGCGCGGCCCGCCCGACGATCCCGTCGTCCTCGTCGTCGATCCGGTCCACCAGCACCCGGACCGTCTCCCCGACCCGCTCGGCCGCCCGCTGCGCGGTCAGCTCCTCGGCCAGCCGGGACACCCGGTCCAGCCGCTCGGCGACCACCTCGGGATCGACCTTGTCGTCGTAGCCGGCGGCCTCGGTGCCGTCCTCGTCGGAGTAGCCGAAGACGCCGATGGCGTCCAGCCGGGCCGCGCCGAGGAAGCGCTCCAGCTCCGCCAGGTCGCTCTCCGTCTCGCCGGGGAAGCCGACGATGAAGTTGGAGCGCGCCCCGGCCTGGGGCGCCTTGGTGCGGATGGTCTCCAGCAGCTCCAGGAAGCGGTCGGTGTCGCCGAACCGCCGCATCGCGCGCAGCACGCCCGGCGCCGAGTGCTGGAAGGACAGGTCGAAGTAGGGCGCGACCTTGTCGGTGCCGGTCAGCACGTCGATCAGACCGGGCCGCATCTCGGCGGGCTGGAGGTAGCTGACCCGGATCCGCTCGATGCCGTCGACCGCGGCCAGCTCCGGCAGCAGCGTCTCCAGCAGCCGGATGTCGCCGAGGTCCTTGCCGTAGGAGGTGTTGTTCTCGGAGACCAGCATGATCTCCTTGACGCCCTGCTCGGCCAGCCATCGGGTCTCGCCGAGCACGTCGGAGGGCCGGCGGGAGATGAACGAGCCGCGGAAGGACGGGATCGCGCAGAACGAGCAGCGCCGGTCGCAGCCCGAGGCCAGCTTCACCGAGGCGACCGGCTCGTCGCCCAGCCGGCGGCGGAGCGGCGCCCGCGGCCCGGAAGCCGGCGCGAGGCCCGTGGGCAGGTCCTGGGGCGGGGCCGCCGGCTCCGCGGCGGCGTCCTGGGCGTGGCCGGGCAGCGCGACGCCGGCGGCGCCCTGGCGCTCTGCCGGGCTGATCGGCAGCAGCTTGCGGCGGTCGCGCGGGGTGTGCGAGGCGTGGATGCCGCCGCTCAGGATCGTCTGGAGCCGGTCGGAGATGTCGGCGTAGTCGTCGAAGCCGAGCACCCCGTCCGCCTCGGGCAGCGCCTCGGCCAGCTCCTTGCCGTAGCGCTCGGCCATGCAGCCGACCGCGACGACGGCCTGGGTGCGGCCCTCTCCCTCCCGGGCCGCGGCCTTCAGATCGTTGGCCTCCAGCAGGGCGTCGACGGAGTCCTTCTTGGCGGCCTCGACGAAGCCGCAGGTGTTGACGACGGCCACGTCCGCGTCGTTGGCGTCCTCGACGAGCTCCCAGCCGTCCGCTGCCAAGCGGCCTGCGAGCTCCTCCGAGTCCACCTCGTTACGGGCGCAGCCAAGGGTGACAAGGGCGACGGTACGGCGTTCGGGCATGGGGCTCAGCCTACTTCGTCCCGGACACCCCCATGGCGCGCAGGTCTCCGCCGCCCGTCCGGGAGCCCCGGGGCGGGCGGCGGAGACCTTCCGGGCACCGGTCCGTCAGCCGGCCTGCGGGTCTCCCGGCGTGTAGCTCAGCCGCTCCACGGAGCCCTCGTCGCCGACCTTCTTGACCTCCTTGCCGTTGACGTACAGCTGTACGGCGCCGGCGTTGCCGACGACGAGGTCGATCCGCTTCTTGTCGGTGAACGTCTTCGACTCCCCCTGCTTGAGCAGCCCGTCCTGCAGGAGCGTGCCGTCGGCGTCCTTGGCGGAGATCCAGCTCTGCCCGTCCTTGGCGGTCACCTTGATCGTGACCTTGTCCTTGGGCAGCCCGGCGATGGCGCTGTCGGAGGGTGCCGGCTGGGGAGGCTGCGGGGCCCGGGGGTGGATGGTGCGGGCCGGTCCCGGTTTGTCGGCCTTGGCGGTGTCCGAGGCGATCGGGCCGCCCTCGTGCTTGCTGCCGCCGCTGAAGAACGTGAAGCCGGCGAAGCCGATCACCGCGACGATGGCGGCGACCATCGCGGCGGTCCAGTTGGGGCGGCGGGGTTCCGGCCGGATCCGCTCCGCCTCGAAGAGCGGGGCGGCGACGGTCGGCGAGGGCCGGCCGCCGTGGTCGGCGTCGTAGCGTTCGACCAGGGGGCCGGGGTCCAGGGAGACGGCGCGGGCGAGCGTTCTGATGTGGCCGCGCGCATAGACGTCGCCGCCGCACCGCGAGAAGTCGTCCTGCTCGATGGACTGCACGATCGGGATCCGCACCCGCGTCGCCGTACTGACCTCTTCGACGGTCAGTCCCGCGCCGATGCGGGCCTGCTGGAGGGCTCGACCGACCGACGGCCGGTCCGGACCGGGGGAAGGCTGGTCCGGACCGGGAGAAGGCCGGTCCTCTTCGGGGGAGTTGGGGGAGTTGCCGATGGACACGGGTGCGCCTTTCGAGCGTGTAGCCACCTGCTGGAAGTTCAGTCTAGGGGTGTTGCGAAAGGGTCGGGCAAGCGGAAGAGCCGGGTTTGTACGCCATCAGAACGCCCCTCGGCACCGCCTCGGGGCCGGAGGCCGGAGCGTCCTCCCCCGCCTCCCTCAACTTGACGAACCGCCAAGGGAAACGGTTGCCTCCGCGCACGCACGGGCTGGACCGTACGTGCGTGCTACTGGTTAGCCTCCCCCCGGATCAGCGCCAGCACTCCGTCCAGTTCATCGGGCTTGACCAACACGTCCCGCGCCTTGGAGCCCTCGCTCGGCCCGACGACGTTCCGCGACTCCATCAGGTCCATCAGCCGGCCCGCCTTGGCGAACCCCACCCGCAGCTTGCGCTGCAGCATCGACGTCGAACCGAACTGGGTGGAGACCACCAGCTCCGCGGCCTGGCACAGCAGGTCGAGGTCGTCGCCGATGTCCTCGTCGATCTCCTTCTTCTGCTTGGAGCCGACGGTGACGTCGTCCCGGAAGACGGGCGCCATCTGGTCCTTGCAGTGCTGGACGACGACGGCCACCTCCTCCTCGGTGACGAACGCGCCCTGCATCCGGACCGGCTTGTTCGCGCCCATCGGCAGGAACAGCCCGTCGCCCTTGCCGATCAGCTTCTCGGCGCCCGGCTGGTCGAGGATGACCCGGCTGTCGGCCAGCGAGGAGGTCGCGAACGCCAGCCGGGACGGCACATTGGCCTTGATCAGGCCGGTGACGACGTCGACCGACGGCCGCTGGGTCGCCAGCACCAGGTGGATACCGGCCGCACGGGCCAGCTGCGTGATGCGGACGATGGCGTCCTCGACGTCCCGCGGCGCCACCATCATCAGGTCCGCCAGCTCGTCGACGATCACCAGCAGATACGGGTACGGGGCCAGCTCCCGCTCGCTGCCCTCGGGCGTCTTGAGCTTGCCGGTGCGGACCGCCTCGTTGAAGTCGTCGATGTGGCGGTAGCCGAACGCCGCGAGGTCGTCGTAGCGCAGGTCCATCTCGCGCACCACCCACTGCAGCGCCTCGGCGGCCCGCTTGGGGTTGGTGATGATCGGCGTGATCAGGTGCGGAATGCCCTCGTAGGCCGTCAGCTCGACGCGCTTGGGGTCGATCAGCACCATCCGGACGTCCTCGGGGGTGGCGCGCATCATGATCGAGGTGATCAGGCAGTTGATGCACGACGACTTGCCCGAGCCGGTCGCGCCGGCGACCAGGACGTGCGGCATCTTCGCGATGTTCGCCATCACATAGCCGCCCTCGACGTCCTTGCCGAGCGCGACCAGCATCGGATGGTCGTCCTCGGCGGCGTCCGCGAGGCGCAGCACGTCCCCGACGTTGACCATCTCGCGGTCGGTGTTCGGGATCTCGATGCCGACCGCGGACTTGCCGGGGATCGGCGAGATGATCCGCACGTCCGGGGAGGCCACCGCGTAGGCGATGTTCTTGGCCAGTGCCGTGATCTTCTCGACCTTCACCGCGGGGCCGAGCTCGACCTCGTAGCGGGTGACCGTCGGGCCGCGGGTGAAGCCGGTGACCGCGGCATCGACCTTGAACTCGGTGAAGACGTTCGACAGCGAGTCCACTATGGCGTCGTTGGCGGCGCTGCGCGCCTTGCCCGGCCCGCCCCGGGTGAGCAGGTCGAGCGAGGGCAGCCCATAGGTGATGTCGCCGGCGAGCTGGAGCTGCTCGGCGCGCGGCGGCAGCTCACCGGACGGCTCCGGCGCGGCCTTGGTGAGGTCCGGCACCGACGACTTGGTGAGGTCGGGCACCTTCGAGGGGCGCTCGGCGCCGCTGCCCGCCGTGGGCGGCTCCGCGCCCCGGGCCGGCGGCACCCCGCCGCTCTGCTCACCGGTGTCCGTGCCGCGCTCCCGGCGCTCCCCGATGCCGCCGCTGAGCTCGGCGACCAGCGGCGAGGGCTGGACGCCGTGCAGCACCGCGCCGTCCAGCGCCGCGGCGGCCGCGGCGGCCACGTCCACAGCGTCCATCGGGCGGTCGGCGGGCCGCTCCGAGCCCCGCCGCGGCGGCCGCCGCCTGGCGAGCGCGGCCTCCTCCAGCGCGTCCGCCTCGTCGTCCGCCGCCGGGGCGCGACGCGTCCGGCGGGCCGGCTGCTCGCGCCACTCCGCGGCGTACTCCGCCTCGTCGTACCCGTCGTACCCCTCTGCCGGCTCCTCCGCGCCCTCCAGCAGGCCGAGCCGCACGCCGAGGGCCCGCAGCCGCTGCGGGATGGCGTTCACCGGCGTCGCGGTCACCACCAGCAGCCCGAAGAGGGTCAGCAGCACCAGCAGCGCCACCGCCAGGGTCTCCCCGACGGTGAAGATCAGCGGTTTGGACGCCGCCCAGCCGACATAGCCACCGGCGTCCTGTATGGCGCCGAGCCCGTCGTCCCGCCCCGGGGACCCGCAGGCCATCGCCACCTGTCCGAGCACGCCGACCACCAGCGCCGAGAGCCCGATGACGATCCGGCCGTTGGCCTCCGGCCGCTCCGGGTGGCGGATCAGCCGGATCGCGATGCCGCCGAGCAGGATCGGGACGACCAGGTCGAGCCGGCCGAACGCGCCGGTGACCAGCAGCTCGACGAGATTGCCGACCGGGCCCGAGAGATTGGACCAGGTGCCGGCCGCGACGATCAGGGCCAGGCCGAGCAGCAGCAGCGCCAGCCCGTCCTTGCGGTGCGCCGGATCGAGGTTCTTGGCCCCGCGCCCGAAGCCGCGGAACACCGCCCCGATGCCGTGCGCGGCACCGAGCCAGCAGGCCCGCGCCACGCGGTAGACGCCACCGGTCGGCGACGGCGCCGGCCTGGCCGCGGCCTTCTTGGCGGGCGCTTTCCGCGCCGGTGCCTGCCTGGCGGCAGCGCTCTTCTTGGCCGGCGGCCGCTTCGCGGGCGCCTTCTTGGCGGCGGCCTTCTTCGCGGCGCCCCCGGACTGTCCGGCGCGCGGCTTCGAGGGGCCCGCCGTGCGCTGGGTTCCCTTGCCGGACGTACGTGAGGCCATGCCGACGAGATTACAGGCGCGGGCGCACACGGCACGAGCGCGCGGCGCTTCACCCATTCGTGTCGCGCGCCGTGCTCATGAGAGGCCGTCAGACGGCCCCGGACG
The DNA here is from genome assembly GCF_019774615.1 of Streptomyces sp. BHT-5-2. Classification (NCBI taxonomy): domain Bacteria; kingdom Bacillati; phylum Actinomycetota; class Actinomycetes; order Kitasatosporales; family Streptomycetaceae; genus Streptomyces; species Streptomyces sp. BHT-5-2. The sequence continues at coordinate 1,514,092 of NZ_CP081497.1, read as the reverse complement.
CCCCGTCAGCCGGTGGGTGCCCCGGCACCCGGCTCCAGGGCGTCCAGCGCCCGCCGCAGGCCGGTGAGTTTGCGCTCCAGATGCGCGGCGGTCGCCACCGCCGCGGCGTCCGCGGATTCGTCGAGCTGTTTGGAGAGCGCCTCGGCCTGCTCCTCGACGGCGGCCAGCCGCGCGGAGAGTTCGGCGAGCAGCCCGGCGGACTCCTTGGTCTCGCCGACGCTCTGCCGGCCGCCGTCCAGCTGAAGTCGCAGCAGCGCCGCCTGCTCGCGCAGTTGGCAGTTCTTCATGTACAGGTCGACGAAGACCGAGACCTTGGCGCGCAGCACCCACGGGTCGAACGGCTTGGAGATGTAGTCGACCGCGCCGGCCGCGTAGCCGCGGAAGGTGTGGTGCGGGCCGTGGTTGATCGCGGTGAGGAAGATGATCGGGATGTCGCGGGTGCGCTCCCGCCGCTTGATGTGCGCGGCGGTCTCGAAACCGTCCATCCCCGGCATCTGCACATCGAGCAGGATCACCGCGAAGTCGTCGGTGAGCAGTGCTTTGAGCGCTTCCTCCCCGGACGATGCCCGCACCAGTGTCTGATCGAGCGCGGAGAGGATCGCCTCCAGCGCCAGCAGATTCTCCGGCCGGTCATCGACCAGGAGGATCTTGGCCTTCTGCACCATGGCCCGTCCTCCTCGCCCCGGCATCGAACCGGACGCCGCCCCAGGGGACGGCTCCGTCACGCCGCCCGTCCTTGTGCCGGTCATGGTAGCTGCACCCCGCCTGTCGCCACACCCTGTCACCGCGATGTCACTGTGCACGTAGCGGAAACGCAGCGAGAGACGAGAAGGTTCCCCGAATCCCGCGGTTCCACACGTCCACGGCCACACTCAGTCAGCACGCGGTGATCCTCTTCCGGATCCCCATACTGGACGCCCACCGGACGCCCCGTCACCTCTGTCGCATCCAGTGCTCCATGACCGACAGCAGATGATCGGTGTCCACCGGCTTGGTCACGTAGTCCGACGCCCCGGAGTCGATGCTCTTCTCCCGGTCGCCCTTCATCGCCTTCGCGGTCAGCGCGATGATGGGCAGCCCGGCGAACTGCGGCATCCGCCGGATCGCGGCCGTGGTCGCGTAACCGTCCATCTCCGGCATCATGATGTCCATCAGGACCAGCACGATATCGTCGTGCTGCTCCAGCACCTCGATGCCCTCCCGGCCGTTCTCCGCGTACAGCACCGAAAGGCCGTGCTGCTCCAGGACGCTGGTGAGCGCGAAGACGTTGCGGATGTCGTCGTCGACGATCAGCACCTTCTCGCCGTGGAAGCCGCCCTCGAAGCCCGGGTCGACGAGATCCTGCCCGTTGCCGAGCCAGGACTCGTCCGGCTGGTGGCCGGCCGCGGCCGGCGGCTGCGGCGCACCGGCCGCCACGGAGGGCGACTGGCCGGGCAGCGCGAGCCGCCGCGCCGCGCCCGAAACCGCCCGCCGCCGGCGCCGGTTGAGGCTGCCGCCGGCCCCCGTCTCGCGCGCCGCCTCCTCGCCCTCGACGTGCCCGGTCTCGACCTCGCGCGCCTCCGCGTCCATCGCCAACCCGCCGGCGACCAGCTGCGGATAGCCCTGCGGCGGCAGCCCGCCCGGGTTGTGCGGCAGGTACAGCGTGAACGTCGAACCGCGGTTGGGCTCGCTCTGGACGTGGATCTCGCCACCCAGCAGCCGGGCGATCTCCCGGCTGATGGACAGACCCAGGCCCGTACCGCCGTACTTGCGGCTGGTGGTCCCGTCGGCCTGCTTGAACGCCTCGAAGATGACCCGCATCTTGCTCGGCGCGATGCCGATACCGGTGTCGGTCACCGAGAAGGCGATCATGTCGGCGTCCGGGTCGCGCAGCGAGCCGTGCTCCAGCAACTGCTCGCGGATGGCCACCGGGACGTCCTCCCCGGCCGGCCGGATCACCAGCTCGACGGCACCGCTGTCGGTGAACTTCACCGCGTTGGACAGGAGGTTGCGCAGCACCTGGAGGAGCCGCTGCTCGTCGGTGTGGAGCGTCGCGGGCAGCTCCGGGGAGACCCGTACGGAGAAGTCGAGCCCCTTCTCGGCCGTCAGTGGCCGGAACGTCGCCTCGACGTAGTCGACGAGCTGGACCAGCGCGATCCGGGTCGGGCTGACGTCCATCTTGCCGGCCTCCACCTTGGACAGGTCGAGGATGTCGTTGATCAGCTGGAGCAGGTCGGAACCGGCGCCGTGGATGGTCTCGGAGAACTCCACCTGCTTCGGAGAGAGGTTCCCCTCGGCGTTGTCGGCCAGCAGCTTGGCGAGGATCAGCAGCGAGTTCAGCGGCGTGCGCAGCTCGTGCGACATGTTCGCCAGGAACTCCGACTTGTAGCGCATCGAGACCGCGAGCTGCTCGGCGCGCTCCTCCAGGACCTGCCGGGCCTCCTCGATCTCGGTGTTCTTCACCTCGATGTCGCGGTTCTGCGCCCGCAGCTGCTCGGCCTTCTCCTCCAGTTCGGAGTTGGACAGCTCCAGCGCCTTCTGCCGGCTCTCCAACTCCGCGGAGCGCTCCCGCAGTTGCTCGGTCAGTTCCTGCGACTGCCCCAGCAGCACCTCGGTCTTGGTGTTGACCGAGATGGTGTTGACGCTCGTCGCGATCATCTCGGCGATCTGGCTGAGGAAGTCCTTCTGGATCTGGGTGAACGGCTGGAAGGACGCCAGCTCGATGACGCCGAGGACCTTGTCCTCGAAGAGCACCGGCAGCACGATGATGTTGGCCGGCGGCGCCTCCCCCAGCCCCGAGGCGATCTTGAGGTAGCCGGAGGGCACGTTCTCCACCAGGATCGTGCGGCCCTCCTCGGCCGCCGTCCCGATCAGCGTCTCCCCGGGCCGGAACGTCGTCGGCATCTCCCCCATGGAGTAGCCGTACGAACCCATCAGCCGCAGCTCGTACCCGCCGTCGCCGTCGGTGCCGATCTCCTGCACGTCGGGCCGCGCGGCGAGGAAGAACGCCCCGTGCTGCGCGGAGACCGCGGGCGAGAGCTCGCTCATGATGAGCGTGGCGACGTCCTTGAGGTCGCGCCGGCCCTGCATCAGACCGGAGATCCGGGCGAGGTTGCCCTTCAGCCAGTCCTGCTCCTCGTTGGCGAGGGTGGTCTCCCGGAGCGTGGAGATCATGGTGTTGATGTTGTCCTGGAGCTCCAGGATCTCGCCGGCCGCGTCCACGTCGATGCGGACGTTGTGGTCGCCGAGGGTCACCGCGGCGGCGACCGCGGCGATGGCCCGCACCTGCCGGGTGAGGTTCCCGGCCATCTCGTTCACCGACTCCGTCAGGTCCTTCCAGGTGCCGGCCACGCCGCGCACCTGCGCCTGACCGCCCAGCTGACCCTCCGTACCCACCTCGCGGGCCACCCTGGTGACCTGCTCGGCGAACGACGACAGCTGGTCGACCATCGTGTTGATGGTGGTCTTCAGCGCCAGGATCTCGCCCCGCGCATCGATGTCGATCTTCTTGGTCAGATCGCCCTTGGCGATGGCGGTGGTGACCATGGCGATGTTGCGGACCTGGCCGGTGAGGTTGTTGGCCATGGAGTTCACCGACTCGGTGAGGTCCTTCCACGTGCCGGCGACACCGGGCACGCGGGCCTGGCCGCCCAGGATGCCGTCGGTGCCCACCTCACGGGCCACCCGGGTCACCTCGTCGGCGAACGACGAGAGCGTGGTCACCATGGTGTTGACGGTGTCGGCCAGCTGCGCGACCTCGCCGCGCGCCTCGACCGTCACCTTCTTCGTCAGGTCGCCGTTGGCGACCGCCGCCGAGACCTGCGAGATGTTCCGCACCTGGATGGTCAGGTTGTTGGCCATCAGGTTGACGTTGTCGCTGAGGTCCTTCCAGATCCCGGTGACGCCCGGAACCCGTGCCTGGCCGCCGAGTTGGCCCTCCGTACCGACCTCGCGGGCCACCCGCGTCACCTGCTCCGCGAACAGCGACAGCTGGTCGACCATGGTGTTCACGGTCGTGACGAGTTCGAGGATCTCGCCCTTGGCGTCGACGGTGATCTTCTTGGAGAGGTCGCCGCGGGCCACCGCGGTCGTCACCTCGCCGATGTTGCGCACCTGCGACGTCAGGTTGTTGGCCATGAAGTTGACGGACTGGGTGAGGTCCTTCCAGGTGCCGCTGACGCCCTGGACCTCGGCCTGGCCGCCCAGGATGCCCTCGGTGCCGACCTCCCTGGCGACCCGGGTGACCTCCTCGGCGAACGAGGAGAGCTGGTCCACCATGGTGTTGAGGGTGTTCTTCAGCTCCAGGATCTCGCCGCGCGCGTCCACGTCGATCTTCTGCGACAGGTCACCGCGCGCCACCGCCGTCGCGACCTGCGCGATGTTGCGGACCTGGGCGGTGAGGTTGCCGGCCATGCCGTTCACCGAGTCGGTCAGATCGCGCCAGACACCGGCGACACCCGGCACCTGAGCCTGACCGCCCAGCCGGCCCTCCGTACCGACCTCCCTGGCGACCCGGGTCACCTGCTCGGCGAAGGCGGAGAGCTGGTCGACCATCGTGTTGATGGTGTTCTTCAACTCCAGGATCTCGCCGCGCGCGTCCACGTCGATCTTCTGCGACAGGTCGCCCCGCGCCACCGCCGTCGTCACCTGGGCGATCTGCCGCACCTGCGAGGTGAGGTTGCCCGCCATGAAGTTGACGGAGTCGGTGAGTTCCTTCCAGGTGCCGCTGACGCCGTCCACCCGCGCCTGGCCGCCCAGCCGGCCCTCGGTGCCCACGTCCCTGGCCATCCGCGTGACCTGGTCCGCGAACGACGACAGCTGGTCCACCATGGTGTTCACGGTGTTCTTCAGCTGGAGCATCTCGCCGGAGACGTCCACGGTGACCTTCTGCGAGAGGTCGCCGTTGGCCACCGCCGTCGTCACCTGGGCGATGTTGCGCACCTGCCCGGTGAGGTTGCGGAAGGCGGTGTTGACGGAGTCGGTGAGGTCCTTCCAGGTGCCGGCCGCGCCCGGTACGGCGGCCTGGCCGCCCAGTTCGCCCTCGACGCCGATCTCCCGCGCCACCCGCGTCACTTCGGCACCGAACGACGAGAGCTGGTCCACCATCGTGTTGACGGTGTTCTTCAACTCCAGCATCTCGCCGGCCACATCGACGGTGACCTTCTGCGAGAGGTCGCCGTTGGCCACCGCCGTCGTCACCTGGGCGATGTCCCGGACCTGCCCGGTGAGGTTGCGGAAGGCGTTGTTCACCGAGTCGGTGAGGTCCTTCCACGTGCCGGCGGCGCCCGGCACCTGCGCCTGGCCGCCGAGCTGGCCCTCGGCCCCGACCTCGTTGGCCACCCGGGTCACCTCGTCGGCGAAGGTGCGCAGGGTCTCGGTCATGGTGTTGATGGTCTCGGCCAGCTGCGCCACCTCGCCGCGGGCGCTGACCGTGACCTTCTGCGACAGGTCGCCGTTGGCGACCGCGGTGGTGACCTGGGCGATCCCGCGCACCTGCGCGGTGAGATTGCCCGCCATGAGGTTGACGGAGTCGGTCAGGTCCTTCCACACCCCGGCCACACCGGGGACCTGGGCCTGGCCGCCCAGCTCGCCCTCCGTGCCGACCTCGCGCGCGACCCGGGTCACCTCGGAGGCGAACGAGGACAGCTGGTCCACCATCGTGTTGACGGTGTTCTTCAGCTCCAGCATCTCGCCGGCGACATGGACGGTCACCTTGCGCGACAGATCGCCCTTGGCCACGGCCGTGGTGACGAGAGCGATGTCACGTACCTGCGCGGTCAGCCGGGACGCCATCGTATTGACGGAATCCGTGAGGTCCTTCCACGAACCCGACATTCCGCGCACCCGCGCCTGGCCGCCGAGCTTGCCCTCCGTACCGACCTCGCTGGCCACCCGGGTGACCTCGTCGGTGAAGGCGGAGAGCTGGTCCACCAGACCGTTGACGGTCCGGCCGACCTTCAGGAATTCACCCCTCAGAGGATGCTCCGAAGAGCTGTCCGAACTCCGCGACCGCAGGTCCATCCGCTGTTCCAGGTCGCCCTCGGAGACCGCGGACAGCACCCGCCCGACCTCGGAGACCGGCCGCACCAGATCGTCGACCAGGGCGTTGGACGCCTCGATGGCCGCGGCCCAGGAGCCCTCGGCCGCGCCGACCTCCAGCCGCTCCGTGAGCTTTCCCTCACGTCCGACGACCCGGCGCACCCGCGCCAGCTCGCCCGTCAGATGCAGATTGCGGTCGGCGACCTCGTTGAAGACCGCCGCGATCTCCGACATGACGCCTTCGCCGGAAACCGTCAACCGCTTGCGGAAGTTCCCGTCCCGCATGGCGACGAGCGCGGCGAGCAGCCGATTCAGGGCAGCTGTATCGACCTCAGTCGTCCCATTGCTCCGGGATCGTCCGCCTTTTGCGCGCGTGCTTGCGCCCCGCGCGACTGCGCCAGACTCCACCGTGTCCCTCCCGCAGGGTCGACTGTTCTCTCCGGGCTCTCTCTTCATGCTTGCCCAGTGTTTCACCACGGCTCAACCAGGCCATAACAGTTCGGCAGCATCGCACACCGTCCCGACGCACGATTGGGGCGAAAGACACGTGACCGGCATCCCCGGGCCCGGCGAAGGTAAGTAACCTGGCATACGGCTGTCCACCCGACCCGGCGTTTCCCTACGGGCGGTGGTGCGAGCACGACAGGTAACCGGAGGGGCACCGCGACCATGGGGGAGCAGATCACCGACACACGCATGAGGAGACCAGTGATCACCGCGCGGGCCGCCGCCACCTTCGAGCCGGTCGGGCGCTCCGTCGCCACAGCCCGCGCCTTCGTCCGCGACACGCTCCAGGGCTGGGGCTGCGCCGACATCGTCGACGACGCCGTGGTCCTCACCAGCGAACTGGTCACCAATGCCGTGGTGCACGCCGGCACCGCCGCCGACGTCCTGTGCCTGCGCTCCGACGGCGGCGTCCGGATCTCCGTCGCCGACCGCTACCCCGAGCGCGAGATCCCCCTCCAGAGCGCCGGCCAGACCATGGTCCACCCCGACCGCGAGGGCGGCCGCGGCCTGCTGCTGTGCGGCGCACTGGCCGCCCGCTGGGGCGTGGAGTACACCGCGGCCCAGAAACACGTCTGGTTCCACCTCGACCTCCCCGAGCGCCCGGCCGGCACCCGCTCCGCCGGCCCTGCCCTCCCCGTGGACGCCCTCCCCGTCACCGACACCCGGGTCCGGGTGGCGGTGATCCAGGTCGACCGCGGCGGCGGCGTCACGTTCTGGAACGAGGACGCCCAGGAGCTCTTCGGCTACGACCCGGAACAGGTCATCGGCAAACCCCTCACCGACTTCGCCGCCTGGCCGCACACCCCCGGCACCGGCACCGGCATCGCCGAGGCGCTCCAGCTCTCCCGCTGGGAGGGCTCCTACGGCATAAGGGACGCCGACGGCCGCGTCGTCCCCGTCTACGCCTCCCACCTGCGGGTCCGCGACGCCGACGGCGAGGCGTCCACCGTCTGCCTGCTCGTCCGCGACCACGAGCGCGCCGTCCTCCAGAGCCCCCAGCGCCCGCCCGCCACCGAGTCCACCCCCACGCACGAGGGACGCCCCGCCGACCCCTTCGAGGTCTTCATCGGCTCCCCCGCCCCCGACGACCTCGACGGCCTCCTCCAGCGCACCGTCGAACGCGCCCGCGACATGCTCGACGGCGACGCCGCCTACCTCCTCCTGGCCACCGACGACGAGACCGAGCTGGAGGTCCGCGCCTCGACCGGACTGCCCTCCGCCCGCCAGCGGTTCGCCCGCGTCCCCGTCGAGGCCGGCTCCGGACGCTACGGCTCCGCCCGGATGCCCGCCGTCCACGAGGACCTCACCGCCGTCCCCGGCGCCGTCCCGCTGCTGGCCGGCACGGGCATGCGCTCGGTCGTCACCGTCCCGCTCAAGGTCGAGGGCCGGCTCACCGGCTCGCTGGGCGTCGCCGCCGAGGGCCCCGCCCGCTACACCAACGAAGAGGCCCTGCGCCTCCAGTTCGCCGCCGACCGCATCGCCCTCGCCGTCGAACGGGCCCGCCTCACCGAGCTGGAGAAGCTCCGCCGCGGCTCCCTCTCCTTCCTCGTCGAGGCGTCCGACCTCCTGGCCGGCACCCTCGACCGCGACCAGACCCTGGCCCTGATGGCCCAGATGACGGTCCCCACCCTCGCCACCTGGTGCGCCGTCTACACCGTCGCCGACCAGGCGTCCGAACCCGAACTCTCCTACGTCCTCCACGAGGACGAGGACCGCATCGACGGCCTCAAGACCCTTCTGCAGAGGGTCGATCCGCCCGAACCGGTCCCCACCCCCGGCGCCCGCGTCTGGACCGCCCCCGCCGACGCCGCCCACGACGCCGCGCTGCGTACCTCCCTGCGCAGCCTGGGCCTGGAGGAGTCCGCCCGCCCGTCCAAGGGGCCCGGCGCCACCCTCGCCACCGCCGCCGCGGTGGGCGGCGAGACCGTCGTCCTCCCCCTGGTCGCCCGCAACCGCGTCATCGGCATGCTCACCCTCGGCAAGCCCACCGAGGAGCACTTCCGCCAGGAGATCCTCGAACTCGCCGAGGACCTCTCCCGACGCGCCGCCCTGGCCCTGGACAACGCCCGCCTCTACAGCGAGCGCACCGCCATCAGCCAGTCGCTCCAGCGCAGCCTGCTGCCCCCGGAACTCCCCGACATCCCCGGCGTCGAGGCCGAGGTCATCTACCGCGCGGCCGGCGAGGGCAACGAGGTCGGCGGCGACTTCTACGACCTCTTCCCGATCCGCGACGGCGCCTACGGCTTCGCCATCGGCGACGTCTGCGGCACCGGCCCCGAGGCCGCCGCCGTCACGGGCCTGGCCCGCCACGCCCTCCGCCTGCTCGCCCGCGAGGGCTTCGGCGGCCCCGCCGTCCTGGAGCGGCTCAACGCCGCCATCCTCGACGAGGGCGCCCGCAGCCGCTTCCTGACGCTCCTTTACGGCGAGCTGTGGCCGCAGGACGACGGCAGCGCCCTGCTGAAGGTGGTCTGCGCCGGGCACCCGCTCCCGCTCCGCCTCCGCCAGGACGGCTCGGTGGAGCCGGCCGCCGAACCCCAGCCCCTGCTCGGCGTCATGGACGACCTCGAACTCTACGAACAGACCGTCACCCTCGACCCGGGCGACGTCCTGCTGTGCGTCACCGACGGCGTCACCGAACGCCGCGAGGGCACCCGCATGCTCGGCGACGACGGCCTCACCGACGTCCTGACGACGTGTACGGGCCTGACCGCCGGCGCCGTCGCCGCCCGCGTCCTGCGCGCCGTGGAACGCTTCGCCGCCGAACCAGCCTCCGACGACATGGCCATCCTGGCCCTCCGTGTCCCCGAAATCCCCGCCGCCTAGCACCTCATGGCCGGGCGGCGGGGCCACCCGCCTTCTCCCGTAACCCGCAAACGAAAAAGTCCCCCACCAACCGGTGGGGGACTTTCCCTTATCTGAGCCCCAATACGGAATCGAACCGTAGACCTTCTCCTTACCATGGAGACGCTCTGCCGACTGAGCTATTGGGGCCGGCAACGAGATAAATACTACCCCACTCCCGCACCGATTCCGAACCGGACCGCACCCGTCTAGAAAGCCGGCTGGAGCAATCCCCCCAGCGCATTGCAGGCCCCCGCCATCCGCTGCACCTCGCGCCGTGTCATCCCGGCCTCGATCGGCAGCGCCAACGTCTCGTCGACCGCCCGCTCGGTCTCCGGCAGAAAGACGTCCCGCCGCAGCCCCGGCATCCGGTACACCGGCGTCTGCACCGGCACCCGGCACCCAACTCCCTTGGCCCGCAACGCCCGTGCGAAGGCGTCCCGGTCCGGCCGCCCGTTTCCCGGCACCCGCACCACGTACCGCTCGTAGGCGTGCCCGGCCACGGGCACCGGCGTCCGCACGCCACGCAACCGCCCGTCCAGATACCGGGCATGCTCCCCCCGCAGCTCCGCCTCCGCCGGCCGCACCCCCGGCTCGTCCTCGACCAGCACCAACAACCCGTACCGCTGGCCCACTTCGCGGATCCACGCCACCTCCGCCGGCCGTCCGAACCGGTGCACGGCCACCACCGCGGTGGTCCGGCCGGTCACCGCGTCCGCCACCGCCGCCGGGTCCAGGCAGTAACTGTCGGCATCCACATCGGCGAACACCGGCACCGCACCCAACTCCACCACGGCACAGGCGACTTCGGCGTTGCCGTAGGCCGGCACCACCACCTCGTCACCAGCACGAACACCGGCCGACCTGAGCGTTCCCACTGTCCCCATGCCGCGGAGCATGTCCAGGTCAGTTGAACGACACGTTACGCCCGACACCTCATCCTTCAAACAAAAAAGCTCCGGTCCCTGAACCAGAAGGTTCAGGGACCGGAGCTGAATAATTGTTCGGCGGCGTCCTACTCTCCCACAGGGTCCCCCCTGCAGTACCATCGGCGCTGAAAGGCTTAGCTTCCGGGTTCGGAATGTAACCGGGCGTTTCCCTAACGCTAAAACCACCGAAACACTATGAAACTCAAAAACAACCGTTGGTCTGTTCGTGGCTTCAGAACCAACACAGTGGACGCGAGCAACTGAGGACAAGCCCTCGGCCTATTAGTACCAGTCAACTCCACACCTTACGATGCTTCCATATCTGGCCTATCAACCCAGTCGTCTACTGGGAGCCTTACCCCATCAAGTGGGAGGGAGCCCTCATCTCGAAGCAGGCTTCCCGCTTAGATGCTTTCAGCGGTTATCCTTTCCGAACGTAGCCAACCAGCCATGCCCTTGGCAGAACAACTGGCACACCAGAGGTCCGTCCGTCCCGGTCCTCTCGTACTAGGGACAGCCCTTCTCAAGACTCCTACGCGCACAGCGGATAGGGACCGAACTGTCTCACGACGTTCTAAACCCAGCTCGCGTACCGCTTTAATGGGCGAACAGCCCAACCCTTGGGACCGACTCCAGCCCCAGGATGCGACGAGCCGACATCGAGGTGCCAAACCATCCCGTCGATATGGACTCTTGGGGAAGATCAGCCTGTTATCCCCGGGGTACCTTTTATCCGTTGAGCGACGGCGCTTCCACAAGCCACCGCCGGATCACTAGTCCCTACTTTCGTACCTGCTCGACCCGTCAGTCTCACAGTCAAGCTCCCTTGTGCACTTACACTCAACACCTGATTACCAACCAGGCTGAGGGAACCTTTGGGCGCCTCCGTTACCCTTTAGGAGGCAACCGCCCCAGTTAAACTACCCACCAGACACTGTCCCTGATCCGGATCACGGACCCAGGTTAGACATCCAGCACGACCAGAGTGGTATTTCAACAACGACTCCACACCAACTGGCGTTGGCGCTTCACAGTCTCCCACCTATCCTACACAAGCCGAACCGAACACCAATATCAAGCTATAGTAAAGGTCCCGGGGTCTTTCCGTCCTGCTGCGCGAAACGAGCATCTTTACTCGTAATGCAATTTCACCGGGCCTATGGTTGAGACAGTCGAGAAGTCGTTACGCCATTCGTGCAGGTCGGAACTTACCCGACAAGGAATTTCGCTACCTTAGGATGGTTATAGTTACCACCGCCGTTTACTGGCGCTTAAGTTCTCAGCTTCGCCAACCCGAAGATTGACTAACCGGTCCCCTTAACGTTCCAGCACCGGGCAGGCGTCAGTCCGTATACATCGCCTTACGGCTTCGCACGGACCTGTGTTTTTAGTAAACAGTCGCTTCTCGCTGGTCTCTGCGGCCACCCCCAGCTCAGGAAGCAAGTTCCCTCACCAGAAATGGCCCCCCTTCTCCCGAAGTTACGGGGGCATTTTGCCGAGTTCCTTAACCATAGTTCACCCGAACGCCTCGGTATTCTCTACCTGACCACCTGAGTCGGTTTAGGGTACGGGCCGCCTTGAAACTCACTAGAGGCTTTTCTCGACAGCATAGGATCATCCACTTCACCACAATCGGCTCGGCATCAGGTCTCAGCCTTAACGTGCGACGGATTTGCCTATCACACGGCCTACACCCTTACCCCGGGACAACCACCGCCCGGGCTGGACTACCTTCCTGCGTCACCCCATCGCTTACCTACTACAAGTCTGGTCCGTCGGCTCCACCACTCCCCTCAACTCCGAAGAGATCAGGGCGGCTTCACGGACTTAGCATCGCCTGATTCAGTACTGGGCGCTTCAAAGCGGGTACCGGAATATCAACCGGTTGTCCATCGACTACGCCTGTCGGCCTCGCCTTAGGTCCCGACTTACCCTGGGCAGATCAGCTTGACCCAGGAACCCTTAGTCAATCGGCGCAAGAGTTTCCCACTCTTGTATCGCTACTCATGCCTGCATTCTCACTCGTGAACCGTCCACAACTCGCTTCCACGGCTGCTTCACCCGGCACACGACGCTCCCCTACCCATCACAACAGGCGTTAGCCCTCATGCTGCAATGACACGACTTCGGCGGTGTACTTGAGCCCCGCTACATTGTCGGCGCGGAATCACTTGACCAGTGAGCTATTACGCACTCTTTCAAGGGTGGCTGCTTCTAAGCCAACCTCCTGGTTGTCTCTGCGACTCCACATCCTTTCCCACTTAGCACACGCTTAGGGGCCTTAGTCGATGCTCTGGGCTGTTTCCCTCTCGACCATGGAGCTTATCCCCCACAGTCTCACTGCCGCGCTCTCACTTACCGGCATTCGGAGTTTGGCTAAGGTCAGTAACCCGGTAGGGCCCATCGCCTATCCAGTGCTCTACCTCCGGCAAGAAACACACGACGCTGCACCTAAATGCATTTCGGGGAGAACCAGCTATCACGGAGTTTGATTGGCCTTTCACCCCTAACCACAGGTCATCCCCCAGGTTTTCAACCCTGGTGGGTTCGGTCCTCCACGAAGTCTTACCTCCGCTTCAACCTGCCCATGGCTAGATCACTCCGCTTCGGGTCTAGAGCGTGCAACTCAAACGCCCTCTTCGGACTCGCTTTCGCTACGGCTTCCCCACACGGGTTAACCTCGCTACACACCGCTAACTCGCAGGCTCATTCTTCAAAAGGCACGCAGTCACGACTGATGAGAAAACTCACCAGCGACGCTCCCACGGCTTGTAGGCACACGGTTTCAGGTACTATTTCACTCCGCTCCCGCGGTACTTTTCACCATTCCCTCACGGTACTATCCGCTATCGGTCACCAGGGAATATTTAGGCTTAACGGGTGGTCCCGCCAGATTCACACGGGATTTCTCGGGCCCCGTGCTACTTGGGTGTCTCTCAAACGAGCCGCTGATGTTTCAGCTACGGGGGTCTTACCCTCTGCGCCGGACCTTTCGCATGTCCTTCGCCTACATCAACGGTTTCTGACTCGTCCCACAGCCGGCAGACTGCAGAAAAGAGATCCCACAACCCCGCACTGGCAACCCCTGCCGGGTATCACACCAATACGGTTTGGCCTCATCCAGTTTCGCTCGCCACTACTCCCGGAATCACGGTTGTTTTCTCTTCCTGCGGGTACTGAGATGTTTCACTTCCCCGCGTTCCCTCCACACTGCCTATGTGTTCAGCAGCGGGTGACAGCCCATGACGACTGCCGGGTTTCCCCATTCGGACACCCCCGGATCAAAGCTCGGTTGACAGCTCCCCGGGGCCTATCGCGGCCTCCCACGTCCTTCATCGGTTCCTGGTGCCAAGGCATCCACCGTGCGCCCTTAAAAACTTGGCCACAGATGCTCGCGTCCACTGTGCAGTTCTCAAGCAACGACCAGCCACCCACCACCCCAACCCGAAGGCTGAGTTCACTGGGGCCGGCGTTCGAAGGGCAAGCAACGCTCGCACCCTCAGACACCCAACAGCGCGCCCGACCAACCCAAACCACAGTCCCGTGTTCCACGCCGAAGCAGTACTAACGAGCCATGACCTGAACAGGCCGAATAGTCAACGTTCCACCCATGAGCTAACCACCGTCGAACATTCGCCGACGTAGTGGCTCTGGACAATCTTGCGACTGCCTAGATGCTCCTTAGAAAGGAGGTGATCCAGCCGCACCTTCCGGTACGGCTACCTTGTTACGACTTCGTCCCAATCGCCAGTCCCACCTTCGACGATTCCCTCCCACAAGGGGTTGGGCCACCGGCTTCGGGTGTTACCGACTTTCGTGACGTGACGGGCGGTGTGTACAAGGCCCGGGAACGTATTCACCGCAGCAATGCTGATCTGCGATTACTAGCAACTCCGACTTCATGGGGTCGAGTTGCAGACCCCAATCCGAACTGAGACCGGCTTTTTGAGATTCGCTCCACCTCACGGTATCGCAGCTCATTGTACCGGCCATTGTAGCACGTGTGCAGCCCAAGACATAAGGGGCATGATGACTTGACGTCGTCCCCACCTTCCTCCGAGTTGACCCCGGCAGTCTCCTGTGAGTCCCCATCACCCCGAAAGGCATGCTGGCAACACAGAACAAGGGTTGCGCTCGTTGCGGGACTTAACCCAACATCTCACGACACGAGCTGACGACAGCCATGCACCACCTGTACACCGACCACAAGGGGGACCCTGTCTCCAGAGTTTTCCGGTGTATGTCAAGCCTTGGTAAGGTTCTTCGCGTTGCGTCGAATTAAGCCACATGCTCCGCTGCTTGTGCGGGCCCCCGTCAATTCCTTTGAGTTTTAGCCTTGCGGCCGTACTCCCCAGGCGGGGAACTTAATGCGTTAGCTGCGGCACGGACGACGTGGAATGTCGCCCACACCTAGTTCCCAACGTTTACGGCGTGGACTACCAGGGTATCTAATCCTGTTCGCTCCCCACGCTTTCGCTCCTCAGCGTCAGTATCGGCCCAGAGATCCGCCTTCGCCACCGGTGTTCCTCCTGATATCTGCGCATTTCACCGCTACACCAGGAATTCCGATCTCCCCTACCGAACTCTAGCCTGCCCGTATCGAATGCAGACCCGGAGTTAAGCCCCGGGCTTTCACATCCGACGCGACAAGCCGCCTACGAGCTCTTTACGCCCAATAATTCCGGACAACGCTCGCGCCCTACGTATTACCGCGGCTGCTGGCACGTAGTTAGCCGGCGCTTCTTCTGCAGGTACCGTCACTCTCGCTTCTTCCCTGCTGAAAGAGGTTTACAACCCGAAGGCCGTCATCCCTCACGCGGCGTCGCTGCATCAGGCTTTCGCCCATTGTGCAATATTCCCCACTGCTGCCTCCCGTAGGAGTCTGGGCCGTGTCTCAGTCCCAGTGTGGCCGGTCGCCCTCTCAGGCCGGCTACCCGTCGTCGCCTTGGTGAGCCATTACCTCACCAACAAGCTGATAGGCCGCGGGCTCATCCTTCACCGCCGGAGCTTTCCACACACAGAAGATGCCTCCGTGTGTCATATCCGGTATTAGACCCCGTTTCCAGGGCTTGTCCCAGAGTGAAGGGCAGATTGCCCACGTGTTACTCACCCGTTCGCCACTAATCCCCGACCGAAGCCGGTTCATCGTTCGACTTGCATGTGTTAAGCACGCCGCCAGCGTTCGTCCTGAGCCAGGATCAAACTCTCCGTGAATGCTTCCCCGTAATCGGGGCGAACACCACGAGAGCGGAACCACAAGGAGGAATAATCCCCGCGGTTCACAGCGTCCTCGCTGTGCGCCTCCCAAAGCTTTGGAAGGACTTTCAAAGGAACCTCGCCCCAACATGACGTTGGAGACGGGGTATCAACATATCTGGCGTTGACTTTTGGCACGCTGTTGAGTTCTCAAGGAACGGACGCTTCCTTCGGCCTGCCCTCGCGGGCTTCCTCCGGGCGCTTCCCTTCGGTCTTGCGTCTCCGACTCTATCAGACCCTTTCGGCCCTGATTTCCGCCGGTGCGATCCGGCCTTTCGGCTTTCTCGCGGTTCCGACCTTACCAGATCCTTTTTCGTTTCCGGCCGCTTCTCGATGAGCAGCTACCGGCTTCGAATTCGGTTCCGATTTTCGGTCGGAGGGGTTCGCCTTTCGGCTGTTCCGACTTTATCAGATTGCTCTGGGTCGGAATTCCGCGGTCTGCGGGGAGTGGTCCGTACGCGCAGCGTGCGGTGCTTCCCGTTCCGGCGGAGCCGTAAACGTACTGGAGCGGGGCGCCCCGATGCAAATCCGGGTGCCCCGCTCCTACTTGAGGACCTTCCTACCGAGGGTCCGTCAGACCTCGACGACCACGGGGAGGATCATCGGACGACGGCGGTAGTTGTCGGAGACCCACTTGCCGACCGCGCGGCGGATCAGCTGCTGGAGCTGGTGGGGCTCGGCGACGCCGTCCTGGGCCGCCTTGGCCAGGGCTTCGTCGATCTTGGGGACGACGGCGTCGAAGTCCTTGTCGTCGATGCCCGAGCCACGGGCGTGGAGGTTGGGGCCGCCGACGGTCTTGCCGGTGCTGCTGTCCACGACCACGAAGACCGAGATGATGCCCTCGTCGCCGAGGATGCGGCGGTCCTTGAGGTGGGTCTCGGTGACGTCGCCGACCGAGAGGCCGTCGACGTAGACGTAGCCGGCCTGGACCTTGCCGCTGATCTTGGCGATGCCGTCGACGAGGTCGACGACCACGCCGTCCTCGGCGATGACGATGCGGTCCTTGGGGACGCCCGTCAGCGCGCCGAGCTCGGCGTTGGCGCGCAGGTGGCGCCATTCGCCGTGGACCGGCATGAGGTTCCTCGGCTTGCAGATGTTGTAGAAGTACAGCAGCTCGCCGGCCGAGGCGTGGCCCGAGACGTGGACCTTGGCGTTGCCCTTGTGAACCACGTTGGCGCCCCAGCGGCTGAGGCCGTTGATCACGCGGTAGACCGCGTTCTCGTTGCCGGGGATGAGCGACGAGGCCAGGATCACCGTGTCGCCCTGGACGATGCGGATCTGGTGGTCGCGGTTGGCCATCCGGGAGAGCGCGGCCATCGGCTCGCCCTGGGAGCCCGTGCAGACCAGCACGACCTCGTCGTCCGGGAGGTCGTCGAGGGTCTTGACGTCGACGACCAGGCCCGCGGGGACGTTCAGATAGCCCAGTTCACGGGCGATGCCCATGTTGCGGACCATCGAGCGGCCGACGAAGGCGACCCGGCGGCCGTACTCGTGGGCCGCGTCCAGGATCTGCTGGATGCGGTGGACGTGGCTGGCGAAGCTGGCCACGATGATCCGCTTGTCGGCGCTCGCGAAGACCTGGCGCAGCACGTTGGAGATGTCGCGCTCCGGCGGGACGAAGCCCGGGACCTCGGCGTTCGTGGAGTCGGTGAGGAGGAGGTCGATGCCCTCCTCGCCGAGCTTGGCGAAGGCCGGGAGGTCGGTCAGCCGGCGGTCCAGCGGGAGCTGGTCCATCTTGAAGTCGCCGGTGTGGACGGCCATGCCCGCGGGGGTGCGGATGGCGACCGCGAGGGCGTCGGGGATGGAGTGGTTGACGGCGATGAACTGGCACTCGAAGGGGCCCAGGCGCTCGCGGTCACCCTCGGCGACCTCCAGCGTGTACGGGCGGATCCGGTGCTCCTGGAGCTTGGCCTCGATGAGGGCCAGGGTCAGCTTGGAGCCGATCAGCGGGATGTCCGGCTTCTCCCGGAGGAGGTAGGGGACGCCACCGATGTGGTCCTCGTGACCGTGCGTGAGCACGATGCCGTCGATGTCGTCGAGGCGGTCCCTGATGGACGTGAAGTCCGGCAGGATCAGGTCGATTCCGGGCTGCTCCTCCTCGGGGAAGAGCACTCCGCAATCGACGATCAGCAGCCGGCCGCCGTATTCGAAGACCGTCATGTTGCGGCCGATCTCGCCCAGGCCGCCGAGCGGGGTGACGCGCAGGCCACCCTCGGGAAGCTTCGGCGGGGCGCCGAGCTCGGGGTGCGGATGACTCAAAAGACTCTCCTCACCATGCGCGCCACGCTGCCTTCGAGGCACGTGGCGCGCATGACATTCGTGCACTTGCTATGGGGCGGTTGTTGTTCCGTATGCAGTTATGAAGTCTGTGTTCTAGAGCTGTACCCCGCCGGCGGCGAGATCGCGCTTGAGCTGCTCGGTCTCGTCGGGCGAGAGCTCCACCAGGGGCAGCCGCAGCGGGCCGGCCGGCAGGCCCTGGAGGCCGAGGGCGGCCTTGGTGGTGATCACGCCCTGGGTGCGGAACATGCCGGTGAAGACGGGCAGCAGCTTCTGGTGGATCTCCGCGGCCTTGGTGACGTCGCCGGTGAGGTGGGCGTCGAGGAGCGCGCGCAGCTCCGGGGTGACGACGTGGCCCACGACGGAGACGAAGCCGACCGCGCCGACCGAGAGCAGCGGGAGGTTCAGCATGTCGTCGCCGCTGTACCAGGCGAGGCCGGAGCGGGCGATGGCCCAGCTCGCGCGGCCGAGGTCGCCCTTGGCGTCCTTGTTGGCGACGATCCGAGGGTGCTCGGCGAGCCGGACCATGGTCTCGGTGTTGATCGGGACGCCGCTGCGGCCGGGGATGTCGTAGAGCATCACGGGCAGCTCGGTGGCGTCCGCGATGGCGGTGAAGTGCCGCAGCAGGCCCTCTTGCGGGGGCTTGCTGTAGTACGGCGTCACCGCGAGCAGGCCGTGGGCGCCGGCGTCCTGCGCGGCACGGGCCAGCTCAAGGCTGTGTCGGGTGTCGTTGGTGCCGGCTCCGGCGACGACGAAGGCACGGTCGCCGACGGCTTCGACCACGGCGCGGACCAGCTGGGCTTTCTCGGCATCACTGGTGGTCGGGGACTCTCCGGTGGTGCCGTTGACGACGAGGCCGTCGTTGCCGGCGTCCACCAGGTGTGCGGCGAGCCGCTGCGCGCCGTCGAGGTCGAGAGCGCCATCCGCCGTGAACGGCGTGACCATGGCGGTCAGCACCCGCCCGAAGGGGGTCTGCGGTGTGGAAGTCGGAGCCATGGGTCCCACGCTACTCGTAGGGCGCAACAGGGTGTGCCTCTGGGGAGCAGGGATGTGGACTCCGGCACTGCCTGCTCGGGGGTTCAAGCAGTGCCGGGTCCGTTTGTTCAGCGTAGATGAACTACTCAAAGTGCCGCAATCCGGACACTTCGGACGGGTATCGCGACGGCCGGGCCGGCGCACCCCGCGGAGTGCGCCGTGCCGTGCGCAGCCGGGGCGCTACGGAGCGATACGACCGTTCGCATTGAATGCGGCGTAGGTGAGGGGCATGAGCTTGGCCCAGTGCGCCTCCATCTGCTCGCCGACCATCTCGATCTCGCGCTGCGGGAAGGAGGGGACCTTCGCCTGCTCGTGCTGCGTGCGCAGGCCGAGGAAGTGCATCAGGGAGCGGGCGTTGCAGGTGGCGTACATCGAGGAGTAGAGGCCGACGGGGAGCACCGCGCGGGCGACCTCGCGGGCCACGCCGGCGGCGAGCATCTCCTGATAGGCGGCGTACGCCCGGCGGTAGGTGTCCTCCATGACGCGGCCGGTGAGTTCGTGCTGCGCGGGGGTGCCCTCGACGAACTCGTACTTGCCGGGGCGGCCCTGCTGGACGAGCTTGCGGGACTCGCCGGGGACGTAGAAGACCGATTCGAGCTGGCGGTAGCGGCCGGACTCCTCGTTGTACGACCAGCCGACGCGGTGCCGCATGAACTCGCGGAAGACGAAGATCGGGGCGCTGATGAAGAACGTCATGGAGTTGTGCTCGAAGGGGCTGCCGTGGCGGTCCCGCATCAGGTAGTTGATCAGGCCCTTGGAGCGCTCCGGGTCCTTCTGCAGCTCCTCCAGGGACTGCTCGCCGGCCGTCGAGACCCGGGCCGCCCACAGCACGTCGCTGTCCGCTGCGCTGTGCTTGACCAGCTCGACCGTCACCTCGCTGCGGAAGCTGACGGGTGCGCTCTCGGCGCTGTCGGGGGTGTGGGACACCGGCGGTTCCTTCCGTTCGATCCTCGTGCGCGTCAAGCCTACGGCCCGCCACTGACAGCCCCGGGAAGGGCGACTGATACGGCGTTAGCAACAGAACTGCGACAAAGCGGACGAAAGTCGGCCCCGCTCGCGGGTCGGCGAACCGCGGTTGATATTTTTCACAGAAGTAACGGAAAACGGGCACCAAACGGACGCTCCAGTCGTCTTTGTCTGTGACAGTGCCCACTTCGAGGTTCCTAGGAGAGCCCCTCATGTTCCGCCGGCGAGAGCCCGTCCCGTTCGCCTTCGTTGCCGAGGCAGACCGGTTCCGCAGCAATGTCACTCCCCCGCCGCGCCAGCGTGCCTCGCGTGCGCAGCTCTTCGGCCAGTCCCTGATCACGCTCACCGTGGTGGGCGGCCTGACGGGCGCCCTGCTCTTCGGCATGCCGGCCCTCCAGCAGGACACCTCGGCGTCGGCCGGGGTGCACCAGTCCGAGGCCGCGCACCGCTGAGCCGGCGGCGGAGCGGGCCGCGGGTCTCCCGCCCGGGTGGTTCCGCTCCGCCGGTCCCGATAGCCTCACCGCTCACAGCTTCCGCCGGCACGGCGTTGCGCGCCGTGCCGGCCAGCCGCGAGTGAGGACCCAGCCGTGCCCCTGCCCTTCCTGACGGCCGACCGCGCCCTCGATGCCGACGGCCGCGCGGACCCCGTCTCCCCCTCGTACGACAGCCCCGAAGACTGGCGCCGTCCCTACCGCCCCGGACCGTGGCGGGTGGGGGCGGCGGCGGTGTTTCTGCTGCTCGCCTCGTTCGTCCTGCTCTCCGCGCTGATCGTCGCGCTGGCCGGATCGCCGGCCGGGGCGGCGGTCTGCGTGGCGGTGGGCGTGCTGGTGATCGCGCTGGCGCTGCGGCTGGTGCGGGTGGGGATCCGGGTGAGCGCCCTGGGGCTGCGGCAGGTGAACCTGCTGCGCACCACGACGCTGCCGTGGTCCGCGGTCGGCGCGGTCCGCACGGTGCAGCAGCCGGTGCGCTGGCTGGGGCTGCCGCGGACGGTGCAGGGCCAGGCGCTGCGCGTCGAGCGGGCGCAGGGCGAGCCGCTGCGGACCCTGCTGACGGACCGCAGCGCGGACTTCCTGGGCCGCCCGGAGATGTTCGAGCGGGCCGCCGACGTGCTGGAGGCGTGGGCGGCGGAGCACCGCCGGCGCTGAGGCGGGGCAGCGGCGCCGCGGTGCCTTGGTGAACGACGACCGCCCGGGAAGTACGGAAGACCGTACGACCCGGGCGGTCGGTTGTTTCGCGGGCTCAGCCGGTCCGGACGGGCTCGTGGTCGCCGCGCACCGGCCTGCCGGCGTGCAGGGCGATGGCGCGCTGCATGGCCTTGCGGGCCCGCGGGGTGTCCCGGGCGTCGCGGTAGGCGACGGCGAGCCGGAACCACGTGCGCCAGTCGCCGGGCGCCTCCTCCGTCTCGGCCTGCCGCCGGGCGAAGACCTCGTCGGCCGCGTCCCGGTCGATCCGGCCGCCGGGGGTGCGCGAGAGGTCGTCGAGCGGCAGCCCGCCCTCCGCCTCCAGCTCCCGGGCCAGCCGGTTCGCGTCGCGCGCGAAGCGGGTGTTGGCCCACAGGAACCAGCCGCCCAGGCACGGCAGCACGAACGCCACGGCGCCCATGCCCATCGCGGCCGGCTCGCCGGTCATCAGGAGCAGTACGCCCTCCATCGCCACCACGCCGAAGACCAGCACCAGCACGGTGGACAGGAAGACGTAGGTGATCTTTCCGCCCATGGTCGTGATCCCCGATCAGCCCAGGTCGAGGAAGTTCTCCAGGCCCACCGTCAGGCCCGGAGTGTCCACCACGCGCCGCACCCCGAGCAGGATGCCCGGCATGAAGCTGCTGTGGTGCAGGGAGTCGTGGCGGATGGTGAGGGTCTCGCCCTCCCCGCCGAGCAGCACCTCCTGGTGGGCCAGGAGACCGCGCAGCCGCACCGAGTGGACCGGGACACCGTCGACGTCCGCGCCGCGGGCGCCGTCCAGCGCGGTCGTGGTGGCGTCCGGCTGCGGCGGGCAGCCGGCCCGGGCGCGGGCCTCGGCGATCAGGCGGGCGGTGCGGGCGGCGGTGCCGGAGGGGGCGTCCGCCTTGTTGGGGTGGTGCAGCTCGACGATCTCCGTGGACTCGAAGAAGCGGGCCGCCGCCTGCGCGAACCGCATGGTGAGGACCGCGCCGATGGAGAAGTTCGGGGCGATCAGCACACCCGCGCCGGGGGCGGCGTCGAGCCAGCTGCGCAGCTGCGCGAGGCGTTCGTCGGTCCAGCCGGTCGTGCCGACCACACCGTGGATGCCGTGCCGCAGGCAGAAGTCGAGGTTGTCCATCACCGCGTCGGGGGTGGTCAGTTCGACCGCGACCTGGGCGCCGGACTCGACCAGCGTCTCCAGGGAGTCGCCGCGGCCGAGGGCCGCGACCAGCTCCATGTCGTCGGCTGCCTCGACGGCCCGGACGGCCTCGGAGCCGATGCGCCCCTTGGCTCCCAGGACGGCCACGCGCAGCTTGCTCATCGTTCTCCGCTCTCTCTTCGTGGTGGGACGGCCCGCCGACGTCGCCTAGGCGACGGCGTCGTCCAGGCGGGCCGCCTGCCGGTCCTTCAGGGGGCCGATGACGGACAGCGAGGGGCGTGCGCCCAGGACATCACGGGCCACCTCACGGACCTCGTCCGGGGTCACCGCCGATATCCGGGCGAGCATCTCGTCCACCGACATGTGCTCGCCCCAGCACAGCTCGCTCTTGCCGAGCCGGTGCATCAGGGCACCGGTGTCCTCCAGGCCGAGGACCGTGGAGCCCCGCAACTGGCCGATCGCGCGGTGGATCTCGTCGTCGGTGAGGCCCTCGGCCGCCACCGTGTCGAGTTCGTCGCGGCAGATCTTCAGGACGTCGTGCACCTGGTTGGGACGGCAGCCGGCGTAGACGCCGAACAGGCCGCAGTCGGCGAAGCCCGAGGTGAAGGAGTACACGCTGTACGCCAGCCCGCGCTTCTCCCGCACCTCCTGGAAGAGACGGGAGCTCATCCCGCCGCCCAGGGCGGTGTTCAGCACGCCCATCGCCCAACGCCGGTCGTCGGTACGGGACATGCCGGGCATGCCGAGCACGACGTGGGCCTGCTCGGTCCTGCGGCCGAGCAGGTCGACCTTGCCGGCGGTGCGCAGGGTGCGGTTGCCGGACCGGGGGGCGACCGGGGTGGCGTCCTGGCGGCGCAGCGCGCCGGCCTGCTCGAAGGCGCGGCGCACCAGGCGGACGACCTTGGCGTGGTCGACGTTGCCGGCGGCGGTGACGACCAGGTGGGTGGGGTCGTAGTGCTTCTTGTAGAAGCGGCGGATGCGGTCGGCGGAGAGCGCGTTGACGGTGTCGACGGTGCCCAGGACGGGGCGGCCCAGCGGGGTGTCGCCGAGCATGGTGTGCGCGAACAGGTCGTGCACGCAGTCGCCCGGGTCGTCCTCGGTCATCGCGATCTCTTCGAGGATCACCCCGCGCTCGGCGTCGACGTCCTCGGTACCGATGACCGAGCCGGTGAGCATGTCGCACACCACGTCGATGGCGAGCGGCAGGTCGGTGTCGAGCACCCGCGCGTAGTAGCAGGTGTACTCCTTCGCCGTGAAGGCGTTCATCTCGCCGCCGACCGCGTCGATCGCGGCGGAGATGTCCAGGGCGGAGCGCCGCCGGGTGCCCTTGAAGAGCAGGTGCTCCAGGTAGTGGGTGGCGCCGTTCAGGGCGGGGGTCTCGTCGCGGGAGCCGACGTGGGCCCAGATGCCGAAGGTGACGGAGCGGACGGTGGGCAGCGTCTCGGTGACCACCCGCAGCCCGCCGGGGAGGGTGGTGCGGCGGACCGTGCCGGCGCCCGCGGCGCCCTTCAGGAGCGTTTGGGTACGGGCGACGGCCCGCCCCTCCGAGGAGGTGCGGGCCGTCGACCGGTGCGTACGGGACGTCACTTGTCGGCGTCGTCCTTCTTGTCGCCCGCGGCGGAGCCGCTGTCGGATCCAGCGCCGTCCTCGCCCTCGACCACGGGGATCAGGGAGAGCTTGCCGCGCTGGTCGATCTCGGCGATCTCGACCTGGACCTTGGCGCCCACGGCGAGCACGTCCTCGACGTTCTCCACGCGCTTGCCGCCGGCCAGCTTGCGGATCTGCGAGATGTGCAGCAGGCCGTCCTTGCCCGGGAGCAGGGAGACGAACGCACCGAAGGTGGTGGTCTTGACGACCGTGCCCAGGTAGCGCTCGCCAACCTCCGGCATGGTCGGGTTGGCGATGCCGTTGATCGTGGCGCGGGCGGCCTCGGCGGCCGGGCCGTCGGCGGCACCGATGTAGATGGTGCCGTCGTCCTCGATCGTGATGTCGGCGCCGGTGTCCTCCTGGATCTGGTTGATCATCTTGCCCTTGGGGCCGATGACCTCACCGATCTTGTCCACCGGGATCTTGACGGTGATGATCCGCGGCGCGTTCGGGGACATCTCGTCCGGGACGTCGATGGCCTCGTTCATCACGTCGAGGATGTGCAGACGGGCATCGCGGGCCTGCTTCAGCGCGGCGGCCAGGACCGAGGCGGGGATGCCGTCGAGCTTGGTGTCGAGCTGGAGCGCGGTCACGAACTGCTTGGTGCCGGCGACCTTGAAGTCCATGTCGCCGAAGGCGTCCTCCGCACCGAGGATGTCGGTGAGGGTGACGTAGTGCGTCTCGCCGTCGATCTCCTGGGAGATCAGGCCCATCGCGATGCCGGCGACCGGGGCCTTGAGCGGCACACCGGCGTTCATCAGCGACATCGTGGAGGCGCAGACCGAGCCCATGGACGTCGAGCCGTTGGAGCCCAGCGCCTCGGAGACCTGGCGGATCGCGTAGGGGAACTCCTCGCGGGTGGGCAGCACCGGGACGAGCGCCCGCTCGGCCAGCGCGCCGTGGCCGATCTCGCGGCGCTTGGGGGAGCCGACGCGGCCGGTCTCACCGGTGGAGTACGGCGGGAAGTTGTAGTTGTGCATGTAGCGCTTGCGGGTCACCGGGGAGAGGGTGTCCAGCTGCTGCTCCATGCGGAGCATGTTGAGGGTGGTGACGCCCAGGATCTGGGTCTCGCCACGCTCGAACAGCGCGGAGCCGTGCACCCGCGGGATCGCCTCGACCTCGGCGGCGAGCGTACGGATGTCCGTGACGCCGCGGCCGTCGATGCGCTTCTTCTCCTTGATGACGCGCTCACGGACCAGGGTCTTGGTCAGCGAGCGGTACGCGGCGGAGATCTCCTTCTCGCGGCCCTCGAACTCCGGCAGGAGCTTCTCGGCGGCGAGCGCCTTGACGCGGTCCAGCTCGGTCTCGCGCTCCTGCTTGCCGGCGATGGTGAGCGCCTGCGCGAGCTCGGCCTTGACGGCCTTGGTCAGCGCCTCCAGGACGTCGTCCTGGTAGTCGAGGAAGACCGGGAACTCACCGGTCGGCTTGGCGGCCTTGGCGGCGAGGTCCGACTGGGCCTTGCACAGGACCTTGATGAAGGGCTTGGCGGCTTCCAGACCGGCGGCGACGATCTCCTCGGTCGGGGCCTCGGCGCCGCCCTTGACCAGCTCGACGGTCTTCTCGGTGGCCTCGGCCTCGACCATCATGATCGCGATGTCGCCGTCGGGCAGCACCCGGCCGGCCACGACCATGTCGAAGACCGCGTCCTCCAGCTCGGAGTGGGTCGGGAACGCGACCCACTGGCCGTTGATCAGGGCGACGCGGGTGGCGCCGATCGGGCCGGAGAAGGGCAGGCCGGCCAGCTGCGTGGAGCAGGAGGCGGCGTTGATGGCGACCACGTCGTAGAGGTGGTCGGGGTTGAGCGCCATGACCGTCTCGACGATCTGGATCTCGTTGCGCAGGCCCTTCTTGAAGGACGGGCGCAGCGGACGGTCGATGAGGCGGCAGGTGAGGATCGCGTCCTCGGAGGGGCGGCCCTCACGACGGAAGAAGGAGCCGGGGATCTTCCCGGCCGAGTACATCCGCTCCTCGACGTCGACGGTCAGCGGGAAGAAGTCCAGCTGGTCCTTCGGCTGCTTGGAAGCGGTGGTGGCCGACAGCACCATGGTGTCGTCGTCCAGGTACGCCACGGCGGAGCCGGCGGCCTGCTTGGCCAGGCGGCCCGTCTCGAAGCGGATGGTGCGGGTGCCGAAGGAGCCGTTGTCGATCACGGCTTCGGCGTAGTGGGTCTCGTTCTCCACCAGGAATATCTCCTCGTCTGCGTCCGCTGCCCGTGTGGCAGGGGACCGTCTTCGGCGGAGCGCCGGTGCGGGCCGGTCTTCGATCGAAGCACCCGGAGTGACGTCGCATGGTCTGCCATGGACGGCCCGGGGGCCACTACCGAGGACCGGCGGCCAGGAGGCGCTCCTGCCGTGTTCGCTTTTGCGATATGGCACCAGATTACAAAGCTTCCGTCCACCGCGCGGCGGGACGGCTGTCCGGTGCGTACGGCAAAGGGAGCGGTCCCTTGTGGGAACCGCTCCCTATGCGGCACTTTTATGGATTACTTGGCGCCCGCCGCGCCGCGGCGGATGCCCAGGCGCTCGACCAGCGCGCGGAAGCGCGTGATGTCCTTCTTCGCCAGGTACTGCAGCAGGCGGCGGCGCTGGCCGACGAGCAGCAGCAGACCACGGCGGGAGTGGTGGTCGTGCTTGTGGGTCTTGAGGTGCTCGGTCAGGTCCGAGATGCGGCGGGAGAGCAGCGCGACCTGGACCTCGGGGGAGCCGGTGTCACCCTCCTTGGTGGCGAACTCGGCCATGATCTGCTTCTTCGTGGCGGCGTCGAGCGACACGCGTACTCCTTAGGGAATGCCGGCCCGCGAGCGTCCCTGGTTTGCGTCACAGGGAATCTTGGATGACTCGGATGGACCGTCGGACAGCGTACCAGCTGGAGACGGCCCCCCGACCGGGTGGTCGGGGGGCCGTCTCCGCGGGCGGTGCGGTGGTGCGCTAGTTGCTGGTGAGGCCGCGCACGGTGGCGTACACGTCGAGGACCGCCAGGCACAGCGGGACCAGGGACAGCAGGACCAGGCCGTCGAAGATGTCGAAGATCCGGCCCCAGAAGGGGGTGACGCCCTTCTTCGGGACGACCAGGCCGACGCCGACGAGGACGGCCGCGCCCACCGCGATGCTGCTGGAGAACCAGACGGTGCGGATGTTCAGCGGGCCGGAGTCCTGGAAGCGCTCCAGGGTGAAGAAGATGTCCATCGGCGGGTGCAGCGAGATGCCCAGGATGAGCAGCACGATGGTGAGGATGCCGGCGACGGTCAGGCAGGCGACCTGGGCGGTGTAGTCGAAGAGCCGGGCGCGCAGCATGATCGTGATGCCGGCGGCCATGGCCAGCACCTGGGCCCAGACGTTGTCGGAGAAGCCGAGGACGGCACCGGCGGAGCCGACGACCAGGGCGGAGCAGCCGGCGACCAGGCCGAGCAGGAGCTCGTGACCGCGCTTGGCCTGGTTGCCGATCTTCACGAAGTCGACCGACTCGGTCTCGGAGCCGGAGCCGGACTCCAGGGCGCCCTTGACGATCTGGTCGGGCGACCGGTAGCCGATGGGCAGGCGGGCGAAGCGGGCGGAGAGCCCGGGCAGCCAGGCGACCATGGCGATGGAGACGACGGCGGTGACCGCGGCGACCGAGCTCGGGGCGGCGTCGGTGAGGATCGCGGCGAAGACCGCGAGGGTGCCGACGGCGGAGAGGAAGGCGGCCGCGACGAAGGGTGCGTCACCGCGCGGCAGCAGGACCACCAGGAGAACCGAGGCGATGAGCACGGTCACACAGCCGACGAGCAGGTGGAGCCGGCCGGGGCCGGCGCCGGGGTCGACCGGGAAGATGCCGGAGCCGGCGATCAGCAGGTGCGGCAGCGACGCGAGGCCCAGGGCGATCGAGGAGGCGTGGTCGTCGTAGATCCGGGCGCGGACGCCGGCCAGGACGACCAGGACCACGCCGACGACACCGGCGATGATGCCGGGGAGCCGGTGCATGTCGCGGTCGACGGGGTTGGAGAACCACAGGGCGAACGCCATCATCACCAGCAGCAGCACACCGGCGCTGAGGCCGAGGAAGCGCATCAGGTCGTCGCTCCAGCGGCTGCGGTTCTGCTTGACCGCGGAGGCGATGGCGTCCGAGACGTCGTCGAAGACCGGCAGCGGCAGCGACTCGGCGAACGGCTTCAGCAGCAGCAGGTCGCCGTCGAGGATCTGCTGCTGGGCCAGCGACTGGCCCGCGTCGAGGACCGTGCCGTCGCGGCGTACGAGGTGATACCCGGTCGGGGCGCCCTCGGCCTGGGACTGCCCGGAGAGCCGAAGGATCTCCGGATAGATATCGACGAGTGCCACGTCCTCCGGCAGTGCCACGTCGATCCGTGCATCCGGCGCGGCGACAGTGACCCGGCAGAAGCCGGTGCCAGTGCTCGTGCTCACCTGGCGGTTCCCCCTATCCGTTGGGCGTTTTGTCGCGTCGCGCGCCCTATATATAGGGCCGTCCGTACGGGACTGTGGCGCGCTCGCGGGGCGTCAGCGTACCGTCCGATCGGGGCACTGCCCCACCCACCCCTTGACTTGACGCCTAACAGTAGGATCAACGCCTGCGTCGAGCCAAGGACTTGGTTCGGGGGGACCGTCGAATCCAACGGGGGCGGTCCGAGACTGCGAGATGCATGAAGGACTGATGCCTCGGTGAGCGTTGTCATCGTCAAGCGCCCGCCCCGCGCGCTGCCACCTGAAGTCCCCTCGGAGGAGGTGGTACTTGAGGCGCCTCCGGAGCTTCCCCGCGAGGGAGAGCCGGAGAGCCTGCTGATGACGTTCATGCCCATGATGGGCATGGCGACCTCGGCCGGCTTCCTGTTCACGGGGAACCAGCCGTTCATGAAGATCATGGGCGGTTTCATGGTGGCCTCCACACTGGCGATGGCGATCATGCAGATCGTCAAGTCCCGCCAGGGACCTTCCGGGCAGATGGTGCAGGAGCGCCAGGACTACCTCAAGTACCTGGCGCAGAAGCGGAAAGAGGTGCGGCGCACCGCGCGCCGGCAACGGGACGCCCAGCTGTTCACCCATCCCGACCCGAGCCAGTTGTGGTCCGTGGTGGCCGAGGGCAAGCGGGTCTGGGAGCGCCGTGCGAGCGACCCGGACTTCGCCCAGGTGCGCCTGGGGCTGGGGCCCCAGCAGCTGGCCACTCCGCTGCGGGCGCCGGAGACCGCTCCGGTCGACGAGCTGGAGCCGCTGACCGCGCACGCGATGAAGGAGTTCCTCGACAAGCACGGCCATCTGGAGAGCCTCCCGCTGGCGGTGTCGCTGCGCGCCTTCTACCACCTGACGGTCTCGGGTGACCCGGACACCGTCTACGGCGCCTCGCGCGCCATCCTCGCCCAGCTGTGCACCCTGCACTCGCCCGAGGACCTGGTGGTGGCCGTGGTCGCCGCGCCAGGTGCGCAGGCCGAGTGGGAGTGGACGAAGTGGCTGCCGCAGGTCCAGGACAAGACGACCGACGGCGCCGGCACCCGGCGACTGGTCGTCGGCGACCTCGGTGAGATCGAGGAGCTGCTGGCGGACGACCTGGACGGGCGCGGGCGGTTCAACCCGCAGGGCGCGCCGGTGGCCGACACCCCGCACGTCGTCATCGTGCTGGACGGCGGCGAGGTCCCGATGGACTCGGTGATCGCCGGGGCCGAGGGCCTGCAGGGCGTCACCATCCTGGAGATCGTGCCGGGCGACCTGGACGAGATCCGCGGCGGTCTGGCCGTCCAGGTGTGGCCGGGCAAGCTGGTGCTGGAGTCGGCGAACGGCGCGGTCTACAACGGCGTCTGCGACACCCTGTCGATCCCCGAGGCGGAGGCGCTGGCCCGCCAGCTGGCCCCGCTGCGGGCCGGTTCGGGCGCCGACGGCGAGGAACCGCTGCTGTCCGCGCTGGACTTCACCGACCTGCTCAACATCGGCGACGCCGGCGCGCTGGACGTGTCGCGCACCTGGCGGCCCCGGACGCTATCGGAGCGGCTGCGGGTGCCGATCGGTGTCGACAAGGACGGCCAGCCCGTCATGCTGGACATCAAGGAAGCCTCGCAGCAGGGCATGGGCCCGCACGGCCTGTGTGTCGGTGCGACCGGTTCCGGTAAGTCCGAGGTGCTGCGCACCCTGGTGCTCGCGCTCGCGGTGACGCACTCCTCGGAGACGCTGAACTTCATCCTCGCGGACTTCAAGGGTGGCGCCACCTTCACCGGCATGTCCGAGATGCCGCACGTCGCGGCGGTCATCACCAACCTCGGTGAGGACGTCACGCTGATCGACCGCATGCGCGACTCGATCACCGGTGAGCTCCAGCGCCGTCAGGAGCTGCTGCGCTCGGCGGGCAACTACGCCAACATCACCGACTACGAGAAGGCGCGTGCCGCCGGCGCCCCGCTGGACCCGCTGCCGTCGCTGGTGATGATCATCGACGAGTTCTCCGAACTCCTCGCCGCCAAGCCGGACTTCATCGAGATGTTCATCCAGATCGGCCGTATCGGCCGTTCCATGGGTGTGCACATGCTGCTCGCCTCGCAGCGTCTGGAAGAGGGCAAGCTGCGCGGTCTGGACACCTTCCTCTCCTACCGGCTCGGTCTGCGGACGTTCTCCGCCGCCGAGTCGCGGACCGCGATCGGTGTGCCGGACGCCTACCACCTGCCGAACGTGCCGGGTTCCGGCATCCTGAAGTACGACACCGAGACGATGGTCCAGTTCAAGGCCGCGTACGTCTCGGGCACCTACCGCGGTCCCGGCGGCGGCGGTCGCGGTGGCAGCGGCGGCCGGTCGATGCGGATGCCGGTGCCGTTCACCGCGGCCCCGGTCATCGAGCAGATCATCGAGGAGCCGGTCGTCCTGGAGTCGACCGAGCCCGAGATCGACGACGCGCTCGCCGACACCGTCCTGGACGTCATGGTCCAGCGGATGCAGGGCCAGGGCCCGCCGGCGCACCAGGTGTGGCTGCCGCCGCTGGAGGAGCCGCCCACGGTCAACCAGCTGCTGCCGGCCCTTGCGGTCACCCCCGAACGGGGCGTGCACGCGCCGGAGTACACCGCGCTGGGCAAGCTCGTGGTGCCGGTCGCGCTGGTGGACAAGCCGTTCGAGCAGCGGCGTGACGTGATGTACCTGGACTTCTCCGCCGGCGCCGGTCACGGTCTGGTCGTGGGTGGTCCGCAGTCCGGCAAGTCCACTCTGATCCGGGCCGCGATGGCCTCGTTCGCGCTCACCCACACCCCTGCCGAAGTGCAGTTCTACTGCCTCGACTTCGGTGGCGGCGGCATGCTGACGATGGAGGGCCTGCCGCACGTCGGCGGGGTCGCCTCGCGGCTGGACGCCGAGAAGGTGCGCCGTACGGTCTCCGAGGTCGTCGGCATCCTCAACGAGCGCGAGGAGTTCTTCCGCGCCAACAGCATCGACTCGATCGCGACCTACCGCCAGCGGCGGGCCGCGGGCGCCTTCCCCGACCAGAAGTGGGGCGACGTCTTCCTGATCATCGACGGCTGGGGCACGTTCAAGACCGACTACGAGCAGATGGACCCGGTGATCCTGGACATCGCCACCCGGGGTCTCGGCTTCGGCGTCCACCTGGTCATCGCCGCCTCCCGCTACACCGAGGTGCGGCCCGCCCTGCGCGACCAGCTCCTCAACCGTGTGGAGCTGCGCCTGGGCGACCCGATGGAGTCGGAGTTCGACCGCAAGCGCGCGGAGAACGTCCCGATGGGCAAGCCGGGTCGCGGTCTCTCCCCGGAGAAGCTCGACTTCCTGTCGGCGCTGCCCCGCCTGGACGGCATGAGCGACCCGGAGACGGTCAGCGACGGCATCGCCAACCTGGTCGAGACGGTCAGCGAGCACTGGAAGGGCGAGCCCGCCCCCAAGGTGCGGATGCTGCCGACGATGCTGCACGCCCGCGACCTTCCCCGGGGCGGCGACTACCCGGAGCACGGCATCGCGATCGGTGTCGACGAGACGACGCTGTCGCCGGCGTTCATCGACTTCGAGAACGACCCGCTGGTGGTCATCTACGGCGAGAGCGAGTCCGGCAAGTCCTCGCTGCTGCGCTTCATCGCCAAGCAGATCTCCGAGCGGTACGCGACGGACAAGGCGCTCCTGGTGGTCGGCGACTACCGCCGCGCCATGCTCGGCGAGCTGCCCGAGAGCCATCTGTACAAGTACTGCGCGTCGGGTCCGCAGCTCCAGGAGGTCATCAGCGGACTGGCCGGTTCGCTGGGCCGGCGGATGCCCGGGCCGGACGTCACGCCGGAGCAGCTGCGCAACCGCAGCTGGTACGACCTGCCGGACGCGTTCGTGATCGTCGACGACTACGACCTGGTGGCGACCAGCAGCGGCAACCCGCTGATGCCGCTGGTGGAGTACCTGCCGTTCGCCCGTGACGTGGGTCTGCGCCTGATCATCGCGCGCAGCTCCTCGGGGGCCGGCCGGTCGTCGTTCGAGCCGGTGATGCAGCGCACCAAGGAGCTCGGTGCGCAGGGTCTGATCCTCTCCGCCGATCCGGGCGAGGGCCCGCTGATGGGCAACATCAAGGGTCAGCAGCTGACACCGGGACGTGGCATGTTCATCACGCGCAAGCGCGGTGCTCAGCTGGTCCAGACCGGCTACCTGCCCGAGGGCCGCGGCGGCGGCCAGTAACCGGCACCCGGTACAACGGCGGTGGGGCGCCCCTCTTCGGAGGGGCGCCCCACTGTTCGTTCGCGGTTCCCGCGGGCCGGTCGTCGCGCGCCGGTCAGCCGAAGGCGCCGTGCTGGGAGACGTCCGGACCGGCCGGGGCGGCGGCATCTCCGGCCTTGTCCGCAGCCTTGTTCCCGGCCTTGTCCGTGCCCTTGGCGGGCGGGTGGTCCGGCGCGTTCGCCGGCTTCGCCTTCTGATCCGCCGCCCTCTGCCGTGCGGCTTCCTTGGCCGCCTGCTCCTCCGCCGCGCGCTGCGCCTCGGCCGGGTTCGTCCGCACGCCCTTGGCTATGCCCTCGCCGCCGGGTGTCGCGGCCGCGCCGTCCCGGGGCGTCCCGAACGGGTCGGGCCCGTGCGCGGCCGTGGACGATTCCCACTGGTGCCGCAGCTGCGGTGCCTGGCTCTGGCCGCCCCCACCGCCCTTGCCTCGCTTGCCGAACGCGCCGCCGAGGCCGTTGGCGAGCTGGCCCAGCGCCATGAAGCCGTAGGCCATCTGCGGGCCGGACGACTGCGCGGTGTGCTGTGAACCGTCCTGCGAGGCGTCCGCGGAACCGGAGTCGTGGTCGCCGGCGGCGCCGGCGGTGTGGTGGGTGTCGGCCGCGTTCTCCAGGTCGGCCGCGGCGAGTTCGAAGACCGGCAGGGTCTCGTCGACGGATCGCTTCAGCTGGTGCCACTCGGCGGCGAACGCCTCGCCCGCCGGCCCGTGCCAGTCGGCCGACGCGGCATCGCCGACGTGCCGGTCGAGGTCGCGGACGAGCCCGTCCAGGTGCTTGCCCATGTCCCGCCAGCCGGCCGCCGCCTCGTGCAGCGCATGGGGGTTGCGTCGTGGTTCGGTCACTTGGCGCTCCGCATCATCTCGACGAGTTCGTCCTCCGCCGCCTGGGCGTTGGCGACGGTCTCCTTGATGCCGCCGCCGACCTCGGCGAGCCGCTGCTGCAGCTGCGCCAGGGCGCGCTCGGCTTCCTCGAAGAGCTCGCGGTGGGGCCGGGCCGCCTCGTCGCTGCCGAAGCCGTCCCTGAGCGCGTCGGCGTCCGTGCGCCGTCTGAATGCGCCCAGTTGCCGGCTCAGTTCTTCCGCACGAATCTCGAAGGTCGTACCGAGCTTATGCAGCGCCTCGGTGCTGAGCCGGACTTCATCGGACATCTTTTCTCCCCGAATTGAATGACAGCGACGTGCTGTACATCGCCCCAGGTCTAGCACACCCGCAATAGGCCCGAAGCCCCCGGCGGAGCGGCCTGGCACGCACAACGGGAAAGGAAGACGGTGAATTTCCGGCATTACCGACAACAGTCCACCTTGACGCCCCGTTCACATCCGTCATTACACTCAGGACGCCGGTGCAGCACGCGCGGTTGCTGTGCCACCACGGACGAGGGGGCAGGGATGAGCAACGACGAGCGGCAGATCCAGGACGAGGACCTGATGGACGTCGCCCGTGATCGCGAGCAGGCGCACCGGCTGCGGAAGGCACTGAAGGTGCTCGCGGAGAACCCCAATGTGGGCGGCGGCCTCCAGGAGATGGCCAAGGAGGTGCTCTCCGGCCGACTGGGCATGAAGGAGGCTATCCAGACGCCCGGCTACATGGACGCGCTGGGCGACCGGCTGACCCAGATCCGGCACGCGGCCGAGAACCAGACGGCGGAGGAGCGCGAGGAGTCCCGTGCGAAGTTCGCCGACTGGCAGCGCAAGCGGGAAGAGGAGGAGGACCGGGAGCGTGCCGAGCGCGACGGCCCGAGCCTCAACCTCGTCACCGGCCCGCGCCGCGGTGGCCGCGGCCACCGCTGACGCTCCACCGGCGAGCGGCATTCATCCGGAAGATCCGCTTTCATCGGCCGAACCGGCCCGCGAAAGCGGATCTTCGGCGTTTTCCGAGCCTCGCTTCCCGCCCCTGGTCCGCGGCCTTCCCGGGAATTTCCCGCACGCTCCGCGCCAGGGGGCAGGCACCGGGCACAACGCTCCGAAAAGCGGCGAGAACGGCAGGAGACGGTACGACGACCGCACGCCGCGGAACGCGAAATGCCCGTGCGGGCCGCACCCCCAGGGAATTCACGGAAATCCCACACGGCACGCCCAGCCCGCACACCCCTTCTACCGGTTCTGGAACAGCCGCCCCTCGGCCGTCCCGTGTTTCCGGGCCGGATCTAGGATCTAGCCGGTACAAGCACGGGTCCACGGGAGTGGACAGCGGGATCGATGGGGGACCCAGGAAGTCATGAGCGCCTCAGGCGACGCGGCCGCCGCGACGGCCCGCTACGCACCGCACCCGTACGTCGGCGGCCGCACCGCCGCCCTCCGCGCGCTCGCCGCCTGGCGGATGCGGTGGCCCGGCGCCCCGCGCGTCATCGTCGTCACCGGCAGCCCGGGCAGCGGGCGTTCGCGGCTGGTCGCGGGCTTCCTGATGCTGTGCGACCCCGACCACCGCAAGCGGCTCCCGCTCGACGACCTGGACCCGGCGACGGTCCCGCCGGACCTGCCGGCCCCGGCCGTGCCGAACCCCCGGGGCCGGACGGCCGCGCAGGTACGGGAGCTGCTCGCCGACCACCTCGGCCTGCCCGCGGGCCAGGCGGCGGACCTCTTCTCCGAACTCGCCGCCCGCGAGGAGCCGTTGACGGTCGTCGTCCCGGACGTGGACCTGGCCGGCCCGGTGCGCGCCGCCGGCGAGCCGGCGCGCCTGGTGCGGGAGGTCCTCGCCCGGCTCGCCACCACTCCGACCGTCCACCTGCTCACCGACGTCCCCCGCGAACTCGCCGCCGAGCTGGCCGAGGCGCTGCCGCGCGGCCAGGCACAGGTCATCGACCTCGACGCGCCCGAGTGGGCCGATCCCGAGGGCCTGGTCCGGCACGCCGAGACCGCGCTCACCCCGGATGCCGGCGCCCCCGTGCTCCCGTTCACCACCGACCCGGCCGCCCGCCGGTCGCTCGCCGAGGCACTGGCGGAGCGCGCGAACGGCAGCCGGCTCACCGTCCATCTGACCGTACGGTCGCTCCTCGCCCGCCCCGAGGGCTTCGACCCCACCGACACGTCCCGGTTGCCCGCCACCGTCGGCGAGGTGCTCGATCAGCACGCCCGCCGTCTGGGCGCCGATCCGCGGGCGCTGCGGCAGATGCTGGCACCGCTGGCGTTCGCGGAGGGCGACGGGCTACCGGTCTCGCTGTGGCGCCCGCTGGCGGACGCTGTCGCCGGACGCGACATGGGCCGGGTCCTCGCCGAGGGGATGCCGCTGGCCGCTCCGTTCTTGAAGACGGTGGAGGTTCCCGCGGACGGGAATGCCTCCGAAGGGCCGGAGGCGGCGGCACCCCCCGGAGACGCCACCCGCACCCTGGTCCGCCTGGCGCACCCGGCCCTCGCCGCCGAGATCCGCTCCGGCATACCCGACCCCCGGGACGCCCAGACCAAGATCGCGATGGCGCTGCTGGCGGCGGTGCCCCGGCAGGACTGGTCCCTGGCCGACCCCTACGTCCGCGACCGCATCGCCGCGCACACCCTCGACGCCGGCCTGCTGCCCCAACTCCTCACCGATCCGGGCCTGTTCACCCACGCCGACCCGATCGCGCTGAGCGCCGCCGTGGCGGCCGTACCGCCGGCGCAGCTGGGCGCCCCGGCCCGTACGTATCTGCGCACCGCGCCCCTGCTCACCCGCCCCGGGACGTCGGCCGCCCTGCGGGCCGCGCTCCTGGAGACCGCGTTCGTCGAGGACGACCTGCCGGCGTACGCGGAGGCGCTGCGCGGACTGGGCCTGGACCTGCCGTGACGCACCCTGTGGGGCGTGCCGCTGAGCGGCAGGGCCCGGGAGTGAGCCCGAAACTGGCTGACGTACCCGTCACCGGGTGTCGACGGCGTCGATCTGCACCAGGTAGGAACCCACCTCCTGGAGCGTCAGCCAGCACTCCCACTGTTTCCGGGTGGCCTGGTCGCCCCACGGGTTGCCCAGGCAGATCCGGCCGCCGGCCGGGTCCGCGTCCTTGACGAAGTAGGCGTGGTTCTGGACCAGACGGCCGCCCGCGATCGCCGTGGCGTCGCCTGGGTCGGCACCGGCGGCGACGGCCGTGGTGGCGACGAGTGCCTGGCCGTGCGACTTCCGGTTGGCGATCTCCTGGATGAGCCATGGAGAGCTGAGGTCGAGCTTCTGCCCCACTCGTCCGGTGAGCAGGGAGAGCGCGACGGAAGGGGGCCCGCCGTGGGCGATCTCGCAGTAGTGGCCGTGGAACTGGGCGGCGGCCTTCTCGAAGTAGCCCGGCCAGGTCTCCGCGTAACGGGCGTCCTCGGTGTGGCCCGTGGCGGAATAGAGACGACCATGGCCGTACGGCAGGTCGGCCACGACGGTGATGTCGATCGGGCTGCCCTCGTTGTAGAAGGTGACGGTGACCGTGCCGTTGGCCTCCTGCCGGAAGTGCCGCGCGGCGTGCTGCGGGTTGGCCTGGAGCACGCTCTGCGCGCTGGTGAGCAGCCAGCAGTCCCCGAACAGGCCCTGCTCCATGTCCTGCCAGGCGATCGCCTCGGTCGAAGCCGAGACCCGCTGCCAGTTCTGGGTGAAGTAGGCGCCGTCGACCTGCGCGAACGGCCCCTCGGGCAGCACCCAGCCGTGGTCCCCGCATGCGCACTCGGGGTCGTAGTCGGGCTGGCTGCACCCCATCCAGGTGCCGACCAGCATCGCCCCGTACGGGCTCACCGTGCGCAGCAGCCAGCCGAAGAGCTCCTTCTGCCGCCGCCAGTCGTAGGCGGGCTCGCCGTGCTCGTCCTCGACGTGGGTGAGGGAGTCCCAGCGTTCCAGGCCCTGCTGCCCCCAGCGGCGGACCACCATGTCCAGCTCGGTCGGCGGCAGCGGGGCCAGGATGCCGGCCACCTGGTCCAACAGCGACCGCGCGCCGTAGCGGGTCTCGTCGGCGAACAGCATGTTCCACGCCTGCGCGCCGACGGCATCGGCCCGCTGCGGGTCCGGCGGCGGGCCGGGCGGCTGCCAGGGGAGTTCGACCAGCGGGTGGCCGCCCTTGGTGTAGTTCAGCCGGCTCCGCCCGACGCTGTCATTGACGTCGCGCACCAGGTCGACCGCGCCGAGCACCGCCTGGCCGCCCGGAATGAAGTCGGCCGCGAAGCCCGCCACTTGGCGCCAGTTGTTACGGCCGTATCCCACGGATCCTCCCCCGTACTCCTGCTCAACCGCCCAACAGAAGCAGCTCGTGCAGATAGTGTGGTCGGCGTCGCACCCTGGTGTCCTACCTGACTGAGCCATCAGTACGATGTGAGGCTCACGTTCGCTTATGAAGGGTACCTGACATGGGGGACTCCGGGTTTCGGGTTGATCCCGAAGCAATCGGAAATTACGCGTCATCGGTCCGCGACCAGGTGGGGCAACTCGGACAGATCCAATCCGCGGTTTCTGCCATCCGCATCTCGTCCGACGCGTTCGGCCACCTGCCGAACGCCCAGAACCTGGCGTCGATGTACTCCGAGCACGCCGAGGCGAATCGGAAGAATCTCAGCGACCTCGTGGAAGCCCTGACGAGTACCGCAGAGGGGCTCACGTCCACGTCGCAGAACTACGCCGAGCACGACCGTGAGGTCAGCGCATCCTTCGGGGGTGGCCAGTGAGCAGGGGATCCCACTCGTCCAGGCCGCACAGCCCGTCGGGCGGTAACCACCACCCGAGCCCGCCCACGCCGCACCCCCAGCCGAGCCCGCAACCGCACCCCCAGCCGCAGCCGAACCCGCAGCCGCATCCCCAGCCGCAGCCGCAGCCGCAGCCGAATCCGCACCCTCAGCCGACCCCGGAGCCGAACCCGCACCCCCAGCCGCAGCCGAACCCGCACCCCCAACCCCAGCCGAACCCCCACCCTCAGCCTGAGCCGCACCCGCAGCCGCAGCCGAACCCGCACCCCCAGCCTGAGCCGCACCCCCAGCCCGACAACGGCGGTGACGGCGGCGACGGCGGGGCGGCCTCGGGGTGGAAGGACACCCTCCACCAGGCGGGCCAGAAGTTCGTGGACAAGGGCTCCGACTGGGCCACGGACAAGCTCTTCGGCACCGGGGAGGACAAGGGAGCCGGCGGCGAAAGCGGCGGCCAAGGCGGCGGCGAAACGGGCTCCGGCGGCGAGCAGCCCGGAATGCCCGGCGGCCAGGGCCCCGGCAGCGAAGTCGGTGTCGGTGCAGGCGGCGAGGGCGACTCCGGAGGCTACAACGGCCTCGACGACAGGAATACCGGAGCGCCCGCGCCCGGGTCCGGCCAGTGGTCCACCATGCCCGCCCGCGTCCCGCCCGGCGGCCTCGGCGGCGTGTACGGGACCCCGGGCGGGTCGGCGGGCGGGTACCCGGGCGCGACGACCGGCCTCGTGCCGGCCGGGGACGCGTACGGGTGGATCCGGAAGCCCAACCCGGAGCCCATGCCTTCGCTCCCCGAGGCGACGCATCCCTCCCGGGGCGGACTGGGCGGCATGCTGGACGAGGCCGTCGAGTTCGCCCTTGAGAAGTCCGGCATGCTGAAGATGCTGGAGAAGGTCACCGGAGACCTCGCCCAGCTGAACGGCGCCGCCGACGCCTGGCAGAACCAGGCCAAGGCCGTGCAGTTGGTGGCCGAGGAGCTCAGGACCCAGGCCAACCCCCTTTCCCAGCAGTGGGAGGGGCAGGCATCCAGCAGCTTCAGCGGCCACATGGGCGAGGTGGTCGAGGCCCTCGACTCCACCGCCGAGGGCATGGCCCAGACCGCGAAGATCATCAACTCGGCCGCGCAGGAGTGCGCCCAGGCCGAGGGCATGATCATCGAGATCATCAGCGAGGCGATCGAGGCGTTGATCGCCTCCCTCGCCGCCGAGGCCGTGATCGCCGTCCTGACGGCGGGCATCGGCCTGATCGCGGACGCGCTGATCGACGCGGCGGAGATCGCGGCCTTCGTCTCCCGCGTCGCCAAGGTGTCCGAGGAGCTCGCCACCAAGCTGGAGGAGCTGCTCAAGGCCCTCAAGGAGCTCGGCTCCGCCATCAAGGCGGTCAAGAACATCAGGACCGCCAAGAACGCCCTCGGCAGCATCAAGAAGGTCGAGAAGGCCGTCGAGGGGGTCCGCGAGTTCGAGCAGGGCAAGGGCCTGGTGGCGAAGGGCGTCAAGAAGGCCGACGACTACATCACCGGCAAGGTCCAGGACGGCGTCCAGTCGGGGGTCAAGTCCGCCCTCGGCATCGATGACGACGACCCCATGCAGTTCGCCGAGGACGGCAGCGCGAAGGGCATGGGGAAGGCGGCGGGCAAGTCGGCCTGGGAAGCCGCCAAGGAGGGGCTGACGAGCGACACCAACAAGGAGGCCGTCAAGCAGGAGATCCTGCACGACACGGGCCTCGCGGACGACCCGAAGCCCTACCGCGTCGACCGGTCCAAGATCGATACGCCCTTCGGGTAGGACGTAACGGCCGTCGCGCGGCGGTCGACGACCGAGGGGGCACCGTGGGCATCCACGGTGCCCCCTCGGCGCGTTCGGAGATCAGGGAAGACCCGCGGAGTCCAGGGAAGACCGGAGAAGACCAGGGAAGAGCAGGGTTGATCAACTCCGTTGCCCGTCAGGGCGGAACGGCGACCCGGACCCTCATCTCTCAGGGCAGCAGCAGCCAGTCCGAGACGATCGCGGCCGCCAGCCCCACCCCCAGCAGCCAGGTGCCCAGTCGGGTGCGCCCGTGCCGGCTGAGTTCGATGACGATTCCGCAGAGTATGAGCGCGGCCCCGTACACCCCGACCACCAGCACCGATCCGCGGGTGGCCAGCCGCACCACGAGCAGCACCGCCACCAGCGCCATCATCACCGAGGCCAGCACGACCCGTACCCGGCGCGCCTGACGCGGCGTCAGCCCCATGCGCCCGTCCTCGCGCTCGGATCCGAGGTCGCCGGAATCGAGGCCCTCGGAATCGAGGTCGGGGTCAAGGTCGAGAAGGGGCGCACCGGACCGATCAGGCTGATCAGAGGGGCCATTTCCCTGATCGTTTTCAGCTGCATCCATGAGCGGAAATGCTACGGGATGATCTATGGGCTCACTTCACACATCAACCGACCCCTGCGCACGCCGAGTCCCCGCCCCGCCATCATCCGAATTCCACCGCTTTCACCCCATCCCCAGCAGGCCAATTCTCCGGAGTCTCCGCGTTGTTGACGTGGGCCCACTGCCGGGTGGTGAGCACGCCGCTCTTCCTGACATGCTTGCGCACGGTTCGCCTACCGTGGGTTCGGCAGGCGTAACGACGCGTAATGATCATGGTGCGTGCGCACCGCGGAAACAGGGACACATCGTGGCGGGCAAGGCATTCGACGTAGCTCCGGATGTACTGCGGACGCAGGGAAACGCATTCGTCCACATCGGCAGCGATCTCAGCAAGGCGTCGAAGAAACTGCAGGACAACCTCAAGGGTATCGGCGACCCTTGGAAGGACTGCGATTTCGGCGACGTCTTCGACACGATCTACTCCCCCGTCCGGGACGGAATGTTCACGTCGATGGATTCCCTGGGCGAGCGCCTGGAAGGCGTCGGCGACAAGCTCCGGGAAATGGCGCGTTCGTACACCGAGTCCGACGAGCAGAGCGTCCACACCATCGGCGCGGTCGGCCGTCCGGCCACCTGACGCACACCCGTCGGCCACACTCCCTTCCCGCATCTCCCTTCCGCCGGCATTCGCCTACCACCACACAGGGGACGAGCACTGTGTCACTGACGCTGCCAAGCGAGGTCAGCTGGGTCCTGGGCCTCCTCGGCTACAACTGGCCGGACGCCGACGAGGACAAACTCCACGAATGCGCCCGGGCCTGGCGCGCTTTCGCCGAATCGGTGAGCGAGGTACACGGCCAGGGCTCTTCGGCAGCCGATGCGGTCCTCTCCGCCAACTCCGGTGAAGCCGTCGAGAACTTCCAGCAGGAATGGGGCGCCTACGACGGCAGCGGCGGCACCGGGGACAACTACTTCCGTGACGCCGTCGCCGCGGCCGAGGCCATCGCCCTGGCCTTCGACGCCGCAGCCGTCGCCGTACTCGCCGGAAAAATCGCGGTCATCGCCCAACTCGTCATGCTGGCCGCCGAGATCATCGCGGCCCAGGCCGCCGCGCCCTTCACTTTCGGTACGTCCGAACTCGCCGCGGCCGGCGCCACCCAGGCGACCCGCCTGATCGTCCGCGAGATCCTCGAAAAGATCAAACACGAGGTGATGCAGGCGGCGACCAAGGCCATGGAGCACGCCACCATGGACGCCATCAAGAAGCTTGCGAAGAAGGCCGTTTCCAAGGAAGGCCGCAAGGTCGTCACGGACTACGCCAAGCAGCAGATCAAGGAAACGGTCAAGGACACCGTCAAGGAAAAGGTCGTCGACGCGGCCAAGGCGAAGGCCAAGGACGCCGGAAAGGAAATGGCGCAGAACGTCGCACAGCAGGGCATCGAAGCCCACTTCGGCGAACGCGACGGCATCCGCCTGGGCGAAACCGCCGACATCGGCAAGAAGAAGGCCGAGGAATACGTCGACGGCGTCAAAGAAAGCGCCGACGACCTCACCAACCCCAAGACGTACATCGACCACGCCAGGGACGACCTCACCGACCGCGGCCTGGACGAAGCCCAGAAACACACCGACCAGCACACCGGCGGCGCCGCCACCCGCCACCAGAGCGCCACGGACGCCGTCAAGGGCGGCGTGAAGGGCAGCATCCAGGACGTCTTCGGCTGACCGCCGACCGCTCCGGCCGCCCGGCCAGCCGGCCGGCCCGTCCCCACCCGGCCTCATCCCAGGGCCGCCGCATCCCGACCGCCCCGGTCCCGCAGCGGCCCTGCCGCATTGCCTGTGACCTTCTTCGATGGAACAACGGCATAGCCGCCTCCAGGAGCGCGCTGCCCGCAGAAGTAGTGCTCGGGGAAACCCAGTCGGCCATTGGTTGCCCTGTTCCTGAGCTGCTCACGCACACGCCAATAGGCAGTGGTTTCGAGCCGGAATCCACCTGCCCTGCGACTAGTCCCCCGGCCGTGCTGTCATACTCGCATGCGACCGTTCACAGTACTGAACAGCCAGGGGGAATGAAAGACCGTGTCCAACGGCAGTATCTCGGTCGCACCCGAGGAATTGAGGTCGGCGGCAGCTGCCGCCGACGCCATCAGTCAGGATCTCCAGCAACCGATCGCGACGGCCAAGCGTGATATCGAGGCGGCCGGAACGGCGCTGAAGTCTTGGCCCATCGGCCCGGACATGGAGCGTGTCGCCCACGACTGGGGTATGGCACTGGATGAGCTGAGCAAGCGAATAGGTGGCGGCGACCCCAAAAGTGCGGCGTCCCGTCTGCGGCGCACCGCCGACGGTCACGAGTACAACGAAGAGCTCACGGCTCAGTCGTTTCGGGCGCGGTGACCGGTGCCCGAGAACTTCAAGGAACTCCTCAAGCAGGATTTCTCCGATCTGGAAGCCTCCGTCAATTCCTGGCAGAAGTTGGCCAAGACCTTGGAGGAGGCTCAGGTCCGGCACCGGCACAAGGTGACGGGCCCGCTGCACGCCAGCGGATGGCAGGGAGCGGACGCCGGCAACGCCTTCCTGCAGATGGAGGCGAGCGAGAACCAGCTCGGCACCGCACAGTCCGACGTCACCTCCATCGCCACCGTCTTGGACACCGTTCACTCCAAGATGAAGGAAGCCCAAGAGGATTTGCGCCGGTGTGTGCGCACGACGGAACTCGACGGGTACACCGTCGACGACCACGGCAATGTGACGGACAGCAGACCGTCCTGCCCCACCGGCAACGCAGACGAGGACGCGCAGCAGGAGCATCAACTGCGCGTCGCCAAGCTGGAGGCCTACCGGAACGACATCCAGGCCTGCCTCGACGAGGCCAGCGGCGCTTCCTGGGAAGGGATGCAGCTCCTTCAGCAGATCGACGCCTTCAACCTTGACAAGGACTACGGCGCGTCCAAGGCCGAGGAAGGCGCCCGCAAGGCCGCGGAGTTTGCCCACCTCAGCGAGGACTCCATTCCTTCGAAGAAGGACCCGAAGGAAAACGCCAAGTGGTGGTCGAGCCTCACCGAGCAGCAGCGGCAGGAATACCTCGACGCCTACCCCGAGAAGATCGGCTGGCTCGACGGCATCCCCAGCACCGACCGTGACGAGGCAAACCGCAAGGTGGTGGACCTCCAGCTCGCGGAGTACGAGATGAAGAAGCAGCGGGGGGAGCTGGGCATCCATGACCAGCGGAACTTCGACGGGCTGCAACAACTGCAGGATGCACTCGACAAGGCCGACGGCACCGGCGACGACCACAAACGGCTCTACGTACTCGGCATAGACGCGAAAGGCGACGGACGGGCAGTCGTCTCGCAAGGGAATCCGGAGACCGCCCGCAACGTGGCCATCCAGGTTCCTGGCACCGACAACGACTTGGGCAACCTCGGTGAGCAGATCGACCGTGTGGACAGGCTTCAGAACGCGGCTGCCAACAACGGTGCCAAGGACACTGCGGTCATCTCCTGGCTCGGGTATGACGCCCCCGAGGGCGACAACAGCATGTTCACCACGGGCCGCGCTGACCCGGCCGGCGGCGATCTACGGAGCTTCACACACGGCCTGCGCCAGACCCATGAGGGAGACCGTGCGCACATGACCGTGCTCGGGCACAGCTACGGTTCGACGGTGGTGGGTGCCGGCGCCTCCCATGGCGGCGGCCTCGACGCCGACGACATCGTCGTCGTCGGGAGCCCGGGCATGACCGTGGAGCACGCCAAGGACCTGAACATCAACCCCGACCACGTGTGGGCCGGCGGCGGCAAGGACGACATCGTCTCCAACCACCTGTCGGGACTGACCTTGGGCGAGGACCCGATGGAGAAGGAATTCGGCGGCAAGGTCTTCGAAGTGGACACCGAAGGTCACGGCGACTACTGGGACAAAGGCAGCAAGAGCCTGGCCAATCAGGGACGGATCATCGCCGGCCAGGATCCATCGGAAGGTGATTACCACTCATGACCCCGCGCAGTCCCAAGCGGACCGGTCGCATCGGAATGCTCGGATTCGCCCTGCTGGCCCTGCTCGCATCAGGAGGATGTATGTACGACGGCGGAAAGAACGACCCGCTCCCGGTGAAGAGCCGGGGGCAAGCCGAACATCTGGTCCGGAGCCTGGTCGACTCGATGGCCGGTGAGTATGGTCTGAAGGCGGACGACAAAACCGTCGACAAGGAGTTTCGCAACTGCTTTGGCAAGGGGGGCGAGAGCGCCACCGATGGCCGCTTCGATCTGACCTACGCAGTACGGGCCACGCTTCCTGAGCCCGAGCACGGCAGGGCGATCCGCGCCATGCGCAAGAAGCTGGAAGCTGAGGGCTACAAGATCAGCGGCTATCGGGAGGAC
Organism: Streptomyces sp. BHT-5-2; assembly: GCF_019774615.1. Taxonomy (NCBI): domain Bacteria; kingdom Bacillati; phylum Actinomycetota; class Actinomycetes; order Kitasatosporales; family Streptomycetaceae; genus Streptomyces; species Streptomyces sp. BHT-5-2. The sequence goes on along the minus strand of NZ_CP081497.1, from coordinate 1,469,302 downwards.
AGGACGAAGAACCCGTGGGCCCTGATGGACGCCAAGGGCGGCAAGGACAACCTCTTCGTCACGGTGCAGAGTTACATGCCACCCACCCAGCTCGTCTTCTCCGTGACCACTCCCTGCTTCCTTCCTCCCGGTGTGAAGCAGGAACAGATCTCGGCCCCCGCACCTGATGCCATCCCCGTCACGCCGAAGGACCCTCGCCTCGCACTGATGGCGCCCACCCGGCCTTCGCACCCTGACGGCAATCCCTTCGGCTGACCGCCCCAGCCGACACGCCCCGGCCTGGCCGGGGAGCGCGGTCGGGGTTCGGCGCGGGCGACACTCCGGAATGACTCACACCTTGCCCCTCTGGCCAACCCGCGCGGCCAGAGGGGCACATGGCAGAATCACGCCGGCCTGCCGCCAACCGTCCCCGCCGCCGCTCCCACAGCCGTCGCGGCGTACTCCGCCCACACGGTCTTCCCCGGCCCGCTCTGCCGCGGCACGACGCCCCAACTGTCCGCAATACACGCAACGATCAGCAGGCCACGCCCACTCTCAACGAGCCCGCCGCCTCCATCCACCGCCGCACCGGCTCCACCACCCAGGGCGACCATGGGCAACCTCTCGCTCCGCGTATCGGACACCTCGACACGGAAGCGGAGGGCCCTGGTTTCGGCCGCCGCCACGGAAACCGTCAGACGGAGTGCGAAATCCCGTCCTGGCACATGCCCGTGCCGTACGGCGTTGGCCGCGAGTTCACCAACGACGGCACTGACGGACTCATTGATCTCGGTCTCGTAGGGATACCCCCACTCGTCGAGACGGTGCGACGCCAGCCGGCGGGCCAGCCGGGCGCCGCGCCGCGTGGAGGTGAAACGCATCGCGAACTCACCGATTTCCGCGGGGGTTTCGCAGATTCCGGAAGACGCCTCGGAAGAGCGGACTGTGCTGTTCATGGCCCCAACCCTCCCGTCACCGACGCACCTTTGACGAGGAGTGATGTGCCGACCACCGTGCGTTGTACGCACGCGGAAAGCGCGGGTACGAGGCGGGTGTCAGACCCGGAAAGGCAACTGGACATGGACGACGGCGGCCGGACGGCGGACGACGAACAGCAGGCGGAGCACGAACCCGAGTCGGGCATCCTGAAAGTCTTCGGACGCCAACTCAAGCGCCTACGGGAATGGGCGGACATGGAACGCACCGAACTCGGCGCCAGGACCGGCTACTCCCCCTCCACCATCGCCTCCTACGAGCAAGGGCGGCGCATCCCGCCACCCGAGTTCATCGACCAGGCCGACGGCGTCCTGGGCGCACACGGCGTCCTCATCGAGCTGAAGGAGGAGGTGGCCAAGGCCCAATACCCGGCATTCTTCCGTGACGCGGCACGACTGGAGGCCAAGGCAGTCGAGTTGCATGTGTACGCGACGCAGGCCGTGCCCGGGTTGTTGCAGACGGAGGAGTACGCGCGGGCGGTGTTCGGGATGATGCGGCCGCCCCTGGATGAGGGGATCCTCGAAGGGCGTGTGGCAGGACGTCTTGCGCGGCAGGAGATCTCCGTCTGCCGTCCGACGCCCCTGTTCAGCTTTGTGATCGACGAGTCCGTACTGCTGCGCCCTATCGGAGGACGGGACGTACTCCGCGGCCAGTTGGAACAGATCCTGCTCATCGGCCAGAAGAAGACTGTCGAGATCCAGGTCATGCCACTAAGCCGAGAAGAGAACTCAGGGCTGGCCGGTCCCTTCACCTTGATCGAGACCAAGGATGGGCGCAGGATCGCCTACGTGGAAGTGCAGAACGTGAGCCGCCTTCGCACAGACCGGGATGCGGTCCGGGCTCTTGAGAACAAGTACGGGGTCCTTCGCGCTCAGGCCCTCACGCCCAGGGAATCACTGACCTATATCGAGAAGGTGCTGGTAGCGACATGAACGTCGACACGACCACGCAAAGCCCGTACCAGCTGGCATGGGTCAAGAGCAGCTACAGCAGCGAAGAAGGCGGTGAATGCGTCGAGGTCGCAACCAACGCCTCCGCTGTGCACATCCGCGACTCGAAAGACATCACGCGGTGCGCGCTGACTGCGTCCCCCGACGCCTGGGCCACATTCGTCGACTTCGCCATAGCGCAGACATCCTGACGGACCGAGCGGGTGCTCTGCCCTCTTCAGTACGAGGGCAGAGCACCCGGCGACCGGCTCAACCCGCCAGTCCTGATGGAATCAGTGGCTGGGAGCCTCGACGACCTCTCCCGTGGGGGCGCTGGCGCCGACGGGCTTTCCGAAGTCGGAGTAGTTGATGGTCGGCAGGTCGTCCCGCCCCGCCACCTCGCGCTTGACGAGGTTCGGCTTGCCGGTGGTCGCGACGTAGTAGGTGACGCCCTTGTCTCCGACTTTCCGGCCCACCGAGACGACCGGCACACCGTTCACAGTGGTGCTCTTGCCTACGGTGAGGTCATCAGATGCCTTGTCGGGCTTGGTGAACTGTTCTTGGTGGCAGTAGGTGCCCAGGGCCCTCATCAGCGGGTTGGCGGGCGTGCCGTGCAGCCACTTGCCAGACGGGATCGTGGCGCCGTGCGCCTGCATCCCCGCGGCAAATCGAGCGTCCACCTTGCCCCAGATGTCGCTGCCCTTGCGGATGACCTCGAACGAGCCCTGCTGCAACCTGTCGACCTTGCCGACGCATTCGGTAGCGGAAAGCTTGATGTCAGTCTTCTGCTTGGAGCTGGTCCCCTGCTCCCGGAAGGCACCGGCATCGGCGTTCGCCTGCCTTGCCTTGTCGTAGATCTCCTTGGCGGACTGCTTCTCGATGCCGTTCGGCTTGGCCTGGCTGCCGGTTGAGGCACCGGGCGCGGAACTGCTCCCGGGGGCAGACGCGTTACCGGTCGACCCTCCAGCGTTGTCCGGGCCGCAGGCCGCCAAGGAAGTGATCGCGGCCGCGCAGGTCACAGCGAACGTGACGTGGCGGACGACGCGTGTACGAGTCTTCAACATGATCCCCGTTGTTGCGTGTTGATGTTTTGAAGCAGAGCTCATGATACGTACCTCGAAAGAATGTACGTGTATCGGCGCCGCACTCGGCGGGTCGGCGGGGCCGGCCATTCCCGGCATTCCAACCCGGCCAGCACAAGCGCCCGCACCCCTCGGCGCCCGTGCCGCAGGCACGCCCGCCAGCACCAGCACCTACGCCGATACCGCCGGGCATACCCGGCACCCCGCTGCCGCGCAGAACCTCAGGCGGAGCGAGAGGTCCCGCCCGGGAACGTGCCCGTGCCGTACGGCATTCGCGGCAAGTTCACCGGCGCCGGCCGTAACGGAATCGTTGGTCTCGCTGCCGTAGGGATACCCCCACTCGTCCAGGCAGAGCCACGTCAGCCGGCGGGCCAGCCGAGCTCCGCGCGGTGTGGAAGTGAAAGGCATCGCCAACTCGCCGATTCCGGCCTGGGTTTCGCGGATCCGGGAAAGTACCCCGGAAGAGCGCACTGTGCTGTTCATGGCCCCAACCCTCCCGTCACCGACATACCTTTGACGAGGAGTGATGCGCCGACCACGGTGCGTTGTACGCACGCGGAAAGCGCGGGTACGAGGCGGGTGTCAGACCCGGAAAGGCAACTGGACATGGACGACGGCGGCCAGACGGCGGACGACGAACAGCAGACGGAGCACGAACCCGAGTCGGGCATCCTGAAAGTCTTCGGACGCCAGCTCAAACGCCTACGGGAATGGGCAGGCATGGAACGCACCGAGCTCGGCGCCCGGACCGGCTACTCCCCCTCCACCATCGCCTCCTACGAGCAAGGGCGGCGCATCCCGCCACCCGAGTTCATCGACCAGGCCGACGGGGTTCTGGGAGCGCACGGCGTCCTCGTCGAGCTGAAGGAGGAGGTGGCGCGGGCCCGATATCCGGCGTTCTTCCGCGATGCGGCGCGGTTGGAGGCGAAGGCGGTCGAGTTGCATGTGTTCGCGACGAAGGCAGTGCCGGGCCTCCTTCAGACGCCTGAGTACGCGCGGGCGAGCTTCACCATGTGGCGGCCCTTGCTGGACGAGGAGACAGTCGAAGAGCGGACGGCGGGCCGATTGGACCGCCAGAAGATCTTTACCCGGAGGCCGATGCCCACCATCAGTTTCGTCATCGAAGAGGCAGTGCTGCGGCGCCCTCTCGGTGGATGGCCGGTTATGCGTGGACAGTTGGAACAGATCCTGCTGCACGGTCAGCGTCGCAACGTCGAGATCCAAGTGATGCCGACCGAGCGGGAAGAACACGCAGGGCTGGACGGCCCCTTCACCTTGATCGAGACGCACGATGGGCGGAGGATCGCCTACGTGGAGGTGTACAAGGACAGCCGCCTGCACACCGAGCGGAAAGTGGTCCGGGAGATCGAGGAACAGTACGGGATCCTCAGGGCTCAGGCGCTCACCCCGCGCGAATCACTGGCCTTTGTCGAGAAGTTGCTGGGAGAAGCATGAACATCGAAGCGACCGCGCCGACCGTGCCCGAGTCGGCCTGGTTCAAGAGCAGCTACAGCACTGGCTCGGGTGGCGAGTGCATCGAGATCGCATCCGTCGCCACCACTGTGCACATCCGCGACTCGAAAGACATCACACGGTGCGCGCTGACTGCGTCCCCCGGCGCCTGGGCCGAATTCATCGGCTTCGCTATAGCCCAGACATCCTGACGAACGCGGGGGCTCCGCCCCTCTGAGGCGCGGGGTGGGACGCCTCAAACACATTGGGGTCCGCAGCCCGAAGGCTGCGGACCCCAATCAAATTCGTCTACTTCTCGGCTCGTTCGCCCTACGGCAGAGCCCTAGCGGCCGGGCGGCGGCGGGTAGGAACCGGGCGCGCCGGGCTGCTGGGGCGGGGCCTGCGGGTAGGGCGCAAAGCCCCCCGGGCCACCAGGACCACCGAAGCCACCGGGACCCCCAGGCGGCGGACCGTTGCGACGGCTCTTCTTTCGCACCAGCACCACGATGAGGACGATGACAACGACGACGAAGAGCCCGGCCCCAGCCACCATCGCAGTGAAGGCCGGAGTCCACCCCTTCTTCTTCACGGGCTGCGATGCAGGGTCGCTTCCGCTGCTCCCCGCCGAGTTCGCCTGATTCCCGCCCGACGACGCCTGGTCCGTCGGCATCTTCAACGGCCCGTTCTTCGGACCTGCAGGAATGTCACGCGTGAGTGCCGCAAGCGGCTTGATGAAGCCGTAGCCGTAGTGCTGGTCGGGGAGTTGGATGCCCTGGGCGGAGGGAGGAAGACCGGCGGACTTGACCATGCGGTTGAGGATCTGTCCAGCGGACAGATCAGGGAACTTCTCTCGAAGGAGCGCCGCAGTAGCTGACGCAAAGGAGGTGGCATCCGATGTCCCGGTGTCCTTTTGATACTTGGAAGTACCGCTGTCACCGGCAGACACGATATCAACAGCAGGTCCCGTCAACATCACCTGCGGACCATAGTTGGATCCTGACCAGATTTCACCGCCACCAAGGTTTTGGACCCCGCCAACTGCCACGACCCCGGGGTAGTGAGCAGGGTATTGGATGGCGTCAGCCCCCCCCTTACCATCGTTACCAGCTCCCGCAAAAACCAGCACATTGTGCTTCACGGCGTAAGAGATGGCTTCACTCTCTCCAGGACTGGATTTTCCTGTCATCGAGATGTTGATGACCGAAGCGCCTTTATCTACTGCGTAGCGAATAGATGAGGCCAGGCCGTCTGGCCTCCCGCCGTCATCACGCAGTGGCAAGATCTTGGCGTCCGGCGCTAGCCCCTTGACGCCGGATTCACCTCCCGGCCCGTGCCCGTGGCCAGCGATATTAGCGGCCATCGACGTGCCGTGAGTGTCGCCATCCTTTGGTTCCGCAGATCCTCCGTCCTCAAAGCTCTTGCCTGGGAGGACATTGCCCTTCAGGTCCGGGTGTTGAGACTGAACCCCGTTGTCGATGACCGCAACGGTTACACCCTTCCCTGTAGCAATCTTCCAGACCTCATCAGCCTTGAATGCCTTCAAAGGCCACTGTGCGTCTCTGATCTGGTCTGCCGAAGCAACCGGCGCGGTGCCGAAGAGCAACGCTCCCGCCACAACCGCGCCGCCGACCGCACGCAGCGTCCGCGTGAAGCTCATGCCGTACACCTCTCTCAACAGGATGGGGCCCTCAGCTACGCGCATCGGGCCCCGTCTTGTTACTGCCGAATTGCCAACGACAGCTTGCTACTCGATTACCTTCGGAGCAATGTTCCGCTCCGGCGTCCAGGTCTCCTCGTCCTCCACCAGGTAGTCAGGGCGCTCGCCGCCCTGGCCCTTGTTGTCCTTGCCCTTGGCGCCGTGCGCCCCGGGCGCTCCCGCCATACCGGCAGGACGACGACCTCCGGTGCCAGCACCGGCTTGTGCGCCACCGCGGCTACGGTGCAGGCCGGAGCCGCCCTGCCCAGCGGCACCAGACTTACCGCTGCCGCCGCCGATGATGCCGCCCTTCTGGCGGGCCAGAGGTGCACCGCGCCCGGCGCCACCAGCGCCCTTGGCGCCGCCCTTGGCCCCCGCAGCACCGCCCATTCCGGGCATGCCGGGACGCCCGGCACCGCGACCAGCCGCGCCAGCACCGGCACCGCCGGCACCGGCGCCGCCGCCCTTGATTCCAGCACTGGCGCCCTTGCTGCCGCCACCGCCGATCAAGCCACCAGCACCGCCGCCAATCCCGCCACCGCCCAGAGATCCGCCACCAGCGCCACCGCCGATGCCGCCTCCGCCGTGCACACCACCGCCGAGCCCGCCGGCGCCACCACCGATGCCGGTAGCGCCACCGCCGCCTCCACCTCCGCTCGGAGGCGTGAAGCTCTCAAGTCCCGTGTTCACCTTGGGCCCGAGCGAACCCTTGCCAGGCGCAGGAGCTCCGACGCCGCCGCTGATGCCAGGCGTGTTAGGTGTCGTCGGCAATGTAGGCGCCTTGACTCCTCGGGAGGAGCCACCAGGTCCCTGGCCCATCCCTGAGATCGAGGGGCGACCTACCTGGCGGGGTGCCGGTGATCCAGACGGCATCGGCATCGGGATGGGGGGCGGCGGGCCGCCATCGGGCGATCCCGGGTAGTCTTCATGGTCGCTAACTGAGCGGAGCTTGGAGTTCCACGTCCCCATAGACCTAGCCTGCGACACATAAGCCGCCCCCAGCTGCTCCATCTTCACAGCCATGTGCAACTGCTGCACTTTGCCCGCAGACAAGCTGTCGGAGTTCCTGTCCAGGGCGTCCTGCGTGCTCATGCCGCTCTTCAGGTCGCTCTTCAAGCCGGAGTCGTCGTGGCCGCCGTCCTCGACATACTTCATGGCACTGCTGAACCCGCTGGGCTTCTCCATCGACTCGATCTCAGGCTTGAGATGTTCGAGGATGCTGGCGGCGTTCTTCATCGCCCGGGAGGTGTAGTCGGCGTAGGACGCCCCGTCGCCGATCTTCTTGCTGATGATCTGCGCCTGGGCCTTGAACTTCTCCGCAGCGGCGCCGTGCCAGCTCTGGAGCACTTCGTTCACCGCGGCGTCAAAAGCGCCCTTGATGCCTCCGCCGCTGCCACCGACCAGCTGGTTGTGCACACTCGACCAGCCCTGCGCCACGCTGTGGACCTCGCCCGGGTTGGACGCCTTCACCATCGCCTTCATGGTGTCCATGTCCATCGAGGCGAAGTCCGACTCGTGCTTGGCGTTGAAGCACTGATTCGCCGCAGTGTAGTCGTAGTCGTATTTCGCGCCATCGCCCATTATCTGTTTCCCCCTCTACTGCTCTCCACGCTGACCTTCAGCTCATCCCTACCGGGTCCCATGTCAGTTGGCCATGTTCGCGGCGGTATCGGCTTCCTGGTTCTGGTAGTTGCCGTGCACCTTCTTCGTCTTGGTGCCGAACTCGTTCGTGACCTCATGGAGATGCTCAACGATGGACTCGATGGCGTTCTTCATTTGCGTGTGGGCTTGGTTCAGCGTGTTCGCTTCTTTGAACTCGTGCGCCCCAACGCTGGTCCCCAGAGCATTCGACGACAGCGAAGTCTTGTACCGGGCGTCGGAGTGGGCGCTCCCGAGGTCCCTCAGGATGCCGTTCAGCTTCCTGATGGTGTCTTCAAGAGCACTCAGATCCACCCGATATTGATCAGCCATGCTTGGCCTCCCCGTGTGATGTCAAACCATTCTTGCGGCGCCAGTCGCGCAGGGCGATCGAGGAGCCCACGACCGCGCCGACGGCAAGAAGGCCGCCGCCGACGATGTAGATGGAGATGCGGCCGCGTCGTTCCTCGGTGGTTTCGCCGAGGGTGGCGACGACCGGCAGGATGTTGGAGCCCTCGGCCACGCTGGAGGGCTTGTCCGGCGTGGGTGCGGCGGTCGGCCGGGTGTCGTCCTTGAGTGCGGCGACCGGGTCGATCACGCCCCAGCCGATGTAGTCGTCGCGGCCCCTGCGGACCCGCTCGGCGGTCTGCTCAAGGTGCCAGATGATCTCGCGCGGGCCCCACTTGACCTTGTCGTCCTTGTGCTTGGCGATCAGGAGGGCGGCGGCGCCGGCGGCGTACGGGGCGGCGAAGCTGGTGCCCTGGTCGACGCAGTTGCCGCCGAGCGGGACGGTGGAGACCATGTCGACGCCGGGTGCGGCGATGTCGACGAACTTGCCGGGCTGGGAGAACGAGGCGCGCTCGTTGTTGCGGTCGGAGGCGGCGACGGCCAGGACGTTGTCGTAGGTCTGGCTGTACGCGGCCGGGTAGATGTTCTGCTCCTGGCCGTTGCCACCGCTGTTGCCGGCCGCGGCGACGATCAGGACGCCATTCTGCTGGGCGTTCTTCACCGCCTGCTCCAGCGGCCCCAGCTGGCCCCTGCCGGCGTTGGTGCCCTGCGAGATGTTGATGAGGTCGACCTTGGCCGCGACCGCGTCGTTGATGGCCTTGGCGAGGGTGTCGGCGGTGCCGGCCTTCTCGTCGCTGGTCTGCTGGAACGGAAGGACCTTGGCCTTGGGGGCGAGGCCGTAGAAGCCGGACGTCGAGTTCGGCCGGGCCGCGATGATGCCGGCGACCTTGGTGCCGTGGCCGACCTTGTCCTGGGTCGGATTGCCGCCGACGTACGGCTTGCCGGGGCCCTCGATGGCGTCCTGGAGCTGCTTGTTGCCGGCGTCGATGCCCGTGTCGATGACAGCGACCCTGATGCCCTCGCCCTTGCCGCTGGCCCACATCTGGTTGGTGAGCAGGCGCTGGAGGGACCAGGGGGTCTCTTTGATGTCGTCGGCGCCGAACTTGCACTCACCGCTCTGCAACGGCACGTTGCTGTCCGCGACCGCGGGCGCGGCGGTGACGGTCGACAGGCCGACGATGCAGGCCGCCGTGACCAGGGCGCCCGTCGCCCGGCGGCGGTGCACGGCTCGTTGACCAATGGCGCGAGATCCCACGGGTTGTCTGCTCTCCATGAGGAAGGGACGGAACGAGGTACGGAGCGGTACAGCGAGTACAGCAAGGTACGGGGTACGGCGGTGGAGGTTTTGGTGAAGGTGGGTGAGGAAGGAGTGAGGAAGCGGGGAGCCGGCGTCCGACCGTCGCCCGTGATCGCACCCCCACCCGCACGGCAGAAGGGCGAGCGCACTGGTGCAGCGCGCTCGCCCTCAATCACCACTGTGCGAGCCGTGGGGGCTGCTCAGCCGTATGCCTTCCGTACCCGCATGATGCGAGGTCGGCTACTGCCAGATGCTGGCGTTCTTGGACTCGGTGCTCTGGTAGTTCTGAGCCGCGGTGTCCAGGGCCTTGGCGATGGCCTCAAGCGTCTGCTGCAGGTGCGCGGCGCGCTGGTCCCACTCGCGCTGGCGGGCCTGGTAGCCCTCCTGCGCGGCACCTTCCCAGCTCGCGGCGATCTTCTTGACGCCCGACTCGAGGTCGTCCAGCTGCTGACGGATGTTGTTGGCGGTGCCACGTACGTCCTGGCTCGCCTGGCTGATCGTCTGGAAATTGACGAGGATCTGGCCGCCCATGATGTCTCCTCAAGGGGGGTCGATGATGTCTGGCTGAATTCACGTGCCGTGGGGGCCGGGACCGGAAACAGCCGGCTGGCCGGACCGCGGCGGGTGGGCGAGTGCGCCGGATCAGCGGCGCGGCCCCATCATCCGAACGGCGAAGCCTGGGCGGTGACGTGCGAGATCGAGCTGGCCTGCTCCTCTTCGGAGGCAGTGTAGTTGCCAGTGGTCTGGTCGATCGCTTCCTTGATCTCGCTCAGGAGCTGGTTGATCCGGTTGGCGTCCTCGTTCACCTGCGACTGCAGCTGGTGGTACGAGGAGGCCGCCTGGCCCTTCCACCCGGAGGTGATGTTGTCGACGACCGTCTGGAGACGCTGGATCTCACCGCGGATCGCCTGGTTGACCGAGTCGATGTTGTGGCTGAACGCCACCATCTCCTCGTGCGTGGTTGTGAACTGACCAGCCATGGTCAAGGTCCCCCATGAGACTCGTACGACGGCCGCGCGGCGCCGGCGAGGGCTTGCGCGGATGGCATCTCCTGCTGACGCCTCCTGCCACATTACCCACTCCACACGGGTGTTCCCAACAGGGGGGAGGGGTCTTGTGACGGGATCACAACAATGTCAACTGGGCGGCGGGAGAACGAGGTTCGCCGGAATCCGGCAGATGGTGTGGTATCGGGCGCGGCGGGTGGGTCGGCGCGGTGCGGCGGCGCCGGCCCCGGAGCGGGGTCGGCGCCGCCTCACACCGTGCGGAAGGTGCCCTGCGGGAACCGTGCGGGAAGTGCCGTGCGGAACGTCCCGCCGCCGGGTCAGGACGCCTGCGGCTTACGTGCGCTCTGGACGTCCAGGGCCGGCCCCGCGGAGAGCAGCTTGGACCACGCCTCCAGCATGAGCGGCGGGCGGGCGTCACCGTAGCCGAGGTGGACCTGCGCCTGGTCCTGCTCCTGCTTGTCGTTGCCGGCCTTGTCGGCGGAGTCGTTGTTCCGCGGGACCGAGTAGCGCAGGCCGGTGTCGGTGACCAGGAAGAGGCTTCCGGAGTTCGCCTTCGGGTTGGCGACCTGCTGGTACAGCAGACCGCTGCCGGGGGTGACGTAGGTGGTGGCGCCCGGAGCGATCTTGGCCGGGTAGTCCTTGCCGACCCAAGTGCCCATGTCCGGGAGGCCGTTGGGGTAACCGAGCTTGTCGACGCCCGGGAACTTGGTGGTGGTGCCCTTGTAGACGCTGCACGAGACGCCGCCCTGGGTGGCCGCGCCCAGGCCGCTGGTCTGGGAGCCGTGCGAGAAGTCGTTGGCCGCGGAGACGACCTCCTTGGGCCACGGGTTGTCCAGATCCGTGCCCGCGACCTTGCCGTAGAAGGTGTACGGGTGGTTGGTGCTGTCCAGCACGGGGTGGCGGATGTTGCCGGTGGAGATGTTGATCGGCGTCAGCGCCTTGCCGCTGTTCTTGCCGTTCACCACCTCGGCGTTGTCGCCCTGCTCCAGGAGTTTGGCCACGAAGTTGCTGACCTTCGCGACGCCGGTGAGGAGGACCACGTACTTGTTGCCGTCGCCGTCCTGGAGGATCGTACCGACCTTCTGCGCCGCGGCCGGGAGCTCGGGGAAGGGGGCCGGCCTGCCCGCGGCGTCCACGTGCGGCATGCCGATCGGCCACGGGCTCTTGATCAGTGTGTTCATGAACTCGGCGGACACCTGCTGCGGTTCCGCCTGGCCGAAGATGATCCGCCGCAGGGAGCGGTCGGCCTCGACGTCGGTGTGCTTCATGCCGACCTGGGCCTCGCGCACGCCCTGATTCAGGTCGGCGATCATCTGGAAGGCGTACCCGTTGCTGTCCACCAGCCACTGCACCCCGTCCGGGTCCTGGACGTAGAGGGCCTGGTGGAGGTCGAGCTTGCCCTTCTTGGTGTTGCCGATGTCGTTCTTGTCCTTGCCGTCGAGGACGAAGACGGCCTGCTGGGTCTTGCTGTTCTCGCCGCTGCCGGGGCGGTCGCACACCGCCCAGGTCTTCGGCTTGTCGACCGTGGACGCGGTGGGCAGCCGGTCCGGGGCGTACGGAATCCCGATGGCCGGGCCGTGGGCCAGCTTCCCGTCCAGCTCGGATTCCTTGACCTTGACCACCTGGAACTTCTTGGGGTCGAGAAGGAGTTTGGCCGAGGCCAGATTCAGGACGGGGTACAGCAGCTTCTGCTTTTGCCCGCTTGCGTCCTTACTTGGCAGGACGACGTAGCGCGTGGTGGATTGGTCCCCGACGAGGACATTTACCCCGGGGGTGTCCCATCCCTGTGGGGCGGCCGGCAGGAAAACACCCACGGCTCCGAACACCACAGTGACCAGCACCCCCATCACCACGCTGGGCACCACCGCTTTCAGCGGCTTGGGCGCGCTTTCGATCGAGCCGTTCGGCAGCGGCTTCAGAAATGCCGCATTCGTGCGCTTTCGAGCAAAAGAATACGCACTCAGCTCGTCCCGACGTGATGCCATTGTTGCTTTCTCTCCCCGCCTGTCGGATCCACATCGACCGCCCCCGGCACTCACGCCGTAGCGCCCTCTACTATGCCGTGTATCGATCGAGCCGTACCGTACGGGTGCCACCTTCCAACGCACCAGTCTCAACGGCGGCCGATTCGCCTAGAGACACCACCACCAGTAGAGGAGCAGGCCGGGGGATGTCCAGCGCCACCAGGGCTCGACGCCGCAACGGGCGGCAACAGCAGCAACAGCCTTCCGCTGCACCGCAGAACGCGGGAAACGGGGGCCAAAACGGTACAGCTCCCGGCAATAGAGGAAATGGCGGCCGAACCGCGGCCGGGCCGGTGTCGCCCCGGCTCCGCCAGCAGGCGGGCACCATCGGCGGCGTCCGCGTCCAGCAACTGGCGCTCATCGAAATCGCCGCGGCTCTCGTGCTGGTGGGCCTGTCGGCGCGGAACCCGGTGGCGCTGAGCGTGGCCGCGGTGGTGGCGGTCGTCCTGGTCGTCTTCGCCCTCGGCCGGCGCCGGAGGATCCCGCTGCCCGAGTGGATCACCACCGTGCGCGCGATGAACCGCCGCAACAAGGCCGCGGGCGAGAGCCTTTCCGCCACCCAGGGCGTGGACCCGGCCTTCGCCCCCGTGGTGGAGTGCGACCCGGCGCTGCGCACCCACGAGTACACCGACAACGAGCAGCGCACCGTCGGCTTCGTCGGCGACGGCACGTTCCTGACCGCGATCGTCCAGGTGGACGCCCGGGACGAGCCGCTGCGGCCGGCGCGCGGCCGCCACATGGTCCCGCTGGAGATGCTGCACACCGCGCTGGACGTCGAGGACATCCACCTGGAGTCGGTGCAGTTCGTCCAGTACACCCAGCCCGCCCCGGCGCCGCACCTGCCCGAACAGGCCGTCGCGGCCCGCTCCTACGCGCCGCTCCAGGCCCAGTCGCAGACCCCGGCGATCCAGCTGACCTGGATCGCGCTGAAGCTCGACCCGGAGCTGTGCGCGGAGGCCATCGAGGCCCGCGGCGGCGGCATGGGCGGCGCCCAGCGCTCCCTGCTGCGCGCCGCCGACCAGCTCGTCAGCCGCCTCACCGCGCTCGGCGTGCGTGCCAAGGTGCTCGACGAGCGCGAGGTGGTGGCCGCGGTCGGCACCGCGGTGTGCGTCAGCCCGCGGGCCGCGAACGGCGCGATGGGCCGGGACGGCCGGGGTGCCCGCCGCACCCAGGAGACCACCCGCGCGATGCGCTGCGACGACCGCTGGCACACCACCTACTGGATCGGCCGGTGGCCCCAACTCGGCCGCGGCGGCGCCCCGTTGGCCGCCGTCACCCAGCTGCTGACCAACACCCGGGCGATGGCCAGCACCTTCGCGCTGACCGCGACGCACGGCAGCGGACGGCTGCCGGCCATCTCCGGCTACGTCCGCCTGTCGACCCGTAGCGACAACGAACTCACCGCCGCGCAGGACGAGTTGGAGCGCCGCTCCGGCTCCGCGAAGGTCGGGCTGGTCCGGCTCGACCGCGAGCAGCTGCCCGGCCTGCTGGCCACGCTTCCCCTCGGAGGTACCCGCTGATGGGCACTCCCACGTATCAGCCCCGTGTCACCGTCAGCAGCGACGGCTGGCGCACCCCGACGAACAACGGCGTCGCCGGCGGCCGGGTCTCGCACCAGCCGCGCCCGGACGAGGAGCAGTCCGGGCCGACGGGGCCGAAGGCACGGCCCGGTTTCGGGCTGCGCGGCCCGCGGCGCAACCCGCACGTCCTGACGGCCGAGTCGCTCGCCGAGCTCACCCTGCCGGTCGGCGACGACGGTGTCATCGTCGGCATAGACCCGCAGAACCAGCCCGCCGTGCTCAGCCTGCTGCGCCCCGCGCCGATGGAGATCGCGCTGGTCGGCAGCATGTGGATGGCGCAGGTCCTGGCGCTGCGCACGGTCGCCACCGGTGCCCGGGTCGCGGTGGAGACCGCCCGGCCGCCGGCCTGGGGTCAGATGGCGCAGGCCGCCGGCGGCGGTCAGCAGTGCGTCTCGGTCTTCGACGTGCGCCAGATCGCGCCGCAGGGACCGTCGGTTTCCAGCCCTGTTCTGGTCGTCCGCGACATGGGCGCGCGCCCCCCGCGCAACCAGCTCGCGCCGAGCCCCTGGCAGACCGTGCTGACGGTGCTGCCGTTCCTCGGCCCGCGCTCGCCGCAGATGCTCGGCCGGGCGGACCTGGTCGGTCTGCAGCGACTCTCGCCCGAGGAGGCGGAGGTTGTGACGCGGATCATGCGGCTGCCGGAGAACGTCGGCGCGGTGCTGCCGACGCTGAGCGACAACGCCATGCTGTGGTGCCGGCGGGACGGCGGCCACCAGTTCGTGATGACCCAGCCGACCGACGCGGAGACCAACCTGCTGGGCGGCCCGCGCCGTATGGACTGACCACTCCCGCCGGCCACTTGCCGGGGCACGGACCACGGGCGCATCCACGGGGTGCGCCCGTAGCCGTGCCCGCCGGGGCCGAAGACCACATGGCATCGACTGCCGTTATGAGCCGACTGTTGATTAGGCTGTAGGGAGAGCCGCAGGAGCACGGCACGACAGTGCACGACGGCAGTCGATACGGGGATGGAGACTTACCGCAGTGGTGGCGCAACCCCGGATGGCGTGCTCCGACTTCCGTGACATCCGATCGATCCGCCTGTATCCGGTCCTGCCGTTCAGGTGCGTTGCAGTAGACCAGGAGGCACAGTGAAAGACCAGGAGGCTTTCCGCCCGGACGGGAACGAACCTGACGACGACCAGTCGGAGTTCGACCTGACCGGTGAGTTCAAGATCGATTTTGCGGCTCCCGCCTGGTACAGCAGCAATGACACCAGTGGCGGCGCCGGTGTCCCCATCGCCACGCCGCCCGCCGGCGACCCGACCGCGGGTCCGCCGCCGACCGGTCAGCCGCTGCCCGCGCAGGGTGCCCCGGCCCCCGTTCCGCAGCAGGGTGCGCCCGGTCCGACCGCGCCTCCCGGTTTCCCGACGCTGCGCCCGCAGGACGCGAGCGGCGACGCGCCGGCCCCCGCGGCCGACGGCCCGTCGGCTCCCACCGCCCCCACCGCCCCCACCGCCTCCGGTGACGCCGCCCCGGCCGCCGGCCCCGAGGACGGCGGCAACGTCCGCGCGGGCACCGGGCCGGACCCCTCGGCCTCCCTCTGGGACGACGACGAGGACGACGCGCCGCCCGCCGCCGCGCCCGAACCGCAGTCCGCCGCGGCCCCGCAGCCGGAGCCCGCGCCCGTAGCCCCCGCCGAGGGCGCCCAGGCGCCCGAGGGACAGCCCGCGCCGGCTCCCGGGCCGGACGCCGCCACCGCGGGCGCGGCAGCCGCCGCAGCGGCCGCCCAGCCTGTCGTACAGCCCGTCGCGCAGCCCGCCCAGGGCCAGCAGCCGCAGCCCCAGCCGCAGGGTGCGCCCGCCCAGGGTGTGCCGCCGCAGGGCGTCGCCCCGCAGGGCATGCCGCCGCAGCAGCAGGCGGCGCCGCAGCAGGCGCCGCACGGCGTTCCCCAGCAGGGCGCGCCGTGGGGCGGCGCGGACGCCGGGCAGCAGGGCGTGCCCGGCCAGGGCGCCCCGGCGCAGGGCGGACTGCCGCCGCTGCCGCCGGAGTTCCAGCCCGCCGATCCGCGGATGGCGCAGCCGCAGCCCGGCCAGCAGCCGCCGGCGACGCCCCACCAGGCGCAGCCCCAGCCGCAACAGGCGCAGCCGCAGGCCCAACCGCACGCCCAGCAGCAGCCGCAGGCGTATCCCCAGCAGGCACCGCAGCCCCAGCAGCCGCAGCAGCCCCAGCAGGGCGGCTACCCGCAGCAGGCCGCCCAGGCGCCGCAGCAGGGCGGCTACGGCTATCCGCAGCCCGCGTACGGCTATCCCCAGCAGCCGCAGCCGGGTCAGCAGCCGCCGCAGCAGGCCCAGCCGCAGCCCAACGCCCAGCCGCAGCAGCCCGCTTACGGCTATCCGCAGCAGGGCTACCCCCAGCAGGCACCACAGCAGCAGGTGCCGCAGCAGCAGCCCCAGCACGGTTACCCCCAGCAGGCGCAGCAAGCCCAGCAGCCCCCCGCCCAGCAGTTCGGCGACCCCAACGCGGCGGCCAACTACGCCCAGTACTCCCAGCCCGGCCAGCAGCAGCCGCAGCGGGCCACCCCCGGTGCGCCGCTCGGCTACAGCGCCGCGGTCGAGCTGACCTCCGACCGTCTGCTGCGCAACCAGCCCAAGAAGCGCAAGCCGGGTGCCAACGCCCAGCCGTCCAAGTTCAAGCTGGGCGCCAAGAAGGAGCTGGAGGAGCGCCAGCGCAAGCTGGAGCTGATCCGCACGCCGGTGCTGTCCTGCTACCGCATCGCGGTGATCAGCCTCAAGGGCGGCGTCGGCAAGACCACGACGACCACCGCGCTGGGCGCCACCCTGGCCTCCGAGCGGCAGGACAAGATCCTGGCGATCGACGCCAACCCCGACGCCGGCACGCTCGGCCGCCGGGTGCGCCGCGAGACCGGGGCGACCATCCGCGACCTGGTGCAGGCCATCCCGCACCTGCACAGCTACATGGACATCCGCCGGTTCACCTCGCAGGCCCCCTCGGGCCTGGAGATCCTCGCCAACGACGTCGACCCGGCCGTCTCCACGACGTTCAACGACGAGGACTACCGGCGCGCGATCGACATCCTCGGCAAGCAGTACCCGGTCATCCTCACCGACTCGGGTACGGGTCTGCTCTACAGCGCGATGCGCGGCGTCCTCGATCTCGCCGACCAGTTGATCATCATCTCCACCCCGTCCGTGGACGGTGCCAGCAGCGCCAGCACCACCCTGGACTGGCTCTCCGCACACGGCTACGCCGACCTGGTCCAGCGCGGCATCACGGTCATCTCCGGGGTCCGCGAGACCGGCAAGATGATCAAGATCGACGACATCGTGTCGCACTTCGAGACCCGTTGCCGCGGTGTCGTCGTGGTGCCGTTCGACGAGCACCTCGCCGCCGGTGCCGAGGTCGACCTCGACATGATGCGGCCGAAGACCCGCGAGGCGTACTTCAACCTCTCCGCCCTGGTCGCCGAGGACTTCGCCCGCCAGCAGCAGGCCCAGGGGATGTACGCACAGGGGCAGATGGGCCAGCAGCCGATGGCCGGCGACCCGTACGCCCAGCAGGATCCCTACGCACAGCAGGACCCGTACGCCCAGCAGCAGTACGCGCAGCAGGCGCCGCAGCAGGGCCAGCCGCCGGCCGGCTACCCGCCGCAGCAGGGCGGCTGGGGCCAGCAGCCCACCGGGCAGCCCCCGGCCGGCTGGCAGCAACAGCCCGCTCCGGACGCGCCGTTGCCGGAGCAGGGCGGCTGGACGCAGCAGCAGCCGCCACCGCAGTGAGCGGCGAGGCGTCCGCCCGGCGTGAGCGGACATGAACGAAGGGGCGGGGCCCGGCAGTTGACTGCCGGGCCCCGCCCCTTCGTTGCCCTTCGTACGCCGGGGGCGTGCGACGCGCGCTACGCCTGCCCCGCCTCGGCGATCAGCCCGCGGGCCTGCTTCACGTCGACCGCCATCCGCTCCAGCAGCGCGTCGAGCGTGTCGAACTTCTCCTGGCCCCGGATGTAGGCGAGGAACTCCACGGCGACGTGCAGCCCGTACAGATCGAGCCCGACCCGGTCGATGGCGTACGCCTCGACCGTCCGCACCTTGCCGTCGAACTGCGGGTTGGTGCCGACCGACACCGCCGCCGGCATCGCCTCGCCCTCGACGTGCAGCAGCCCGGCGTAGACCCCGTCGGCCGGGATCGCGGTGTGCGGCAGGGTCTCCACGTTGGCGGTGGGGAAGCCCAGTTCGCGGCCGCGCTGCGCGCCGCGGACGACCACGCCCTCGACCCGGTGCGGCCGGCCCAGGACCTCCCGGGCGCCCGTCACGTCGCCCTCGGCGACCAGCCGGCGGACGAGCGTGGACGAGAACGGCTCACCGCCGCCCGCGGTGCCGCGCTCGAAGAGGTCGATGACCTCGACCGTGTAGTCGTAGGTCCGGCCCAGCTCGCCGAGGCTCTCGACGGTGCCCTTGGCCTTGTGGCCGAAGCGGAAGTTCGGGCCCTCGACCACGACCTGCGCGTGCAACTTGTCGACCAGCACCTTCACCACGAAGTCGGCGGGCGCCAGCTGCGAGAACTCCTTGGTGAACGGGAGCACCAACACCGCGTCCACGCCCAGCTCGGCCATCAGCTCGGCCCGCCGGTGGTGCGGCGCCAGCAGCGGCGGGTGGGTGCCGGGGCGGACCACCTCGCTCGGGTGCGGGTCGAAGGTGACGACCACGGCCGGGACCCCCAGCTCGCGGGCGCGGGCCACGGCCCGCCCGATGATCAGTTGGTGGCCGCGGTGCACTCCGTCGTACGAGCCGATGGTGACGACGCTGCGTCCCCAACCCTCGGGGATGTCCTCCAAGCCACGCCAGCGCTGCACTCTGCCCGCTCCTCGCCCGAACTGTTGTCCGTCCACTGCGCCATTTCGGCATGACGCAGGTCTAAGACTGCCATGCCGGGAGCGCGGCTACGCGCGAAGGGGGGCCTGGCCGCTGTTGCATCGGCCACCCCGCGGGTCCGGCCGGCCACCGGCCGGTTTCCGCCGCTGCGGCCGTGGGCTCCGGCGCCGCCGGCCGCCCGCCCGTCCGGGGACCGCTCCCCCACCGCGCCGTGGCCCGCCGCAGGGCCGCCGGCTCGTCCTCGGCGAGCGCGTCCAGGAGCTCCGCGGCCCGGGGGTGGGCGACCCCGGCGAGCGTCTCGACGAGGGCGTCCAGCGCCCGGGCCCGGTGGGTGTGCAGCAGGGCCTGGGCGGCGTCCGCGACGGTGAGCACATGGGGCGCGTCGGGTGCCGTGCGGAGCGGCCGGTTGTCGTCGAACCAGCCGCACAGCAACGGCTGGATCCGCTCGGGGTCGGCCTTGAGCAGCTCCGCCACGAGGTCGAGGAACCGCCCGGGGCGAAGTCCCGCACCGCCGGGGCGGAACGCTTCTGCGCCGCCTTCGTGCGGCCCCGCGGGGCCGTCGGCCCACCGCAGGGCGTCCACCCATCCGTCGTCCGCGCCGTCGTCCACGGCGCCGGCCGCCGCGGCGCCCGCGGTGTGCACCCGGACCCGGGGCGGCGGGGCGAAGGCCCGCGGCGGCCGGGTGCGCGGCGCGTCCGCGCGCGGTCCGTCGGCCGGCAGCAGCCGGCGCAGCAGCTCCAGGCGGTCCGCCGCCGACAGCGCCAGGCACCGCCAGAACACCGGCCCGAACGCCGCCGGCCCGGTCTCCGCGAAGCCGCCCGCCGTGGCCGACCGCACGGTGATCAGGTCGGCCAGCAGCCGCAGCACGCCCAGATACGGCGTGGCGTCCGGCACCCCCAGCAGCACCCCGCTCAGCCGCCCGGCCGCCCCGTCCCGCAGCTCCGTCCCGGCGGTCGCGTCCACCACCAACTCCCGCCACTCCGCGGACAGTTGATCATCCACCCCGCTTCCGCCGAGCACCCGGAGCGCCTCCCCGCACACCGCGCCGCGCACCTTCCCGTACGCCTCCGTGTCGGCGTCCAGCACCACCATCAGCGAACCTCCCCACCCGTCACCGTGCGTGCTCATCGGCGACGACGGTAGACAGACAGTGATCTTCGCAACAGGGTGTCCGGCGAACGCGCCCCCCTCCGCGCCGTGATTCACTCCGAGCGCCTGCTCGGCGGGGTGAATCATGAGAACGCGCTGGACAGAGTCTCAGCGAGGGGGATGGTGGAGCGCGGGCCGAACGCTCCGCGCCCGTCCGCACGGCACGCGTTCCACCACCTCCCCCGGCCGATCAGACCCCGTGGAGTCCTGGGCGGAGTTGGGCGTACTAGGCGAAGACCGCCAGGCTCTTGGCCCGGCCGCCCTCGTTCTGCACCAGCGCCAGGAAGGTCCCGTCCGGGCCGAAGGCCGCCACCGGGCCGTCGCCCTCGAACTGCGGCATCGGGACCCGCACACCGTTGAGCAGCAGCCGGGACTGCGCCTCGGTGACGTCCCAGCGGGTGAACGCGGCGGCGGCTGCGTCCCCGAGCGGCATGACGGGCAGACCGCCGCCCTCGGGCTCGTCCACCGCCGCCTGGAGCTGCTCCAGGGTCCGCGCGCGGTCGAGCTTGTACGGGCCGACGCGGGTGCGGCGCAGCGCCGTCAGATGGCCGCCGACGCCGAGCCCGGCGCCCAGGTCGCGGGCCAGGGCCCGGATATAGGTGCCGGAGGAGCAGACGACGGAGACCAGCACGTCGGTCACCGGGGTGCCGTCCGCCGCCTCGGCCTCGTGCACGGAGTGCACCACGAACGAGGAGATCGTCACCGGCCGGGCCGGGATCTCCACGTCCTCGCCGTCCAGGACGCGCTTGTAGGAGCGCTTGCCGTCGATCTTGATGGCGCTGACCTTGGACGGCACCTGCATGATCGCGCCGCTGAGCTCGGCGACCCCGGCGTCGATGTCCTCGCGGACCAGGCCGTGCGCCGCCTTGGACGCGGTGATCTCGCCCTCGGCGTCGTCGGTGACCGTGGTCTGGCCGAGCCGGATCGTGCCGACGTACTCCTTCTCCGTCAGCGCGAGGTGCCCCAGCAGCTTGGTGGCCCGCTCCAGGCCGAGGACCAGGACCCCGGTCGCCATGGGGTCGAGGGTCCCGGCGTGCCCGACCCGGCGGGTCCGGGCCATCCCGCGCATCTTCGCCACGACGTCGTGCGAAGTGAAGCCGGAAGGCTTGTCGACGATGACAAGACCTCCCGGCTTGTTGCTCTGCCGCTTCATTCTGCCGCTGCGCCCTCGTCGTCCTCGTCGCTGCCCGGCTTGCGGTACGGGTCCGCTTCACCGGCGTACGTGGCGCCCGAGGAGGCCGCGCGCACCTCGGCGTCCGAGGCGCGGGCCCGGTCGAGCAGATCCTCGATCGTCTTGGCGTTCTCCGGCAGGGCGTCCGCGACGAAGGTCAGCGTCGGCGTGAACTTGGTGCCGGCCGCCGCACCGACCGCGGAACGGAGCACGCCCTTGGCGCTCTCCAGCCCAGCGGCGGCGCTGGCACGGTCCTCGTCGTCGCCGTAGACCGTGTAGAAGACCGTCGCCTCCCGCAGGTCGCCGGTGACCCGGGTGTCGGTGATGGTCACGTGCGTGCCGAGCCGCGGGTCCTTGATGCCGCGCTGCAGTTTCTGGGCGACCACCTCCCGGATGAGGTCCGCCAGCTTCTTCGCCCGCGCATTGTCGGCCACTGGTCCGTCTCCTTCTGAATCTTCCACAATTGTGCTTCCACCGGCGATGACCTGCCCGGTCGCCCGGGTCAGTCGTCGTCGCCGTGCAGCCGCCGGCGTACGGACAGCAGCTCCACTTCGGGCCGTGCGGCGACCAGGCGCTCGCAGCGGTCCATGACGTCCGTCAGGTGTCCGGTGTCCCCGGACACCACCGCCAGGCCGATACGGGCCCTGCGGTACAGGTCCTGGTCTCCCACCTCCGCGACGCTCACCGCGTACTTGCGGTGCAGCTCGGCGACGATCGGGCGGACGACGGAGCGCTTCTCCTTCAGCGACCGTACGTCGCCGAGAAGCAGGTCGAAGGACAACGTCCCTACGTACATGCAAGACGGGTCAAGCCACCCGTGGGGCCTTCGGGGTGCCTCCCGGCGTCGGCCGGAGGCGTGCGTGTCATTTCGAACCGTACACGGAACGACCGGGGCCGATCGACGGAAATTCCCGCCGACCGGCCCCGGCCCGCCCGCCGCCCGGCCACCGTTCCTGGTGGACCGCACACCGGGCGGACTACTGCAAGATCAGCCGCGCGGCTTCTCCCGCATCTCGTACGTCGCGATGACGTCGTCGACCTTGATGTCGTTGAAGTTGCCGAGGTTGATACCGCCCTCGAAGCCTTCGCGGATCTCGGTGACGTCGTCCTTGAAGCGGCGCAGACCGTCGATGTTGAGGTTCTCCGCGACCACCTTGCCGTCGCGGATGAGGCGCGCCTTGGTGTTCCGCTTGACCTCGCCGGAGCGGATGAGCACACCCGCGATGTTGCCCAGCTTGGACGACTTGAAGACCTCGCGGATCTCCGCCGTACCGAGCTCGACCTCTTCGTACTCCGGCTTGAGCATGCCCTTGAGGGCCGCCTCGATCTCCTCGATCGCCTGGTAGATGACCGAGTAGTACCGGACGTCGACGCCCTCGCGCTCGGCCATCTGCGTGGCGCGGCCCTCGGCCCGCACGTTGAAGCCGATGACGATCGCGTCGGAGCCGGACGCCAGGTTGATGTCGGACTCCGTGACCGCACCGACGCCGCGGTGCAGCACCCGGATGTCGACCTCTTCGCCGACGTCGAGCTGGAGCAGCGAGGACTCCAGGGCCTCGACCGAACCGGACGCGTCGCCCTTGATGATGAGGTTGAGCTGCTGGACCTCGCCGGCCTTGAGCACCTTGTCGAGGTCCTCCAGGGACACCCGGCGGGTGCGCTTGGCGAAGGCCGCGTTGCGCTCGCGCGCCGCGCGCTTCTCGGCGATCTGGCGGGCCGTGCGGTCCTCGTCGACGACCAGGAAGTTGTCGCCGGCGCCCGGGACGTTGGTCAGACCCAGGACCAGGACGGGGGTCGACGGACCCGCTTCCTCGACGTGGTTGCCCTTGTCGTCGAGCATCGCGCGGACCCGGCCGTAGGCGTCGCCCACGACCATCGTCTCGCCGACGCGGAGGGTACCGCGCTGGACCAGGACGGTCGCCACGGCGCCGCGGCCGCGGTCGAGGTGCGCCTCGATCGCGATGCCCTGGGCGTCCTGGTCGGGGTTGGCCCGCAGGTCGAGGGCGGCGTCCGCGGTGAGGACGACGGCCTCGAGCAGCTGCTCGATGTTGGTCCCCTGGCGGGCGGAGATGTCGACGAACATGGTGTCGCCGCCGTACTCCTCGGCCACCAGGCCGTACTCGGTCAGCTGACCGCGCACCTTGGTCGGGTCGGCACCCTCGACGTCGATCTTGTTGACCGCGACCACGATCGGCACGTCGGCCGCCTTGGCGTGGTTCAGGGCCTCGATCGTCTGCGGCATGACACCGTCGTTGGCCGCCACCACGAGGATCGCGATGTCGGTCGACTTCGCACCGCGGGCACGCATGGCGGTGAACGCCTCGTGACCCGGGGTGTCGATGAAGGTGATGCGACGCTCTTCGTCGTTGACCTCGGTCGCGACCTGGTAGGCACCGATGTGCTGGGTGATGCCACCGGCCTCGCCCGCGACCACGTTCGTCTTGCGGATCGCGTCCAGCAGGCGGGTCTTGCCGTGGTCGACGTGACCCATGACGGTGACCACCGGCGGACGGGCCGCCAGCATCTCCTCGCCGCCCTCGTTCTCGCCGAACTCGATGTCGAAGGACTCGAGCAGCTCGCGGTCCTCCTCCTCCGGGCTGACGATCTCGACGTTGTAGTTCATCTCGTCGGCGAGCAGCTGCAGCGTCTCGTCGGAGACCGACTGGGTCGCGGTGACCATCTCGCCGAGGTTCAGCATGACCTGGACCAGCGACGCCGGGTTGGCGTTGATCTTCTCCGCGAAGTCGGTCAGCGAGGCACCGCGCGAGAGACGAACGGTCTGGCCGTTGCCGCGCGGCAGCATGATGCCGCCCACGGACGGGGCCTGCATCGCCTCGTACTCCTGACGGCGCTGCCGCTTCGACTTGCGACCGCGACGCGCCGGACCGCCGGGACGACCGAACGCACCCTGCGTGCCACCACGGCCGCCGGGACCGCCGGGACGACCACCGAAGCCGGGACGACCGCCGAAGCCGCCGCCACCGCCACCGGGACCGCCGCCACCGGGACGACCGGCGAAACCGCCGCCGCCACCCGGACGACCGCCGCCGCCACCGGGACGACCGGCGAAGCCGCCGCCACCGCCGGGACGACCGCCGCCACCGGGACGACCCGCGCCGCCCGGACGACCGCCGCCGCCGGGGCCCGGACGCGGACCGGCAGCCGGACGCTGCGGCATCATGCCCGGGTTCGGGCGGTTACCGCCGCCGGGACGCGGACCGGCACCGCCGGGCGCCGCACCCTGCGGACGGGGCATGGAACCGGGGGTCGGACGCGGGCCGCCCTGGCCCTGCGGCCGGGGACCGCCCTGACCGCCGCCCTGCGGGCGCGGACCGGGCTGGCCGGGACGCGGGGCGCCACCGGGCCGCGGGGCCTGCGGACGGGCCATGCCCGTGGAGCCACCGGAGGTGAAGGGGTTGTTGCCCGGACGGGGACCGGCCGGACGGGGACCGCCGGGACGCGGGGCCCGCTCGCCACCGGGGCGGGGGGCGTTGCCGCGGCCCTGGCCCTGGCCGCCTGCCGGGCGGCCGCCCGGACGCGGGCCGGGGGTGGCACCGGGGCGGGGACCCGACTGCGCGGCGGGCGCCGGCGCGGACGGCGGGGCCTGGAACTCCGGCTGCGCGGGCGCGGCCGGGGCAGGCTTCGGCGCCGCGGGGCGCGCCGGGGCCGGACGCGGACCCGGGGTGGGGCCGGCGGCAGGCTTGGGGGCCGCCGGAGCCGCGGGGGCGGCCGGGACCTCGGGGGCGGCCGGGGCCGCGGGACCCGGCTTGGGGGCGCCCGGCTTCGGGGCAGCCGGACGGGCCGCCTGCGCCGGAGAGGGCGCCGACGGCTTCGCGGGGGCCGACTTGCGCGGCGCCGCGGGCTTGCCGGCGGAACGGCCGCCGCCGCTGCCCGCCTGGAAAGCGTCGGTCAGCTTGCGAACAACCGGCGCCTCGATCGTCGAGGACGCCGAACGGACGAATTCACCAAGTTCTTGGAGCTTGGCCATGACGACCTTGCTCTCCACACCGAACTCCTTGGCGAGTTCGTAAACCCGGACCTTAGCCACTTCGCTCCTTCTAGGTCCGGGTGTCCACCGGACCGTCGCTACTTCATGGGCGTACTCATCGCGTACTCATCGAGTGCTCATCGCAATCTCGACCTACTTCCGACTCGCGAGGTACCTGACCGCACGGTTTTCCGTGCGCTGTGCATTTCCTGCTGTGCGTTGTTGCCATGGCGGCTGCTCAACGCGCGCCCCCTTCGATGAACCGGCGCAACTCCGCCGTGTCGAACGGACCGCGCCCCCGGTAGGCCCGGGGGAACGCCCGGCGGCGAACCGCCAGGTCGAGGCAGACCAGTGTCCGGTGCACATAAGCACCCCGGCCGGGCAGCGTACCGCGAGGATCGGGGACGCACTCGCCCTCGATCACCACGATGCGCAGCAAATCGCCCTTGGCCGCTCGCTCCCGGCAACCCAGACATGTGCGCTCAGGGCATGCGCGGGCATGCGTCCGGCCAGACACTGCTTAAGTCTACCTCCCCACGGACGCTCCACCCCGATGGGGTAAAGCCCGATCCGCTGCTCAAGAATTCCCCGCGGGGCGCCGCGGCACCACTTCTTTTCGTGCGCCGCGGCCCCGTCCGCCGGTGGCTCAGCCCTGCGCCGGCGCGTGCTCGGTGTCCGGGCGGATGTCGATCCGCCAGCCGGTCAGCCGCGCAGCGAGCCGGGCGTTCTGGCCTTCCTTGCCGATGGCCAGCGACAGCTGGTAGTCGGGGACCGTCACCCGCGCCGAGCGCGCCGACAGGTCCACCACCTCGACCTTGCTGACCCGGGCCGGGGACAGCGCGTTGGCCACCAGCTCGGCCGGGTCGTCCGACCAGTCCACGATGTCGATCTTCTCGCCGTTGAGTTCGGCCATCACGGCCCGCACCCGGCCGCCCATCGGGCCGATGCAGGCGCCCTTGGCGTTCAGTCCCGAGCGCGCGGAGCGCACCGCGATCTTCGTGCGGTGGCCGGCCTCGCGGGCGATGGCGGCGATCTCCACCGAACCGTCGGCGATCTCCGGCACCTCCATGGCGAACAGCTTCTTCACCAGATTGGGGTGGGTGCGCGAGAGCGTGACCGAGGGGCCGCGGACGCCCTTGACGACCCGGACGACGTACGAGCGCAGCCGGGTGCCGTGGGTGTACTCCTCGCCGGGGACCTGCTCCTGCACCGGCAGGATGGCCTCCAGCTTGCCGATGTCGACCAGGACGTTCTTGGGGTCCTTGCCCTGCTGGACGACGCCGGTGACGACGTCGCCCTCGCGTCCGGCGTACTCGCCGAAGGTGATCTCCTCCTCGGCGTCCCGCAGCCGCTGCAGGATGACCTGCTTGGCGGTGGTCGCCGCGATCCGCCCGAAGCCGGACGGGGTGTCGTCGAACTCGCGCGGCTCGGCACCCTCCTCCAGGTCCTCGGGGTCCTCCTTCGCCCACACCGTCACATGGCCGGTGTTGCGGTTCAGTTCCACCCGCGCCCGGCGGCGGCTGCCCTCGGTGCGGTGGTACGCGATGAGGAGGGCCGACTCGATCGCCTCGACCAGCAGGTCGAACGAGATCTCCTTCTCCCGCACCAGACCCCGCAGGGCACTCATGTCGATGTCCACGGCTACGCCTCCTCCTTGTTCTCGTCGTTTTCGTCGTTTTCGTTGTTCGCGTCGTGCTCGCCGGCGGCGTCGCGCCCGGCGTCCTGCGGTGCCTCGTCCCGGGCGGGAGCGGTGGGCCTGGGGTTGAACTCCAGCTCGACGCGGGCCTTGGCGATCTCGTCGAACGCGACCCGGCGGGCGGTCGGCTTGCGGCCCTTGACGCCCGGGACCTCCAGGTCCAGGCCGGTGTCGTCGGCGGCGACGATCCGGGCGACCAGGTCGCCGCCCTCGTGGAGGCGGGCCTTGATCAGGCGGCCGACGGCGCGGCGGTAGTGCCGCTGCTCGGTCAGCGGCCGGTCCGCGCCCGGCGAGGTGACCTCGAGGGTGTACGGGGCACCGCCCATCGCGTCGGTGTCGTCCAGGACCTCGGACGCCTCGCGGCTCAGCGCGGCGCACTCGTCGAGCTGGACACCCGCGTCGGAGTCGACCACGATCCTCAGCACACGGCTCCTGCCGGCCGGTGTCACCTCGATCTCTTCCAGATCCAGGTCTCGCGCGGCGACGAGCGGTTCAAGCAGTCCGCGCAGCCTCTCGCTCTGGGTCGTGCTCATCCGGGTGACTCCTCGGCCGCGTGTGCTGTTGTGGTTAGGTCGCGTGTCGGGTCAAAGCCTATCGGTTCCGGCGGGGTACTGACGATTCGGCGGGTGGTCACGGATACCCTCGCCTGCGGTGATCACGACGGAAGACCCCGGGAAGTGCAACGTGCCGAAAGTGGCGCTCACACGCAGAACGACCCTGCTGGCCGGCACCGCCCTGGGAGGCGCGGCACTGCTCGCCGGATGCGCCGGCGGCGCCCGGCCCGACCCGTTGACGGCCGAGCGTTCGGCGGCCGCCGAACGGGTGCGCAAGCAGGCGGCCCGGGACAGCACGGCGCTGCTCGCGCGGTACGACGCGACGCTCTCGGCCCACCCGGCCCTGGGCGGGCCGCTGCGGCCGCTGCGGGCCGAAGTCGCCCGCCACGCCGAGGCGTTCAGGTCCGACGCACCGTCCGCCGCCTCCGCTTCCGCGCCCGCCGCCGGTGCCGCGCACGGGGCCGACGTCCCCCGCGTACCGGGCGACGAGCGCGGCGCCCGTACGGCGCTCGCCGAGGCGGAGCGGACACTGGCGGACGCCCGCGCGGCGGCGCTGGTGTCCGCGCCGCCCGAACTGGCCCGGCTGCTGGCCTCCGTCGCGGCGGCGGGGGCGGCCCACGCATACCTGCTGGCCCAGTCGGGATGACGGGCGCCGTGCGAGAGAACAGGAGCGGGCGATGACGACGACACACGCGCGACGCGACGAGGGGCGCGGCGGGGACGAGTTGACCGCGACGCAGGCCGCGCTGGCGGCCGAGCACGCCGCGGTGTACGGGTACGGCGTGGTCGGCGGGCGGATCGGGGCCGGGCGCCGGACGGAGGCGCAGGGCGCGTACGACGCCCATCGGGCGCGGCGGGACGCGCTGCGCCGCGCCGTGCGGGACCTGGGCGGCACGCCGCAGGCGGCGGCCGCCGCCTACGAGCTGCCGTTCCCGGTGCCGGACGCGGACGCCGCGGTGCGGCTGGCCGCGGAGCTGGAGGACCGGGTGGCGGCCGTCTACGCGGACCTCGTACGGGCCGCCGGCGGGGCGCACCGCACCGAGGCGGCGGCCGCGCTGCGGGAGGCCGCGGTGCGGGCGGTGCGCTGGCGGGGCAGCGGCGTAGCCTTCCCTGGGCTCGTCGAGCGGGCCGCGGCGCCCACCGCCTCGGCGACCGCGGGCGCCGACTCCGACGCGCTGTGAACGACCGGCCGCCCGGCGGCCACTCCCCCACGAAGAAGGACAGCTCAGGCATGGCAACGGCACCCATCGAACCGCCGCAACGACTGCTGACCGCACTCGGCGGCGCCGCGGAGGGGCCGGTTAGGGCCTGGCTGGAGGAACTGCCGGAACTCGTCCAACAGCGGTTGGCGGACTGGGAATTGACGCTGGATCGGGTGCACGCTCCCGGCGGCCGGAGCAGTCTGGTGGCGTTCGTGCGGCAGTCGGACGGAACGCCGGCGGTGCTGAAGTTCCCGGTGCCGGGGCGGGCCGCCGCGCAGGAGGCGGCGGCGCTGCGGGCCTGGGACGGCTGGGGCGCGGTGCGGATGCTGCGGGCCGACGAGGCGGGCGGCACCCTGCTGCTGGAACGGTTGCAGGGCTCGGTGTCGCTGCGGTCGCTGCCGGAGGCCAGGGCGCTGCTGGAGGCGGCCGGCACGGTGCGGCGGCTGTGGGTCGCGCCGCCGGCGGGGCATCCGTTCGCGACGGTGGCGGAGCGGACCGCGGCGGACGCGGAGCGGCTCCGGGCGGCCGGGGATCCCGTGGGCGCCGGGCCGCTGCTGGACGAGGCGCTGGAGCTGGGGCGGACGCTGCCGGCCGGGGCGGCGGAGGAGTATCTGCTGCACGGGGCGTTCCGGCAGGGCAAGGTGCTGGCCGGGGAGCGGGCGCCGTGGCTGACGGTGGGGCCGTCGCCACTGGTCGGCGAGCGGGCGTACGACCTGGCGCGGCTGGTGCTGGACCGGTTCGAGGATCTGCTGGCCGGTTCGGGGGCGGCCCCGGCGGCCCGGCGGCGGGTGGCGAAACTGGCCGACTCGCTGGACGTGGACCGGGAACGGCTGCGCGGCTGGACGCTCTACCGGGCGGTGCGCGGCGGGGTGCGCGAGGCGGCGTCGGGCGACCGGCGGCGGGGCGAGGCGCTGCTGGAGTTCGCGGCGTACGTGTAACGGCCCGCGGGCGCAGGGGCCGGGGACCGGGTGCGGCGACGGAACGGGCCGGCGGGGCGGGTGCCCCGGCCGGCCCGTCGCCGTCGGTCAGGCGCCGAGCCGGGCGACGGCCTCGGCGACCGTCAGCTCCTCGCGCTCGCCGGTGCGCCGGTCCTTGACCTCGACGACGCCCTCACCGGCGCGGCGGCCGGCGACGACGATGGTCGGCACGCCGATCAGTTCGGCGTCGGTGAACTTCACGCCGGGCGAGACGCCGGGCCGGTCGTCGACCAGGACCCGCAGGCCGGCGGCGCCGAGCTGCTCGCCGATCTCCAGGGCGAGTTCGGTCTGCTTGGCCTTGCCGGCGGCGACCACGTGCACATCGGCCGGGGCCACCTCGCGCGGCCAGCACAGGCCCTTGTCGTCGGCGTGCTGCTCGGCCAGCGCGGCCACGGCGCGCGAGACGCCGATGCCGTACGAGCCCATCGTGACGCGGACCGGCTTGCCGTTCTGGCCGAGCACGTCGAGCTGGAAGGCGTCGGCGTACTTGCGGCCCAGCTGGAAGATGTGGCCGATCTCGATGGCGCGGTCCAGCTTGAGGCCGGTGCCGCACTGCGGGCACGGGTCGCCGTCCTGGACGACCACGACGTCGACGTACGCGTCGACCTCGAAGTCGCGGCCGGCGACGACGTTCCTGGCGTGCACGCCCTCCTTGTTGGCGCCGGTGATCCACGCGGTGCCGGGGGCGACCCGCGGGTCGGCGAGGTACGTCACCTTCTCCAGGCCCTGCGGGCCGACGTAGCCGCGGACGAGGTCCTCGCGGCCGACGAAGTCCTCGGCGGTCACCAACTCGACGGCGGCCGGCGCGAAGTGCGCCTCGACCTTGCCCATGTCGACCTCGCGGTCCCCGGGGACGCCGATCGCGACGATCTCCCCGTCGACCTTCACCAGCAGGTTCTTGAGGGTGGCCGACGCCGGGACGCCGAGGTGCGCGGCGAGCGTCTCGATGGTGGGGGTGTCCGGGGTGGGGATCTCCTCCGGCGCGGGCACGCCGGCGGCGTCGGCCGGCTTGAGCTCGTAGGCGATCGCCTCGGTGTTGGCGGCGAAGTCGCAGTGCGGGCAGTCGGCGAAGACGTCCTCGCCGGCCGCGGCCGGGGCCAGGAACTCCTCGGACTTGGAGCCGCCCATGGCGCCGGCGATGGCGGCACAGATGCGGTAGTCCAGGCCGAGCCGCTCGAAGATCCGCTGGTAGGCGGCGCGGTGCAGCGCGTAGGACTCGGCCAGGCCCTCGTCGGCCGTGTCGAAGGAGTACGAGTCCTTCATCTGGAACTCGCGGCCGCGCAGGATGCCGGCGCGCGGGCGGGCCTCGTCGCGGTACTTGGTCTGGATCTGGTAGAGGATCACCGGCAGGTCCTTGTAGGACGTGCACTGGTCCTTCACCAGCTGGGTGAAGATCTCCTCGTGGGTGGGGCCGAGGAGGTAGTCGGCGCCCCTGCGGTCCTTGAGGCGGAAGAGCTCGGCACCGTACTCCTCCCAGCGGCCGGTGGCCTCGTAGGGCTCCTTCGGCAGCAGGGCGGGCAGCAGGACCTCCTGGCCGCCGATGGCGTCCATCTCCTCGCGCACGATCCGCTCGACGTTGGCGAGGACCTTCTTGCCGAGCGGCAGCCAGGACCAGACACCGGCGGCGGTGCGGCGCACGAAACCGGCCCGCACCAGGAGCTTGTGGCTGAGCACCTCGGCGTCGGCCGGGTCGTCGCGCAACGTCTTGAACATCAAGCGGGACATGCGCTGGACCTGTGCGGCGTGGGCCATGGGAGTTTCTCCTGCGTAAGAAAGGTGACTCCCTGGAGGTTAGCCGGAGGGGTGTCGCGCGACGAAATGCGTATGCGCTGCGCTGGGCCTGGCTCCCACGTTTTCGGCTGTCCCGCCGTAGGGGTTCGCCTTTCTGCGCCTGGCGGCGCCGGTCCGCTGCGCGGGGCTGTTGGGTGCGGTGACGGGCCTCCGGGGCAGGGGGTGTGTCCGGACTGCTGCGCTTTACGTCCGGACACACCCCCTGCCCCTCCGACCCGTCCCCTCCCGTGGGTGGTCATGGACACGGTGGGTGGGGGCTGACGCGAGTGGACCGGTGCGGGGCGTGGTCCGTCAGCGTTTCAGGGGGAGGGGGGCGCCCATGACGGCGTAGGGGGTGGGGGCGCTGGGGAAGAGGACGCGGCGGGCGATGTCGTGGTAGCCGAGGGAGCGGTACAGGCCGCGGGCGGGGCTCTCGGTGTCGATGGCGGAGAGGATGCTGCGGGGTTCGGTGGCCTCGTCGGTGATGCGGGTGATCAGGGTGCGGCCGATGCCGTGGTTCTGGTAGGCGGGGTGGACGTGCAGCTCGGTGATGACGAAGGAGTCGTCCAGCCAGTGGTCCAGGCCCTGGCTGCGCAGATAGGGCTCGACGACGGTGGACCACCAGTGGGTGCGTTCGTTGGGCATGCCGTAGACGAAGCCGACGAGGCGGCCGGCGGGGGTGGTGGCGCCCAGCGCGCGGGCGCCGCGGCAGCCGAGGTGGCGGAGCACGATGTGGCGGCGGACGGCGATCTCCTCGTCGCCGAGTCCGAAGGCGAGGGCCTGTACGGCGAGCGCGTCGTCCACGCGGGCAGTGAGATCGAGGGGGCCCACCGCGACGTCATCCATGCTCGGAGCGTACAAGGCCCGGGCTCAGAACAGCACGCTCATGAAGGCGCCGACTTCCTCGAAGCCCACTCGGCGGTAGGCGGCCCGGGCGGCGGTGTTGTAGTCGTTGACGTAGAGGCTGACGACGGGGGCGACGTCGGCGAGGGCGTAGCGGAGCACGGCGGCCATGCCCGTCTCGGACAGGCCGCGGCCGCGGTGCGCGGGGTCGACCCAGACGCCCTGGATCTGGCAGGCGAGCGGGGTGGCGGCGCCGATCTCGGCCTTGAAGACGACCTTGCCGTCGTCGATGCGGGCGAACGAGCGGCCGGCGCCGACGAGTTCGGCGACCCGGGCCTGGTAGAGCAGGCCGCCGTCGCCGGCGAGCGGGGAGATGCCGACCTCCTCGGTGAACATGGCCACGCAGGCGGGCATGATCAGGTCGAGTTCGTCCTTGCGGATCCGCCGGACGCGTGGGTCGGGGGCGATCTCGGCGGAGGGGGTGCGGGTGACCATCAGCGGCTGGTGCGCGCGGATCTCGCGGGCCGGGCCCCAGTGGGGTTCGAGCAGCTGCCAGAGGGCGGCGGTGGGGCCGGCCGGGCCGACGACGGAGGAGCAGCGGCGGCCCTGGCGGCGGGCGCGTTCGGCGAAGCCGCGGATGGCCTCGGAGGTGGCGCAGACGGGGACGAGGTTGGCGCCGGCGTAGCAGAGGGACTCCAGCCGGCCGCCGACGTACCAGCCCCACATCTCGCCGCCGAGCCGCCAGGGGTCGAGGCCGGCGACCTGGACGCGGGCGGCGACGAAGGCGTTGGCGACCGGTTCGCGGTCCAGGACCGCGAGGGCCGCGTCGAGCTCTCCCGGTTCGAGGACCTTGAGGGCGGTGGTCGTCAGCACGTGTCGGAAAGCCTCACCGTTGCGGGGCCTGGGAGGCCAGGCGGGAGCAGGTCCTGGCACTGTACCTCCACCGGGCCGACGACCACCTGGGCAGCGGTGGCAGGGACCGTGCGACCGGAAGCGGAACGGCGGGGCCGGAACGGGAATACCGCTCCGGCCCCGCCACGTTGGGGCCCCGCAGGGGGCTCGCGCACCCCTTACGGGATCTGTTCGCCCCCGCCCTAGGGCGCCGCTCAGCCGGCGGCGCTGACCGTCGGCGTCCCGGAGGCGACGCCGTCGGCCTCCATCTGTGCGGCGATCTTCAGGGCCTCTTCGATGAGGGTCTCGACGATCTTGGACTCGGGGACGGTCTTGATGACCTCGCCCTTGACGAAGATCTGGCCCTTGCCGTTGCCGGAGGCGACGCCGAGGTCGGCCTCGCGGGCCTCGCCGGGGCCGTTGACGACGCAGCCCATGACGGCGACCCGGAGCGGCACCTCCATGCCCTCCAGACCGGCGGTGACCTCGTCGGCGAGCTTGTAGACGTCGACCTGGGCACGGCCGCAGGACGGGCAGGAGACGATCTCCAGGCGGCGCGGGCGGAGGTTCATCGACTCCAGGATCTGGATGCCGACCTTGACCTCTTCGACGGGCGGCGCGGAGAGCGAGACCCGGATGGTGTCGCCGATGCCCTCACTGAGCAGGGCGCCGAAGGCGACCGCGGACTTGATGGTGCCCTGGAAGGCCGGGCCGGCCTCGGTGACGCCGAGATGGAGGGGGTAGTCGCACTGGGCGGCGAGCTGGCGGTAGGCGTTGACCATCACGACCGGGTCGTTGTGCTTGACCGAGATCTTGATGTCGCGGAAGCCGTGCTCCTCGAAGAGGGACGCCTCCCACAGGGCGGACTCGACCAGGGCCTCGGGGGTGGCCTTGCCGTACTTCTGGAGCAGGCGCCGGTCCAGGGAGCCGGCGTTGACGCCGATCCGGATCGGGGTGCCGGCGTCGGAGGCCGCCTTGGCGATCTCCTTGACCTTGTCGTCGAACTGCTTGATGTTGCCGGGGTTGACGCGGACCGCGGCGCAGCCGGCGTCGATGGCGGCGAAGACGTACTTGGGCTGGAAGTGGATGTCCGCGATCACCGGGATCTGCGACTTCCTCGCGATCACCGGCAGCGCGTCGGCGTCGTCCTGGGTGGGGCAGGCGACCCGGACGATCTGGCAGCCGGAGGCCGTCAGCTCGGCGATCTGCTGGAGCGTGGCGCCGATGTCGGAGGTGCGGGTGGTCGTCATCGACTGCACCGAGACCGGTGCGTCTCCGCCCACGGCGACCGTACCGACCTGGATCCTGCGGCTGACCCGGCGGTCGGCGAGCTTGGTCGGTACGTCCGGCATTCCCAGTGAAATGGCAGTCATCTGGCGTGCAACCCCAAGGTATGGATCAGGGCCCTGATTCGGCGGGCTTCCGGTCATCGAGCCTACGGCACCCGACTCGCCCGAGGCACATCGAACCCTTATGCCCCTCGAAAGGGGGCGGCCGGGCACGCCCATACGGTCGCCGCGTGCCCGGCCGGAAGGTTCGCGGGGCCGGCTCCGCCCCGTGCGGCCCGCCCTACGTGAGCTTCACCGGGTTCACCACGTCGGCGACCAGCACCAGCAGGGTGAAGCAGATGAAGATCCCGGCGACGACGTAGGCGACCGGCATCAGCTTGGCGACGTCGAACGGGCCGGGGTCGGGGCGCCGGACGATCTTGGCGAAGGCGCGCCGCAGCGACTCCCAGAGGGCGCCGGCGATGTGGCCGCCGTCGAGCGGCAGCAGCGGCAGCATGTTGAACAGGAACAGCGAGAGGTTGAAGCCGGCGACCAGGAAGAGCATGGTCGCCACCCGCTGCTCCGGCGGGATGTGCAGGGAGAAGACCTCGCCGCCGACCCGGGCCGCGCCGACCACGCCCATCGGGGAGTCCTGCTTGCGCTCGGCGCCGTTGAAGGCGGCGTTCCACAGGTCGGGGATCTTGCCGGGGACCTGCACCAGGGAGTCCACGCCCTGCGAGACCATGTTGCCCATCCGGTCCACGGACTGGCCGAAGGTCTGCTGGACGATGCCGCTGGCCGGGGTGAAGCCGAGGAAGCCGGCGGTGACGAACTGGCCGGGG
Source organism: Streptomyces sp. BHT-5-2 (assembly GCF_019774615.1). NCBI lineage: Bacteria > Bacillati > Actinomycetota > Actinomycetes > Kitasatosporales > Streptomycetaceae > Streptomyces > Streptomyces sp. BHT-5-2. The sequence goes on along the minus strand of NZ_CP081497.1, from coordinate 1,434,097 downwards.
ACGTAGCCGCCGTGGCCGTCGGTCTTGGCGACCTTGTTCTCGATGAGGTCGGCGTGCAGCGTCTTCCGGGCGCCGTGCCGCTCGACGACTATGGTCGCCGGGCCGGTGGTCCTGCGGATCTGGTCCTGGAGGGTGCCCCAGTCCGGGACGGCGTGGCCGTCGAAGGAGACGATCTTGTCGCCGGCCCGCAGGCCCGCGGCCTTGGCCGGGGAGTCCTTGGCGCCGGCCGGGCACTTGTCGGACTTGGCGGAGGCCGAGATCACGCAGTCGGAGACCGAGCTGACCTGGGTGGTCTGGGTGTTGATGCCGAAGCCCATCAGCACGCTCATGAAGATCACCACGGCCAGGACGAGGTTCATGAACGGGCCGGCGAACATCACGATGACGCGCTTCCAGGGCCTGCGCGTGTAGAACAGGCGGTGCTCGTCGCCGGGCTGCAGCTCCTCGAAGGCCGCCGAGCGGGCGTCCTCGATCATGCCGCGGAACGGGGAGGTGGAGCGGGCCTGGAGCTTCCCGTCGTCGCCGGGCGGGAACATGCCGATCATGCGGATGTAGCCGCCCAGCGGGACCGCCTTGATGCCGTACTCGGTGTCGCCCTTCTTCCGGGAGAAGATCGTCGGCCCGAAGCCCACCATGTACTGCGGCACCCGGATGCCGAACATCTTGGCCGTGGTGAGGTGGCCGAGCTCGTGCCAGGCGATGGAGAACAGCAGGCCGACGACGAAGACGACTATGCCGAGAATGGTCATCCAGGTCGTCATGCGCGGGCCTCCGAGGGAGTGCGTGCCGCCGCGGCGGCCAGTTCGCGGGCGCGGGCGCGCGCCCAGGTCTCGGCCTGCAGGACGTCCGCGACGGTGAGGGAGGTTCCGTCGGCGGGCGCCCCGCCCGGGCGCGGGCCGTCCTGGCTCTGCTTCATCACCACTCCGGTTGCCAGCCCTTCGTCGACCACTGCCGCGACCGTATCCACAATCCCTGTGAACGGCAGCCCGCCGGTGAGGAACGCCTCGACGCACTCCTCGTTGGCGGCGTTGAAGACGGCGGGGGCGGTGCCGCCCAGTTCGCCGACCCGGCAGGCCAGCGGCACGGACGGGAAGGCGTCCTGGTCGAGCGGGAAGAACTCCCAGTTCCGCGCCTGCGCCCAGTCGACGCCGGGGGCCGCGTCGGGGACCCGGTCGGGCCAGCCGAGGCCCAGCGCGATCGACATCCGCATGTCGGGCGGGCTGGCCTGGGCGAGGGTGGAGCCGTCGGTGAACTCCACCATCGAGTGGACGTAGGACTGCGGATGGACGACGACCTCGATGCGGTCGAAGGGGACGTCGAAGAGCAGGTGCGCCTCGATGACCTCCAGGCCCTTGTTGACCAGGGTCGCGGAGTTGATGGTGACGACCGGGCCCATCGACCAGGTGGGGTGGGCCAGCGCCTGCTCGGGCGTGACGCCGGCCAGCTCGCGCCGGGTGCGGCCGCGGAACGGGCCGCCGGAGGCGGTGACCACCAGCTTGCGGACCTCGGCGCGGGTGCCGCCGGCCAGGGCCTGGAAGAGCGCGGAGTGCTCGGAGTCGACGGGGATGATCTGGCCGGGCCGGGCGACCGCCTTGACCAGGGGGCCGCCGACGATCAGCGACTCCTTGTTGGCGAGCGCCAGTACCCGGCCGGCCTTCAGGGCGGCGAGGGTGGGGGCCAGGCCGATGGAGCCGGTGATGCCGTTGAGGACGGTGTGGCACTCCGAGGGGCCCGCGCCGGCGAGCTCGGTGGCCGCGTCGGGGCCGGCGAGGATCTCCGGCAGCGGCTCCCCCGCGCCGTAGCGCGCGGCCAGCGCCTCGCGGAGCGCGGGCACCGCCGCCTCGCGCGCCACCGCGACGGCGAGGACCCGCAGCCGGTGCGCCTGCTCGGCCAGCAGCTCGACCCGGCCGCCGGACGCGGCGAGCGCGGTGACCCGGAACCGGCCGGGGTTGCGCAGCACGATGTCGATGGCCTGGGTGCCGATCGACCCCGTCGAGCCGAGGATCACGATCTCCCGGGGGCCGGCGGGGCGGCCGCCGGCGGCCGGCTCGAAGCGCAGGTTCGGGTGGGCGAGGGTCTCCGTCATGTGGTCCATTGTGGCCGGTCGGCGGGGTGCCCCGGCCACCGAGGGCGCCCGCACCCCGTACGGGCGACGCGCGGGCCGCCCGTACGAGACCCGCGGGGCTCAGCGGAAGGGGCGGCGGGCGTTGTCCTCGGTGCTGGGGCCGGGGGTGGCGTCGGCGATCCAGGGGCCGTCGCCGCTGGGGTCGACGACGCCCTCCTCCAGCCAGGTGTAGCGGCCGCCGAGGACGCCGGAGACGACCTTGCGGTCCAGTGCGTCGGTGTTGCTCCACAGCCGGTGGAACAGCTCCTCGACGCGGATCCGGGCCTGCCGGCAGAAGGCGTCGGCGAGCTGGTGGGCCTCCTGGCCGTGGTCGCCGGTGAGTCGCAGGTGCTCGGCCCGTACGCAGGCCGCGCTCATCGCGAACAACTCGGCGCCGATGTCGACGATCCGGCCGAGGAAGCCCTGTTTGGTCTCCATCTTCCCCTGCCAGCGGGACATCGCGTAGAACGTGGACCGGGCGAGCTTGCGGGAGGTCCGCTCGACGTACCGCAGATGGCCCGCCAGCTCGCCGAACTCGGCGTAGGTGCGAGGGAGTTGGCCGGGTCCGGCGACGAGCTTGGGGAGCCAGCGGGCGTAGAAGCCGCCGGCCCTGGCGGCCGCCCTGCCCTTGTCGCCCAGGGACTTGTCGGGGTCGATGAGGTCGCCGGCGACGGAGAGGTGGGCGTCGACCGCCTCGCGGGCGATCAGCAGGTGCATGATCTCGGTGGAGCCCTCGAAGATCCGGTTGATCCGCATGTCCCGCAGCACCTGCTCGGTGGGGACGGCGCGTTCGCCGCGGGCGGCGAGCGAGTCGGCGGTCTCGAAGCCGCGGCCGCCGCGGATCTGGACGAGTTCGTCGGCGATCCGCCAGCCCATCTCGGAGCCGTAGAGCTTGGCGAGGGCGGCCTCGATACGGATGTCGTTGCGGTTCTCGTCGGCCATCTGGGAGGCGAGGTCGACGACGGCCTCCAGGGCGAAGGTGGTCGCCGCGATGAAGGAGATCTTGCCGCCGACCGCCTCGTGCTTCGCGATCGGGCGGCCCCACTGCTCGCGGGCGCCGGACCACTCGCGGGCGATCTTCAGGCACCACTTGCCGGTGCCGGCGCACATCGCGGGCAGCGAGAGCCGGCCGGTGTTGAGGGTGGTGAGGGCGATCTTCAGGCCGGCGCCCTCGGGGCCGATGCGGTTGGCGGCCGGGACCCGCACCCGGTGGAAGCGGGTGACGCCGTTCTCCAGACCGCGCAGGCCCATGAAGGCGTTGCGGTTCTCGACGGTGATGCCGGGTGCGTCGGCCTCTACGACGAAGGCGGTGATGCCGCCCTTGTGGCCGTCGGAGGCGGGGACCCTGGCCATCACCACCAGCAGGTCGGCGACCACGCCGTTGGTGGTCCACAGCTTCACGCCGTCGAGGAGGTAGTCCTCCCCTTCGGGGACCGCGGTGGTCGCCAGGCGGGCCGGGTCGGAGCCCACGTCGGGCTCGGTGAGCAGGAACGCGGAGATGTCCGTGCGGGCCAGCCGCGGCAGGAACGTCTCCTTCTGCTCCTGGGTGCCGAAGAGTTTCAGCGGCTGCGGTACGCCGATCGACTGATGCGCGGAGAGCAGCGCGCCGATCGCCGGGCTGGCGGAGCCGACCAGGGCGAGGGCGCGGTTGTAGTAGACCTGCGTGAGGCCGAGACCGCCGTACTTGGGGTCGATCTTCATGCCGAGGGCGCCCAGTTCCTTCAGGCCGCGCACGGTCTCGTCGGGGATCCGGCCCTCGCGCTCGATCCGGGCGCCGTCGATCTCCGTCTCGCAGAACTCCCGCAGCGTGGCCAGGAACTTCTCGCCGCGCCGGACGTCGTCCACCGCGGGGGTGGGGTGCGGATGGATGAGGTCGAGCCGGAAGCGCCCCAGGAACAGCTCCTTGGCGAAGCTGGGCTTGTGCCAGTCCTGCTCGCGGGCCGCCTCGGCGACCTGACGGGCTTCGCGCTCGGAAACGTTACGGATGGACGGAGCGGTCATCGGGAACTCACCTCGCCGCGAATCGGGGGTGCTGCCGGTGGACCGGTCGGTCCACCGGGCAGTGCTACTTGTGACAAGTACCCGATCCGGGCGGGTTGCACCAGCGGAGCGGAGGCCGGGAGCGGGTACCCGCCACGGGCGGGCCGTGCGGTCCCGGGGACGGGTCCGGCCCGGCCTTCCAGGGGGCGCGGCATACCGCGCTGGTTGTATGCGCGAGGTGGTCACTCCCCCCGCGGCACGGCCCCGTATCCGCCTCGGTCAGGAGGAACCGGGGCGGAGCGGGGCCGTAGCGTCTGGAGTCCGGGCTGGCGGGGGGCAGTGCCGGAGAAGGGGGGGCGCGGCGCGCTCCGGAAACAGGGTGCCGGAGCGCGCCGCGCGAGGGGCCGGCGCCGGGGGGTGCGCCGGCCGGGGCCTGGCGGGCGGTACGGCCCGAAGGATGGCCGTCGCTGTCCACCGGGCCAGGCCGGTCCGGGGGCGTGGTGCGGGCCGGGCCGCCGGCCGCACGGTGCCGGGATTTCCCGGGCTCTACAGGTCCAGTCCGGTGAGGACCAGAACGCGCTCGTAGGTGTAGTCGTCCATGGCGTAGCGGACGCCCTCGCGGCCGACACCGGACTGCTTGACGCCGCCGTAGGGCATCTGGTCGGCGCGGTAGGACGGCACGTCGCCGATCACCACGCCGCCGACCTCCAGCGCGCGGTGGGCGCGGAAGGCGGTCCGGGCGTCGTGCGTGAACACACCGGCCTGGAGGCCGAACTTGGAGTCGTTGACGGCTGCGAACGCCGCTTCTGCGCCGTCGACCTTCTGGAGGGTGAGCACCGGGCCGAAGACCTCCTCGGTGGCGAGGGTGGCGCCGGCCGGGACGTTCTCCAGCACGGTCGGCGCGTAGGAGGCGCCGTCGCGCTTGCCGCCGGTGAGGAGGCGGGCGCCGCGCTCGACGGCGTCGTCCACCCAGGACTCCACCCGCTTGGCGGCGTCCTCGCTGACCAGCGGGCCCACCTCGGTGGCCGGGTCGGTCGGGTCGCCGGTGACCTGGGCCTCGACGCGCTCGACGACCTTGGCCACCAGGCGGTCGTAGACCGAGGCGTCGGCGACGACCCGCTGCACCGAGATGCAGGACTGGCCGCCCTGGTAGTTGGCGAAGGTGGCGATGCGCTGCGCCGCCCAGTCCAGGTCCTCCTCGGAGGACCAGTCGGACAGCACGACGGCCGCGCCGTTGCCGCCCAGCTCCAGGGTGCAGTGCTTGCGCGGCACCGAGTCGAGGATGGCGTAGCCGACGGTGTCGGAACCGGTGAAGGAGATGACCGGCAGCCGCTCGTCCTGGACCAGCGCGGGCATCCGGTCGTTGGGGACCGGGAGGATCGACCAGGAGCCGGCGGGCAGGTCGGTGCCGGCCAGCAGCTCGCCGATGACCAGGCCGGAGAGCGGGGTGGCCGGGGCCGGCTTGAGGATGATCGGGACGCCGGCGGCGATGGCCGGGGCGATCTTGTGGGCGCAGAGGTTCAGCGGGAAGTTGAACGGCGCGATGCCCAGGACCGTGCCGCGCGGGAAGCGGCGGGTCAGCGCGAGCCGGCCGGCGCCGCCCGCGTCGGTGTCCAGGCGCTGCGCCTCGCCGCCGTTGAAGCGGCGGGCCTCCTCGGCCGCGAAGCGGAACACGGAGATGGCGCGGCCGACCTCGCCGCGCGCCCACTTGATGGGCTTGCCGTTCTCCGCGGAGATCAGCTGGGCGAGTTCCTCGGTGCGCTCCACCAGTCCGCGCACCACGTGGTCCAGGGCGGCGGCCCGCACGTGGGCGGGGGTCGCGGCCAGTTCGTCCTGGACGGCGACGGAGGCGGCCACGGCCTCCTCGACCTGGGCCTCGGTGGGAACGCTCACCGTGCCGACGAGACGTCCGTCCCAGGGGGAGGTGACATCGAAGGTGGCCTCGCCGGTGGCCTCACGGCCGGCGAGCCAGAAGGCGGTGGGGGCTGCAGCAGTGTTCGGCACAGTGGATCCCGGCCCTTCAGTGGTGGTGGGTGGTGCGCGCGCAGCTCTGGGAGCGGCTTGGCGTATGACTCTGCAGCCCACCGTAGGGGTGCGGCGGCCTCGTGGCGCTTGTCCGAAGCGGCGTAATCCGCGGGGGCGTCTCTCCGTGGTGGAGTCCGGGGCGGGGTGGGCCCTGCCGCGTCCCGCTGGCCACTACTCCCCCGCGCCCCCCGACGTCGCCTTCAGCGCCAGCCACAGCTCCATCCGGACGTCCGGGTCGTCCAGCGAGCGGCCCAGGATCTCCTCGACGCGGCGCATGCGGTAGCGCAGGGTGTGGCGGTGGACGCCCAGGTCGGCGGCGGCCGCGTCCCACTGGCCGTGCCGGGCGAGCCAGGCGCGCAGCGACGCCACCAGGTCGCCGCGGCCGGTCGCGTCGTGTTCGCGCAGCGCCCGCAACAGCCCGTCGGCGAAGGCCCGGACCGCGTCGTCGGCGAGCAGCGGCAGGACCGAGCCGGCCGCCACGTCCTCGTGTTCCACCAGGGTGCGGCCGCGCCGGCGGGCGACCGAGAGCGCCTGCTCGGCCTGGCGGTAGGCGTTGGCGGCGGCCATCGTGCCGGTGGGTGCGGAGAGGCCGACGGCCAGGCCCTCGCCCTCCCGGCGGGCGCCGTTCCGGGAGTTGCGGCCGCGCGGGCGCGACTGCTCGCCCAGGCGGGCGTCGGTCGCGGCGGCGAACGCGGTACAGGCGTCCGCGGCCGCGCCGCCGTCCGCGACCAGCACGACCAGACGGCCGCCGTCCGGTACGGCCAGCACCGCCTCGCCGGTGCGGGCGGCGGCGGACTCCATGGCGTCGGCCAGCGCCTCCAGGGCGGACGCGGCGCCGGCGGCCGGAGGCGAGGGCGGTCCCCCCTTGCCGAACGGGGTCGGGAGCTTGGCGGAGGACGGCTGCTCGTCGGCGGGCACCGGCTCGGCCACCACCATCCGGAACGGGGCGTCCAGCAGCCCTCCGTAGAGCCGCCCGGCCACCGCCCGGGCGTGGTCCGGCTCGCCGGCCAGCAGCATCTTCAGGACCGCGGCGCCCAGCCGCTGCTCGGCGTCCTGGAGCGCCCGGGACCGCTCGGTGGTCAGGGTCAGCAGCGCGACCGCCGAGTGCACCGCGTAGCGCGCGGCGGTGCCCAGCGGCGCGTCGGTCCCGACGGCGAGCACGCCGCGGGCCCGGCGGCCGGTGCCCAGCGACTGGAGTTCCACCCGGTCGTCGCCGTCGGTGTCGCTGACGACGGAGCTGGCGGGCGCGGGCCGTTCGCGCAGCCGCGCCACGTCCTCGGCGAGCCGGGAGGCACGCCGCGCGGCCCAGTCGGGGGCGGCCGCCACCACTGCTCCCGACGCGTCGTAGAGCGCCGCCCAGCCGCCCAGGTGCGCCGCGAGCCGGGCCAGCAGCTCGGCCGGGCCCTCGGTGCCGAGCGCCGCGCGGGTCAGCTCCCGCTGCGCCTCGAAGCCGGCGGTGACCGCGCGGTACTGGTCGGCCGCCACGGCCGCCGACACCGCCTTGCTGATCGCGATGAACGGCGTGCGGCGGGGCACGCCCAGCAGTGGCAGGTGGTGCCGGCGGGCCGCCTCGACCAGCGCCTCCGGCACGCCTTCGTAGTTCACCCCGATCGCGAACCCCAGCCCGACCACACCGGCCTCGGCGACCCGCCGCACATAGCGGTCGGCGGTCTCCGGATCCGCCGCGTCCAGCTTGAGCGCGGTGATCAGCAGCAGCTCGCCGCCCTCCATGTACGGCACCGGGTCGATCAGCTCGCTGGCGTGCGCCCAGCGCACCGGGGCGTCCAGCCGGTCCTCGCCCGCGAGCACGGTCAGCTTGAGCGCGGTGTGGTTGACCAGGGAGGCGAGGGTGTGCGGCATGAGACCTTCGGTGGCTCCGGCGGACGGCACGACCGCGACCGGCCGCCGAGTACCGCTGCCGGCCTCCTGCCGGCTCCCGCCGATCGTCCGCGCCGCCCGCATGAACGGCTGACGTGTACGCCGCCCTGTATGAACGGCTGCTGTCGATTCTGCCTCAGCGGAGGGTTTGGAGAACACTCCCCGACCCCGGCCATCCGGGGACACCCGGCGCCGGGGCGAACACGAACGCCTGCGCCCCGGACGCTCAGCCGCGGAGGTCGACGAGGACGGGCGGGGCGTGCTCGCCCTCGACCGTGGTCACCGACAGCACCGCATGGCCGGCCGGGAGCGCGTTCGCGAGGTCGGAGGCGGACCAGCGTTCGCGCTCGACGGTGCGGACGGTGATGGCCTTGGAGGTGGCCGCCTTGCCCGTGACCAGTTGGCGGACGATGTGGAACGCCTTCATCCCGGCACCGTGCGCAATGATTTGACGGTCCGTCACATCACGGGTCTCCACCCATTCCTTGCCCCACACCTCGGCGAACGGTGCCCCGTCCCAGGGCGTGACGCCCGCGAACGCCATCCGGCAGCCGACCGAGCCGAGCAGCGCGCTGCGCAGCGCCTCGGGGACGTCGTCCAGCGAGCGCAGGGTCAGCACGGCCCCGGCGTTGGCCGAGCGGAGGCGCTGGAGACCGCGCAGCGCCTCCGCCGTGATGGTGTGCGCGGCCTCGTCGAGGACCAGGCAGGCGAACAGCGAGCGGTCCGCACGGGCCACCGCGCACTCGGTGAACTGCGCCAGGACCAGCCGGGCCAGGATCCGGGACGCCTCGGCATGGCCGCGTTCGGGCAGCTCGACACGGACCCGGAGGGGGTGGTCCAGGGCGCGCAGCGAGACCTGCCGGGTGGCTCCGGTGGGGTCGAAGAAGTCCGCGAAGGCCGGGCGGTCGAGGAGCGCGATCCGGTCCGCGAGGAGGAGGGCGACGTCGCCGGGACGCTCGGACTGCCGGGCGCGGGCGTCGAGTTCGCGCAGCAGGGTGTGGTCGCCGGCCGCTTCCAGGGCCGTCCGCAGCGCGGTCACCGCCTGCGGCGCGCCGTCCAGCAGCTCGCGCAGCTCGGGCACGGTCGGGAAGCGGTCGTGCGCGGCGCGGAACGGGCCGAGCACCTGGGCCAGCGCGGTCGCGGCGCGCCGGCTGTCACCGCCGGGGAGCTGCTCGGCGAGGTCGCCGACGAGCGCCTCGGCCAGGATGCCGGCCGCCTCGTCGGGGTCGGTGGTGCCCCCGTAGAGGTCCAGATCGCAGTCCGGATCGGGGCGGCCGATCCGCACCACCACGTCGAACGCGTCGTCGGGGCCGGGCGCGGAACCGGCCGGGCCGACGGCGACCACCGCGCACTGACCGGCCAGTGCCTGCAGGCACATCGCCTCCACCACCGGGCGGACGAGCCGGGTGGTCTTGCCGCTCCCGGCGGGCCCGACCGCCAGCAGCGAGGTGCCCAGCACCCGGGGCTCCAGGGCGCTGCCGGTGCCCCGGTGCTGGTACGGGTTGCGCGGATGCTCGGCGGCGGTGCCGATCCGCACCTGGTGGGCGAGCAGGTCGTGCCGGGCGGTGCGCCTGGCCAGGTCGCGCTGCCCGGAGGGGTGGGCGCAGGCCGCGGCGCCGTGCCGCAGCACGGTGTCGGTGAAGGAGGCCAGGGAGTTGCGCCCGGAGCGCACCGAACGCCAGGCCCGTGAAATGCGCGCCACGTCCACGTCGTTCATGACACCGGCACGGGCCTCGGCGGCGAGCCTGTCGGCGGCGTCCGGCGCACCGTGGGCCCGGAGTTCGGGCCACTGCGCGGGGTCGCTGGCCGGTTGCGGCTTGGCGGCGGGGGCATGGGCGCCAAGGCGGCGCAGGAGGGGCAGGACGAACCGGCGGAACAACTCCGGCCAGCGGCCCAGACGGCCGAAGACGAACGCGATCCCGAGGATCCACAGCCCGTAGTAGGCGTTGCTGAGCACCAGGTAGGCCGTGTGGTCTCCGGACGTCTGCGCCGCTGCCCAGGAGTCCGGCCGCAGGAGTTGGAGAGGCCAGTACCAGTAGGGGCCGAGATAGCCGTTCCACAGGAGCGACCACAACAGCCACCCGCACAGGAAGGAAATGATCGCCCCGGTGATCAGTTGCCTGGCCGGGACCCGGTCGGGTTCCTCCGCCGCTCGCGGCCGGTGCCCGTACGTCCAGACCCCGGGCGCCGCGGCCGGTCGCGGCATGCGCAGCCAACTCAGCAGCGACGGCTGCCCCCCGCCGGGTCCGGCAACGCCGGGCGGGGTGGATGGCATGGCCGGCGCCCCCGGCGGCACAGCCGGAGGCGACGGCGTACGCGGAGCCGCGGGACGCGGCACGGCGGCTTCGCCTCGATGTGCTCCGCCGGACGGCTGCGGAGCGGTGTGCTGTGCGTCCTGCGTGCCCTCGGTGTCCATCCGGTGCCCCTTGTCCCCCTTGAGACATGGCCTGCCGCGTCGGTTGCCGGCCTGCCGTTGTCATGCCCGCGCGGGCACGCCGTCGCCGGGCGTGCCGCCGCTCAATTTACTGGCCGCGCCGCGTCGCTATGTCCGGTGCGGACAACGCAACACGCGCACTTCTCCCGAACGGAACATGCCACACCTGCCCCACCGCCCCTAACCTGCGAGAACAAGACCTCTGTACGTCCGTGTTCCACCCCAGGAGACTGCCATGACCGAACTGTCCGGAGGGCCCGCCCTCCCCCAGGAGCGTCGCGTCGTCACCGCGATCCCCGGCCCCAAGTCCCAGGAGCTGTGGGCCCGCAAGCAGGAGACCGTGGCCGCCGGTGTCGGCGCGGTGCTGCCCGTCTTCGTCAAGCGCGCGGGCGGCGGTGTGCTGGAGGACGTGGACGGCAACTCCCTGATCGACTTCGGCTCCGGTATCGCGGTGACCTCGGTCGGCAACAGCGCGGAGGCCGTGGTCCGCCGGGCCGCCGCGCAGCTCGCGGACTTCACCCACACCTGTGCGATGGTGACGCCGTACGAGCCGTACGTCGAGGTCTGTGAGCAGCTGGCCGAGCTGACGCCGGGCGACCACGCGAAGAAGTCGGCGCTGTTCAACTCCGGCGCGGAGGCGGTCGAGAACGCCGTCAAGATCGCCCGCGCGTACACCAAGCGCCAGGCGGTCGTCGTGTTCGACCACGGCTACCACGGCCGGACGAACCTCACGATGGCGCTGACCGCGAAGAACATGCCGTACAAGCACGGCTTCGGCCCGTTCGCGCCCGAGGTCTACCGCGTGCCGCTGGCCTACCCCTACCGCTGGCTGACCGGCCCGGAGAACTGCGCGCAGGAGGCCGCCGACCAGGTGATCACGCAGATCACCAAGCAGATCGGCGCGGAGAACGTCGCGGCGATCATCATCGAGCCGTTGCTCGGCGAGGGCGGCTTCATCGAGCCGGCCAGGGGCTTCCTCCCGGCCGTCGCGAACTTCGCGAAGGAGAACGGGATCGTCTTCGTCGCGGACGAGATCCAGTCCGGCTTCTGCCGCACCGGCCAGTGGTTCGCGTGCGAGGACGAGGGTGTCGTCCCGGACCTCATCACCACCGCCAAGGGCATCGCGGGCGGCCTGCCGCTGGCCGCCGTCACCGGCCGCGCCGAGATCATGGACGCCGCGCACGCGGGCGGCCTGGGCGGCACCTACGGCGGCAACCCGGTGGCCTGCGCCGCCGCGCTCGGCTCGATCGAGACCATGCGCGAGCTGGACCTGAACGCCAAGGCCCGGCGGATCGGCGAGGTCATGAAGGCCCGCCTGAACGCCATCGCGGAGAAGTACGACATCGTCGGCGAGGTCCGCGGCCGCGGCGCGATGATCGCGATCGAGCTGGTCAAGTCCGGTTCCAAGGACCCGAACCCGGAGGCCACCGCGGCGCTCGCCAAGGCGTGCCACCAGGAGGGCCTGCTGGTGCTGACGACCGGTACGTTCGGCAACGTGCTGCGCTTCCTGCCGCCGCTGGTCATCGGCGAGGACCTGCTGAACGAGGGTCTGGACATCCTGGAGTCGGCGTTCGGCACGCTCTGAGCGGGAGCGGCCTTCCGGACGCGGCCCGGGGTGCGGCGCAGGCCGTGTCCCGGGCCGCGCCCCGTTCCCACCCCGTGAAGAAGATGTGCGGGGGCAATGGCGGGCGCGTGATGCGGCTTACGGGCCGCGCTTCCGGTGCCGTACGGTTTCTGCAGATGAGAGAAACACCCCGCCCGCAGGGGACTGCGGGCGGCGCCCGGTCGGCGCTTCCCGGCTTCGACCCGGCTGTGCCCTCGCGCACACCACCGGGACCCCTGGCACGGGGGCTCCGGGAATCCTCACCGATCGGATGTCCGCCCGCCCCAGACCCCCCGGGGCGCGCGGCACACCGGTCCTCGCGGTCGCTCCGGAGCCACCCCCCCTGTTCCGGAGCGACCGCATTTTTGCGTCATGGGCGCTTCATGAGGTGCTCTGTGGAATGGGTTCACGGAGTGGTTCATGAAGTGCTCGACGAGGTGTTGTGCGGGGCGGGGCCGATGCGCGGCCCTGACGAGGCGTGGCTGAAGGGGTGCGGTTGATGGGGTGGGGTTCCCGGCGTTTCTGCGGGGCGCGGGCGGTTCGGCGGTACGGCCTGGTCGCGCTGTGCAGTGCGCTGCTCTTCGGGCTGGTCACCTGGCAGGTGGCGGCCGATGGTGCGGTGCGCGGGCTCGACGAGCGGCTGGGCCGCGGGGTGGCGGGCAGTGCCGTACCCGGGCCGCTCGCCCAGTTCTTCGCCGACCTGGGCGAGGCGACGGTGGCGCTGCCGGTGCTGCTGGCGGCGGCCGGGTGGACGGTGTGGCGGACCCGCCGCGGGCCGGGGCGGGTGTGGTCGGCGCCGGTCGCCGCCGTGGGCGCGCTGGCCGCCGTGCCGGCCCTCGTCGTCCCGTTCAAGGTGTGGCTGGACCGGCCGGGGCCGCCCCGGATGGCCGGTGTCCACGAGGGGTTCTATCCGTCGGGGCACGGGGCGACGGCGGCCGTGGCGTACGGGCTGGTGGCGCTGCTGCTGCTCCGGGCGCACGCGGGGCGGCGGCGCCTCGCCGGGATCCGCGTCGCACGGCTGGTCGTGGCGGGGACCGGGCTGCTCAACGCGGGCGTCGGACTCGGACTGGTGCGGCAGGGCTACCACTGGCCGCTGGACGTGCTCGGCGGCTGGTGTCTGGCGGGGGTGCTGCTGCCGCTGTGGTGCATGGTGTGCGACCGGTGGGACAGGTGGGCCGGCGGCCGGGATACGGGTCCGAGGCCGGCACCGGCTGACACCGGCGGCGTCGGGGCCGGCACCGGCTGACACCGGCGAGGTCGGCGGCGACCCGGCAACCGGGCCCGCGCCCCGCCCGTCGTCCTGACCGGCACCCCGCCCGACGCCTCGGACCGCCGGACGGGCTCGCCCCACCCCAGGCCGAGTGATACCTGACAGGCCGTCACTCCTCCGCCCCGCATGGACACTTACGGCACATTGACGGGGTTCACGAAGGTGCCCGGATGGGTGGCGCCGGACTGGTCCAGGATGGCGCCGCCGAAGGGCCACTGGAGCTGGAAGTTCTTCTTCTCGTTCGGCGGGGTGATCAGCACCTGTCCGGGCTCGACCTTCTTGTCGCCCGCGCGGGTGGTGGGCAGCAGGGCGATGGTGAACGTGGTGTGCGCGTTCGGCTTCAGCACCTTCGGCTCCGGCTTCCCGGCCGAGCGGCCGAGGTCCCAGGCGGTGCCGTCGGTGCCCTTGATCTGGACGCCCGGGAAGCCGGAGATGGTGCAGGGGGTGCCGCTGATGTTCTTCAGCCACACGGCGGCGGTCTGCTGCTGGTCGCTCTTCATGTCCGGCACGCCGCCGCCCTCCGAGCCCCAGCCGGCGCGCAGCCCGTCGGTGGTGCAGCGGCCGAGCCGGTTGCCGGACTGGCCCTGGTGACCGCCGTGCACACCGCCGGCGCCCGTGCCGCCGCCGGTGTGCGAGGAGGCGCTGGTCGCGCCGCCGGACCCGCCGGTGGTGCCGCCGGTGGTGCCGGAGCCCTGCGGGTCGGTGCTGCCGGCCCGGGAGCCGGGGTCCGCGGCGGAGGCGGAGGCGGCCGGGGCGGCGCCGGACCCGCCCGTGCCGTTGCAGGCGGTGAGGCCGAGCGCGGCCGTGACGATCAGGCCGGCGACGGCGGCGGTGCGGCCCCGGCGGAGCGTGCTGTGGTGCGACATGGCGTGTCCCCCTCGTGGTCAGGTGCGCGGTATTCCGTTCGCACCACCAACCTGCCGCGGGCCACTGTTGATCCGCTAACACCTGACTAACATCGTCCGGGCCCGGACCAATGCGATCCGGGCGCGGGACCAGGGGACGCGCGAGGGGCGGGCGGTCGCGCGGACCACCCGCCCCGGACGGGCGTCGTCAGGGTCGACCGGTCAGCTGTCGAAGCCCAGGCCGACCTTGTCCATGGCCTTCAGCCACAGGTTGCGCCGGCCGCCGTTCTCGTCGGCGCGGGTCATGGACCACTGGGTGAGGCCGATGCCCAGCGAGCGCACCGGTTCGGGCGGGAACGGCAGCGGCTTGGTCCGCACCATCTCCAGCTCGGTGCGCTCGGTGCGCTCCCCCGCCAGCAGGTCCAGCATCACCTCCGCGCCGAATCGGGTGGCGCCGACGCCGAGCCCGGTGTAGCCGAGCGCGTACGCCGTCCGGCCGCCGTGGGCGGTGCCGAAGAACGCGGAGAAACGGGAGCAGGTGTCGATCGCGCCGCCCCAGGTGTGGGTGAAGCGGATGCCCTCCAACTGCGGGAAGCAGGTGAAGAAGTGCTCGGCGAGCTTGCGGTAGGTGTCCGGGTGGTGGTCGTACTCGGCCCGGACGCCGCCGCCGTAGTGGTAGACGATGTCGTAGCCGCCCCACAGGATGCGGTTGTCGGCGGTGATGCGGAAGTAGTGGAAGTGGTTGGCGCTGTCGCTCAGGCCCGGCCGGTTCTTCCAGCCGACGGCGGCGAGTTGCTCCTCGGTGAGCGGCTCGGTCATCAGCGCGTAGTCGTAGACCGGCGCGACGAACGGGCGGATCCGCTTGACCAGCGGCGGGAAGGCGTTGGTGGCCAGCGCCGCGCGCCGGGCGAAGACCCGGCCGTAGGGGGTGCGGACCGCGATGCCCGCGCCGCGCGAGGACAGCTGGGTGCCGGGAGTGTGCTCGTAGATCCGGACGCCCAGGGCGCGGCAGGCCCGCTTCAGGCCCCAGGCGAGCTTGGCCGGGTGCACCATGGCGACGCCGGTGCGGTCCCACAGGCCGGCCAGGAAGGTGGGCGAGTCGACCTCGGCGCGGACCGCCTCGCGGTCGAGGAACTCGTAGCCGCCCAGGCCCAGTCGGCCGGCCTCCTCGGCCATCTCGCGGAGTTCGCCGACCTGGTGCGGGGCGGTGGCGACGTCGATCTCGCCGGTGCGCTCGAAGTCGCAGTCGATGTCGTGGCGGGCGACCGTGTCCTCGATGGCGTCGAGGTTGCGGGCGCCCAGCTCCTCCAGGGTGGCCAGTTCGCCGGGCCAGCGGGCCAGCCCGTTGCCCAGGCCGTGGGTGAGGGAGGCGGCGCAGAAGCCGCCGTTGCGGCCGGAGGCGGCCCAGCCGACCTCCTGCCCCTCGATGAGGACGACGTCCCGCTGTGGGTCGCGCTCCTTGGCGAGCAGCGCGGTCCACAGGCCGGAGTAGCCGCCGCCGACGACCAGCAGGTCGCAGTGCTCGTCGCCGACGAGGGCGGGCCCGGCGTCCGGCCGGGCCGGGTCCTCCAGCCAGAACGGTGTGAGGGCGGCGTCGGCCAGCGCGTGGACGGGGGAGGGGGTCGGGGCGGACCCCGGGGCCCCCGAAGTGTTCGGCATGGCAGCTCGTGCCATGGTTCTCAGCTCCTCTGGCTGCGTTTACTGCGCTTACTGTGCTTGCTGCGCTTGCGTTGGGTTCCGGCCAGTTGGCCGACGAACACGCACAGGACGGCGACCAGGAACATCGCCGTTCCGATGACGTTGATCTGGACAGGTGTGCCCCGCTGTGCCGATCCCCAGACGAACATGGGGAAGGTCACGGTGGAGCCGGCGTTGAAGTTCGTGATGATGAAGTCGTCGAAGGAGAGCGCGAAGGAGAGCAGGGCGCCGGCGGCGATGCCGGGCGCGGCGATCGGCAGCGTCACCCGCAGGAAGGTCTGCACGGGTGTGGCGTAGAGGTCCTGGGCGGCCTGTTCCAACCGCGGGTCCATGCTCATCACGCGGGCCTTGACGGCGGTGACGACGAAGCTCAGGCAGAACATGATGTGCGCGATCAGGATCGTCCAGAAGCCGAACTGGATGCCCATGTTGAGGAAGAGGGTGGCCAGCGAGGCGGCCATGACGACCTCGGGCATCGCCATCGGCAGGAAGATCAGGGTGTTGACGCCGGCCCGGGCGCGGAAGCGGTAGCGGGCCAGCGCGAACGCGATCATGGTGCCGAGGACGGTCGCGCCGACGGTGGCCCAGACGGCTATCTCCAGGCTCAGCCCGAGCGAGCCGCACATGTCGGCGACGCCGCACGGGTCGGTCCAGGCGTCGGTGGAGAACCGCGTCCACTGGTAGTTGAAGCGCCCGTTGGGCTTGTTGAAGGAGAAGACCATCACCACGACGTTGGGCAGGACCAGGTAGGCCAGGGTGGCCAGTCCCGCCAGGGTGACGAGGTTGCGGCGCAGCCAGCGCAGGGCCTTGGTGGGGGTGTCGGTGGCCGCCATCAGACCAGGTCCTCCGTCCCGGACTTGCGGATGTAGAGCGTGACCATGGCGAGGATGGCCGCCATGAGGATGAAGGAGAGCGCGGCGGCGGTCGGGTAGTCCAGCACCCGCAGGAACTGCGACTGGATGACGTTGCCGATCATCTTCTGGTCCGTGGAGCCCAGCAGTTCGGCGTTGATGTAGTCGCCGGCGGCCGGGATGAAGGTGAGCAGGGTGCCGGCGACGACGCCGGGCATGGACAGCGGGAAGGTGACCCGGCGGAAGGTGGTGGCCGGGCGGGCGTAGAGGTCGCCGGCGGCCTCGTGCAGCCGGGGGTCGATCCGCTCCAGCGAGGTGTACAGCGGCAGCACCATGAACGGCAGGAAGTTGTAGGTCAGACCGCAGACCACCGCCAGCGGGGTGGCCAGCACCCGGTGCCCTTCGGTGATGCCGAGGGCGCCGGTGACGTCGAGGAGGTGGAGCGCGTCGAGCGCGCCGACGACCGGGCCGCCGTCGGCCAGGATCGTCTTCCAGGCCAGGGTGCGGATCAGGAAGCTGGTGAAGAACGGGGCGATGACCAGGATCATCACCAGGTTCCGCCAGCGGCCGGCCTTGAAGGCGATCAGATACGCCAGCGGATAGCCGAGCAGCAGGCAGAGCACGGTGGCGACCGCGGCGTAGCCGACCGAGCGGACGAACTGCGGCCAGTACTCGGCCAGCGCGTCCCAGTAGGTGGCGACGTGCCAGGTGACCTTGAAGCCCTCTTCGAGGGAGCCGGTCTGGAGGGAGGTCGACGCCTGGTAGACGAGCGGGGCGGCGAAGAAGACGACCAGCCAGAGGATGCCGGGGAGCAGCAGCCAGTAGGGGACCAGCCGCTTGCGGGTGGGGGTCCTGCGGAGCGGCAGCGCCTCGTCCTCGGCCTGCTCGTCCGGTGGTGCGGGGGCGGCGGTGGCGGTCATGCGGCCTCCTCGTCGAGGTCCGCACCGGCGTCGCCCGCTGTCCCGGCAAGCAGGGACTGGTCGGCGTCGAGCCCGAAGGTGTGCTCCGGCTCCCAGTGCAGGACGACGTCCGCGCCGGGGACGAGGCGGCCGTCCCGCCCGATGTTCTGCTCGTAGACGGAGAGTTCGCCGACACCGGGGACGTCGACGACGTACTGGGTGGAGACGCCGATGAAGCTGGCGACCTTGACCCGGCCGGTCATCCGGTTGTGGCCCTCGGGGACCGTCCCGGCGTCGTCGGCGTGCGCCAGGGCGACCTTCTCCGGGCGGAAGCCGGCCAGCACCCTGTCGCCCTTGCGGGCCGGGGTGCTGCATCGCCGGGTGGGCAGCCGCAGCGTGGCACCGGCTGCGGCGAGGACGAGTTCCGTGCCGTCGGCCTCGGTGACCTCGGCCGCGACGAGGTTGGAGGTGCCCAGGAAGTTGGCGACGAAGGTGGTGGCGGGGTTCTCGTACAGCTCGGCGGGGGCGCCGAGTTGCTCGACCCGGCCGCCGTTCATCACGGCCACGGTGTCGGCCATCGTCATGGCCTCCTCCTGGTCGTGGGTGACGTGCACGAAGGTGATGCCGACCTCGGTCTGGATGCGCTTGAGCTCCAGCTGCATCTGGCGGCGCAGCTTGAGGTCGAGGGCGCCCAGCGGCTCGTCCAGCAGCAGCACCTGCGGGTGGTTGATCAGCGCGCGGGCGACCGCGACCCGCTGCTGCTGGCCGCCGGAGAGCTGCTGCGGCCGGCGGCGCGCCATCGGGCCGAGCTGGACGAGGTCGAGCATCTCCTCGACCTGCTTCTTGACGGACTTGATGCCGCGGCGGCGCAGTCCGAAGGCGACGTTCTCGAAGATGTCCAGGTGGGGGAAGAGCGCGTAGTTCTGGAAGACGGTGTTGACCGGGCGCTTGTAGGGCGGCAGGGCGGTGACGTCCTGGCCGGAGAGTTCGACCGTGCCGGTGGTGGGCTCCTCCAGGCCGGCGATCATGCGCAGGGTGGTGGTCTTGCCGCAGCCGGAGGCGCCGAGCAGCGCGAAGAAGGACCCGGCGGGGATGGTGAGGTCGAGTGGCTGGACGGCGGTGAAGGAGCCGTAGGTTTTGCTGATCCGGTGCAGGCGGACGTCGCCGCCGCTGCTCTTCGGGGTCTCGGTGGTGGTCATGTGGGTCGTCCCGTGGGTCGGAGGGGGCAGAACGGCTCGGGCGGGACCGGTGGTGCGGACCGGGCGCCGTGGGGCCGGCTCAGGTGCCGGTGAGGTCGGAGAACTTCTGGTTGAACACCCGGTTCTCCAAAGGGGTCAGGGCGCGGAAGGAGTGGGACCGGGCGGTCATCTCCTCGTCCGGCAGGATCAGCGGGTTCTTCGCGAGTTCCGGATCGATCTTCGCGAGTTCCGCGCGCACGCCGTCGACGGGGCAGGCGTAGTTGACGAACGCGGCGAGCCGGGCCGCCACCTTCGGCTCGTAGTAGTAGTCGATGAGCCGTTCGGCGTTCCCCTTGTGGCGGGCCCTGCTGGGCACCATCAGGTTGTCCGTGGAGGTCATGTAGCCGGCCTTGGGGACGGTGTAGCGGATGTGCGGGTTGTCGCTCTGCAGCTGGACGACGTCGCCGGCCCAGGCGACGCACGCGGCGAGGTCGCCCTTGTCCAGGTCACCTGTGTAGTCGTTGCCGGTGAAGCGGCGGATCTGCTTGGTGTCGACGCCCTTCTGGAGCCGGGCGAGCGCGGCGTCGTAGTCGTCGGCGGTGACGTCCTCGGGCCGTTTGCCCATGTCGAGCAGGGTCAGTCCGACGGTGTCGCGCATCTCGGAGAGGAAGCCGACCCGGCCCTTGAGCTGCGGGTCCTCCAGCAGCTGGCTGATCGAGTCGACGCTCCGGCCGCCGGTGGCCTCGGCGTTGTAGGCGATGATCGCGGGGATGCTCTGCCAGACGTAGGAGTGCTTGCGGCCCGGGTCCCAGGTGGGGTTGCGGAACTGCGCCGCGAGGTTGGCCCGGGCGTGCGGGAGGCGGTCCGCGTCCAGCGGCTGGATCCAGCCGAGGGAGATCATCCGGGCGCACATCCAGTCGGTGAGCACGATCAGGTCGCGGCCGGTGTCCTGCCCGCCTGCGAGCTGTGCCTGGATCTTGCCGAAGAACTCGTCGTTGTCGTTGATGTCCTCGGTGTACGTCACGGCGATGCCGGTGCGCCGCCGGAAGGCGTCCAGCGTGGGGTGGCTCCGGCCGTCGTCGCCGACGTCCATGTACTCGGTCCAGTTGGAGAAGTTCAGGCGCTTCTCCGCCCCGGAGCGGTCCACGGTCAGTGCGGCGTCGGTGCGGCCGGCGGGCGCGATCCCGCAGGCCGACAGGGCCGCGCCGCCGCCGACCGCGGCCGCCAGGGCCCCGCCGGCCCGCAGCAGCGAGCGGCGGGTCATGGCCGGGCGGCCGGTGGTCAGGCTGCGGCGCAGGGCGGTGAGCTCGGCCGGGGAGAAGGGGGCCGGGGGTGCGGGCTGCTGCTCGTGGTGTTCCATGCGCGTGGCCTTTCAGGGGTGTGCCCGGCGTGCGGCCGGTGGTGACGGTGGTGCGCGGCCCCGGCCGCGGGCAGGTGGGGCACCCCGGGCGCCCCTCGGAATCGGGTCAGCCGCGGTCCCCGAAGACCGTCCGGTGCCAGTCCTTCGCGACAACCCCGGTGATGTCGTACATCACGTGCTTGACCTGCGTGTACTCCTCGAACGAGTACGACGACATGTCCTTGCCGAAACCGGACGCCTTGGCGCCGCCGTGCGGCATCTCGCTGATGATCGGGATGTGGTCGTTGACCCAGACGCAGCCGGCGTTGATCTCGCGGGTGGCCCGGCCGGTGCGGTAGACGTCCCGGCTCCAGGCGGACGCGGCCAGCCCGTAGGGGGTGTCGTTGGCCAGCGCGATGCCCTCGTCGTCGCTGTCGAAGGGCAGCACGACCAGCACCGGACCGAAGATCTCGGCCTGGACGATCTCGCTGTCCTGCGCGGCGCCGGTGATCAGCGTCGGCCGGTAGTACGCGCCCTTGGCCAGGTCGCCCTGCGGCGCCTCACCGCCGGTGACCACGGTGGCGTAGCCGCGGGCCCGCTCGACGAAGCCGGCCACCCGGTCCCGCTGGGTGTGCGAGATCAGCGGCCCGAGGTCGGTGGACGGGTCGAACGGGTCGCCCACCCGCACGGTCGCCATCAGGTCGGCCACACCGCTGACGAACGCGTCGTACAGCGGCCGTTGTACGTAGGCGCGGGTGGCGGCGGTGCAGTCCTGGCCCGTGTTGATCAGCGCGCCGGCGACCGCCCCGTGGACGGCGGCCTCCAGGTCCGCGTCGTCGAAGACCACGAACGGGGCCTTGCCGCCGAGCTCCAGGTGGAGCCGCTTGACGGTGCCGGTGGCGAGCTCGGCGACCCGCTTGCCGACGGCGGTGGAGCCGGTGAAGGAGGTCATGGCGACGCCGGGGTGGCCGACGAGGTGCTCGCCGGCGTCCCGGCCGGCGCCGGAGACGATGTTGAGGACACCGTCCGGGAGCCCCGCGCGCTGTGCGGACTGCGCGAAGAGCAGCGAGGTCAGCGGGGTGATCTCGGCGGGCTTGAGGACGATGGTGTTGCCCGCGGCGATGGCCGGCAGCACCTTCCAGGCGGCCATCTGGAGCGGGTAGTTCCAGGGCGCGATGGAGCCGACCACGCCGACCGGTTCCCGGCGGATCATGGAGGTGTGGTCGCCGCTGTATTCCGCGGCCGCCCTGCCCTCCAGATGGCGGGCGGCGCCGGCGAAGAACGCGGCGTTGTCGATCGTGCCGGGAACGTCGAACTCGTTGCTGAGCTTGAGCGGCTTTCCGCAGTTGAGGGATTCCGCGGCGGCGAGGTCCGCGGCGTCCTCGGCGAGCGCCGCGGCGAAGCGGTGCAGGGTGTCCGAGCGCTCGGCGGGCGTGGCCCCGGCCCACCCCGGGAAGGCCGCCGCGGCCGCCGCCACCGCGGCGTCCACCTCGTCGGTGCCGGCGAGTTCGTAGCGCAGCACGGTCTCGCCGGTGGCCGGGTCGACGACGTCCTGGGTGCGGCCGGAGGTGCCGCTCCGGAGGCTTCCGGCGATGAATTGCGCGCCCTCGGCGAATCGTTCGGTCACTGCGAATCGCTGGTCCATGGTGCTCTCCTCCGCCGGGCGCCGGGGCCGCTCAGCGGCACTGCCAGGCGTAGCTATTTCCGGAATCGATGGCCGATCCTGGCAGAGCAGAAGGCGACCAACAAGTGATTCCGTTGTTGCCTTTTGGTTACGCGACGAATTCTGCGAATTCAGTAGCCGGGGCGCCCGACACGTTGTCGGTGCCCGCTGACAGAATCCCGGCATGATGCACAACAGCCCGGGGGCCGCCGCCGACCGCACCGCCGACGGCCCGCGCTCCGTCGAGGAGCTGATCGCCCGGACCGCCGGCGGCGAACGGTTCAAGTACGTCTGTTTCTGGGGCCACCGCCCGCCCCGCGGCGGTGGGGTCGGGGCGAGCTGTTTCAGCCAGTGGTGGCCCGCCCCGTTCACCGTCGACGGCGTCCGCTACGCCACCGCCGAGCACTGGATGATGGCCGGCAAGGCCCGCCTGTTCGGGGACGCCGAGGCCGAGCGCCTGGTCCTCGCGGCCGCCCACCCCAAGCAGGCCAAGGACGCCGGGCGGACGGTCCGCGGCTTCGACGAGGAGGTCTGGCGGCAGCACCGCTTCGCCCTCGTCGTCGAGGGCAGCACGCACAAGTTCGGCCAACACCCGGAGCTGCGGAAGTTCCTGCTGGGCACCGGCTCCCGCGTCCTGGTCGAGGCCAGCCCGCTGGACCGGATATGGGGCATCGGCCTCGCCGCCGACGACGCCCGCGCCGCGGACCCGGCCCGTTGGCTCGGGCCGAACCTCCTCGGCTTCGCCCTGATGGCGGCCCGGCAGCAGCTGGCCGAAGAGGCGCAGGGCGCGCCCGACGGGGCGTGACCCCTCCCCCATACGATGGCCGGACCGCACCGTCCGCTCCGCGCACCCTCATCCCGCGCCCCCTCACCCAGGAGGATCCGTTGTCCGACCTCGACGCCTTCATCGCGGGCCTGCCCAAGGCGGAGCTGCACGTCCACCACGTCGGCTCGGCCTCGCCGCGGATCGTCTCCGCGCTGGCCGCCCGGCACCCGGACTCCGTCGTGCCCAGCGACCCCGAGGCGCTCGCCGACTACTTCACCTTCCGCGACTTCGCCCACTTCATCGAGGTCTACCTCTCCGTCGTGGACCTGATCCGCGACGCCGAGGACGTGCGCCTGCTGACGTACGAGGTCGCCCGCGACATGGCCCGCCAGCAGATCCGCTACGCCGAGCTGACCATGACCCCGTTCAGCTCGGTCCGCCGCGGTATCCCGGACGCCGCCTTCGTCGAGGCCATCGAGGACGCCCGGAAGTCGGCCGAGGCCGAGCTGGGCGTGGTGCTGCGCTGGTGCTTCGACATCCCCGGCGAGGCCGGACTGGAAGCCGCCGAGGAGACCGCCCGCATCGCCTGCGAGCTCCAGCCCGAGGGGCTGGTCTCGTTCGGCCTCGGCGGACCCGAAATCGGCGTCCCGCGGCCCCAGTTCAAGCCGTACTTCGACCGGGCCGTCGCCGCCGGGCTGCGCTCCGTCCCGCACGCCGGCGAGACCACCGGCCCCGGCACGATCTGGGACGCCCTGACCGACCTGCGCGCCGAGCGGATCGGCCACGGCACCAGCGCCACCCAGGACCCCGCGCTGCTGGCCCACCTCGCCGAGCACCGCATCCCGTTGGAGGTCTGCCCGACGTCCAACATCGCCACCCGCGCGGTGCGCACCCTGGAGGAGCACCCGGTGAAGGAGATGGTCGACGCCGGCGTCCTGGTCACCATCAACAGCGACGACCCCCCGATGTTCGGCACCGACCTCAACACCGAATACGCCATCGCCGCCCGCCTGTTGGGCCTGGACACCACCGGCGTCGCCACCCTCGCCAGGAACGCGGTCACCGCCTCCTTCATGGACGACACCGCCAAGGCCCGCCTCACGGCCGAGATCGACACCTACGCGGCGAAGTGGAGCGCCGCCTAGCCGAGATCGCCGCCTGGCCGGCATCCGGCCGGGCGGGGCCGTCGGCGGCGACCGGGCCATGGGGCCCGCGGCGGGCGCCGCCTCACGCCCCGACCAGCCGCCGCGCCACCCCGTGGGAGAGGACGGTGGCGGCGGCCGCGAGGGCGATGCCCCGTGCCGCGCCGCCCGGGGTCGCGGGCCGCAGCACTCCGGCCCGCCGCAGCCGGCCCCGGGCCCAGAGCGTGAAGGGGACGACGATCACGGGCGAGGTGGCCGATCCCGGTGCGTAGCCGCGGACGGCGGCGGCCTGCGCGAGGTGCATCAGACCGTGCAGCCCGAAGCCGTCCAGCATCGCCTGGAAGTACGCCGACCGGCCGCCGGTGCGGTGCCCGCGCACCGCCGCGCCGGCCACGATGACCGCCATCACCCCCACCGCCGCCGTGAACTCCCGCTCGGTGACGCCCTCCATGGCCCGCCACACCCGCTCGGGCACCCTGGGGAACCGTTTCCGCAGCGCCGGTACGTTCTCCCGCACCCAGCGCGGCCCGAACGCCACCTCCTCGGCGTCGTGCAGCGCCCAGGCGGCGAACAGCCCCAGCGTGACGGCCGCCGGGACACCCGCCGGCGCGGCGGCCCGCTCTCGTGGGGAACGCCGGGAACACGGAGACGGCTTCGACGGCAGCACGGGAACCGGCGGCCACACTCTCTCGGGCGACATGACTCCGGAGTCTGACACGGGGGTTGACACCCCCTCACACCGCCCCACCGCGCCCGCGAAGGGCAGCCCCGGCAGGCACCGGGCCCGGCTGGGCCCCGCGCCCCGGACGCGCCCTACAGCCCCACGATCGCGTTCCACTCCTTGGCGAACCCGGTCCGCTCCTTGGCCGTGATGTCCCGCGCGATCGCCAGCCGCTCGCGCATCGCCGCGTCGGGGAAGATCAGCGGATCCTCCGCCAGCCGCGCCCGCTCCTTGTCCTTGGACGAGGCGAGCACCTCCCGCGCGGCCGGCACCGGGCAGACGTAGTTGACCCACGCGGCCAGTTCGGCCGCGACCTCCGGCTGGTAGTAGTAGTCGATCAGCCGCTCCGCGTTCCGCTTGTGGGCCGCGAGGTTGGGGATCATCATGCTCTCCGCCCACAGCTCCGCGCCCTCCTCGGGGACCACGAACTCGATGTCCGGGTTGTCCGCCTGGAGCTGGATCACGTCGCCGGAGTACGCCTGGGCGGCGAGCACATCGCCGGAGTCCAGGTCCTTGATGTAGTCGTTGCCGGTGAACCGGCGGATCTGGCCCTTCCGGACCAGCCCGCGTATCTGGTCGATCATCCGGTGGAAGTCGTCGGCGGTCCAGCGGGTGATGTCCACGCCGTTGCCCTGGAGCAGCATGGCGAACGCCTCGTCGAGCCCGGAGAGCAGCGTGACCCGGCCGCGCAGATCGGGCTTCCACAGGTCGGAGGTGTGCTTGATCTCCCGGCCCAGCTTCTTGCGGTTGTAGGCGATGCCGGTGATCCCGGACTGCCAGGGCACCGAGTGCCTGCGGCCCGGGTCGAAGGGCGGGGAGGCCAGCAGCGGGTCGAGGTGGCGGGCGACCTGCGGCTGGGCCGCGCGGTCCATCGTCTCGACCCAGCCGAGCCGGACGTAGCGGGCGCACATCCAGTCGCTGATGACGACCAGGTCGCGCCCGGTGGGCTGGCGGTTCATCAGCGCGGGACTGATCTTGCCGAAGAACTCGTCGTTGTCGTTGATCTCCTCGGTGTACGTCACGGAGATCCCGGTGCGCTTCTGGAACGCGTCGAGCGTGGGGCGGCGCTGCTTGTCGTGGTCGTCGACGTCGATGTAGAGCGGCCAGTTGGCGAAGACCAGCCGGTGGTCGCGGTCGGAGCGGTCGGGGGCCTCGCGGTCGGCGGGCTCGACGTACGCCGGCGGCACCCCGCATCCCGTCAGAGCGGCCAGCGCCCCGGTCGCACCGATTCCACCCATGCCCCGAAGCAGCGAACGCCGCGAAAGATCAACCATGGTGAGCACTCTCATGTGCCGCGGGCGGAGGCGGCAAGAGACAGAGCGTCCACTGCCGGGCCTCCGCCCGCGACGGTGTGTCGAACGTTCCGTGCCGCTCGACGGTGGGAATCCCCCTTCGGGGACGGCCGGTTCAGCCGTCCAGCGAGGTCATCACGTGCTTGATCCGGGTGTAGTCGTCGAAGCCGTAGGCCGACAGGTCCTTGCCGTAGCCGGACTTCTTGAAGCCGCCGTGCGGCATCTCGGCGACCAGCGGGATGTGGGTGTTGATCCACACACAGCCGAAGTCGAGGGCCTTGGACATCCGCATCGCGCGGGCGTGGTCCTTGGTCCACACCGAGGACGCCAGGGCGTACTCGACGCCGTTGGCCCACTCCACCGCCTGCTTCTCGTCGGCGAAGGACTGCACGGTGATCACCGGGCCGAAGACCTCCTGCTGGACGATCTCGTCGTCCTGCTTCAGGCCCGAGACGACGGTCGGGGCGAAGAAGTAGCCCTTCTCGCCGACCTGTTCGCCACCGGCCTCGATCTTGGCGTGCGCGGGCAGCCGCTCGATGAAGCCCTTGACCTGCGCCAGCTGGTTGGCGTTGTTCAGCGGGCCGTAGAGCACGTCCTCGTCGTCGACCGCGCCGGTCTTGGTCTCCGAGGCGGCCTTGGCCAGCGCGGCGACGAACTCGTCGTGGATGGACTCCTGGACGAGCACCCGGGTGGCGGCCGTACAGTCCTGGCCGGCGTTGAAGTAGCCGGCGGTGGCGATGTCCTCGACGGCCTTGGCGATGTCGGTGTCCTCGAAGACCACCACCGGCGCCTTGCCGCCCAGTTCCAGGTGGACCCGCTTGAGGTCCTTGGACGCGGACTCGGCGACCTGCATGCCGGCCCGGACCGAGCCGGTGATCGACGCCATCGCCGGGGTCCGGTGCTCGACCATCAGGCGGCCGGTCTCCCGGTCGCCGCAGACGACGTTGAACACACCGCGGGGGTGGCCCAGTTCGTCCAGGACGCTGCCGATGATGTCGGCGATCAGCACCGTGGAGGCGGGGGTGGTGTCGGAGGGCTTGAGGACGACGGTGTTGCCCGCGGCGAGCGCCGGGGCGAACTTCCATACGGCCATCATCATCGGGTAGTTCCACGGCGCGACCTGGGCGCAGACGCCCACCGGCTCGCGGCGGACGATGGAGGTGAAGCCGTCCATGTACTCGCCGGCCGAGCGGCCTTCGAGCATCCGGGCGGCACCCGCGAAGAAGCGGATCTGGTCCACCATCGGCGGGATCTCCTCGGAGCGCACGAGGGCGATCGGCTTGCCGCAGTTCTCGGACTCGGCGGCGATCAGTTCCTCGGCCCGCTCCTCGAAGCGGTCAGCGATCTTGAGCAGGACCTTCTGGCGCTCGGCCGGGATCAGGTCGCGCCAGGCGGGGAAGGCCGCCTCGGCCGCGGCCATGGCCGCGTCCACGTCCGCGGCTCCGGAGAGCGGGGCAGTGGCGTACGGCTCGCCCGTGGCCGGGTTGACCACCTCCGTGGTCCGGCCGTCGGCGGCGTCCCGGAACTCCCCGTCGATGTAGTTGCGCAGACGACGCAGTGCGGTGGTCACTGTGCGCCCCCTTCAGTTCGGATGTACCGGTGGTTGGGGTCCCACACTAGCCGCGCGAACCACGTTTTCAACACACCCACACCATTCGAACAACGGAATCCGTGCAATCTCGATCGATCAACAACTGATTTCATTGATTCGGGGTTGCCATACCGCCGAACCTCGTGCACAGTGAAGAACGTGGCGCCCCGTAATAGCAGTCATGACAGAACCGGCACTCCGTCGATCGACTCCGTCTCCCTGGCGATCATCGAGCAGCTCCAGGAGGACGGTCGCCGTCCGTACGCCGCGATCGGCAAGGCCGTCGGCCTGTCCGAGGCGGCGGTGCGACAGCGGGTACAGAAGCTGCTCGACCAAGGCGTGATGCAGATCGTCGCGGTCACCGACCCCCTCACGGTCGGTCTCCGCCGGCAGGCAATGGTCGGCATCAACGTCGAGGGCGACCTCGACCCCGTGGCCGACGCCCTGACGACCATGGAGGAGGTCGAGTACGTCGTCATGACGGCAGGCTCCTTCGATCTCATCATCGAGATCGTCTGCGAGGACGACGACCACCTTCTGGAAATGATCAACAAGCGGATCCGCACGCTTCCCGGCGTCCGATCCACCGAGAGCTTCGTGTACCTCAAGCTCCGGAAGCAGACCTACACCTGGGGAACGAGATAGCACATGAGCGAGCACAGCGAGCGAATCGACAAGGGGTGCGCGCTGCGCGAATGCCAGCCCGCCGAGCGAAGCGAGGCTTGCGCATGAGCGCCGACCTCTCCAAGACGGCGTACGACCACCTGTGGATGCACTTCACCCGCATACCTCGGTGTGGAGGTCGACGCGCCGGACCTCGTCCCGCACAACCTGCGCAGTATCGATGCCCTGTGCCGGATGTTCCAACCGAGAGCCGACACAGGCCTGGCGCAGATGCCGAAGGAGCCACACGGTGTCTGAACTCACCCTCGACGAGGCCCTGTCCACCCTTCCGACGCCCTGCTATGTGTACGATCTCGCGGAGCTCCGCACGCGCTATCAGGCCCTGCGGCGCGCTCTCCCCCAGCCGACGGATCTGCTGTACGCGGTCAAGGCAAATCCGCACCCGGACGTGGTCGCCACCCTGCTCGGTCAGGGCTGCAGTGCTGAGATCAGCTCGCCCGGAGAACTGGACGTGGCCCTGCGGGCCGGTGCGGACCCGGCGACGTTTCTCTACAACGGGCCAGCCAAACGCCGTGAGGACATCGACCGGGCCCTGCGCGCCGGTGTCCGTCATTTCTCCGTCGATTCCGCCCATGGTGTCAGGCAGTTGGCTGAGGCCGCGCGTGAGCACCGGACGGTCACTCGCTATCTGCTGCGGGTGAACCCGGAGCGGGTCAAGGCAGTGGCCGGCCTCACCATGACCGGTGTCCCCTCGCAGTTCGGCGCCGACGAGGCCGCCATCACCGCCGAGCCGGAGGCATTCACCCGGTATCCGCACGCGGTCCTGGACGGGCTTCAGCTCTACCTCGCCACCAACCTTCCTGACACCGAGGCCCTCATGGCGCAGTTCCGCGTCGCCCTTGCGATCGCGGTGCGTCTGCAGGACATGCTCGAGGTGCCGTTCGGCACGCTCGACCTCGGCGGAGGTTTCGCCGCTCCTTACGCGGTGGCCGGAGAGCCCGCAGTGAACGAGGGGCTCGCCGAGGCCCTCTCGGCCGAACTGGACACGACGTTCCCGGGGTGGCGCCAGGGCCGTCCGCGCGTGGCCTTCGAATCGGGCCGGGGACTGGCTGCCACCTGTGGGCGGCTGCTGACCCGGGTCCTCGACGTCAAACGTACGCATGGCAAGCGGATCGTCGTGCTCGACAGCGGGATCCACCACCTGGGCGGCATGGCCGGCCTGCGGCGTGTCCCGCCGCTGCGGCCCGATGTGGTGCGCGCCACGGGTCGCTTCTCGCACAGAGTCGCCGAGTCGTCCGGAGCCGAACCGGCGAGGATCTGCGGCCCGTTGTGCACTCCCCTCGACACTTGGGCCGGTGAACACCCGATCGGAGAGGTGGCCGAGGGCGACCTGCTGGCCGTGCCCAACGTCGGCGCCTACGGGCTGACCGCCAGCTTGGCACTGTTTCTCAGTCATCCCTTGCCCGTCGAAATCATCGTGGACGGTGTCCGGTTCGTCGGCGCCACCCAGCTGAGCACCCGACGTGAAGAAGTCAGCCTTTCCACCGCGACCGGTCCGGCAGACCACGCTGCCCTGTCGATCCGTTGACCATCGACTCACAACAGGAGAAAACATGGACGAGCAGTTCACCGCAGTACTTCGCCCTCACCTTCCCTACCTGCCCAACGACCGTGAGCTCGCCCCGGGCGACGGGCTCCGCGAACTGGGTCTGA